>CAVZYP010000002.1:0-645917 GCA_963779535.1 uncultured Thermoleophilia bacterium | reverse complement strand
GCCAGTCGACGCGCCCGCTCCACCGCTCGCGGTTCTCCGCGTACCAGCGGATCGTGCGCAGAACGCCCTCCTCCCACGAGACCTTCGGCGCCCAGCCGGTCTCGCGATGCAGCTTCTCGTACCCGACCCGCAGCGCCATCACGTCGGTCACGCCGGGGCGCAGGCGCTTCGGGTCGGTGACGACGTGGCGGTCTGCCGGCCAGTA
The DNA here is from genome assembly GCA_963779535.1 of uncultured Thermoleophilia bacterium. Lineage (GTDB taxonomy): Bacteria > Actinomycetota > Thermoleophilia > Gaiellales > Gaiellaceae > PALSA-600. Next base: position 645,712 of record CAVZYP010000002.1, on the reverse strand, counting down.
GCCGTGCTCGGCGCCGGTCGTGAGGATCAGATCGCACCAGTCGGCCATCGAGATGTTCGCGCCCTGCCCGTAGACGTAGAGGTCGCCGGGGACGCCGCGTGCCGCGACCGTGAGATGCCCTCGAACCCCGTCGGTCGTGAAGCAGAAGTCGCGCAGCGGCTCGAGCGCGCCGAGCTCGACCTCGGGACGGGTGAGAGCCTGCGTGATGATCGTCCCGGTGACGTAGCGCGGGTTCTGGCGTGGCCCGTAGTTGTTGAACATACGCGTGACGACGCCGGGGACGCCATAGGCGTCGTGGTAGTTCATCGTGAAGAAGTCGGCGGCCACCTTCGCCGTTGCGTAGATCGACTTCGGGTTGATCGGTGAGCGCTCGTGCAGGATCAGGCCGCCCGACTCGTCGAAGTCGTGCTGGTGCGCGACCGACTCGTGCACGTTCCCGTACTCCTCCGACGTGCCTGCCGTGTCGAACTTCTCCAGCTCCACGCCGTGGTCGACGATCGACTGCAGGAGGTTCAGCGTCCCGATCGTGTTCGCCATCACCGTCTCGTAGGGGCGGTGCCAGGACTCGCCGACGTGCGCCTGCGCACCCAGGTGGAACACGTACGGCTTGTCCGGCGCCTGCGCGAGGTCACGCATCAGATAGTCGATCGACGTCTTGTCCGTCAGGTCGGCGAAGACGACCCGCAGCCGGCGGCGCAGGTGACCGATGTTGTTCAGCGCCCCGGAGGATGTGGCGCGCACGAAGGCGATCACGTTGGCGTCGAGCTGGACGAGCGCCTCGGTCAGGTGGGAGCCCATGAAGCCGTCCGCTCCGGTGACGAGCACGGTGCGGCCGGAGTAGGCATCGCCGAACTCGGCGCGCAGAGCGTCGAGCTCTCCTTCGGACCAGGTCGCTGTATCGTCGCCGAGCACGGATGGAGGGTAATCGTTCACGCGGTCAGGGGGCTGTTCGCAGCGGTCTGCTGACGGGGATCTCCACCGTGGCCGTCAGTGCGTCGGCCGCGGTGCTCGGGATCATTCTCTCGCGCAAGTTTGGGCATGGCGTAAAGACGGACGGCTTCTTCGCCGCCTACGGCGTCTACCTGGCGCTCGTCCTCGTCGCCGGGTCTCTGCGCGTCATCGTCCTGCCTTCGTTCGTCGCCGCCCGCGCGGACGGCCGGCTCGCGCACGAGGTCGGAGTGTGGTCGGCCGGCCTGGCCCTGCCGCTCGCCATTCTCACGGCGATCGCAGTTGCCTGGCCGCACGGGATCGCCGGCGCGCTCGCGGCGAACCACGACACGCAGAGCCAGGCCGCAGCGCTCCTGCCCTGGGTCGTCGTCTCCGCGGCGGCCCAGATCTACGGCGGGCTCGTGGCGAGTGCGCTCGCGGCACTCGACGACTATCAATGGGCGGCACTCGGCTTCGCCGTCGGGTCGATCGCGGGGGTCGTGCTGACGCTCGCCTTCGTCGGGCACGGCGTGATCGCCTTCGGCTGGGGCCTCGCCCTGAACGGTGTGCTCTCGCTCGGGATCCCGCTGGCGGCCCTGCTCGCGCGAAGCAGCGTGGCGCGCCCCGACGCGCCGGTCTGGGGCCGGCTGCTCGAGCTGGGCGAAGGAGTCTCGCTCCCGTTCGCCCTGCAGGGGCTCTACCTGATCGCCTACCGCTTCGCCTCCGGGCTCGGCCCGGGGCGCGCGACGACCTTCTCGTACGCGTATCTGATCGCAGCGTTCCTCGTGTCGGTCACGGCAGCGTCGATCGCGCTCGTGTCGACCGTGCCGTTCGCGCGCGGAGGATCGTCGCCGGAACGCGTCGCGAAGCATGTCGTTGCGAGCTCGTGGCTCTCGCTGGCCCCCGTGGCCGCGGCGGCCGGAGTGTTCGCGCTCGCGGGGGGCACGGTGGCGCGCCACGTGCTCGGACCGAGCTACGGCGGCGGTACGGGCGCCGAGCTCGGCCGCCTCGTCGTGTATCTCTCGCCGTGGATGGTCGCCTCGGTCGCGGTCACCGTCACCTACCCCCTGATCTTCGTGCGCGGCCGTGCCGGTTGGCTCCCGGCGCTCGCGCTCGGGGCGCTCCTCGGACAGGTGGCGATCGACTGGGCGCTTCGCTCGGCGTTCCACCTCGGTGGGGTCGCGGCGGGGCTCGCCGTGACGACCGCGCTCGTCCTGACGGTGCTGCTCGCCGCGCTCGGAGCCGTTCGCCGCGTCATCGTCGGCGTCGGCCTCGCGGCCCTCGTCTGCGGGGGGCTCGCCGCCGCCGCGTTCGGGCTCCCGCGCCTCGTCATCGGGCCCGTTCCCGCCGCGGCGGTGGGGCTCGTGCTGTACTCCGCCGGCCTCGCGATCTGGCGTCCGGTAGGCCTGCGTCACGCATGGGCGTACCTCCGCACGTTGCAGTAGCGTCCGTGCGGTGCTGAACCTGAAGCAGCTCGTCCGCAGTGCCGGCCGGACCTCGGCGGGCAAGAATCTGATCCACGCGTCCGTGCTGCGCGATCCCGCGACGATGCGCTTCCCGAACGTCGAGCGCTGGCCCGACGGCCTGCACGGGTTCGAGGACCTGGCCTTTCTCTTCTCGTCGAATCAGCTGAATCACGGAGTCGCGTCGCTGCAGATCGACGAGGCTGCACTGCTGTACCGGCTCGGCCGCAACGCGACCACGGGCCCGATCGCGGAGATCGGGCGCTTCAAGGGCGGCAGCACCTTCATCTTCGCCTCGGCGATGCCGGACGGCGTCGAGTTGTGGTCGTACGACTTCCACGTCGCGCTGCGTCCCGACATGCCCGGCGAGCAGCTCGACGCCGAGCTGCGCGAGGCGCTCGACCGCTACGGGCTCGCACACAAGGTGCACCTCGTCGTCGCCGACTCCCGCACCGCGGTGCCGCCGGACAGCCCGCTCGAGGTCCTGTTCATCGACGGCGACCATTCCTACGAGGGCGCCAAGGCCGATTTCGAGCGGTGGGGCGCCTTCGTTCGGCGCGGCGGCGGCCACGTGCTGTTCCACGACGCGGTCGACAGCGGCGGCTACGGGAACTTCTACCCCGGCATCGCGCGGTTGATGACCGAGATCGGCGCCGGCTGGGAACGGCAGGCAGGGGCGGGCTCGATCGCCCACTTCATCCGGTCGGCGTGAAGCTCGCCGCAGTCGTTCTCAACTGGAACGGCGGCGACGACACGCTCGCCGCGCTCGACTCGCTCGGTGACGTCCCTGCGATCTGCGTGGACAACGGGTCGACCGACGGCTCCGACCTCGCGGTGGAAGAGCGCTTCCCGGACGTGGAGCTGATCCGCACGGGAGCGAACCTCGGGTTCGCCGGCGGCAACAACGTCGGCATTCGACGGGCGCTCGAACGGGGCGCCGAGTGGGTCCTGCTCCTGAACAACGACGCCGTCGCAGAGCCCGGGCTGCCGGAGGCGCTGGAACGCGCGGCGGAGCTGCGACCCGACGCCGGCCTGCTCGCGTGTCTCATCCTCGGTGAGGACGGGAGCACGGTGCAGTACGCCGGCGCGTCGTTTCATCCCCGGCTGGGCTACTCCGGCCGCGTCGAGACGACTCCGCCTTCGTCGGCGCGAGACGTCGACCGTGCAGACGGCGCGGCGGTCGCGGTCTCCCGGGCGGCGGCCGACCGCGTAGGTCTGCTCGACGACGCGCTCTTCCTCTACGTCGAAGATGTCGACTGGTCGTTGCGCATGCGCGCTGCGGGCTTCGCCGTCGTGCTGGTGCCCGATGCGCGCGTCCGCCACAAGGGATCCGCGGCGACGGGTGGGCGCGTCTCGACTGTCAATCTCTACTACGACACACGGAACACGATCGTCGTCGACGAGCGCCACGCCCCGCTGCCGGCAGGTCTACGCGGTCTGCGTCGCGTCGTTGTCGTCGCGGCGCACCTCGCGCAGGCTGCGACGCATGCCGCGCGGATCGACGCCGCCCGCGCTGTGCTTGCCGGCTGGCGCGATGCGCGCGCCGGGCGCCTCGGTCAGAGAAGCTCGCGGTAGACCGCGTCGGTCGCGCGCGCCGTCGCGTCCCACGAGAACTGAGCTGCGCGCTCGAGCCCGCGTCGCCGCCACTCCTCGGGCGCCGCGAGCACGTCGAGGACCGCGTCCGCGATCGCGCGCGGGTCGCTCGGGTCGAACAGCCGCGCCGCGGCGCCGACCGTCTCCGGCAACGCCCCGGCGTTCGACGACGCCACCGGACAGCCACAAGCCATCGCCTCCAGCGGCGGCAGGCCGAAGCCCTCGTAGAGCGACGGGAACACGACCGCCGACGCGCGCTGCATCAGGTCGACGAGCTCTGCGGCAGGCACCCGGCCGCGCACGTCCACTCCTTCGGGCACGACCGGGAAGTCGCCGCCGCCGGTGAGGACGAGCTGCAGCTCGGGGCGCTCCCGGCGCAGGAGGGCGAACGCCGCGAAGAGCCGCTCGTGGTTCTTGTGCGGCCAACGGCGCGCGGGATAGAGCAGGAAGGGCTCGCGCTCCTCTGCGCCGGGTGTGAGGGTCGTGTGGTCGAGCCCGAGGGGGACGGTGCGGATCCGCCCGGGATCGAGCCCGAGCCGCGCGACCGCGCGCTCGCGCACGAACTCGCTCATCACGATCAACCGGTCCGCGCCGCGCAACGAGCGATGCCACGCGACCTTGCGGAAGAGAAGCTCGGAACGCGGGAACATGTTCGGGAGGTCGAGGTGCTGAACGTCGTGCAGCGTCACGACGCTCGGCGAGAGCGGCGGGATCCGGAGGGTCAGCGGGTAGTGAGTGACATCCGCGCCGCGCAGCCGGCGGCGCAGCGGTCCGGGGTGCGCGGCCGCGGCGGTCATCGCGAGCAGGCGCTCGGCGGTCGTGTGCGCGCTTCGATACTCGCTCGCCGTCTCGGCCGGCAGTCCTTCGGCGGCGTCGGGCGCCACCGGCGGCAGCAGCACGCGGTAGGAGAGCTCGCCCACGCGCCCGAGCCCGCGGAGCAGCTCGCGCACGTAGGTCTCGCTGCCGCCCAGCTCGCCCGGCACGAGTGTGAGGAGTGAGATGCCGACCATGTCGCTAGGGAGCGGTGACCTGGACGGCAGCTGCGCGCCAACACGGCTCGGGTCACACCTGCCTGGCAGCGAGTGTAGCGACCATTCCGGGCGGGCCCGGCGCGATCTCGGCTCTGCAGGGGCCGCAGGCCGTGCCGGGGCCTCGGACCTGACGTTTTGCACACAGAGCCGTAATGCCCGCTCTTTACACTCCGGCGGGTGGCGGACGACACGTCAGACGTCGCTGCGCTCTTCGCGCAGCTGAAGGAGGAGCTCCACGCGGCAGGGCCGCGTGGCTCGGACGTGCCGCCGGCCCAGGTCCGCCTGTCGATCCGCGACCAGGCGGAGCGCCTCTGGCCGATCTCGGCGGAGCGGCCGATCGTCGGCAAGGGCGGGCCGCTGAAGGCGGTCCTGCGGCGAATGATGCGGTGGTACGTCGAGCCCGCCTTCGCCGACCAGCGTGCCTTCAACGACGCCGTGCTGAAGCTGATCGACGACCTCGACGAGCGCCTCCAGAAGCTCGAGCAGAAATGAGAGTCGCCGTCTGCGCGCCGCAGGTGCCGTTCGTGCGCGGTGGGGCGGAGCTGATGGCCGAGGATCTCGTCGACGCGCTGCGCGTCCGCGGCCACGAAGCGGAGCTCGTGACCGTGCCGTTCAAGTGGTACCCCGGCACGCGCGTGCTCGACCAGGCGTTCCTGTGGCGGCTCGTCGACCTCACGGAGTCCGACGGGCGCCCGATCGACCGGGTGATCGCCACGAAGTTCCCGGCGTACTGCGTGCGCCATCCGAACAAGGTCGCCTGGGTCCTGCACCAGTTCCGGCAGGCCTACGACTACGACCGCACGGAGCTGGGCCAGTTCGACGAATCGCCCGGCGACCGCGCGACCCGGCGTGCGGTCGAGCGGCTCGACACGGTCTCGCTCGGCGAGGCGAGGCGGGTCTTCGCGACGTCGCGGAACGTCGCCGACCGGCTGCAGCGGTTCAACGGGATCGCGGCGCAGGTCCTGCCGCATCCGCCGCAGGCACTCGCGTACCGCACCGCGGAGCCGGAGGGGTTCGTGCTCTCGGTGAACCGTCTCGATCGCGCGAAGCGCATCGACCTGCTGATCGAGGCGGCCAAGCGCGAGCCCGGCCTGCGGATCGTCGTCACCGGAGAGGGACCGGACAGCGCCCGGCTCGAGCGCCTCGCGTCGTCGTTGAACGGACAGGTGGAGTTCGTCGGTCGCGTCGACGCGGAGCGCCTGGCGGATCTCTACTCGCGCTGTCTCGCCGTGTACTACGCGCCGGTCGACGAGGACTTCGGGATGGTCCCGTACGAGGCGTTCCTCTCGAGCAAGCCCGTCGTGACCACGGTCGACGCCGGCGGCCCACTCGAGGTCGTCCGGGACCGCCAGACCGGGATGGTCGTCGCCCCGGAGGCTGCCGAGATCGCCCGCGCCTGCGCGTACCTCGCGGCCCATCCCGACGAGGCGAAGACGTGGGGGCGTGCAGGACATGCGCTCGCCGAGCGCGTCACCTGGGACGCCTGCGTCGACGCGCTGCTTGTCGTGAGGGTCGCCTACTACTCGCCGCTGCCACCGTCACGCTCGGGGATTGCCGACTACTCGGCGCTGCTCCTCCCGGCTCTTCGCGAACGCGTCGAGGTCGTCGTCGCGGAGCAGGGCAAGCGCGCCCCCGACGCGGACGTCGCGCTGTACCACGTCGGCAACGATCCCGACGCGCACGGCTGGATCGTCGACGCGCTGAACAAACGACCGGGCCTCGTGGTGCTGCACGAGTACGTGCTGCACCACCTGATCGCCGGCATCACGATCGGGCGCGGGAACGGCCGCGCCTACCTGGATGCGATGGAGCGCGACTTCGGCGTGTCGGGCCGTCTCCTCGGCCTCGGGGTCCTCGACAACCTGTTGCCTCTGCTCTGGGAGACCCAGCCGGAGCGCTTCCCGCTCTCCGGAGTCGTGCTCGACCAGGCGCGCGGTCTCATCGTGCACTCGGACTATGTCGGCGACCAGGCGCGCTCAGCGGGCTACCAGGGGCGCCTCTGGAAGATCCCGCACCCCGTCTGGCCGGCCGAGAGCCACGCGCCCGCGGCCGACGTGAGCGGCGCTCCGCTGATCGGCTGTTTCGGCTACCTGAACATGAACAAGCGGATCCCGCAGGTCCTGGAGGCCTTCGCGTCGCTGCGCCGCCGTCTTCCCGCTGCGCAGCTGCTCCTCGTCGGCGCCGCCGGGGAGCGCTTCGACGTCGGGCGGCGGCTCGAGCGGCTCGGGCTCACCGAGGGCGTGCAGCGCCTGGACTACGTGCCCGAGGAGCGCATGTGGTCGCTGATGGCGGCGTGTGACGTGCTCGTCAACCTGCGCTACCCGACGATGGGTGAGACCTCGGGGTCGGTGATCCGTGCGCTCTCGGTCGGAAAGCCCCTGCTCGTCTCGGACGTCGGCTGGTTCAGCGAGCTGCCCGACGACGTCGTCCTGAAGATCCCCGTCGACGAGTACGAGGTCGTCACCCTGGCTGCGGCGATCGAGTTCGCGGTCGAGCACGGAGCTGCGCTCGGCGGGGCAGCCCGCGCATACGTCGAGCGCGAGCACGCGCTCTCGAAAGTCGCCGACGCCTACGTCGCGGCGCTCGAGGTCGCAGCCGGCGGCGCCGCGGTCGACGACGCAGTGCTCTGGCGGATCGCCGAGGCGGCCGCGGGGGTCGGAATCGACGACGTCGCCGAACTCGCCCGCGCTGCGCGTGCAGCGGGGATCGTCGAGTGAAGGCGCGCGCCTCGACGATCCAACCGTGGGTGTGGCTCACGGCGATCGTCGTGCTCTCCGCCGCGCTCCGGATCCTGCTCGCGCGGCGCATGGTGGCTCCCTGGATCATGGTCGACGAGCTCATCTATTCCGAGCTCGCGAAGTCGTTTGCTGCGAACGGGCACTTCCTCGTCCGCGGCGTTGCGAGCACGGGGTACGGGTTCGTCTATCCGGTGCTGATCGCGCCCGCGTTCAGGCTGTTCAGCTCCGTGCCGCAGGCGTATGCGGCCGCGAAGGCGATCGACTCGGTGCTGATGTCGCTCGCCGCGATCCCCGCCTATCTGCTCGCGCGCCGGGTCGTCCGCCCGCCGCTCGCACTCGTCGCTGCGGCGCTGACCGTCGCGGTGCCGTCGATGGTCTACACGGGCACGTTGATGACCGAGAACGCGTTCTATCCGCTGTTCCTGACCTGTGCGCTGCTGCTCGTGCTCGTGCTCGAGCGGCCGACCGCTGCGCGCATCGCCGCGCTGCTCGGTTTCTCGCTCCTCGCGTTCCTCACCCGCGCGCAGGCGGTCGCGCTCTTGCCGGCGATCCTCTGTGCTCCGCTGCTCCTGCCGCGCGCCCGCTGGCGCGAGTTTCGCCTGCTGTACGGGGTCGTGCTCGGCGCCGCCGCCGTCGTGCTCGTCGGCGAGATCGCCCGGGGGCGATCGCCGCTCGCCGTGCTCGGTGCCTACCGCAGCACGACCGGATCGCACTACGAGCTCGGAAGCATTCTGCGCTGGCTCGTCTACCACGTCGGGGAGCTCGATCTGTACGTCGGCATCGCACCGTTCGCCGCCATGCTGTTTCTCCTCACCACGCGCGAACGGCGCACCCCGCTCGTCGCGGCGACGGCGTCGCTGACGGTCTGGCTCGTGCTCGAGGTCGCAGTCTTTGCAGCGACGCAGAGCCAGCGGATCGAGGAGCGCAACATGTTCTTCGTCGCGCCGTTCTTCTTCATCGCGCTCTGCTGGTGGGTCGAGCGCGGCCTCCCACGCCCGCGTGCGGCCGGCGTGTGCGCCGTGATCGCAGCCGCACTGGTCGGCGTCGTTCCCTACAGCGGCCTGATCAACGGCAACGCGACCTCGGACACGCTCGCGCTGCTCCCGCTCTGGACCCTGCAGGACACGGTGACGACGCTCGACGAGGTCGGCTCGATCGTGCTTGCGATCGCGATCTGCTTCGCGCTGCTGCTCCTGCTCATTCCGGCCCGGTTTGCGATCGTGCTGCCGCTTGCCGTGTTCGCGCTCTACGCAGCCGCGCTCTGGCCGATCGAGTCGAATCCGCACGGCGGCATCCAGCATGCCTCGCTCGGGGCGCTGTTCGGCGGCACCTCGTCACCGAGACGCGCCTGGATCGACGATCGGCTCGGTCACGATGCGAACGTCGCAGTGCTGTTCGACTCGCGGACGATGGACAAGTTCACCGTCTGGACGAACGAGTTCTTCAACCGGTCGGTCAAGCGCGTCTACGACGTCGCGGATCCGACGCCCGGGGGCCTGCCCGAGACCCCCGTCAAGGTCGACCCGATGTCGGGGCGCGTCACCGGGGTCTCGGCGCCGTACGTCCTCACCTCGCGAGCGCTGCAGCTCGACGAGCCGGCCGTCTTCGGAGACCGCCTCAAGAACCTGGCCGTGTACCGCGTCGTCAGGCCGATCGGCGTCAGGAGCGTGACGACCGGCCTCTACGGCGATCTCTGGTCGGGCCCCCGGGCGACGTACACGCGCTACCGCTGCCGGGCGGGCACCGCGCTCCTCGCAACGGTTCAGGGAGACCCGAAGCTGATCGACGCGGATTCGACGGTCACTGCGACGAGCGGGGGGACGACGCGCTCGTTCACGGTCCCGTTCGGGCAGAAGCGCACGATCCGGATCCCGCTGACGCCTACGGGGTCGCGATGCGTCGTCCGCTTCGCGGTCGCGCCGGTCGCGCAGCCGGCGGTGGTCGAACCGCCGTCCACCGACACTCGTGTGCTCGGTCTGCGGTTCCTCGACTTCGCCGTCAGATGAGGATCGCGTTCGACGTCTCGCCGCTGTCGCACGAGCGGACCGGGGTGAACAACTACATACGCGGGTCGCTCGGCGGCCTCGCCGAGGTTGCGGGGCCGCTCGGCCACGAGATCGTGGCGTTCGCGCCGACCTCGCCTGCCGGGCGCCGCGCGATCCCGGAGGCGCTCGCCGGGATCGACGTCGAGTTGAAGCTCGTGACACTTCCCGCCGCGCACGGCTGGCGGACGGCCTGGTCGATGGCCGGCTATCCGCCCGCCGAGCGGTTCATCGGGCGCTTCGACGCCCTGCACTTCACCGACTGGATGTACCCGCCGCAGAAACGCGGCGTGCGCGCCACGACCATCCACGACCTGGTGCCCCTCCACCATCCGGAGTGGACGACGGGCCGCACACGGTCGATGCACCGCAGGAAGTACCGCAACGCGGCACTGACCTGCGACGTGGTCTTCGCCAACTCGTCGTTCACGGCGGACGACTTCGCGCAGACGCTCGACTTCCCGCGCGAGCGGGTTCTGGTTGCACATCCCGGCATCGCACGCGAGTTCACAGCCGAGGGGGAAGCCGCCGATCTGGGCGGCCCCTACGTGCTCACTGTGGCAACGCTCGAGCCACGCAAGAACCTGGGCACGCTCGTGGACGCGTTTGCGTTGCTCGGCGACACGGGTCTGTCGCTGGTCGTCGCCGGCGGCCAGGGTTGGGGTGAGCAGCCGCAGCTCGACCGGCCCGGCGTCGTCCGGCTCGGCAGGGTGAGCGACGAGGAGCTCGCGCGCCTGTATCGCGGGGCGGCGGTCGTCGCCTATCCGTCGCGCTTCGAGGGCTTCGGCATGCCGATCACCGAGGCGATGGCGTCGGGCGCGCCGGTGGTGGCGTCGTCGCACCCGTCGCTCGACGACGCTGCGGGCACGGCCGCAGTGCGGGCCGACCCGGAGAGCGCGGAAGCGCTGGCAGCAGCAGTGCGTGAGGCGCTCGTCCGGCGCGACGAGCTGCGTGCGGCGGGGATCGAGCATGCCCGCACGTTCTCGTGGCGGCGAGTCGGCGAGGTCTTCCTCGAGGGGTACCAGCGATTCGCGTAGCGCTCGACACGACGGCGCTTCGGCAGACGCGCGCAGGAACGGCGCGTTATGTCCGCGGGCTGCTCGACCACCTGGAGGTGGTCGAGGTCGCGTATCCCGCGACGTCGCGGGCACGCACGGTCGCGGCCGACGTGCTCTGGTATCCGCGCTTGCGCGCCGACGCCGACGTGCTGCACTGCCCGACGTTTCGCGGGCCGTTCCGCGCCGCCCAGCCTCTTGTCGTCACCGTGCACGACCTCGCAGTGCTGCGCCACCCGGAGTGGTTCAACCGCTGGACGCGCACCTACTCCCGCGTCGCCGTGCCGCGGGTCATTGCTGCTGCGCATCGCGTCATCGCCGTCTCGGAGTTCACCAAGCGCGAGCTCGGCTCGATTCTCGGAACCGATGCCGCGAAGATCAGAGTCATCCCGAACGCGGTCGAGGATGTCTTCTCACCCGAGGGACCGCGCGCCGAGGGCGACTACGTGCTCGCCGTCGGGACGCTCGAGCCGCGGAAGAATCTCGCGCGGATCGCGCAGGCAGTGGACGGTGAGCTCCGCGTCGTCGGCGCGCGAGGCTGGGGCGGCGTCGAGCCTCCGCGCGACGTCACCTGGCTCGGCGGACATCTCGGACGAGGAACTGGCCGCGCAGTACCGCGGGGCGCGGTGCCTCGTCTACGCCTCGCTCTACGAGGGCTTCGGCATTCCCGTGGGGGAGGCGCTCGCCTGCGGCTGCCCGGTGGTGACGAGTCGCGACTCGGCGATGGCCGAGCTCGCCGGTGCCGCGGCGACGTATGTCGATCCGGAGGACGTCGCCTCGATTCGGACGGGAATCGAGCAGGCGAGCCGCCCCGAGCCGCGGCGCGGGCCCACGTGGGCAGACGTCGCGGCTCGGACACTCGCGGTTTACGAGGAGCTCGCGTGATCGTTCTCGACGCGGACGTGCTCGGGCGCCATCGCACCGGTGAGGAGACCTATCTGCTCAACCTCCTGCGCAGGCTGCCGCTCGTCGCGCCGGACCTCCGCTTCGCGGCCGTCACGCGGCATCCCGAGCTCGTGCCCGACGGCGTCGAGCCGCTCACTCTCCAGGCGCATTCGCAGGAGCTGCGCATGTCCTGGTCGCTGCCGCGGCTCCTGCGCCGCCTGCGGCCGGAGCTCGGGCACTTCCAACATGCTCTGCCGCTCGGCTGGAGCGGCCCGAGCGTGGTGACGCTGCACGACCTGCACTTCGAGCGCGATCCGAGTGTGATGGGCCTCGTCGACCGGTTGACCTTCAAGGCCGTTGTGCCTCGTGCGGCGAAGCGTGCCGACCAGGTGATCGCTGTCTCCGAGCGCACGAAGCGCGATGCGATCGCGCTGTACGGCATTCGGCCGGAGAAGATCACCGTCATTCCGCACGGCGTCGATCCGGTGTTCTCGCCCGGCGACGGCTCCCACGGCGGCTATCTGCTCTTCGTCGGTGCCGTCCAGGCGCGCAAGAGCCCACGCGCGGCGGCCGAGGCGGCCGCAGCGGTCGGGCTCCCGCTCATCGTCGCAGGCCCCGAGAAGGAGCCGTCCCTCGTACGCGAGCTGCGCTCAGGGGGCGTCGACGTTCGCGGCTGGGTCGACCAGGCAGAGCTCGTCGAGCTCTATCGCGGCGCAGCCGCGGCGCTGCTGCCGTCGCGGTACGAAGGGTTCGGCATGCCGGTGCTCGAGGCGATGGCGTGCGGCGTGCCGGTGGTGCTCTCGGACGACGCGGCGCTGCGCGAGGTTGCGGGTGACGCCGGCGTCTACGCCGACGACGGCGATTTCACCGGCGCGGTTCGGCGCGCACTCGCCGACCGGCCGCGGTTCGTGCGCGCCGGCCTGGAACGCGCAGCGGGCTTCTCCTGGGAGCGCACGGCTCGCCTGACGGTCGAGGTCTACCGGGAGGCCCTCGCGTGAAGGTTGCCGCCGTCGTCGTCTCGCACGGCCATCCGCGCGAGCTCGAGCAATCGCTGCCCGCACTGCGCGAGCAGGTCGACGAGCTCTTGGTGATCGCGAACATTCCCGGTTCCGTGCCGCCGGGCATCGACGCTGTGCACAACGCCAGGCCGCTCGGCTTCGGCGCCAACGTGAACCTTGGCGTCGCGCGCACGAACGCCGAGCTCGTGGTGAGCGCGAACCCCGACGCCGTGCCCGAGCCGGGCGCGGTCGACGCGCTCCGCGCGTTCATGGTCGAACATCCGCGGTGCGGGATCGCCGGGCCGCGCATGGTGTTCCCCGACGGAACGTGGCAGCCCTCGCGGCGGCGCTTTCCGACGGTCGCCGGCACGATCGTCCGTCGCACCCCGCTGCGGTTGGTCGTGCCGCAGCGGCGTCACTTCCATCTCGACGAGTCTCCCCCCGATGAGGCGGTCGAGGCGGACTGGATGCTCGGTGGGTTCCTGATGCTCCGCCGCGACATGTTGCGGGAGCTCGGCGGGTTCGACGAGGGCTTCCGGCTCTACGGCGAGGACATCGATCTCGCGTATCGCGCGCGCGGTGCCGGCTGGGAGCGCTGGTACGTGCCGCAGGCGGTCGTCCGGCACGAGCACAAGGCGGAGACCGACAAGAGCTGGCTGACGCGCCGCACCCTCTGGCATTGGGCCGGCATCGCGCGCTTCGTGCGCAAGCATCCCGAGACGCTGCGGTCGCGCTGAGCGATTCTGCCGAGGATCAACGTTTCGGGCTGAACGAAAAGCCGACCTGCGCGCCCAGATGCCGGTTGTCACCGCGGCCGTAGTCGAGCGGGCTGAAGGTCGGGAAGGCGGTGACCTGTACCGCGACCGGCGGAGCGACCGTGAGCTTGATCGACTTCTCCGAGCAGTTCGGCAGCACGAATCGCACCGTTCGCTGCGCGTGGTCGACGACGGGCGCGCGCTGCTGATCGAGCGCAACCGGGCCGACTCGCACCACGATGTGGGCGCGCGGGGCGGTCGAGGAACAGAAGCCCTTTCGCCCGACGACCACGTGCAGCGTTCCCGGGGCTCGCTCGGGCCCGAAGTAGGCAAAGCGGCCGACGGCGGTGTCCGTCGCTTCGGGCGCGGAGATCCAGCCGTCGTTGGAGACGCCGTACACCGACTTCCGCAGCGCCCAGGGGTGGTGCACGATGCGCCGGAGCGTCAGGCCCGGCCTGCGAGCGACGACGGGGCCGACGAGGTCGACATCGTTCGTCGTGAGGGCGTAGTCGAAGCCCGGGTCGCTCGTGAGCTTCCCGTACCGGTTCGCCAGATCAGGCGTGCGCGTGCCCTCCAGGGCCCGGCGCCGAGCCGTCGAGCGACCAGATGTTCTTCAGCGACCGGTTCCAGAACTCGAGCATGTCGATTCCGAGTGCGTCGCCCGACGAGATGTTCTGGCCGATGAACGTCGTCGGCGACCGTCGGGTCGCTCGGTCGATCCAGTCGAGCGGCTTGGGGAGCCCGTCTGCGTACGCCTTCGAGCCGCTCGCCGATCCTCTTGCGCTCGTGATCTCGGCGGTGAGCATCCACGTCACGGTCGCCGCAGCGACGAGCACGATCACCGCTTTCCGTGTGCGCGCCGAGACGCGCGGCGCGTGGATGACGAGCACCACCACGAGCAGCACCGCACTCGCGACCTCGAGACCGATGCGGATGGTCGGCTGGTCCCAGTGCCACGAGCGGTTCGCCATCGTGGCGATGCCGTAGCCGGGCGCCTCGAAGTAGGGGTAGTCGAGCTGGTAGCCGTAGTAGAGGACGAGCCAGGTCGTGAACGCCCACGCTGCGAGCGCTCCGGGAAGCCAACGCTTGTGTGAGCAGAGCCAGACGACCGTTCCGACGAGGAGCAGCGGGCTGAGGTAGATCAGGTTGCGTTCCTCGACGCGGGTCGCGAACACGGTGGAGAGATAGGCCGCCTTCACCGCGGTGTACGTCCAGACGGTGATGATCGCTGCACCCGTGAAGGCTGCGAACGCCCGCCAGTGCGGGTCGTGCCGCCGCTCGGGAATCCAGAGCGAGGCCAGTCCGCCGATCAGCGGGAACAGTCCCAGGCCGAGTGCGAGCGCTTCGGTCGCCTGCATGCCGAGCGACCACATGCGGCCCCGCCACGACGTCGTCACCGTGTGCCACTGGGAGGCATGCGGGCCGGCGAGGCGGTTCAGCACGAGCAGCACGGCCACGATGACCAGGGCCGCCGCGATGTGGTCGAGCACGCTCCAGCCTCGCCTCAGCCGCTGCCCACGCGGTCCGACGACCCAGAGAATCGCCGCCGAGAGTGCGAACGCCGCGGGCAGGGTGATCAGCTCGCTGCGCACCTGCGTGGCCAGGACGTTCAGCACGATGGCCGCGGCGATCCACCGGCGGCCGCCGCCGGCGAGCGCGCGAATCGAGACCCAGGCGCAGAGTGACGAAGGTCGGGTACGCGAGCACCTCGGGCAGAAGGAAGCCGGCGTAGAAGAAGGCGCTCGTGCACAGCACCGCGAGCCCTGCGATCGCGGCGGCGCGCGTCGACACCATCGTGCGGGCGAGCAGGTACGTGGGGATTGCGGCGAGCGCCATCACGACCGTGTTGGCGTACTTGATCGCGGTGTAGGCGGCGCTCACCGAGTGCAGCCACCAGAACGGGGCGATCAGGAACGCATACAGCGACTTGAAGCCGATCGGCTCGCCTCGCCGGGCTGCGTGGCCGGTGGCGGCGATCGCGCGGGAGATCTGCGTCCACTCGAACTCGTCGGTGGCGATCGTCGGTGTCCGCCTGATCGACGCCTCCCAGAGGAGCAGCGACAGGAGCGCGAGTGCCGCGATCGCGAACGGGAGGACCGCGAGGTAGCGGTCGAGAAACGACCGCTTGCCCGGTGCTGGGGAGCTCACTCGGCTTCTGCTCCGAGCACGACGCGCGGATCGAGGTCGATCTCGCGTCGCACGAACCGGCACTCGACCCCGGCTGCGGCGCACGCGTCGACGATCGAGTCGAGCCGCTCGCGGTCGGCGTCGGGGATCGTCACGAGCACGATGTCCGGCGCGAACCGGTCGAGGAGCCTCGGGAGCTCGTGTGTGCCTCCGATCACCGCCACGCCGTGCACGCGCCGCCGCCGCAGCTTGGGGTTGTCGTCGACGATGCCCACGACGCGCTCGCCGGCCGTCTCGAGGCAGCTCGCGCATCAGGCTGCGGCCGGTGCGGCCCGCGCCGACGATGATCGTGCGCCGTCCCGTGCGGCTGCGGTACGACTGCACGCCGGTGACGATCGAGCGCTCCGCCAGGCGCGAGGCTCCGATCGCCGCCGTGCAGAGGAGCGCATCGACGACGAAGAATGATCGAGAGAAGTCGCCCATCGTCTGGGTCAGTGCGATGTACGCGAGCGTGACGATCTCGGAGACGGCCACCGCGCATGCGATCGCGGCAATGTCGCGGCTCGAGGCGTAGCGCCAGATCGAGCGGTAGAGGCCGAAGGGGACGAACGCGAGATACCGGGCGGCGATCAGGATCGGGAGTGTCACCTCGGCGATGTGGCGCTGGTTGATCGTGCCGGGCCAGCCGAAGCGCACCGACGTAAGCCGCTGCGAAGGCGCCGGTGATCAGCACGAAGTCGACGGCGACCTCGACGAGCCGGCGCGAGTGGACGGCGAACGCGTTCAGCGGTGCCTCGTCACCGCCCGGCGAGACGCGCCGCTCGACGTCGGCGAGGAAGCTCGCGAACTGCACGAGCAGGAAGAACGTGACGAGCACCCCGACGAGCGCGAGCCTCTGGTCGTCGAGCACGTTGTAGGCGAGGCTCGTCGCCGCCGAGCGCCGTGGCGATGAGCGCCAGCAGCAGCACGGCGTGCTTCTCGGAGAGCCCGAAGCGCACGAGGCGGTGCGAGCTGTGATCGCGGCCGCCCTGGTAGACAGGCCGTCCTTCGAGCAGGCGCACGATCGTCACGAGCGTCGTGTCGAGGATCGGCACCGCCAGCACGAGGATCGGGAGCAGGAAGGTCGCAACGGTCGTCCCCGCCACCTTCCAGCTCGCCGACAGACCGAGGGCGGCCAGTGTGAAGCCGAGCACCTGCGAGCCGGAGTCCCCCATGAACACGAGCGCTTTGCGATGCGGGCGGAGGTTGAACGGCAGAAAGCCGCAGCAGGCGAGGGCGCCTGCGAGCGACAGGACGAGCACCGCGTCGTTCGGATGAACGGTGACGGCGTCGATCGCGAAGAAGCCGAAGGCGATCGCGGCGAGCGTCGCAGCGAGCCCGTCCATGTTGTCGAGCAGATTGAACGCGTTCGTCATCCCCACCAGCCAGAGGAGCGCGACCACGGTGGCGACGACGTCCGAGCGGATGATCTGGACATCGGTGCCGGTCGCGAGCACGAGCCCGGCGGCCGCGAACTGGACCGCGAGCTTCGCGAGTGGCGGCAGCGCGCGGATGTCGTCGATCAGCCCGGCGGCGAAGAGGAGGACGATGCCGGCGTAGATGCCGCCGAGCTCCTTGGTGAGCGGGATCGCATGCACGGCCACCGCGAGCCAGAGGCCGGTCGTGATTCCGAGGAAGATGCCGACTCCGCCGAAGAGCGGTGTGGCGCTCTCGTGCCAGCGGTCCGCCGAGGGTGCGGCGACCAGGCGCCGGGCGAACGGCCAGCGGAGCAGCAGGTACACCGTCAGCGCTGAAGCGGGGAGGGCGGCAGCCGCCGTGAGGGTGCTCACGCGATGCGAGGGTAGTGGAGCGGTGTTAGGGCTGTGTTTGCCCGCACAATCCGTCCCTACACTAGTCCGCGACGATGACGGTCTACGCCGATCTTCTTCGCTACCGCGAGCTCTTTGCGAACCTGTTCCGCCGGGACTTCCAGGCGAAGTACAAGGGCTCGCTGCTCGGCGTCCTCTGGTCGCTCCTCAACCCGCTCGTCCTGCTCGGCGTCTACCTGGTCGTCTTCGGGCTGATCTTCCCGAACAAGAGCATCTCCCACTACCCGGTCTACCTGCTCGCCGGCCTCGCCTGCTGGATCTTCTTCTCGGTCTCACTGCAGTCGGCCTCGCGCTCGATGGTCGACAGCGCGGAGCTGATCCGAAAGGTGCGTTTCCCTCGCCAGCTCGTCGCGTTCTCGATGGTTGCGACGCAGGCGGTCACCTTCGGGGTGATGCTCGTGATCCTGATCGTGCTCTCGCTGGTGTTCATTCCCGAGGGCCGCACGACGGTGTGGGTCGCGATCCCGTTGGCGGTCGTCTTCGCCGGGCTGGTTGCCGGGCTTGCGCTGATCGTCGCGTGTCTCAACGTGCTCTTCCGCGACATCGAGCACGTCCTCACCGCGGCGCTCCTCCCGTGGTTCTTCCTCACGCCGATCCTCTGGAATGCAGCCTCGCCGCCCGACAAGGCGAAGAGCCACCCGATGCTCGTCGAGGTGCTGCGCTGGGGCAATCCGATCGCACCGCCGATCGCCGCCGTGCGGGACGCGATCTGGTCGGGCAGCCTGCCGGGCGCGGCCGAGGTGATCTATCTCGTGGTCGCCGCGGCGCTCGCGCTCGTGCTCGGCGCCGTCGTGTTCATGCGGGTCGACGACCGGATTGCGGTCGAACTTTAGGGCGTAGGCTCGACGGAGCCCGCAAGACGTGGGGCCTGGCTCTGCCAGGCCTCAGCGTCGGATGCGGAGGACGATCCGGCCGTCGTAGACCCAGGGCTCGCTGCGCGGCGCGGCGAACGCGGGCAGCCCGGCGACATCGTCGAGCCGGTCGAGCTCGATCCCGGGGAGCACCGACGGGCAGAGGAGCGGCGCTCCGAACCCGGGGACCCGGCCGGGGCCGGGTGCGTAGCCGGCGAGCACGTGGGGCCGGCGGCGCCCCTCCCAGGCGATCGCACCGGCGACGACGGCGAAGCCTTCGGCGTGCGCGGCCCGCACGCGTTCCTGCCAGTCGGCCGCCGGCTCGACGCCGGCCGGCAGGTCGGCGCTCGGCTCGCCGGGGCGCTCGCCGACCAGCACGTCCTGCACGAGCATCGGGCTGCCGAGCTCCGAGAACCACGCGCGGTTCTCCGCGACCATGTCGAAGGCGAGCCGGTAGGGGCCGGGCGGGATCGGAGCGCGCACCGTCGCCTCGACGGCCCCACGCTCACCCGGCTCGAGCCCGGGCGCGGCGGTCCGTCGGCCGTCCCAGACGATCGGATTGTCTCGATCGTCGAGCCAGTGGTAGGCGAGGTTGACCCCGTCCCGCCAGGCGATCGTGCCGGCGTTCTCCAGCTCGACGTGCACGTCTGCGACGGCGCCGGCCTGCGGAACGATCGCCGGGGGAGCGCCCCAGCGGACGGCGAGTGGCCCTTTCGACACGGCGGCTAGCCTAACCCTCGATGGAGCCGCTTCTCGTGAGGGCCGCCAGGCGCGAGCCGGTCGAGCGCACGCCCGTGTGGTTCATGCGCCAGGCGGGCCGGTCGCTGCCCGAGTACCGCGCCATCCGCGAGCGCCACTCCTTCTGGGACGTCGCGGGCACGCCCGAGCTGTGCGCGGAGGTGACGTTGCAGCCGGTGCGCAGGCACGGAGTCGACGCGGCCGTCATGTTCGCCGACATCATGACCCCGGTCCTCGGGATGGGCCTCCACGTCGACCTCGTCGAAGGAGTCGGCCCGGTCGTCGAGCGGCCCGTTCGAACGCTCGCCGACGTCGCGGCGCTCCGGGTGCCGGACCCCGACGAGGCGTTCGCGCCCCTGCTCGAGGCGATCCGCCTCGTCCGCGCCGAGCTCGGAGACGAGCAGGCCGTCGTCGGAT
Source organism: uncultured Thermoleophilia bacterium (assembly GCA_963779535.1). Taxonomy (GTDB): domain Bacteria; phylum Actinomycetota; class Thermoleophilia; order Gaiellales; family Gaiellaceae; genus PALSA-600. The sequence continues at coordinate 626,224 of CAVZYP010000002.1, read as the reverse complement.
TCTGCGGCGGTCCGTTCACGGTCGCCGGCTACCTCGTCGAGGGCAGGCCGTCGCGGGAGTTCGCGCTCGTGAAGGCACTGATGTACTCGGAGCCGACGGTCTGGCAGGCCCTGATGGAGAAGCTCGCCGACTGTTTCGCGGCGTACCTCGCTGCCCAGGTGCGCGCAGGCGCCGACGTCGTGCAGCTCTTCGATTCCTGGGTCGGGGCCCTGTCGCCGGCCGACTACGAGGAGTTCGTCGCACCGTGGTCGGCCCGCATTCTGGCCGCGGCCGGGGCGCCGACGATCCACTTCGGCACGGGTGCCTCGACGCTGCTGCCGGCGATGGCCCGGACGGGCGGCGACGTGATCGGGCTCGACTGGCGGATCGGCCTCGACGACGGCTGGGCGATCGTCGGCGCCGCGCACGGGGTCCAGGGGAACCTCGACCCGGCGGTGCTGCTCGGGCCGTGGGAGCGCGTCGAGTCGGCGACGCTCGACGTGCTCGCACGCGCCGGCGGCCGGCCGGGCCACATCTTCAACCTCGGGCACGGCGTGCTGCCGGGCACGGACCCGGATGCGCTGTCGCGGCTCGTTGCCCTCGTGCAGGAGTCCACCGTCGAGGCAGCCGTCTGATCCCCGACCTGCCGGCGGCGGAGCTCGAGGCGGTATTCGGGACGACGGCCCCGCCGGAGGAGGTGCACGATCTCCGCGGCAAGCGCTTCGCATCGACGATGGGCGTCTGGCGCGTGATCTCGGACGGTCGCCCGCGCGTGCTCAAGCAGCTCGCGCTCGGCGCAGGCGGGACGCGGACCTGGCCGTCCGACGCCGAGATCGACTCGCCGCACTACTGGCGGCGCGAGGTGGATGTCTACGAGCACGGACTGCCTCCCGGGGTGCCTTTCCGGCTGCCGGCGAGCACGGTGTTCGAGCGCGGCGACGGGTCGGTCGCACTGTGGCTCGAGGATGTCGGCGACCCGGAGCCATGGCCCGACGCGGATCTCGCCGACGTCGCCCGCCGGCTCGCCGCCATGCCGAGCGTCGCCGGCAGGTCCACCGTGGCTCGCGCGCGACTGGCTGCCCCGGTACCTGGACCTGCGCGCGTTTCGCTTCGACCCCGACGTCCGTCTTCTGGCAGCGCCGCGACGAGATCGTCGCGCGCATCGAGGCAGGGCCGCGCGTGCTCGTGCACAACGACTTTCACCCCGGCAACATCTTCCGGCCCGGCGGCGAACCGGTCGTGATCGACTGGGCGTTCTGCGGCATCGGTGTGCCGGGTGCCGACGCGGGTGTGCTCGCGGGCGACGTGCTCTTCGACGGGTTCTACCCGGTCGAGGAGGCCGAGCACGTGCTCGATCTCGTCTGGGACGCCTACTCCGGAGCGCTCGACCCGACGCTCGTGCCCGAGGCCGAATACTCCTTCTTCATCGGCAACGCGCTGCGCTACGGCTGGGCTCCGGCGATCAGCGACCACTTCGCCGCCGTGTACGCCGCCCTCGCCTCCGTGGCAGCCGCTCGGCTACCGTCCTCTGCGTGAGCGAAACCGCGGTGATCCTGATGGCCTACGGGTCGCCCGAGCGGGTCGCCGACGTCCCTGCGTACTACGCAGACATTCGAGGCGGCCGCCCGATCTCGCCGGAGAATCTCGAGGATCTCGTCGGCCGCTACCGCACGCTCGGGATCGAGAGCTCGAACCCGCTGAATGCGATCACGGAGGCGACGCGTGCGGCACTCGAGCAGGAGCTCGGCCTGCCCGTTCACACCGGCATGAAGCACTGGGACCCGCGGATCGCCGACGCAGTCCAGGCTGCTCTGGCGGCCGGCTCGTCACGGCTCGTCGGTCTCGTGCTCGCACCGCACTACAGCCGGCTCTCGATCGCCGGCTACCGGCGAGCTGCTCGCCGAGGCGGTCGCCGACCGGGCGAGTGTCGTCTTCGTCGAGAGCTGGCACGACGATCCCGGGCTTGATCGCGTTTCTCGCCGACCGCATTCGCGACACGGATGCTCACGTGGTCTTCACCGCCCACTCACTTCCCGCGCGCATCCTCGACGAAGGTGACCCGTACCAGGACCAGCTCCTGGAGACCGCCCGGCTCGTCGCCGACAGCGCAGGTGTCGAAGACTGGTCGTTCTCCTATCAGAGCGAGTCTCCGACCGGCGAGCTGTGGCTCGGTCCGGACATCCTCGATCACCTCGACGAGCTGAGCAGGCGGGGCGTGGAGGACGTGCTCGTCTGTCCCGTCGGGTTCGTGTCGGATCATCTGGAGATCCGCTGGGACATCGACACCGAGGCGCAGGACAAGGCGCGCGAGCTGGGCCTTCACCTCGACCGGATCGAGATGCCGAACGACGATCCGCGCTTCGTGCGCGCCCTCGCCGAGATCGTGCGCGGCGCCCTCGCAGACGGTCCCCGCATGAACGATGCCGGCCGGATCGTCGTCGACCGGGTGTCACGGAGCTTCCGTGTCTACCCGAAGGCGCAGCGGACGCTGAAGGACGTCTTCGTCTCGCGCGGCCGGCTGGGCGTGCGAGAGGTGCAAGCTCTCCGTGACGTCTCGCTCACGGTCGAGCCGGGCGATGCCGTCGGGCTCGTCGGCCGCAACGGCTCCGGCAAGACCACGTTGCTGCGTGTCATCTCGGGGATCATCAAGCCGTCGTCCGGCCGCGTCGAGGCGGGTGGGCGGATCGCATCGCTGCTCGAGCTCGGCGCCGGCTTTCACCCCGATTTCAGCGGACGCGAGAACGTCTACCTCAACGGCTCGATCCACGGCCTGCCGCGGGCGCGGGTCCGCGAGGTGATGGACGAGATCGTCGCGTTCGCGGAGCTCGAGAAGTTCATCGACCTCCCGGTGCGCACCTACTCGTCCGGCATGTTCATGCGGCTCGGCTTCTCGGTCGCGGCGCACATCCAGTCCGATGTGCTGCTCCTCGACGAGGTGTTCGCCGTAGGTGACGAGCAGTTCCAGCGCAAATGCTTCGGCAAGATCGCCGAGTTCAAGAACCGCGGCGGAACGATCCTGTTCGTCTCGCACGACGCCCAGGCTGTCGAGCGGCTGTGCGATCGCGCCGTGCTCCTGCGGCAAGGCGAGGTCGCGTTCGACGGCGACACACGTGAGGCGATCGGCGCGTACCGCCGGCTGCTCGCGGCCGACGCCAACCCCGATGAGCTCGGGGCGGGCCTGCGCGAGTGGGGAAGCGGCGAGGCGCGGATCGTGTCGGCCCAGCTGGTCGACGACGACGGCGAGGAGCGCACGCAGCTCGCGGCCGGCGAGCCCGTCACGGTTCGGCTCGTGGTCGCGGCTGAGCCGGGCCTGGCCGCGCCTCGGGTCTCGGTCGAGCTGCGGGACGACGGCGGCCTCGTGCTCGGGACTGCTGCGCGGGAGACGCGGGAGCTCGGCTGGTCGCCGGACGGCGGCGAGCGCGAGCTGCGGTTCCGGCTCGGGCGCCTCCCGCTGGCCGACGGGCGGTTCCATCTGCGCTTCGCTCTGGTCGACAGCGAGACGGGCGGTCTCCTCCACACGCTCGATGACGCCTTGCGGTTCTTCGTCTTCCCGAGCGGTGACGAGACGGGCGTCGTCCTCCTCGATGGTGAGTGGTCGTTGCAGGAAATCGACGAGGGCGCGCCAACTTCGCGGCTGTGAGCACTCGATCCTGCCCAGACTGGCCGGCGCTGATGGAGCTCGCACCCGAACTGCAGTTCCGCCACTACACCCTGGGCGAAGTGCAGATTCCCGTGGACGCTTTCGTCCAGCTCGAAGGACTTTCGTCCGACACCGTCGCGGTCTGCTGCGATCTCGACTCGCACGTCTTCAATCCTGCGCACACCGACCCACGCATCGTCGAGGCGCTGCGCGGGACGCACTGGATCGACGTGCACGAGTTCCCACGGCCTCGCTAGCCCGCCCGGGTATCGTCTTCGGGCGATGACGACCGTGGTCGTCCCCTTCCGCAGCAGTGACCCGAAGCGCCGCCTCGCGGCGTTGTCCGAGCGCGGCCGGCTGCGCCTCGCGGAGGCGATGCTGGCGGACGTCCTGGCCGCCGCGGTCGGGGTCGGGCCGGTGCTCGTCGTCTCGCAGCAGGCGCTGTCGCTGCCGGAAGGCGTGACCCATGTCCCGGATCCGCATCGCGGCCAGGGCGCTGCCGTGCGCGCAGCGCTCGACGCGGCCGCGGCCACGGGCCTGCCCGCCCCGTTCCTGGTCGTCAACGCGGATCTCCCCTGCGCGACCACCCGCGACCTGCTCGCGCTCGTCGGCGCGATGCCCGACGGCGGGCTTGCCCTGGTCGCAGCCGCGGACGGCACGACGAACGCGCTCGCACTCTCCGACGAGCGCCTCTTCGAACCGGTCTACGGTCCCGGGAGCGCCGAGCGCTTCGCGACCCTGGCGGAGTCCCGGCGGCTGGACTCGCCGAATCTCATGGATGACGTGGACGCGCCGGACGATCTCGCGCGGCTCGGTGCTCGGCTGGGAGCGCACACCCGGCGTGTGCTCGCCGCGCTTCGACTCGAGACCGCAGCGTGAAGGTCGCCGTCCTCTCGGGTGGCGTCGGAGGGGCGCGGTTCCTGCGCGGCCTCGTTGGTGTAGTCGAACCAGGCAACGTTTCCATCATAGGCAACATTGCGGACGACCTCGAGGTGCTGGGCCTGCGGGTCTCGCCCGATCTGGACAGCATCCTCTACACGCTCACCGGGCTCTCCGACGACGAGCGCGGCTGGGGCCGGGCCGACGAGACGTGGCAGGCGCTCGCGTCGGTCTCGCAGCTCGGCGGCGAGTCCTGGTTCAAGCTCGGCGACCGCGACATCGGGCTGCATCTGGTGCGGACGGAGCTGCTGCGCAACGGGATGGCCCTCAGCGACGCGACCGACCGGATCGCGCGCGTGCTCGGGCTCGAGGCGCAGCTGCTGCCGGCGACCAACGATCCCGTGCGAACGTTTCTCGAGACGCCGGCCGGGACCTTCGCGTTCCAGACCTGGTTCGTGGCGCGCGAGCACCGTGACCAGGTCGACGCGGTGCACTACGCAGGAGCGCCGACCGCCGTGCCCGCGCCGGGCGTCGTCGAGGCAATCGATGCCGCGGACGTCATCCTGATCGCACCGAGCAATCCGTACGTCTCGATCGGGCCGATCCTCGCCGTGGCCGAGATCCGGCGCGCGCTCGAGCAGAGAAAGGTCCCGTGCGTCGCAATCAGCCCTCTGATCGGCGGGCGCGCGGTGAAAGGCCCGGCCGACCGAATGCTCGCCCGGCTCGCGGGTGGAACGACGCCGGCGCACGTCGCATCGTGCTACGAGCACCTCATCGACGTGCTCGTGATCGACGAGCTCGATGAAGCGACCGGCCCGGTGCCCGGCGTGAGGAGCACGCTCGTGACGAAGACCCTGATGGCGGACGAGAGCGCCGCTCGGAAGCTCGCCGCCGCGGCGCTCCACTCGGCGGAGGCCGTCAAGTGAGAGTCGCGATTCTCGGCGGGACGGGCAGTTTCGGCCGGGCGCTCGCCGGGCGGCTGGTCGCGCTCGGCGCCGACGACGTCATCATCGGCTCGCGGGACGGGGCGCCGCGCAGAGGCGGCGGCGGCGGAGCTCGGCGGCGTGCGGATCGCCGGTGCGACCAGCGAGCGTGCCGTCGCAGGCGCCGATCTCGTCGTGCTCGCGGTGAAGGCGGACGCGGCGCTCGAGACCGCAGCCGCCCTGGCCGGTGCGCTCGGGTCGACTCCGCTGCTCAGCGTGGCCAGCGCGATCGAGTTTCGCAAAGGAATCGGCATGGTCCCCGATCCCGACCGTCTGAGCCTCGCGGAGCGCATTCAGGCCGTCGTGGGCGCCCCGGTCGCGGCCGGCCTGCATTCGATCGCCGCGGCGAACCTCGAGGCGCAGCCCCCGGACGAGGACGCGCTGATCTGCGGCGACGATGCCCGGGCGAAGGAGCTGGCGATCCGGTTCGCCGGGCAGCTGGTCGGCGGCCGCGCGCTCGACGCAGGGCCGCTCGCGAGCGCCCGTGCGCTCGAGGGGATGACGGCGGTGATCGTCAACCTGAACCGGCGCTACAAGGCGCACGTAGGCCTGCGCATCACCGGCGTCGACGGCGCACAGTGATCTCGCTCATTCCCGTCCGCGGCCTGCCGGAGATCAGGGAGGGAGACGACCTGGCGGCGATGATCGTGGAGCTGATCGAGCTCGCTGACGACGACGTGCTCGTGATCGCCCAGAAGGCGGTCTCGAAGGCGGAGGGCCGCGTGATCAGGATCGACTCGCTCGAGGCGTCGCCGCATGCGATCGAGCTGGCCGGCGACGAGCGTGACCCTCGTGAAGTCGAGGCGATTCTGCGCGAGGCAAAGCGAATCGTGCGCGAGCGGGGGCCGCTCGTGATCGCCGAGACCTCCCACGGGTTCATCTGCGCGTCCGCAGGCGTCGACCATTCGAATGCGCCCGAGCCGGGAACGCTCGTGCTGCTCCCGGTCGATCCCGATGCGTCGGCGCGGCTCGCGCGGGACCGCGTGCGCGAGCTGACCGGGCGGACGGTCGGGGTGATCGTCACCGACTCGTTCGGCCGCCCGTTCCGTCAGGGGACGACAGACGTCGCGATCGGCGTGGCGGGGCTGTCGCCGATCGTCGACCTGCGCGGCACCACCGACCGGATCGGCTACGAGCTGCGGGCGAGCCGGGTCGCGATCGCGGACGAGATCGCAGCGGCGGCCGACCTGGCGCGGGGGAAGGCCGAGGGCGTTCCCGCGGTGGTCGTCCGGGGCCTACGGCTCGAGGGCGACGGAACGGCGCGTGAGATCGTGATCGAGCACGAGCTCGATCTGTTCTCTTAGTGCCCTTTTTGCAGGGGTTTTCTCTCCTAAAGAGACGCTTACAGAATCCTTAGCGGTTCTCCGTCCTGACAACCCGCGCAGCCGGTACCGTCCCCTGGTCGCTTGCGGCGGTGGCGCCCTACCGTCGCGAGGCACTTCCTTTTCATGCCATGCGGACCTTAGGGCCTAAGGAGGACCACCTCGTCGTGCGCTTGACCATGCCGCTGAGCCTGCTCGGGTTGGCGCTCATCCTGACGTTCACCCTCGCCGGCGGCGCCAACGCGCGGATGGGCCTGCGCCCGGACCTGCCGGGCCAGGTCAGCGCGATGCGCCTGCTCGTCGGTCACTATCGCGAGCTCACCTGGACGTACCAGCGCGCCGCCCACGAGAAACGGACGCCGAGCTCGCTCCTCGATCGCCGCACGAACAACGTGAGGTACCTCCAGCGGTCGATCGACACCTGGACCCGCCGTGCCTTCCTCGCGCAGCGGCGTGCACTCGCCGTCCTCCACAGGCGACTGCTCGTGCGGCTCCCGAAGGCGCCGGCCCTCCATGCCCGGCTCTCTGCCCGCGTCAGCTACAGCCGACGGCTTGCCCTCAGCCTGCGCCAGATCTATCCCGGGCGCGTGACGGCGAGGTTCGCGCGCGCCCAGGCGCCGAGCGCGCGCGCGACCTTGCGGCTCTGGCAGCGCCGGAGCGCCTCCGCCACCCTCGTCGTGTCCGAGCACGAGCCGGCGATCCCTGCGCGGCTCCATGACTCGTTCCTCTGCATCCACCGCTTCGAGGGCTCCTGGGATGCGAACACCGGCAACGGCTACTACGGCGGCCTCCAGTTCGACCGGACGTTCCAGATCCAGTACGGGCCGGAATTCGTCAACCGCTTCGGCACCGCCGACAACTGGCCGGTCTGGGCTCAGATCCAGGCGGCCGTTCGCGCCTATCAGTCTGGCCGGGGGTTCACCCCGTGGCCGAACACGGCCCGCGTCTGCGGCCTGCTCTGACCCCGGTCTGAGGCTCAAGGGAGGCGCGCGGCGCGCCGATGAACCCTCGAATGATCCGTGAGACGACTGCGGCGCTCGAGCCCGACTGGGACACGGGTGACGGAAGCGGCCGGCCGGTGAACCTGGTCGAGTCGTACCGGCGCCTGGCCGAGGTCTTCCACCTGGTGCTGTCCGAGCAGAGCCTCGAGGCGCTCCTCGACCGCATCGCAGAGACCCTCGCCGATCTCATGCCGTACGAGGCCCTGCACATCTATGAGGTCGACGAGGACCGGCGCGTGCTGATTCCGATGCTCGCCCGCTCACAGGCCTACGAGGACGAGATCATGCAGAGCCGTCCGCGTTTCGGCGAGGGCATCACCGGCTGGGCGGTCGAGAACCGCCAGCCCGTCCTGACGAATCAGGCGCACCTCGATCCGCGGGTGGTCACCGTCCCCGGAACACCGGTCGAGCCGGAAGCGCTGATCAGCGTCCCGCTGATCGCGCGCGGTGCGCTCAAAGGCGCGTTGAACATCTATCGGATCGGCGAGGAAGCAGGCTTCGCCGAGCACGAGTTCGAGCTCGCGAAGTGGTTCGCCGATGCCGCGGCCCTGGCGGTCGACAACGCGCAGATCCGTGCGCGTCTCGAGCACCTGGCGCAGACGGACTCGCTCACCGGTCTCTACAACCACCGTTTCTTCCACGAACGTCTGCGGGCGGAGCTGACGCGAGCGTCGCGAATCCATGACTCGGTCGCGGTCTTGATGTTCGACCTCGACGACTTCAAACGCGTCAACGATGTCCACGGTCACGGAGCCGGCGACCAGTTGCTGATCCAGCTCGCGCGCCTGGCGCGGGAGAACGTCCGAGACTCCGATGTCGTCTGTCGCATCGGTGGAGAGGAGTTCGGCGTGATCATGCCCTCGTGCGATGCGGGTGACGCGCTCGCGCTCGCAGCGCGACTCTCGGACCGTCTGGGCGAGGTCGAGTTCGAGCCGGCCGGGCGGATGACCGTGTCGATCGGGATCTCACAAGGCCCGCACCACGCGATGAACCCTCGTGAGCTGATCGCGTGCGCAGAGTCGGCGATGATGGCGGCGAAGGCCCGCGGCAAGAACCAGACGGTTCTCTACGAGGACGGCCCCACCGAACGACCCGCGGCCGGTGCGACTGCTGTCGCACGCGATGTGCGCTCGGTCGCACATCTGAAGATGCTCCAGTCACTCGCGGGGAAGCTCAACCGGCTGAACGACGTCCAGCAGATCGGACAGACGATCGCGACCGAGCTTCGGCTGCTGATCGACTATCACAACTGCCGTGTCGTGCTGCGGGACGGCGACCAGTTGCGGCCCATCACATTCGTCGGTGAATACGACTCGAGCGTGCACTCCGCGGCGGACGCCTACACGCAGCGGGTCGGGGTGGGCATCACCGGACGCGTCGCCGAGACCGGCGAGTCGCTGCTCGTGCCGAACGCCCTCGAGTGCGAGTTCGGGTTCAGGATCCCGGGAACGCAGGAGATCGAGGAGTCGCTCGCCGTCGTGCCGCTGCGCTACGGCTCGCGGGTGACCGGTGTGATCGTGATCTCGAAGCTCGGCCTGAACCAGTTCGACGAGGACGACGTCCGCCTGCTCGAGGTGCTCTCCGGCCAGGCGTCCGTCGCGCTCGAGAACGCACGACTCTACGAGCAGCAACGGCGCGAGGCGGAGGGCGCCAAAGCGCTGCTTGCCTTCGCCGACGTGGTCTCGCGGGCGCACACGGTCGAGGAGATCTGCGAGCACATGGTCCAGACCGCGGTGTCGCTGTTCGAGACCGAGTCCGCGTCGCTGTGGCTGGGCGACACCTGTGCCGCGAGCGTCGGCCCGCCGCTTCGCGATGGGCTCTCCGCCCAGCTCGCCGAGGGCGACGGGATCGAAGGCCGCCTCGTGCTCTCTGCGACCGCCCTCGACGAGGACCGCGAGCGGCTGCTCGCGTCGTTTTCGTCCCAGGCGTCGGTGGCGTTGCAGAAAGCCCGTCTGTACGGCAGGCAGCTCGAGGCTGCCGAGATCGCCAACTCGCTGCTCGAGGCGAGCCGCGAGCTCGCGACGGCGGAGACGCCCGACGATGTGCTGGCACGGAGCGTCGAGGTGACCGCGCGCGTGCTCGGCACCGAGCGCGCCGCGCTGTGGATCCAGGAAGACGCGGCGCCAGGCGACCTCGTTGCCCGTGCGTCGAACGGCTATGCGCCGGACGTCGATCCGGCGAGCGGCCGCCGGTTCTCCGGCAAGCTCGCCCGCGAGTGGCTCGAGGGTCGCACGAAGCCCTTCGTGCTCGAGCCGGACGTGGTCGCCCACATGGACGGAGTCGACGACGAGCGGGCCGCTCGTCTCGTGATCGCTCCCCTGCGGCTGGAGGGCAGCCGGGTCGGCGCGCTCACCGTCACGACCGGCGTGCGCGATCTCGACGACCGGCAGCTCCGGCTGCTCGAGGGCCTCGCCCACCAGGCGAAGCTTGCGATCGAGAGCGCGGAGAACCTCGAGAGCCTCGAGCACACGTTCGTGTCGACGGTCGCATCGCTCGCGAATGCGCTCGAGGCAAACGACGCGTATGCCTCGTCGCACGCACGCTGGATCGCCGACATGGCGCTGCTCGTCGGCCGCGAGCTGCGACTCGACCGGGACACGCTCAAACGGCTCGAGCTCGCGGCGCTGTTCCACGACATCGGCAAGATCGGGATTCCGTCCGAGATCCTGCACAAGCCAGGGCCGCTGACCGACGAGGAGTTCGAGATCGTCAAGCAGCATCCGGAGCTGGGCGAGAAGATCCTCGCACCGATCGATCGGCTTGCCGACGTCCGCCCCATCGTGCGTGCCTGTCACGAGCGTTGGGACGGGCTCGGATACCCGGACGGCAGAGCAGGCAGCGAGATTCCGCTCGAGGCTCGCATCGTGCTGGTCTGTGACGCGTTCCATGCGATGGTCACCGATCGCTCGTACCGCGAGCGCCTCCCGGCCGAGGAGGCGGTTCGCCGCCTCCGCTCGTCGGCAGGCACGCAGTTCGATCCCGACGTGGTCGCGATGTTCGGCCGGCTCTTCGACGCCGGCGACGTCCTGCCGCTCTGAGCGCTTCTGATAGCATGCAACCGGTTGCAATGCCCGCGAGCAAGGCAAATACCATCGCCGACATCGCCCGGATTGCGGGGGTCGACAAGTCGACGGTCTCGCGCGCCCTGAACGACAGCCCGCTGATCACCGTCGCGACGAAGGAGCGGATCAGGGCGATCGCGGAGCAGCACGACTTCGAGCTGAACGTGCCGGCGCAGCGGCTCAGCCGCCGACAGGGAAACGTTGCCGGCTTCGTCCGGTTCGACTGGGGCCAGGGCTTGAAGACGCTCGACATGTTCATGCTCGAGATCATGGGCGGGATCTCGACCGAGCTCAGCCAACAGGGCTACGAACTCCTCGTTCTGCAGGCGAAAGTCGATGATCCGAGTTGGGCACACCGCTACCTCGACAGCGGCCGTGCCGACGGCTTCATCCTGCTTTCGGCCTCGTGCACACCCGAACTCCTCGAGGACCTCGGTGGTGAGCGCCTACCGATCGTCGTCTGGGGAGCGCCGGCTGAGAACAACGACTACTCCTCGGTCAGCGGCGAGAGCTTCGAGGGAGGGCGGATAGCCACCGAGCATCTCCTTTCGACCGGGCGCCGGCGCATCGCCTTTCTCGGCGGGCCGACGTGGGCTCCCGAAGTCGCAGACCGTCGGCGCGGCTACGAAGCGGCGCACGCGGCCGCAGGTCTCGTCGCCGATCCCCAGCTCACCGTCCACGCGAACTGGGAGCAGCCCGAGGCCTCGGCGGCAGCCGCGATCGACACGTTGCTCGAGCGCAACGGCGAGTTCGACGCGGTCTTCGCGAACAGTGACCTGTTTGCCCTCGGAGCGATGGATGCGCTTCGAGCGCATGGCCGCCGGGTGCCGGACGATGTGGGCGTGATGGGGTACGACGACATAGCGATCGCCGCCTACGCGAATCCGCCGTTGACCACGATTCGCCAGGACGGGCCACTCGTCGGAACGCTGCTCGCGCGCACACTCGTCCAGCGGCTCGAGACCGGCGCGATCACGAACGTGACGATTCCGGCGGAGCTCGTCGTGCGGGGCTCGGCCTGATGTTTCTCTCGCTCGAAATGCAACCGGTTGCACAACGATGTGCCAACAACGCTGTTCCCAGGAGGTGAGCTGAATGTTCTATCCACCGTCGTCGCTCGATCTGAGCCCGGCCGGGCCGAAGCCCCGCCCCGTCTACGACAACCCACCGATGATCGTGCGCCATCGACCTCTGCACGCCTTCGTCGCGAGGCTGGCCGCCGGGCGCCGGACGTTGCAGACGTGTCCGCAGCCGCGGTCTGAGTCGTCGTTCTAGCGGTCGGTGTTGGCCGGGTCGTCGGCGGACAGCACGTCCTTCGCCCAGTCGCGACGTTTCCAGTCCGGCACGGGCGTCTCGCAATTCGACTTCGGGACGAAACGCGAATGCTCGACGAGGGTGTAGTGGTGGATGTAGCGCGGACAGTTCGGGAACACCTCGGTCGCCCGCACGCGCCAGAGGAACTGCGCCTCGGGGTAGTCGCGAAGCAGGGGGTCGTCGTCGACGTGCTCGGCGGTCCCGTTCAGACGCAGCCGCTTGCGCTCTTCGAAGTTGAGGAAGAGCAGTCCGACGTGGGGGTTGACGAGTGCGTTGCCGGCGGTCAGGAACATCCCGTTGCCGTCGTAGTTCGGGAAGGCGACGGTGTGCTCGTCGACGACGTGCACGAAGCCCGTGTCGCCGCCCTTGTACGAGCACTGAGGCCGGCCGGCGGCATCTGCCGTGGCGATGAAGAGCATGTCGCAGCGCTCGATGAAGGCTCGATCGTCGTCGTCGATCCAGTCGCGCACGAGCCGCTCGTCGATCCGATCCGCGAGTCGGCGGGTGTCGAAGCGATCCTGGTAGCGGCGGCTGCCGTCGTTGAACAGGCTCATCGCGGATCCTTCAGTCGCATGATCGTGCAGACGTCCTCGAACCCGCATCGTTTCAGAATCGGATAGGACGTATCCGCGAGCGCCTCGGTGACGAGCGCCGGCGTGCCCCGCGCCACGGCGTCGTCCCAGCGGGCGCGGACGAGCGCACGGTAGACGCCGCGGCCCCGCGCCCACTCGGCGACCGAGCCGGCGATGAGGAAGACACCGCGGTCCGAGTAGACCGAGCGCCCGACGCCCGCCGGGCGGCCGTTGACCGACGCGAGGAAGGTGACGGGCACACCCGCCGCCAGCGACGCCTCGAGCTCGCCGCGCAGGTGCGGCTGCTGCGCCTCCCGCTCCTGCTGCGGCGTCGCGAACGCGTCCCACATCACCTGCGTCGCCGCCAGCCAGTCGTCGAAGACTTCGACACGACGGATCTCGACATCCGCGGGCCCAGGCGGCGGTGGCTCCACGCAGGCCAGGGCGTGCATCATGTCGCCGCGCGCCGGAACCTCCAGGCCGGCCGCGAGTAGCCGCTCGCGCAGGTCCTGCGGCTGCGTGCCGGGATCGAGCCACCACGCGATCGCCTTGCCTGGACGGATCCACTCGCGCGTCTCCGCCACGAGAGCTTCGACCTCGTCCTCGTGGACGCGAACGCCGCAGACGCCGGCCCAGACGCTGCCCTGGATCATGCAGACCCGCTCGTCGACGAGCCGTTCGACGTCGCCCGGGATCAGGGTGTAGCGATCGGGCGTCTGGGCGAACTCGCGCAGCTCGCGGCTGAGCGGCCTAGGAGACGAACTCGTCGGCAACCGTGAGGGCGTCGTCGAGGATCTCGAGCGCCTCGTCGAGCTCCTCGCGCGTGATCGTCAGCGGCGGACAGCACATGACCACGTTCCAGTGCGTCATGAGGTACAGGCCGCGGTCGAGCGCGCGTTTCATCAACGCTGCCATCGGCCTCGCTGCATCGCCCGACCCGTTGAACGGCACGAGCGGCTCGCGCGTGTCGCGATTCGTGACGAGCTCGAGGCCCCAGAAACAGCCGAGCCCGCGCACTTCCCCGACCGACGGGTGCTTCTCTGCGAGCTTCGCGAGCTCGACCTGGAACACCTCGCCCATCGCGGCGGCGTTCTCGACGATGCCCTCCTCCTGGAATGCCTCGATCGACGCGACGCCGGACGCGCAGGCGAGGGGATGACCGCTGTAGGTGAGTCCGCCTGCGAACGGCTTGTCGCGCACCCAGTCGGCGATCGGCTCGCGTACCACCATCGCTCCGAGTGGGACGTAGCCCGAGTTGATGCCCTTGGCCACCGTCATGATGTCGGGCACGACGTCCCAGTTGTCGACGGCGAACCACTTGCCGGTGCGGCCGAACCCCGCCATCACCTCGTCGGCGATCAGCAGGATCCCGTGCCGGTCGCACACCTCGCGGATCGACTGCAGGTAGCCGTCGGGCGGCACGATGACCCCGTTCGTGCCCGTGACCGTCTCGAGGATCACGGCCGCGACGTTGTGTGCGCCTTCGTACTGGAGGATCTCCTCGAGGTGAGGGCCTCCGGTGCACACCGGACAGGGATCGGGATGGCCGGCGGGGCAACGGTAGGTGTATGGGTCGAACATCCGCACGACACCGGGAATGCCGGGCTCGGCGGGCCAGCGGCGCGGGTCGCCGGTCAGCGAGATCGACCCGGCGGTCGCGCCGTGGTAGCTGCGATAGCGCGCGATGATCTTGTGGCGTCCCGTGTACCAGCGGGCGAGCTTGATCGCGTTCTCGTTGGCCTCGGCTCCGCCGTTCGTGAAGAACGACATGGTGAGGTCGCCGGGCGTCACCTCGGCGAGCAGCTTGCCGAGGCGCGAGCGCGACTCGGTCGCCATCGGCGGCCCGATCGTCGCGAGCGTCTCTGCCTGGTCCTTGATCGCCTGCACGATCTTCGGGTGCGAGTGGCCGATCGAGACATTGACGAGCTGCGAGGCGAAGTCGAGGTAACGCTTCCCGTCGTAGTCCCAGAAGTAGCGGCCCTCGGCGCGCTCGACCGCGATCGGGTTGATCGCGTTCTGCACGCTCCACGAATAGAGAACGTACTTCTTCGCGTCCTCGACGATCTGCCGCCCGAGCTCGGTCTGCGCCTCCGTCGTGGCCATGGGCTCGATCCTACAACCGGTCGACGTAGAGCCGGAGCTCTCCGTGGCTCTCGAAGCCGAGCCCGGTGAGGATCGGCTCCGACATCGGTCCCGCCTGAACGACGAGGAGCGGTGTTCCGCGTCGCACTGCATGCTCCCAGCGAGCATGCACGAGCGCCCGGTACACGCCGCGGCCGCGTGCCTCAGCCAGAACGGCGCCGCCCATGAGGGCAATGCCGGTGTCCATGAACTCGCTGCGGCCGAAGCCGACGAGCTGCCCGTCGAGATAGGCGGCGTAATGCTGCGACACCGCACGCAGAGCCTCGAAGCGCCCTCGCTCGATCTCGCGCCGCTTGGCTCGTTCGTCCCCCGGGACGCGCCAGACGTCCCAGTCGATCTCCAGTGCGGCCAGCTGCTCGTCGATCGTCTCGATCAGGCGGACGTCGACTTCCGCCGGCCCGGACGGCGGCTCGGCTTCGCAGGTCATTCCGGTCAAGACCGGCGGATCGTCGGGCGCGAGCCCGAGCGCCGTCAACCGCTCGCCGAGCTCCGCCGGCGCCGCGTGCCAGCCGACCCACCATTCGACCGTCCCGACCCCCCGGCGGCGTCCTTCGTCGCGCGTCCACGCGACCGCCGCTTCGACGTCGGCGAGCCGGATCCGGTGCACGGCAGCCCGCAGCGGGCCTGCCTCGAAGAAGAACTCGCCGCGGTCGATCTGGTCGAAACCCGCGCGTGGCAACAGGTACACGGCGGTGTCCTCGGCGAGCTCCTCGAGCGTCGGCGTCACGGTACGCTCCTCTCTATCACGCGAGGAGGGACCTGAAATGACCGACGTCGTCGACGCACCCAGCACCGTCAGGCCGATCAACCATTGGATCGCGGGAGCGGCCTACCCGGGCCGGTCGGGCCGCACCGGGCCGGTGTTCAATCCGGCGACGGGTGAGCAGTCGGGCGCGGTCGACTTCGCGTCGGTCGAGGAGGTCGACCTGGCGGTCCAGTCTGCGCGGGAGGCGTTGCCCGCTTGGCGGGCGTTGTCACTCGCGAAGCGGGCCGAGCTCTTCTTCGCGATTCGCGAGCTCTTCCACGCGCGGCGTGAGGAGATCGCGAAGCACCTCACGCGCGAGCACGGCAAGGTTCTTTCGGACGCGCTGGGAGAGGTGACGCGCGGGCTCGAGGTGATCGAGTTCTGCTGCGGCATCCCGCATCTCCTGAAGGGCGGGATGAGCGAACAGGCTTCGAGCGGCGTTGATGTCTATTCGATCCGGCAGCCGCTCGGCGTGGTGGCGGGGATCACGCCGTTCAACTTCCCTGCGATGGTCCCCATGTGGATGTGGGCGCCCGCGCTCGCGTGCGGGAACACGTTCGTGCTGAAGCCTTCGGAGAAGGATCCGTCGGCGTCGTTCTTCACGGCCGAACTGCTGCAGCAGGCGGGTGTTCCCGACGGTGTCTTCAACGTGGTCAACGGAGACAAGGTCGCGGTCGATGCGATCCTCGGGCATCCTGGGATCGCTGCGGTCTCGTTCGTCGGCTCGACTCCGATCGCACGGTACGTCTACGAGACGGCAACTGCGAGCGGGAAACGCTGCCAGGCACTGGGCGGGGCGAAGAACCACATGATCGTCCTTCCGGACGCCGATATCGAGATGGCAGCGGACGCGGCGGTCTCGGCCGCGTACGGCTCTGCCGGTGAGCGCTGCATGGCCGTGTCTCTGCTCGTCGCCGTCGGCGACGTGGCCGACCCGCTCGTCGAGGCGATCAAGCAGCGGATCCCGAACGTGAAGGTCGGCGACGGGATGGACGCCGCGTCCGAGATGGGGCCGCTGATCACGCGCGAGCACCGCGACAAGGTCGCGTCGTACATCGGCGCCGACGAAGGAGCGACGGTCGTCGTCGACGGCCGTGACGGTTGCCCGGACGACGGCTTCTTCCTCGCCCCGACGCTCATCGACGGCGTCGAGCCGGGCATGAAGGCCTACGAGGACGAGATCTTCGGCCCGGTGCTCAGCGTCACGCGGGTCGCGACCTACGACGAGGCGGTGCGCCTCGTGAACGAGAGCCCGTACGGAAACGGGACGGCGCTCTTCACCCGCGACGGCGGCGCGGCCCGCCAGTTCCAGTTCGAGGTGCAGGCCGGCATGGTCGGGATCAACGTCCCGATCCCCGTCCCCGTCGCCTACTACTCGTTCGGCGGCTGGAAGGCGTCGCTGTTCGGCGACCGTCATATCTACGGGCCGGAGGGAATCGACTTCTACACCCGCTCGAAGGTCGTCACCTCGCGCTGGCCCGACCCGGCCACGTCGAAGGTCGACCTCGGCTTCCCGCAGACGCGCTAGCCGCTAGCGAGCGAGCGCGTCTGCGGACTTCAGTTCCTCGCCGAACCTCGCGCGCTTGATGAATTGACCGCTGCCGGGCTCGGCAACGAGCGTGTCGTTCTCGACGACCACGTGCCCGCGGATCAGCACGAGCTCGGGCGAGCCCTCGACCTCGGTTCCCTCGTACAGGTTGTAGTCCGAGCGCGAGTGGTGCGTCGCTGCGGAGATCGTCAGCTTCCGATCCGGGTCGAAGACGACGACGTCCGCGTCCGAACCGACCGCGAGCGTGCCCTTGCGCGGGTAGAGGCCGAACAGCTTCGCCGGGCTCGTGCAGAGCAGTTCGACCATCCGGTTCAAGGAGATGCGGCCCTGGCGGACGCCGAAGTGATGGATCATGTGCAGGCGGTTCTCGAGCCCCGGCCCGCCGTTCGGGATCTGGCGGAAGTCATCGAGACCTGCGTCCTTCTGCCCCTTGAACAGATAGGCGCAATGGTCGGTCGAGATCGCCTGCAGGACATTCGTCCGCAGTGCGTTCCAGAGGATCTCCTGGTTCTCCTTCGGCCTGGGAGGCGGGGTGTAGACGTATTTCGCACCTTCGAAATCCGGCCGGTCCAGGAACGTCTGGTCGATGAAGAGGTACTGGGTGCAGGTCTCGCCCCAGACATCCCAGCCTTTGTCGCGTGCGAGCGCGATCGGCTCGGCCGACTCCCGGCAGGAGACGTGGACGACGTAGAGCGGTGAGCCGGCAACGCGTGCGAGCTGGATCGCACGGTTGGTCGCTTCTCCTTCGAGCTCGGGCGGGCGCGTCAGCGCATGGTATTTCGGTGTGACGTTCCCGGCGGCGATCGCCTCGCCCATCAGGACCTCGATCGCGTCGCCGTTCTCGGCGTGCACCATCACGAGCGCGCCGGTCTCGGCGGCGACCTGCATCACCTTGAACAGCGTCTCGTCGTCGACCATCAGCGAGTCCTTGTAGGCCATGAAGAGCTTGTACGAGGTGACGCCGTGCTCCTCGGGCAGTCGCGCGAGCTCCTCGAGCGTCCCTCCCTCGTGGAGGTCGGTGACCGCGATGTGGAAGCCGTTGTCGATCAGCGCCTTGCCCTCGCGCTTTGCGTGCCAGAGCTCGAGCGCCTCGCCGAATGTCTGGCCCTTGCCCTGGATGCAGAAGTCGACGTGGGTGGTCGTTCCACCGAACGCGGCGGCGGCGTGCCCCGATTCGAAGTCGTCGATCGTGGTCTCGCCGCGCCACGGCATCTCGAGGTGCGTGTGCGGATCGACGGCGCCCGGCAGCACGTACTTCCCCGCTGCGTCGATCACCTTGTCGGCGGCCACGTCCAGCGACTCGCCGATCAGGGAGATCCGCTCGCCTTCGATGAAGATGTCGGCGACGTAATCGTCCGCCGCGGTGACGACGCGGCCACCCTTGATCAGCACTGACATCGGCTCCGCTCCTTTCGCTCGTTCCATCAGCCTCGAACCCGGTTGTCTTATCACGGTTTAGGATCGCTGGCGTGGCATTGGAACCCTCGCGCACTGTCGCCGAGCTCATGGAACTGCGCGCGCTCACGGGCGACGAAAACGGCGCGCAGCGAGTCGCCTGGACGGAGACGTGGGAGCAAGCCCGAGCGTTCCTGCGCGCGAAGCTCGAGGGCACCGGCGCGGTCGAGGAGATCGACGAGGCCGGGAACCAGTGGTTCACGCTGCACGGCGCATCGGACCGGGCGCTGCTGATCGGGGGCCACCTCGACTCGGTGCCGAACGGCGGCTGGCTCGACGGCTGCCTGAACGTCCTGGCGGGCGCCGAGGTCCTCCGGCGGATCGCGGCGGAGGGTCGGCCGCCGGTGACGGTTCGGCTCGTTTCCTGGGCCGACGAGGAGGGTGCGCGCTTCGGACGCTCGCTCTTCGGCTCGTCGGCCGCAGCGGGCTCGCTGCGCGACCAGGACGAGCTGCGCGCACTGACCGATCAGGGCGGGATCGCGCTGCCGGATGCGCTGCGCGAGCACGGCGTCGAGCTGGACGGCGCGGTCGGGGCGCGTTCGCAGCTCGAACACGCTGCCGCGTACCTCGAGCTGCACATCGAGCAAGGGCCGGTGCTGGAGGTGCTCGACATTCCACTCGGCGTCGTTCTCGGCACCTACGGAGTCGAGCGCTCGCGGTTCACCTGGCGCGGCCAGGCGGCACACGCCGGGTCGACGCCGATGGACGAGCGCCGCGATGCGCTGGCGGGCGCCGCCAAGCTCGCGCTCTACATTCGCGAGATTGCCGCCGAGGTCGGAAACGGCGCGGTCTGTACCTCGGGGAGCGTCGTCACGAGGCCGGGCATCGTCACGTCTGTCGTCGAGACCGCGGAGCAGCTGCTCGACCAGCGGCATCTCGACGCGGGCTCACTCGCGCGGATGCTGCAGATGGCCAAGGAGGCGGCCGACCGGTTCGCGGTCGAGGAGAACATCGAGGTCGAGTGGGAGCGCATCTGGAGCATCGAGCCGATCCTCTTCGACGAGACGTTGATCGGCTTCGCCGACGAGGCGATCCGCGAGGTCGCCGGCACGTCGCACCGGCTGCCGTCGGGGCCGCTGCACGATGCGGCGGAGGTCTCGCGCGCAGGGATCCCGACGGTGATGGTGTTCGTGCAGAGCCTGCGCGGCCTGTCGCACACGAAGCTCGAGGACACGAAGCGCGAGCACCTCGAGCTGAGCGTCGAGGCGCTCGACCGGCTCGCGTCGAAGACACTCGCCTGGCTCACTTGACCGCGGCAGGCGCACGCGGGACCGACCGCGCGGGGTCAGACCCCGGCCATGTCTCGCGGAGACGGTCGGAGCGCATGGTTGAGCGGCTCCGCGGAGAACGGTCCGCGGCGGACGCGTCCTGAGGCAGCGAACGGCGGGGTCAGACCCCGGACGTGCCGCGTTCGGACGTGTCCAAGGGGAGCTCTCCGCGGTCGTTTCGCGCGACCTGCACGCACGGATCCTGAGTGGGTAGGCTCACCAGCGTGGCCTTGAGCTTCGGCGTCACGGTGCTCCCCGACCCGCCCTACAGCCGGATGATCGAGCTGATCCAGTTCGCCGAGGAGCGCGGGTTCGAGTACGCCTGGACGTACGACTCGCATGTGCTCTGGCAGGAGTCGTTCCCGGTGCTCGCGCTCGTCGCAGACCGCACCTCCACGATCAAGCTCGGTCACATGGTCACGAACCCCGGCACACGCGAACCGACGGTGCTCGCGAGCGCCTACGCGACGCTGCACGACATCTCCGACGGGCGGATGATCATGGGCATCGGGCGCGGAGACTCCGCTGTGCGTTACATCGGCCGCCAGCCGGTCAAGGTCGCGGAGTTCGAGTCGGCCCTGAAGATGATCAAGCCGTTCATGAACGGCGAGCCCGTCGACTGGAACGACAGGGACCTGCAGTTGAAGTGGGTCCGGCCCGAACTGCCCGAGATCGAGATGCACGTCGCCGGCTACGGGCCGAAGGCCCTCGCGGTCGCGGGACGCCAAGGAGACGGCGTGATCATCCAGCTCGCCGACCCGGACATCATCCAGTGGATCATGGCGACGGCGCGGCGCGCGGCCGAGGAAGCCGGACGCGATCCTGCGGCGCTGAAGTGCATCGTCAGCGCACCGAGCCACGTGACCGCGGACCTCCAGGACGCGCGCGACCAGGTGCGCTGGTTCCCGGCGATGGTCTCGAACCACGTTCAGGATCTGATCGACCGCTACGGCACCGACGGTAGCTCCGTACCGAGGGCGCTCACGGACTACGTGCAGGCGCGGAAGTTCTACGACTACGACGAGCATTCGCGCGTGGGTGCGAAGCACGGGGAATTCGTGACCGACGAGATCTGCGACCGGTTCTGCGTGATCGGAAACGTCGAACAGTGCACCGCGAAACTGCGCGAGCTCGAGGAAATCGGCGTCGACCAGTTCAACATCTACCTCATGACACACAGCCAGGAGGAGACGCTGCAGGCCTACGGCGACGAGATCATTCCCGAGTTCGCCCGCGCGCCCGCGTAGGACCAGGGTCGAATTAGGGTGGTACCCCATGGCGGCGTGCGCGCGCCGGTCGGTAGCCTCGGGCACATGAACTCAAACGGTGCAGTCGTGAAAGCAACCGACGTCACGCGTCGCTACGGCGAGGGCGAGGCGGCGGTGGATGCGCTGCGCGGCGTCTCCCTCGCTGTGCAGCCGGGCGAGCTGGTCGCGGTGATGGGGCCGTCGGGCTCCGGCAAGTCGACGCTGATGCACATCCTCGCCGGGCTCGACAAGCCGACCTCGGGCGACGTGCAGGTCGACGGCGAGTCGATCACGTCGATGGGCGACACGGAGCTGACCAAGCTGCGGCGGCGCAGCATCGGGTTCGTGTTCCAGTTCTTCAACCTGCTGCCGATGCTGAACGCGGAGGAGAACGTCGTCCTCCCGCTGTCGATCGCCGGCGAGAAGCCGGACAAGCAGTGGCTCGAGGAGCTGATGGCGAAGACCGGCCTCGGCGACCGGCGGAGCCACCGGCCTTCCGAGCTGTCCGGCGGCCAGCAGCAGCGCGTTGCGATCGCACGGGCACTCGTCTCTCGGCCGGCGATCGTGTTCGCCGACGAGCCGACAGGGAACCTCGATTCGAAGACGAGCGGCGAGATCCTGAAGCTGATGCGCGATTCGGTCGAGGAGCTCGGCCAGACGACCGTGATGGTGACGCACGAGCCGCGAGCCGCGGCGATCGCCGATCGCGTGCTCTTTCTCGCGGACGGCGTCATCGTCGAAGAGCGCAAGGGCATGTCGGCGTCGGACGTCGTATCGCTCATGCAGTCGCTGGACAGCTGATGCTCCAGGTTGCGCTCAAGGGGCTCGCTGGGCGGAAGCTGCGGGCGTTTCTGACCGGGTTCGCGATCGTGTTGGGCGTCGCGATGGTCAGCGGAACCTTCGTCCTGACCGACACGTTGAAGGCCGGCTTCGGCGAGATCTTCACGAGCGTCTACAAGTCGTCGGATGCGGTGATCACCGGGAAGAGCGCGATCGGCAACGGCAACAACGGCAACATCGCCCCGTCGATGCCGGAGTCGCTGCTCGCCGAGGTTCAGAGCCTGCCCGACGTCTCAGCGGCGAAGGGCGGCGTCAGCGACCAGGCACAGCTCGTCGGCCGTGACGGCAAGGTGATCTCCAACGGCTTCGCGCCGGGCCTCGCGTTCAGCGTCGATCCGAACGGCACGCAGCAGTTCAACCCGCTCGTGCTCACTGCCGGCACCTGGCCGCGGGGACCGAACGAGATCGCGATCGACAAGAGCACAGCGGACAAGAAGCACTACACGGTCGGCAATACGATCGGCGCGGTTGCGCGTGGCCCTGTTCAGCAGTACCGAATCACCGGAGTCGTGAAGCTCGGCAACGTCTCGTCGATCGGCGGGGCGACCATGGCGATCTTCGATCTCCCGACCGCGCAGAAGATCTTCGGCAAGGTCGGGAAGCTCGATGCGATCGACGTTGCCGCGCGGCAAGGCATCTCGCCCGCGCAGCTCGTCGCGGAGATCAAGCCCATCCTGCCTCCCACGACACAGGTGCGGAGCGGCACCCAGGAGGCTGCGAAGCAGGTGCAGGACACGAGTGCGTTCACGAGCATCCTGCAGAAGTTCCTGCTCGCCTTCGGAGGGATCGCGCTCTTCGTCGGTATCTTCGTGATCGCCAACACGCTCTCGATCACCATCGCGCAGCGCGCACGCGAGTTCGGCACGCTGAGGACTCTGGGCGCGACGCGGCGACAGGTGATGATCTCGGTGATCGTCGAGGGCGGCGTGATCGGCATCCTGGCCTCGGTCTCGGGCCTCTTCATCGGGCTCGGGATCGCCAAGGGCCTCGAGGCGCTGTTCGTCTCGTTCGGCATCGACCTGCCGCACGGCAACACCATCTTTGCGACGCGCACCGTGATCGTCTCGCTGGTCGTCGGCACCGTCGTCACGGTGCTCGCCAGCCTGCTGCCGGCGCTCCGTGCGACGCGGGTCGAGCCGATCGCGGCCGTTCGCGAAGGCGTGCTCCCGCCGTCACGCCTCGCCCGCTTCGGAATGCCGGCGGCCCTCGTCACGCTCGCGCTCGCACTCGCTCTGCTGCTCTTCGGCGGGCTCGCGACCGGCGCGTCCGGTGTTCAGCGCCTCCTCGCGATCGGCCTCGGTGTCATCATCAGCTTCATCGGCATGGCGCTGGCCGCACCGAAGCTCGTGCCGCCGCTCGCCTCGACGCTCGGCTGGCCCGGAGCGCGCTTCGGCGGCGTCTCCGGCTCACTCGCCAGAGAGAACGCAATGCGCCATCCCGCGCGCACAGCATCGACCGCGGCCGCGCTGATGATCGGGCTCGCGCTGGTCACGGCGGTCGGCGTCCTCGCATCCGGGCTCAAGGCCACGTTCGAGCAGGCGGTCGACCAGCAGTTCCTCGGCGACTATGCGCTGACCTCGGAGAACGGGTTCACGCCGACGGGCGTCGCCTCGGAGCAGGCGGTCCGCGGCGTGCCCGGTGTCCTCGCCGTCTCCGGTGTTCGCGCGGGCGAGGGAAGGGTGTTCGGCAGCCACGTCGACGTGACCGGCGTGGAGCCCAACGTCGGCCGCGTCATCAAGATCACGTGGAAGTCGGGCGGCCCCGGCGTGCCCGCCGGGCTCGGGGACTCCGGCGCGTTCGTCAGCTCGACGTACGCGAAGGATCATCACCTCGTGCTGGGCTCGCCCATCCCGCTCGAGCTGCCCACGGGTGAGACCGTCCCCCTCGAGGTGCACGGCATCTTCAAGGCTCCGAGCGGCGGCTCTCCATTCGGCAACGTGACGATCTCGACGAGCCTCTTCGACCGCATCTATCAAGACCCGCAGAACGTCTTCGCCTTCATCAACATGGCCGGCGGTGTGACACCGCAGAACACCGCCGCGCTCACGTCTGCTTTGAAGGAGTTCCCCGATGCGAAGATCCAGACCGAATCGGCGTTCAAGAAGCAGCAGGAGGCCGGTATCAACGTGTTCCTGAACCTGCTCTACGTGTTGCTCTCGCTCTCGATCCTGGTCAGCCTCTTCGGCATCGTGAACACGCTCGTCCTGTCGGTCTTCGAACGCACCCGTGAGCTCGGCATGCTGCGCGCGGTCGGGCTGACCAGGCGCCAGACGCGGCGGATGATCCGTCATGAGAGCGTCGTGACCGCGCTGATCGGCGCGTCGCTCGGGATCCCGCTGGGCGTCGGGCTGGCTCTGCTCGTCGGTCAGGCGCTCGGTTCGTTCACGCTCGCAATCCCGTGGGGTACGCTGGTCGTCTTCGTGATCGCAGCGATCATCGCCGGCCTGCTCGCCGCCATCTTCCCGGCGCGACGTGCCGCGCGCCTGAACGTCCTCGCGGCGCTCCAGTACGAATGATCGAACGTCAGGTGCTCGTGCGGCTGTTGCAGGTGCATGTCGCAGCGGATGCGACCGAGGAGGCGGATCGCTGCGCGATGGTTCGCCTCGCCCACGAGCTGTCCGAGCCGCTGTCGCGCGATGAGCCGTCGGCGCACTTCACCGCTTCCGCATTCGTGATCGACGACGCAGGCGTGCGCACCTGTCTCGTCGAGCACGTGAAGCTCGGGCGGCTTCTGCAGCCGGGCGGCCACATCGAGCCGGACGACGTCTCGCTCGAGGCCGCGGCGATTCGCGAGGCGCGCGAGGAGACTGCGCTCGAGGTGGAGCTGCATCCCACCGCTCCGCGCCCGTTCGACGTCGACGTCCACGAGATCCCGGACAGCCCGGGAGAGCCGGCCCATTTCCACCTCGATGTGCGGTACCTGCTGATCGGCCGCGGTGAGCCCGGCGCCCGCGCCGCCTGGCATCCGATCGGCACGGCCGGCGACGGCTCGGTCGACCGGCTGGCGGCGAAAGCCCTGTCGCTCCGCTAGGAAAGGCGGAAACCGGGGAGCGGCTCGAGCGTCAGCGGTGACTCGGGCAGGCCGGTGACCGGCTCCGTCACGTTGAAGCCGTCCGGCGCGACGTCGTTCGGCGCGTCGGGATGGAAGAGTGACGCGAGCAGCTGGATCTGATCGCGTCCCGGGCCGAGCTCGTACTGGCCGCCGCCGTAGAGCGCGATCCCGCGCTCCTCGCAAGCGTCGTAGAAGTCGAAGAGCCGTCTGACCGAGCCGAACCGCGACGGCTTGCAGTTCAGCGCCCGAGGCGCGAACGGCAATGCCTCGACGTCGCTCCATTCGTGAATGCCCGCGTCCCACGTGATGCGGTCGCGGTGCTCGGCGACGATCGTGGAGGTCGCGGGTGTGAGCGCTGGATCCTCGATCCACGCCTCGGGGAAGGCCGCGACGATGCGGCCGTAGAGCGAGGGGTCCGGCGGCGCGCCGAATTCGCCGCGGAAGATCCCTTTGAAGTCCACGGTCTCGACCCGGCCGGCCGCGGCCAGCGACGTCACGATCTCGTCCGTCCAGTCGGTGTCCGGGTCGAGCTTGAAGCGAAGCTCGGGATACAGCTCGAGCCAGCGCGGCACGCTCGCGACGCGCGTCGAGACGACGAAGCGAAGCGGCTGCGGTTCTCGTCCGACCGCCTCCCCGAGCGACTGGCCGGACTGTCGGAGCGCCAGGTCCAGAGCGGCCGACTCGAGTGCCCAGCGCCGGTACTCGGTCTGTCCCGACTGGAGCAGCGAGAACGACTCGAGCGTGTGCTCGCCCGCGAGCGGCATTTCACCGCCCTGCTCCTGGAACCGTGTCTGCTGCATCGGGTCGTAGTCGACCTCCTCGCCGCGTCCTTCCTCGCCGCGCCCGTGCAGCACGATCACCGTCCGGCGGAGGGTGAACCCGCGTGCGACCTCGCGCTCGAGCGGCTCGAGGTAGTACCCGTCGATGTGCAGTGGGAGCGAGCGGAGACTGTCGTAGGTCGCCACGTCTGCAGGCTAATGGTCGTTCACGTCTTGCGGCGTTCGAAGTGCTGCACGAGCGCGTCGAGGCGATCGTCCCATTCGGTGCCGGCGCGAGTCAGCCGGTAACGGGTCTCGCGCCCCTGACGCTCCGCTTCGACGAGGCCTGCGTCCGCGAGCGTCGTCAGGTGCTTCGACACCGCCTGACGGGTCATCGGCAGCTCGCCGGTCAGCTCGGTGGCGGTGGCCGTGCCGCGGGCGGAGAGGTAGCCGATCACCTGCCGTCGGCTGGGGTCGGCGAGCGCGCCGAACACGAGGTTGAGCGAATCAGGCTGCACCGATTCAGCAACAGACGAGCGCTGAGGCCTGCAGATCGAGCGCGGTGCTCCAGGCGGGCGACGACTCGACCACGGTCAACCTCGTGCCGTCGGCGTCGTCCTCCAGGGTGAACTCCACCTCGCCCTCGTCGTCCCATTCGAAGGCGAGACGCCGCGTCGGCTCGATCTCCGTCACGGTCGCGTGCCGTTCCTCGCCGTTCGACCAGCGGAAGCTCGCACCGCCGCCGGGCTGCAGGTCGAGCTCGACGTCGTTGGCGAACCAGTCCTCGAGCCGCTCGGGCTCCGTCAGCGCCTCCCAGACATCCTCGCGCGGCGCGGGGAGGACGATTTCCTTCCTGATCATCTGCAACCTCCTGGTTGCGCTATAGTGCAACCGACAAGTTGCATGTTACCTCAGGAGGTCGAGGTGTTGGTGGGATCGGTGGTACCGATGGTCGTCGAGGAGGACGGGCGCATGGAGCGTTCGTTCGACATCTATTCGCGCCTGCTGCGCGAGCGCATCGTGTTTCTGGGCCAGGAGGTCGACGATCAGATCGCGAATCTGATCGCCGCCCAACTGCTGCACCTCGACGCGCAGGATCCGGGCAAGGACATCCATCTCTACGTCAATTCGCCCGGCGGTTCCGCCTACGCGGGCATGGCGATCTACGACGCAATGCAGTACGTGAAGTCGGACGTCTCGACCGTCTGTCTCGGGATGGGCATGAGCGCGGCAGCGATGATCCTCGCCGGCGGCGCGGCGGGCAAGCGTTTTGCCCTGCCCAACGCGAAGCTCATGATCCACCAGGGCTCCGGTGGGTTCCGCGGGACGCCCGCGGACATCCAGATCGCGGCCCGGGAGATCCTCGACATGACGCGCCGGATGGCAGAGATCATCTCGCTGCATTCGGGCCAGGACGTCGACCAGGTGCTGCGGGACATCGACCGTGACCGCTTCATGTCACCCGAGGAGGCCGTCGAGTACGGGCTCGTCGATTCGGTGCTCGAGCCGCGCTGACGAGCCCGGAGCGGCTCAGAACCAGCTGGTCGGCGGCCAGTAGGTGAACAGCACCGGGCCGATGAGGCTCGATCTCGGCACCGATCCCCACATCCGGGAATCGCAGGAGTGCACACGGTCGTCGCCCATGAAGAAGTACCGGCCCTGCGGGACCTGCCACGTGTTGGTGATGGTGTCGCGCAGCTTCGGGTCGACGTACGGTTCGTGGAGCGGCTTGCCGTTGATCGAGACGAACCCGTTCCGCTCGGACACGGTGTCGCCGGGCAGGCCGATCAGCCGCTTGACGAAGGTTCCGCCGATCCCGCACGCGTCGGACGGGGCGTGGAAGACCACGATCTGCCCGCGCTTGGGGTTCGCGAAGCGATAGGAGAGCCTGTTTGCGATCACGCGGTCGTTGAAGCGGCCCTCGCACCAGGCCCCGGGCTTGGCGCAGTGAAGCGTCGGCTCCATCGACGACGACGGGATGCGGTACGGCTTGGCGACCTCGGCCTCGAACACGAGCACGAGCACGAGCGCAACGCCGATCGTCACCACCCAGTCGAGAACCTTCCGCAGCCCAGGCACGCGGGGCATGGTAGTCAAGCGCCGCGGGTCGTCCGCGGGGCGCGCCGCGCGGCAGCCACGACGCGCTCGACGGCCTGTCTGAGCGGCCCCGGGACCTCGCCGTCGCCGGTCTGGAATCGCTTCCAGGCAGCCGCGGGCTTGCCGCGGCGCGCGCGCAGCCCGGTGACTCCCTCGAAGTCGGGGATCAGGGTCACGGTGCGGCGCTTCCCGGCGGCACGGAGGATCGTCTCGTTCGCGACCCGCTCGGCGTCGGCGGGCATCGACCCACGGGGCGCGTCGCGGTCGTGCACGACGACGTACGGGATCGCGCAGACGTTGCAGATCTCCGCGAACAACGGAATGTTGCCCTTGCCGGCACAATCGATCACCGCGATCGCCTCCTGGTCTGCGTCGAGACCGAGCGCCTGGAAGATGAGCGGGAACACGAGCTTCTCGGTCCTCCCTTCGACGAGCAGCACGGCGCGCGACAGGAAGATCTCGGCACGTTCCGCGTCGAGCTCGCTGACGAGCCGGAACGTGCGCTGCTCCGAAAGCGCCTTCGGCTGCAGCAGCGCCGTGCCCGTGCGCTCGTCGTGCCGGACGAGCACCAGCTCGTCGAGCCGGTCGACACCGAGAAACACCGGAGCGTGAGTCGAGTACATGACCTGGTTGCGGCCGCGCGCGGCGAGCCGCCGCAGAAGACGGTGCAGGTGACGCTGAGCGGGCGGGGTCAGGTAGAGCTCGGGCTCCTCGATCAGGATGACGTGGTCCTTGACGCGCGCCATGATCAGGCCCGCCATCGACCGGATGAGCGAGAGACCGCCGTCCGTGCTCGTCTCGTCTCGCACGATCGCGAGCGCGCGCGTGGCCGCCGAGTCTGTGCGGGCGATCAGTGTCGACGGCCGCAGGTGGGCGGGGAAGAAGAGCGCGTGCGGTGCGCCCTCGCGGTTCAGGTTCAGGGTCGCCGGCGGCCGAGCGTCGAGAAACAGCGTGCGCTCTCCGACGACGGCCTCGACGTGCACCCGCCTGTAGCCGCGGGAGATGTCGTCGCTCGTCGGCATCGGCGCCGCTGCTTCCAGCAGCGTCCAGATGGCTGAGAGCACCGTCGACTTGCCGGACGACGACTCGCCGACGAGAACGCAGGTCTTGCCCGGCTCGAGGACGATGTCGCGCGCACCGCGATAGCCCTGGATGGTCACGCGGCTGATCGAAGCCATCCGTCGTCAGCCGCGCAGGGTGTTCTTCACGAAGAACAGCAGGTTGGCGGGACGCTCCCCGAGTCGGCGCATGAGATACGGGTACCACTCGGGGCCGTAGGGCGTTGCGACGAGCACCTTGTGCCCGCGTCGAACGAGGTCGAGCTGCAGGTTCGGCCGCACGCCGTAGAGCATCTGGAACTCGAAGCGGTCGCGGCCGATTGCGTGCTCGTCGGCGTAGCGGATCGCGTGCTCGATCAGCGACTCGTCGTGCGTGGCGACGGCCGTGTGCCCGATGCCGGAGAGCATGCGCTCCATGAGGCGTGCGTACGCCGCATCGACGTCTGCCTTGTGCGGATAGGCGATCGCCTCCGGCTCGAGGTACGCGCCCTTGACGAGGCGAAGGTTCGGTGCGAGGTCGAGCAGCGACTCGAGATCGTCGGGTGTGCGGTAGAGGTAGGCCTGGAGCACGGTGCCGACGTTGTCGAACCCTGCCTCGCGCAGTCTCCGATAGATCCGCAGTGTCGCGTCGACGAACTGGGACTGCTCCATGTCGATCCGGATGAACGATCCCTGCGCGAGCAGGGCGCTGAGGTTCTCGAACGCCAGTTCCTCGTCGATGTCGAGCCCGAGATGCGTGAGCTTCAGTGCGACGTTCGCCTGCAGTTGCTCGTCGGCGATGCGGGCGATCACCTCGCGATAGGCCGCGACGACCGCCTCGGTCTGCGTCGGCTCGAGCACGCCTTCGCCGAGCAGCGTCGTGTTGGCCGCCAGCCCCTGTTCGTTGAGGCGGCGCAGGACCGTGATGCACTCGTCGAGCGTCTCGCCGGCGACGAAGCGCGTGGCTCCGAAGCGGCGGCCGTGCCGGCGGACGAGTCCCTGGACGCGCCGGCTGTCGGCTGCGGCGAGGATCCCCTTGCGCAGGGTCGCGTTCGCGGCGCCGCTCAGCTGTGTGAGAGCAGCCATTCGTGCACTTCGCCGACCCGGTTCTGCAGCAGCGTCAGGTGCCCGTTCACGTCGTCGATCCAGGCCTCCGCGCCGGGAATGTGCGCGACGAGCCACTCGCCGTGCGACAGCGGGACGAAACGGTCGTCCGCGCCGTGCACGATCAGCGTCGGCCGGTCGATGTCGCGGACGTCGAAGCCCCAGGGCCAGGCGAAGGCGAGGTCGTCGTCGATCCAGCCGTCGGCACTGGGCTCGAGCCCGTGGAGCAGGTTCTCGTGGATCCAGGTCGCCAGCGCGCCGGTGAGCGCCGCGCGGTCGACGGGGCCGAGCAGCGACTTGAACAGCTCCTCCAGTTGATCCGCGCTCAGCGTCCGGCTCTCGTCACGGTCGCGCTCGACCGAGGGCCGCAGCGCCTCCTCGCCTGCGAGCACGAGGTCGAACTCCTTGACGTTGTCCTCTCCCATGCCCGCGTGCCAGTCGAGGCCCTCGGCGCCCCACGGCGCGACGCCCGCGAGTGAGGCTGCGGCGATCAGCCGGTCGCCGCAGAGTGCCGCGCACGCAAGCGCGTGCGGCCCACCGCCCGAGATGCCCCAGGTCGCGTAGCGGTCGAGCTCGAGCGCGTCGGCGATCGCCTCGATGTCCGGCACGACGGCGGAGATCGCCCGGCCCCGGTTGCGTGTGGAGCCGCCGTAGCCGGCGCGGTCGTAGCCGATCAGACGGATGCCGGGCGTCGTCCAGCGGTCGTACAGGGTCCCGGAGGCCGGCGTGCCGTGGTGGACGAACACCGGGAGGCCGTCCGGGTCACCTGCTTCGTGCAGTTCGAGTGACCTGCCGTCGGCGGTCTCGACGATCGTTGCCATCGCGACAGCTTTCCAGGTTTCCGGGCGGCGCGACGGCGCGGGGCGCTACGGCGCGAGGTTCGACTGCCACGAGACGCTGAACGAGCGCCCGTCGGCGGAGAGATCGCTCGGCACCGCGCCGACGCCCGACCCGAGCGGGTCGCCGGTTCCGAGGAACCGCCCCGTCTGGTCGCTGCCGCCGATCAGCTCGATCGCCGTCGGAGACCACGTCGGGTCGGTGATCGTGCCCGGGTGTGTGTTGCCGATCGCCGCCGCGTTCGTGAAGGTGACGTTGCCGAACCGGGTCAGCGGGACCGGCCTGCAGTGACCGTTCGGCGAGCAGTTCGAAGGCGCCTCGGCGATCCACTCCGCGGAGGAGACGTCGAGGGGCTGCGTCAGCGTCAGCGTCTTCGAGAAGCGGGTATGGCGGGTGAGGTTCTTGAGGCTCATCGTGACCGTCTGTCCGTTCACGAGCACCGCTGCGTTGATCCGGTCGCCCGCCCGGATCTTCAGCGGGACCGGGACGGACGCAGCGGGAACGATCTCCCACCAGGCTTCGTAGGTCGGGGTGTTCGTGCTGCCGTCGCAGGAGACGCTCGTGCCGAGCTGTTCGAGCGCCGGCGAGGAGGCGTCGTCACCCCCAAGGCCGACCCAGAACGCGGCTGAGTCGACGCGCCCGGCGCCGCACGTCGCCTTGGGCTGGATCCACGTCCCGGTGACGTCGCTGAAGGTGGTTGCGGCGCCGTCAGGCGCCGCGGCGACGTAGCCCGACCAGTTCGAGCTCACCTCTGGCGCAGCGGCGAACGCACCGCCCGCCAGCACGAGTGCCGCCGCCAGGGCGGTGACGACCGTGATCGAAGCCCTCAGCACGGGCTGACCGTATGGGCCAACTTGAAGAACACGCTAAGAGCCACGTTACGGATCTGTTAGCGCCGCCGGGCGGCCGGGTCGTCGAGGTGGGGCGGGCGCCAACCGGCGTCGGCGGCGTTCAGGTTCGTGCCGGGCGGCACGATCGCGTCGATCGCGTCGAGCACGTCGCCGGACAGCTGGATGTCGACTGCGCCCAATTGGCCCTCGAGCTGGTCCAGGGTGCGCGGGCCGACGATCGCTGCGGTCACGGCCGGATGCCGGATGACGAATGCGAGCGCGAGGTGAACGAGGCTGATCCCCGCGCTGTCCGCGAGCTCTGCGAGCTGTTCGACCGCCTCGAGCTTCTGCTGGTTCCCGGGGATCGAGAGGTCGTACCGGGCCGGGATCCGGGCCGCGCGATGGCTCGTCACGTCGCTGCCCTTGCGAAACCGTCCCGAGAGCCAGCCGCCTGCCAGCGGGCTCCACGGGATCACGCCCATGCCGTGGCGCTCGCAGAGCGGCAGCACCTCAGCCTCGACGCCGCGGACGAGGATCGAGTACGGCGGCTGCTCGCACACGAAGCGGGCGAGGTTGCGCCTCTCGGCCGCCCATTGCGCCTCGACGATCTCGGAGGGAGGGTAGGTGGAGGAACCGAGGTAGCGGATCTTCCCCGCGCGCTGGAGATCGGTCAGCGCGCCGAGCGTCTCCTCGTGCGCGGTCCAGGGATCCCAGCGGTGGATCTGGTAGAGGTCGATCCAGTCGGTCTGCAGGCGGCGCAGGCTCGCCTCGACCTCCTGCACGATCCACCGGCGCGAGTTGCCGCGCATGTTCGGATCGGTGTCGTGCATCCCGCCGTGCACTTTCGTCGCCAGCACCACCGAGTCGCGGCGCCCCTTGAGCGCCTTCCCGACGATCTCCTCCGATTCGCCGCGCGCGTACACGTCCGCGGTGTCGACGAAGTTGATTCCGGCGTCGAGCGCGTGGTGGATGACGCGAATCGACTCGTCGTGGTCGGTGTTGCCCCAGGCCCCGAACATCATCGCGCCGAGGCAGAGAGGACTGACGCTGACGCCGGTGCGCCCGAGCTCCCGTTGTTCCATCCTTCAACCGTACAGACCGTGCACAGGTCTGAAGTAGGGTCGAGCGATGGCAGCAATCGAGGTGAACGACCTCTGTCGGACCTACCGGACACACACAGGCATCGTGCGCAGGCGCCGCACCGACGTCCAGGCGCTCGCCGGGATCAGCTCGTCGCGCGGCGACGCTCGAGACGTACTAGAGGTTCTGCCGGGGCCGTCGGCGCGGCCCCTGGTTGCCGCTGGCTATGCTCGGCGGGTGATCGAGTCGGAGTCCCAGCTTCGCGACGTGATCGGTTCGCCGACGGCGCTCGTCGCCGGCAAAGTGGCCGACCGGCTGAACGACCTGACACGCCAGTTCATCGAGCGTTCGCCCTTTCTGTGCATCGCGACCGCCAATCCCGACGGTGGTCTCGATGTCTCGCCGCGGGGCGATCCGGCCGGGTTCGTGCGCATCCTCGACGAGCGCCGTCTGCTCCTCCCGGACCGTCCCGGCAACAGGATCGCCGACACCCTGACGAATCTGCTCGTCGACGATCGCGTCGCGCTGCTCTTCTTGATCCCCGGTGTCGGCGACTCGTTTCGCGTCAACGGACGCGCGGAGGTGACCGACGACGAGGACCTCCTCGCACCGAGCGCGATGGACGGGAAGGCCCCGAGGCTCGGAATCCTGATCGCGATCGAGGAGGCCTACACGCAGTGCTCGAAGGCCCTGATCCGCTCCGACCTCTGGAACCCGGAGAAGCACATCGACCGAGGGGAGCTGCCGAGCAGCGGGGAGATCATGCGCTCGATCAGCGACCCGAGGCTCGATCCGGACGAGTACGACCGCGAGCGCGCGGAACGCTACGCGCGCCGCGAGGGCCTCTACTAGGCCGCTAACGTCGCCGCCTGCGCAGGAAGCGCGCGGCGAGAAGCGTCGCCGTCACGGTGAGAACGAGCTTCACGGCCTTCGACCCGCGCAGCTTGGACACGCCGCTCGCCCGCTCCTCCATCGTCACGGGCACCTCCTCGAGTCTCAGCCCGGCGCGGGCGATGCGAATCAGCGCTTCCACCTCCGGCGCGCCGCTCTGGAACGTCTCCGCGAGCAGCGGCAGCGCCTTGGCGTTCACGGCGTAGAGGCCGCTCGTCGCGTCTCCGAAGGGACGGTCCAGCACGAGCGCCATCGCCCGGCGCAGGGCTGCCGTCCCCACCCGGCGAGCAGCGCTCGGCCGATAACGGTAGGCCGCGTAGCCCTCGCCCGAGACGAAGCGCGACCCGACCGCGACATCGCAGCGATCGCTGCGGACGAGCTCGAGGAGGCGGGCAAGCTCGTGCGCCGGATGCTGTCCGTCGGCGTCCACGCGCCCGCAGTACGCGTAGTCGTGTTCGAGCGCCCACCGGTAGCCGGCTGCGATGCCGAACCGCAGCCCCAGGTTCGAGCCGAGGGAATGCACCTGGGCGCCGTGCTCGCGCGCGACGTCGGCCGTCCGATCCGTCGATCCGTCGTCGACGACGAGCACGTCCGCGTCGGGGAGCTCTGCGCGCAGCGCGTCGAGCACGGCGGGCAGATTGTCCTCCTCGTTCCACGCGGGGATGAAGACGAGCGTGTCGTTCACACCGTCCCCGCCGGCAAAGCCGGCGGCTCCGCTCGCTGTTCGCCTCCGTCAGCCTACGGCTCATCTGCGCTCGAGCTCCGCGCGGGCCGCTCGCAGCTGACGGTTCATGACCGTGAGCGCGCCGAGCTCCCACGCGACGGCACCGGGGGTCGGGAAGACCGGCGCGAGCCGAAACCGCACGGCGACGCCGTGCGGTTCGTAGATGCCGCGGAAGATCCGGCGCGCCCGGAAGAGATGCAGGGGGGTGCAGATCACGACCGCCTGGGCCACGCCGCGTTCGACGAGGAGCGGGAGGGTCCGTGCGGCGTTCTCGGCCGTCGTCGATGCAGTCTCCTCGGTGACGAGCTCGAGCGACGGGCCGTTCCAGAGGTTGCGCATCTGTTCAGCCTCGGACGGCCCGTCGTCGGGAGCCCAGCCGGTGAACACGACGAGGCGCGCATCGACCCGGCCCGCAAGGCGCTCCGCCTCCGCGACGAGCCGGCGGCAGGCGCGGCTGATCCGGTACGAGCCGTCTCGTCCGAACAGGCCGTTGCCGGGCACGACGAGGGCCAGGGCGCTCACAGGTCGCAGGCTACGTCGGCTGCGCAGCGGGCCGTTGCCCGACCTTCCACGTCGCCGCCGCAACGAGCCCGACGACCAGGGTCGGGACGACGGTGAGGAAGCGGTAGATCAGCGTTGCCGTCACGGCGTCGGCGTTGCTCGCGCCGAAGGCGACCAGCACACCGGTGAGGCCGAGCTCGACGAAGCCGACGCCGCCCGGGGTGATCGGGATCGCGCCCAGGATCCGCGCGAGCGTCCAGGCCGCGAACGCCTCGACGATCGTCACCTCGCCACGCGGCACCCCGATCGCCCGCAGGGAGGCGAGGAGGATGATGAACACCGTCAGATGCCCGGCGAGCGTGGCGGTGGTGAGGAAGAACCAGCGCCGGCGAATCAGCTCGATCGTCTCCGCGCGGAACTGTACGAACGATGTGCCGTTCCACTTCACCGGCGCCTTGTGGGCGAGTCCCTTGGCCCAGGTCGCGAGGCGGGCGGCGCGGTCGCCGATCCGGCGCGCAAGCCGCGCGCTCGAGAGCCCGACGGCGAACCCCGCGACGATCGCCGCGAAGATGACGAGCCCGACGATCGCGACGATCTCCAGCGTGCGGTTCGATCCGCCCTCGGCGACGACGCCTGCGACGGCGATGATCGGGAAGCCGAGGATCACGAACTGGTTCCAGACACCCGTGACGACGACGGCGAGCCCGACCGGGCGGCCGCTGAAGCCCCAGGCCCGCAGCATCGCGAACGATGTCGCCATGCCGACGGCGGCGCCTCCCGGCGCGACCGTCGAGAGCGCCGTGGACGCCAGGGTGACGCGCGAGGCGTGCAGGTAGCGCAGTCCTGGCAGCGCCGCCACGAGCGGCGGGGCGTAGGTGGCGAGGTTGAGGATGGTTGCGAGCGCGAGCGCGACGAGCCACTGCCAGGAGAGTGTCTGGACGACGTCCCAGACCTCTCCGTAGTTGGCGATGCGCGGCAGTGCGAACGCGAAGACCCCGCCGATGATCAGCACCGAGGCGACGGTGGCGATGATCCGCGCGCGTCCCGTGCGGCGCTTCTTGTGCGCGTCGTCGAGCTCGACCTGGACGAGCTCGTCCTCTGGGTCGGCGGAGAGCCCCGCTTCGATCTCGGTCGAGGTCACAGGTCAGTATCCCTGGTTGCTGGACGCTGCTGTCTTGCTGTGCTGAGATGCAGGGGTGTCCACCACCGAGCCGACCGGATGAGCAGCGGCGGGAGAGCGCGTACGCGTGGGCAGGTCCTGCGCCGGATCGCGCTTGGTCGCGGGCGCGCTCGTGCTGGTGGCCTTCCTGCTGCTGGCCACTGGCCACTGGGTGCTCGGGCTCATCGTGGGCGTCGTCGCGGCGGCAGCGGTCTGGGGATACCTCCAGGCCCGTTCGGTGCCGCTAGCGCACCGAGCTGCCGGCGCGGTATCCGTCAACGCTCGCCGGTGGTGGCGGCGACCAGCGCCCGGGCCGCCCAGACGCACACTTCTTCGGCTTCCGCGGTGCTGAGTGCCCGGGTGTCCTGGAGCACGATCATCGACTCCCAGCCCATCAGCAGCGTGAGTGCGGACACGAGCCGTTCGAACCGCTCCGGGGGAAGGTCCCGGCGGAGCGGCTCGAGTGAGTCCTCGATCCAGGCAACCCGCCGGTAGCCGCGGCGTGGCGCCGGCGCTTGTCCGTCCGTCGTCGCGCCGCGATCGTCGGCCGGTTGGTGGCCTGCTCCGCCCACGGTCAGCCAGCTGATGCTCCGGCGCCGTTCGGACTCCGGCGGGGGAAGGTGAAGCCACCTGGTTCCAGCCGAACCGGATGACGGTGAAGGCCTCGGGAGAGCAGACCGGTGGGGCGTTCGGCCTCGTCGAGGCGCACATTCGCGCGGGCTGTCCCCGCCGCTGCACGTCCACCACCGTGAAGACGAGTCGTTCTGGGTCCTCGCGGGCAACGTCAGGTTCCGGGTCGGAGACGAGGACATTCAGGCCGGTGCTGGATCGTTCGTCTTCCTGCCCAGAGAGATTCCGCACACGTTCGTCGTCGAAGGGGACGAGGACGCGCACCTGCTGACGCTGCTCACGCCCGGCGGCGGCGAGCAGTTCTTCCTCGACGCGGGCCGCGCACCGGAAGACCAGGGCTGCCTCCGCCCGGACCGCCACGTCCGCTCTCCTCGGCGATCTCCGACACGGACGGATCCTGGCCGCGCGCTCGCAGCGCGGCCGCGGCGGCGACGATCGCCCGGCGGTCCACCGCAGCCGGCGTCGACTGCGGTTCAGGTCGCCGGGCTCGCGGCGGTCGGGATGATGCTCGAGCTCGACGCGATCGCCGTTTCCTGACCCCGTCGAGCCGCACGCTCACACATTGGTCGTTGGAACTGGAGAGGCCCCTTTCGGGGCCTCTCCAGTAGCAGGGCGTTGCGGGACTGCTCAGCCGCAGCCGGTGGACGTGCCGCAGTCGCGGCACGTGTAACACGTTCCCGCGCGCACCATGCGGCCGCCGCAGCGGTTGCACTCGATCGCGTCCTCGTGCGGGTTGAAGAGCGCGGTCTGGCCCGGGGCGGGCGTCTCGACGTGCGCAGGCTCGCCGTTTGCGATCCGGTCGGCCATCTGCGCGCGCACCTCCATCGAGAGGATGCCGGCTTCTTCCTGCTGGTCGACGGTCAGGAACTTCTTGCCGAACCAGCGGAAGATGTAGTCGGGAATCGACTTCGCGGCCCGGATGTCGGCGTCGTTCGTGAGCCCCGACGGCTCGAAG
Organism: uncultured Thermoleophilia bacterium; assembly: GCA_963779535.1. GTDB lineage: Bacteria > Actinomycetota > Thermoleophilia > Gaiellales > Gaiellaceae > PALSA-600. The sequence goes on along the minus strand of CAVZYP010000002.1, from coordinate 588,571 downwards.
CGCAGGTGCGAGAGCTTCGAGACGTACACCTCCGGCGGCACGCCGTACTGCAGGCCCATCGAGACCGCGATCATCAGCGAGTTCATCAGTCCCTGCAGCGTCGTTCCGTCCTTAGCGATGTCGACGAAGATGTCGCCGGGCGATCCGTCGTCGAACACGCCGACGTGGATGTAGCCCTCGTACTCGCCGACCCGGAACTTGCGGCCGATCTCGTTGCGATCGTCCGGCAGGCGCCGGCGCTTCGGCGCGGCCATCGCCCCGCCCGCGTGGGTGAGGGTCGTCTGCGCGCCTTTCTCGGCCTTCCCCGACAGCGGCTGGGCGACCTTGCAGTTGTCGCGATAGATCGCGACGGCCTTGACTCCGAGCTTCCACGATTCGAGATAGAGTTGGCGCGACGTCTTCGATGGTCGCCGTCTCGGGGAGGTTGACGGTCTTCGAGATCGCGCCCGAGATGAACGGCTGGATCGCGCCCATCATCTTCACATGGCCGCGGTAATGGATCGCCCGTTCGCCGACGGCGCAGTCGAACACGGGGTAGTGCTCGCTCTTCACGTAGGGCGCGCCGACGACCGTGTTGCGCTCGTCGACGAACGCGATGACCTCGTCGACCTCACTCGGTGCATAGCCGAGCTTCTCGAGACCGCCGGCAACCGTCTTGTTGACGATGGTGATCTCGCCGCCGCCGACGAGCTTCTTCGACTTGACGAGCGAGAAGTCCGGCTCCACGCCGGTCGTGTCGCAGTCCATCATGAAGCTGATCGTTCCGGTCGGCGCCAGTACCGTGGCCTGTGCGTTGCGGTAGCCGTTCACCTCGCCGAGGTCGAGCGCGTCGTCCCACGACTTGCGGGCTGCGCCGAGCAGATCGGCCGGCACCGTCTCCGCGTTCGCGATGTTGCCCACGGCCGCGCGGTGCTTCGCGATGACGCCGAGCATCGCCGCCGCGTTCGGGCGATAGCCGGCGAACGAGCCCATGCGGCCTGCGATCTCCGCAGACTTGCGGTAGGCGCGGCCCGTCATGAGTGCGGTGATCGCTGCGGCGTACGCGCGGCCCTCGTCCGAGTCGTACGCGAGCCCCCGCGCCATCAGCAGGGCGCCGAGATTCGCGTAGCCGAGCCCGAGCTGGCGATACGCCTTGGCGTTGCGCTCGATCTCCGGCGTCGGGTACGACGAGTTGCCGACCAGGATCTCCTGGGCGAGGAACATCACGTCGCACGCGTGCTCGAACGCCTCGACGTCGAGCTCGCCGTCCTCGCGCCGGAACTTCATCAGGTTCAGCGATGCGAGGTTGCATGCGGAGTCGTCGATCGACATGTACTCCGAGCACGGATTCGACGCGTTGATGCGGCCGGTGTTCGGCAGCGTGTGCCACGAGTTGATCGTGGTGTCGTACTGGACGCCCGGGTCGGCGCAGCGCCACGCAGCCTCTGCGATGTCGTGCAGCAGCTTGCGCGCCTTCATCGTCTCGACGACCGTGCCGTCGGTGCGCGCCGTCAGGTTCCAGTCGTCGTCGGCCGCGGCGGCCTCCATGAACGCATCGGAGACGCGCACCGAGTTGTTCGCGTTCTGGTACTGGATCGACGCCCAGTCGGGTGAGTCGAGCGACATGTCGTACCCGGCCGCCTCGAGGACGCGTGCCTTCTCCTCCTCGTGCGCCTTGCACCAGATGAACTCGATGATGTCGGGATGATCGACGTCGAGCACGACCATCTTCGCCGCGCGCCGCGTCTTGCCGCCCGACTTGATCGTCCCCGCCGACGCGTCTGCGCCGCGCATGAACGAGACCGGACCGGAGGCGTAACCGCCCTTGGAAAGCTGTTCCTTGGACGAGCGCAGCCGCGAGAGGTTGACGCCCGAGCCGGAGCCGCCACGAAAGATGACGCCCTCACGGCGGATCCAGTCGAGGATCGCGTCCATCGAGTCGTCGATCGAGAGGATGAAGCAGGCCGAGCACTGCGGCTTCTCCTCGAAGCCGACGTTGAACCAGACCGGCGAGTTGAACGCGGCGAGCTGGTTGACGAGGATCGCCTTCAGCTCGTCCTCGAACGTCTGCGCTTCGTCCTCGTCGGCGAAGTACCCGCCGTCTCGGCCCCACATGCCGACCGTGCCGACGATGCGGCTGATCATCTGCTTCACGGAGCGCTCGCGCTCGGGGCTGGACATGCGGCCGCGGAAGTACTTCTGGGCGACGATGTTCGTTGCCGTCTGCGACCAGAACTTCGGGAACTCGACGTCCTTCTGCTCGAAGGCAGGCCCGTTCTTGCCGGGGATGTGCGCGTCGCGGATCTCCCACTCGACCTCGTCGTAGGGGTCGCGGCCCTCGATCGTGAACCGCCGTTTCACGGCCAGGGTGGCGTCCTCGTCGACTACGTGGTTGACGAGCTCGTCGGGGTGAATCTGGACGGTCGTTTCGTGCTCTACGGACGCCATCTGTGTCGCCTCCTCCATACGCACGGTCTCCGCGTGCGAACCTCGATAGTTCGGTGATCCGAAAGGGAGACGGAGCGTAGAGCGGTCCTCGGACAGCACATGGTACCGCCGGCCCACGGGCTGAAGACGTGATCTACGGAGCCTGTTTTCGAGCCTGGATCCGCTTCGCGGCGAGGCCCGCGGCACCGGCGGCGACAAGCAGGATCGCCAGGCCGCCGAGCACGAGCAACGGGAGCGGGAGCGACGTCGAGCTCGATGGGTTCAGCTGTTCGGCGACCCCGCCGAGACCCTTGTCCGGCTTGCGTCCGGGCACGACCGCGACCGTCGTCGTGCTGATGGAATCCGTCGTCCCGGTCTCGGTCGCCGTCGTCGTCGTGGTGGCCGTCTGCGGCGCCACCGGGCTGTTCGGCTGGACCGTCTTGCCGGCCAGCTTCTCCTTCGCGATCGCGCTCTGCAATGCGCGGAGAATGTCGTCGTGCGCGCTCGAGTAGGTCTGCACGTCGGCCGGCAGATGGTGCAGCGCATCCTGGTAGCAGTGAACGGCGTAGACGTGGTCGATCCGGCCGTCGTACCAGTCGTTCAGAAGGAGCTTCCAGCAGGGGGTCGCGGCGGCGGCGGGAGATGCGTGCACGACGGCAGCGAACAGGGCGGCAACGACGACGGCCGCACGGACGAACAGCTTCAGGGAGGGCACGAGAAAGCCGAGCGTACGACGGCGCTGTAAGGCTTTTGTGAGCGATCCGGGCACGTCGCCGGGGGATGGTAGCTTCGCGCGAGATGCGGGCGATCCGGGAACTGTCGCTCGCTGCGCCGCTCGCCCTCGCAGGAGCCGCGATCTTCTTCGGCGGCGGCCCCGGAAACAGCTCGATCATGTGGCTCGGAGGCGGGGCCTTGCTGATCGGGCTCTTGCTGCTCGCCACCGAGGGGGTGCCCGGCGGGCTGCTCGCGCTGGTGCCCCTCGCCGCGCTCGCGGCCTGGCTCGGGCTGTCGATCTGGTGGTCGCTGCTGCCCGACCGCTCGTGGGACTACGCCGACCGCGCCCTCGTCTACCTCCTTTTCGCGGCGCTCGGGCTCTGGCTCGCCCCGCGGACGCGAGAGCTTGCGAACGGTCTCTGCATCCTGCTCGGAGCCGTCGTGGTCTGGTCGCTCGCGGGCAAGGTGCTGCCGGTCGTGCACGACTATGGACCACCCGGGCTCGCGCGGCTGAGCGCTCCCGTGGGCCTGTGGAACCAGCTCGCCGTGCTCGGCGCGTTCGCGCTGCCGCTTGCACTCTGGCGGCGGCGCCTCGCCGGAACGCTGCTTGCGTTCGGCTGGATCGTCGCGCTTCTGCTGACGTACTCGCGCGGCGGGATCCTGACCGCTGTGGTCGTGGTCGTCGCGTGGTTCGCGCTGACGGACGAGCGCGCGGAGAGCGCTGCGACGCTCGTGGCTGCAGGCGTGCCGGCTGGTGTCGTCTCGGCGGTCGCTTTCCTGCTGCCCGGGGTGACGAGCGACGGCCAGTCCGATCACGTGCGGTGGCGGGACGGTCTCGTCTTCGGCGTGCTGCTGCTCGCCGGGGCGGCCGCGGCCGCCCTGCTGGAGCGGCTGCCGCGGCCCCGAGTCACGCCGGCGCTGCGCCGCGGCCTGCTCGCCGGGGCCGTGTTGGCCGTGGGCGCCGCCGTCGTCTTCGTCGTCGTCAAGGGCGGCGGGTCGGGAGCGGTCGGGAACGGCGGCGGCCGGCTCGGCTCGACGAGCTCGAACTTCCGCTTCGTCTGGTGGCGCCAGGCGTGGCGGGAGTTCCGGGGCCACGAGCTCGTCGGCACCGGCGCCGGTTCGTTCCACCTCGCGAACCTTCGCTTCCGTTCAAGCTTCCTCGACTTCACGATCGAGCCGCACAACCTGCCCTTGCAGTTCGTCGCCGAGGCGGGCATCGTCGGGCTCGTCCTGCTCCTGCTCAGCGCGGCTTCGCTTCTGCGCGGCAGCCTGGGTCGCCACGGCAATGAGCTCGCGCTCGGGCTCGTCCTGCCCGCGTTCCTCCTGCACTCGCTCGTCGACATCGACTGGGACTTCGTCGCCGTCTCGGCGCTCGCGTTTCTCGTTGCGGGCGCGCTTGTCGGCAAGGCGCCGGTGCGCCAGGTGTCGCTCTTTCCCATGCTCGCCGCGGCCGGCGTGGCGCTCGTCGCGTTCGGCGTGCTGTTCCTGCCCTGGCTCGGCCAGCGCTGGTCGGGGCAAGCGGCGGTGGCGCTCTCGCCGCAGCAGGCGATCACCTTGGCGAAGCGGGCTCGCTCGGTCGATCCGCTCCTCGTCCAGCCGCTCTTGACGCTCGGATTCGCGTCGGACATCTCGAACAGGCCACTCGTCGCCCGGGGCTACTACCGGGAGGCGGTGCGCGCGCAGCCGAAGAATCCCGACACGCTGCTCGGCGCGGGCCTGTTCGAGCTGGCGCACGGTTGCCCCCGACAGGCCTATGCGTACCTCGAGCCGTTCACGGAGTCTCGACCCGAAGGCGCGTCCCGAGGACGGCCCGATCGCCTATCGGCGCGCGCTTCGACTCGTCAACACGGGCAAGCCGACCTGCTAGCGCACTACGAGGCGCCGAGCACGATCGCGAGCTTGCCGCCGTGCAGCGCCGACGGTCGCATGCCGTCGAGCGGGCCGACGACGTGGACGTGGAGATCGTGGGCGAGGCGAACGCCTTCGGCTGCGAAGCCGCGCTTGTACATCACCACGGTGGTTGCGTAGTCCTGGCGGGCGGCGTTGCCCTTGCCGCGGATCGGGTAGCCGAGGCCCGAGAGCCTGGCCGCGGCCGCCGAGGCCGCCCCGGTACGGCCGTTGCCGTTGAACACGAACACGCCGGTCGCCGACCGGCTGAGCTTCGCCTTGCCGATCTTGGGCTTCTTGACGTGGACGACCGTCGCATGATGCTTGGCGGCCGGAGCGAGCGCCGCCGCCTCGGCGTGGTGCTGCACCGCGTGGGCGAGGGGCTTCGCGAGCAGGACGAGCGCCAGCACGATCAGCACGATCAACTCGAGCGCCGCGACCAGGCTCGCCACGAGAGTCGCCGTCCGCCAGGGGCGGATCAGGGCATCGGCTGGGAGCGGTGCGTCCATCGGCGGGACCCGTTTCGCCCTCAGAACGGCGTCTCCTTCAGCTACTGCCCGGCGCGCTCCTTCATCCAGGCCCACGTCCGGGCGAGCCCGTCGTCGAGCGATACCTGCGGCCGCCAGCCGAGCTCCCGCTCGATCAGGCGGGCGTCGAGCACGGAGCGCTGCACGTCGCCCAGGCGAGCGGGCTCGTGTCTCGGCGTGCGGTCGCTGCCCGCCACCTGCAGGCACGCCGCGTGCAGATCGGCGACCGTCGTGTCGCGACCCGTTCCGACGTTGTACGGGCCGCCCGCACGCCCGACGGCGGCGAGCAGCGAGCCGACAATGTCCTCCACGTAGACGAAGTCGCGGGCCTGCGTCCCATCGCCGAAGATCACCGTGTCCTCGCCGCGGGCGATGCGCTCGAGGAAGATCGCGACCACCCCGCCTTCGAGCCCGGCGTCCTGCCGGGGGCCGTAGACGTTCGCGAACCTGAGCGCGATGTGGTGCGAGCCGTGGATGCGGTTCCAGCCGGCCAGGTACTCCTCGCCGCACTTCTTCGCTATCCCGTACGCCGACAGGGGAAGGAACGGTGTCTGTTCGGTCGCGGGCTCGGCGCATTCGCCGTAGCCGGCACCGCCCGACGAGGCGAAGATCACCTGTGCACCGGGTGCGGCTCCGAGAACGTTCACGGTGCCGACCACGTTGACCGCCGCGTCGTATTCGGGGCGCTGCATCGAGGTCTGCACGTCGGCCTGGGCCGCGAGGTGGAAGACCACGTCGGCCTCGACCGCGAAGGGCTCGCGAATGTCGTGCTCGAGCAGCGTGGCTGCCGGGTTGAGGTGCTCGCGCTTTCCGGAGGCGAAGTTGTCGACCACGGTGACCGAATCGCCGCGCGCCAGCAGGGCGTCGACGAGGGTCGACCCGATGAAGCCAGCGCCCCCAGTGACAGCCGTCCGCATGGAGGCCGTAGATTAGGCGCGGAATGTTTGTCACGTTTGAAGGTGTCGACTGGTCCGGCAAGAGCACGCAGGCCGAACTGCTGGCGGTCTGGCTGCGCGAGCAGGGACGGACGGTGCTGTCCACCCGCGAGCCGGGCGGCACGGCGGTGGGCGAAGCGGTACGCCAGGTCGTCCTCCACGGGCACGACATGACGCCGTGGGCCGAGGCAGCGCTCTACGCGGCAGCGCGTGCCGATCACGTGGAGCAGGCGATCAGGCCGGCCCTCGACCGGGGCGAAGACGTCGTCTGCGACCGCTACCTCGACTCGTCGGTCGCCTACCAGGGCGTTGCGCGTGGGCTCGGCGAGGACAAGGTGCTCGAGCTCAATCTCACTGTCACGCGCGGGCTGCTACCTGATCGCACCTTCCTGATGCTGCTCGACCCGGACGAGGCGCTCAGCCGCGGGGGAGACGAGCCCGACCGCATCGAACGCGAGGGAGGCGACTTCATGCGTCGTGTCGACGCTGCCTACCGGTCGCTCGCGGCGGTCTCGCCGACGAGGATCATCGCGCTCGACGGTGCGCGGACAGCCGAGCAGATAGCCGAGGAGGTTCGTGAGCACATCCGCGAGCTTCTCTGAGCACGCCGAGGCGGCGCGGCTGCTCGATGCGGCGCTGCGCGAGGGGCCTGCCCACGCCTATCTGTTCCACGGACCGCCGGGGGTGGGCAAGCGGCAGGTCGCGCGTGCGTTCGGGCATGCCCTGCTCGGTACGACGCGCGAGTTCCACCCGGATCTCTACGAGCTGGACGCGCTCGGCGAGATGATCCGGATCGATGCGATCCGCGAGCTGCGGCGCGACCTGCACATGCGGCCGTTCGAAGCAGACCGGCGCGTCTACCTCATCCACCGCGCGCACCTGCTCAACGAGGATGCCGCGGACGCGCTCCTGAAGGATCTCGAGGAGCCGCCGCCGTACGCGGTGATCGTGCTGATCGCCGACGACCTTGGGCCGTTGCCGGGAACGATCCTCTCGCGCTGCCAGCTCGTGCCGTTCCATCGGCTGTCGGAGCGCGCGATCCGCGAGCTCGTCGATGCGCGAGCTCCGGAGCTCGACGAGGAGCGACGGGCAACGCTTGCGCGCGTCGCCGCCGGCCGCATCGATCGCCTGGAGCGCCTGCTCGACCCGGCCGCCGCCGTCCGGCGCGACGCTCTGATCGACCAGGCGCGAGCCGTGTATCGCTCGGAGTCGTTCGACGCCGAGGAGGCTGCTGCCGCTCTGCTCGCGAACGCGCAAGGGCGTGCTGCGGAGGCGCGCGACACCGAGGAGGCACGGATCGCGGACCTCGAGCTGAGCGCGCGCGACGCGGAGCAGCGTGTGAAGCGCGCCGGGCGCGGTGCCGAGCGGGAGGAGCTGCTCGCGCAGCTCGAAGAGCTCGGAGCGTGGTACCGCGACCTGCTGGCCGTCGGGGCCGGGGCCGACCGCGCGGCGATCCACCTCGACAAGCTGGCGGTGCTGCGCGAGGACGCGACGCGCGAGCGGCTGCTCGGTGCGGAGCGGGCCGCCGAGGCCGTGCGCGAGACCTGGCGCGGCTTCGAGGAGCTCAACCTGGCGCCGCAGCTCGCCCTGGAGGCGTTGTTCGTCCAGCTCGCCCGCGAGCTCGCTGCCTGAACCGTCGGTCGTTCGCCGGGGTCGAGCGGCCGGGTCTCAGTCGAGGTGCTCGGCCGTGCGCCTGCGGTCCACGACGTAGGCGACGAGCCACACGAGCACGAACACGGCGATGATCGCCATGATCGGCCCCCACGTGTACCAGGCCCACCCGAGGAACAGGAAGACCAGGGCGCCTGCTACGCAGACGCCGACGATCACGCCGAACATCTTGAACCAGAAGGATGCTTCCATGCGGGCAACTCTCGGGGGGCGTTGCCAGAGAGACATCATCCCGACCGGATGAAGTCGCCAGGCGTCTGGTCGAAGCCGACGGGGAGACTCGAACTCCCGACCCCTTCATTACGAGTGAAGTGCTCTACCAGCTGAGCTACGTCGGCATCTGCTCCGTGGAGCGCGCCTCAGTGTAGCCGCGCAGGTCCCAGCTTCCCGGCCCTCCGGGCGGTGAGGTTAGGGTGCGTCGCGTGGAGCTCGGGCTGGCAGGCAAGGTCGTCCTGATCACCGGCGGGAGCGCCGGCATCGGCCTTGCGACGGCGAGCGCCATGGTTGCGAGCGAGGCGCTCGTCGTGACGGTCAGCCGCGGCGGCGCACCCGGTGTCGGCGAGGCTTTTCATGTCGCCGCGGATCTGAGCGAGGCCGGCGAGCCGCAGCGGGCGGTCGCCGAGACGCTGGCTCGGGTCGGCAGCATCGACGTCCTCGTCAACAACGTCGGGCTGGCGGTCATCCGCCGGCTGGAGGACGTGACGGAGGAGGAGTGGGACCTGGCGATCCGGTTGAACCTCCTGAGCGCGATCCGGGCGACGGCTGCGGTGCTACCGGGAATGCGCGAGCGGCAGGCAGGTTCGATCGTGAACGTCGCGTCGACCGCGGGGCGGCGTCCGAGCCGGAGCATGCCCGACTATTCGGTCGCCAAGGCGGCGCTGCTCGCGTACTCGCGCCAGGTCGCAGAGGCCTACGCCTCGGACGGCGTTCGCTGCAATGCGGTCATCCCCGGCCCCACGCTGACGCCGGCGTGGACCGGGCCGGAAGGACTGGCCGCACAGCAGGGAGACCGTGAGGACGTCCTGGCCAAGGCTGCTGCAGGGCGGCCGCTCGGCCGCTTCGCGAGCGCCGAGGAGATCGCGAACGTGATCGTGTTTCTCGCCTCGGACGCGGCCTCTTACGTCACCGGCGCCGAGTGGAGCGTCAGCGGCGGCACCGTGCCGTAGGCGCCGACGGCGCTCATCCACTTCGGAGGATGCGGCGGCCGCGTGCGGGCACGGATAGTCCAGGTCCGACCAAACGAAGGAGAGCACCTCATGTGCCGCTGGCTGGCCTACTCGGGAACACCCATCTTGATCGAGCAGCTTCTCTACGAAGGGCGCCATTCGTTGATCGACCAGAGCCTTCACTCGAAGCTCGGCGCCGAGACGACGAACGGCGACGGCTTCGGCCTCGGCTGGTACGGCGAGGGCGAGGAGGCCGGTGTCTTTCACAGCACGGAGCCCGCCTGGAACGACCGGAACCTGCGCGAGCTGGCGTCCCATGTCCGCTCTCCGCTCGTCTTCGCGCACATCCGCGCTTCGAGCGGCGCGCCTGTGCAGCAGACGAATTGCCACCCGTTCCGCCGCGGCCGCTTTCTGTGGATGCACAACGGCTTGATCCACGACTTCCATCGCATCAAGCGGGACCTCATGCTCGAAATCGATCCGGAGCTCTTCCCGGCGATCGCGGGCTCGACCGATTCGGAGATCCTGTTCTACCTCGCCCTGAGCCTCGGCCTCGAGGACGATCCGCCCACCGCGGTCGCACGAACCATCGGCCTCGTCGAGGACGTCGGCCGCCGCCAGGGGATCGAGCATCCATTCCAGGGGACGATCGCGACGACCGACGGCGTCAAGCTCTGGGCGTTTCGCTACTCGAGCGAGGGCGCGTCGCGCTCGCTCTACTTCAGCACCAACGTCGAGGCCCTGCGGGAGCTCTATCCCGACAATCCGCTTCTGACCAGCGTCGGTGTCGAGTCGCGCCTCGTCGTCTCGGAGCCGCTCGGCGACCTGCCCGGTGTCTGGAACCAGGTTCCCGAGGCGACCTACGGCGTGATTCAGCCCGGCCAGGACGAGATGCACTCGTTCACGCCGCTCGCGCCGGTCTAGGGGACCGCGATGACGCGCGCGCCGGCGCGCCGTTCGACCTCGGCGGCGACATCGGAACCGAAGACGCGGCCGAGGAAGCTGTGGTGATGCTCGCCGAGCACGATCAGGTCGGCGCCGCTGTCGCGCGCGGCGTCGACGATCGTCGACGCCGCCGATCCCGCGGCCCACACGTACTCCGCGTCGAGTCCGGCCGACTCGATCACGGTGCGCGCGCGGCTGAGGAGACTCTGGATGTCGTCCGGTGGCCCGAGCGCAATCGCATCCGGCGGGTTGTAGTCGAGCGAGCCGAAGTTCTGCAGACCGGTCGGGTCGAGCGGGAGCTCCTCGACGGCGACGACGACGAGCTTCGCGCCGCCTTCGCGTGCCTCGACGATCGCACGGTCGAGCGCGTGCCCCGCAGCCGGGCTGTCGTCGTAGCCGACGAGGACAGCCTTCATCGGTGCTTTAGCCCGCCGACGGTCATCGCGGAGACGGTACACGTCCAGCCTCCGCGGGCGCCTGGGCCGCGGCTTTGGCTGGGAGGGTCCCCGGGGTATGCTTCGACGACGATGCAAGCGCGGCTCCTTCCCCGGCGTGGGTTGGCGGCGTTCGCGCTCCTCGTCGTCGTCGCCGAGGTCGCCGGACGCAGTCTGACGGCGCACGTCGACCGTCTGTTCCACGTCGCTCCGCTGGCTCCGACCGGCGCCAGCTACTACCCCTTCCTGCTGGTCGTCCTGAAGATCGTGACGGCGCTCGCCTGCGCCGCCCTGCTCGCCAGGTCGACGCGCGCCTGGGCGGCCGCCGATGCCGGCGAGCGGCTGCTCGCGGCGATCGGGCACGGGCACGAGCGGCGGGCCCCGCGCTTCCGCCCCGGTCTCTCGCCGCGGATCTGGCTCGCTGCGTTTGCGGCGACCTCGGTCATCTACCTCGTCCACGCGGACGCGGAGGAAGCGGCCGAGGGGCGGTGGCCGCTGCTCGCACCGTGGCTCCACACCTACGCGCTGCCCGACCTTCGCGGTGCTCGCCGTCGCCGTCGCGGCACTCTGGCGCGTCGCCGGCTGGCTCTACGACGTCGAGGACTACGCCGCGAGCACGATCGACCGCGCCCGCCGGATCCTCAGCGCCGCCTTCGGCGCGCTCCCGTCGCCCCACCCGCATGCCGCGGACACCGACGCTGCGCCTCGCCGCCGCTTCGGGCTCGCGTTCGAATCTCGTCCTCCTCCACTTCGCGCCTGACCCGCGGCGCGGCCTAGGAGCCGCCGCGGGCGCTCGACGTTCCTCGAGACACGGAGGAGGACATGGAAACACCGTTGGTCTCTCGCCTACCGGCGACCGTCGCCCGTACGGCGCGCATGAAAATCGTCTCGGCCATCGGCCCCGCCGTCGTGGCGGCCGGGCTCATCTGGGCGATCCTGCAGCCGTACCGCGTCACGCTGCTACATCCGCGTGGCCAGGGCCTGTGGTGGCTCGTGATCGAGCCGCCGCTGCTCGTGGTCGGTGCAGGAATCGTCTTCGCGCTGCTCGTCGCGCGGCCGCTCCTGTCCGACCTGGAGGAGCACGATGCAGCCGCACGCTGAGATGGTGCACTGGGCGTTCGCGGCGGGGATCCTCCTCGTCGGGCTGTGCCTGCTCTGCGAGGCCATCGTCGGCCGGGAGGTCTGGCAGATGCGACCGTGGCGCAAGTACCTCTGGCCCGGGCTCGCGTTCGCGCTCGGCGTGCTGCTCTGGCCCGTGATGGCGTTCTTCACCAACTCGTCCATCCACATGTACGCCCACGGCTCCTGGGCGGAGGTGCTGATGCTCGCGGGCGGCGCCGAGCTCGGGCTCGTGCGCGGGCGGCTCCATTCGCCGCTCTGGCGGCTGACCTGGCCGCTCGCCTTCGTCGTCACCGGCACGGCGTTCATCGTGCACGAGCAGAACCCGTGGTTCTTCGCACGCTCCGCGTTCCTGCATCACCTGCTCGGCTGGACGTTCATCGTGGCGGCGATCTTTCCGCTGCTGCTCGTCTGGCGCCCGCGCTCCGCCGTGCTGCAGGCCGGTTTCGCGCTGATGATCGTGACCGTGTCGGTGATGCTCTTCTCCGACCGCGACGTGGCGCCGATCTTCGGTCATCTCTCGACGCTCGCTGGGACACCGCACCGGTGAGGGGCATGGTGGCGATCGTGCTGGCGGCGCTCGCCTTTCCGGCGGCAGCGTCCGCGCACGCGACGCTCCAGTCGACGACGCCGAGGTTCGGACACGAGGTGCAGCGGGCGCCGACGCTCATCCGCCTGCACTTCGACCAGCGGGTGAAGGTGCTGCCCGGCGCGATCAAGGTGCTGAACGGTGTCGGCAAGAACTTCGCCGGCGCGTCGGGTGCCGAGGGCACCGACGTGGTCGCGTCGGTGCGGCCGCTGAAGCTGGGCGTCTACACGGTGCGCTGGCAGGCGATCTCCGCCGACTCGCATGTCGTCTCGGGTGTGTGGACGTTCGGTCTCCGCGTTCCGGCACCGTCGATCAACGACGCCTACGGGGCCGGCGGCCCCACCGACACGGAGCATTTCGTCCGGTGGCTGTGGTTTCTCGGAATCGCGCTCACGATCGGTGCGCTCGGGCTGCGGCTGATCGTCCTCCACGGGCTCGAGGTGCCGCGCGAGCTCGATCGGAGGATCGCCGTGGCCGCAGGCCTCGGTGCGGTCGTCGCACTGAATGCGGGCATTGCGGCGTTCTCGCTGCGGGCCGAGGATGCGCTGCAGCTTCCGTTCGGCAGGTTCCTCTACGGCGACCTGTCGCCGATGGCCGCCACACGCTTCGGCACCGCGTTCGTGACGATGACGCTGGGGTTCGCGCTCGTGCTCGCGCTCGTCTATCTCGGTTGGCTGCTCGACCGGGTCGAGTTCCTGGTGCCGGCGTTCGTGTTGTCGCTGCTCTTCGCCGGTGGCCTCTCGCTCTCGGGCCACGACGCCGTCGACCCCGGATCGTCCTGGAAGACGGAGCTCGCCGACTGGGTGCACATCTCGGCGGCATCGCTCTGGATCGGCGCGCTCGCGACGATGGCCGCCCTGCTCTGGTTCGGGGCCCCGCAGTTGCGCCGTGAGGCGTTCCTGCGCTTCTCCCGCCTCGCGACGGTGCTGATCGTGCTCGTCCTGTCGGCAGGGATCTATCTCAGCATCGTGAGGCTGCCGCACCTCGCGGATCTCTGGTCCGAGAGCTACGGCCAGGTGCTGCTCGTGAAGATCGGCCTCGTCTGCGTGGCGCTGCTCTGGGGCGCGTTCCACCACTTCGTCGTCAGGCCCGCGCTCGATCGTGCCGACTCCGGGTTCCTGTCGCGGATCGGGAGGAGCCTCGTCGGGGAGAGCCTGGTGGGGATCGCCGTGCTGCTCGTCGCAGCAGTCCTCGTCGACTCGCGGCCGCCGCCGCGCCCGATCGGAACTTCGAATACGTCAGCCCCGGCAGGAGGTTCTGCGGCGACACTGCGCCCGTGAAGATCCTCGTCGCGTGCATCGTGGCTGCGGTCGTGGCAGCGCCGGCCATGAAGCGCGACGTCGGCGAGCCGACCTACGGGCTCGCTTCGAGCGGAGGCAGCGTCTGGGTCGGCGGCCTCGGTAGCGGCGACGTGCTGCGCATCGACCCGGCCTCCGGGAAGGTCCTCGCTCGGGTCTCGATCGGTGCGCGCGCATTCAACCTCGCCGCCGCGCCGGGGGCGGTCTGGGGGATCGCCAACCTGACCAACACGGCGGCGCGCATCGACACGCGCACGGGCAAGGTGACGGCGTCGGTCCCTGTCGGCAACGGGCCGTACGACATCGAGTGGGGCTTCGGCTCCGCCTGGGTCTCCAACTCGCTCGACGGCACGGTTTCCCGGATCACCGGCAAGAAGGTGGTGAAGACGATCAAGGTCGGTGTCGAGCCGAACGGCATCGCGGCGATCGGCAACTACCTCTGGGTGACCGATCACACCGCCGGCAAGCTGCTTCGGCTCGACCCGCGCACGAATCGGGTCACCGGCCAGGTGCCGCTCTCCGGCGCGGACTGGGTGACCGGTTCCCGCGGCTCGCTCTACGTCTCGCAGGAGACGAACGTCGTCACCCGGGTGGACGCGCGCACGCTGAAGGTGCTCGGCCGCGTCAAGGTGCATCGCAACCCGCTCGGCTCGGCGATCGTGTCGGGCGACCTGTGGGTGCCGTGCATCGACTCGAACGACATCGTCGTGGTCGACCCGACGACGATGAAGGTCGTGAAGACGATTCCTGCCGGCCCCGGCCCGATCGTCGTGCTGCCGGTCGCGGGTCACGTATGGGTCTCGCACACGACCGGGACCGCGATCTGGCGTTTGTAGATACTTCGTTCGTGGACCTGACCGGCTATCGGGATCGCTTCCCGATTCTCGCGTCGACGACGTACCTGATCAACCATTCGCTGGGAGCCATGCCGGAAGAGGCCGAGCGCCGGCTGCAGCAGTTCGCGCGCGAGTGGGCGACTCGCGGCGCGCGAGCGTGGGGCGAGGGCTGGTGGAGCTCCGTCTTCGCGACGGGCGATCTGATCGGCGGCATCATCGGCGCCCCGCCCGGTTCGACCGTGATGCACCAGAACGTGACCGTCGCGGAGGCGATCGTGCTCTCGTGCTTCGACCTCGAGCCGCCGCGCAACCGGATCGTGTTCGAGGAGGGGCTGTTCCCCTCCGTGCGCTACGTGCAGCAGGCGTGGCAGCGATTCGGTGCCGAGGTGGTCGTCTGCGAGGACGCCGACGCGGTGATCGACGCGATCGACGAGCGGACGCTGCTCGTCCCCGTTTCACATGTGCTCTACAAGTCGGCCGAGATCCAGCCGATCGAGCGCATCGTCGAGCGGGCGCACGCGAGCGGTGCCCATGTCTGCCTCGACGCGTATCAGTCGGCGGGCGCGGTGCCGCTCGACGTGACCGCGCTCGGCATCGCCTTCTGCGTCGGCGGCTCGGTGAAATGGCTCTGCGGCGGCCCGGGCGCCGGCTGGCTGTATGTCCGGCCTGATCTCGCCGGCGAGCTCGAGCCTGCCTTCGCCGGCTGGCAGGGGCACGCGCGGCCGTTCGCGTTCGAGACGGAGATGGATCCCGCCCCCGGGACGGGGCGGTTCCTCACCGGCACGCCCAACGTGGCCGCGAACTACGCGGCGAGCGCCGGCTACGAGATCATCGCCGAGATCGGCGTCGACCGGATTCGCGCGAACTCGATGCGTCAGACGGCGCTGCTCGTCGAGCTCGTGGACGCGGCGGGGTTCGAGCTCACCTCCCCGCGAGAGCCCGAGAAGCGGGGCGGGTCCGTCGTGTTCCGCGTTCCGGACTTCCAGGCCGTGCACGCCGAGCTCGCCGCGCGCGAGATCATCTGCGACACGCGCCCCGACGCCGGCATCCGCTTCGGGCCGCACTTCTTCACGACCGACGACGAGCTGCGCTTCGCGGTCGACCAGGTGAGCGAGATTCTCGCCTCGGGCGCGCATCTCGAGCGGGCGCACGCCGCTGCCGGCTACTAGAGAACCGCGATCCCGATCACGAGCAGTACGAGGCCGCTGCAGAAGAACGTGGCGCCGGGTGCAAGCGACGGGTCCTCAGGATGGCGCCGCACGGCGTCGAAGCCGGGGATGTTTCCCCAGGCGACCTGCTGCACGCTCGTATCCATGAACCGCTCGACGTTGGAGCCGCGGCCGACCCCGGCCATCGCGAGCAGCCCGCAGCCGAAGATGATGAAGAGGATGCGCGCGCTCGAGTGGAAGCTGCCTGCGCTGACCAGCGCGAGGAGTCCCGCGATCACCGCGGCGATCGCGGCGGCCACGACGATCCGCACGATCAGCCGAACGAGCTCGCGGACGATCCACACGGTTTGACTATAGGAAGGCGCGCAGACGCTCGGCGGCAGAGGGTGCGGTCGGCTCGTCCTCATGGCGGAGGTAGACGTACGCCGGTTCGCGGATCGTCGCGCCGATCGCGCGCAGGTCGTCGTCGGAGTACGGCGGCTCGCGCAGCCTCAGGTAACGGAACGGCTCGGCGCCGGGGTCGTTCACGCGCAGCACGCCGTCGACGCCGGCCCACGACTCGTCGCGGAGGTCCCAGGCGATCCGGACGTCCGTTGGCGCCGATCCCTCGACGAACGAGACCGTCCCGTCGTCGCGCGGCCCTTCGTAGACCACGCGCACCGGCCCGAGCCGGTCGCCGAGCGCGAGCACGCGCTCGAGGAACGTCGTGACGCGGTCGAGCCGGACGAGCGAGAACTTGACGGCGAACTCGAAGCCGTCGGGCACGGTCTCCGCCCAGCGGCGGAACTGGTCGGCGCTCGGCAGGCGGTAGCCGGTCGAGTTGAGCTCGACCGTGTCGAACCGCTGTGCGTAGAACCGAAGGAACTCGGCCGGCTGCAGGTCGGCCGGGTAGAACCCCGGCCGCCAGGAAGGGTACGACCAGCCGGAGGTCCCGA
Organism: uncultured Thermoleophilia bacterium; assembly: GCA_963779535.1. GTDB lineage: Bacteria > Actinomycetota > Thermoleophilia > Gaiellales > Gaiellaceae > PALSA-600. The sequence goes on along the minus strand of CAVZYP010000002.1, from coordinate 571,940 downwards.
TCTTGATCGCCATGCCCAAAACCGTACCCCCCGCGTCTCGAGCCGGCTCAGAGGAGAGCTCAGAGGAAGTCCCCGCCGAGATGTTCGAGTGGGACGTGCCCGGCGATACGGTACGTCCGGGGACCGAGCTAGGGTCCGCCGTCCGTGACCGTGACGAGGTGATCCCAGACAACACCATCCGGGTCCTCGACCACGGTTTCGTGCGGCTCGACGATGCGATGGCGGACGATCTCTCCGTCGTCAACGGTGCCCGTGTGTCAGCTTCGCCCGCCGGAAGACTCGTGATGGAGGAGTCGGACGAGGGCCTGATCCGTTTTCTGATGCGAGACCGGCACGGCTCGCCGTTCGAGCACAACGCGTTTCGATTCCACATCCGCTGCCCGATCTTCGTGGCGCGGGAATGGTTTCGGCACCGGATCGGCTCTTTCAACGAGTTCAGCATGAGATATGCGAAGGCGACGGACGACTTCTACGTGCCGGAGCCCGAGGACGTTCGCAGCCAGGTCGGGAAGCCCGGCGCATACAGCTTCGAGCAGGTCTCGCCGGAGCTCGCGGAAGAGGCACGAGCCGAGCTCGCAGCGGTCTATGCCGAGGCCTACGCCGCCTACGCCCGCCTCGTCGAGAAGGGCGTCGCCCGCGAGCTCGCCCGCTCGGTGATCCCGGTCGGGGCCTACACCCAGTTCTACTGGACGGTCAACGCCAGAGCCCTGATGAACTTCATCTCGCTCCGGAACGCCGAGTTCGCCCAGCTCGAGATCCGGCGCTTCGCGGAGGCGGTCGAGGCCTTCTTCGAGCAGAAGATGCCGGTCACCCATGCGGCATTCGTTGCAAACGAGCGAATTGCGCCTTAATATGAGTGCGGGGCGGGTCCTTACATCTTTGTAACAGTCTGTTACTAACTTCTAGGTAGCCCAGAACGACAGAGGGAATGGTGTGCCCGTTCCCGGCGTTGAATAGGTTGACGGAAGACGCGCAAACCGCGCGCCCGTTTACCTCGAAGACTGAAGGAGTTCGTTGACTGAAATCAGCATGACCGCGGCTGTCGCCGAAGCGCTTGAAGCGCTGCTTGCCCTCCGTACCGAGCACGGGTCGATCACCCCTGCCGATGTTGCGGATGCCGTCCTCACCCACGATCTCGACGAGGCCGAGGCGGAAGCACTCGCCCAGGAGCTCGCCGTGCACGATGTCGCTCCCGATGCGGAGGACGAGGACGAGCTCGAGCTCGATCTGTCGATCGGCACCAGCCTCTACACAACCGATTCGTTCCAGATGTTCCTGAACGAGGCCGGCCGCTATCCGCTGCTCACCGCTGCGGAAGAGGTCGAGCTGGCCAAGCGCATCGAGAAGGGCGACATGGTCGCCAAGGAGCGCATGATCAACTGCAACCTGCGCCTCGTCGTCTCGATCGCGAAGCGCTACCAGACGCAGGGGATCACCCTCGGCGATCTCGTCCAGGAGGGCGTCCTCGGCCTGATCCGCGCTGCGGAGAAGTTCGACTGGCGCAAGGGCTTCAAGTTCTCGACGTATGCGACCTGGTGGATTCGCCAGGCGGTGCAGCGTGGCGTCGCCAACAAGGCGCGCACGATCCGCATCCCGGTGCACGTCGTCGAGCGCGAGCAGAAGGTCGCCCGCGCGCGGCGCGAGCTCGTCGCGACTCTCGAGCGTGACCCGACCCCGGAGGAGATCTCCCTCCACTCGAAGCTGCCGATCACCCACGTGCGTGAGGTGATGGAGGCCGCCCGCGCGGTCGCGTCGACCGACATGCCCGTCGGTGACGACGGCGACGCGTCGTTCGGCGACCTGATCGCCGGCACCGGCCCGTCGACCGAGGAGGAGGCTTCGGCCTCGCTCCGCGACCTGGCGGTGCGCCAGGCGGTTGCGAACCTGCCCGACCGCGAGCGCGACGTGATCGAGCTTCGCTTCGGGCTCGTCGGCGAAGGCCCCGCCTCGCTCGAGTCGATCGGCAAGCAGCTCGGCCTGACGCGTGAGCGCGTGCGCCAGATCGAGACCGAGGCACTGCGCAAGCTGGCGCAGAACGAAGACCTCGCTGACGCTGCCTGAGTAACCGGATGTCGGACACCGCGCAGCGGTGTCCGACATCTTTAAGGTCGAGGCGGTGAGCTTCACCGCCCACGCCGAGCTACAGCTCTTCGCGCTCCTCCTGGCGCTCGCCGTCATGCTCGTCGTGGCGGCGCGCGGGCGGATGCCGGTGGCCGTCTTCCTCGTCATCGGGGGCCTTCTGCTCGGCTTCGTCCCCGGCCTGCCGCAGGTGCAGCTGCCGCCGGATCTCGTGCTCGTCGCGATCTTGCCGCCGCTCCTGTACTCGGCGGCGTTCTTCACGGGCCTGCGCGATCTCCGCTCGAACCTCAGGCCCGTCTCGCTGCTCGCGATCGGCCTCGTCGCGACGACCACCTGTGTGGTCGCCGTCGTCGCTCACGGCGCCTTCGCCGGGATGTCGTGGGCTGCCGCATTCACGCTCGGGGCGATCGTGTCGCCGACCGATGCGCTCGCGGCCGCGGATGTCGTCCGTCGCTTCAACGTGCCGCGACGACTCGTCTCGATCCTCGAGGGAGAGAGCCTCGTCAACGACGGCATGGCCCTCGTCCTCTACAAGACCGCCGTTGCGGCCGCCGTCGCGGGCTCCTTCTCGCTCTGGAATGCGTCGTGGCATCTCGTCGTGAACGTGATCGGCGGCATCGGCGTCGGCCTCGCCGTCGGCTACGTCGTCCGCCAGGTGCGCAGGCGGGTCGACGACACGCCGACCGAGGTGGCGATCGCCCTTCTCTCGGGGTATCTCGCCTACCTGCCGGCGGCCGCGCTGGGCGTCTCGGGCGTGCTCGCCGCAGTCACGATCGGCGTCTACATGGGCTGGTTCACGCCGCAGCTGACGACCGTGGAGACCCGCCTCTCGGGGAACGCGTTCTGGGAGATCCTCGTCTTCCTCGTCAACGCCCTGCTCTTCGCGCTCGTCGGTTTCCAGCTGCACCTGATCGCAAGCCGGATCTCGATCACCGCATCCCTGCTCGCCGACGCGGTCCTCGTCACGGCGGCCGTGATCGTGACCAGGATCGTCTGGGTGCCCGTCTTCGCCTACCTCCCTCGCTGGCTCTTCCGGAGCGTGCGCGAACGCGATCCGTACCCGCCCTGGCAATGGCCGGTCGTGCTCGCATGGGCGGGCGTCCGCGGCGCTGTCTCGCTCGCTGCGGCGCTCGCGCTGCCCATCGACCTGCCGTATCGCGACACGATCGTGTTCGTCACGTTCGTCGTCATCCTCGGGACGCTCGTCGGCCAGGTCCTGACGTTGCCCGTCCTGATCCGCGTCCTCCGCCTCGAGGACGACGACGGCGCCGATCGCGAGGACGCGAAGGCCCGGATCAAGGCAGCGGAAGCCGCTCTGGCGCGGCTCGAGCAGCTCGAGGCCGAGGAGTGGGTGCGCGAGGACACCGCGGAACGGATGCGCGGTGCCTACAACTTCCGCACGCGCCGGTTCCGAGCCCGGTACGACGGGGTCGAGGGTGACGGGGAGGAGGAGCGGTCTCAGGACTACCAGCGCCTGCGGCGCGAGCTGCTCGACGCCGAGCGCGGCGCCGTGCTCGGGCTGCGCAACGAGGGCCTGATCACCGAGGAGGTGATGCAGCGGGTCCAGCGCGACATCGACCTCGAGGATTCGCGCCTCGATGCTTAGGACTAGACCGGGACGAGTGCCGGCTCGAGGTGCGGCGTGCGGGCGATCTGCACGACGAGCCCCGAGGCGAACAGGCAGAGCAGGCCGGCGCTCCCGAACGCCCAGCCGTAGCCGCCGAACCACGTGCGGATCGCGCCCGCGCCCCACGCGGCGAGCGCCGCGCCGAACATGTGCGAGCAGAAGATCCAACCGAAGACGACGCCGACGCGTTCGCGCCCGAAGATCTCGGCGGTCAGCGCCACGGTCGGGGGCACGGTCGCGACCCAGTCGAGGCCGTAGAAGACGACGAAGAGGATCAATCCGAAGTGCGGTGAGCCGAATGCGTACGGCAGCGCGAGCAGGCTCAGCCCGCGCAGGGCGTAGTACCAGAAGAGCAGGAGCCGCGGGTCGTACCGGTCGGTCAGCCAGCCGGAGCAGGTCGTCCCGACGATGTCGAACACGCCGATCGTCGCCAGCAGGCTCGCGGCGGCGACCTCGCCGAACCCATGATCCATCGCAGCCGGGATCAGGTGCGTCCCGATGACGCCGTTGGTCGAGAGGCCGCAGATGAAGAAGCTGCCGGCGAGCAACCAGAACGCCCGGCTCGTCCGTGCGACGCGCAGGCCGCCGAGCGCGGCTGAGAACGGGTTCACCGTGGGCGCGGGCGGTGGATCGGGCTCCGTCGCGCCGAACGGCATCAAGCCGACGTCGGCCGGCCGGTCGCGGAGGAAGAGCGCCACGAGGGGCAGCACGATCGCGAGCGCGACGAGGCTGACCGTGAACGATGCATAGCGCCAGCCCCAACCCGTCACGATCGCCGCCAGAAGCGGCAGGAAGATCAGCTGCCCGGTCGCGCTGGACGCGGTGAGGATGCCGGTCACGAGCCCGCGGCGCTCGACGAACCAGCGGTTCGCGATGATCGCGGCGAGGGGAACCGAGATCGCGCCGGTCGCGAGCCCGTTCACCACGCCCCAGAGAATGTCGAGCTGCCACGGTGCTGTGATCAGAACGGTGAGGCTGGATCCGGCGGAGACGCCCAGCAGTGCGCCGATCGTGACGCGTCGAACGCCGAATCGCTCGACCAGCCCGGCCGAGAACGGCCCGCCGAGGCCGTAGAGCACGAGGTTGATCGCGACTGCGACGCCGATCGTGGCGCGGCTCCAGCCGAACTCGTTCTGCAGCGGCACGATCAGGACTCCGGTCGTCGACCGGAAGCCCGCCGCCGTGATCAGCGTCACGAACCCGACGGCCGCCACGATCCAGGCGTAGTGAATGCGCCTCATCCGGGTGGAAAACGCCCCGGCGACACGGGTTCTTCCGAGGCTCTAGGTCTTCAGGACGACCGGGCCGATCGAGCGATCGTTGGCCGTCTGCGCGGTGACGACCCAACCGTCGAAGCGCGAGAACCTGTAGGGCACCGAGAGCCGGACGGTGGTGTTCTGCGCGCTGACCCGGAACGAGCCGCACGGCGCGACCGCCTTGCCGTCGCGGCTCAGCCACAGTTCGTAGTACGCGCGCGGGTCCTTCTGCGTCGGCAGCCCGCTCACGGCCAGCTCCATCGGCCAGTTGCCCGCCTTGTCGGCCTTGCCGATCCGCAGCACGGCAAGCGAGCCCTGGCCCTCCATCGGCACCACCCTGTGGGTCGCGAACGGCGCAGGCTTCGCGTGGGCGTGACCGAGCAGGTACCCGCCGCCGAGCGCGGCCGCCGCGAGCGCCGCAGCGGCAATCGCGACCGCTGCCCACCGCCGGGGCGGCATGAGCGGGAAGTCGATCACCTGTGCCTCCGACGGATGCGTGGGCTCCTCGAGCGCAGGCGGCAGGTCGGCGGGCGGCCCGGCTTCGACGAGCAGGTCGTGCACGCGGCGCAGCCGGTCGACCTCGTCGGGCGAGAGCCCTGTGGTGTCGACGATCTCGTTGAACTCGTTCATGCCAGCTCCTCTCCGAGCAGGTCGGCGAGGTGAGCGAGCGCTGACCGCGTTCGCGTCTTGACTGTGCCGAGCGGGATGGCGAGAAATTCGGCCACCTCGCTCTGTGAGAGACCACTCCAGTAGGCGAGCGCAATCACCTCGCGCTCGCGGTCGGGAAGTTCCTCGAGCGCGCGATGGACGCGCCAGGCGACCCACCCTTGCTCTGTCGCCTCGGGCGGCTCGGGCTCGCGCGCCACCCGCTCCGGAATCTCGGCCGGCACGTCGGCGCGGTTGCGCGCGCGATCGACGATCGCGTTGCGCGCGACCGCGTACAGCCACGGCGCACCCGGTCCACGGTCCGGCTTGTAGGAGCCTGCGGAGCGCCAGATGCTGGCAAACGTCTCCTGGACAGCGTCCTCGGCGCGTCCGCGATCGCCGAGGCGCCTCAGCGCAAGGCCGAACACAGGACGAGCGTAGCGCCGGTAGAGGTCGTCGAAGGCAGACCGGTCGCCGTTCGCCGTGCGCTGGATGAGCTCGCCGTCCGACGTCACCACCGGCATCGTACGGAGTGTGATCGCAATCGCCACAAAGAGGTTCTACGGATTGAAGCGGCGCCCGGTTTTCAGAAGCCGTCCACCGTCGACGACGAGCGTGGTGCCGGTCACGTACTCGGCCCCGGCGAGGTAGACGACAGCCTCGGCGATGTCGGACGGCGAGCCGACCCGTCCGAGCAGCGTCTCTGCAGCCCGCCGCCCCTCCTGTCCGGAGTCGACCGCCACCGGCCCGGGTGCGATCCCGCACACCCGGACGTCGGGCGCGAGCGCGCGCGCGAACACCCTGGTCAGCATCGCCTGCGCCGCCTTCGCCGCGCTGTGCGGCCCGAACGAGACCCAGGGGTCGAACGATGCGACGTCCTCGATGATCACGAGCACGCCGTGGGACTCGCGCAGGGCGGCAGCTGCGGCCTGGGCCAGGAAGAACGTCCCCTTGGCGGTCACGTCGAGAGCTGCATCCCAGTCCGCCTCCGTCACGTCTTCGATCCGCTTCGGCACGAAGCCTGCCCCCGCTGCGTGAACGACGAGCTCGAGCCCGCCGAGCTCGTCGAGCGCCCGCTGCACGAGACCGGCCGCGCCGTCACGCGTGCGGAGATCGCCGTCGGCCCGTCCCGCCGCGATCACGGTCCACCCATCCGCCCGCAGCCGCTCCGCGATCGCGTGCCCCACGCGACCTGTGCCCCCCGCGATCAGCGCCCGGCTGTGTGGTCTGTGTAAGGACATGAACGCTCTGAGTAAAACAGAGAGCCGTGCCGCTTCGAGTCTGCTGTCCTAGGGGACAACACTGCACGAGCTGGAAAAATCAAAGGGAGGCGGGTTTCCAATGCGCAAGCTGTTCCTCGCACTAGCAGCGGTCGCGGCCCTTGCATTCGCGGGGCAGGCGGGCGCGTCAGCCAACGCAACCAAGACGATCAAGATCTTCGGCTCCGGATTCAGTCCGAGCTCGGCGACGGTCACGGAAGGCGACACGGTCACCTGGGTGAACAAGGACAACGCGAACCATCAGGTGCTCGCTGCCAAGGGCTCGTTCGTCTCACCGATCCTGAGGCCGAATCAGTCGTTCTCGTTCACGTTCAAGGCTGCGGGGACGTACACGTACAGCGACGAGCTCAATCCGAAGCACACCGGCAAGATCGTCGTGAAGGGGCTGCCGCCGTCGGTGACGCTCGCCATCTCCGCGCCGATCGTGACCTACGGCACGCAGGCGACGCTCAGCGGCGTGGTCTCGAATCATGCGGCCAACGAGCAGGTGACGATCTTCTACAAGCCCTACCCGCAGCCGAACGCGATTCAGCGGGCGACGGTGTTGACCTCGACCGGCGGCACGTTCAGCTTCATCGTTGCGCCGCAGATCCTCACCACCTACCAGGCAGCCTGGAAAGGGGCTCTCACCGTGCCGGTCACGGTGCAGGTGGCCCCGAAGGTCACGCTCGGCCGCAACAACGGCTGGATCATCCATGCCGCCGGCGGGCGCTCGTTCGCCGGCCGCGCGGTCCAGTTCCAGCGCCTGAATACGGCGACCGGCCAGTGGGTGACGCTCAAGAAGGTGCTCCTGAACTCGAAGTCGTCGGCGCGGGTGGCCTATGTGCTGCCGAAGGGCATGAACCACCTGCGGGTGACGCTGTCCGTCAACCAGGCGGGCGCCGGCTTCCTCGGCGTGATCAGTCCAACCGTCAACTGGCGCATGAGCTGACGGCGCGCGCGAGGCGCGCGCAAGCTCAGCTTGCGCGCGCCTCGTCGTAGCGGCGTGCGACCTCGTCCCAGTTGACGACGTCCCACCAGGCGTTCAGGTAATCGGGCCGTCGGTTCTGGTAGTTCAGGTAGTAGGCGTGCTCCCAGACGTCGATGCCGAGCAGCGGCACGTCGTCCTGCAGCCAGGGGCTGTCCTGGTTCGGCGTCGAGTAGACCGCGAGCCCGGTGCCGTCCCAGACGAGCCAGGTCCAGCCGGAGCCGAACCGCTTGACGCCGCCGTCGTTCAGCGCTGCGCGCAGTTGGTCGACGCCGCCGAACGTCTCGGTGATCGCATCGGCGAGCGCCCCGGACGGTTCGCCGCCGCCGCCGGGCTTCATGGTCTGCCAGAAGAGCGAGTGGTTCGCGTGGCCGCCGCCGTTGTTGCGGACCGCGCCCTGGATGTCCTCGGGGAGCGCGTCCAGGACGCCGAGCACGGTCTCGATCGGCTTGCCGTCCCACTCGGTGCCTGCCAGGGCCTTGTTGAGGTTGTCGACGTAGGCCTGGTGGTGCTTCCCATGGTGGATCTGCATCGTCTGCGCGTCGATCGTGGGCTCCAGCGCGTCGTAGGCGTACGGGAGACTGGGGAGCTCGTAGGGCATGCTTCTCCTTCGGTTCGATTCTCCTCTGGAGGATATGCTCCGCGCCGCACCCGAGCATTCGACGAGGAGAGACATGGCCCTTGCCTACAACCACGAGGAAGTCACCCCACGCGAGCTCAAGCCGGCGCTCCTCGAGCTCGACGGCATCTCGCGGGAGACCGTCGAGGCCCACTACAAGCTCTACCAGGGCTACGTCAACAAGCGGAACGAGATCCTCGGCTCACTCGAAGGCGCCGACCTCTCGACTGCCAACCAGGTCTACTCCGAGTTCCGTGCGTTGAAGGTCGATCTGACGTTCGCGGTCGGCGGGATCAAGAACCACGAGATCTACTTCGAGCACCTGGGCGGCCACGGCGGCGAGCCGGCCGGGATCTTCGGCGACCTCGTCAGGCGCGACTTCGGGTCGGCTGTCGACTGGAAGGCCGACCTGAAGGCCACGGGGCTCGGCGCGCGCGGCTGGGCCTGGACGGCGTACGACTGGGACGAGGGGCGCCTCTTCAACTACATCGGCGACGCCCAGAACACCTTCCCGGTGTGGAACGCGACACCCCTCGTGGCCCTCGACGTCTACGAGCACGCCTACTTCATCGACTTCGCCACCGACCGCGGCTCGTACATCGACGCCTTCTTCAACAACCTCGACTACGACGTCGTGAACGACTGGGCTCAGCGGTACGGGATCCGTCCCTGAGCGCGCTGTCCCCGGGCGAGTTTTGCCCGGGCCCGCCGGACTTGCGGCTACCCTGCTTCTCGCGTGACGTTCGTGGGACTCGTCGTGCTCGGCTACCTCCTGGGCTCCTGCCCTTGGGGCTATTGGCTCGTGCGCCTCGTCAAGCACCAGGACATCCGTAAGGTCGGCTCCGGCAACATCGGCGCGTCGAACGTCTGGCGGACGTATGGACGCTGGCTCGGAGTGCCGGTCGTCCTGCTCGACACGCTGAAGGGGTTCATTCCGGCCGTGCTCGGGATGCTGTACGTCTACCCGCACCATCTGTCGGGCATCTGCGCCGGTGCAGCTGCCATGCTCGGGCACTGGCGGCCGCTCTTCCTGCGCTTCGCCAAGGGCGGCAAGATGGTCGCGACCTGCGGCGGCGTCTTCCTCGGGGTCGCGATCTGGGTGGCGCTCGTCGCCGGCATCGTCTGGCTGCTCGTCTTCCTGACGACGCGTTACGCATCGGCGGCCTCCGTCGTGGCCGGGCTCGCCCTGCCCGTCGCGGCCGTTGCCCTCGAGTATCCGATCTCCGTGGTCCTCTTCGCCGTCGGGGCGGCGAGCGCGATCGTCTACCTGCACTGGGGGAACATCCGGCGCCTCCGCGCCGGGACCGAGCATCGCTTTCGGCTGCGGCGCACGGCCAGTGCGTAAGGCGCTCCTCATCGCCGCGTTCGCTGCGGCCCTCTGGCTCGCGCCCGGGGCGCTCGCCGCACCCTGGTGCGGCGGCTCGGCCGAGTCGTCCGCCGATCGGCCCGACGTCGTGACAGGCGCGCAGGTGCATGCGGTCGTCGCGACCCCTGCCGATGCGCCCGACCAGTTCGCCGCCACGGCGACCCGGCTTTCCGAGGACGTCGGCTCGATGAGCGCCTGGTGGACGGGCCAGGACCCCACCCGCGCTCCACGCTTCGACGAGGCGACGTTTCCGGGCGGCACCTGCCTCGATATCTCCTTCGTCCACCTGCCCCAGCCGGCGAGCTCCTACGCCGGCGCCCAGACTGCCTATGACGGAATCGCGAACGGGCTCCGCGAGGTCGGTCTGATGAACCCGTTTAAGGACTACCTCGTCTACTACGACGGCCCGTCGGTCGAGCCGGACGTCTGCGGCGCAGGTGTCGGCACGTTCAACCTGGGCGCGGCGTTCGCGACGGTGTTCTTGAACGGGTGCCCTGACGTGCCCGACGACAGCGTTCAGGCACACGAGTTGCTGCATGCCTTCGGAGCGCTCCCGGATGGTGCACCGAATTGGTGCCGCTCCTCGCCGGTCGACGGAGGTCCCGACACCGGTCACCCGTGTGACTCGCCGAGCGACGTCCTGTATCCGCTGACGGACGGCCGCCCCCTGCAGCAGCAGGTCCTCGACTTCAACCACGACGACTACTACGCCCACAGCGGGTCGTGGCCCGACATCCAGGACACGATCTTCCTGCACCACCTGAACACGCCGGAGGAGGCGCTCGGCCTCTCCATCTCGGGGACCGGTCACGTGACGAGCGACCTGCCTGGTGTCGACTGCACTGCCGCGTGCACCTCGCAGTGGGACCAGGGGACGAAGGTGACGCTCGCGCCGGTGCCCTCGCCCAAGACACATTTCATCCGTTGGGCAGGCGGGTGCACCGGCCGCGCCGGCTGCACGCTCGATCTGAGCGAACCTGCAGCCGTGACCGCGGTGTTCGGGCCTGCTGCGATCCCGGTCACCGTCGCGACGAGCGGCAAGGGCCGGGTCGCGTGCACGCCGCGCTGCTCGAAGCGGTTCTCGGCGGGCGCACGGCTCACGCTGCGGGCGATCCCCGCCAAGGGCTGGAAGTTCGCGCGCTGGGGCGGATCATGCACCGGCACGCGTCCGACCTGCACGCCGAAGACGGACTACGCAGTCTCCGCGCGCGCGAACTTCAGGAAGACGCGCTGAGCCAGTCGCGCAACTCGGTGTGAGTCGTCGTGACCGCGGCGCCGTCGAGCTCGGCGCGTAGCTCGCCGACCGTGCCGGTTCGCTCCGCGACCACGTCGTGCCGGTGGATCGTCTCCAGGTTCACCTGCTGCGAGTAGACGAAATCGCCGTCGCCGAGGTCGCCGTAGCGATCGAGGGTCTCTTTGAGGGCGTAGCGGACGGAGTCCTCGACGAATCGCGGCTGGAGGTGCGCGTGCTCGACGACGAAGAGCTCGTCGGGGCGCTTCATGAGGGCATACACGGGTGAGCTCATCGAGCGCTCGACGATGCCGACGAGGTGCTCCGCATTGATCGACGCCGTCGTTCCGATCAACAGCGTGCCCCTGCCACGCTGGTTGTGGGTCGCCAGCGGGACGAGCTCGAGAATGCGCTCGATGTCGCCGTCGCCGAAGCCCGCTTCGAGCAGCCGCTCGCTCGCCGCGCCGCGCACGAGCCCCTGCGCGCACGGGCAGGCGTTGATGCCCCAGGCCTCGACGCCGACGACGCGGCGAACGTGTTCGGGTGAGGCCGCCGCGATCCCGATCAGCTTGGCGATCTCCTGCGTCGGGAGCCCCGTCACCGGTGTTTTGCGTTCGAGCGGGTACTGGGCCTCGATCCGGACCTCGGCCCGCAGCGCCTGCTGGCGCTCGACGATATGAGCGGCGATGTGCTCGGCGAGGGTCTCGACGAGGAAGGCCTCACCGATCACGACGTGATCGACCGCCTCCCCGAAGAGCTCGGGAAAGCGCGACATGTGCACGCCTTTCTGCCCCGGATCGAGATCGACCGTGCACGAGATCTCCGCGGCGAACGTCTTCTCGTGCCCCTCGTGCCGGATGCGAATCGCCTTCTGCACGCCGGTCACTCCGGCCCTCGTCAGGCCGAGCTGGATCTCGGGGACGGAAGCCTGCAGGTCGCCGGTCCGGCTGTTCCGCATCTCTGCCATCGGGTACAACCGTACCGCGTCGATGCCGGATAACCGCTTCCCCCGCCTCGTCTCCCTCGCCTGCCACGACCTGCGAACTCCGCTGGCCACGGTCTACGGCTTCGCACGAACGCTCACACGCGGCGACGAACTCGATCCGCGCAGCGCCCGGTTCGTGGCGATGATCGAGGAGGCGAGCGAACAGATGACCGAGCTGCTCGACGAGCTCGGCACCGTCGCGAGGATCCAGGCCGGACGCTGGGAGCCCGTCGTTCGCTCTGCGAGCACGCTCGACCTGGCCGAGGCTGACGACGAACGGGTCGCCGTCGAAGGCGAAGGCGAGTCGATCGAGACCGACGTGGGCGCCGTGCAGCGGTCCCTGAAGGCGCTGGCGGTCGCGGCGGTCCGTCACGGGCGCGTCGAGCACGTCACCTGGCGCGTTGCGGGCCGGCTGTTCGAGCTGTCGCCCGTCCGCGAAGCGGCCGCTCCGGTCGTGACCGGTGCCGAGCAGAAGGACTTCGGAGCGCTGGTCGCGCGCCTCGTGCTCGAAGAGCTCGGCGGTCGGCTCGAGCTCGACGGCGAGACCCTGCGCGTGCGCCTCTAGGAGAGCTGTTCGCGAACCCAGTTCTGAAACGCCGCCAGCAGAGGCTCCGCCTCGAGCAGGAGCCGCCCGTGGTCGAGCATGCCGGAGGACATGCCGCGCTGCACCGACTCGACCAGCGCTCGGTCTTCGCGCCCGACCTGGTCGTCGAAGGCGAAGAACTCCTGCCGCCAGTCCTCGTCCACGCCGGGGGCGAAGAAGTAGTCGAGGTAGCGCACGGTTCGGTGCGGCCCGTTCGGTCGGATCGGACCGATCGACAGGTTGGGCGGGCCTGGGAACACGTTGATGCCGGTGCTCGGATAGAGCAGGTGGAACTGGCCGCGCTCGGCAGTGGCCCTGGACTTGCAGAACTGGGCGCCGAAGGTCGGGTGCGCTTCGAGCACGTACCGGTCGGGATGCACGTCGACCTGGTCGCTGAACGCAGGATGCGCGGTCGCGCAGTGGTAGCACTCCAGGAAGTTCTCGGCGACGACCTTCCAGTTCGCATCCGCGCCGAATTCGACCCGCGAGTGAAACACGAGGTTGTCGACGTCGAGGTCGCGGGCGAGGATCTCCGGCAGCGCGCCGAGCTGTTCGGTGAGCGGCCGTGCCTGCGGGTCTGGATTGACGAACAGGAACGGCCCCCACGTGGCGACGCTCGCCGGCAGCAGCGACCAGTCGTTCCGGTCGAAGCCGGCCTCGCGATCCGATCGCGGAGCCGAGCGCAGGGCGCCGTCGAGGCCGTAGGTCCACGCGTGGTAGTGGCACTGGATCGAGTTCCTCGCCTCGCAACCCTCCGCGAGCACGGCGCCGCGATGACGGCAGACGTTGATGAACGCGCGCAGCTCCCCGTTCTCGTCGCGGGTGACGAGGACTGGAATGCCGGCAGCATCGGTGGTGAGGTACGAGCCGGGCTGGGTGATGTCCTCGCTCCGGCCCGCGTACTGCCACGCTCGCGCGAAGATCATCGTGCGCTCCCGGCGCAGCTGCTCCTCGTCGGTGTACCAGGAGAACGGGAGCGTGCTCGGGCTCGTCACAGCCGCTTCGCCTCGATGATTCGTTGGAGGAACTGTTGCGTCCGCGGCTCACGCGGAGTGCTGAAGATCTCGAGCGGGGGACCTTGCTCGAGGATGCGGCCCTCGTCGAGGAAGCAGACCTGGTCGGCGATGTCGCGGGCAAACGACATCTCGTGTGTGGCGATCACCATCGTCATGCCTCCGGCGGCGAGCTCGCCGATCACCGCGAGCACCTCCGAGACGAGCTCGGGATCGAGAGCGCTCGTCACCTCGTCGAAGAGCATCAGCTCGGGCTGCATCGCGAGCGCGCGCACGATCGCGACGCGCTGCTGCTGTCCGCCCGAAAGGCGATCGGGATACTCGGCGCTCTTCTCGGCCAGGCCGAAGCGGTCGAGCAGGGCCGTCGCGCGGTCGTCCGCCTCTCGCTTCGACAGTCCGAGGACGTCGCGCGGGGCGAGCGTGACGTTCCGCAGCACGCTCATGTGCGGAAACAGGTTGAACGACTGGAAGACGATTCCGATCCGGCGGCGGACGACGTTCACGTCGTGGCGACGGGTCAGCTCCTCGCCGCCGAGGAAGATGCGACCGGCGTCGATCGGCTCGAGCAGATTGATGCAGCGGAGCAAGGTCGACTTTCCCGACCCGGAGGCGCCGATCAGCGCCACTACGTCGTGCTCGCCGACCGTCAGGTCGATGCCGCGCAGCACCTGGTGGCGTCCGAACGACTTCGAGAGGCCTTCGACGACGAGCGCCTCGGTCACAGCGTCGCTCCACCGGCCTGGCGCCGACGGCGGTCGCGCAGGATCAGCCAGTCCGTGAACCGCGCGAGTGGGATGGTGATCGCGACGAAGAGGATCGCGGCGCAGAGGTACGCCGTGAAGTTGAACGTCGCGTTCGTGTCGATCTGGGACTGCTGGAACGCCTCCACCGCGCCGAGCGTGCCGACGAGCGCCGTGTCCTTCTGGAGGCCGATGAAGTCGTTCAGCAGCGGCGGGACGACGCGGCGGACCGCCTGCGGCAGGATCACCCGGCGCAGCGTCTGCCAGCGTGAGAGCCCGAGGGAGCGCGCCGCCGCCTCCTGGCTCGGATGGATCGACTCGATGCCCGAGCGGTAGACCTCCGAGACGTAGGCGCTGTAGATCAGGACGAGCGAGACGATCCCCCAGAACACGACCGATCTCGGAACGTAGCTGAGCCCGAGGGCAGGGGCCCCGAAGCCGAGTATCGCGATCACGAGGATGGTCGGAATGCCCCGGAAGAGGTCGGTATAGACGATCGCCAGCGCACGCAGCGGAAAGAAGACCGGGCCGGGCAGGCTACGGAGCACCGCGAGGAAGAGCGCGAAGATGAGGATGAACACCTCGGCGATCGAGAAGATCTTCACGTTCAGCAGGAAGGCCCGCGCGATCTCGGGCATCGACGACTTGAACTCCTGCCAGTTGAAGAACTGGCTGCGCACCTGGGGCCAGCCGGGCGCGTTCGTGATCGCGAAGAAGACGACCCCGAAGAAGACGAACGTGCTCACGAGCGCGATGGCGACGCTCCGGCGGCCGTCGCCGCCGGAGCGCAGTCCATCGAGCAGGCGCGAGCGCCGCTCTACTTCAAGATCGGCGCGCCGGTCGCCTTCGCCAGCCACAGCTGCTGAAGCCGCTTGAGCGTGCCGTTCACCCGCAACGACGTGATCGCACGATTGACGCACGCCGTCAGGCTGCTTCCCTTCGCGAGAACGACGCCGAAGTGGTCGGTCGAGGTGCCGGTCGAGTTCTCGAACTGGCCGAGGATCTTGCTGTTCGGAACCTGCGCAGCGGTCACGTAGAACGCCGTCGGGAGGTCGACGACGAGACCGTCGATCTGCTTGTTCTTCAGCGAAAGCACCGCGGCGGCGTTCGAGTTGAACACGGCGGGCTGCTGCGACGGCTTGATCCGCCTCGTGATGAACTGATAGCTCGTCGTGCCGAGCTGAGCGCCGAGCTTGTAGGCCGCGAGGCCCTTGATGCTCTGCACCGATGCGATCTTCGTGCCCTTGTTGACGACGATCGCCTGGTTGACGTTGTAGTAGGACTTGCTGAAGTCGACGACCTTCGCCCGTGCCGGCGTGTAGGAGATCTGGTTGATGTCGAAGTCGAACGACTTCGGGCCCGGTGCATACGAGCGGTTGAACGGCACATAGGTCCACGACACCTGGGACTTCGAGTAGCCGAGCTTCTTCGCGATCGCGTACGCGACGGCGGACTCGTATCCCTTGCCGGTGGCAGGATCATTGATCTTCCACTTCGAGCTCTTGGTGCCGCCGGCATACCAAGGGGGGTACGCCGGATTATCGGTGCCGATCGTGAGCTGGCCGCTCGTGACGGTGGGGCAACTCGCCCCGGCTCCCGCGGACGCGGTCGGATGCACGGCCGCCGCTGCGCTGACGGCAACTGCG
Organism: uncultured Thermoleophilia bacterium; assembly: GCA_963779535.1. Taxonomy (GTDB): domain Bacteria; phylum Actinomycetota; class Thermoleophilia; order Gaiellales; family Gaiellaceae; genus PALSA-600. Next base: position 555,903 of record CAVZYP010000002.1, on the reverse strand, counting down.
GCAAGAGCCGCGACGGCCGCCAGGAGTGGGATGAACTTGGTCATATCTCAATAGCCTTTCGGTCTCGGTCCGGGGGTTACCGCTACGAAGCGGACGACAAGCGTATCGCCGGACCGTGCCCGGGCCGAGGTCAGGTGAGCTGTGACTTGGCGGCGTCTGCGAGGACCTGGGCCCGGGCGACCGGGTCGAGGCCGTCGAGAGCCGAGCGAACGTCGTCCTCGGCGGTATCGATCTTCTCGTTCCGCTCGGCGAGCTTGCTGCGCGCATAGAGCACGCTTCCCGCCACGGCGGAGCCGAGGCCGAGGATGCGCAAGAACCGCGAATGGACGATCCAGCCGATGACGAGCGCCGCAGCGCCGCTCGCGGAGATCGCCAGCGCGAGGGTCTCCTGACGGTCGTGGTCGAGTGCGGGGCCCGGCTCGCTCACGCACGCCACTCTACCGCCGCGAGGAGGCCGCGTGAGCGGCCTCCTCGCTCTGACGACGGTCGTTACGGCCGAGCCATTACTCGACCGGGATCTCGAAGCGGGCGATGATGCCTGGGTCGCCGCCTTTCGCGAGCAGCGCGGGATCGGGATCGCGCGTCGCCACCCACGCATATCCGTCTTCGGGATAGGCGACCACGTCCGGGAAGCTGCCGGCACTGATCGCGAGGATCTGAGCGGGCTCGTCCGTGGGGTTGCTGAACGTGTGTAGTCCGGCACGCCCCTCAGGGCAGAAGACGAAGTCACCCGGGGCCAGTTCCTCGTTGCCGTGTTGGTTTCGCAAGCGCGGACGACCGCTCAGGACGAAGAACAGCTCTTCGGCTCCGAAGTGCATGTGCAATCGTGGCTCCGGCGCGCCGGGGGCCAGTTCGTACAGCGTTGCTCCCAGCCTGGCGTCGTCCGGACGCCAGAAGATCCGATGCCGAGCCCCGGCTTCCTCATCCTCTCCGTCCCAGGTGCCGGAGAAGAGGTTGTGACGATTCATTCGTGGTACCTCCGAGTCGTAGCGGTGGGCGCGCAGCGCCCGAGCCCCGGAGGACGGGCCTCGGCGACACTGCGCCGGAAACGCGCGGCTGCTGGCCGCGCCGAACCGCTACCTCGCTGCCGGATCCACGCCAGAATCATGCCTGGACCAGACCGAACGAAAGGAGCAGGATGAGCCCCGCAGCAAAGAAGGGCAAGCGGCAGCCCGCCAAGAGCACCAAGACGCAAGCAGGGTTCTCGGCGGAGGAAAAGGCTGCGATGAGGGCGCGCGTGAGAGAGCTGAAGGCGGCCGAGGACGGTGAGACCGCCGTGCAGGCCGCGCTTGCCGCCATGTCGCCGCGCGATCGCGCGCTCGGCAAGCGGCTTCATGCGCTCGTCAAGGAGAGCGCTCCGGAGCTTTCGCCGAAGACCTGGTACGGGATGCCCGCCTATGCGAAGGACGGCAAGGTCGTCTGCTTCTTCCGCAACGCGGGCAAGTTCGAGGAGCGGTACGCGATGTTCGGCTTCAACGACAGCGCGAACCTCGATCAAGGTGCCATGTGGCCGATCGCGTTTGCGCTGACGGACCTGACTGCCGCCGACGAGAGAAAGCTCCGCACGCTCGTGAAGAAGGCAGTGCGATGACTGCGTGAGGTTCGCCGACCAGCCCGGCGTCGGCCGGCCGGTCAGAGCCTCAGGCTGCGCCGTCCCGGGCTGCCGCCGGCAGGTGCTCGACCGCGCGCCGGAGGATGTCGCGGAGGGTGCGCTGGTCCTCACCGGAGAGTGCTGCGATCGCGGCGGGCGGTTCGCTCATCAGGTCGGCCACGCGAGCGCGCAGCTCGACTCCGGCCGGTGTGAGGGCGAGCGTCTTGACGCGGCGGTCGGCGCCGGAGCTACGGCGCTCGATCAGGCCGCGCGCCTCGAGCCGGTCGGCGATCCCCGTGACGTTCGACGCGTCGCAGACCAGCAGCTCGGCGAGCGAGCTCATCGGCGACGGCCGCTCGGGGTCGAGCAGCCGGAGCGCATGCGCCTGCGCGAACGTCAGCCCCAGCTCGGTGAACGCGGCGCCGATTCGCGTGCGCTGCACCATCCCGATCTGGAAGAAGAGCCGCTGCGCCTCCCGGGCTGCCAAGGTCGAGGTGGCGGTCTTCACGGCCATGGGCGGCATCATACTTGAAGACCTTCATACTTTCCTGGCTCAATTATCTAGGTAGACTAGCGCGCTGTGAGCAGCCGTCTCGCCATCGAGGCCGAGAGCCTCGTCCGGGAGTTCAAGAAAGGCCCGCGCGCGGTCGACGGCATCGACCTCGCGATCGTCCCGGGCGAGATCTACGGCTTCCTCGGCCCGAACGGCGCCGGCAAGTCGACCACGGTGCTGATGCTCGCCGACGCTGCTGCCGCCGACGTCCGGGGTCGGCGCGCGTCGGCGGCTTCGACGTCGTCAAGCAGGGGCCGGAGGTGCGCAAGTCGATCGGGGCTGCGCTGCAGGAGGCCGCGCTCGATCCGCTGCTCACCGGCCGCGAGCACCTGCGGCTGCAGGCGAGCCTCCAGGCGCTGCCGCGCTCGGAGCGCGGGCCGCGTGCGGACGAGCTGCTCGACCGCGTCGGCCTCGACGACGCGGCCGATCGCAAGGTCCGCGGCTACTCGGGCGGGATGAAGCGCCGGCTCGACCTCGCGCTCGCGCTCGTCCACCGCCCGCGCATCCTCTTCCTCGACGAGCCGACCACCGGGCTCGACATCCAGAGCCGGACCGCGCTGTGGGAGGAGGTGCGGCGGCTGGCCAAGGACGAGGGCGTGACCGTCTTCCTGACCACGCAGTACCTCGAGGAGGCCGACGTGCTCGCCGACCGCGTCGGGATCATCGACCACGGGCGGATCGTCGCCGAGGGCGCGCCGGACGCGCTGAAGGCGGAGATCGCCCGACCGACCGTCGAGGTCGTTCCCGCAGACCCGGCGGAGAGCGATCGTGCGGCTGCGATCCTCGCCCGCTTCGGTGAGCCGGTTGCGTCGATGCGCGGCGTTGCGGTCCGGCTGCAGACGGGCCAGGCAGACCTCGCCGGGATCGTGCGCGCTCTCGACGGCGAGCAGCGTCGCGATCGCACAGCTCCAGCTGCACCAGCCGTCGCTCGACGACGTCTTCCTCGCCAAGACCGGGCGCTCGCTCGAGGGCGCCGACGACGACGGAGAGGAGCAGCCGGTCGGCGGTCTCGCGATGGAGCCCGCATGATGGCGGCTGCCGACCAGGTCTACCTGCTGGCGCGACGCTCGGTCGTGCGCACGCGTGCGCCAGCCGGCGAACATCATCGCGCCGGTCGTCTTCCCGCTCATGCTGCTCGCGGTCAACTCGGCCGGTCTCCGCGCCGAGACGCACATCTCCCGGGCTTCCCGACGCGGTCGATCGTCGCCTTCATCCTCGCCGTGCCGTTCATCCAGGGCGCGCTCTTCGCGACGATGAACACCGGCACCGACCTCGCGCGCGACATCCAGACCGGGTTCCTGAGCCGTCTGTCGCTGACGCCGATGCGCGGCGTCGTGCTGCTCGCTCGGCCAGCTCGGGGGCACGATCACGCTCGGACTGTTCCAGGCGATCGTGTACGTCGCCGTCGGCCTGGTCGATCGGCGTCCGCTTCGCGTCGGGGCCGCTGGGCGTGCTCGTGCTGCTCGCGCTCTTCATCCTCGTCGTCCTCGCGTTCGGTGCGCTCGGGCTCGTCGCCGCGCTGCGGACCGGCTCGGGCGAGGCGGTCCAGGGGCTGTTCCCGGCGTTCTTCGTCTTCCTGTTCATCTCGTCGATGGCGATTCCGCGCAACCTGATGACCCGCGGCTGGTTTCGCGACGTGGCGACCGCGAATCCGGTCTCCTACCTGATCGAGGGCGTGCGCAGCCTGATCATCACCGGCTGGGACGGCGAGGCGCTCGCCCTCGGCTTCGGGATCGCGGGAGTCGATCGCCGTGGCCGCGATCGCGCTGGCGGCGGCGTCGCTGCAGCAGCAGGCTGGCGCGCTCATGAAGCTCCTCGCCGTCGCACAGGGCGTCGCCTGGCGGAGCCTGCACAACTTCACCCATAACAAGTCGCTGCTCATCCCGTCACTCGTCTTCCCGCTGTTCTTCTTCACCGCCTTCGCGGGCGGGCCTGTCCGGGATCTCGCGCACGCCCGGGCTTCGTGCTTCCCGGCCGGCTACACGGCGTTCCAGTTCGCGTTCGTCGCTCGTCCAGTCGGCGGCGTTCGCGGGTGTCTTCACCGGCTTCGGGATCGCCCGCGACTTCGAGAGCGGGTTCGCGCGGCGGCTGCTGCTGGCGGCGTCCAATCGCAGCGGCATCGTGCTCGGCTACGCAGTCGCGGCCCTCGGGCGCTGGGTCGTGACCGTCTCTGTCCTCACCGCGGTCGCGCTCGCCGTGCGGCATGAAGGTCGGCGGCACGGGCGTCGATCTGTTCGGGCTCTACGGGCTCGCGATCATGGTCAACTTCGCTGCCACGCGTGGGCGGCGGGCGTCGCGATGCGGCTGCGCTCGATGCAGGCCGGCCCGATCATGCAGATGCCGGTGTTCCTCGTGCTCTTCTTCGCGCCCGTCTACGTGCCGCTGTCGCTGCTGCAGGGTTGGATCCACGGCGTCGCGACCGTCAACCCGATGACGCGCGTGATCGAGTCGGGACGCGGGTTCGTCGCAGGAGCCCCGACCGAGGTCTTCGCCGCCTTCACCGCCGCGGCCGCGCTCGGCCTGCTGTTCTCGATCTGGGCCTACCGCGGACTGCGCAACGCCGAGGCAGCCGGCTAGCTTCTCGATTGACATATGCCGATATAGGAATATGATAATTCCGTGGCCCGCTCTTCCACAACGGCGGATGTCTTCAATGCAATTGCCGAGGCGGGCCGCCGCGACATCCTGGACGCGCTGATCCCGGGCGAGAAGGCGGTCGGGGCGATCGTGAACGACCTCTCGATGTCCCAGCCCCAGGTTTCGAAGCACCTACGGGTGCTCAGCGAGGTGGGACTCGTCAGGTGCCGGGCGGAGGGACGTCGTCGGCTGTACCGCCTGGAACCTGCTCACCTCCGGCCGCTGCACGACTGGGTGGCCAAATACGAGCAGGCGTGGAACGAGCGGCTGGATCGGATGGACGACTACCTGACGGAACTTCAAGAGCAAGGAGAGCGCAATGACGCGTAATCGGCATGGATCGGCAGTGATCGAATTCCCGAACGAGCTCGAGATTCTCACCACTCGAGAGTTCGACGCTCCGATCGAACTCGTCTTCGACGTGCTGACGAAGCCAGAGCATGTGCGCAAATGGTTCGCCCCATTTGCGTGTGAGGTGACGGAATGCGCGATCGACCTGCGTGTTGGGGGGAACTACCACATCGTCTTCGTGACCGAAGACGGAGCCGAATGCTCGTTTCGGGGCACCTACCTGGAGGTCGAGCCGCCGACCCGGACCGTCGAGACGTGGCTGTTCGAAGGGTGGCCGGATGCGGACGCCGTCGAGTCCGTGGATCTGCACGAAGCGGACGGAGTGACGACGATGACGATCAAAATGGCGTTCAGCGACCAGGCCGGCCGTGATCACATGACCAAGTCCGACGGCCAGGAAGACAGTTTCAACAAGCTGGAGGATTACCTGAGCTCGCTGCTGGAGCGAGAGGCAGCCGCCTCTGGTCGGTGAAGGCGTCGACCTCGCGAGGGTGCTTCAGCCGGATCACGTTCCGGTTCGACAGCGCTGTCGGCCAGTCCCGCCGGCGGCGAAAGTGCGAACGGATCGCCCAGACGAAGAGCGACTCACGACCCCAGAACGCGTTTCTGAGCGATTCCTGGTTTCCGTTCCACAACTGCTCCCGTCCACGAAGACGCCGCCACGTACGGCGCGTCAGGCGTGGCAGCCAGACGTGAAGCGGCAGGTCGAGCCACACGACCGTGTCAGCTCGATCGAGCACGAAGTTGCCGAGCTTGTGCTGGTAAGCGCCGTCGGCGACCCAGCCGTCGCCGGCAAGCAGCGGCTCGAGGCGTCTGCGTAACTCCTCGTCGGACGTCTCTTCCCAGTTCGGCCCGTGCACGAGCGCGTCCAGTTCGATGAACGGCACACCCAGTCGCTCTGCGAGCACGCGTGCGAGTGTCGTCTTGCCGTTCCCGCTCGCACTCGCAACCACCACAACCTTCCGCATCCGCCGAATTCTCGCACTGACCCCCTGAAACGATCTCGATAGGTTTCGGGGCTGCTTGGCCAAGCGGAACTATCTGGTGGAGGGCTTATCTGGTGCCGGCAAATCCTCGGTCTACGACGAGCTGATCCGACGCGGCTACAAGGCGATCAGTACCGACCGCGCTTGGAAGCGTCCTGGGCCCACTCACGGCGACTGGAGGTGGGACCAGCAAAAGGCCGTGAGCGAGCTCGAAAGCCCGGAACCAGAGGTGTTGTTCGTCTGTGGAAGCAGCGGCAATCGCGACCGCTTCCTGTCGTATTTCACCAAGGTCTTCAACCTCCGGATCGACGATGAGACCATGCGTCGCCGCCTCCAGGAGCGCACCAACAATGACTACGGCAAGCAGCCCGAGGAACTCGAGCTCATGCTCAGGCTGAATCGGAGCGACGAGAAACCGGCCGGAGCCATCGATGTAGACGCCACCCGGCCTCTCGGGCAGGTGGTCGACGAAGTGCTTCGATTGGCAGGTTGCAGAACCGTCAACAATGACGCGTCGCTGACGCCATGGTCCAGACGCGCGTCCGCGATCGGTCAGTCATTCGTGATCTCCGAGTCGGCGCTCCCGGTCGTGCAGGCTGCTGCTCGCCCGCCGAAGCGCGGAACGGCGGATGCATGCTTGGACGTCCTGGGCCGCGAGGCCATCACTCGCATCGACTACTCCTGGTCTGGCTCCGTCCTTGCGACGCTGTTGCAGTACCTCGACGAGCAGCGCATCGACCTTCTGCACTCGGACCACGACGAGGTGGCCTCGACCATCTCGCAGACCCGAGAGGGCTCGGTCTTCGTCCTCACGTCGGATCAGCGCGAGCGTTACCTGGCACGCCTCGATCCAAGTCAGCTCGACGGAGCAGTGCTTCGCCGCTACTACGAGGAGTTCAACGAGACGGCAGCAGAGGGTGTCGAGTACGCAATGCTGGACGGGATAGCGTTTCTTCGTGACACGCTCGCGCCTCTCGACTCCGGGACCGTGGCCGTTTTCATGATCGGATAGGAGCTGCCCGTGACGCTTCCCCTCATCGACCACTTGGCCCTGCGAGTCCGCGACCTGACCCGCAGCCGCGCCTTCTACGAGCGGGCCCTCGAGCCGTTCGGAGTGGAGGTAGTGGAGAGCTCGCAGGGGCCGGGGTTCGCCATCGAGGGCGGTGGAGATTTCTGGATCGGGGAAGGAGAGCCCCCTGCGGCTCCCGTTCACGTGGCCTTCGCCGCGGCCGATCGAGCCACCGTCGACAGGTTCCACCGCGCCGCTGTCGAGGCCGGCGGCCGCGACAACGGCGCGCCGGGTCTTCGCCCGCAGTACCACGCCGGGTATTACGCGGCGTTCGTGATCGACCCGGACGGGAACAACGTCGAAGCGGTCTTCCACGATGACCCTGAGGGAGCGGGCGATTCGAAGGATCGGTACCTGGTACCGGAGGTACCAGGTACCTGACGTGCGAGCTACGGTGATGCTCGTCGTAGTCATCGCCGGCCCGATCGCCAGCGGGAAGTCTTCGCTGAGTCGAGCAGTGGCTGCTCGTCTTGAAGAGCTGGCCGTGGCAGAGGTTGGGGTGGTCGACCTCGATCTCATCTACGAGATGCTCGACCCGCGAGCTGGGTCAGGTCGGCCGAAGAGTGACGAGCGCCTGTGGTCGCAGGCGCGGCGGGTGGCGGGTCGACTGGCAGGAGCCTTGCTCGCCGAGGGGCGGTATGTCGTAGCGGAGGGGAACTTCGCCGAGGATCGGTCGCTTGCCGAGTTCGAACGAGAACTGCCGGGAGATGCTCGGCTGCGGCTCGTCATGCTCGAGATCGACTTCGAGATCGCTCTGCAGCGGACGAAAGCCGATCCCTCACGCGGGCTCTCGAGGAACCCGGTGTTCTTGTCGGCTCACCACGAGGCGTTCTCGCCTCAGTGGCGCGAGCGTGAGGTGCTTCAGCTCGACACGGGTGCACTGTCGCTCGCAGAGGCCACGCAGGCGGTGGTCGCCTGGCTCACCCCACAGGGTGACGCTGCCCTTGGCCAATGACCTCTCGGCGGGCGGGACGGTCAGCGGGTCAGGCGGTCTCGGCGAGCGCGCCGGCCCGTTGGGGCAGTTCCCGATTCACCGAATGGCAGGCCCTGCACCGTGCCTCGTACGAGTCCAGCGCGCCCACCTGGATCGTGTCGCCGTCGAACGGCGCAGGCAGCCCATCGACGAGCCGCTGGGTCATCGTGGCCGGGCCTCCACAACGATGGCAGACGGCCTCCAGCTTGTCGACGAACTCCGCGACGCAGAGCAGCGTCGGCATGGCGCCGAAGGGCAGCCCGCGGAAGTCCTGCGCGAGCCCGCCGGCGACGACCCGCGCGCCGTCTCGGACCAGGACGTCGATCGCCTCGACGATCCCGTCGTCGAAGAACTGCACCTCGTCGATCCCGACCGCGTCGTAGCCGGTCGCGAGCCTGCGCACCTCGTCGCTCGTCTCCGCCGTAACGGCGCGCATCTTCGCGCCCGCATGTGAGACGACGTGCCCGACGTCGTAGCGGTCGTCGATCAGCGGCTTCACGATCAGGGCACGCTGGCCGGCGATCTCGGCGCGGCGCAGCCGGCGGATCAACTCCTCGCTCTTGCCGCTGAACATCGGCCCGCAGACGACCTCGAGCCAGCCGCCGGCATGTGGCTGTGTCCTGATCACGAGGGCAGGCTAACCGGGGCGCCAGACGTACCGTCGGGCCGGGCCGGCCCGCGCGTCTATGCTCGCGCGGTGGCCGCGGACGGTGCCGGGGGACGGCAAGGTGAGGTGTTCGACGCTGTCGCGGAGGCATACGACCGGGAACGCCCGAGCTATCCGGACGAGCTGATCGATGCCGCCTGCTCGATCGCAGGTCTCGCACCCGGCTCGCGGGTGCTGGAGGTCGGTTGCGGGACGGGCAAGCTGACCGAAGCACTTGCCGAACGTGGGCTCGTGGTCGATGCGGTCGATCCCGGTGCGAACATGATCGCGTTCGCGCGCAAGCGCGTCCGCGATGCCGACACCGTCGAGTTCCACCTCGGGAGATTCGAGGAGCTGTCTCTTCCGGAGCAGGCCTTCGACGCCGTGTTCTCGGCCGCGGCGTTCCACTGGATCGATCCCGAGGTCGGTTGGGCGAAAGCCGCTCGCTGTCTCCGGCCCGGGGGAACGCTGGCCCTGATCATGCACATCGGCTACCGGGAGGAGAGCACGGCCGCAGACGACGAAGCGCTGCACGACGTGTTCCAGAAGTACTGGCTCGACCCGGGCGACTTGCATCCCCTCCGCGACCTGGCCACCCTTCGCGCAGGCGTCGAGGAGCGCCGCGCAAACGTCTCCGCCGTCTGGACCTGGCTCGGCCACCGCGATCTCTTCAACGCTGACGCCGCACGCCTCTTCGACGACGCCCGGCTGACGGCCCAGCCGCTCGCTCGGGAGCAGACCGCCGACGAACTTTGGGCGCTCTTCGAGACGACATCGCTCTACCCGCGCCTCGACCCGGCGAGCCGTGCAGCGCTGGAGGCCGAGGTCCGTGCCTTCTTCGACGAGCGAGGCGGGAAGATCCAGACGAGCGAGCTCGCCGTCCTCGTCACCGCCCGCCGATCCTGATCAGACACCTCGTGCAGCCGGTGGTGCCACCTCCGTCACCATGAGCTCCTTGAAGGCGGGATCGTCGCGAATCGCATCGAGATCCGAATCGTGTTGCGCGTACTCGCGGAACTGCTCGGACAACTCGATCGCCTTTCGCAGGTGCTGGATCGCCTCTGTCGGCTGACCGGTCAGGCTCTCCAGACACGCAAGGTTGAAGAACAGCAGCCCGTACTGAGGAGCCTCCGCGACCACCTCACGGAGTCGCGTCGCCACTTCGGCATGCTCGCCGGCCTCGTACTGCTTGCGCAGCGGATACCACAGCTCCCAGCCTACGGGCGTGTACGGCTTGCCCTTCGTCGCGCCGACCGAGACGACTGTGGTTCCCGCCTCCTCGGCGAACGCAGTCCGCTTCACGCCTGGCGGGACGAAGACGAAGGTGCCGTCGGGCGCCTCCCGGCGCTCGCCGTCGAGCTCGAAGACGGCCCGTCCGCGGGTGACGATGTACAGCTCCTCGTTTCCCGAGTCTTCCTCGTGCTCGTTGATCACTCGGTCGCCCGCCGCTTCGGCCGTCCACGCGTTCACGCCGAACGCCGTGATGCCGAAGTGATGACGAACCGGCCGGATCGGACACTCCCCGTCCGACGCCAGCTCGGGAATATCTTCGATGTGGTCTACCGCCCAGCTAGTCATTTCACGACCCCCTTCACGTCGGATTCCAACTACGGCACTTTAGGCGGGCGCGAGGCCGCCCGTACTACTTCAGAAGGCGTGACATGCGTCGGTCCTTCAGGACCCGCCCGTCCGTCTGGCACTGCGGGCAGTAGTAGATCGTGTGCTCTTCGAAGTCGACGCGGGCGATCGGAGTGCCGCAGCGCGCGCACGGGACCGCGAGCTTTCCGTGCACGCGGTAGGTCTTCTCGTCGTTTGCGCCCGCGAGCCGCAGCTCGAGCCCGCGCGCGAGCTCGTCGTGGATTGCAGCGGCCAGCTGTTCGATCTCGGTCTCGTCGACCTGAGTCGAGAGCGAGTACGGCGACAGCCGGGCCGCCCAGAGGATCTCATTGGCCCAGGCGCGGCCGATCCCGGCGATCAGCCGCTGGTCGCGCAGCAGCGAGTGCAGGCGCCGGGAGTCGGAGGAGAGGATGCGCGCGACGTCGTCGGTCGTCAGCCGGTCCGCCTCGGGGCCGAGATGCGCGAGCTCGGCCCGTAGCGCCTCCGGGTCGAGCAGCCAGACGCCGGCCCGCTTCTTGGAGCCTGCCTCCGTGAGCTGCAGCTCGCCGCCGTCGGCGAAGCGCACGCGAAACATCGGCGTCTTCGCCCCCTTGCCACCTGGGGCCACGTACTTCAACCGCCCAGCGCTCATCAGATGCACCATCACGACGAGTTGCTCGTCGTCGGTCGGCAGCAGGAAGCGCTTGGCGCGCCGCTCGACGCCCTTGAAGCCTGTGCCGTCGAGCACGGAAAGTGACGGCTGGATCGTCTTCAGCGTTGCGATGTGCGCCGGTCCGGCGTGTTCGATCGGCGAGCGCTTGACGAGCGGATCGAGCATCAGCCGCCAGGCTTCGACCTCGGGCAGTTCGGGCAACTACTACGCTCCTTCGGTGGACGCAATCAGGGTAACCGTGCGGCGCGGAGACGTCGTCGAGGCGGTGCACCGTGTCCATGTGGCGACGACCGAGGGCGCGCGGTGGGGCGAGGAGCTGCGGTTCTTTCTGCGCTCGTCGGCGAAGCCGGTCCAGGCGGTCCCGTTCGTCGAGGGCTACGACGACCTCGACGACGACGAGATCGCCATCGCCTGCGCTTCGCATCACGCCGAGCCCGCCCAGCTGGCGGCGGTCACGAAGGTGCTCGCCCGCGCCGGAGCAGCGGTCGACGATCTCGAGAACGGCCTGCAGGAGTGTCGGCCCGACGGGAAGCTGGGCCACAACTGCTCGGGCAAGCACGCAGGGATGCTCGCCGCCTGTGCGGCTCACGGGTGGCCGCTTCATCCGTATCGCGACCCCTCGCACCCGGTGCAGCGGCGGATCGCCGAGGTGATCGGCGGCGGCGAGATCGCGGTCGACGGCTGCGGCGTGCCGACGTTCGCGCGGACGCTCAGCGGCGCCGCGGAGCTGCTCACGAGGACGCCCGAGCGAATCCGTGCCGCCATGCGTGCCCGCCCAGAGCTGGTGGGCGCCTCGCACGGCGCGCCCGACACCGATTTGATGCGCCTGCAGGACGGCTGGATCGCGAAGGGCGGCGCCGAGGGTCTCTTCTGCGCAGCCCACGCCGACGGCCGCGGCCTGGCGTTGAAGACCGAGGACGGTGCCTACCGGGCGATTCGCCCCGCGCTCGGGCTCGTGCTCGGGATCGACGAGTTCATGGAGACCCCGTTGCGTAACAGCCGTGGCGAGGTCGTCGGCGCAATAACCTTGGCGGCATGAAGGTCTTCGTGGTCTCCGACATGGAAGGCGTCGCCGGCATCGTCAGGTGGCAGCAGGTCACCGGCGGCCATGCGATGTACGAGGAGGGGCGCCGCCTCTACACGGGGGAGATCAACGCGGCCGTGCGCGGGGCGAAGGCCGCCGGTGCGACGGAGATCGTGGTCATGGACTGCCACGGCGCCGGAGAAGGGTGGACGTTCAACTCGCTGCTTCCCGAGGAGCTGGACCCGGACTGCGAATACGTCGTTCAGAACGAGTGGACCGAATACGTCGACTACCTCGAGAGCGGCGTCGACGCTGCCCTCTTCGTCGGCATGCACGCGATGGCGGGGACGCGCGACGGCGTGCTCGCGCACACGGTGAGCGGCTCCTCGTGGTGGCGGCTGCGGTTCAACGGGATCGAGGTGGGCGAGACCGGGATCAACGCGGCGCTGTGCGGCACGTGGAGCTGCCCGGTGGTGCTCGTGACCGGCGACGAGGCCGCCTGCCGCGAAGGCAGCGAGCTGCTCGGAGCCGGTCTGACGACCGCGGCCGTCAAGCGAGGGCTCGGGCGATTCAGCGCGCGTCAGCTTCCCGCCGCCAGAGCCCGGGAGCTGATCGAGGACGCGGCGATGCGGTCGCTGGCGGATCTCTCGGCGGTCCGGCCGTACGACCCCGGCTCGCCCTGCGAGATCCTGGTCGACTTCAACACGTCGGATCTCGTCGAGCCGTACCGCCATCGCGCGGGTGTCGAGATCACCGGCTCGCGGCAGGTGGCCTCGCGCGCGGACGACTGGTGGACCGCCTGGCGGCAGTTCTTCTTTTAGACCGCTGCGGCTACCTTCTCCCTCGATGGCTCTGCTCGCCGCACGCGGAATCGCCAAGAGCTTCGGCTCGCGGCTGATCCTCGACGGGCTCGACTTCGACGTCGAGGCCGGCGTGCGGATGGGCGTGATCGGTCCGAACGGCGGCGGCAAGTCGACGCTGCTTCGCATTCTTGCCGGTGACGAGGACGCCGACGCCGGCGAGGTGACGCAGCGGCGTGGGCTCGTCGTCTCGTACCTCCCGCAGCAGCTCGAGGGCGACGACCGGGATGCGTTCGTGACCCTGCGGGCGGCAAGGCCCGACCTCGACGAGCTCGAGCGTGAGCTCGAGAGTGTCGAGGAGGGGATCGGCGCTGCGGGCGCCGACCTGGACCGCATGACTCGCCTGCTCCGCCGGCAGGAAGAGCTGCTCCACCGCTGGACCACCGCGGGCGGGCCCGGCTTCGAGCCGCGGGCGCGCGCCCTGCTCGTCGAGGTCGGGCTCGGCGACGACGACCTCGCCAAGCCGACGCGCATCCTCTCGGGCGGCCAGCGGAAGCTCGTCGGCCTCGCAGCATGTCTTCTGCGCGATCCCGATGTGCTGCTGCTCGACGAGCCGGAGGCGCATCTCGACGTCGAGGCGCGCGAGCGGGTGGAACAGCTGATGCGCGGGTTCGATGGTGCCGTCGTCTCCGTGTCGCACGACCGCTACCTGCTCGACGAGACCGTGGCGGAGATCGCCGAGCTGAACGGCGGCCGCGTGCGCATGTGGCCCGGCAACTACTCGGCGTACACGATCGCGCGCGAGCTCGAACTGCAGCGCCAACAGCAGGCATACGTCACGCAACAGAAGGAGATCGCACGGCTCGAGGAGGCGATCCGCCGCTTCAAGGACTGGGCGCGCCGCGTCGTCGACGAGCGGCATATCAAGCAGGCTCGGAACAAGCAGCGGCAGATCGACCGGATGGAGAAGATCGACCGGCCGGCGCTCGAGCGCCGCAAGATCGCCCTGGATCTTCGGCCGCACGCGCGCGGCGGGGAGCGCGTGGTCGAGCTCTCCGACGCCGGAGTCGAGCTGGGTGGGGCCCCGGTGCTCGCCGGCGTCGACCTGACGGTGCTGCGCGGCGAGCGGGTCGGGATCGTGGGTGACAACGGCGCCGGCAAGTCGGTGCTCCTTCGAATCCTGGCCGGCGAGCTCGAGCTGGATGAGGGCGAGCGGAAGGCCGGGCCTTCGATCCGCTTCGGCCGGCTCGCGCAAGACCGCCGCCCCGACGACCCGAAGGCGACACCGCTCGAGCTCGTCCGTCGCGCGGCGCCCATCTCGGAGGGTGAAGCAGTGTCGAGGCTGATGAAGTTCCTGTTCGGCTACGAGCAGGTGCGGAGGCCGCTCGACAGCCTGTCGGGCGGCGAGTGGACGCGCCTGCAGCTGCTGCTCCTCATGCTGGAGGGGGCGAACTGCCTGCTGCTCGACGAGCCGACGAACCACCTCGACATCGAATCGGTGGAGATGCTCGAGCTGGCGCTCGAGGACTTCGACGGCACCGCGATCTTCGTCTCGCACGATCGCTACTTCCTCGACCGGATCGCCGACCGGATCCTCGAGGTCGCCGGCGGCGGTGTTCGTTCGTTCGAGGGCGGCTGGTCGACGTGGCGAGAGCGGCAGGTCCTCGCGGTCGAGAGCTAGGCAGCCGTCGGAGGCAGAGCGGAGAGCGGCGCGGCGCCTTCGATCCCGGCGGTGATGTCGACGAGGAAGCCCTGGAGCACCATCGGCCGGTAGTCGGTGTCGCGGACGACGGTTGTCTCGTCGAGCACCCAGACGACGCGGCCGTCGGCGGCGATCACGCGGTATTCGAGCCGGAAGTCCTCACCGGCCGTGTGCGTGCGCTCGACCTCGGCGAACACGCGCTCGCGGTCGTCCGGATGCACGCGCGAGGCCAGAAAGTCGGGCTTCAGCCAGTCGCTGACCGGGAAGCCGAACATCGCCACGATCTGGGGGCTCATGTAGGTCGTCTGCACCGGCAGTCCGACGGAGTTGATGTACGTGGCGAGCGGGATCTGCTCGACCAGTGTGCGGTACTTCGCCTCCGCCTCGCGGAGCCGCTCTTCCCGGTCGCGGCGCTTCGTGACGTCGTGGAGCGAGACGGCGAAGAGCATCGGGCCCGGGACGTCGACCCGGGTGATCGCGACCTCGGCCGAGAACGTGCGATAGTCGGAGCGGAGGGCCGTGATCTCCAGGCGCGACCCGAGCAGCGGCCCGCTGCCGTTCGCGAACACGCCGGCCAGGTCTTCCCGGTGGCCCTCCGCGACCGCCAGTTCGAGGAACGGCTTGCCGAGCACGTCGGTGCGGGCCCAGCCGAGCGTTTCCTCGGTCGCCGGGTTCACCTCGGTGATGAGGCCCTCGTGGTCGACGATCACGATGCAGTCGAGCGATGCGCGCAGGACGGCGTCCTTGCGTCCCTCGCTCGCAGCGAGAGCACGCTCGGAGCGCTTGCGCGCCGTGACGTCGACCATCGAGGCGATGACCGCGACGACGTCACCGCGCGAATCGCGGATCGGTGCCGCCGACGTGCTCACGTCGATCGGCGAGCCGTCGCGGTGCACGCGGCGCAGGTCGAGATCGCGGATCATCTCGCCCTGCGCGATGCGCGCCAGGGTCGCGAGGAAGCGCTCGTGCTCGCCTTCGGGGACGATCGGACTGACGCGGCCGATCACCTCTTCGGCCGACCAGCCGAAGATCTCGCACGCGGCTGCATTCCACGAGCGCACGCGACCGTCGATGCTGAAGTCGACGATCGCCACGGGTGATGCGTCGATCAGCGCTCGATGGTGCTCGTACGCGCTCTGGATCTCCTCGAACTGCGCGGACTGCTCGAGAGCGGTCATCGCCTGGTTCGCAAAGGCGCGAAGGATCTGCAACCGCTCGGCGTCGGGACGCAGCCGGTCGATCGGATCGTCGGCCCAGATGTAGCCGATCCGGCGGGCGCGGCGATCGTGCAGCGGCACGAACAACCAGTGGTTCTGCCACGCGTCCGGTCCGCGGCCGTCGAGCTGCGAGCGATAGCCCGGCTCACGATCGGGAAGGATCCGCCGGGCCTCCTCGTGTTCGAGCAGGAAGCAGCCCTCGATC
The DNA here is from genome assembly GCA_963779535.1 of uncultured Thermoleophilia bacterium. Classification (GTDB taxonomy): domain Bacteria; phylum Actinomycetota; class Thermoleophilia; order Gaiellales; family Gaiellaceae; genus PALSA-600. The sequence continues at coordinate 539,880 of CAVZYP010000002.1, read as the reverse complement.
TCGTATTCCGGCCGCAGCAGCTGCTCGAGCTCGTCGGCCGCGAGCGGCGCGCCGGTGTTCTGGCTGTCCCCGAAGCCCACCGCGGCAGCCGTGCAGTGGTTGCCCTCGTCGTTCAGCAGCTGCAACGCGACCTTGTCGAATCCGAGCGCCTCCGAGATCGCGTTGCACACCTGGACGAGCAGCATCTCCGCGTCCCACGTCTCGTTCAGTCGGGTCGAAACCTCGAGCAGCCGTTCGAGCGCGTCGCGGTTTGCCTTGGCGCGCGCGGTTTCCTGTGCGGCTTCGACCGCGATCGCGGCGTGCTCCGAGACGGCGACCAGGACGTCGATCTCGTCTCCGCTCGGCTTGCGGCCGGAGAGCGGCTCGTCGACGGACAGGATCCCGAGCAGGCGTCCGTCGCTGCCGCGCATCGGCACGAAGAGCGCGTCGTCGGGATGCCACGCGCCGGGGTCGTCGCTCACCTGGAGATTCGGCGTGTACACACTGCCGTCGTACTCGTCCCAGTCGAACTCGCCGGACGGGACGACGTATGCGCCGCGCTGCAGGAAGCGCCGGTCGAGCAGCGGCTCCCAGTCGTCGACCTGGCGGACCTGGCCGAGGAGCGCCTCGCGCGCCCCTTCACTGCCGTAGACGGTGCTGACCACGAAGTCGTTCCATTCGCGGCGGTAGAGATTGACCACCACCGTCCTGAACGCGAGCGAGCCGGACACCGTCCGCGCCACCGACAGGAGGAGGTCGGGCAGCTCGTCGCCGGTCCGGACGAGGCGCGTCACCTCGAGCAATCCACGCAGCCGCGAGAAGATGGTCGATTGACGCAAATCCAGGGTCGCCACCGCAGAACAAGCATCGGTTGCCTCGAGGCGGCTGGCTTCCCCCGAACGAGGGAGCTACGAAAGTGAGATTTGGCTTTCGGCCTGCTCGATCACGAGCGGATCGTGAGTCGCGCAGACGACTGCCGCGCCTGTGGATTGGGCGAGTCGGGCGAGCAGTACCGCCACCGAGATGGCGTTGGCCCCGTCGAGCCGTGACGTCGGCTCGTCGGCCAGCAGCACCGCCGGCCGGGAGGCGATCGCGCGCGCGATCGCGACCCGCGCGCGCTCCCCCTGCGACAGTCGATCGACCCGCTGGGTCGTGCGCTCGCCCAGCCCGACCGACTCGAGTGCCTCGAGTGCGGCGAACCGGCCCTCCTCGAGACCGCGGAGCGCGAGGGTGAGCTCGACGTTCTCGAGCGCGGAGAGATGCGGAACGAGGCCCGCCTGCTGGCCGACGTAGGCGATCTTCGCCCGACGGAGCGCGGCGCGCCCGGCGCGGTCCAGGGACGTCAGCTCGACCCCGTCCACCGTCACGCTGCCCGCATCGGGCAGTTCGAGCCCGGCCAGCAGGTGCAGCAGGGTCGTCTTCCCCGAGCCCGACGGGCCGGTGACGGCATGCAGCCGGCCCGAGCGCAGCTCGACGTCGAGCCCGTCGAGCACCGGGGTGGCGCCGTACCCCTTGCGCAGCCCGCGTGCGTCCACCACCACCCGCGCAGCGGCGGAGGTGTCTGACACCGGAACGGTGTCAGACACCTGTTCAGGGCGCTCGCCGACCGGAGTCACGAGCACGCCACCTGCGTCGAAGCGGGCCGTCGCCTTCGTCCCGATCCCGGCGCGCAGGAGCAGCTCCTCGGGGAGGCGCAGCCAGCCGCCTCGCCCGACGACGATCGTGTCGCTGTCGCCGGTCTCCCGCGACCATTCCTCCGAGACGCGGCCGTCGCGGATCCGAACGATCCGGTCGGCGATCCGGGCGGACTCCGGATCATGGCTGACGATGACGGTCGTGCAGCCGTGCTCGCGGACCAGTTCGGACAACACGTCGTAGACCTGGTCTGCGGTCGCGGCGTCGAGCTCGCCTGTCGGCTCGTCGGCGAGGAACACCGTCGGGCTGTGCGCCAGGGCGGCGCACAGCGCAACCCTCTGTTGCTCTCCGCCGGAGAGCTGGCCCGGGCGGCGTGAACGCTTGTCGGCGAGCCCGACCCGCTCGAGCAGCGTGTCGGCGCGGCGCAGCCGCTCGGCGCGAGCCTGGCCGCGGAGCCCGAGCTGGACCGCCACCAGGTCGCGTGCGGTGAGCTCCGGTGCGAGCGCGCGGGCGTAGTGCTGGTCGGCGTAGCCGAGGAGGGCGGAGCGGTAGCGGGCGAGCCCCCGCGCAGGCAGCTTGCCGAGATCCTCTCCGTGCACCCGCACGAGCCCGGCCGACGGCCGCTCGAGGCCGGCGAGCAGGCGCAGCAGCGTCGACTTGCCCGACCCGCTCGGGCCGAGCACGGCCAGCACCTCGCCCTCGGCGACCCGCAGCGACAGGCCCTGCAGCGCCGCAGCGTCTCCCTCCGGCGTCGAATGGACGCGGAACACATCCTTCAGCTCGATCGCAGCGGTCGAAGAGATCACGCTGCCGCCTCGGCTGCCCGCTCGGGTGCCCGGCCGCGCAGGCTTGTCGCTGCGCCGACGAGCAGCACTGCGAGAGCGACGTACAGGAGCGCCGCCAGCCCGAGCAGCGGCAGGTCGACCGAGAGCCGCAGCGGCGGCTCGGGCTCGGCAGCGCTCGCAGTCACGGAGACGAGCGCGATCACGACCGCGCAGAGAATCGCTCCGAGTACGAGCCCGCCCACGATCCCGAACGCGGCGACGAGCAGCGCGCGGAGTCGCAGGTGCGCCCTGATCGTCGCCGGTGCGGCGCCCTGCGCTTCGAGGTCGAACAGCTCGCCTCGGTCGTCGCGCACGTCGCTCACGACCGAGAGGACGAGCCCGAGCAGCGCAAGCAGCAACGCGACCGACGCTGTGCCGGCAAGCGTCAACAGCGCGCCGCGCGCGAGCGGGTCGGACTGGAGCTGGGCGAGCGTCGCGGCGTGCGACTGCACCGACACCTGCGGCACGTCCGGCGGTGTGGCGCCCGAGAGCCACAGCTCATTGGCGGTGCCGAGCCCGGCCGAGAGGGTGTTGAGGCGCGTGCCCGCCTGCGTGAGGTCGGCGACGACGGCGTCACCGACGATCGAGGGGAAACGCTGCACGACACCGACGATTCGGCCGGCCACCGATTCGCCCTCGATGTCGAGCGGCACGATCCCTCGCGGCCCGGCCACCGCGGCGATCTTCGGCGTGACGAGCACCGGCAGCGGCAGGCCGTCGGTCGGCTGGGCCGGGCGGAAGACCCCGGTCCGGTCCGGCGTCAGGATGTAGCCCAGTTTCGCTTTGCTCCCGCCGACGCCGCCGGTGCCGATCCAGCGGTCGAAGCCGCCGCGCACTGCCGTGCCGTTCACGCGCGGAGTGCCGAAGACGAGCGCTCCCTTCGCGCTCGGCTGAATGCCCGTGCCACCGTTGGCGGTGAGCCGCCCCCCGTTCAGGATGTCGAGCTCCAGCTCGGCCAGCGTCGCGTGCCGGAACGGGATCCGCCCGTGCAGGACCACGCGCTGGTTGGCTCGCGTGTTGCCGAGCGAGACCGCCACGTAGTCGCCGAGGCGCGAGCGGAAGAACGCGCGGATCCCGACATTGTCACCGGTCGCGGCCACGGGCAGCGTGAACTGGCGGCCCGCGGGGAGCGTGAGCAGTTGCAGCTCTGCAGATCGAGGCGTGAGCTTGCGTCCCAGCGAGGCGAGCGACTCAGTGCGCGAAGTCGGACCGCCATCCCTGCACGGCCGGGAGCGAACGTCCCGGCAGGGCGAGGAAGCTGAAGGTCGTTCCCGACGGGACGTTGCCCGAGAGGCGCACGACCGGAGTCGGCGGTTCGGGCAGCGACGCGGCCGGCGCGCCGTGCAGCACCGGCACGAGCTGGGACAGATCCTCCGTGAGGATGTACGAGGCCGGCACGGCGAACGCGGCCTCGTCGCGCTGGCCCTGGAGCAGCGTCGACCGGTAGGCGACTGCGAAGAGCGCCAGGCCGAGGCTCGCCACGAGGAAGGTCGCCACGATCGCCGCGTGCCCGGGATTGCGGGCCAGCGACGCCGCGGCGAGCCGCAGCGAGATCGGCCCGCGGCGGCCCGCCCGGCCGAGCGCGCGCAGGGTCGGAGCGAGCAGGCGTGCGGAGAGCACGGCGACCGCGAACACGATCAGCGCCGGGACGAGCAGCAGGAACGCGCTCGCCCCGTTCCCGCCGGCGAGCTGCTGTGCGTCGACAGATCCGCGGGCCCAGCCGACGAGCACGACGGCGACCGCGCCACAGGCGGCGGCGTCCAGAGGAGTGAACCCGACCCGGCCCAGGTGCACGGCCGGCGCGCGCACCGTCAGGTAGAGCAGCAGCCCAGCCGCCGCGGCGATCGCAGCCGCCGTGAGCAGCCCACTCGCCGAGAGCAGGGCATGCTCGATCACCGCGCCTGCGGGCGAGCCTGCGCGGGACGCGACGAGCGCCGCGACTCCGCCGCCCACCACCCAGCCGGCGGCCGTGCCGGCAACCGCGAGCGCGCACGACTCGGCGAGCGTATGGAGCTCCACCTGCCAGCGGCGGGCGCCGAACCAGGTCAGGCGCCGGCGCGCGTCGGTGACGTCGCGGCGGAGCGCGGCCGCGGCCAGGATCGGTGAACGCGAGGAGCAGCGCGCCGCCTTCTCCGCCGAGCAGGAGCAGGCGGCGAGAGGCGGTGCGCGACGACGCTTCGGCAGCGGCGAGCTGATCGGTCGGCGCGACGACCTGGAACTCGTCGGAGCTCGACTCGATCTCCGACGTCAGCCGGCGGACCTTGCCGGTGAACGCGTTGACGTTCCAGGGGTGCAGGTCGCTGCGGCCGAGCGGCAGGAACCAGGCATACGACCGGTAGAACGTCTGCAGCTCGGTCGTGGCGGACAACCCTGCGACGCCGTTCGCGATCACGAGCGGAGAGGGCTGCGGGGTGTGGTACCGGATCGCCCGTGCGACCTGCTCGGTGGGCGGCGTGGGCGAGACGAACGGGGCGATCGCTGCGCCCGGCTTCAACACGGCCCGGCCGACCTCGATCAGGTGCAGGGCCTTCGTCGACGGGATCGGCCCTTTCCCTTTCAGGCGCAGGACCTCGCAGTGTGACGGCACGCAGGTCGTCGGCAGACGGCCCGAGACCAGCCGGACGTAGCGGCCGAGGTCGTTCGCCGCGCGCAGGTTGACCAGCCGTCCCTGGATCGAGGCCTCGCGGAAGAGCATCGCCGCGCCCGGCTGCTGCCCCGTGACGGAGCGCACCGTCGGCGAGACCGTCGCGTCGAGTTGCGAGAACCGGTCGACGGCGCCGGTCCACACGACCTGCACCTCGCGGTCCCCGGGGGAGAGCTGCGCCGTTGCGAGCGCCAGCGCTCGATCCTGCATGACGAGCCGGCCCGCGAGCACGGCGGCGAGCACGGCCGCGCCGGCGACGACGCCGATCGCCACGAGGACGACCCGTTCGCCCCCGGCTCCGAGGCGCGCGCGCACGAGCCGGAGCGGGTAGGTGATCCGAACGAGCTGCGACACCAGTACAAGGACTCTACCGGTGTCTAGACTCTCCGGCAACGATGAGCCCGCGCTACGACATCCCGAAGGCTGCGCCCGAGCCGCTCCTGCGGGTGCAGCAGTTCCTGAACAGCGTCGATCTGGAGAACGAGGTCGACTGGCTGCCGGGCTGGCTCGAGGAGCGCGGGCTGGGTGCGGAGCTCGAGCGCGCCGAGGCGCTACGCACCGCCCTGCGGGAGCTGGCGATCGCAAACAGCGGCGGCCCGTCTGCGGCGGCTGCGGTCGAGGTCGTGAACCGGGCTGCGCGCCGCCTCGCGCCCCGGGTCGACGGAAGCAGCCGCGTCAGCATCGTCAGCGACGGTGACGAGCTCGACGATGTGGTCGCCGCAGCGTTCGGTGCGATGCTCGACGGCACCTGGCCGCGGCTCAAGGCCTGCCGCAACTGTCACTGGTCGTTCTACGACTACTCGCCGAACCGGTCCGCCGCCTGGTGCTCGATGCAGCTCTGCGGCAACCGAGCCAAGACGCGCGCGTATCGTCGCCGTCGAAGCTCCTAGACGTCGAGCAGCAGCGCAAGCAGCGCCTTCTGCACGTGCAGGCGGTTCTCGGCTTCGTCCCAGATCGCCGAGCGGTCGCCGTAGAGGAGGTCGGAGGTGATCTCCTCGCCCGCGTGCGCCGGGAGGCAGTGCATGACGAACGCGTCCGGTGCAGCGAGCGAGAGGAGCGCGCTGTCGAGCCGGTACGGCTCGAGGTCACGCAGCCGCGTCGCGCGCTCGTGCTCCTGGCCCATGCTGATCCATGTGTCCGTGACGACGACGTTCGCGCCGGCGACGGCGTCCCGCGGGTGCACGACGTTCTCCACCCCCGCGGCCTCGTAGCCGGGCGGGCACGCCGAGACGACCTGGTAGCCGAGCAGCTTGCCGAGCGCGGCGAGGGAGACGAGCACGTTGGAGCCGTCGCCGACCCACGCGACGCGAACGCCGTCGAGAGCGCCGAGGCGGTCGCGGATGGTGAGAGCGTCGGCGAGTGCCTGGCATGGATGCTCTTCCGCGGTGAGCGCGTTGATCACGGGGATCGAGGCCCATTCGGCCCAGGCCTCCAGTTCCTGGTGCGCGTGGGTGCGCACGGCGAGCGCGTCGACGTAGCGTGAGAGGGCGCGCGCCGTGTCCGGCAGCGACTCGCCGCGGGAGATCTGCAGCTCGTCCGGGCTCAGCGCGATCGCCGTTCCGCCGAGGTGCGCCATCGCGACGGAGAAGGAGACGCGCGTCCGGGTCGAGTGCTTCGAGAAATAGAGGCCAAGTGTCGCTCCGGGCGCGAGCGGCCGGCGCGGGTCGGCCTTCAGGTCGATCGCGAGGTCGAGGATCTGCTCGGCCTCCGCGGGAGCGAGGTCCGAGATGCGCAACAGATCGCGCCCCGCGAGTGAGATGGACAACGGTGTGGTCACGACCAACGCTCCTTTGCGGCTTGGACGGCGGCGGGCACGGCCTCGAGGCGGTCGCCCGCCGCGGGTGCCTGGAAGGTTCCCGCTCGTACCTCGGCGGCGACCTGCTCGTGGGCGTCACGGAACGAGACGCCGTTCGCGACGAGCGCCTCAGCAGCGTCGGTCGCGCGCAGCAGGGGATCGGCGGCGGCCGCCTCGAGTCGTTCGCGGTCGAACGCGAGGCCCGAGACGAGAATCGTCAAGGCGCCGAGGGCGCCGGCGATGTCGGACCGCGCGGTGAAGACCGGCGGCTTGTCCTGCTGCAGGTCGCGGTTGTAGGCGAGCGGGAGCCCTTTGACGGTGACGAGCAGCGACACGAGGCGTCCGACGGCCGTGCCGGCCTTGCCACGGGCGAGCTCGGCGACATCCGGGTTCAGCTTCTGCGGCATGATCGACGACCCGGTCGCTGCCTCCTCGGGGAGTCGCGCAAAGCCGAACTCGCTCGTCGTCCAGAGCACGATCTCCTCGCCGATTCGCGAGAGGTGTGTGAACAGCACAGCGCTCGCGTACAGGTAGTCGAGCGCGAAGTCGCGGTCTGCGACGGCGTCGATCGAGTTGCGCAGCTGGTTCGGCGGCGCGGGGATCGGCAGCGTCGAGCCTGCGAGCGCGCCTGCGCCGAGCGGCGACGGCGCCGCCTGCGCCGCTGCGAATGCGAACCGTGCACGGTCGCGCTCGAGCATCTCGACCCACGCGAGCAGGTGATGCCCGAGCGTGACGGGCTGGGCGCGCTGCAGGTGTGTGTAGCCGGGCATCGCCGTGTCGGCCTCTGCTTCGGCGCGGTCGAGAATCGCCCGGGCGAAGGTGGCGAGCGCGGCATCGGCATCTCCGCACGCATCGATCACGTAGAGCCGGAACGCAGCAGCGACCTGATCGTTGCGCGAGCGGCCCGCGTGGATCTTGCGGCCGACCTCGCCGAGTTGCCGTTCGATCGACGAGTGGACATCCTCATCGGCGGGGTCGACCTCCTCGATCGCCGACAACTTCTCGGTCACCTCCGCAAGTTCGCCGTCGGTGAGGATGCCGGCGGCCCGGAGGCGCTGAGCATGCAGGAGCGTTCCCTGAAGGTCGTACGGGAGAAGCTCGGCGTCGTGCGCGTGCAGGAAATCCCAGACTTCGGGACTGAGCTGCGCATCGACCCGGCCGGACCACAGCGTCATATCGTCCAGCCCAGTTCGGTGAGGAGCTTCCGCGCGTCGGCGATGTCGTTGATCCTCACCGCGAGCTGGCCGATGCGGTCGGCGGCGGTGAACGCGGTTGCGCTGCGCTCCATGCTCAGCCGTTCCGGGCTGTAGCTGAAGGTGTCGCCGCGCGTGTCGATGATCGTGTAGTCGTCGCCGCGCCGGAGCTCGATCTCCACTTCTCCGTTGACGACCGCTGCGACCCAGCGTTGCAGCGCATCGCGGAGCATCAGCGCCTGGACGTCGAACCACCGGCCCTCGTAGAGCAACCGGCCGAGACGCCTGCCTTCCTCGGCGTAGCGCTCGAGCGTTGCTTCGTTGTGGATCGCAGTGAGGAGCCGTTCGTACGCGATGTGCAGCAGTGCCATGCCGGGCGCCTCGTAGATGCCGCGGCTCTTCGCTTCGATGATGCGGTTCTCGATCTGGTCCGACATGCCGAGGCCGTGGCGGCCGCCGATGGCGTTCGCGGTGCGGATCAGCTCCACGGGATCGGCGATCGCGACACCGTTGATCGCGACTGGGGAGGCCGCGCTCGAAGGCGATCGTCACCGTCTCGGCCTCGATCGCGATCTCGGGATCCCAGTGCGCGACTCCCATGATCGGTTCGACGATCTTCATCGACGTCCCGAGCAGTTCGAGGTCCTTGGCCTCGTGCGTCGCACCCAGCATGTTGGCGTCGGTGGAGTACGCCCGCTCGATCGATGTGGCGTGCGGGAGCCCGCGCTCGACCAGCCACTCGCTCATCTCCTTGCGACCGCCGAGCTCACCGACGAAGGCGCTGTCGAGCCACGGCTTGTAGATCCGCAGGTGCTCGTTGACGAGCAGGCCGTAGCGATAGAAGCGCTCGATGTCGTTGCCCTTGTACGTCGACCCGTCGCCCCAGATGTCGACGCCGTGCGCGGCCATTGCCTGGACGAGCTTGGTGCCGGTGACCGCACGCCCGAGCGGCGTGGTGTTGAAGTACCGCCTGCCTGCCGTCTGAATGTGGAACGCGCCGCACTGCAATGCAGTCAGGCCCTCGCGCGCGAGCGGCTGCTTGCAGTCGACCAGCACCGCGTCCTCCGCACCGAAGAGACGTGCTCTGTCCGGCACGGCGTCGATGTCCGGCTCGTCGTACTGGCCGAGGTCAGCGGTGAAGGCGTACGGGATCGCGCCGTGCTCGCGCATCCACGCGAGCGCACAGCTCGTGTCGAGCCCGCCGGAGAACGCGATTCCGACCCGTTCGCCGACGGGCAGCGAGCCGAGGATGACGCTGTCTGCGCTCGACCACGGTCACTGCAGGTGCTTTCGCAGTTCGCGGGCCAGTTCGGCGCCGCTCAGGCCGTCCCGTGCCGCGACGAAGACGGTGTTGTCGCCGGCGATCGTCCCGGCGACCTCGTCGAGCTCGGCCGCATCGATCGCGTCCGCGAGCGCGGCTGCGAACCCGCGTGGAGTCGCGATCACGCAGAGGTTCCCGGCCGGCGTGAAGCCACCGGCCCAGCGGCGCAGCGCGAACGTCAGCTCGTCGAGACGCCGCAGGTCCGCCGCGCCCTGGAGTGCGTAGACGAGCCGTCCCTCGGCGTTCCGCACCTTGACGAGGCCCAGCTGGTGGATGTCGCGCGAGACCGTTGCCTGCACGGCGTCGATGCCTGCCGCCCGCAACGCCTCGGCGACGTCGGCCTGGGTCGAGAGCGGCTGCTGTTGCACCAGGCGCAGGATCGTGCCCTGGCGCTCGAACTTCGTCGTCACGCGAGCACCTCCGCAAGCAGATCGACGGCAAGGACGGCCTCGTCGGCCGAGAGAGTCAGCGGCGGGGTCAGGCGGAGCGTGCGCTCGCCGGCGCTGCCGATCACGAGCCCGTGCTCCAGCGCGGCCTCGACGACCGGGGCCGCCGGCCGGTCGAGCTCGACGGCGAGCAGCAGGCCGAGGCCGCGAACCTCGCCGAACTGCTCCAGCGCTCCGACGAAGTAGTCGGAGCTCGAGCGGACCTGCGCGAGCAGAGCCTCGTCGATCGTCTCGACGACGGCGCACGCTGTCGCGCACGTGACGGGGCCGCCGCCGAAGGTCGAGGCGTGGTCGCCCGGCTCGAAGCCGGTCGGTGCTTCGTCGGACACGAGCAGCGCGCCGATCGGCAGGCCGTTCGCGAGGCCCTTGGCCAGCGTGACCGCGTCCGGTTTGACGCCGAGGCGCTGCCAGGCGAAGAACTCACCGCTGCGGCCGACGCCGGTCTGAACCTCGTCGAGGATCAGCAGCGCGCCGTGAGCGTCGGCGAGCGCGCGTGCCTCCGCCAGCACCTCTACAGGCAATGGATGCACGCCGCCTTCGCCCTGTACCGGCTCGAGCAGGATCGCCGCCGTTTCGGCGCCGACATGGTCAGCGAGCGTTTCGGGTGTTGCGAACACGGCGCCGGGCACGAGCGGTTCGAATGCGGCCCGCTTCGCCGGTTGCCCGGTGACCGAGAGGGCGCCGAACGTGCGGCCGTGGAACGAGCCTTCGAGCGCGACGATCTCGCTGCGACCGGTGGCCTTGCGCGCCCACTTGAGCGCCGCTTCGATCGACTCCGCTCCCGAGTTGCAGAAGAACGCCCGCGACCCGCCGAAGATGTCCGACAACCGCAGCGAGAGCTCCTGCATCGGTTCGGTCGAGTAGAGATTGGACACGTGCCACAGGCGGTCGAGCTGCGCGTGCGCGGCCGCGAGCGGCGCGGGATGCCGGTGGCCGAGGCCGACGACCGCGATGCCCGCGAAGAGGTCGAGGTAGCGCTTCCCGTCGGCGTCGACGAGCCACGAGCCCTCGCCGTCGGTGAAGGTGACGTCGAGCCGGGCGTACGTGGGGAGGAGCTTCGAGAGCGAGGCGACGTGCGTCATGCGATCACCGTCGTGCGGCCGATCTCCGCCGCGATCCCGCTGCCGGCTGCGAGCGCGGCGGCGCGTAGCTTCGGCACGATCCCGCCCTCGAACTCGCCGGCGTCGAGCATGCGCGTCGCGCGGCCGACATCGATCGCGTCGAGCACCTCGTCGTCCACGTACAGGCCCGCCACATCCGTGAGGAAGACGAGCCGCCGCGCGCCGAGCCCGAGCGCGAGCGCGGCCGCAGCGTCGTCGGCGTTCACGTTCAACGGGCCGACCGCGAGCGGCGCCACGACGGGCACCTTGCCGGCCGCGACCGCCGCCAGGATCTGCCTCGGCCGGCACGGGAGCGGATCCCCGACCCAGCCGAGCGGCGGCACCGGGACGGCGTAGAGGCCGGCCTGGTCGCCGAACACGGAGACCGCGACGTCGCCGAGCGCTTCGCAGAGGCACGCGTTGACCTCCGCCATGGATTCGCGCACGACCTCCAGCCCGGCCCGCGAGGTGCGCCGCCGGCCGTTCACGAACTCGACCGGGATGTTGCGCCGGTTCATCTCCTCCGTGATCTGCGGTCCGGCGCCGTGCACGACGACGAGCTCGTGTCCCTCCTCACGCAGACCGAGGATCCGGTCGACGGACTCGGACGCGACGGCGCCGCCAACCTTGACGACGAGCCGCGTCACGAGCGGTACTCCGCGTTGATCCGCACGTAGTCGTACGAGAGGTCACTCGTCAGGTAGCCGGCCGTGCCTGTGCCGAGCCCGAGGTCGAGCTCGATCGTGCAGGTCGCGCCGTCGACGGGCGGCTCGACGTTCTGGGGCGCACCGTCGACGAGCACCGCCGTGCCGTTGTAGGCGAGTGAAACGAGGGCGGGCTCGAGCTGGGCGTAGCCGCCGTTGAACGGCGCCGAGCCTGCCGCCATCAGCACGCGGCCCCAGTTCGCGTCGCGCCCGAACAGGGCGGTCTTGACGAGCGGAGAGGTCGCGATGCGCTGTGCGATCGCTTTCGCCTCGTCGTCGCTTGCGGCCCCGCTGACCGAGATCTCGGCGAGCAGAGTCGCGCCCTCGCCGTCGGCGACGATCTCGTGCGAGAGCTCGGCGCACACGGCGCGGAGCGCTGCGGCGAACGCCGCGTCGGTCGCCGGTGTCCGCTCGATCTGCGCAACGCCCGAGGAGAGCAGCACGACGGCGTCGTTGGTCGAGCATTCGCCGTCGACGGTGATCGCGTTGAAGCTGAGCGCAACCGTCGGCCGTAGAAAGTCGATCGCCTCGCCCGGTTCGAGCGGATAGTCGGTCGTCACGACGGCCAGCATCGTGGCGAGGTTGGGATGGATCATCCCCGAGCCCTTTGCCATGCCGCCGACCGTGAAGCCTGCTCCCGGCGACACCGCGGTCTTCGCGCGCGTGTCGGTGGTGAGGATCGCCTCGGCCGCGTCCGCGCCGCCGTCCGGCGAGAGTGCCGCCGCGGCTGCGTCGAGCCCGGTGAGGATCCGGTCCATGGGCAGCGGCGCGCCGATCACACCCGTCGAGAGGACGATCACCTGCTCGGGTGCGAGGCCGAGCAGCGAGCCTGCGTGCTCGGCTGTGGCGGTTGCATCGGCGACGCCCTGCTCTCCGGTCGCAGCGTTCGCAATGCCGGAGTTGATGACCACCGCTTGCGGCTGCGCGAGCTCGAGGTGGCGCTTCGAGACGACGACCGGCGCCGCGAGCACGCGGTTCTGCGTCCACATCGCCGCGCCGGTGGCGGGCGCCAGCGAGCGGAGGAGCGCGAGGTCGCGCTTCTCCTTCCGGATCCGCGCGTGCACGCCCGAGGCGGCGAATCCCTGCGGCGCGGTGACCGTCAAACCAGCACCCCTGTCAGGCGCAGTCCGGCGGCCGGTTCCAGCCCGAGCGCCAGGTTCGCGTTCTGCACGGCCTGTCCGGCCGCGCCCTTGCCGAGGTTGTCGAGCGCGCAGATGACGATCGTCGTACCGGTCTCGCCGTCGGTGAAGACGCCGATCTCGGCCGCATCGGTGCCCTGGACGCGGGCGAGCTCCGGCGTGACGTCCTCTGGAAGCACGCGCACGACCGGGCTCGCGGCGTAAGCATCCTCGAGCAGGGCGCGCGCGTCGGCGTCGGTCTGCACGTAACACGTGGCGAGCAGGCCGCGGCGCACGGGCAGGAGGTGCGGAACGAAGCAGACCGGGAGCCCGAGCTGCTGGGCGATCTCGGGGGCGTGGCGGTGCGCGCCGACGGCATACGGGGTGAGGTTCTCGAGCACCGAGCCGGCGTGCGACGACGCCTTCAGGGACTTGCCGGCGCCCGAGACGCCGGATTTCGCATCGACGACGGCGCCGGAGATCGACCCGGCGAGCGGGACGAGCGCCAGGAGGGCGGCCGTGGCATAGCAGCCGGGGTTCGCGATCAGCGGGCCCTCGCTCGGGAAGAGTTCGGGCAGGCCGTAGCTCCACGCGCCCGGCGCCGTTCCGTACCAGGTGTTCGCCGTCACGTCGTCCGTGAGCCGGTGTGCGCCGGCGAGGTCGACGACCACGGTGTCGGCGGGCGGTTCGAACGCCGCGGCGGCGTCGTTGTCGAGGCAGAGGAAGATCACATCCACGTCTTCGCGGGCGGCCTCGGCATTGGTTGCGAAGGCCGGCAGCGACCCGTTCAGGCGCGGATCGAGCGCGCCGGCGGCCCGGCCCGCGAGCGAGTCGGAGCCGAGCGCGGCGAGCTCGAGCTCGGGGTGCCCGAGCACGCGGTCGAGCGTCTCCTGGCCGGCATAGCCGGCGCAGCCGAGAATGGCGGCGCGCTGCATACCGAGAACTATACAGAGATCTGCAAATTATGCAAAACTGATGTAGCTGTACATCTACGTCGTGATCGAGATCGACGCCCCGGGCCGGAGCCGGCGCAGCAGCTGCAGCAGCTCGGTTCGCGGCAGCGAGATACAGCCGTTCGTCGCGTGGCCGGTGTCGTCGTGCAGGAAGATCCCGCTCCCCCGGCCGGGCACCGCCGGGGCGACGTTGTACTGCACGACGGCGAGCTCCCGATAGGCGAGCGTCGCCCGCCAGAGCGCCTCACTGCCGCCGTGGAACGGCGGCGAAGCGCCACAGGCGAGATGCCGGAAGCGGTTGTAGGACGGCGAGCGTGGGTCCTCGTCCCACCAGTCGCCGCAGCGCAGCCGGTGGTAGGCGAGCCGCACGCCGGGGTCTGGGTCGAGGCCGTAGATCGTCGGGCCGATCGCGTAGGTGCCGGTGGGCGTCGTCCCGTCGCCCTCACGATGCCGGGCGGAGACACCCCGGTACCCGACGTGCGCCCGCCACGGCCCGAGGCTGCGCCGGCCGCACTCGGTGAAGGTGAGGGTCGCGACCGTCGCGCGGGCGCTCGGTGCGACGACGTTGATCCGCTGCGGGCAGGTGAGGAGGAGAGCGAGCGCAAGCGTCAGCATCGCGGCAGCCAGAGTACGCTCCCTGCCGCATGGCTGCCCTCCCGCCGTTTCACGCGTCGGTCGCGCCGGTCACAGCCGCGCAGCTCGGCGCCTCGTGGCGGGCCGGCTGCCCGGTGGGGCCGGGCCAGCTTCGCACCGTCCGCGTCTCGTTCGTCGGCTTCGACGGCCGCGCCCACACCGGCGCGCTCGTCGTCAACCGGAGCGTGGCGAACGAGGTCCGGATCGCCTTTCGCCGTCTGTACGCCGCTCGGTTCCCGATCCGCCGAATGGAGCCGGTCGCCCGCTTCGGCGGCAGCGACGATCGCTCGATGGCCGCCGACAACACCTCGGCATTCAACTGCCGTTATGCGGTTGCGCCCGGCCCTAAACGCTGGTCGGTGCACGCCTACGGCGAGGCGATCGACGTCAACACGGTCGAGAACCCCTACCTCGAGGGCGGGCGGGTGCTGCCGCCGACGGGCCGCGCCTTCACGGACCGCAGGCGCTACCGCCGGGGCATGGCGGTCGCGGGCGGGGTGCTCGTGCGAGCGTTCGCCTCAGTCGGCTGGCTCTGGGGCGGCCGCTGGACCGCCTCGCCCGACTGGCAGCACTTCTCCAAGACCGGGGGTTGAGGGCTTCACGTCCTCGAGGCGGTCGACGCGGGCCAGGTCGGGGAAGAACCTGGGCCAGACGACGGCGAGCAGGATCGTCAGCGCGCCGCCGAGGACCACGGCCGGCACCGCACCGAGGAGCGCCGCAGCCGTGCCCGACTCGAACGCCCCGAGCTCGTTCGAAGCCCCGATGAACACGCCTTCCACGGCGTTGACGCGGCCGCGCAGCGAGTTGGGCGTCGCGAGCGCAACGGTGGTCGAGCGGATGTTCATCGAGAACATGTCGACGAACCCGCTGACGGCGAGCGCGATTGCCGAGACGAGGAACCAGCGCGACAGCCCGAAGACGACCATGCTCGCGCCGAAGGTGCCGACGACGAGGAGGAGCGTGCGGCCCGCGTTGCCGCCGAGCGGCTTGCGGGCCAGGCGGATGCCCGCGATCAGTGCGCCGACTGCGATTGCGCTTCGCAGCACGCCCAGACCGAGCGGGCCGGTGTGCAGGATCGACTTCGCGAAGAGCGGAAGCAGCGCCACCGACCCGCCGAAGAGCACGGCGAAGAGGTCGAGTGTGATCGCGCCGAGAATGATCGGCGTCGCGCGAATCAGGCGGATCCCGCCGAGCAGGCTCTCGAGACGCGGCGGCTCGGGCCCCAATCGCACCACTGCCTCGGGGCGGGTCATGCGCAGGAGCAAGAGCGACGAGCTGACGAGCAGGATGATCCCCACCACGTAGACCGCCTCGGGCTGGATCGCGAACAGGAGCCCGCCCACCGCAGGCCCGGCAATCGTCGAGATCTGCCCGCCGATCGACCGGAGGGCGAGCGCGCCGGTCAGGAGCTCCGTGGGCACGAGCTCCGGCACGAGTGCGCGTCCGGCCGGATTTCCGAACGCCGCGCCGACACCCGTGGCGATCGCGAGCGCGAGGAACGGCCAGAGCTGATGTGCGCCGTGGATCGTCACCACGAGCAGCAGGCCGAAGACGGCTGCGTCGGCGAAGCCCCAGACGAAGACGACGGCGAGCCGGGGGAGCCGATCGGCGAGCTGCCCGGCCGGCAGGGCGAGCAGCAGGACCGGCAGGAACTCGGCGAGGCCGATCAGTCCCAGATCGAAGGCGCTGTGGTGGATCGAGTACACCTGCCAGCCGATCGCAACGGCGGCCATCTGCATCGCGAGGCTCGAGCAGAGCATCGACGTCCAGAGCCGGCGGAAGTCGCGGTGATGCAGCGCTGGCGGCAGCGAAGGCACGTTGCACACTCTGCCTTCTTCGGTCCTTCCTAGGTCCCGCTGAGGTGCCGGCACAGCGCCTGCTGGTCAACTGGAGGGAGACAACAGACCAGGAGGACGGAATCCGCATGCCCAGGACAACAAATCGAGTCGTCGCCGCAGTCGCCGTTGCAGCGCTCGCCGGTGCGGGGGCCGGCGCCGGAGCGCTGGCGCTCTCCCGCGGCTCGACCCACACGACGACCACCGTCGTCGCGGCGTCGACAGCCAGCTCGAACATCGCCAATGCGACGCTCAGCGTCGGTCAGATCGCCAAGGCCACGACCCCCGGGATCGTCGAGATCGACGTCGTCGAGAGCGGGACCGGCTCGACGTTCCCGAGCGGCCAGGGCTCCACCCAGTCGGCCGAGGGGACAGGCTTCGTCTACGACACCAAGGGTGACATCGTCACCAACGACCACGTCGTCTCCGGCGCCAGCTCGGTGACCGTGAAGTTCTCCGACGGGTCGACCACCAAGGCGACCGTTGTCGGCACGGATCCGGACACCGACCTCGCCGTCATCCACGTCGACGTTCCGGCATCGAAGCTCGTCCCGCTCACGCTCGGAGACTCGAGCAAGGTCGCGGTCGGTGACGGGGTCGTCGCGATCGGCAATCCCTTCGGGCTCGACAACACCGTCACGAGCGGCATCGTCAGCGCGATCAACCGCGAGATCACCTCGCCCGACAACGCGCCGATCGAAGGTGCGATCCAGACCGACGCAGCGATCAACCACGGCAACTCGGGCGGACCGCTCCTGAACCTCAACGCTCAGGTGATCGGCATCACGTCACAGATCCAGAGCGACTCCGGCGGCAACGACGGCATCGGCTTCGCGGTTCCGTCCAACACCGTCCGGACGATCGCAACGGAGCTGATCGCGAACGGCAAGGCGCAGCACGCGCTGCTCGGCGTGCAGATCAAGACGGCCGCCAACGGCAACGGCGTCGCCGTGGCCACCGTCCAGACCGGCAGCGCCGCCGCCGACGCCGGTGTGAAGGCCGGCGACGTGATCACCGGCGTGAACGGCACCACCATCACCACCGCGGATCAACTGCGGGCGATCATCGACTCGCATCAGCCGGGCGACAAGCTCACGCTGACCGTGCTTCGCGGAGGATCGTCGAAGACCCTCTCCGCAACCCTCGGCACGCGGAGCTAGGGAGCGACAGAAGACGCCACCGTCAGCACGGCCTGAGCGGCCGTGCCGACGGTGGCGGCCACCGTTGCGACGATCGTGTGGCCCGAGTCGTCTGCCGTCAGCGTGTAGCTCGCGGCCGTTGCGCCGGCGATCGGGACGCACAGCCGCCCGTTCGCGTTGCACCGCAGCCAGGCATAGGTGAAGGCGGCGGGCGCCGAGCCCGACCAGGTCCCGGGCACGACCGTGAGCGTTTGTCCGGATGCAGCGGTGCCGGCGAGCGTCGGCTGTGCGGTCGCCGCGAGCGTGGCGTTCTTCGCCGCGACGAGGCCGGCGAGCGACGCGTAGACCGGCGTCGTTCCCGTCGAGTCGCTCGCACGGACTGTCAGCCCGATCGTTTTGCCGACATCAGCTGCGACGAGCGTGTACGTCCCTTTCGTGGCGCCGTGCACTGAACCGCAGTGGGCGCCGTCCGCGTCGCACCGGTACCACTGGTAGGCGTACGTGATCGTCCCGCTGCCGCCCCATGTTCCGGCGGTCGCGGTGAGCCGCCTGCCCTGTTGCAGCGTGCCGGCGACGGCCGGCCGGCCGCTCGGGACCGGGCCGGGAGTCGCTCGGACGACGCCGGCGCTGAGGCTGAGCACTGTTTGCCTGCCCGCCGTGACTGCGGCGAGCAGCACGTGCCCGGCATCGTCGGCGGTGACCGTGTACGTGTTCGTCGCCGCACCGGCAATGGCCGTGCAGAGCCGCCCATTCGCGTTGCAGCGCAGCCACGCGTACTCGAGCGCCGCCGGGATCGAGGTCCAGGTGGCCGCTTCTGCCTTCAGGGTCTGCCCCACGATCGGCTCGCCGCTCTCGGGCGGCTGCTTCGTCGCAACCGGTGCGGCGCCAAGAGCGGCGACCAGCCCCGCAAGCGGCGCGTACGCCGTCGTCGTCCCGGTCTTGTCGGTCGCGCGCACACTCAGTCCGATCGTCTGGCCGACGTCCTTCCGCACCTCCGTGTACGTCCCCCTCGTCGCGCCGTGGATCGAGCTGCAGTGCGCACCGTTCGGGCCGCACCGGTACCACTGATACGCGTAGGTGATCGTCCCGCCCGCAGCCCACGTTCCCGCGCTCGCGGTCAGCTTGGCCCCCTGCTGCAGCGTTCCGGTGACGGACGGCGGCGAGGACGAGGTCGGCCCCCCGAGGAGGAGTGCCAGACCGAGGGCGATTCCGACCACGACGTGAAGGATCCCAGCAACGTCGGCTAAGACCGGCCTAAGAGCGGCCTCGCGGCTGCGTGCGGATCAGAGCGCGTGGTGCATCCAGACGTTCGGTTCCCAGTAGCCGCCGCAATCGGCCTCTCGATCGATCGCCACGGTCGCGAGCCCGCCGGGGAACCAGTGCTCACCGCTCTCCGGGAATGCCATCTGCGTCCACTCTTCCCACTCCGCCACCGTGCCCGTGATTCGCAGCGACCGCGGCTCCGGCTTCAGGACCGTGGCGCCGAGCCGCTCGTGCACGCGCATCCAAGGGTCGAAGAGCAGCCCGTCGGCTCGGCGCCACTCGGCGTAGCGCTCGATCGGCGCGAGTGGATAGCGCTCCTTCCAGCTCGGCCGCACGGGTGCGATCAGCGAGCCGAAGCCGTGGCTGCGCGCGACCTCGCGCATCGCTTCGACCGCGGTTGCGCTCAGGCCGCGGCTCTGAAGGTCGCGCGGCACCATGATCACGAGTGCGCACAGCGTGTTCGCTTCGTCGTCGTCGAAGCCCCGGGCGATCGCGCCGTCGATGCCCGCCGGCAGACCGCCGACCGTCCCATCCCAGGGAAGCGGGATGGAGCGCGCGCGGGCCAGGATCTCGTCCCCGTCGCCGACCAGATGGAACTGAAACTCGGGGCGCTCGTCGGTGAGCCGGCCCCAGTAGGCGTTGAGCACGTCGCCGTGGTTGTTGTACTCGGGCAGCGTGTCGCACGTTCGCTCCCACGCCGGGCCGGCGAGATCGGGCCGCTCTGCGACTGTCGCTGTCTTCATGTCCGGCTAAAAAGAAATCCCACGGGGTCGGTTTCGCTTTCGTCCACCTCACCTACCGACCGATCAAGACTCGCGTCCGTCACGACCGCTTGGTGTGGCTTCGACCTACTCGCGCTCCGCGCCCCGCGGGATCCGCAATGTATGCCGGTGCCGGCAGCGCGCGCAAGTGGGTCTCGCAGGAAAACGTGCACGTTGCGCACGAATCGCGTCAGCGGCGCTGGAGCGCCCAGGCGAGCCCGCTGTCGAACTGGGCGCGCCACTCGCCGCGGGCGTTCGCATACGCGTGGTAGCTCACGGGCACGCCGAGCCTGCGGAGCTCCCGAGCGAAGTCGAGCGTCTGCCTCGGTTTGAACCAGTGGCTGTGTCCAGGCCCTGTGGAGAGGAAGAAGCGGGTGTGATCCTCGCGCAGGGTCGCAGCGAGCACGGGTGCGAGCTTCGTCGGATCGTTGGCTGCCAGCACGGACCTCGGCGCGTGTCGGAACGGGCCGTCGCGGAGCGGCGAGAAGTACGCCGACCAGGCCTCGACCGCGCCGAAGAGATTTGGATGGCGAAGCGCGATGTCGACCGCACCGAAGCCCCCCGCCGACAGGCCGGCGATCACCCGGCCGCTGCGGCTTGCCACGGTGGGCAGGTGCGCGTCGGTCCACGGCACGATCTCGTCGACCAGGGGCGCTGCGATCCGGCCGGCCCATTCGCCGTTGTAGCGCGGGTCGGGGCCGGCCGCCGGCATGACCGCGATGAACGGCTTGATCGCACCCTGCTCGATCTCGGTGTCGGCCCAGCGTGCGAGATCGGTGCCCGCGAGGTACTCCGTCGGCGTGCCGGGCATGCCGTGCAGCAGGTAGACGACCGGGTACCGCTGGGAACGTTCGAAGCCCGGAGGGAGGTAGACGAAGCCGGGCCGCTGCTCGCCCGGGAAGACGCCGGTCTGCACCGAGCCGCCCGCCGGGCCGGCCGCGAAGGGAGCGAAGCCGGGGAGCAACGCGGCGGCTGCGAGGATCGACAGCAGCGAGATCACCACGCGACGGTAGCGGGCGGCAAATGAACTCTCGGTTACGTCTTAGCTCCCGCGGCTACAACTGACCTGTGAGACGCGTGGGCATCGCGCTGCTCGGCCTCGCGATCGCGGCGACGGCCGCCGCGGTCGCGCTCGGGCGGCAATCGCACCAGCTCGACGAGAGCATCCGGTCGGTCGCGCTGGGCGGCACGGCTCATGCGCTCGTCGTTCTCCCCGACGGCTACGCGACGAGTGGCAAGCGCTACCCGGTGATCTACTTTCTGCACGGACTGCCGGCCGGGCCGAGCACGTACCGGAACAGCGCGTGGCTCGGTGAGATGCTCGAACGCGTCGGGCCTGCGATCCTCGTGATGCCTCAGGGGGCGCGGGCCGACGACACCGACCCGGAGTACCTGAACTGGGGAGTGGGGCGGAACTGGGAGACGTTCATCGCGGAGGAGCTGCCCAGCGCGATCGACAAGCGCTTCCGCACGATTCGCTCCCGTGCTGGGCGCGCAGTGATCGGCCTGTCCGCCGGCGGCTTCGGCGCGACCGTCCTCGGGCTGCACCACCTCGGGCGCTTTTCGGTCGTCGAGTCCTGGTCGGGGTACTTCCACCCGACCGACCCGACGGGGACGCGGGCGCTCGCACGCGGGCCGCTGACGAGCGCGCACAACCTGATCTCCGTGCTGAAGGCGGAGGAGCGTCAGCGATCGACGTTCTTCGGCTTCTATGTCGGCGACGGCGACTCGCGTTTCCTTGCGGAGAACCTCCAGCTGAACCGCGAGCTGAACCAAGCTCATGTCGAGCACCTCTTCGCGGTCTACAGCGGCGGTCACACCACGAAGCTCTGGCAGGACCATGCGCGCGTCTGGCTGGGGCTCGCGCTCGCGCACCTCGCTCACGCCGCCTAAATGCGTGCTTAACCGCTCCTTTAGCGAGCGTGGCGTACAACGAAGGCCGTGCTCGGCACGGCTCCGACGTTCCCCGCCCGCGTTCGGCTCGTCGCCGTTGCGCTGACGGCCTTCGTCGCGGTCGGGCTCGTCGGCGCCTACCGCTACGTCGACAACTACTGGATCTACCGTGGCTTCGCACCGCCCAGGGATCCGGCCTTCGTCCACGTCGCCGGGGTGTCCACGCATTTCGACCTGACGAGTCCCGCGCTCGGCGGCCGCCGCCAGCCGGTCGACGTCTACCTCCCGCCGGGGTACACGGCCAGCCCGGCCCGGCGCTACCCGGTCATCTACCTGCTCCACGGCGTGCCCGGCAGGCCCGCCGCGTTTCTCGAGACGGTCCGGCTCGGCGTGGTCGAGGACGAGCTCGTCGCGCTGCACCGGATCCCGCCCGCGATCCTCGTCATGCCGTTCGGGTCGACGGGCTCGTTCACGGACGAGGAGTGGGCCAATGGGGTACGGCCGAAATCGAACTGGGAGACGTTCGTCGCGCGTGATCTCGTCCGGGCGGTCGACGCCCGCTACCGGACGATTCCGCGCGGCAGCGCCCGCGCGCTCGCGGGTCTCTCCGAGGGCGGCTACGGCGCGCTGAACATCGGCATCCATCACCCAGGTGAGTTCTCCGTCCTCGAGAGCTGGTCCGGCTATCAGCGTGCCGACCCGATTCGCTCCATCTTCGGGATCGACCGCGCGACGCTGACCCGGAACAGCCCGAGCCTCACCCTCGGCGCCGCCGCGGCGAAGCTGCGGCGCGCTCACACCTACGTCTGGTTCTACAGCGGCACCGGGGATCACTTCGTCGAGCAGAACACGGCTTTCGCCGCAGAGTTGCATCGGTATCGCATTCCCCACCACTACTTCGTCGTGCACGGCGGCCACAACTGGGGCATCTGGCGCGGCAACGCATCGCGCGCGCTGATCGCGATGTCGCGGAGGCTCCATGGTGCGTAAGGCCGCGGCGCTGCCGCTCCTCTTCGTCGTGGCCGTGGCGACCAGCGGGTGGTTCTACCTCTACAACCCGGCCGTCCCCGGCCCCCGTGTGCGACTGGCGCTGCCGCTCGACGAGCTTTCGCACCATGCTTCTGCGTCTCTGCTCTGGTTCGCCCTGGTCTGGACCGCGGCTGCGGCGCTGCTCGGCGTCTACGCACGCTGGGCCCGCATCGAGCGCCTTTCCGCCTCGTTGCTCTTCGCCGTCGGGATCGGGACGTATGCCTACCTGCAGACCGGCGTTTCGGTCGCCGTCGTGCGGCAGGTCTCCGCCCGTTCGGCGTTCGATGTGGCGTCCCGCCTCTCGGCGGTGTACCTGCCTGCGATGATCGTCGGGCTCGGGGCAGCCGCGCTCGCTGTCGGCCGGCGCCATGAGCGTGCTCCGGCCGTCGTGGGCGCGCTCGTCGCCGTCGGAGCGCTGCTCAACCTGCTTCATGCCGTGCTTCCGGGCGAGAACATGGGTCTCGTTCGCAGCTTCACGCCCGACGCCGTCGGGCCGTTCGCCCACGCGCTCGGTGTCGTGGCCTCCGTCGCGCTGCTCGTTGCGGCGCGTGGCCTCGTGCGGCGGCGCCATCGGGCCTGGCAGGTGGCGGTCGGGGTGGCTGCGCTCTCGACCACCCTGCATGTTCTGCGCGGCATCAACGACGGCACACTCGCGTCGGTGGTGATCCTCACCCTGCTGCTCGCCCGCCGTCACGATTTCGACCGGCCGGGCGACATCGCGAACCGGCGCACGGCGGTGCAGCGGCTCGCACTCTCGCTCGCCCTCATTTCCGCCTATGCGTTTGCGGTGTTGTGGATCCACCGCATCGAGGCCGACCAGCCGCTCACCTTTCGGTTCGCTGCTCGAGAGACGGCAGGGGGCCTGGTCGGTCTCCATGTCGGCGGCTCCCCGCACCTCAGCGGCCACTTCGGTGAGTGGTTCCCGCTCTCGCTCTTCCTGCTCGGGATCGCGATGACGCTCTGGGTCGTCGCGGCATGGCTCTCGCCGTGGCGGCACCGCGTGCTCCAGGGGCATCACGAGCGCGAGCTCGCATCGGCGCTGGTGCGCACCTGGGGAATGGACACGCTCGCACCCTTCGTGCTCCGGGCCGACAAGTCGTACTTCTTCGGCCCGGAGGAGTCGGCGTTTCTCGCCTACCGGGTGCTGGGGGGCGTGGCGATCGTCTCGGGCGACCCGATCGGGCCGCCGGAGGACTTCGACGAGCTGCTTCGGCTGTTCGTCACCCACGCACACGTGCGCGACTGGCGGATCGCGATCCTCGGGGCATCCGAGCGTTGGCTGCCGCTGTACGCGCGCAACGGGCTGCATTCCCTCTACCACGGAGACGAGGCGGTGGTCGACGTCGAGTCGTTCTCGCTCGAGGGCCGCGCGATTCGCAAGGTGCGCCAGTCCGTGCACCGGCTCGAGCACGCCGGCTACGCGGCGCGGGCGCTGCGGCCGAGCGAGCTCGATCGCCGCGTTCGCGAGGAGCTCGAAGGCGTGGCGCGTGCCTGGCGCGGTGCCGAGCCGGAGCGAGGCTTCGTGATGGCGCTCGACCGGCTGTTCAGGCTCGGCGACCGCGACGCGCTCTTCATCGTCGGCTTCGATCCGGCCGGCAATGTCGCAGGCTTCCTGCATTTCGCCGTCTCGTCGGCCGGACGCGCGCTGTCGCTGTCGTCGATGCCGAGGCTCCGGGACAGTCCGAACGGATTCAACGAATGGTTGATCTGCGAGACGATCGCGTGGGCGCGCCGCCACGACTACGAGCACGTCTCTCTGAACTTTGCGCCCTTCGCCGCCCTGCTCGCGCCGGAGGCGGAGCTGTCGAGCCTGCAGGGAATACAGCGGCGCGCGCTGCTCACGCTGAAGGGCCACTTCCAGCTCGACAACCTGCTTCTCTTCAACCGCAAGTTCGCACCGCGGTGGGAACGGCGATTCGTCGTCTACGAGAGGCGCCGCGATCTCCCCCGGGTCGGCGTCGCGGCGCTGGCCGCCGAGGCGTATCTGCCCTTCCGAGGCAGCAAACGTTGAGCATCGCGGCCGGGCTCCTGTTCGCCCTGGGGTCCGCCGTCGCACTCAACTGGGGCTGGGTCGCGCAGCACACCGCGGCGTCGGAGCTGCCGCGGCTCGCAGTCCGGCACCCTCTGACGTCGCTGGGCCTGCTCTTCCGCGACCTTGGCTGGCTCACCGGCTTCCTCGTCGGGCTCGGCGGCTGGGGCCTGTACATCGGCGCTCTCGCATTGGCGCCGCTCTCGCTCGTCCAGGCCGTCGCGGCCGGCGGGATCGGCGTGCTCGCGCTGTTCGCCTACCGGGCGGGCGCAGCACTCACAGGACGCGACCTCTTCGCGGTCGCCGTCTCGACCGGGGGCCTGCTGCTCCTCGCTGTGTCGCTCGCGGGGGGCGCCAACGCCGGGAGTCAGGCACACGGCGCCGCGATCGCCGGCTGGCTGGTCGCATCGTTCGTCGTCGCTTCCCTCGGCGTGCTCGGGAGCGCGTCGCTTGCGCCGGGCGCAGGCCTCGGGCTGGCCGCGGGTGTGCTCTACGCGGGGGGCGACGTCGCGACGAAGGCGGTCTTCGCGGGCGGTGTGTGGCTCGTGCTCGTCGTCGTGATCCTGACGGCCCACGGCGCCGCCTTCGCAGCGCTCCAACTCGGCTTCCAGCGCGGACGGGCCCTCGCAACGGCCGGCACGTCGACGTTGCTGACGAATGCGCTCCCGATCGTCGCCGGCCTCGTCGTCTTCCACGAGCAGCTGCCCGGCGGGGTGTACTCCGTGCTGCGGATCGTCTCGTTCGCGGCTGTCGTCGCCGGCGCCTCGCTGCTCGCTCACGAGCAGTCTCAGCCGATGACCACGATCCCGTCCGCGTCGCTGTAGAGCATTTCGCCGGGTGTGAAGATGGCGCCGCCGAAGCTCACGGGGACGTCGACCTCGCCTTTGCCGTCCTTGCCGCTCGGGCGCGGGTTCGAGCCGAGCGCCTTGACGCCGATCGCCAGGCTCCCCAGAGCCTCCACGTCCCGCACGCAGCCGTTGATCACGAGCCCGGTCCAGCCGTTCGCGAGTGCGAGCCCCGCGACGTTGTCGCCGACGAGCGCGCAGCGCAGCGAGCCGCCGCCGTCGACCACGAGCACCCGTCCGCCCCCGGGCTCCGCAACGCGCTGCTTCACGAGGACGTTGTCCTCGCTGCAGCGAACCGTCGCGATCGCACCCGAGAACGTCTCGACGCCGCCGAATTGGCGGAACTGAACCTCGCACACGATCGCGGTGTCGCCGTGCGCGTCCCACAGATCCGAGGTCGACGTCACGCGTGCACCAGCACGAGGTCGAAGAATCCCTGTTCGAAGAGCTCACGCACGGCGTGCACTGCGTCGGCGCGGAGCTCGGAGGCCTCGCGTTTGCCCAGCTCCTGCCGGCGAACGATCCGTTCGATCGCCTGATCGAGCGTCCTGTGACCGTCGAGCGTCGTGAGCAGCTCGGCGACGTCCAGCTCGAGCTCGAGCTCCGGGCACGTTCCCTCGTCGAGCACGATGCGAACCTCCTGCACCTCGCCATGCCGGTCGAGCTCCTGGTCGAAGCGCACCTCGTCCGCGAGGATGAGGCGCGCCTCGAGGACCGCGGCCGCGCCCTCCTCGGCGATCAACGCGAGCGCAGCGAAGACGCGCTCGATCTGATCGCTCGCGAACTCGAGCTCCTCCTCGTCCGCAGGGTCTGCGCGAACGATGTGGTGGTCTCCTTCGCGCTTTCGCATCAGGACTGCGCCCTCGCTGATCCAGCCCGCCTCGAGCGCGTCGAAATACTCCGCCCACTCGTCGAGTGCAGCGCCCATCGAATCCGGATCGCCCGTGAAGTGCTCGTTCCACCCCGCAGCGTGGTCGAGAGGATCCGCGGCACTGAGACCGAGGATCCAGGCGTCGCAGCCGTTCCCGTCGAGCCAGGAGTGCACGCGCTCGTCCGGGTCGTCCTCCGACTCCGCAAGCCAGCTGACGAGCACCGATGCGTGGCCGCCGTCGGCGAGATGCATGGCTGCTTCGCGGACGACGCGTTCCGACAGCTGGTCGCCGGGCAGGCCGCCGTCGCGGTATTGCCAGCGCCGCTCGGGCGAGATCACGTACGGCGCGTTGCACGTGATCAGGTCGAATGTTTCACCGGCGACCGGCTCGAAGAGGCTCCCCAGCCGTGTCTCGACGTTGTCGATGCCGTTCAGCGCCGCGCTGATCTGTGTGAACGCAAGCGCGCGCGCGTTCACGTCGGTCGCGATCACGTGCTCGGCGTGCTTTGCGGCGAGCAGCGCGTGCGCTCCGTTCCCGGTACCGATGTCGAGCGCGCGCTCGACCCGGCGGCGCGGTGTCAGCGACGCGAGCCAGTACGCCGTCGGCGTGAAGCTGGACACCCAGCCCGGAGGGTCGTCCTGGCCGCGCGAGAAGCCGTCGAAGGCCAGGTAGAGCCCTTCGGCCGGGACGAGGCGCGCGCGGGGCGAGAGCTCGTCGCCGGCTGTCTGAACGAGCCCGATCGTGAGCAGCGCCTGCACGCCGTCCGGTCCGAGCGCAGCCGCGGCATCGGCCGCTCCGACCGGGCGCTGGAGCAGGAGCAGACGGATCGTCGTCGCAAGCGCGGAGCGCGGGAGGCGGCGTTCGAGGACGACCGACTCCGCGAGGTCGGCGGACGGCCCCTCTTCGCCGAGCAGCTCCTCGATCGCCTCGGTCGTGTAGCCGACGGCGCGCAAGGTTGCACCGAGCGTCGCCGCGGCGTCGAGGTCGGGGTGGGGGTCCCAGGCATGCACGTGCGTGCTCATCCTGCCGCTAACCGTCGATCGTCAGGCTGGCGAGGTCGCGGGGATAGTCGGTGAGGATCTCGATTCCGTCGGCGGTGACGACGACGGTGTCCGAATGCCGGAAGCCGCCGAGCTCGCTCGAATAGACGCCGGGCTCGATCGTGAACACCATCCCCGCCTCGACGCGCGTGTGATCGCCGGCGTCGAGGAACGGTGCCTCGTGGTTGCGCAGGCCGATTGCGTGTCCGACGTGTTGACGCCAGTACGGCATCAGGTCGTTGGCCGCGAAGTAGTCGAGCACCGCGTTGTCCACGTCGGCGCACGTCACGCCGGGACGCAGCGCCGCGAACGCCGTCTCCTGTGCGGCGAGCATGTGTGCGAACAGGCGGCGCATCTCCCCGGTCGGCGGGCCGATCACCATCGCGCGCTCGAGCTCGGCGTTGTAGCCCCAGACCGGCGCGCTCGTCTCGGTGACGAGGACGTCGCCGACTTGGAACTCGATGTTGTGGGCGACTGCGTGCGCCCAGGAGCTGCGCCGCCCGATCTGGCCGCGATAGCCCGCCGACGCCCCGTCTGCCGATCCCTGCTGGCCGCCGAACCTCGGTCCCAGCGCGGCGAGCATCGCGAGTGTCGCGTCGTGACCTGCGCGGAGGCTCGCTTCGGCTTCGGTCGCTCCTGGCCGCGAGTGCTCCTGCAGCACCCGGTGGGCGTGCTCGCACCAGCGCGCGCTCTCGCGGATCAGCTCGACCTCGGCGGGGCTCTTGCGCACCATCAGCGATTCGATGAAGGGCGCGAGCGGCGCCACGACGCCGCCGGTCGCCTCGCTCAGCGCCGGTCCCGCGTAGCCGAGGATGCCTGGATAGCCGTCGCTGTCCGCAGCGACCTGCCGCAGGCCGAGGTTCCCGAGGATGCCCGCGAGGATGTGCATCGGGTGCTCGAGCCCCGGATACTCCGGGTACGACTCGACCTGATCGAAGTCGGTCTCCGCGCGGACCCGCTCGACCTCGAACTCGGGCACGAAGACCGCGAGCTCACCCGACGCGCTGCCGACGAACGCCACGGGACGTTCGGTGGCCAGGAAGCCGAAGCCGCTGAAGTACTGGATGTACTTCTCGTCGAAGAGCACGTAGCCGTCGAGCTTCTGCTCGGCAACCTGCCCGAGCAGAAGCTCTCGGCGGACGTGCAGCTCGTCCGCGTGAATCCCGGTCTTCACGCGGACGACTTTACGCGTTCTCGACGGCGACCTCTCCCGGCGCCTGCTGCCGCGCGCGCTGCTCACGTTCCTCTTCCAACGACGGCAGGAAGAGCGCCGTGCGCGCCCAGTCGGGCATCCACCAGTTGGCTCTGCCCATCAGCCGCATGAGCGACGGCACGAGCAGAGCGCGGATCACCGTCGCGTCGAAGATGATCCCGGCGGCGAGCCCGATCGCGAACTCCTTGATCTCGAAACCGGGGCTCGACGACAGGACGAGGAACGCGAACATCAGGATCAGAGCGGCGCTCGTCACCAGCTTGCCGGTCCGCGCGAGGCCGAGCTCGATCGCCTGCGTGGTCGAGCCCGTCTCGTCGTACGCCTCGCGCATGCGCGAGAGCATGAAGACCTCGTAGTCCATCGAGAGCCCGAACAGGAACGCGAAGATCATCAACGGAATCCAGGCGGTGATCGCCTGCGTCGCGGTGATGTTCCACAGTCCTGATCCGTGGCCGTCCTGGAAGATGAGGACGACGATCCCGAACGCCGCTCCGAGCGAGACGAGATTCAGCAGCACTGCCTTGATCGGCAGCACGATCGAGCGGAACGCGCGTGCCAGCAGGATCAGCGTGAGGATCATCACGAATGCGAGCACGTACGGGAAGTTGCCGTAGATCGCGTGGACGAAGTCGCGGTCCGTCGCCGTGACGCCGCCGAGCGTCCCATCGGTTCCCTTCAGAGCGCCGTTGACGCGGTCGACGATCGACTGGATGCCGGGGGCTGCTCCGTCGACGTTCGGAAATGCCTCGACGAGCGTGTTCTGACCGTTTTGCCAGCCGGCGGGGACGACTCCGCCGGTGACGCCGTCCACCTTGCTCACCTTCGCGGCGATCGCAGCTCGCGTTGCCGCCGTCCTCGACCAGCACGTTGAACGGCTTCATCACGCCGGGGCTGATGCCGGCGTCGGCGAGCTGCTGGCGGCCGGCGATCGCGGTCCCGGTCCCGGGGAAGTTCTTGAGCTGCGACTCGTTCGGGTTCAGCTGCAGGCCGAACGCGACGAGGATTGCGACGATCACGATCCCCGCGGCTGCGATCGGCACCGGACGACGGTTGACGAGCCTCGCCCAGCGGCCCCAGAACCCGTCCTCGGGATGCCCGTCGTCGACGAACCGCTTCGGCATCACACGCACGCTGTTGATGCGCTGCCCCATCACCGCGAGGAGCGCCGGCAGCAGAGTGATCGCGGTGATCACCGAGACGGCCGGGATCAGCATGCCGCCGATGCCCATCGAGCGGATGAACGGCAGCGGCAGGATCACGAGCGACAGCAGCCCGACCGCCACGGTCGAGCCGGAGACGATCACCGAGCGTCCCGCGTGCGTCATCGTCTCGACGATCGCCGTCTCGACGTCCTCGCCCTCGCGCAGTTCGTCGCGGAAGCGGAAGATCATCAACAGCGCGTAGTCGATCGCGACGCCGAGCCCGACGAGCGCGATCAGGAACTGGACGATGATCGAGACGTTCGTGATGTACGTCAGGATCCAGATCAGAGTGAACGTGTTGAGGATCGACGCGACCGCGACACCGATCGGCATCAGCACGGCGGGCAGCGTCCCGAACACGAACAGCAGGATCACGAGCGCGCCGAGCGCGCCGATCACCGCTTCGAGGAGCACGCTCGGGCCGCCGCTCGCGCCGTGCGTCGACGCCTCCTCGAGCGGATCGTGCCCGGTGACCTCGACGGTCGTCCCGGCCGGCAGGCCCGCAGCGGCGACCGCTCGGATCCGCTCCGCGCCGCTCTTCGTGTCGAACTTGGCGACGCCGGCCGGATAGATCTCCTGGAACGTCGTGTGCCGGTCCTTCGAGACGTACGCGGGGTTGTCGTGCGTGGTGAAGTACGAGCTCGTCAGCGCGCCGGGGCTCGCCGCCGCCGCGCGCGCCATCGACGCCTTGATCGCGGCGCTCTGCGTCGCGTCACCCTGCGTGTGGTAGACGACGACGGTCGGCGGGCGGACGCCGACACCGAACACCTGGAGCGTGCGCTGGCTCGCCTCGTACGCGGACTTGCCCGGGATCGAGAAGCTCTGGTACCAGCGCTTCGAGACCTGGCCGGCGGCGAAGCCGCCGAAGATCGTGAGCACGAGCCAGGCGCCGATGACGGCGAAGCGATGGCGAGTGACGAAGTGGGCGAGGCGTGCGAGCATGTGATTCTCCTTCCGGCGAAAGCTGATCCAGAAACTTACAGGCGCGGCATTATTTCTGCAACTGTATATATTGGGTTACACTGGCCGCGTGGGGCTGCGGGAGTCCAAGAAGCTGCACACCCGGCAGCAGATCGCCGATCGAGGCGATGCGCCTGTTCGTGGCGCGCGGCTTCGATCGCGTCACCGTCGCCGAGGTCGCCGCTGCGGCGGGCGTCTCCGAGAAGACGGTCTTCAACTACTTCCCGACCAAAGAAGACCTCTTCTTCGACGAGGTGCCGAAACGTGAGGCGGCGCTCGTCGAGGCGATCGAGACCCGTGAGCCCGGCGAGTCGATCCTCGGCGCGCTGCGCCGTCTCCAGCTGGGGGAGTGTCCCCGTCTCTGTAGCCCCGGTTTCGCGACGTTCGCGCGGATCATCGAGGAGTCGTCCGCGCTGCAGGCCAAGGAGCTCGAGGTGATGGCGCACTTCGCACAGGTGCTCGCCGAGGCGATTCAGCGGGAGCTCGGCGTCGACGAGCGCGACGCCAGGATCGCCGCCGGCCTGCTGATCAGCGTGCACCGGCAGTTGTTCCGGGGCGCGCGACAGCAGGCGCTCGCGGGCAAGCACGGGCCCGCGGCGATCAGGCGGCTGCGCGGCGATCTCGAGCGCGCCTACGACCTGCTCGAGCACGGGCTCGGGCAGCTCGAGCTGCCCGGCGCGGCGCGGCGGGCCGGCTAGAAGACGCCGCCGGCCAGGCTCTTCGTCCGGGTCCGCACGGTTTCCCCAGCAGCGCGCGGGTCGAGCAGGACGTAGACCAGGTCGACGATCAGGTTGCCGACGATCACCAGGACGGTGACCACGGAGACGACCGCCAGGACGAGCGGAAGGTCGAGCGAGCGGTTGGCTCCGCCCATTGCGACGACTGCCAGCCGTCCGAGCCCGCGAATGCCGAAAGCAGCTTCGACGAAGATCGCGACGCCGATCGCAGTCCCGATCTCCATGCCGATCATCGTCAACACGCGCAACGACGCGCTTGGAAGCACGTGGAACGCCAACACCCGAGTCTCGCCCGCACCCTTGGCGCGCGCGGTGCGCACGAAATCCTCGTGCATCGTCTCGGCGACGGTCAGCCGGATCATGCGCGTGTAGAGGGCGAGGAAGAGCAGGGCGAACGTGATCCAGGGAAGGATCAGGTGTGACGTCCAGTCCTTCAGCCCACCGCACAGTGCGCCCTCGCCGGGCACGAGGGGGCAGTACCCTGCGACCCGGAACGTCCGCAGATGGCCGAAGGTGCCTTCGAGCAGCAGTCCGACGACCATCGGGTGGATGCAGAGCCCGATCAGTGCGAGCAGCGAGATCGACCGGTCGGACCACGATCCGACGCGGCTGCCCGAGAACGCGCCCAGCGGGATCGCGAGCAGCAGCACGAACAGTGACCCGCCGAGGATGATCGACAGCGTGATACGCAGGTCGGGGTAGAGGGTCTGCCCGATCGGACGCTGTGCGAGGCGGCGGTTCTCGATCAGCTTGGTTCCTGCCCACTGGTGACCGAGGTCGCCGCGCAGCACGTGCGAGAGGTAGTCGGCGTACTGCTCGATCTTGGGCCGGTCGAGGCCGAGCAGGTGATTGGCGTGCGCGATCTGAGCGCGGGTGAGCGAGGGTGCGTCGGGGTAGACGAAATTCGCCGGCTGGGTCGGGAGCGCCCAGTAGATCGCGAAGGTGAGCGCGAGCACGGCGCAGAGCGTGAGCAGTCCCGCGCCGACTCGCCGGGCCATGAAGGCGAGGATCCGCATCAGGCGTCAGCCCAGGGCTCGATCGCGCGCCGCACGCCCTCCGACAGTTGGTTGAGGGAGACGACGGTCAACACGATCGCGACGGTCGGGAAGATCGTCTGCCACGGCGTGAAGTACTGGCCGTTGTATGGATGGGGTGCGTTGATCGTCCCCCACGACGTGGCGAGCAGCGACCCGAAGGTCGGAGCGGCCACGGGGACGCCGACGCCTATGAAGCTCAGGCCGACCTCGAGCAGGATGTTCGTGCCGACCGCGACCGCTCCCCACACGAGCAGGACCGGCACGACGTGCGGCAGGAGCTGACGCCACATGATCCGGCGATTCGACGCACCGATCATGTGGCTCGCCTCGACGAACTCGGACCTGCCGAGCGTCAGCAGGTGCGCACGGATGAGGCGCGTCGGATAGAACGACGTGAAGAGGCCGATCAGGAGCGCTTCCGCGGCGACTCCCCTCGGTACGACCCACCCGTAGCTCGCGAACTGGAGCGACGAGCTGATCCGGGCGAGCGCGAAGATCAGGAACAACAACAGTGGGAACGCCATCACGGTCTCCGTGAAGCGTGAGACAACGGCGTCCGGGACGCCGCCGAAGTAGCCGGCGGCGATGCCGATCGGGAGCGCGATCGCGAGCGCGACGAACATCGCAGCCAGTGCGATCTCGAGCGAGGTACGGGCAGCGTCGAGGAGACGGATCAGCTCGTCGCGGCCGAGCGGACCGTCGGCGCCGAGGATGAACAGCGTCGTCTTCGCATGAGGGGGCTGGATGAGCTGCCCGTAGTCGTCCACGAGCACGGCCTTCGTGACCGGGACGTGAGCCCACGGCCCGGTCGGCCGCAGATCGGCGTTGGTCGCGTACGGGAACGGGTCGACGCCGTTGTGCCCGACGAGCCGTGTCACGAGGGCACCGCCGAGCAGCCCCGAGAGCAGGACCACCGTGAGGAACAAGAGTGCGACGAGCGACCAGCGGTCGCGGCGCAGGCGAGCCCAGGCCGACCGCCACGGGCCTCTTGGACGCGCGTCGCCGCCCGCTGCCCGCGAGGAGCTCATCCGGTTTTGGAGCCTATAGTCAGGATCATCGCGAGGGGCGCGTGCGACAGGCGCTACGCGATTTCGCTCGCTCCGGATGTCGGGCTAGACGATCCGCAGCAGCCCGCGCCCGATCATGTAGACGCCGATCGCCGCGAGCACGGCGATGCCCACGCGTGGACCGGTGCGGTCGAGCCACGCGTTGAACCTTGCGGTCAGGCGCGCCGTCGGCTCGGGTGCGACGACGTATCCGGCGAGGGGGATCTCGATGAACGCGAACATGATCACGTAGAAGCCGAGCAAGAGCCCGACCGTTGCTGCGAAGGAGTAGTCGAGGTCGGCAATGTCCTTGAGCGCGACCAGCGGCACGACGCCCGGGACGATGTTGAACACGATGCCGGCGACGAACGCGAGCGGGGCGCCGTGGTCGAGCATGCGTTCCATGCGGCCGGGGCCGGAGGCGGTTGGAGCGGTTGCGGGAGCAGGCCGTCGCCGTCGAGCGCGGAGCACGTACGCGAGGACCAGGGCTGCCACTCCGGCCGCGATCTCGACGCCGGGGCCGAACCACGAGTCGGAGCCCGTGGTCAGCGATGCGTCCTTCAGGACGTAGATGATGATCAGTCCGACGATCAAGGTGGTGAGCAGCCCTCCGACCAGGAAGGCCGCCATCAGGCGCCCGGGATGCGAAGCACGCAGCGAGATCAGTACGACGGCGAGCAGAATCGGCCAGAAGGCAGATGCGATCGCGAGCGGGATAAGGTCCCTCATGTGCAGGGCGACTCTGGCAGCCGGACCGGATGCTGATTCGCCGCCGCCGGCGAGCGTTGCGCCCGCTCCGATCGGGGACCTGATGGACGAACCGTCCTCGGCAGCCGCGAGAGCTCGGGCGCGTCTCGCGGCACTGCAACTGCGGGCGGAGCAGGTCGCGGAACGGGCCCAGGCCGAGCGCAGCCGGCATTCCAGCCTCGACGCGCTCTTCGAGATGATCGACCGCGACTCCGAGGTGGGCGGGGGGATCATGGCCGGTGCGCTCGCCTACCGGCTCTTCATCTGGCTCCTCCCGCTCGCGCTCGTCGCGGTCGCGGGGCTCGGGATCGCCTCGACTGCCGAGTCGAGTTCGCCGGAGTCGTTGGCGAAGTCGGCGGGCGTCGCGGGCCTCGTGTCCGGTTCGGTCGCGAGCGCCGCCGACAGTTCCGCACGCTGGTATGCCCTCGGCGTCGGGATTCCGATCCTGCTCTATGCCACGCGCAGCGTGCTCCGCACGCTGATCGTCGCGCACCGGCTCGTCTGGACCGACCTGCGAGCGAGCGCGCCGCGGCCGACGCTCAAGGCCTCGGTCCGGCTGCTCGGAATCTTCCTCGCAATGCTCGTCGTCTCGGTCCTCGCGGCCGCGGCCAGACGCACTTCCGGGCCGCTCGGCGTGCTGGCGACGCTCGCAACGATCCTCCCGTACGCGGCCCTCTGGCTCGTGCTTTCGAGGCAGCTTCCCCACCGCGATGCGACCTGGCAGGCCCTCCTTCCGGGAGCCGTGCTCTTCGGCTGCGGCATCGAAGCCCTCCACCTGGTGACCGTCTACTTCATCGCGCCGTTCGCCGCCAACAAGCAAGGCACCTACGGGGCACTCGGGCTGGCGGCGGCCCTGCTCCTCGAGCTCTTCCTGCTCAGCCGGCTCGCAGTTGCGACGGCAGTCGTGAACGCCACGCTCTGGGCTCGGCGATCACGAGACTGACCGTGTGAATCGCCACCGCGCCTGCGCTTCAGGGAAAGTGCGAGCCGTCGAGGTGCAGGTCGAGGCTGCCGCCCTGCGTGCATCCGGCCGGGACCACGTAAGCAGGAGCGTCGGCGAAGTCGGAGGGGTTGTCCGCGAGCTGTTCGTGCATCAGTTGCCGGGCGGTCGAGGACGAGAGGCCGAGTGCCTCGCCCACCGCGACGCCCGACTGGTAGGCGAAGCAGTTCGCGCGCGCCTCGTTCGGCTCGCCGTGCAGGTGCCAGGCTTCGTGAGCCAGCACTGCGATCGCCTGCCCAGACGCGGGGCCGTTGGCGTGCCCCGTGTGCTGGATCAGGTAGAGCTGGTAGCAAATCTGGGGCGTCAGCCAGGCGCGGCGCCCCCCGACCTCCGCCAGCCCGTCGGCGTCCTGGACGTAGCCGACGTGGCGCCCGGCCACGTCGCAGATCACCTCGGCGGGGTGCCCTGCGATGCGAGCTGCCTGCCGGTCGAGGACGTCGATCGTCGCCGCACGCGCCGGTGCCGCGAGATGCTGCCAGTGCTCACCGCGCGAGTCGAGAAAGAACAGCCCGGCGAAGAGCGCCAGGACGACGAGCGCCTGGACAAGGCGCGTTCGCGTCCGGTGCCCGGCCCGCTGCCTCGTCGGTTCGACGTGCAGCGCAACCGGGCTCGCGGTGCTCTCGATGGCCGCGAGCTCGTGGTGCCCCGGGCCGAGCTCGGCCAGCTCTTCGCGGTGCGACTCCAACCAGTCGGCGACCTGCTCGCTCTCCAGTTCGCCCGGGCGAAGCACGAGCTCCGCGTCACCCTGCCTGACGGTGACCGTGTGCGCTTTCCAGCCGAGCTCGTCGAGGTCGCGCTGCTGGGGCCCCGGATCGGCGAACGCGCGCCGTCGCCTGCGCGCGCGAACACCGGTGAAGAAGAACTGTGCCTCGACGGCCGCTGCGGCGAGGAACGGCACGAGCGGCGGCAGCCATGCCTGGAGGTCGTCGCTCGCGAGATAGACGATCGCAAACGCGAGCAGGAGCGCACGCCAGGCCCAGAGTGGACGGAACGACATGTGGCGACCATGCTGCCCGTCGGCCGGCTGCTGCTGCCTTCCTCCTGGCTAGTGCCAGGCGACGACGAGCAGAACGACGCACGTGGCCGCGGCGAGCGCGACGACGACGGCGTTCGCCAGCAGCGCGAGTCGCAGCGATCTCGGCGGCCCGGTCTCGCGGCCGCCTGACGTCGGTTCTTCCCTCGCCTTCGAGAGCCTGGGTCAGCGTCTCGACGATGTACTGGTTGAGGCTCCGCCCCGACGCGTCGGACCGCGCTGCCAGTTGTGCGTGCAGCGCCCGCGGCATCCGCAGCAGCAGTCGGCCGCTGTGGGTCGACTCGCGGGACGACTCACGCGAACCTGTCGGCTTGTTCGTGGTCGTGCTCATCGCCTCTGAGAGTAGCGTCTCGTGTCGGTCGTGACAAAGTGGGGCCCTGGAGCCGGCGGCGCATCTTTTCGATCGCCCCGCCGAGCAGGCGTGAGACGTGAGGCTGCGAGAGGCCGAGCCGCGAGGCGACGTCTGCCTGCGTGCAGTCGCAGAAGAAGAGGAGCAGCACGATCCACCGCTCTCGGTCATCCAGGCTGCGAGCCGCGCTTGCGACGGCTGCGCGGTCGAGGAGGACATCGTCCAGTGCCTCTTCCCGGGAGGGGAGCTCGTCGTCGACCAGGCCGGCGGCGGGCGGCGGCGGCGGCGCATGCCGCGGCAGGCGCACGGTCGCTGCCCGGTCGCGCAGGTGATGGCGGATCTCACCTTCAACGCAGCGCGCCAGGTACGCAGGCAGTTCGACGCGCGCGGGATCGCATCGGTCGACCGCTCGCACGAGGGCGAGC
This sequence comes from uncultured Thermoleophilia bacterium, assembly GCA_963779535.1. Taxonomy (GTDB): domain Bacteria; phylum Actinomycetota; class Thermoleophilia; order Gaiellales; family Gaiellaceae; genus PALSA-600. The sequence goes on along the minus strand of CAVZYP010000002.1, from coordinate 503,080 downwards.
GCTCCGACCTGGGCCAGATCGTCGGGCCGCTCCCCGCGGCCGGCATACCGCCGCGCCACACTCCGGGCCAGTGGCAGGTGGGCCTCGATCAGTCGGCGCCGTTCGTCCCCTGCGCTGATCACTCTGCGATCGTAATCACGCGCGGAGAAAAAAGAAAGACATTTCCCGAAAAATTTCCGTATCGAGATCGGTGCAGCTGGGTATTTATCTCTTGTAGATGGACCAGAGAGCGGGTCGGGAGGGGAGCGTGGCCAGATGGATCGCCGCCGTCGTGGCTGCGCTTGCGCTCGGTGCCATCGTCTCGCCTTCCGCATTCGCCTCCGGCGGTGTGAGCGCGCCGATCATGCCGGCGCCGGTCGTGCTGCCCGCGGTCGTCGTGCCCGCGCCGCCCGCACCCCCGCTGCCGACCGTCGTCGTCGACGCCCCGCCCGTACCGGTTCCGGCTGCTCCAACAGCGTCGAACCGCCCGGAAAATGTGATTTCACCGGCGATACCACCGGTAGTATCGGCAACGTCGCCGGCCGCCGAGCCGTCGCCGGCGCCTCCCCCCGGAACCGCGCAGCCGACAGCCGCACCGGCCGGGAGCACCGTCCCACAGGCCGCTCCCACGGGTGCGGCACCTGTGCCCGGCGCGCCCGTCTTGGCCGGCGCGGCGCCCGACGCTGCTCCAACCGGGCCCGTGGCTGCTGATACCGGCGGTAATACTGCCGGTAATAATTCACCTGGTATTACACCGGACGCACCGACTACCGATTCACCGACCCCTCCGGATGTCTGGATCTGGAACTGGAGTTGGAACTGTGATCCAAGCTCCACCCCTGGGGTTCCTGCGCCACCCGCGGGAGCGACGATCTGGATCTGGAACTGGCAGTGGGACTGCCCGGCGGATGCTCCGGCGCCTGCCGCCGCTGTGCCGTCGGTCTGCGTCCAATGCAACGTCGCGGTCTCGATCCGGATCGCCAGTCCCGGGAACGACGGCGACGTGTCCCAGTCGAACCTCGCGGCAACGAGCGCAGCCTCCAGCGCCTCGGCTTCCAGTCTCGCCGCGACGTCGCAGCCCGTCGCGCAGCCGGCCCTGCCGCCCCCGCCGGTGCCTCCGTCGGTCCCGGCGGTCTTGCCGCCATTGCCGGTCTTCACGATGCCGTCGATCCCGCCGCCGCCGACCGTCGACGTGCAGCGGATGCTCGCGGGCGTGGTGCCCCTCACAGGAGTGGTGCCAACGACCTCGCCCGCTCCGAGCCAGGTCGACGACAGCTCCTCGCAGGCGGTCGGGACGCCGCAGACCGGGCCGCCTGCGAGGCAGCCATCGTTCGTGCGCAGGCATAAGGTCGTGCGGAGCCGGACACTCGTCCGGCTGGAGTCGCTCGCCTTCACGCGGGTCGTCGTCGCCCACTCGAGCCGGGCGCGGTCGCACCCCGCGAAAGCTGCGCACCCCGCGAGCACGAGCTCGCGTCCGCTGCCGAGCGTCCCGCGTGCGCCGTTCCTGCCGTCGAGCCCGGCGGCAGCCGGCGCGTTCGGCCCGGCCGCACACGGCGGCGGCGCGTCAGTGCTGACGGTCTCGCTGACCGGCGCGCTGACGTTCCTCGTCTTCGTTTTGCTGAGCACCATCCTTCCGACCACGCTGCCGGGCCGTCGCAGACTGAGCGACGACCGGCACGCCCGGCCCGGCTAGCTCCACCTCGTGCCCACGTGGGCTCCGGCAACCCGCCGCAGCCCGGTCCACGAGTTAGGAGGAGTGATGAGAAAGTTGATTCTCGCGCTCGTGCTGACGACGGCCTTGTGCCTTGCGCTCGCCGCCGTTGCCGCTGCCGACCCTGGAAACGTCCAGGTGTCCGGCCAGTCGGCGACGACGTCGCAGCAGGCCGGGGCTGCGTCCAGTGCGACGCAGATCGACCCGAGCAATTCCAACGTCTCGATTCGTGTTCTGAGCCCCGGTGACGACGGCAGCGTCTCGCAGTCGAACACCGCGGCTTCCTCGGCGTCGGCCGGCAACCAGGCCGCAACGACGCAGACCGCGAATCAGACGGCGGCCGGCTCGGGCATCCAGACCGCGGAGCAGCAGGCCGGGACCGACCAGGTCGCGCTGGCCCTCTCCGAGGCCGACCAGCTGGGCGCGTCCAACGTCAACTCGCCGGTTCGGGTTCTCAGCCCCGGCGACGACGGTTCGGTGACGCAGGGCAACACCGTCGGCTCGCAGGCCACGTCCGGCAATGCCGCGACGACCGGCCAGACGGCCACCCAGAACCAGGGCAGCACTTCGTGCGGCTGCAGTGGCTCGGGCTCCGGCATCCAGTCCGCAAATCAGTCGGCGGGCACGGGACAGGAGTCTGGGGCCGCCTCGACGGCGACGCAGGATCATCCGTCGAACACCAACGTGTCGATCCGGGTGCTCAGCCCCGGCGGCGACGGTTCGGTGTCGCAGGCCAACACGGTCGGCTCGCAGGCCACGTCCGGCAATGCCGCGACGACGGCCCAGACGGCCACCCAGAACCAGGGCAGCCCGTCGTGCGGCTGCAGCGGTTCGGGCTCCGGCATCCAGTCCGCAAATCAGTCGGCGGACACGGGTCAGGAGTCGGGAGCGCTCTCGACGGCAAAGCAGGATCATCCGTCGAACACCAACGTCTCGATCCGGGTGCTCAGCCCCGGTGACGACGGCTCTGTGTCGCAGGCCAACACTGCCGGCTCCATCGCGACGTCCGGCAACTTGGCGACGACGACCCAGAACGCCACGCAGACGCAGGGCGGCAGCGGCAGTGGCTGCGGCTGCAGCACCGTTCCGGTGCGGCAGGCGCCCGCAGGCACGCAGGCCCCCGTTACGAGCGACGCCCCGACGGGCGCCGCGAACCAGTCGAACGCTGCAGGTTCGTCGGCCAACACCGGCAACCTCGGCTCGACCGGCCAGAACGCCTCGCAGAACGCCTCGGGCAAGGGGATCCAGATCGGCGATCAGTCCGCCGGTACGGATCAGTCCTCGGTTGCGCTGTCGAGCGCGAAGCAGATCGATCCTTCGAACACGGCCGGCTCGACCCGGGTGCTCAGCCCCGGTTACGACGGTTCCGTGTCGCAGGCCAACACCGTCGGCTCCTCCGCGACGTCCGGCAACTCGGCGACGACGACGCAGTCGTCGACCCAGTCGCAGGGCGGCTCGTGCGGTTGCTACGAGCCGATCCGGAGCGACGTGCCCACCAGCTCGTGCGGTTGCGACGAGCCGATCCGGAGCGACGTGCCCACCACGTCCTCCCCGTCCGGCTCGCCGGCGATCCAGGTCGCGGGCCAGCAGGCGGAGACGAAGCAGGGCTCGTTCGCCGGTTCAGCGGCCGAGCAGATCGGTGCGTCGAACACGGCCTCGCCGGTTCGCGTCTGGAGCCCGGGCGGCGGCGGGAGCGTCACGCAGTCGAACACCGCCGGTTCCACCGCCACGTCCGGCAATGCCGCGACGACGAACGCAGACGGCCGGTCAGTCGGCCGCGGGCCACGGCTGTGGCTGCGGCGGCAGCGCGATCCAGGTCGCCGGCCAGAAGGCGGGGACGTATCAGGGGTCGCTCGCGCTCTCGGGCGCCGTGCAGGTTTTCGGGCACGGCAAGTCCGACTGCGGGTGCGGCGGCGGCTCGTCGGGCAACGACGCCTCGCCGGTTCGCGTCTGGAGCCCCGGCTACGACGGGAACGTGACGCAGTCGAACACCGTCGGCTCGTCGGCGACCTCCGGCAATAGCGCCACGACGGATCAGGGCGCAACGCAGAACGCCGGCGGTTCCGCGATCCAGGTGCTCGGCCAGGAAGCGAAGACGGGGCAGGGATCCTTCGCAGGATCGCTCGCCGCGCAGTTCGGCGCGTCGAACCACGCCTCCCCGGTGCGCGTCAAGAGCCCCGGCGGCGGCGGGTCCGTGAGTCAGCAGAACAACGCCGGCTCCTCGGCCACGTCGGGCAACGCTGCCGGCACCACGCAGCGTGGCAGCCAGTACGCGGGCACGAAGTGCGGCTGCTCGCAGCCGATCCAGGTGCTCGGGCAGAAGGCCGACACGTATCAGCTGTCCAACGCTCTGTCGGCCGCGTTCCAGTTCGCCCCCGCGAATGACTCCTCGCCCACCAGGGTGTGGAGCCACGGCGGCGGCGGCTCGGTGGCGCAGGCCAACACGGGCTCCTCGCTCGGAAACTCGGGCAACAGTGCGACCACGGATGGGGAGGCGATGCAAGCGAGCTGACCGGACGATTCCCGGGAGGGCCACCCCCGTGGTCCTCCCGGATCATCTTTCCCTGCACTTGACCCATTTCCAAGGAGGTGTAATCTGCGCAGCCACAAGGGTGCATCGACCCGGGGGGTCGAATGGGAGAGGGGCGGAACGTGCTCCTGCGGCGCACCTCACCGCTCGCGGTCGCGGCGGTGCTGGTCCTCCTTGCGCCTACAACCGGGCATGCCTCGTCCTTCTCGCCCGACCCGCCGCCCGGCGCGAGTGAGCTCCGTCCGGATCCTGCGCCGTCCTCTCCAGCCGGCTCGCAGCTCAGGCTGCCTGCCCGGCCGCGGACGGTCGCCACTCTGCCGGCGGCCCCGGTGCGCACGGTGACGGCCCCGGCCACGGTTCAGCGCCGGCCCGTTCACAGTTCGCCGCGCTCCGGCTCCCGGCGGCCGGCGCAGCGCACACGGCAGCACGCCGCCCGGCTCGCACTTCCGAAGCTCGAGCTTCCGCCCGTCGTCGTCCCGGCGTTCGTCTCGACGCCGCTTCGGCCTCGCTCGCAGGCAGAGCTCGCCGCGCTCGCGCTCGCGCTCGCAGCGCTCACGGCAGGCTCGGGAGCCGGGCTCGTTCGCGCCTGGAGCAGGCGCTGATGCGCTCGGCAGCAGCGCTGCTCGCGATCGGGCTCGCGCTCGTTGCCGCCCGCGCAGCCGGAGCGGCCGGTCCGGTCGTGTCGTACACCGTGACCGCCGGCACGAAGGGCGACAACGGGTGGTACCGCAGCGCGGTCACCGCGCAGCTGTCGGTGCAAGGTGCGACCGACTCCACGTGCCCGCTGGTCAAGACCTTTCGAACGAGCTCCGACGCCGTCGATTGCACCGCGACCGACGGCTCGTCGACGGTCCAGTTCCACCTGCAGTTCAAGATCGACACCGACGCGCCCGTGGTCACGACGGCGTCGCCCGACCGGGCACCCGACGCGGGCGGCTGGTACAGCCATTCCGTGGTCGTCACGTTCAGCGGCAACGACACCACGTCGGGAATCGCGAGCTGCACCACTGCCACCTACTCCGGCCCCGATTCGGGGTCGGCGACGGTCACCGGAACCTGCCGCGACAACGCGGGCAATCTCAGCGCAACGGCCTCCTTCGGATTGCGCTACGACACGACGCCCCCGACGGTGACCGCGAAGCTCTCGCGTGCGCCGGACGCCAACGGCTGGTACTCGCACCCCGTCACCGTCTCGTTCGTGGGCACCGACGGCGGGTCCGGGGTCAGTTCCTGCACGGCACCCGTTGCGTACTCGGGCCCTGACAGCACCAAGGCGACGATCTCCGGCGGCTGCGTGGATGCCGCCGGCAACCGCGCCTCGGCATCGGTGAGCCTGCAGTACGACTCGACGGCACCCAAGCTCGCCGATGTCGCCGTCTCCGTCGTCTCGCGCAGTGCGACGCTGAGCTGGCACGCACCCGCGGGCACATCCGTGTCGATCACCCGCACCCCCGGCCGCGGGAAACAGCGCGCTCCCGTTCTGTATCGCGGCAGCGCATCGAGCTTCCGCGATACGCGACTCCAGCCGGGCGTCACCTACCGGTACCAACTCGCGGTGACGGACGTCGCGGGCAACACGAACGACGTGTCGCTCGCGGTGCTCGTCCCGTCGCTCTACCTCCCGGCTGCCGGCGCGCGGGTCAAGGCCGGTGACCTGCTCGCGTGGGCGCCCGTGAAGGGATCGTCGTACTACAACGTCCAGATCTTTCGCGGCTCCCGGAAGGTGCTGAGTGTCTGGCCGAAGCAGCCGAGGCTCAAGCTCCCGAGAACCTGGAGCTTCGACGGCAAGAAAGTTCGGCTCGCTCCCGGCCGCTACCGCTGGTACGTCTGGCCCGGTCACGGGCCGCTCCGGGCGGCGCACTACGGTCGACTGCTCGGCGGCAACAGCTTCGTCGTCCGCTGACACCGGCCCGCCGCTCCCGGTTTACCCGCCTCTTACACCGCGCTCGCAGAACGCCCACGCTGCCGAGAGATCGTCAGAAATGGGAATCGGGAAGGGGCAGGCGATGCCAGGCAAGCTGAACAGTTGGAAGTGTCTTTCGGCCGCAGGTGCGGCCGTGCTCGCCCTCGCGGCGTTTGCGGGAACGGCGCTCGCCGCAGCGCCGAGCGCAACGACCGGGCCGACGACCGCGGTCGGATCGGCCACAGCGACCGTGACCGGCACCGTCGATCCGGGCGGGCAGGCGACGACGTGGGTCGTCGAGTACGGGACGTCGACGTCGTACGGATCGAAGAGCGCTTCGAAGAGCGCCGGCTCCGGCTCGGCAGCGGTTGACGTCTCGTCGGCCCTGACGGGGCTCCATGCCGGCACGACCTACCACTATCGCGTCGTCGCGACGAACGGCGCAGGCACGAGCCACGGCACCGATGCGGTGTTCACCACGACGGTGCCGCCCGACGTCGACGACCGGGGCCGCTTCCAGCATCACCGCGTCGGCGGCGACACTGAACGGGACCGTCGACCCGAACAGCCGCGCCACCACCTTCTACTTCGAGTACGGAACGTCGACGAGCTACGGCGCGAAGACCGCGACGAAGAGCGCAGGCTCTGCTGCCAGTGCGCAATCCGAGTCGGCCGGGATCTCGGGCCTGCAGACCGGCCGCGTCTACCATTTCCGCATCGTCGCCTCGAGCGACGCCGGCACGACCACCGGCAAGGACGCCTCGTTCACGACGAGCTCCGCCCCCACGGTCGTGACGACCGACGCTTCTTCCGTGACGCCGACGTCGGCGACGCTCCGAGGAACCGTCACGCCGAACGGGCTCTCGACCACCCGTTGGTTCGAGTACGGCACGACGACGGGTTACGGAACGAAGACGTCGTCGACGGGCGCCGGCTCCGGCACGAGCGCGAGCTCGGTGACCGCGTCGGTCAAGAACCTCAAGCCTGGGACGACCTACCACTATCGCCTGGTCGCGCAGAACTCGAGCGGGAAGGCGTTCGGCGGGGACAAGACGTTCTCGACGGTCGGCGCTCCCTCGGCGCAGACCGGTGTGGCACAGGGCGTCGGTCCAGACGTCGCGGCTCTGACCGGGTCGCTCGACACCAGGGGCCGCTCGACGACCTGGCGGTTCGACTACGGGACCTCGACGAAGTACGGCAAGTCGACCTCGTCGAAAAGTGCGGGCTCGAAGTCGGGCGCGCAGAAAGTGAGCATGACCCTGACCGGCCTGACGCCGGCCACGACGTATCACTACCGGCTCGTCGCGAAGAGCGACGCGGGCACGACCTACGGCGCGGACGTGACGTTCACGACCACGGGGGTGACGCTCACGGTGCTCGCGCGACAGGTCGTCTTCGGCGGACGCGTGACCCTGTCGGGAGTCGTTCCCACGCACCAGTCGGGTCAGCAGGTCGTTCTCTTCGCCCAGCCGTACGGGGGCGGCTCGTTCCAGATGAGGGCGACCGTCCTGACCGGTGCAAACGGCACGTGGTCCTATCTCGCAGCGCCCGCGATCGGCACCGTGTACGAGGCGAGCTGGCGGAGCGGGATGAGCGCACCGGTCTCGATCGGGGTGCATCCGTCGATCGCACTGCGCCAGACGGCCGCGAAGACGCTCGTCGTCAGGGTCGCAGGCGGACGCTCGTTCGCCGGGCGGCTCGTCCAGGTGCAGCGCTGGTCGAACGGCCGCTGGTCGACGATCAAGCGGGCGCGGCTGGGCAGCCGGTCGCGGGCCGAGCTCCACGCCGTGCTGCCGAAGGGGCGCTCCAAGGTTCGGATCGCGCTCAGCGTCAACCAGGCAGGAGCAGGCTTCCTCGGCGGCACGAGCCGCGCGATCATCGTCAAACGCTGAACGGCCGAACGACGCCGCTCAGCGGCGCGAGCGTGGTCTCGGCAACTCGACGTTCCGAGCAGCGTCGTTGCGGCGCGCACGATCGGCGCGGTGTGCTTCGAGTGATGCCCTCACGTCCTCCGCCGCCAGGACGGCGGCGCGTTTTGCCTGCCGCCCAAGCCGAGCAAGGCCCCGCTCGACGCGCGGCGCAAGCCACTCGATGCCCTGCATGATCCGGGCCGCGGCGAGTCGCGTGTAAGAAGCCACGGCGGCGCCGGCCACCACGAGGCGGGGCCGCAGCCAGGCGAGCAGCGCCGTGGCAGTTGCCCGCGTCCGGCGCAGAGCCACCGCGGCAGCGGCTGCTGCCCGGCGCGGCGCACGGACCGAGCCGGCTCTCCTCCACGTCCAGCAACAGCCGTCCGGTCGACGGCTCGACGGCGGCGATCGCGGCGGCCGGGATCGTCTGGCGGCGATGCAGCACCCGTGAGCGGACGATCAGGGCGTCTGCGCGGCCCGCCGGCACCGCCACCACGACGTGCTCGACGCGCGCCCCGAGCGGCTGCACGACCAGGCCCTCGGCATGGACGAGCCAGTACTCGAGGACCGCGCTGCCGCGCGAGAAGCTGGGCATCTGACTGGGGGCGGCGGCCATCTGCCTCCACCGTTCCCCGATCGGGACGCATCCAACCCCCGGCCCGCCGCCGGCTCGCCCGAAATCGCGGACTAGAGCGACTGGCAGGCGGGGGCGTCCTTGAACGCCTGCCCGACCTCTCCGCTCGGCAGCGAGCGAAGCGTCTTGCCGGTTGCGGAGATCTGTGACCGCATCGTCAGGAGCCCCGTCTTGACCTCCGAGGCAGCCTGGGAAGCCGCGGTCGTGCCCGAGGGCACACTCGCGACCGTCCGTTGGATGACGACGACGTCGTTCTGGAGTTGCCCCTTCAACTGCTGGAGTGCGGTCTTCGCTTCGGCAGCGGCCGAGCTCGACGGGGCCTTGGCCTGGAGGCCCTGCAGCGTGCCCTTCAGCGTGGCCGTCGCTGCCTTGGCGCTTGCGACTCCCGCGTCGACCGTCGACTTCGTCGGGTTCGCGGCCACCGTCTTGCCCGCCGAGGTGACGGCGGTCCGCCACGTCACGAACGCGCTGCACACGCTGTTCGCCCACGTCGAGGTGTCCGCGGTCGCGCCCGATGTCGTCGTCGCTGCTGTGGTTGCCGCCGACTTGTTCCCCGAGCCGCAGGCGGCCGTCGAGAGCACGATTGCAACGGCGGCAATCGCGAGCGGCAACAGCCTGGGGAGCGTGAACATAGGCGCAAGCACACCTGTTCGGTGCGACGGCCGTTTCATCCGAACCGGATGAAACGGCTCTTGCCCGCACCTCCCGGCAGATGCCTCTGTCACAGAGGTATTATTGTCCGAGGATGACGATCGCAGCAGAGGAGCTCCTGGGCGCGGTCTCCGCGATCCGCCGTGCGCTGCGGCGGTATTCGGGGCGTCCCGTCGAGTTGTCGTCCCTCACTGGAGCGCAGCTCGAGCTCGTCCGCCTGCTGCGGCGCCGTCCCGGCGCGTCGATCGCGGATGCGGCGCTCGAGCTGCGCGTCGCGCCGAACACCGTCAGCACTCTCGTCCGCCAGCTGGCGGACGCAGGCGTCGTCGCGCGCGCCGTGGACGGCACCGACCGCCGGGTCGCCCGGCTCACGCTGACGCCCGCGATCTCCCGCAAGGTCGATGCCTGGCGGGATCGCCGCTTCGAGGCCCTCGGGGCGGCGCTGGCCGACCTGACCGATGACGATCGGCGCCGGCTGGGCGATGCGCTCCCTGCGCTGGCCAGGCTCGCCGAGGCGCTCGAGGTCGCGGGTGTGATTCGGTGACGGTGCCGGCCGTCGACTGTCGCGCCATCCGCCACCTCTTCGGTGAGCATGCGGCCGTCGATCGCGTCGATCTGAGCGTCGCACAGGGTGAGGTGTTCGGCCTGCTCGGCCCGAACGGGGCCGGGAAGACGACGACGATCCGGCTGCTCAACACGCTCCTGCCGCTACAGGAAGGCACGATCGAGGTGTTCGGCCACGACGTGCGCCGCGAGCCGATGGAGGTGCGGCGCCTGCTCGGCTACGTGCCGCAGCAGCTGTCGATCGAGGCTGCGCTGACGGGACGCGAGAACGTCAGCTGGTTCGCCCGCCTGTTCGACGTGCCGCGGCGTGAACGGAAGCAGCGCGTCGCGGATGCGTTGGAGGTGATGGGCCTCGCAGACTCGGCCGACCGCCTGGCCTCGACGTTCTCCGGCGGGATGGTGCGGCGGCTCGAGCTCGCCCAGGCGCTCGTCAACCGGCCGGCGCTGCTCGTGCTCGACGAACCGACGGTCGGCCTCGACCCGCTCGCACGCGACAGCGTCTGGCAGCGGGTCGAGGAGCTGCGTTCGGCCACGGGCATGACCGTGCTGCTGACGACGCACTACATGGAGGAGGCGGACGCCCTCTGCGACCGCGTTGCGCTGATGGATCTCGGCCGGATCCGAGCAGAGGGCTCGCCCGCCGAGCTGAAGGCCGGGCTCGGCGACGAGGCCACGCTGGAGGACGTGTTCCGGCACTCGACCGGCAACACGCTGGACGGCGGCGAGTTCACCCCGGGTGGGCTCCGCCAGATTCGCAGCACTCGCAGGACGGCGCGTCGTGTCGGTTGACGCTCTTCGCCTCCCGCCCTTCGCGCTCTGGCGCCGGTATCCGAGCCGGGTCGCAACGCTCTGCCTCGTCGAGCTGCAGAAGCTGAGCCACGATCGCACCGAGCTCCTCACGCGAGCGGTGCAACCGGTGCTGTGGCTCGTCATCTTCGGCGAGACCTTCAACCGCATTCACGCGATCCCGACCGGCAACGAGGCGTATCTCGACTTTCTCGCGCCGGGGATCATCGCCCAGTCGGGGATGTTCGTGGCGATCTTCTACGGGATCATGATCATCTGGGAGCGCGATTCGGGCGTCCTGACGAAGCTCCTCGTCACGCCGACCCCGCGTTCCGCTCTGATCCTGGGCAAGTCGTTCTCGGCCGGGATCCGTGCGCTCGCGCAGGTGATCGTCGTGCTGTTCGTGTGCGCGCTCCTGCAGATTTCGCTCACGCACAATCCGCTGAAGATCCTTGCGACGTTCGCGGCGGTCGTGCTCGGCGCCGCCTTCTTCTCGTGCCTGTCGATGACGATCGCCGGGCTCGTCCTCAGGCGCGACCGCCTGCTGGGCATCGGCCAGATGATCACGATGCCGCTCTTCTTCGCATCGAACGCGCTCTACCCGATCGCGATCATGCCTGCGTGGCTGCGCGCGCTCAGCCTCATCAACCCGCTCACCTACGAGGTGAACGCGCTCCGCGGCCTCCTGATCGGAACGCCCGCCAACCTGCCGCTGGACTTCGGTGTGCTGCTGGTGGCCGTCGTCGCCGGTGTCGTGACTGCATCGTCGCTGATCGGCCGGCTCGCCCGCTGACGAAGCCTTAATCACAAGGCGCACGGAACCGCGCTACCCTTGATCGAGGAGTTCGGGCAGTTGAGCTCCCTGTAGCGCAGGCGATGCCGAGATCAGTCGCCTGGCGGCCGTAACTGGAGACCGCGGACGGAGCATTCGACCGAACGGAGGTCTCGAGATTGACGCCGACGCTTCGCCCGTAGTCCGGGCCACCGGGAAGACGACCTGCGACGGCATGCCGAGGCCGCGCCTCCGTGGCGTGTCTCACCAGCTGGCGTTCTTCCTCGCGGTGCCACTCGGCATCCTGCTTGCACTGTCCGCCCACGGCGGCCTGGCGCGAGCGGCAGCGATCGCGTTCGCGGTGAGCGTCGCGACGATGTTCGGTGTCGGCAGCCTGTTTCACCGGCTCTCGTGGACGCCGGCCGCAGCACTTCGGATGGGCCGACTCGACCACGCGACGATCTACGCGCTGATCGCGGGCACCTACGCGCCGATCGGCCTGCTCGTCGTGCACCCGGGCTGGCGCGTGCCGATCCTCGCGATCGCATGGGGCGGTGCGTTGATTGCGACCACGGCGAAGCTCGCTTGGCCCGGCGCGCCGATCTGGATCGCGCCGCTCGTCTGCGTCGCGCTCGGCTGGCTCGTCGTCGTCGCGCTGCCCCAGATCGTCGACCGCATCGGGGTCGCCGGCTCTCTGCTCCTGGTCGGTGGCGGCGTCGCCTACACGACGGGCGCCGTGGTCTACGCGCGGCGCCGGCCGGACCCGATCCCCGACCTCTTCGGCTACCACGAGCTCTTTCATGCGCTCGTGATCGTCGCCGTCGCCTGTCAGTACGCGGCGGTCGCGTTCTTCGTGTTGCCGCAGGCATGAGGCGCCTGCAGCGCAGCCGCCGGCTGAAGACCGTCGCGGGCATGGCGTTCTGCGTGCTCGCCGTGACGGTGGGCTTTCTGGCCGCGCGGCGGCTGACGAGCAGCAGTTGGCCGCTGCAGGAAGCGAACGTCGTCCTCGTGCTCGGAGCCTCGGCGGCGTATCTCGCGAGCTTCGTCTTCCGCGCCCTCGGTTGGCAGCGGCTCTTCCCCGGCGACGAGGCCGGACCGGAGCCGCTGCCTGGCCGCCTGCGGTGCGGCTGCGGCGAGCGGCGTCGTGCTGCCGTTCCGGCTCGACTACGTGGTCAAGGTCTCCACGCTGCGGCGGCTCGGCGGCGTTCGGCTGGGCCTGGAGACGGTCGGCCTCTCGATCGTCTCGCTCGGGCTCGTCGACGCCGTGGCGATGCTGCCGCTCGCCGTCGCGGCGATCGCGACGAGCGGCGCGATCTTCCGCGCCCCGTTGATCGTGGTGTTGCTCTTCTGCCTCGGCTGCATCGCTGTCCTCGCGCTCGGGCCGAGGCTCGTGCAGTTCCCGCTCGTCCGCCGGTCCCGTCGGCTCGAGCGGATCTTCAATCGCGTCGGCGACCACGCGAGCATCTCCCGCTCGACCTTTGCCGCGAGCGGCTTCCTGTTCTGCTGCTGGACGACGCGCGCCCTCGGTAGCGCGCTGCTGCTCAGCGCGCTCGGTGTCGGGTCCTCGCCGAGCCTGGCGCTCGTCATCCTCTGCATGGCCGCGGCGGCGTCGATTCTGCCGATCACCGCAGGCGGCGCCATCGTCAGCGTCGGCGCGACGTCGGGTGTTCTCCTCGCGCTCGGCGTCACCAGGACGCGGCGATCAACTTCTCGCTGGCGTCCGGCATGCTCCTGACGGTCAGCGCGCTCGCGGCCACTGTCATCGGTGTCGGCGGGTCGTTGTTCTTCACCGTCCGGCGGCGCTATCTCGGCCATGCCACGCTCGCGTAGGGACGTGCTTCGGGCCCAGCTGCACGCAGCCTCGGTTCTGGGGGCGACGCTCGATCTGCCGGGCGCCTCGCTCGTGGCTCGCTGCGCCAAGCCGCCGAGCACGCACGAAGAGGTGATCGCCGGTGTCCCCGTCACGATCGTGCGTCCTGCCGGTCGAGGGCCGTGGCCGGCTCTCGTCTTCATGAACGGCGCGACGCCGGACGGCCGTACCCATCCGATGGTGCTTCGTCTCAGTCTCGCGCTCGCACGGACCGGCCAGCTGGTGTTCATCCCGGACCTGCCGGGTGTTGCCGGCGGTGAGCTGTCGCCGGTCACGCTCGCAACGTCGGTCGCGTTCGCGCAGGCGGCGGCGAGAACGCCCGACGCGGCGCACAACAGAGTCGCGCTCGCCGGCGTCTCGATCGGCGGGAGCCTGGCGCTCCTGTGCGCGGCCGACCCCCGTGCCGCGGATCACGTCTCCGCGGTCGTCTGCATCGCTCCGTACAGCGACCTCGAGCAGGTGATGCTCCTGGCGACGACCGGCTCGTACGCCTTCGCCGACGGGGTCAGGCCCTATCCGGTGCCGCCGTATCTCGCGGTGGGGCTCGCCCGCTCGCTCGCAGCGATGCTGCCATCGACGCCCGCGGCGGCGGCCCTCTGCCAGGAGCTTCGCGGCATCGACCCCGCCACCGCGGGCGCGCTCGAGTTTCGGGAGCCCGCATTCGCTGCGGCGGGCGCCGAGGCTCTGGCGGTCTTCGAGCTGTTGTCGAACCGCGACCCGCAGCGCTTCGGCGACCTCTACGCCGCGCTGCCCGAGCACATCCGTTCCACGGTCGCCGACCTGTCTCCGCTCCAGCACGCGGCGAGCCTCCGTGCACCTGTCGAGATCGCGACGGCGCCGCGTGACCGCTATTTCCCCGTCGCCGAGTCGCGAGCGCTGGTCGCAGCCTCGCCGCGCGTTCGGCTCACGGTGACGTCGCTGCTCGCCCACGCGACGCCGCGCCTGAGCGTTCGCTACCTCGCCGAGCTCGGACGGCTGAACGCGTTCTTCGTCCGCGCCCTCGAAGCCGTCGGTTACGCGACCGGCGTGACGGTCGTGCGCATCACGCAGTTCCGCTTGCCCTTGGGCCGGACGTAGTCGAAGCCGGCCTGCTCGAAGAGGGTCCGTGTGCCGTTGTAGAGGACGGATACCTTCTGGCCGCCTGTGTCGTGCGGGTACGCCTCCACAACCCCACCACCGGCCTGCGCGATCAGGTCCAGGGCGCCGCGAAGGGCGACCGCAGTCAACCCCTGGCGGCGGTACTTCTTGTCCACGAACGAGCAGGTGATCCGATAGTCGGGCAACCTGTCGAGCTCGGCCTCGTACTCCTTGCGGTGGTAGATGTTCGGCAGCTCCTGCGGTGTGCCGTACTCGCACCAGGCGACCGCCTCGTCACCGTCGAACACCAGTGCGGCGTGCGCCCGTCCCTCGTCGACCAGCCGCTGCTTGAGGGCACGGTTGTCGTCCGCGTCGAACGTCTTCTCGGAGGAGAAGGTGTGGAACCAGGTGCACCAACAGCCACCGAACACACCGTTGTGCCGCTCCGCGAGCCGGGCGAATGCTTCCCACGTCTCCGGAGCGAGCGCCTTGACGCTGTAGTCGTTCACGGTGGCCCTTTCGTCTCGTCTCGTATCTCAGCTAGGACCTGCTGCCCTCGGGCGGCTCGCCATCACGCAGCCAGCGGATGTGCTCCCCGATCTCCACCACCGGGTCCGACGCGAGATGACCTGCCCCGCCGTCGATTTTCACGATGCAGCCGGGCACGTGGGCGGACAGCCATTCGCCGTGTGCCGGTGGAACCAGCACATCGGTCGCGCCGTACCTGATCAACACCGGCACCGCGACCTGCTCGACGCCGAACCCCCAGGGTTTCGTGAAGGCCAGCTCGTCGTCGACCCAGCCGCCGACGCCGTGCGCGCACCGCTCATACGTCGACTCCAGGACGATCTGCTGGAACTCCGCCAGTTGCAGAGCCTCCCGGTCGGCTTCGCTCAGCTCGAACCCTTCGAGGACGTTCGCCGGATCTTCGGCAACTCGCTCTTCGAGCCGCGCCTGCAGCGCTTCCAGTTCACGGGTGAGGACGTCTTCTCCTGCGAGCGCCCAGCCGAACTCCTTCACGTTCTCCGGGTCCATGCCGGCCAGCCAGTCGTCACGCTCGAACCCCTCCGGCCCATAGGGGACGACCCCCACCACACAGGCCGCCCGGATCACCCGGTCGCCCAGAAGCGCCGCACAGGCAAGGGCGTGCGGGCCGCCGCCGGAGCCTCCGGCGACCCCGAACCGTTCCCAGCCGAGCTCGCCGGCGATCGCCACCACGTCATCGACCTCGTCGGCAACGTTGCGGCCCGGACGCCGCGACGACTGCCCGTAGCCCGCCCGGTCATGGGTCACCCAGCAGACGCCGTGCTCTGCATACAGCTCATCGTGCGGCCAGCGCTCCAGCCGACACCCCGGCGTCCCGTGCAACGTCATCACCGGGAACCCGGCCGGGTCGCCCCAAACCGCGTAGGCAAGCTGACGGCCGTCCGGCGTCTCGAGCGTCCGCAGCGGCTCGGCCATCGGCAAGAGAATACGAGAATAAACTGGGCGGCGCACGTGACGCCGTGAGTCGGGCCAGGACCGGTTCAACACCGACGAGGAGGGATGACCCGTGATTGCGAGGATCGCGACCTTCGAAGGAGGCGACGCAGAAGAGATGCGTCGGCGTAACAACGAGATGCTCGTCGACCGCGCGACCGAGCTCCCAGCCGGGCTCCTTCGCGTACTGGTCCTGATGAAGGACGAAAGCAGGTGGTCGGTCATCTCGTTCTTCGACAGCGAGCAGGCAGCCGCCGCGGCCGAGGGACGGTTCGAACAACTGGGCGACGAGATCCCGGAAAGTGTCCGCGGCAAGCGCGTCAGCCTCGAAAGCTTCGAAGTCGCCTTCGACGTGGAGATGGTCAGATAGGCACGGCCGGTCAGCGAGCCCGCCGTGGTTGGCCGGCGTCGGGCTAGGCGGGGGAGCCGCGGCTGCGTAGGCTGGCCCGATGCAGTGGGCGCTGTTGGCAGGAGTGCCGGAGGAGGAGCTGCGCACGATTCTGCAAGTCGCGCGTCGGCGCAGCTTTGCGAAGAACGAGGTCGTGTTCCACCGCGGTGACCCCGCTGATTGCTTCCACCTGATCGCGCAGGGCCGGTTTGCGATTCGGATCATGACACCGCTCGGCGACACCGCCACGCTCGCGATCCGAGGCCCGGGCGCGACCTTCGGGGAGATGGCGCTCCTCATCGACGAGGCAAAGCGCTCGGCAACGGTCGCCGCCGTGGAGCACGGCGAGACGTACTCGGTCTACCGAACCGACTTCGATCTCATTCGGGCGGCGCATCCCAGCGCGGATCGCTTTCTGTGGTCGTTCCTGGTCAACGAGGTGCAAGTGTTGAGCGAGCGGCTGCTCGAAGCGCTCTACCTGCCGGTTGACAAGCGCGTGCGGCGGCGACTGCTCGAACTTGCCGAGGTGTACGGGACTGGAAGCGAAGGACCGGTGACGGTTCCGCTGACGCAGGAGGTGATCGCCGAGCTGTCCGGGGCCGGTCGTCCCACGGTCAACCAGGTGCTGCGTGATGAGGAGAAGCGCGGGACGATCGAGCTCACCCGCGGGCATACCCGCATCCTCGACGCTGCCGAGCTCGCTCGCCGCGCCCGCTAGTCAACTCTGTTCGCACGAAGACAGTTCTAGCGTTGCCGCCCGAAACGACGCGGTTCCGGAGGGGCCGTAGTTTCTGATCAGTCGGTTGCGCAGGGTGACCGGATGGGCAAAGGGTACGCGGAAGGGAGCGCGGTCGAGGAACGTCTCGCGGCGCTCGAGCGGGGCGACGACCTCCATCTGCAACTGGACGCGGGGCGGACGGCCGTGTACGGCTCGACCGACGACGATCCCGAGACGCATTTCATCGGCTGGCTCGGAGACGTCGATCCCGACGACCTGTTCGCCTCCGGCGCGGCGTGGGGCATCCACACCGTGCGGCGCACCTAGCACCCCTGCGCCTACCTAGCCGAGGGGCGGGCTCTCGAGTGCGGTCAGCTGGCCCGGGTTGACGGAGGCGACGAGGCGCACCCCGACGCGGTACGGGCCCGCCGCGAGCTTTGCAGCCGGCAGCGCGATCGTCGCCGGAGCGGCCCCGCCGCGGAGCGCACCGCGGCGCGCGACGACGGGGCGCCCGTCGGGACCAGCGAGCGTGACGAGGTAGAGGCAGTCGACGTTGCAGCCGAATTGCACCGAGACCGGGAGGGTGGCGAGCGCCGGATACGCGAGCCCTGTGGGCTCGACCCGCGCTGCGACGCCCGGACAGACGAGTGCGCCGCGCTGGGCGGCGACTGCAGCCGCGGCGACCGCTGGGGTCGCCTGGCTCAGCTGGTCGAGCAGGACACCGGCGACTTGCCCGCTGCAGCCGAGCGACGAGATCGATGCCGCGCTCACGAGTGGCGGTCCATCGAGCAGGATCGGCGGCGCGGTGCCGCTCGCTGCTGTCAGAGCCGCGATCAACTGTGGGAGCTCCGCGGTCGTCCACAGCCCTTTGCCCGCAGCGGGGGCGGGGTGGAAGGCGACGAGGTCCGGGCTGAGAGGCCCCAGTGCCGTCAGCGTCGCCTTCGGTGCGAGCGCTCCGTCGATCCGGACACCCACCTGCACGTCGGGCAGCACCGTCTGCACTGCGGTGCGGATCTGGTCGAACGCGAGTGCGTAATCGCCCGCCGTCGCGGTCGACGCTGCAGGCGCAAGGACGAGCGACCGCAGGCCCGGTGTCTGCTGCGCGAGGGCTGCTGCGTACTGGGCGAGCGCCGCGCGTCCGGTGTCGTCGAGCGGCAGAGGTGCCGCGGTCAATTCGACCACGCTCCCGAGTCCGGCGGGCAGCCGCTGCAAGGCGGCGACGACACCCGGGTCGGGCTCGGTGACGCCCGGGGGCCAGGTGACGCCGATGCGGGCGAGTTGAAGACCGAGCTTCTGCAGTGTCGCGCCCTGGGCGGGATCGTCGAGTGCCGCACCGACGGCGAACGTCCCAGCGGCGGCTTCCGTCGAGGCCGCCTTTGTGCGCACCGCTGACGCGCTCCCGGCCGCAGTCGCACGCACGATCGGCAATGCGTCGAACGAGGCGCGGTTCGCGGCCCAGTCGACTGCCGTGACGTGGACGGGGTAGACGCCCGGGCGTTTCGGCTCGGGCCAGGCGAGCGTGTGCCAGCCGCCGCCGAGCGCGAGCCGCTTGGTCGGGCCGGCTGCGGTGTTCACCTGGACGGTCGCAGGCTTCGACAGCCAGAAGCGCAGCGCTCCGAGCGATGCGTTCGTGAGCCGGAACGCGGGCGGCTGATGTTGATACGCGGCGAACCGCGTCGCCGCGTCTGCGAAGCGTGGGTCACTCGGCGCGAGTTTCTTGAGCAACTGGACGACGAACTGCTGATAGTCGAGCGGAGACACCTCGTGCGGGAGCGAATAGTAGGTCCAGTAGCCCGTGTCGAAGCTCGGGAGCATCGCCGCTGCCGCACGCTGCATGCGTGCAGCGAGCGCTGCCGCCGCGGGGTCCTCGGCAGTGGTGGCGTACGACTGAAGCGAGATGACGGCTTGAAGCTGCGCATTGAGAACGCGCAGTGACTGGAACGAGTAGAGGCGAATCCACGGCCCAGCTGCGACGCTTGTGAGCAGGTGATTCGGAATCGCGCGGTAAGCGCCGCGCGCTGCACGCATCAGGGCCGTCTCCTGGTCGGGAACGAGCGCCGCCGTGCGCGCGAAGGCCTGCGCCGCGACTGCCTGGGCCATGCCCGAGAGCCACGGTGCCCGCCCGCCCGAGTAGTCGAAGAAGTACTCCCATGCGAGTCCGCCGCCCTGCTGGTACACACCGCGTGCGATCAGCGCGTCGGCGAGACGCTGTGCGCCCGCTGCATCATTGGCCGCGACGCGCGCGTTGAGCGCGCCGAAGTTCGCAAGGGGATGGAACTCGAGGCAGCGTCCGGGGAAGTAGCGGTAGACGAGGCCGTCGGCGTCGGTGATGTCGGTCTTCGGGCTCGGTGCGTAGTGCTTCGCGAAGTAGTCGTCGTTCGCCTGAAGCTGGCCGATGAGAGCGACCGCACGCGGCCCCGTCAGCCGGCCGCTGAAGGCCGCGAGCTCTTCGAGCGCAACGGCGACGTGCTCGCGCCGGCCGCTCGGCAGGGTGCGGACGAGGTGGGCGGCACGCGCGATCTCAGCTCGGCCGGCATTCGCGGTTGCGCCGTCGATCCGTCCTGCCGCGAGTGCGACCCGGAGCGCCTTCAGTGCGCCGACCTGTCCCGGGACAGGCGTCGTGGCCGGTGCTGCGCCCACGACGGCCAGCGCGGCCGTCAGGCCGATGATGACTGCGAGAACCTTCACCCCTGCCTGCACCGACGACGAGACGGCGCTCTGGTTAGTTGGCTGCGTCGTGCTCCCACTGGTCGAGCAGCTGTGACACGTGATGCCGCTGTGCGTCGTTGAACGACATCCGCTCGACGATCCGACGCGCTTCGGCTGGATCGTCGTTGGCAATTGCGGCCTCGAGCCGCTCCCGCTGGGGCGCGGGCTCCCGCAACTGCCGGCGGAGCCAGCGGAGGAGCGACACGGAGGGCGAGCCGGACGTCAAAGTGTGCGCGTCCAGATGCCGTAGCGGCGATCGGTGACGAATCCGACGTCCGCATACAGCCTCAGAGCACCGGTCGGGTTGCTCGGAGTCCACCTTCAACCCGACGCGTTCGACGTCGCGTCCGGCGTACGCGCGCAGCGCGTGGTGCAACAGCGCCTTGCCGATCCCGTTGCCGCGCTCGCTCTCGGCAACCACGATGTCCTTCACCCAGCCGGTCGATCGATGTGCGCGCCAGTGGAGCGCGCAGCCGACGAGCTCACCGTCTCGTTCGACGAGGAACCACATCGTGGGGTCGAAATCGTCGTGGTCGGTCATGAATGCCAGCCACTCATCGTGCGGCACGGCGACGTAGCTCGTGTCCCAGCCCGCGTAGTTCAGATCGAGCAGTGCATGGACGCGTTCGCCGTCCGCGTCCGCGTACGTGCGAACGGAGATGCCCGCAGGCCACTTCGGTTCCGCGAGGTCGCCGTTCAGGGCTCGCCACATGCGGAGGATGTCGCGGTCGTGCTGGAACCGGTGGCGCTCCACGAGGGACGTGAGCGGGCGGTCCTCCGGGACCACCGTCACTGCGATGTGGCCGAAGCCGCGCTCGAGTGCGCGAGCCGTCGCCCGGGCGAGTAGCGCATCACCGGTCTCTGCGTCGACAGCGGCATGAACGAGATCCTGCGCACTGTCGATCGCGGCGTAACCGACGATCGAAGTGCCGTCGAGTGCCACCCAGCGGTCGGTGCCGCTTGCGCGACCGAGCTCATCGGAGACGTGCTCGCGCACGATCTCGGAGATCCCGAACGCTGCCCGGCTGCGCGTCGACAACAGGTCGAAGATGCCGTCGAGATCGCCGGGCCGTGCAGTGCGGATGTCCGCCACGCGGCAACGGTACCGGGTTCGCAGATACACGCCCAGCCTGGCGATGAGTTTCGGCGTGGAAGGATGTCATTACCGTCGATTCCCACGCAGCGGAAGGAGTTGAATGGCGCGCAAGGTGGTCGTCTACGAATTCTTGTCACTCGATGGAGTGGCAGAACAGCCGGACGAGTTCGTCACCGACTTCGATGACGTGATGCACGAGAATCTCGATCGCGTCATCGCCACCCAGGACGCCGTGCTCCTCGGGCGCCGGACCTACGACGAGTGGGCCGAGTTCTGGCCGGCAAGTGACATCGAGCCCTTCGCCGGCTTCATCAACGGCGTCGAGAAATTCGTGATGACCTCGACAACGCCCGAAGAGATCTGGGCCAACACCAAGATCGTCGGTGGCGGTCTGGTGGAGTTCGTCACCGAGTTGAGGCAGCAGCCCGGCAAGGACATCGGCGTGCACGGGAGCATCGCACTGACCCAATCGCTCCTCGAAGAGGGCCTGGTTGACGAACTGCGGCTTGTCATCGCCCCGGTCCTGCGCATCAACGGTCGCAAGCTCTTCGACAACGGGTCGTCGAGGCGACTGCGCTTGACTCGCAACATCACTTCTCCGTCCGGCTATGTTCTGCTCGACTTCCAGGTCGGCGTCTGAGTCGGAGTGCTGGGACGGCTCGAAGACAGTGCCGTCCTTCGTCCACGTGTAAGGGGCGGACCCGCCAGGCTGCAGGTCCGCCCCTGCTATCGCTGCTCTATGGGCCTTGCAGGTACGGCAAGAGGACGTCGCAGCCGCCGCTTTGGAGGTCGGGATGTGGCCCGTGCAGGTCAGAAACCGTCTCGGAGATGAAGTCACCCACCGGATTGTTTGGATCCCCGGTGTACGCGAAGACATCGACAAAGGTGACAGACCCAGCATTAACACCCAAGGTCGGACCACCGGTGATCGAAAACTTCTCGAACAGACCTTCGTAGGTAGTCATGATCGTGACCGTTCCCGCCTGCTCGTCGATCACGGCCGGCGATGTTTGCTTCTGCGGCCCGGCGCCCTTGAGCGTGGTTGATCTTCCATTGTCGGCCGTGAAGACGCCGACGAAGTTGCCGCTCATGAAGTACGTGCCGTTGCCCGTGTCGCGGAAGACCGACGTGCCGTGAACGACGGCCGTTCCCCAATGCCGCACAAGAGGTGGCGGAGGCGTCGTGAACGAGAAGTGCGTGACCTGCGTCGATCCCGCCGCGAGACCCGTCGCCGCGGTGACGCACGCCAGCACCGTCACGATGACTAGCAGTAGAAGCTTCCCTCGCATGACCTTGCCCCTTCCTGTTGGATGTGTTCATGCCCGCAACCGAGGCTAGGAATCCGCGCCTAAAATGCGGCAAGCTCACGCCTAGACCGTGACTAACTCATTGCGGCTGAAGGTGTTTCTCACCGGTCGGGTCGCAGCCGAGGCGAACGGACGCGTGCTGGACGAGGCGCGCTTCCCGGGGCGTCAAGGTCGGCTTCTCTTTGTCTACCTGGTCGCAGCCCGGAGCAGGCCGGTGCCCGTGGACGAGCTCGCGGACGCGATCTGGGGGGAATCGCCGCCCGCGACCTGGGAGAAAGCGTTGACCGTGATCGCGAGCAAGCTCCGCGGCCTGGTCGCAGAAGACGGGATCACGCTGACAAACGCGTTCGGCTGCTACCGCCTCGACCTGCCCGAGGGGACATGGGTCGACCTGTTCGCAGCCGCGAGCGGCGCAGAGGACGCGGAAGAAGCGCTTGCCGCAGGCGAGCTCGTCGAGGCTCGGGCGGCTGCTGGGTCGGCGGAGTCACTGGCGCACCGTCCGTTCCTGTCGGGTGAGGACGGTGCGTGGGTCGAGCAGGAGCGACGCGACCTCGCCGACATCCGCGAGCGCGCGTTGAGCGTCCTTGCCGATGCGTGCCTGCGCTCGGGCGCCGCGCGGGAGGCGGCAAAGTGGGCCGAGGAACTGATCGCGCTCTCGCCGTTTAGCGAGGCCGGATACCGCCGTCTGATGGAGGCACACGTGGCCGCGGGAAACCGCGCCGAGGCGCTTCGCGTGTACGAGCAGTGCCGGCAGCTGCTCGCGGAGGAGCTCGGCGCGTATCCGTCGCCGGAGACAGACTCGATCTACCGTGCACTCCTGGAGGCACCGCAGACGACCGTTCGAACGACGCTGGTCGCCGAGCCGACGGTCGAAACCGGTGAGTCCGGGCCTTCGCGAGCCCAGACGGAGGTTCTGCCGCTCCGGGCGGAGCAGGTGGTCGAGCGACGGTCGCGGAAGCGCCGCGCAGTCCTGCTCTCTGCGCTCATCGGCGTGATCGCTGCCGCTGTGGTGGTTCCGCTCGTGGTGTTCGGTCACGGTGGAAGCGGAGCCCGCTCGGCCGGCTCGGCGGCCGGCGACTCGCTGGGCGTCGTCGACGCGCGCTCGGGTCGCCTGGTCGCGGACACCGGCGTCGGCGCAACACCCACGGCCGTCGCGGTCGGCGAAGGTGCGTACTGGGTCACCAACGCTGACGGCCACTCGGTGTCGCGGATCGACCCTGGAACAAATGCCGTCGTCGAGACGATTCCGGTTGGCAACGGCCCGAGCGGGATTGCGATCGGTGACGGCGCGGTCTGGGTGGTCAACAGCCTCGACGGCACGGTGTCGCGGATCGACCCGGGCACGAACACGGTCGTCCAGAAGATCGGCGTCGGGGTCGAGCCGCTCGGGATCGTCTACGCGGCCGGCTCGGTCTGGGTCGCGAACACCGGCGACGGAACGATCACGAGGATCGACCCGAAGAGCGGCAGGGCGGCCAAGCCTCTTCCGGTCGCCGCGACCGAGCTCGCCTTCGGCGCAGGCACGCTGTGGGCGAGCGAGCGTGCCGCGGGCCAGGTGGTCCGCATCGATCCGACGACCGGGAAGCAGGTCGCCTCGATCCAGGTCGGGAACGGCCCGACCGGGATCGCCTTCGGCGACGGCGCGGCGTGGGTGGCGAACAGCCTGGACGGAACGGTCTCCCGGATCGATCGCGACACGAACTCCGTCACCGCCGCCGTTCCCGCCGGGAACGGGCCGGATGCGGTGGCCGTCGACGCACGCGGCGTCTGGGTGAGCAACCAGTTCGACGGCAACGTCGTGCGGATCGATCCCGGCAGGAACCAGGTGGCGCAGCGAGTGAGCGTGGGAAGCCGTACGTTGGGACTGGCGATCTCGGGGGACGCCGTGCTCGTCGCCGTCCGTCACGCGGGCGCCGGCCACCGCGGCGGGACGCTCGTGCTGCGATCTGACCGGCCCAGGCATGGGAGTTTCATCGGCTCCATCGACGTCGCCCTTTCCGACTACACGTACGTGTCGCCATTCCTGCGGATGACCGGCGACGGGCTCACCGCGTTCAACCAGGTCAGCGGTCCGGCCGGAGCGCAGCTCGTGCCCGACCTCGCGACGTCGCTGCCGGCGCCGAGCGACGGCGGCCGCACGTACACCTTCCTGCTCCGCTCCGGCATCCGCTACTCGACCGGTAGGCCGGTGCAGGCGACGGACTTCCGCTCCACCTTCGAACGCGACTACGCGCTCGGATCCCCCACGAGCGACTACGACGGGATCGTCGGCGGCGCGCAATGCCGGAAGCACCCGACACGGTGTGACCTCTCGCGCGGGATCGTCGCCAACGATGTTGCCCGCACGGTGACCTTCCACCTGATCCGCCCGGATCCCAACTTTCTCTACGAGCTCGCGGGCCAGTTCGCCTACGTGCTGCCGGGCAGCACACCGCGGCGGCCGGCCGGAACGCACCCGCTGCCCGCGACCGGCCCCTACATGATCGCGACCTACAGACCGAGAAGACTGCTCAGGTTCATCCGCAACCCGTTCTTCCACGAGTGGTCGCGCGCTGCACAGCCGGACGGGTACCCCGACCGCATCGACATCCGCATCGCCGGCACCGCGGATAAGGCGATTCGCGACGTCGTCGACGGCAAGGCCGATGTCGTGTGGTTGTCCGAGCCGCTAACCCCGACACAGGTGTCGTGGCTCGAGGTCCGGTACGCGAGCCAGATGAAGACCGCCCCCAGTCCGAACCTCCAGGCGCTCTTCCTCAACACTCGCGTCCCGCCGTTCAACCGGCTCGATGCCCGTAGGGCGATCAACTTCGCCGTCGACCGCGCCGCGGCGACGAACGCCTGGGGCGGGCCGAGCGTAGCCCAGAAGACGTGCCAGATCCTGCCGCCGATCGTCTCCGACTACCGCCCCTACTGCCCGTACACGGCCAACTCGACGAACCGCGGCGCGTGGACGGCACCCGACCTCACGAAGGCGAGAGCACTCGTGGCACGCTCAGGGACGCGCGGCATGAAGGTCACCCTCTGGGCATGGTCGCAGGCAGAAGGCTTCAACCAGGTGGCCGAGAAGGCGCTGCACTCGCTCCGTTACCGCGTGACCGTGAAGCCGGTCGGCAACGACAAATACTGGGGTGCCGTTGGCAACTTGCGAAACCGGGCGCAGATCGGGTTCGACGGCTGGGCGGGGGGCCTGGACCCGGCGTCGTTCCTGGTTGGCATCTTCAGCTGTCCAGGGTCTCTGCCCGGGAGCCCGAACCCCCCCGACATGAGCCAGTTCTGCGACCCGCGCATCGACCGCCAGATGCGCAGGGCACTGGCAGAGCAGCAGAGCGACCCGACCGGGTCGCGCGCACTCTGGCAACGGGTCGACCGCGAGATCACCGACGCGGCACCATGGGTGCCGCTCATCGCGTCGAAGAACGTGAGCGTCCTCTCGAAGCGCGTCGGCAACTACCAATACGACCCGGCGGCGGTCGCCATGCTCATCGACCAGCTCTGGGTACGGTAGGACAGCGCTGACGGCAACGTCGTGCGGCGCCAGAATCGATCGCGTCTTGATGACCTAGCCACGGTCTAGGCGTGATCTTGCCGGCTTCTAGGCGCCCATTCCTAGCCTCCGTTGCGAGGGAATCGTGGACAAGACGCTCACCTGCGACTGCGGATTCACCGCCCAGGCCCCCGACGACGTCGGACTCGCCACAGAGGTTCGGCGCCACGCCTGGGAGGCCCACGGGATGCTGCTCTCGCACGACGAAGCGCTTGTGCTCCTGTTCCACGCCGAGCTGGCGGGAGCGACCGCGATCCCCGCCCGACCACAGACCGCAACAGAGACGGAGGAGCGATGAAGAACCTGCTAGGCAATCATGCTTTCGCCGGCCAATCCGTGCCGGGTTGGGTCGATTCCTATGACCCGCGGCAACGGTACGCTCCCTTCGACGCCCCCATCGTCTAGTGGCCTAGGACGCCGGCCTTTCACGCCGGTAGCGCGGGTTCGAATCCCGCTGGGGGTACTGCGGGCGCTACGACCTTCTCGTCCGGCGACCAGGGCTCGAGTCGCGCACCAGACCAACCGTGGGCAGAAAGTCAGCCGAAAGGCCAGAGCCGCCCGCCGGAGCCGGGCGCACGCTGAGCGTGTGGCTGGATACGACCCCCAGGAGACCGAGACCTCCCAGCGGTTGACCGATGCCGTGATCTGCGTGGCCTGCGGCGGTTCGAGCGGCCTCAACTGGCGCGGCTGGCTCGCCTACAGGGTCGAGGATCCCGAGAACGTGGATCCTCCCGAGCTCGGCTTTTACTGCCCGGACTGCGCAGCGAGGGACCTCGGCCGCCGGCCGCGGCGCTCGTGAGCGCGTAAGCACTCGCCCCTCTCTTTGCTGCGGTGCTGAGAGGGGCGAGCCTCCAAGGTGGGTGCGGCGCCACTCACGATGCCTGCGACGCGGGCGTGTCCGGAGAGCCCGCCGCGCCCACCTTGGAACCGTCTCGCCGGCCGCGCCAACTTTTTGGCGAATCGCGAATCCAAGTATCCGAAGAAGAGGGGACCTACCGGTAGTGGCCGGAGCCTCGCTGCAGCGAACTCTCTCCCCGCGCGGCGAGCCTCCGGCTCACTATCGGCAGGGCAGACCGCGCTTCGCACCGAGTGAGCGATAATCGAGCCGATCGATCGTTCGCGGGGCGGTTAGCTCAGCTGGGAGAGCGCCTGGTTTACACCCAGGAGGTCGGCGGTTCGATCCCGTCACCGCCCACTGTCACGGAGCCAAGGGTGAGGCCCTAGACGCGTTTGGCGGTGTACACGAGGAAGTCGCTGTCGGCTGTCGCGGGTTTTCTCGATGGTCTCCGTCGACAGCAGTGACGGCGAACCCTGCAGCTTCGAGCAGGAGCAGGAGCTCAGCGTGGAAGTACATGCGCATCGAGAGGGAGTGCACCTCGCTCGCGACGCAGGAATCGTCGACCCACTTGTCCGCGCGAATCTCCATCATGATCGTTTGATCGAGTGGGTCGAGCGCGATCGCGCGGACGCGGAGCTCGCGTTCGCTTCCGTCTGAGGCCCGAGACCGTTCACCGGGCGGCGGCCACGGTTCGGGAAGCTTCGCGCGACCCTCGTTCGTCCAGGAGGGCCAGCGCCTGGTCAGCGCGTACGGCGCCTCGTTGTCGAGGAGGAGCGTGCCGCCGGGCACGAGGCTCTCGTGCAGGCGGGCCAGCGCCCGTTTGTCCTGGTCGCGCGTGCTGCCGAGCCCGAAGACGCCGCAGACGACGATCGTTGCGTACCGGCGGGGCGGGGCAAGGTCGTGCAGCGCCTGTACCCACAGATTCGGAGTGAGCTCTTCTCGATCGGCGAGGTCGCGGCAACGCGCGATCATGTCCGGCGACACATCGCATCCGTCCACGTCGTAGCCGGCGCGAAGCCACGGCATGAGCAGCCTGCCCGACCCGCACCCAGCGTCGAGCGCAGGCTGACCGGTCTCGATCGAGCGGCCGAAGTAGTCGAGCTCCGGGCCGGCCGAGTTGAACTCAGCCCACCATTCCGCAACCAACCCGTGATGCCACGTCGCGATCGAGCCCATGTTCGCTCCTCCCGGCAGTCGCTCTGCCCTCGAAGCTTCGCCTGCCCCAGCCAGGAGCAAACTCTCAGGTCACGACGAGAACATCAACTGCAGGTGCATGACGTCCGTGGTCAGGTGCGGCGACCGATGACGGCGTCGACGCCGACCCGCTCCCGGTGGCTGCCTTTCAGGCGCTTGCGGAGGTGAGCTTCGAACTCGGCCCGACGCTCGCCGAGTCGTTCCGGTGATGCTGCTGCGGTCGAGTAGACGAACCCGATCAGCTCGTCCGGCGTCCAGGTTCGTTCGACCTCAACGGAGATCACTTCGACGTCTGAGAACGGGCTCGCGCGAAGGACGTCGGTGTAGCGGAACCTCGGCCCTGGGATGGGCGGCTCGTCGATCAGTTCGGCTGCGAGCGCCAGAGCGAGCGACTGGACTTCGGATTCCCGAATGTCGTCGCCGCAGAGCGCGACCGTCGTCGTGATCTTCGAGAGTGTGTTGAGCACGAATGGCGCGTCGAACCAATGAATCGCCCGCCCGGCTGTCACGAGTCGAAATGACCCCCACTGCTCGTCAACCGCTTCGGCGCGGCCGGTCACGGCAGTGACGTTCGCCGGCGCTTCGCGCGACAGTTCCTCGATCATGGCGGGTTCGGCGTCGACCGCGACCACGTGACCTGCGAACTCGGCCAGAGGAATCGCGAGCGAGCCTGGCCCGCAGCCGAGGTCGAGAACCCGCGCCTCGCGGTCGAGAGCGGCCCCCTCTGCGAGACGCAGGATCAACTCCGGCGGGTAGGCGGGTCGGTAGCGGGAGTAGTAAGGCGCAGTGCTGCGAAAGGGCCGCGCCACTCGTCGCTTAGCGAGTCAGGCTTGCCGGAGTGCTCATTCGCCGCACACTAGGGGCTGAACCGCGCCCGCGCTGCTGGCAGCGTGCAAAACTGCCTGTCGTGGCGACAGCGGAGGTCGACCGGTACCTCGCGGCGCTGGACGAGCCGAAGCGGCGCACGCTGGAGGCGCTGCGGACGTCGATCCTGGAGGTCGTGCCAGAGTCCGAGCAGTGCATCGCCTACGGCATGCCGGCCTTCAAGGTCGCGGGGAAGACGGTGGCCGGCTTCGCTGCTTTCAAGCACCATCTGAGTTACCTACCTCATAGTGGCTCCGTGCTCTCGACGCTCGGCAGCGAGGTGTCAGGGTACGAAACGTCGAAGGGGGCACTGCGATTCGCGATCGACAAGCCCCTGCCCAAGCAGCTGGTGAAGAAGCTGATCGCGGCTCGTCTGCGCGAACTGGACCTGGTCTCGCCCGGCGCGTGACTCAGTTCGACTGACGGGCTCTGGATCGGCGAGCGAGCACCAGTCCGGCGGCCCCGAGGCCGACGAGGGCGAGCGTGGAGGCGATCACGACGATGTCGCGGGTCGTCGTGTCTCCGCTCGAATGGGAGACTGCGCCGGGGATGCCTGCGTTCGCCAGCAGTGCGTCCAGCGCGCTGACGGCCGCAGCGACCAGGGCGGAGCCTGCCGGTGTTCCCGCGGGGGAGAGTCTGTCGAGGATCGCCTGTTCTCCCGGAGCGGGGTTGCCGTCGCGGGCGATGCCGTCGCCATTTGGCATGACCACGAGGAGATGCTTCCGGTAGACGAAGCGTAATTCTTGCGAGAGGAAGTGCGCGTACTGGCGTGGCTTGTTGTCGAGTTCGGTGACAGAGCCGAGGTCGTACCGGCTCTGGATGACGGCGACCCGGACCGTGTATCCATGCTGCCGTGCATCCGTGACGAGCGCGTCGAGTCGCGCCTTTGTCGGAAGAAGAGATGCGCGCGTTCGGGGACACGAACGTTTGCTGGCTCAGCAGATAGTCGCTTGCCGGGTCGCCGTCGGCCTTCGCTGCGGGCGCCGCTGCCCCGAGGGCGACCAGGAGCAACACGCCGAGTCGCAGGCTCCGCTGTCGGCTCGCTCCCCACAACCGTGCAGCCCGGAGGGAAGCTGCGGAGCCCGAGCGCATGCGCCGGCGAGGAGGCTCGCAGTTAGCGGGCCTCCTCGCCGGTTCAACGGGTGATCTTACGAGGCGCAGGGTGGCGGGTCTGCAGAGATCCCTGCAGGCGGTGTCCGGAGCACGTCCGCGTCTGCGGGCAGGAAGAACAGCGAGTAGGTGTCCGCGCCGTTCGGGCCGGCAACCCCCATGTGCACGTTCAGGCCGGTCACGAAGCCCTGACCGTCCGTGTACGTGGTCGACTGGCAGTGGTTGTCGGTGATCGTCAAGCTGCCCCCGACCACCAGGACGATGTTCGGCCCCGGGTGGGTGTGCCAGAGCGTCGACTGTCCGGGCGTATACGTGATGTGTTGGAGAACGCCGTTCGTCCCGTGACCCTGGTTGATCGCCCGGGTGAAGGCGTCGACAGAAGCCACGTCCAGCGATGTCTGGCCGGCGAGCGTGCCGATCGGGACACTCGCCGGCGTCACCGTCCGCGACGGAAGCGCGGCATACGCCGCGATCGCGGTCACACCGGCGACGACCACCGTGGCCAGGAACACGAGCCTCTTCGTTCTCGACAGGAAGCCTCGCATAACACTCCTCTCTAGTCCGAGTTACAACTGTCGGAACGACGCTAGGCGCGGAGAACTCGGCAGCCCACCGTGGCAGCCAGCGTCTTCGTCGTGTGCCAGCACCCCGACCGAATCGGAGCCGAGGTTGAATGACCCTGCGGTGAGGGAGTGTGCGGCACTACGGATAGATGACTTCCCGTTGTCCCTTCGTGCTGTGCATGGTCCAGAGCAGGTCGGCGAGATGTTCAGGGTCGACGGTAGGCATCTCCCAGACCGGACCTCCCGCAGTCTTGGCCTGCTCCATCTCGGCATGGAAAGCACTGTTCTTGATGGCCGCACCGATGAAGAGCATGCCGACGTAGATGCCTTTCTCGGCCACCTCGGCGTGCAGAGCTTGCAGGTAATTGCGCTGGGCGGCTTGCGCAGGGCTGGGGCCGCTCATGTTCGGTAACCCTTGCACGGTGCTGCCGCCCTGCGCGGTCAGAATGGCGCCGTCCCCCTGCTCGAGCATGTGCGGCAGGAACTCCTGCACCAGTGCGAGCATCGTGTAGAAGATCAGCGGCATGAAGCTCCGCGCCTGCTGCGGGGTCAGGTGGGCTGCGGAAACGAACCCGGTGTTTGGAGTGGGTGCATAGTAAAAGGCGTCGAGGCTGCCGGCCTTGGCCCGAATCTGCTCGGCCAGTCGGGGAGTGGCGCCTGTGTCGGACAGGTCGGCTGTGATGACGTGCGCGGTTGCCCCGGCGCTGGCCAGATCCCTCGCCAGACGGTCAAGTGGCTCCGAGCGGCGCGCCACCAATGTGACGGCGTAACCCTCTTGCGCGTAGCGACGAGCGACAGCATGGCCGAGACCAGGCCCGGCTCCGAACACGGCGATGGATTTGGACACGGGAATGCTCCGATGGACAACTCGGCCAATCGTCCGAACTACCTAGGGCCACATTACCTCGTCGCCAAGTGATTCAAAGACGACCAGTGATCCTGAGGAAAGCGGCGGTCGAGTCGGTACCTGGTACCTGCGGGACCAGGTACCTGACTCGCGAAGCGCTCGGGTTGGCTTCCGGTACGTTCGTCGCGTGGAGCAAACCGACGCCGACCTCGTCGCCGCTCTCCGAGCGGGCGATGAGGAGACGTTTCGCCGGATCGTGCGCGAGTGGCACTCGTCGCTGCTGCATGTGGCGCAGATCTTCGTACCGACCCGCGCGCTCGCGGAAGAGGTGGTGCAGGAGACCTGGCTGCGCGTCCTCGGAGCGCTCGATCGGTTCGAGGGGCGGTCGTCGCTGAAGACATGGGTCTTCCGCATTCTCGTCAACACCGCCAAGACGCGCGCACAACGCGAAGGCCGCGTCATCCCGTTCTCCTCGCTCCACGATCCTGCACGCGTGCCCGAGGCGGCCGTCGACGCGGACCGGTTCTTCGCGGACAGTCACGAGCGGACACCGGGCGGCTGGTCTTCGCCGCCGCCGGAGCTTCCGGAGGACCGGCTGATCGCTGCGGAGACGCGCGCAGTGCTGGCGCAGGCGATCGATGCGCTGCCGGCGAACCAGAGGGCGGTCATCTCATTGCGCGATGTCGAAGGTTGGAGCTCCGACGAGGTTCGTAACGCTCTCGACCTCACCGAGGTCAATCAACGTGTGTTGTTGCACCGTGCCCGATCGAGGGTGCGGCAGGCCCTGGAGGAGTACCTCGCGTGATCGACGTCGAAGCGTTCAGCTGCCAGGAGCTCGTGGAGCTCGTCACCGACTACCTCGAGGGCGCGCTCTCGACTGCCGACGTGCGGCGCTTCGAGGAGCACATCGGCGGCTGCGACGGTTGCACGGAGTACCTCGAACAGTTCAAGCGCACCATCGAGCTGACGGGCACGCTGACGCCGGACGACCTCACCCCGGCGGCCGAGTCGGCTCTGCTCGACGTCTTTCGCTCGTGGACTTCCGCACAAGAAGACCGGGTCGAATAGCGCATTTTCCGTGCGCTGGCCGCCTCTTTACACGGTCCTCAAAGCCCCTCGCTACCGTCCCGCTGCCCAGGGAAACCGAGGAAAGGGAACGCGCTCGTGCTGAAAGCAGTCCGTCTCGTACTCGTCGCGCTCGCGGCGCTGCTCGCCATTCCGGCCGCCACCGTGCACGCAGCACAGCGGATGCCGATCGGCTTCTTCGACGACCCGTCGTTCCGGTGGTCGCCGACGCGCGAGCAGAATCTGCAGCTCGCCTCCTCGGAGGGCGCGTCCGTGATCCATACGACCGCCACCTGGGCTGCGCTTGCGCCGACGAGACCGGCTGATCCCGCCAACGGGGACGACCCTGCCTACAAGCTGACCGACCTCGACGATCTCGTCTTTCAGGCGGGCCTCTACAACCTGCGCGTGATGATCAACATCACCGGAACGCCGAAGTGGGCGAACGGCGGCAAGGCGCCGAACGTCATGCCGAAGAAGCTCGGGGACCTGACCACGTTCGCGAGGATGCTCGCCACGCGGTACAACGGACGGACCGGGCACGGGTCGGTGTCGCTCTGGTCGGTCTGGAACGAGCCGAACCTGCAGCTGTTCCTGACGCCCCAGTTCGCCGGCAAGAAGATCGTCGGCCCCGCGAACTACGCGAAGCTCTTCAAGGCGGCTTATGCCGGCATCAAGGCGGGCAACTCGCTCGCCAAGGTCGCGATCGGCGAGACCTCGGCGCGCGGCCGCGACAAGCCGCTTCCCGGCATCAGCGCGACGATCGCGCCCGCCACGTTCGCCCACCTGCTCTCGCAGGTGAAGGGGCTCAAGTTCGATGCGTGGGCACATCACCCGTACCCGACCTCGCCGAATCTCCCGCCGATGCAGAAGGTTCGGTATCCGAACGTGACGCTCTCGACGATGTCGCAGTTCGAAAAGGATCTGGCGAAGTGGTTCCACCGCCCGGTGCCGGTCTGGATCACCGAGTACGGCCACGAGACGAAGCCGGCCGAGCCGCACGGCGTCACGCTGGCGCAGCAGGCCGCGTATGCGAAGCAGGCACTGAACTTCGCGAAGAAGGACCCGAACATCCAGATGTTCATCTGGTTCGTCTTCCGCGACAGCGCCGGCAACCCGTGGCAGAGCGGCCTGATCGCCCAGTCGGGCGCAACCAAGCCGGCGTTCGCCAGCTTCGGCGCGGTCGCGCGGCTGACCGACGGCTCGACGACC
This sequence comes from uncultured Thermoleophilia bacterium, assembly GCA_963779535.1. Lineage (GTDB taxonomy): Bacteria > Actinomycetota > Thermoleophilia > Gaiellales > Gaiellaceae > PALSA-600. The sequence continues at coordinate 469,759 of CAVZYP010000002.1, read as the reverse complement.
ACGGCCAAGGCCGGCGCACCGGTTCGCGTGCAGATGTTCGTGCCGTACCTGGCCCACTACTCGGAGCCCGGCGCCTCGATCGGGATGACCTACCTGGCCTACAACGCACAGGGCAAGGCGATCGCGGTCGGTCAGCCGACAGCGACGCTCGCCGCCGACCAGTCGGTCACCTTCACACCTGCGTTCGTCCCGGCCAAGGGGCAGACGTACACCGTCGTCGCGACGCTGAACGAGGCAAACGGGCACCACCAGTCGCGCACGGCGTACATCACCGTCTCTTGATCTCGTAGGTCACAACTCAGTCCCGCGTAAGCCGGAGCACGACCACGAGGGCGCCGACCGCCGCGGCGACACCCGCCGCGGCGAGCACGACGCTCGCGGAGGCAGAGATCGCGGCGGTGCCGAGCAGCAGGAAGTTCATCAGCAGCGCGGCGACGGCGAGCAATGCGAGGGTCGTGATCCTTCGTGTGGTGAGCGAGCGCTCCTCGGCAATACGCGCGTCGTGCTCGATCGACCAGATCGCGAGCTCGGCGGCCAGCAGCAGCAGCACGCCGATCGCGGCCGCCCAGCCGTCGACAACGTTCGTTCCGGCGTGGCCGCCAACGTAGCCCGCACCGGTGACGAAGATCGCCCAGGGCACGAGCGACGACCAGCGCAGCACGATCGCGAGTGCGAGCATGACCAGGCCGAGCGTCCCCACGCCCAGTGCGACGGGCGCGAGCCGTCCGTCCGTCGCAACTGCGTAGAGGATCGTCCCTCCGAGTGCCGCGAGGGCGAGGAGCGCCGTGATCAGACGCGCGCGTGCCGGGTGTAGCGCCTGAATTCCCGCACCTCCTCCAGGACGGATTGCAGCGGCCTCTCCTCGCGCCACTCGACGACGGCGACGCCCGCACGCTGGAGGCGATGTCGGATCGCGTCGCGCCGCATGACCCAGATGTCGTGCGCAAGGGCATCGAGGTCGGTCGACGGACGTGCGACGAACGGCACGGGCGAGACGTCGATCACCGCCAGGTCGTAGCCCCGCGCGCGAAGGTCGAGCAGCGCACCGAGGGACCGCTGGTCGAGAAGCGGCGACAACGCGATCACGAGCGAGCTCGGCGGGAGCATCCGGCGCGGGATCACGTCGATCTCCTTCCAGTAGTAGGAGAGGACGATCTGCGTGTCGAGCAGCGCGTCGACGATGCGGTAGAGCTGTACGAGCCCGGTGCCCGGTGCGAGCCAACGCAGGATCCCGCCGAACGAGATCAGCCCGACGCGATCTCGCCGGCGCACGTAAGCATCCGCGACCGCAGACGTTGCGCGCACTGCGAGATCGAGCGTGCTCGCGTCCCCGAGCCGCGCCTCGGCGAACGAGTCGACGAAGATGATCACATCCGTGTTCCGCTCGGGATGGCTCTCGTTGACCCACAGCTCGTTCCTCCGCGCGCTCGCGCGCCAGTTGATCCGGTTCAGTGGGTCGCCGGGGCCGCGCGGTCGGATATCGGCGAACTCGATTCCCTCGCCCTTGCGCCGGGAGACCTCGTTGCCGGAGAAGACCTGAGTCTCGCGCGGCTGCAGGATCCGGCGCAGGACGTTCTCGCGCGGGTAGGTGCGCAGCTGGGGCCGTGTCGGCGCGGTTGCCTCCCAGACGAGGAAGCCGAGAGGATCCCGCGTTCTCGTGTAGAGAGGACCGAGCATGTGCGCGCCCCACCGTCTCGCGCGCAGCGTGAGGTCGAGCTCGCGCCGCTCGCCGGCGGCGAGTCGCAGCCCGACCGGGTTCTTTCCGTCCACCAGGTCGACGCCGTCGGGCAGATCCACGTAGAGCTCGAGCCGGTCGACCGCCGACGGCGACTCGACGACGACGCGCGCCGCCACCTCTTCACCTTCGAGCGCGCGGTCGTGCTCGAGCTCGATGCGGGCGCTCAGCCGCGGCGTGGCCGCGAGTGCAAGCCCGGCCCCGACCGCGAGCAGGAACGGCGCCGTGAGCGCGACGAGCTCGGGCTGCGCGAGGGCGAGAGCGGCCAGCAGCCCCACGGCCGAGAGGCTCGCGTATCCGGCGAGTTTCGGCGCGGAGTAGCGCGTCAAGTCTTCGCGAGATCTTCGGCCACCGGCGTCGGCACGGTGCCGAGCCGCTCGCGCACCACGTCCTCCGCCGAGATGCGCTGCACCCAGAGCTCCGGGCGAAGCGTCAGGCGGTGCGCCAGGGCCGGCACGGCGACCGACTTGACGTCGTCCGGCGTGACGTAGTCGCGGCCGTCGAGCGCGGCGCGGCAGCGCGACAGCTTGAGGAGTGCGAGCGAGCCGCGCGGTGACGCACCGACCTGGATCGACTGCGAGTCTCGCGTCGCGGTGACGATGTCGACCATGTAGAGGCCAACGGGCTCCGAGACGTAGACGTCCTCACACGCGCGCTGCATGTCGAGCAGAGCCTCGCGGTCGATCAGAGGCGAGAGCACGACGTCGTCGGTCTGCCGCGCCGCACGGTTCGCGAGCACCTGCCACTCGTCCGCGCGCGAGGGGTAGCCGACCGACATACGCAGGAGGAAACGGTCGAGCTGTGCCTCGGGCAGCGGATACGTGCCTTCGTATTCGATCGGGTTCTGGGTCGCGAGCACGAGGAACGGCGGGCCGAGCCGCCGGGTCTCGCCCTCGGTGGTCACCTGGCGCTCCTGCATCGCCTCCAGCAGCGCGGCCTGCGTCTTCGGAGGCGCGCGGTTGATCTCGTCCGCGAGGAGGAGATTGGCGAAGATCGGCCCGGGCCTGAACTCGAAGTCGGCTTCTCGCTGGTTGAACACCGACGATCCGGTGACGTCCGACGGCATCAGGTCGGGCGTGAACTGGATGCGCGAGAAGTCCATCGATGCGACCTGGGCGAACGACCGGGCCATCAACGTCTTGGCCAGGCCGGGGTAGTCCTCGATCAGGACATGGCCGTCGGCGAGCAACCCGAGCATCAGCAGCTCGAGCGCGTCGCGCTTGCCGACGACGGCCTTCTCGACCTCGTCGATGACCGCGCCGGCGCGCGCGCCGACCTCGGAGACGTCCATCGCCACGCTCACATCCTTTCAAGATCGTCGACGAGGGCGACAAGCTCCCCAGCCGGGAGGCCGACGGCGAACCGGTCGACCGGCTCGGCCCGGTCCGGGCGCAGCAGCTCCCACCAGCGCCCGAGCGTCTCCGGGCTCGGCGTGCGCCCGGTGCGCTCGAGACGGCACTGCGCGATCTCCCGCAGTTGCGGCAGGAGCCGCAGGTGCAGGTCATAGGCGGTCGCGACGCCGAGGGTGACCGCGCGTTCGACCTGCTCGACCTGGGCGGGCGCTCGATCGCGGTGGGCCGTCTCGACCAGAGCTTCGTCGAACTGCGACCGGCGGTGACGAGGGAACGCATCGCCGAACGCCGAGACGATTGCCAGCATGACCAGTGCTCCGACGATCAGCACGTAGGAGTAGATCGCCACACTTCGGATTCCGGGCTGGGCGACGGCGAGATAGACGCAGGCAATGGTCGAGAGGGTGAGCAGGACGGCGAGGTCGAGCAGGTGCCGCCTCACGCCGGCGCTCCCGCGAGGCCGTCGCGGATCTCGCGCAGCGCGCCGATCGCGTCCTGTTTCATCCCGCCGCTGATCTCGCTCTTGCTGAACTTCGCCTGTTGGAAGAGCGTCGTCAGGCGTGTGACCGCGTCGCCGCGTGACGTGAGCTCCAGCAGGATACGCCGAAGGTACTCGATCGCAGTCTCGCTCGGCGCGCGCTGAAAGCCGTTGCGGCCGAGCACCGCTTCCATCCGCGCATACGCTGCGATCACGGCCCGGCGCGCGTCGGGCTCGGCTTCGAGGTCGTCGATCGCATCGCCGATCGTTGCAGCGAGATCCTCGGACACTGTCAGCTCGTGTGTCCGCGGCTGGAAGGCGGGCTTGCTCGTCCTCCACCGGTAGAAGCCATATGCGCCGATTCCCGCGAGCACAACGAGTGCGATCCACAGGACGGGCCACTGGAATTTCGGGTTGGACGCGTGGTGCACCTGGTCGTGCCCTTGCGGAGCCTTCGTGTGGGGCTGACGGAACGGATTGAGGTTCTGCAGCAGATGCGGATGCCGGTTGTGCAGGTAGAAGAAGACGAAGACGATCAGCACGAGAGCCGACCAGCGGACGGCTGTGGCATAGAGCCGTGCCTTGAAGCTTCTCGAGCGGCGAGACTCCACCCGCTCCCGGAGACGGAGCACGAACGAGTAGGCCGCCACCGGGATCATCAGCACGAACAGGATGAGGAACAGCGTCAGCGCGTAGCTCGTGTACCGGTTGCTCGGGGCCGACCCGCCGTGGTGAGCAAGGCCGCTCCGGCTTGCGAAGGCGACGACGCTGAGCAGCACCAGGAGCCCGATTCCGAGCAGCGACAGCCGCGTCCCGCGGCCGGATCTGGGGTGGGGCTGCATGGGTAGTGGGAAGTTAGACGCCGAAGAGCCGATTTCGTTGATTCGGAATCGAGCGCTCTCGCACCGCTAGATTCCGGGCATGGTGGATCTGGAAGGCAAACGGGCGATCGTCACCGGCGGGTCGAGCGGCATCGGTGCCGCGACCGCGCAGGCACTGGCCGACGCGGGGGCACGGGTCGTGACCGGCTCCCGCAGGGACGGCACGCTCGACGTCACCGACCGCGCCTCGAGCGAGCAGTTCGTGGAGCGCGCAATCGCCGAGCTCGGCGGCCTGGACATCCTCGTCAACAACGCGGGGCTTTCCCGCGGCCGCGACCCGGTCTGGGAGTCGCACGACGAGGACGAGCGCGAGGTGATCGAGACGAACGTGCTCGGCCTGATGCGCATGACGAGGCTCTGCGTTCCGGCCCTCGTCGACGGAGGCGGGCACATCGTGAACCTGGGCTCGGTCGCCGGCATCTGGGCCTACCCGAACGGCTCGTCGTACGTCGCCTCGAAGTTCGCCGTGCACGGCTACACGCGCGCGCTGCGCGACGATCTCCACGGCAAGCCGGTGCGGATCACGAACGTCGCCCCTGGCCTCGTCGAGACGAACTTCTCGAACGTGCGGTACAAGGGCGACGAGGAGAAGGCGGCCGCCGTCTATGCGAACGTCGCGCTCGGCGGGCCGTTGCACGCAGAGGATGTCGCGGACTGCATCATGTTCGCCCTGACACGGCCGCCGCACGTCAACATCGACGAGATCGTCGTGCTCGCGCTCGCGCAGGTCTCCGGCGCGAACGTCGTCCGCGAGCCCTAGCTGCGTTTGTCCCAGTAGCGGCGCAGCCCGTGCCAGGACTGCCAGAACGGCGCGACCTGGTCGTAGACGTCTGCGTCGGGGCCGAGGTCGGCCTGCGCTGCCGCGACGAACTCCTCCTGGTCCATCCCGTCGCGCACGCGCGAGGCCCAGCGGTCCAGTTCCTCGTCGAGCCGGTCGAGATGCGCGCCGACATCCTCGTGCACTCCGAAATGGATCAAGGCGAGTCGCTCCGGGCGGCGTGCGCGAATCGCCTCCACGGTCGCGTGCCAGGTCTCGACATCGATGTCGGGCGGCGGTGACACCGGTACGACGTAGCTCGCGCCGGGCATGCGCACCCCGGCTGCATCGCCGGCGAGGAGCGTCCCGTTGCGGAAGTAGCTGATGTGGTGCGTCGCGTGACCCTGGGTCGGAAACGACTCCCAGCCGAGCACGTCGCCTGTCGCGATGCGGACGTTCTCCTCGGGCACCGGCGCGAGCTCGCCCCAGAGCGGGTCGAAGAGCCCGCCGTAGAGCCGTCGTGCGGAGCGCTCCAGCCGCGACGGGTCGACGAGATGCGGCGCGCCGATCGCCGAGACCCAGACGGTCAGCTTCGGGTGCTGGCGGACGATCGTCCCGGCCGCGCCGGCGTGGTCGAGATGGATGTGGGAGAGGAGCAGGTGGCGCACGTCCTGCAGCTCGAGCCCCTCCTCCGCGAGACGCGCCTCGAGTGACGGCAGCGTCGACGTCGGTCCGCAATCGAAGAGCGCGGGGCCGTCGTCCGTGTCGACGAGGTACACGCCGACCGCCTGCGGCCGGCCGCCGAAGTCGAGGTCGAGGAGCCGCAACGAACTCATAACCGCATCTTTGCAGTCTCCGCCTTAGCGTTCGCGCGCGTGAAATGGCTGATCGGGCTGGTCGCGTTCGTGGTGCTGATCCCCGTCGCGACCGCGCAGGAGGCGGCGGCTCCCGCGACGAGGGCGATCCGGTTCCTCTACCGGGCCCACGACGGCCGGCGACCGCCCGGCCTGGCTCCTGCTGCCCTCGTCCTACGACGGCGACCCGATCCCGCTCGTCATCTCGCCACACGGGCGGGGAGTGAGCGCCGCCGTCAACGCCAGGTTCTGGGGGGACCTGCCGGCGGAAGGCGGCTTCGCGGTCGTGAATCCCGGCGGTGAAGGCCGGCGGCTGCGCCAGTACTCATGGGGCGACCCGGGTCAGATCGACGATCTCGCCCGAATGCCGGAGATCGTCGAGCAGCTCGGCGTGCGGGTCGATCCTCACCGCATCTACGCGATCGGAGGCTCGATGGGCGGGCAGGAGACGCTGCTCCTCGTCGCCCAGCATCCCGCGCTGCTCGCCGGTGCAGTCGCGTTCGATCCGGCGACCGACATGGCTCGGCGCTATCGAGACTTCGCGCATCTGCGCGACGGGCGGACGCTGCAGCGGCTTGCCCGCGTCGAGTTCGGCGGGACACCGGCCGAAGTTCCAGCCGCGTATCGCGCTCGGAGCCCCGACGAGTACGTCGACGCACTGGCCTTCTCGGGCGTGCCGCTCCAGATCTACTGGAGCGTTCGCGACCGCATCATCTCCGACCAGGTCGACGAGGCGGCCCTGCTCGCGGCCGACATCCTGACCGTCAACCCTGCGGCCAGGCTCTGGGACTTCGAGGGCGCGTGGGATCACACGGCCGAGATGCAGTCGCGCCACAGGCTGCCGCGCGCCCTGGAGCGGTTCGGGCTCCTGCGGCGGAGCGAGGTTCCCGCCTTGCCTCCGGCTAAGCCCGTGCCGGTGCCGACCGTCTGACGAGCGCCGCTTCCAGGTCGGCGAGCAGATCCTCGGCCGACTCGATCCCGACGGACAGGCGGACGAGGTTCCCGGGTGGTGCGAACGGCGCGTCGGCCGTCGAGGCATGCGTCATGCGTGCCGGATGCTCGATCAGGCTCTCGACGCCGCCGAGCGATTCCGCAAGCTGGAAGAGCGTCGTGCGCGCGACGAAGTCCACGGCCTCGGCTTCGGACTCCAGCAGGAACGACACCATGCCGCCGAAGTCGCGCATCTGGCTCCGCGCCACGTCGTAGCCCGGGTTGTTCGGCAGGCCCGGGTACAGGACGCGCTCGACGCCGGGGTGCCCGTCGAGGAACTCGGCCACCTGCCGCGCGTTCTCCGAGTGCTGGCGCATCCGCACCGCCAGTGTCTTGATCCCGCGCAGGACGAGCCACGCGTCGAACGGTCCGGGCACCGCTCCGAGCGACTTCTGCAGGAAGGCGAGGCGCTCGGCCAGTGCGTCGTCGTTGGTGGCGATGAAGCCGCCGATCGTGTCGCTGTGGCCGCCGAGGTACTTCGTCGTCGAGTGCACGACTGCGTCGGCGCCGAGCTCGAGCGGCTGCTGCAGGTACGGCGTCGCGAACGTGTTGTCGACGACGAGCAGCGCGCCGACCGCGTGCGCTGCCGCCGCGGCCTTGCGGATGTCGACGATGTTCAGCATCGGGTTCGACGGCGTCTCGACCCACACGAACTTCACCTCTTCGTCGAGATGCGACGCGAGGTTGTCGTCGAACTCGCTCGCCGGGACGTACGTGAAGCGATATCCCTTCGGCTCATAGACCTGCGACGTCATCCGGTAGACACCGCCGTAGACGTCCGCGATCAGGACGACCCGCTCGCTGGGGTGCACGAGGTGCATGAGCGTGGTGGTCGCGCCGAGCCCGGAGCTGAAGGCGACTCCGTGCTTCGCGTTCTCGAGGCTGGCCAGCGCGACCTGCAACGCTGTGCGAGTCGGGTTCGCGACGCGCGCGTAGTCGTAGCCCTTGTGCACGCCGACCGCCTCCTGCACGAAGGTGGACGTCTGGTAGATCGGGGTGATGATGGCGCCCGTCGCCGGGTCCGGCTCCTGCCCCGCATGGATCGCTCGCGTCTCGAAGTCCATCGCGTCAGCCTAGCGCCGGACTGGTACCTGGTACCTGTTCAGGTACCAGGTACCAGCTGTGCGCCGAGGAACCGGGCGAGCCTGCGCAACGGCGCGTCGAGCGAGACAGGCTTCACGCCGTCCTCCCACCAGGTGCCGAGCACGCGCAGCTCGCCGCTCCTCCGGTCGTGGACCGGCTCGATGCGGCCGATCAGGCGGTCGCCGCGCAGGATCGGCAGGACGTAGTAGCCGTGCACGCGCTTCGCCTTCGGGACGTACATCTCCAGCCGGTAGAAGAAGTCCCACAGCGCAAGCGCGCGATTGCGGTCGTGGATCAGCCGGTCGAACGGGGAGAGGAACGTCGTCCGGCCGCGAGGCGCCTGCCCGTCCACGGCGTCCGGGTGGGCAAGGAGCCGTCCTCGCTCGAGCCGCACGCCGAGCGACCGGAACTGCTTCTCGTCGAACACAGCCTTCGCTTCGGCCCAGGGGATCCGTTCCGTCTCGGGGTACCAGCGCTCCGCGAGGTCCCAGAGGCGCTGCTTGCCCCGCCGTCCCACGACGGCGACCTCACCGCGTGTGTTCAGGACGCCGAGCAGGAGCCCCATCTTGCGCTCGCCCCACCAGCGGTGCGCCTCACGCCCCGTCGGCTCGTGATCCTCGATCTCGCGGGACAGGAGCGGGCCACGCCGCTCGAGCTCTTTGAGCACGTAGCGCCGGTACGAGGCGTTCTCCTTCAGGTATTCGCGCAGGTATCGGTCCAGCGGCCGGTCGTTCCGGCGCATGCGAGCTCGTAGGAGCGGGAGGTCCTCGGCGGGCCAGAGGAACGCGTTCCATTCGACGAGCTTGCGCTCCTGCCAGAGCAGGCGATCGAGCTCGTCGCGGTCGAAGGTGCCGAGGCGGCTCCAGAGGACGAGGTGCTGCGGCGGGGCGACGGTCGAGATCGGGTCGAGCTGGAGAAAGCCGAGGTGACGGACGGTGCTGAGCACGTCGGTCGCCGTGCCGTCGAGCAGCTGCGAGCAGACGGCGATCCGCCGTGCCTCCTCGACACTCACCTCCCTCGGCTTCACTCGGTTCGTTCTACCCGTTCGAGCCCGAGGACGCGTGCGAGCCGCGCCGCCGCCTGCTCGAGCTTCACGTCGATGTTGCCGCGCACGTTCGGCTCGGGCGTGAACCGCCGGATCCGCAGCACGCCTTCGGCCCGGTCGGCCTTGAGATCCGCGCGGCCGATGAACCTGTCGCCCGCGAGCAGCGGCAGCACGTAGTAGCCGTAGACGCGCTCGGGCTCCCGTTTGTAGACCTCGATCACGTGCCTGAAGCCGAACAGCCGCTCGAGCAGCGGCCGGTCCCAGACGAGGTTGTCGAACGGGCAGACGAGCACCGGCGGCGCGGGGGCGCCGTCGAGCTCCGCGTCCGGCAGGACGTAGAACGGCGCCCCGCCGTCGTCGGCCGCGATCTCCCGCAGCCGTCCCTCCGCCACGAGGGCGAGCAGATGGTGGTGCAGCCTTGCCTTGCCTCCCTTGAGGCGCCAGTGCTCCCGAACCGCCGGCTCGGTGAGCGCGCCGCGAGCGGCCACAGCGAGCAGTGCGAGCGTGCGCAGCGTCTCGTCCTCGGTCGGTGTCGGCGCCTCGAGCCACCGTTGGGGGATCACGCGCTCCGCCAGGTCGTAGGCGCGCTGGAAGTTCCGCCGCTCGGCGATCACGAGCACACCCTTGTCCCACAGCGCATCGAGCACCATCTTCGAAGGCTTCCAGTCCCACATGCCGCCACGGCCCTGCCCCTCGAAGTCGCGCGAGGTCAGCGGCCCCTCGGCGCGGATCCGCTCGAGCACGGGCTCGACGAGGTCGGCGTGCGTCTTCAGCGCGCGGTCGTGTTGGCCCCAGTGTCCGCCGCCGGCCATGACCGTTCGACAGTGCGGCCAGAGCTCGATCGGCAGCAGCGACGCCTCGTGCGCCCAGTACTCGAAGACGCGCCCGGCGCGCAGGAGGGCGGGCACGGTGTCTTTCGGATACGCGCCGACGCGGGCGGTCAGAGTCAGCCGGTGCGCACGGTCGACCGTCGAGATCGAGTCGAGTTGCACTGCTGTCAGCCGGCGGATCGCCGCCTCGACCTCGTCGGCGTCCGCCCGGCGAAAGCGCCCGCTGTACCCCTGTGAGGCGACGACGAGCCGCCGGATTGCTGCGACGCTCGCGGCCACGTGCCTAGCGGCGCGACAGGTACTCGAGCAGGTCGGAGCGCGTCACCACTCCGATCGGAGCGCCGTTGTCCGCAACCACAACCGCGTTCGTCCCGCCCGTCAAGCGCGGTGACGATCTCGTCGACCGACGCGTCGGCATCGACAGCGGCGAGCGGGCCTTGCATCGCGACGGCGACGTCCTCGTGCAGCGCATCGGAGTTCTTGAACACGAGATCGAGCAGAGCGCGGTCCTCCAGAGACCCGATCACGTCGGTCAGCGACGCGACGTCACCGTCCCGGACGACCGGCAGCTGCGAGATCGAGTAGCGCTCCATCACGCTGATCGCCTCCGCCACCTTCTGGTGCGAGGAGATCGTGACGAGCGCGGGCGTGTCTCCCGGCTTGGCAGCGAGCAACTCGCGCACCGTTGGTGCGGGGGCCGTGCGCTCGAGGAAGCCGTGCTCGATCATCCAGTTGTCGTCGAGGAACTTCGAGAGATACGACCGCCCCGAGTCCGGCAGGATCGTCAGCACCTGCGAGTCGGGGCCGAGTGCCCGCGCGTAGCGCAACGCTGCGGCGATCGTCGAGCCCGACGAGCCTCCGACCAGGAGCCCTTCCTCTCGGGCCAGGCGCCGCGCTGTCAGGAACGAGTCGCGATCCGAGACCTGGATCCATTCGTCGACGACCGTCAGGTCGATCGTCTTCGGCCAGGTGTCCTTGCCGATCCCCTCGACGAGGTAGGGGTGGAGGTCGGCCTCGCTGGCGGCGGTGTAGATCGAGCCTTCGGGGTCGACGCCGACGATCTTCACGGTCGGCTTGCGTTCGCGGAAGTAGCGTCCGATGCCGCTGATCGTGCCGCCCGTCCCGACGCTGATCACGATCGCGTCGATCTCGCCGCCGGTCTGCTCCCAGATCTCCGGCGCCGTCGTCTCGTAGTGCGCCTCGGGATTCGCCATGTTCGAGTACTGGTCGGGTTTGAAGCCGCCGGGGATCTCCTCGGCGAGCCGTGAGGAGACGGAGTAGTACGACTCGGGCGAGTCGTGGTCGACGGCGGTCGGCGTGATCACGACCTCGGCGCCGTAACCGCGCAGCATCGAGATCTTCTCCTGGCTCATCTTGTCCGGCATCACGAAGATGCAGCGGTAGCCCTTCTGCGCGGCAGCGATCGCGAGGCCGACGCCCGTGTTGCCGGAGGTCGGCTCCACGATCGTCCCGCCCGGCTTCAGCTTCCCTTCCCGCTCGGCGGTCTCGATCATCGCGAGGCCGATCCGGTCCTTGTTCGAGCCGCCGGGATTGAGGAATTCGAGCTTCGCGAGGATCGTGCCCGGCACGTCGCGCGACACATGGTCGAGCCGTACGATCGGCGTCGAGCCGACCAGGTCGATGATCGTGGGGTACTCGCGGGCCATTGCGGCGGGAAGCCTACAGCGGCGGTTCTAGACCTGAACCGCCGCCTCGTCCATCGCGCCGATCTCGTCGGGGCGAATCAGCACCAGGGTCGCGATCAGGCCGGCGACCGCGATGCCGACCGTCACCCAGAAGGCCCACTGCGTGCCCGACGTGAACGCTTCGGGAGCGGGTGTGCCCGACTTGACGAGAGTGTTGAAATGGCTGATCGAGATCGACGACGTGACGGCCACTCCGATCGCGCCGCCGACCTGCTGGGCGGTGTTGATCAGACCGGACGCGAGGCCGGCCTCGTGCCGTTCGACGCCTGCAAGCGCCGCGATCGACACGGGGACGAAGGTGAACGGGAGCGCGAAGCCGACGAGCAGGTAGCCCGGCAACAGGTCGGATGCGTACGAGGCGTGCACCGGGATCTGCGTGTACCAGATCATCCCCGCGATCAGGGCGATGAAGCCCGCGGCCATCACCGGTTTGACGCCCACTCGCGTGACGAGTGCCTGCGCGATGCCGGCCCAGAGGATCGCCGTGCCGGCGGTGGCCACGAATGTCACGCCCGTCTTGAGCGCCGACCACTGGAGCACCTGCTGCACGTACAGCGTCAGAAGGAAGAAGTTCGCGAAGACGATGGCGCCGAGGAAGAGACCGGCGACGTTCGCCCCCGCGACCGTGCGCACACGGAAGATGCGGAACGGCATGAGCGGATCCTTCGCCCGCGATTCGATCACGAGGAACGCGAGCAGCAGGATCGCGGCGACGACCAGACGCGAGATCGTCCAGGCCGAGCCCCACCCGTGGTTGGGCGCCTCGGAGACGGCGTAGACGAGCAGCGCGAGGCCTGCGGTGATCGTGACCGCGCCCGCGACGTCGTTCGAGTGGTCGCGGTCGGAGCGGCTCTCGCGCACGAACCGTGGCGCCAGCGCGAGCGCCAGAGCGCCCACCGGGACGTTGACGAAGAAGATCCATTCCCAGCCGAGGTACTTCGTGAGGATCCCGCCGGCGAGGACGCCGACCGCGGCGCCCGAGCCGCCGATCGCGCCCCAGATGCCGAGTGCCTTGTTCCGCTCCGGGCCTTCCTCGAAGCTGGTCGTGATGATCGAGAGCGCGGCCGGTGTGATGATCGCCGCGCCGAGGCCCTGCACGGCGCGCGCCATGATCAGCACGCCCTCCGACCAGGCGAGCCCGCACACGAACGACGCGATCGTGAAGACCGCGACCCCGACGTAGAAGACCCGGCGCCGTCCGAGGAGGTCGGCGGCGCGCCCGCCCAGGAGGAGGAACCCGCCGAACGTGATCGCGTACGCGGTGATCACCCACTGGAGGCCCTGTTCCGAGAAGTTCAGCGACTTGCCGATCGACGGGAGGGCGACGTTGACGATCGACACGTCCAGCACGGTCATGAAGAACGCTGCGCAGACGATCGTGAGCGCCTTCCAGCGGTTCGGGTCGAGTTCGGCCATCGCTACTCCTCCTACCTACGGTGAAAACGGACGTGGTGTTGCCGAAACCTTGGGAATGGAAACGCGTGCGACCGTCGAGAATTCCTGGGGCCTGCAGGCCTGGCAGATATTGGCGTCGCAGGCGACCGACAGGAAGATGAAGGCCTCCTCCATCGAGAACCCCCACTGTTCCACGAGAAACCGTGCTCCCTCCTCGACCGCCTGGTCGAGAGCCTCCATGAAATCAGGCCCCGCGGTGCCGTGAACCACCCAGCGGTCGGCGAGCTCCGTGACCGGCCACGTTCCCTGCTTGCCCTTGAGCAGGCCGATCCGGATCGTCACCTCGCCCGCGATCTCGACGCCCGTGAAGCAGACCTCGCCGTCGCCCATCGACGCGTGCATGTCGCCGATCGCGAGCATTCCGCCCGGCTGGCGCACCGGCAGGTAGACGGTCGCGCCAGGGCCGTGCAGATGATTGTCGAGGTTGCCCCCGTGGCAGCCTGCGAAGCCGTTGCCGATCGTCTCGCCGCCGGTCGCGACACCGATCACGCCCACCATCGGGCGCAGGGGGAAGGAGATGCGCTCGTTCATGTGCACGGTGTCACCCTCGACGCGGAACACCTGCGTCAGCGGCGCTTCCACCTGGTCGATCAGCTGCCCGACGCCGGGGATCAGCGTTGCGAAGCCGCGCTCGGCCGGACGAACCTCCAGAAGCTCCACGACGAGCGAGTCGCCGGGCTCCGCGCCGCGGACCGCAATCGGGCCGGTGGCGGAGTTGATGCGCTGGAAGTCGATCTCGGTGACGAGGTCGGCCTCGGTCTGGATCTGACCCGTGAAGCAGTCGTTCGTCTCGAGCGTGACGATCGAGCCGGGCTCGACGACGAGGACAGGCTCCATCTGCGGCCCGAACGACCACACGACGTCGTCGCGGCCGATTCGCTGCGCGGCGGCGGCAGGCATCAGTGGCGGAAGTGCCTCCGGCCGGTGAAGACCATGGCCGCGCCGGCCGCCTCGACCGCTGCCACCGTCTCGCCGTCGCGGATCGAGCCGCCCGGCTGGATGAGCGCCGCTACACCGGCAGCGAGCGCGATCTGCGGGCCGTCCGCGAACGGGAAGTACGCGTCGCTCGCGAGGGAGGCTCCGGCCGTTTCGTGCCCGTGCTCGCGCGCCTTCTCGACGGCGATCCGCACCGCGTCGACGCGGCTCATCTGACCCGCCCCGATCCCGATCGTCTGCAGGTCGCGCACCAGCACGATTGCGTTCGACGAGACGTGCTTGCAGACCTGCCAGGCGAACAGCAGGTCGGCCCATTGCGCATCATCGAGCTCGCCGGCGACGAGCTGCATCGTCGCGCGCTCCTCGGCCCCGTCGTTGCGCTCCTGGACCAGGAGCCCTCCGAGCACGCGCTTGTAGTCGCGCTCGCCGTCCGTCGCGGGCTCCTGCTCGCGGTCGATCAGGATGCGCAGCGCCTTTCTCGCGCGCAGGGCCTCGACGGCGCCCGCGTCGTAGCCGGGCGCGAGCAGCACCTCGGCGAAGTGCCCGCCGATGCGCGCGCCGAGCTCCGGGCCGACCGGCCGGTTCAGCACGGCGACACAGCCGAACGCCGACACCGGATCCGCTGCGAGCGCGCGCTCCCAGGCCTCCTCGATCGTCGCCGCCACCGCCACCCCGCAGGGGTTGGCGTGCTTGACGATCACCGCGCCGGGCAGCTCGAGCTCGCGGGCGATGCGCCGGGCGCCTTCGAGATCGCCGAGGTTGTTGTACGAGAGCTCCTTGCCGCCGAGCTGCTCGATCCCCGAGAGCAGGTGCCGGTGTGCGCCGACCTCGCGGTAGTACGCCGCCGCCTGGTGGGGGTTCTCGCCGTACGAGAGGTCGGTGACCTTGCGGAGGGCGATCGTGAGCTGTTCAGGGAAGGGCTGCGCGTTGCCGAACCAGTTCGAGATTGCAGCCTCATAGGCCGCGGTCGTCTCGAACGCCTGTCGCGCGAGCCGCTTCCTCGTCTCCGGCGCGGTGTCGCCGTCCTCGCGCAGCTCCGACAGGACGTCGTCATATTGCGACGGGCTCGAGACGACGGTGACGTGCGCGAAGTTCTTCGCCGCGGCGCGGAGCATCGACGGGCCACCGACGTCGATCATCTCGACGATCTCGGCCTCGGTCGCGTCGGGCAGCTCTGCCACTCGCGTGAACGGGTACAGCGAGACGCAGACGAGGTCGATCAGGTCGATCTCCTGCTCCTCGAGCGCCTGCCTGTCCTCGTCCAGCTCGCGCCGCGCGAGGATGCCGGCATGGATGCGCGGGTGGAGCGTCTTGACGCGTCCGCCCAGCATTTCGGGAGCCATGGTGACCGCCTCGACGGTGGTGACGGGCAAACCCGCTTCGGTCAGGAACGACGCGGTGCCTCCGGACGAAACGAGCTCCCAGCCGAGCTCGGCGAGGCCGCGGGCGAACTCGTCGATGCCTTCCTTGTCGTAGACGCTGATCAGTGCGCGGCGAGACACAGCTCTCTCACCACTTCGGGCAGCAGCCGGTGCTCTGCCGCCTGGACGCGGGCGCGGAGGGTCTCGACGGTGTCGCCGGGCAGAACCGGGACGCTCTCCGCGGCGATCACCGTCCCCGTGTCGACGCCGCCGTCGACGTAGTGAACAGTCGCAGCGGTACGAGCGACGCCCGCCGCGAGCACGTCCTCGATCGGATGTGCGCCGGGAAACTCCGGCAGCGGCGCCGAGTGCGTGTTCACGATCCGGTTCGGGAAGCGGTCGAGGAACGGCTTCGTCAGCAGGTGCATGTAGCCGGCCGTCACGACGAGCTCGACGCCGTGCTCCTCGAGCCACGTCGCCATCACCAGATCGCGCTCGTCACGGTCGGCATGACACTCGAGCTCGAACGTCGCCGTCGGAATGCCGGCCTCGCGTGCGCGCACGAGCGCGTAGGCGTCCTTCCGGTTCGACGCCACCGCGCTCACGGGCAGGCCGGCGTCGATCAGCGCCTGCAGGTTCGTGCCGCTGCCGCTGACGAGAACACCGATCATCGAATGCGGCCGATCACCAGGTCGTCGAGCGTCGGCTCGGCGACGATCGCGCACCAGCCGATGCCGAGGTTGAAGACGCGGCGCAGCTCATCCTCTTCGACGTGCCGGGCGAGCCAGTCGAACACCGCAGGACGTTCCCACGCGTTCCAGTCGAGCTCCACGCTCCGGCCCTCGGGCAGGACGCGGACGAGGTTGCCGAGGACGCCGCCGCCCGTGACGTGCACGAACGCCTTGGCGCGGCCCCGCAGCGCCCGGGCCGTCTCGAGGTAGAGGCGGGTCGGAGCGAGCAGGTCGTCGCCGTCGTAGTCCTCGGTCTCGAGGACTCCTGCGAACGAGCGTGAAGCCGTTGGCGTGAACGCCTGCGGATGCGAACCCGATCACGGCGTCGCCGGGCGCCACGCTGCTCCCGTCGATCAGGTCTGCGCGTGCCACGATCCCGACACAGGTGCCCGCGAAGTCGAGCTCTCCCGGGGCGTAGATGCCTGGGAGCTCGGCCGTTTCGCCGCCGACCAGTGCGACCCCGGCGCGGCGGCACACCTCGGCCGCTCCGTCGACGAGGTCGGCGACCTCTTCGAGCCGGATCTCGTTCGCCGCGACGTAGTCGAGCAGCAACAGCGGCTGAGCGCCGGAGGTGACCACGTCGTTGATGCAGTGCGCGGCCAGATCGGCGCCACAGTCGCGCAGCCGCCCGCGGGCGCGGGCGAGGACGAGCTTCGTGCCGACACCGTCCGTGGACGCGGCGAGCAGTCGCTCGCCGTCGAGCGGGTGCAGTCCGGCGAACGCGCCGAACCCGGTTGCGCCCGTCGATTCGACGGCCCTGCGCAGCCGCTCGACGACGGAGCCGGCAGTTGCCAGCGAGACCCCCGCTGCGGCGTAGCTGTGCTCCGTGGACAGAGCGGAAGTGTACGACGCTCACCGGCCGCCCCTAGCCGAACCGTTCGCCGTACAGCTCGGGACGGCCGTCCGGGCCGCCGGCGAAGAACGTCACCGTGGCGCCGCCGACCTCGACGCTCGTGCCGTCGAGGTCGAGGCCGAGCAGATCCGCGAGGGCGCCGGCCTTCGCCTGCGGATCATCGGCACGCAACTGCAGGTCCGTCAGGCGAAACTCGTCCTCCTCCGCGAGCAGGTCGTCGATCCAATCGCGAGGCGGATGCACCTCCAGCCGGTAACCGGCATTCGTCGAGACGAAGGTGCGCCGCCCGCCGTGCTCCTGGACGCGAAGGTGCCATTGCATCGCCCGGCCGAGCACGGATTGAAATTCGTCCTCCTCGAGCGCGACGCCGAGGTGGTCAACGCGCGGCACCCGCCAGTGTCCCGGCTGCACGACGACGTTGATCGAGCCGCGCTGGAGCTCGGACAATCGCAGCTTGAAGCCGTCGCGGTCGAGCCTCTCCCAGGAGACGCCGGGCTCGATCGCCACGTGATCGTCGCCGATCCGGCCGTGCCGGGCGACGAGATCGAAGCCGAGCTTCACCAGGTAGCGCCCCTCGACGTCCCGGACCTCGGACGTGACGAGGTGGTAGTGGAAGAGGCGCATCCCTCTAGTGTTCCAACGTGGTGGCAATCGCGCCGAGCTTGACCTGGAGCTTCGAGCCGCTCCAGACCGTCCCCACTGTGCTGATCGCGTTCCTCTACTGGCGGCGCGCCCGCACGCTCGCGCTCAGCGGCCGCCCCGTCCCGGGCTGGCGGCAGGTGGTGTTCGGGCTCGGCATCGTGCTCGTCGTCATCGCGCTCAACTCCCCGGTCGACAGGCTGGGCGAGGACAACTTCTTCTTCATGCACATGACGCAGCACGTGATCCTCGGCGACCTCGCGCCTCTCTGCTTCGTCGTCGGCCTGACCGGGCAGATGCTCCGCCCGCTGCTCGCGATCTCCTGGTTCGAGCGCCTGCGCGTCCTCACGCATCCGCTGGTCGCGCTGCCGGTGTGGGCGGTGAATCTGTACTTCTGGCACATCCCGCTGCTCTACGACGCGGCGTTGCACCACAACGCCTTGCACGCACTGGAGCACTTCGCCTTCTTCACGTGCGGCTGCCTGATGTGGGAACCGGTCGTGGAGACGCTGCCCGGCCCCGCGTGGTTCGGCACGGGGTGGAAGCTCGGCTACATCGCGGTCGTCCGGTTGATCGAGACGATTCTCGGCAACGTCTTCATCTGGTCGTCGAGCGCGTTCTACACCGTCTACCAGCACGCTCCCGAGTGGGGAATCACTCCCGTGCACGACCTCAACCTCGGCGGGATCGTGATGATGAGCGAGGGCTCGGTGGTGACCCTGGCGGCGCTCGTCTGGCTCTTCCTGAAGCTGGCCTCTGAAGGAGAGCTGCGCCAGAATCTGCTCGAGCAGGGGCTCGATCCGCGGCAGGTGAAGCGCGCCGTGCGCTACGGCCGTGCCCATGACCTCACGTCATGACGTCCCCCCCTGGTATGTCTCGGTGTCGAGGCGTAGCATGATCGTCGTGTTGTTCGATGCGCCGGCAGTCGGCGGGTAAATGGCTGCATGCACCCAGTGCGGCTCCGACCTTCCCACTGACGCGCGCTTCTGCCCGGTCTGCGCGGCGCCTGTCGCGGCAACGGCGTCGGGCGAGGAGCGCAAGGTCGTGACGGTGCTCTTCGCCGATCTCGTGGGCTCGACTGCGCTGGCAGATGCCGTGGATCCTGAGCGGACCCGGGCGACGCTCGATCGCTTCTACCAGGCGATGGCCGTCGAGATCGAGCGCGCCGGGGGCACCGTGGAGAAGTTCATCGGTGATGCGGTGGTGGCGGCCTTCGGTGCCCCCGCCGCGCAGGAAGATCACGCCGAGAGAGCGTTGCACGCCGCGCTTGCAATGCGACGAACGTTGAGCGAGTTGTTCGGGAGCCGGCTTGCGCTCCGGATCGGCGTCAACACCGGCGAGGTCGTCGTCGGCAAGCCGCGCGAAGGCGGTTCGTTCGTGACCGGCGACGCGGTGAACGTCGGCGCCAGGCTCGAACAGGCTGCGGATCCCGGGGAGATCCTCGTCGGCGAAAGGACCGCCGTGATCGTGCGAGGCGCGTTCGAGCTCGACGAGCCGCGGACGGTCGAGGCGAAGGGCAAGCCCGAGGGAATCGTCTGCCGGCGTCTCGTCCGCGCGCTCACGCTGATGCGTCCACGGGGTGTCGGCGGACTACGGCGCGCGTTCGTCGGCCGGACCGGCGAGCTCGAGCTCATGCGCGAGAGCTACCGGCGGATGGTGCAAAACGGCGAGCCGCAGCTGGTGACGATCATGGGCGATGCCGGCGTCGGCAAGACGCGCCTCGTCCGTGAGTTCTGGGGCTGGCTCTCGGAGCAATCCCCCCAGCCGCTCCAGCGCACCGGACGCTGTCTTTCCTATGGCCAGGGCCTCGCGTTTCGGCCGCTCGCCGAGATCCTCACCGAGCAGCTGGGCCTGCTCGAGACCGATCCGCAGGAGACGATCCTCGAGCGACTGGGTGAGCGGCGCATGCTCGCCCTCAGCCTCGGGCTCGATGTGGCCGGTGGACTGCACCCCCTGGTGGCACGCGACCTCTTCCAGGACACCTGGGCCGAGTTTCTGAGCGAGCTCGCCGCGGAGCGGCCGACGGTCATGCTGGTCGAGGATCTGCACTGGGCCGAGCAGCCTCTCCTCGACCTGCTCGAGCGGCTGCTGGAGCGCGTCGACGGTCCGCTGCTCATGATCGCGACGGCGAGGCCGGAGCTGGACGAGCAGCGACCCGGTTGGGGCAAGAGCCCCCGCGCGAGCGTCCACGAGCTCGAACCGCTCTCAGCGCGCGACTCGGGCCTGCTGATCGAGGAGCTGCTCGCGACCGACGTGCCTGAAGCGCTCCACGAGCTGCTCGTCGAGCGGTCCGAAGGCAACCCGTTCTTCGTCGAGGAGCTCGTCGGGATGTTGATCGACCGCGGGATCCTTGCGCGCGAGGGGGGCGGTTGGACCGTGACCGAGTCCGCCGACGAGATCGATGTCCCGGACTCCGTCCAGGCGCTCCTTGCGGCCCGCATCGATCTCCTCGATCCCGCCGACAAGGAGGCGCTCCAGACGGCCGCCGTCATCGGACGCGTCTTCTGGACCGGCGCGGTCTACGAGCTGCTTGCCGGCGAGCCGGACTTTCGGGCCCTGGAGGAGCGCGATTTCATCCGTCTGCGCTCCGGATCGTCGATCTCCGGCCAGCGTGAGTATGCGATCAAGCATGCGCTCACGCGCGAGGTCGCGTACGCCAGCCTGCCGCGGGCGAAACGCGCTCAGCTCCATGCCGGCTTCGCCGCGTGGCTCGAGCGGTTCGCCGAGGACGGCGGCGACATGCACGCGTCCCTGCTCGCTCACCACTACGCCGAAGCTGTCCGATCCGAGGATGTCGACCTGGCCTGGCCGGGCGCGGGTATCGAGCTCGCGAGGCTGCGAGAGCGCGCCGTCCACTGGCTCGGGCGGGCGGCGGAGCTGGCCGTCGGCCGGTACGAGATCACTGAGGGTCTCGCGCTCCTCCAGCGGGCGGTTGCGCTCGAGCCGGATCCGGTCAGACAGGCGCGGCTCTGGGAGCAGATCGGGCACGCCAACGCCCTCAGGTTCGACGGCGAGGCGTTCCGGGCGGCCCTGGAGCGTGCCGTCGAGCTCGTCGGTCCCTCGGCCGAGCTCTACAGCGAGCTCGCGCTGCAGACGGCGCGGCGGAGCGGCATGTGGCAACAGCCACCGGACACCGAGCTCGTCGACGACTGGATCGAGCGCGCGCTCGCACTCGCCGACGAGGGCTCGTTGACCTACGCGAAGGCGCTCGCCGCAGCGGCGCTGTGGAGGAAGGACGAAGCCGCTGCACGCGAGCTGCACGGGATCGCCGTTCGCTCGGGCGATGCCGCGCTTCGTTCGAGTGCCCTTGCCGCACTCGCCGACGTCGCCTGGAGCGCCGGTGACCTCGAGCAGGCTCACGCGTGGATCGACGAGCGACTCGCGCTCCTGCCCGAGCTCACCGATCCCGACGACCGCCACTTTGCCTGCATGAGCGCCGTCGAAGTAGAACCTCGCCACGGGCAGGATCGCGGCGGCTGAGCGGTCGAGCGCGCTGCTCGTGGAGATGGTCGAGGGCTTGACGCCGCACCATCGGCTGCACGGGGTGGACATGCAGGTCCGCATCGCGAGTCTCACCGGCCGCTGGGACAGGCTGCAGGAGGTCGCAACGCAGGCCGAGTTGGCAGTCGGGGCGAACGCGGCCACTCCCTGTCTGGCGACTGCAACGTGCTCCTCAACCTCGCCGTTGCGCGCGCGCAGGCCGGGGACGACGCCGAGTCCCGACGGCTCGAGGCAGTCGCGAGAACGTTCTGGGTGGAGCGAAGACGGTGGCACTTCGAACCGGCCGCAGGTCCGGCTGGCACTCGCTCGCAGCGACCTCGCCGAGTTGCGCCGCCTCATCGCGTCGCCCACGCTCGGGGTGCAGCGTGCCTTCGGTTTCGACGGTGCTGCCGAACTGTTCGACGCGCTGGTCGCGCTCGGCGAGCACGGTCGGATCGAGACCGAAGCGCCGCAGTGGGTGAAGGACGAGACCTACACCGAGCCGTTCGCGCTCCGCGCCCTCGGCGTCGCCCGGTCCGACGGCCGCTTGCTCGACCGGGCCACGGCTCTCTTCGACGCGATGGGGATGGAGTGGCATGCGCAAGCCACGCGCAAGCTGGCTGCCCCGGCCTGAGTCCTGTTAGACGCGCTCGAAGCGGTGCTTCGCCGCGTCGAGCGGCACCCGTGTCGGGTACTCGCGGGTGAGACAGGCGCGGCACAGCGCATTCGCGGGCCGATGTGTGGCCGCCTGCAGGCCCTCGAGGGAGAGGTAGGCGAGGCTCGTCGCGCCGATCGCCTCCCTCACCTCCTCGACCGTGGAGTGGGCGGCGATCATCTCGTCCTCCGACGCGAGATCGATCCCGTAGAAGCACGGCGAGACGACCGGCGGAGACGAGACCCGAACGTGCACCTCGGCCGCGCCCGCGTCGAAGAGCATCTGGACGATCTGACGTGTTGTCGAGCCGCGCACGATCGAATCGTCGACCACGACGAGGCGCTTCCCCCGCACCTCGGCGAGCGGGTTGAACTTCATTCGGATCCCCTGCTCGCGCATGCCCTGTTCAGGCTGGATGAACGTGCGGCCGACATAGCGGTTCTTGATCAGCCCTTCGCTGAACGGGATGTTCGCGGCGCGCGCAAAGCCGATCGCGGCCGGTGTGCCCGAGTCGGGAATCGGCAGCACGAGGTCGGCTTCGACCGGCGCCTCCTGCGCGAGCCGCTCGCCCATCCGCACGCGGGCGCCGTGCACCTCGACGCCCGAGAGGCGCGTGTCGGGGCGCGCGAGGTAGAAGAACTCGAAGATGCAGAGTGCTCCGTGCTCGGCCGGTTCGATCGCCTGCGTCGAATGCAGCCCGTGCTCGTCTGCCACGACGAGCTCGCCCGGCCGCACCTCGCGGTCGAACGTCGCGCCGACGAGATCGAGCGCGCACGATTCCGACGCGACGACCGGGTCGTCGCCGAGCCGCCCGAGCACGAGCGGCCGAAAGCCGAACCGGTCGCGGAACGCGAAGAGCTTGCCGTCGGCGAGCCCCACGACTGTCGCCGCACCTTCGAGGAGGGCCATCGTCGCGGTGATCGCCTCCGTGAGCGGCCGCTCGTCGTCGGCGATCAGCGCCGCGATCACTTCCGAGTCGGATGACGAGGCGAGCGGCTTCCCGGCCCGCTCTCGCAGCTCCTCGGGGTTGACGAGATTGCCGTTGTGGCCGAGCGCGACGGTGCGAACGCGCCCGTGGTGCAGAAGCGGCTGCGCGTTCTCCCACGCGTTGCCGCCGGTCGTGGAATACCGCGTGTGGCCGATCGCCATGTCCCCATGCAGGCCGGAGAGGCTCCGCTCGTCGAACACCTGCGGCACGAGGCCGAGGTCGCGCAGCGCGGTCAGGCGCCCGTCTTCGCTGACCGCGATCCCCGCCGACTCCTGGCCCCGATGCTGGAGCGCGTAGAGGCCGAAGTACGAGAGGCGGGCGACGTCGCGTCCAGGTGCGCGAACGCCGAAGACGCCGCACATCAGGCGACCATCCCGAGCTCGACCACGTCGTCCCAGGGGATCTCGGTGCCGGGCGCGACCGCGACGATCACGCCCTCGCCCTCGACGATGTCGCAGTCGGCGCGTCGCCCCGACCACGTTTCGGCCTCTTGTAGTGCCAGCGCCACGCCCCCGTCGGAGACGTCGTGCGCGAGCGTCCACAGATGGGCGTGCCGCCAGACGAAATGCACGAACCCGTGACCGAAGCCGCGCAGCAGCGCGATGCGGTCGCCGTGCTGCCAGCGGTCGGGGATGAGCGTCACGTCGCGCACGAGGCCGACGCAGCCGACGACTGGAGTGGGCGGGATCGGGGTGCCGCCGGTCTCGTTGTAGAGCGAGACGTTTCCCGAGACGACCGGGATGCCGAGCGACTCCGCCGCCTGTGAGATCCCCTCGATCGCCCGCTCGAGCTCCCAGCCGATCTCCGGCTTCTCCGGGTTGCCGAAGTTGAGGCAGTCGGTGAGCGCCAGCGGCTCGCCGCCCGCGCACGCGACGTTCAGCGCCGAATCCATGACGGCGCGCCAGCCCGCCTCGAGCGGGTTGCGGCAGCCGAGAGGCGGGCCGTCGAGCGACACCGCGATGCCCCGCGTCCCGTCGATGCGCAGCACGGCTGCATCGAGGCCCGGGCGGCGCACGGTTCGCGAGCCGACGAGCTGGTCGTACTGCTCGAACACCCAGGTCTTCGGCTCGTGGTTCACCGGTGCGACCGGTGCCGCTTCGATGATGCGCTCTCGTGTCTCGACCGGGTAGCGCGGGCACTCGTCGGTGAGGAACGCCGCGGGAATCGAGCCGACGACATCCCCTGCGAAGAACGCGCGCAGCTCGCCGTGGTCGGTCACCTCGCCGATCACGGTGCACGGCAGCTCCCAACGCTCGCAGACGTCGCGCACCTCGTCGATGCGATCGGGTGCAACCACCGCGACCATCCGCTCCTGCGACTCCGAGATCATGATCTCCCACGGCTCGAGGTCGGCTTCACGGAGCGGCACGCGGTCGAGGTGCACGTCGACCCCGACGTCGCGCGCCATCTCGGACAGCGACGACGCGAGCCCGGCGGCGCCGCAGTCCTGGAGCGAGATAACGAGGTCGCGGTCGACGAGCTCGAGTGACACCTCGATCAGAGCCTTGCCGCGGAACGGGTCGCCGATCTGAACCGACGGGCGCTTTTCGTCCGAGCCCTCGAGATCCTGGGAGGCGAGCACCGACGCTCCGCCGATCCCGTCGCGGCCGGTGAACGCGCCGTACAGCACGAGCGCATTGCCGGGGCCTTGGGCGCGGGCGCTCAGGACGCGTTCGGTCGGGAGCAGGCCGACGCACATCGCGTTCACGAGCGGGTTCGCCGCGTAGGCCTCGTCGAAGGCACACTCGCCGCCGACGTTCGGGACGCCGACGCAGTTGCCGTAGTGCCCGATGCCGGCGACCGCGCGACGGAACTGCCAGTCCGGCTCGCCGAAGCGCAGTCCGTCGAGCAGCGCGATCGGCCGCGCGCCCATCGCCACGATGTCGCGGAGAATCCCCCCGACCCCGGTCGCCGCGCCCTGGAACGGCTCGACCGCGGAGGGGTGGTTGTGCGACTCCGCCTTGAAGGCGACGGCGACACCCTCGCCGAGGTCGATCACGCCTGCATTCTCGCCCGGCCCCTGCAGCACCCGCTTCCCGTCCGACGGGAGCCGCCGCAGCAGCGGCGCCGAGTGCTTGTAGCCGCAGTGCTCCGACCAGAGGAGCGAGAAGACGGCGAGCTCGAAGTCGTTCGGAGGCCGCCCGAGCAGTGTGCGGATACGGTCGAACTCCCAGTCGGTGAGACCGAGTCTCGTGTGGAGTGGTTCCGCGACCGAGCTCAGGGGTGCAGTGTAACGAGGGCCTCCGACGTCCCGGGCTGTCTCGGCCCTTGGTCGGCGTTCGACCTCACACCCGCGGCTACGTTGTCGTTTCAACTCGTGATGCTCCGCCGCCCTCTGCCGATGCTCGTTCTGCTCGCCCTGATCTGGGGGAGCTCGTTCATGTTCATCAAGGTCGCGGTCCGGGATCTCCAGCCCGCGACGCTCATCCTCGGCCGGATCGGTCTCGCGGCGCTCGTCCTCGCTGTCGTCGTCCCGGCCCGCCTCGGACTCCGGGAGACCGTGTCCGAGCTCCGCGCGCACTGGGGCTGGCTCGCCGTCGTCGGCCTGCTGAACACGGCCGTGCCGTTCTGGCTGCTCTCCTGGGGCGAGACGCGCATCGACTCAGGGCTCGCCTCGATCATCCAGGCGTCGGTTCCGATCTTCAACGCGCTCCTGGCCTTCGCCTTCTTCCACGACCAGCGGGTGACCGGGCGTCCGCTCGTCGGAGTGTTCATCGGTTTCATCGGCGTCGCTCTCCTTGTCGGGGCGCAGCCGGAGGGCCAGATCCTCGGGGCGCTCGCCGTCGTCGGCATGGCGGTCTGTTACGCCGCGGGCGGGCTGCTCGTGCGGCGGCGCCTCTCGGCTGCCCGTCCGCAGGTCGTCGCCTTCGGCACGTCGGCCGTCGCCGCGCTGTTCGTGCTGCCGGCCGGGGTCGTTCAGGCGCCCGCCACCTTCCCGGGCTGGGAGACGGTCGGCTGCGTCGTCTTCCTGGGCGTCGTCGGGACCGCGTTCGCGTACCTCCTCTTCTTCACGATCATCGCGAAGGCGGGGGCCGGGTATGCGTCGCTCGTCACGTACCTCGTGCCGCCGATCGCGCTCGCCTACGGGGCGATCTTCCTCGGCGAGAGCGCGGGCGGCGCGGCGCTCGGCGGGCTGGCGCTGATCCTGGGCGGCGTGGCGCTCGGCACGGGGCTTCAGCGGCGCCGGCGGCTCGTGCCCGTCGCCGAGTCGCCGTGATCGCGCTTCGTCGAGCCACCCCGGACGACGTCGCTTTCCTGGTCGCGCTCTTCAACGACGAGGAGGTCGAGCCGTTCCTCGCCGGCCGGCAGCCCCGCGACGCCGAGACGATCGGCGCCGAGGTCGAGCGCTCGCAGCGCGAGCCGCAGAAGACCGGGCGCCTGATCATCGAGGTGGACGGCGAGCGCGCAGGCTCGATGTCCTTCGACGAGGTCAGCGAGGCCAACAGGATCGCCCAGCTCGGCGGCTTTGCCGTCCTGGCGGAGTTCCGCGGCCGCCGGGTCGCCGCCGAGGCGGCGCGGCTCCTCCAGCGTTACCTGATCTTCGAGCTTGGTTTCCATCGGCTCGAGCTCGCCTGCTACGGCTTCAACGAGCGGGCGATCCGCCACTCCGAGCGCGCCGGTTTCGTCCGCGAGGGCGTCAAGCGCCGGGCGTACCTCCGGCACGGGGAGTGGCAGGACGCCGTGCTGTTCTCCCTCCTGCAGGAGGATCTCGAGCAGGGAGGCCCTTCCTAGCCCTCGTCGGGCGGCGCCGTCCAGAACTCGCGGACATCGATCGCGCCGAAGGCCGCCACCGGGTGCCTGGACGCGATCTCGACGGCCTCGTCGAGGCTGTCGCACTCGAGCACGTCGAAGCCGGCGATCAGCTCTTTCGTCTCGGCGAACGGGCCGTCGGTCACGAACGGCTTGCCGCCGCGGACCCGCACCACCTTCGCCTCCTCCTGCGGTCGCAGCTGGTTGCCGAACAGGCGGGTTTTCTTCGTCTCCTCGAGCCACCGGTCGATCGCGCCGGGCTCTTCGGGGCTCTCCTCGACGGACGGGTCGACACAGACGAGCATCAGGTACTTCACGGTTCCCTCCTTGGTAGTGGTCGACAAGACGACGAGCCGCAGCGGCGTCAATCGACACTTCGCCTAGAGTCTTGTGCATGACGACGTTTCTCCACACGATGGTGCGGATCACCGATCCGGCCAAGAGCCGCTCGTTCTACGAGGCGCTCGGTTTCACGTTCGAGCGCGAGATGGACATCGTCCGGAACGGGGAGAAGGAGGCAACGAACTACTTCTTCTCGCTCGGCGAGCAGCGGTCGGTGCTCGAGCTGACCTTCAACCACGACGGCCGGAGCTACGACCTCGGCACGGGCTACGGCCACATCGCGATCGGCGTCGGCGATCTCGAGGGGACGCTCGCACGGCTCGCCGAGCAGGGCATCGAGCCGGAGCGCGCGCCGTATCAGGTGAGCGAGGGCGGCTCGTGGCTGTGCTTCGTCCGCGACCCGGACGGCTATCGCATCGAGGTCATCGGCCGCACCGCCTAGCCGGGCAGTAGGCCGTCGCGGTAGCGCCTCAGCTCGGGAGGATCGCGGCGAGGTTCCAGATGCGCGCGCTCTCGGCGCCGAGCCGGAGGAGGACGCCCGGCTTGTTCCGCGCCGCGGCGAACCGTGCGCCGTCCTCCGGACCGAGGTAGCGCCCGGCGATCTCGGCGCGCGCCGAGCTGACGTCGCTGTCGAGCAGTTCGGGTGTTCCATGCACCTCGATCCCGCGAAACGGTCGAACGGCTTCGAAGACGACGAGTGCGCAGCGGGGATCTCGCGCCAGGTGGCGGAGCTTCACGTCGCCTTCTGCGATCACCACCTCGAAGGCCCCCTCGTGCCAGCGAAACCAGACCGGCGAGACGAGCGCGCTCCCGTCCTGTCGATAGGTCGTCAGCACCGCAGGTGACGGCGCATCGAGCAGCGAGCCCAGACCGTCGATCGACTCTTCGGTCACCCGTCGAGCCTAATGGCGTCTGCATATCCTCGTGGCATGTCGAAGCCCCCTCGCTCACCGTACCCGCCGGACGCCGACGACGATCAACCGGCCGTGACCGAGCTCGGCGACCTCGTCGACGCGGTCGGCCTCGATCTGGACTGGGCGAACGAGCGGCCTCGAGGATGGTCGGCGCAGCGCGTCGAGTTGCGTCGCTGCCGGCTGACCGGCGCCGACCTGGCCGAGGCGCGGCTTACTGATGTCGTGTTCGACGAATGCAGGGTCGACCTGGTCGGCCTGCGGCATGCGAGCCTCGAGCGCGTCGTCTTCCGGGACTGTCGCATGGGCGAGTGCGACTTCTACGGCTCGGGTCTGAAGGATGTGCTCTTCGAACGCTGCGAGCTGCGCGAGGCGACGTTCTCGACCTGCACCCTGGAGCGCGTCGAGTTGCGCGGCTGCGACCTGGCTGCCGTCCGGGGCGTCGAGGCGCTGCGCGGGGCTCGGATGACCTGGAACGACGTGATCGAGAACGCCGCGCTGTTCGCGGCGGCGCTCGGGATCGAGGTCGTCGACTAGCTGCGTCCGCGACCTCGCGGCGAGTGCGTATCGTCTTGTCCTCGATGGTCCTGTACGAAAACGCTGCGTCGGGCAACTGCTACAAGGTGCGACTGCTCCTCGCGCACCTCGGCCTCGAGGTCGAACGTCGTTCCGTCGATGTGCTCGACCGGTCGAACCGGCCCGAGCTCCTCGGTGGGCTCAACCCGGCCCTGCGCGTGCCGACGATCGTGCTCGACGACGGTCGCTCGCTGGGTGAATCGGGTGCGATCCTCTGGTACTTCGGGGAGGGCTCGCGCTTCGTCCCCGACGATCGTTACGCGCGCGCCCAGGTGCTGCAGTGGATGTTCTTCGAGCAGTACGACCACGAGCCTGCGATCGCGGTCGCGCGGTTCTGGCTCGCGTTGTCCGGCGACCCGGAGGCCTACCTCGATCGCCTGCCGGAGAAGCAGGCCGCGGGCTATCGCGCGCTCGACGCGATGGAACGCCACCTCGAGAGCGCGCAGTGGTTCGTCGGGGCCTCGATGTCGCTCGCCGACATCGCGCTGTACGCCTACACGCACGTCGCCGGCGAGGGTGGGTTCGATCTCGGCCCGTATCCCGCGATCCGCGCCTGGCTCGGACGGGTGGCCGCGGAGCCGGGCCACGTGCCGATCGACGCGTAGCGGCTTCGCGGCGGCCCGCGCCTCGGTACCTGGGGAGCAGGTTTCACACTTTCGTGACGTCGGCGTCGCCCACGCGTTGCACTTGTCGACGTAACGTCGAGGCATGACGAAGACAGCGACACCCTGGGGGCAGGCCGCGCTCGTGGAGCGGCTGGTGCTCAGTCAGCGGGCGGGCGACAAGCGGTTCTCGTCCGTCGTCGAACTGCTGGAGACCGAGCGAGGCGAGCGGCTCGTTCGGTTCGCCTACTCGACGGGCGGCGCGGCGCGGCGCGGTCCGGTCACGCTCCGGACGGCAGACCTGGAGCGGCTCCGCCGCTCGCTCGCGAAGACGCCCGAGCTCGCAGCGGCACTCGGCCTGGAGGCAGCCTAGACGGCAGCAGCGAGCGACAATCGAGCCGAGTCGACGAGCGATCCGAGAATCAGCGCTCCGTCGGCCGAGCCCAGCAGTGGGTCGACCGCGTGCTCGGGATGGGGCATCAGGCCGAACACGTTGCCGTCGGCGTTGAGGACGCCTGCGACGTCGGCGACTGCGCCGTTCGGGTTTGCACCGGCCGCGTAGCGGAGCGCAAGCTGGCCGTCCGCCTCGAGCTGCCCGAGCAGGTCGTCATCGGCGAACCAGCAGCCGTCTCCGTGCTTCACCGGCACGGTGAGCTCCAGGCCGGGCTCACAACGCGAGGTGAAGGGCGTATCGGTGCGCTCGACGGTGAGGGAGACATCGCGGCACACGAACGAGAGCGTCTCGTTCGGGCGCAGCGCGCCGGGAAGCAGCCCAGCCTCGGTCAGGATCTGGAAGCCGTTGCAGATGCCGAGCACGAGGCCGCCGTCGGCGGCGAAGTCGGCCACCGCCTTCATCACCGGTGAGAATCGGGCGATCGCGCCGCAGCGCAGATAGTCGCCGTACGAGAAACCACCCGGCAACACGACGCCCGCCGTATCGGCCGGGAGCGTCTCGTCGGTGTGCCAGACGCGTGGGCTGTCGGCGCCGAGACGCTCGAGTGCGAGTTGCGCGTCGCGGTCGTCGTTCGACCCCGGGAAGACGATCACGGGGATGACCGGCCCTGGTCCCATGCTCTCCGTCACGCATGCTCCAGCTCGATCGCGTAGCTCTCGATGAGCGGGTTCGTGAGCAGCTGCTCGCACATCTGCTGCAGCTGTGCCAGCGCCTCGTCGCGGTCGTCGGTGTCGAGCTCGACATCGACGAGCTTGCCGACCCGCGCCTCGCCGACCGCAAAGCCCAGGTGACGAAGGGAGCTCTCGACGGCCTGGCCTTGCGGGTCGAGGATCCCCGGCTTCGGACGAACGAGCACGGTTGCCCTCACGCAAGCACCACGCTCGGGTCGGCGAGGTACGTGTCGAACGCGATCTCCGTCAGCTGCTCGAACGCTTCGATGTAGCGCGCGCGGGTGCCGGTGACCACGGCGTCCGGCAGTTCCGGGCCGGGTGCGGTCTTGTTCCAGCCGAGCGATTCGCAGTAGTCCCGGACGAATTGCTTGTCGAACGACGGCGGCGTGCGGCCAGGTGTGTATTCATCGGCGGGCCAGAATCGCGACGAGTCGGGAGTGAACGCTTCGTCGCCGAGCACCAGCCGCCCCTCCTGGTCGAGGCCGAACTCCAGCTTGGTGTCGGCGAGGATGATGCCCCGCTGGCCCGCATAGTCGGAGACGAAGCGGTAGAGCGCGATTGCGATCGCCTCGACCTCGTCGAAGCGCTCCTCGCCGACGAGCTCGACAGCGGCGGCGCGGTCGATGTTCTCGTCGTGGCCCGTCTCGGCCTTCGTCGCCGGCGTGAAGATCGGCTCTGGGAGCTGCTGGGATTCGATCAGGCCTGCCGGCAGCCTGTGACCGCAGACCTGTCCGGTCGCGGTGTAGTCCTTCCAGCCCGAGCCGGACAGATAGCCGCGGACCACGCACTCGATCGGGAGCATCTGAAGCCGCCGGCACTCCGTCGACCGGCCGTCGTCGTGGAGGGCAATGAGATGGTTTTGGACGAGCTCGCGTGTCCTCGTGAACCAGAATCCGGACAGCCCGGTCAAGACGCGTCCCTTGTCCGGGATCTCGGTGGGCAGGATGACGTCGAATGTGGAGATGCGATCGCTTGCGACCAGCAACAGGCGCTCGTCGTCGAGCGCATAGAGCTCGCGGACCTTGCCGCTCGCGACGTGCAGGGCTTCAGACATGGGCGGGTTCCTCCTTTGGGGCGAGACGGCTGAGGCGGTCGAACGTCGTATCGAGATTGGCGACGGTCGCACCGAGATCGAAGACGTTGTCGAGCGTGGCGTTGTCGAGGTGCGCGGTGATCGCGGCGTCCGCGCGGACGAGCTCCGGGAAATCCCGCTCCTCGTCCCAGGCGCGCATCGCGTTTCGCTGCACCAGCTTGTAGGCGTCGTCGCGCTCGAGCCCGCTCTCGACGAGGGCGAGGAGGAGCCGGTGGGAGAAGAACAGCCCGTGCGAGGCCCAGAGGTTCCGCTCCATCCGATCCGGGTAGACGACGAGCCCCTCGACGATCCAGGTGAACCTGTCGAGCATGTAGTCCAGGGCCAGGAACGCATCGGGGATCACCACGCGTTCGGCGGAGGAGTGCGAGATGTCTCGCTCGTGCCACAGAGGCATGTTCTCGAGGCCGACGATCGAGGCCGCGCGCACCACCCGCGCCAGACCGGAAACGCGTTCGGCGAGCTTCGGATTGCGTTTGTGCGGCATCGCCGACGATCCCTTCATGCCTGCCGAGAACGGCTCCTCGACCTCGCGCACCTCCGTGCGGGCGAGATGGCGGATCTCCGTGGCGAACCGGTCGAGCGACGTGGCGCACACTGCGAGCGCGCAGAGCAGTTCGGCATGCCGGTCGCGTGCGATCACCTGCGTCGACACCGGGTCCGGCTCGAGGCCGAGGCGGTCGCACGCGATTCGTTCGACGTCCGGATCGATCGCGGCGTACGTGCCGACGGTGCCCGAGAGCTGCCCGACACGGCAGGTCTCGAGCGCCCGCTCGAGCCGCGTGCGGGCGCGGTCGAGCTCGAACGCCCAGCCCGCGAGTTTCCACCCGAAGGTCGTCGGCTCTGCGTGGATGCCGTGGGATCGCCCGATGCAGATCGTCTGCCGGTGCTCGTCGGCGCGCCGCACGACGGCCCGGAGCGCGGCGTCGAGCCCGCGGAGGATCAGGGCGCCTGCGTCGCGGATCTGTAGTGCGAGCGACGTGTCGACGACGTCCGACGAGGTGAGGCCGTAATGGACCCAGCGGCCCTCGGGCCCGAGCTGCTCGGCCACCGCGTCGACGAAGGCGGCCAGGTCGTGATCGGTCGCCTGCTCGATCTCGGCGACCCGCTCGGGTGTCGGCACCTCGGCGCGGTCGCGAATCGCGGCAACATCTGAGGCGGGCACCGCTCCGACCTCGACCCAGCCGTCGAGCGCCGCCAGTTCGACCTCGAACCAGCGTGCCAGCCTGCCCTCCTCCGACCAGATCCGGTTCATCTCCGGACGGGAGTAGCGGGCGATCACTCCGGACAGTCTAGAGGGGGCTCAGGAGGGAGCGGCGAGTGCGAGGATCCGCGCGGCGAGCACAGCCGCATTCTTGGCGTTGTCGACACCGACCGTCGCGACCGGGACGCCCGGCGGCATCTGCACGATCGAGAGCAGTGCGTCGAGCCCGTCGAGCACCGACATCGAGGAGCGCAGGGGCACGCCGATCACCGGCAGTTCCGTGTGAGCGGCGACGACGCCCGGCAGGGCCGCAGCCAGCCCGGCGCCGCAGATCAGCACCTTCAACCCGCGGTCCCGTGCCGACTTGGCGTACTCGGCCACCGCGTCGGGCGTCCGGTGCGCCGAGCGCACCTCGAACTCCCAGGGAATGCCCCTTGCGTCCAGCTCGTCGAGAGCGGCCTGCATCCGTGCCCGGTCCGACTCCGATCCGACCAGGATCCCCACCACGGGCTCAGCCACCGGCCACCGCCGCGATGTCCCGGCGGAACTGTGCGCCCTCGAACGTGATCAACTCGACAGCCGCATACGCGTGTGCGCGCGCATCTGCCACGGTGGTCCCCGTCCCGGTCACGGAGAGAATTCTGCCTCCGCTCGTCACCACCGTGCCGTCACGTACCGCCGTACCGCCGTGGAAGACGAGCGCGCCCGAGGCCTCGGCCGCCTCGAGGCCCGAGATCGGTGCGCCGGCGTAGTCGCTGCGGGCCGGGTAATCAGGGCCGGCCAGGACGACCGTCACCGCCGCGTCCGCGGACAGCGTAGGGGCCGCGCCCGACAGGTCGCCGCTGGTGGCTGCGACCAGCAGTTCGAGCAGATCGCCCTCGACGCGCGGCAGCACCACCTGCGTCTCCGGGTCGCCGAAGCGCGCGTTGAACTCGAGCACCTTCGGGCCGTCCGAGGTCATCATCAGGCCGGCGAAGAGACACCCGGTGAACGGTGCTCCGCGGCGTGCAAGCTCGTCGATCACCGGCTGATGGATCTGCGCGACGAGCTCGTCGACCCCGTCGAGCCACGGAACCGGGGAGTACGCACCCATCCCGCCCGTGTTCGGACCGGTGTCTCCGTCGCCGATGCGCTTGAAGTCCTGTGCGGCGCCGAGCGGGACGACCCGCGTGCCGTCGGAGAGACCGAAGAGCGACACCTCCTCGCCGTCGAGCAATTCCTCGATCACGAACTCGCCTCCGAGCGCAGAGACGGCGCGCAGCGCCTCGTCGACCTCCTCGGCCGTGCGGCAGACGAACACGCCCTTGCCGGCCGCGAGCCCATCGGCCTTGACGACGCATGGGGGCCGGGCGACTGAAAGTGCTTCGGCGGTCGGCACTCCGGCCGCCCGCAGCACGTCCTTCGCGAACGACTTCGATCCTTCGATCTGCGCTGCGGCCGCGCTCGGGCCGAAGACCGCGATCCCGTTGCGACGGAGGCCGTCGGCGATGCCCGCCACCAGCGGGCCTTCTGGGCCGATCACGACCAGGTCGGCCTGGAGCGTCATGGCCAGGCTGAGCAGGCCGTCGGCGTCGTCGGCGCGCACGGGATGGCACCGTCCGATTGCCGCGATCCCGGGGTTCCCCGGTGCGGCGTGGAGCTCGGTGAGCATGGGGCTCTGCTCAAGACGCCACGCGAGCGCGTGCTCGCGAGCACCAGAGCCGACGACCACCACCTGCACGCGGCGAGGATACTTGTGTCGTGAGCGTGCCGCCGTATTCGACAGCCCGGGTGAATGTCGTTCGCTTCCCGGACGGCGACACCGAGGATGTCGTCGCCGTCGAGGAGCCGCTCGAGATCCGCATCGGCGGCAGACCCGTGGCCGTGACCATGCGCACGCCGGGCCACGACGAGGAGCTGGCCGTCGGGTTTGCGCTCTCCGAAGGGCTGCGGCCGGCAGGAGCGCGGTTGCCCGACGATCTCGCGGCGAACACGGTCGAGCTCGACGCGCCCGGGTTCGATCCGGCGAGGCTCGCGCGGAGCTTCTACACGACTTCTTCCTGCGGCGTTTGCGGCAAGGGCGCGCTCGAAGCGGTCGCGGTCGAGGCGCCCCCCGTCGAGAGCGACCTGCGCCTACCGGCTGCGCTCGTCGCGAGCCTGCCCGACCGGCTACGCGAGGCGCAGCACGCGTTCGAGGCGACCGGGGGCCTGCATGCGACCGGGCTCTTCGACGGTGTCGGCACGCTGCTCTGCTTGCGCGAGGACGTGGGGCGCCACAACGCGATGGACAAGGTGATCGGGTGGGCCTTCGGCAGCGGGCTCTTGCCGCTCGCGCGTTCGGTGCTGTGCGTCAGCGGCCGGCTCTCGTTCGAGCTCGTCCAGAAGGCGGCCGTCGCGGGCTGTCCGGTCCTCGTCGCGGTCGGCGCGCCGTCGTCGCTCGCAGTACAGCTTGCGGCGGATCGTGGAGTGACGCTTTGCGGTTTCGTGCGCGGCGGCCGTCTCAACGTCTACACCGAGCCGTGGCGCGTCGAGCGCTGACCGGCGTCCTGCTCGTCGGCGGTGCGAGCCGGCGCTTCGGCTCGCCGAAGGCGCTGATCGAACTGGAAGGCGAGACGCTCCACGACCGGGGGCGTCGCGTGCTCGCGGGCGCATGTGACGAGGTGCTGGTGGTCGGCAAGGCGGGTGAGCTGCCGTTCGACGTGCTCGACGATGGAGCGGACGTGCGGGCGCCGATCGCCGGTGTGGTCGCAGGCCTGCGGGCCGCTGCGCACGACGTCGCGGTGTTCCTGCCCGTCGACTGTCCTCGTGTGACGCCCGAGCTCGTTGCGGCCCTCGGCGCCGCGTGCCGGGACGCCGCGGTGCCGCAGACCGGCCCGCTGCCGGGCGCGTGGGCGAAATCCGCGCTCCCCCTGCTCGAGCAGCGCCTTCGCGAGGGGCCGCTCGCGCTCTATCGCACGTATCGCCGACCTCGACGTCGTGGAACTGGAGGTCGACCCGGCCCTCGTCGCCGACGTCGACACCCCGGGAGACCTCGCCGCCCTGTGAATCGTTCGTTGCACTTCGGTAACACTTGGTCTGACCACGGGACGTGTCTCGCAGCGACCTCTGTGGACGAAAGGTTCCGGTTTCGTTACGTCGTTCGGCGACGGGACTGGCGACGGGACTGGGCTCGCTGCGGCTTGGGCGGACTGGCCACGGTGCTGCGGCTAGGGGCCGTGCTCGGCGTCCCGGCGCTGCTCGGCGAGGCGGCGCCAGCGCTGCTCGTCCGGATCGTCCTTCTGCCCGCGCAGCACGACGATCGCCAGGACGACCGCGACCACGACCGGGACGAAGATCGACAGTCCGACGATGATCTGCGTCCAGGCGCTCGGCGAGACCGCGGAGGCGGTCACGCGAGGACGCGTTCGCGCGCGGCTCCGACACCGACCAGTTCGATCGGCACCTGGAGATCACGCGCAACGAACTCCACGTATGCCCGCGCGGCCGCCGGCAGGTCGTCGAGCGAGGCTGCGTCGTCGAGCGGCTGCGACCAGCCCGGCAAGGTCTCCCACACCGCGGTCGCATGGTGGAAGTCGGACTGGTGTGCGGGGAAGTTCTCCGTCTCGGAACCGTCGCGCAAGCGGTAGCGCACGCAGACGGGCAGCTCGTCGAACGCCGAGAGCACGTCGAGCTTCGTCAGTGCGAGCGAGGTCATCCCGTTGACGCGAACGGCATAGCGCAGCGCGACGAGGTCGAGCCAGCCGCAGCGGCGCTCGCGGCCCGTCACCGTGCCGTACTCGCCGCCGAGCTCGCGCAGCCGCTCCTGGTCGGCGCCCGCGATCTCCGACGGGAACGGCCCCTCGCCGACCCGCGTCACGTAGGCCTTGGAGATGCCGAGCACGCGGTCGATGCGTGTCGGGCCGATGCCGATCCCGGTCGCCGCGCCCGAGGCGATCGGGTTCGACGAGGTGACGAACGGATACGTCCCGTGGTCGAGGTCGAGCATCGTCGCCTGCGCACCTTCGAAGAGCACGCGCTTCCCGGCGCGGAGCGCGTCGTCCACGAGCAGCGAGGCGTCACCGACGAACGGGGCCAGCCGTTCGGCGAAGCCCGCGTACTGCGACCACACCGATTCGAGGTCGAACGGCTCCGCCTCGTAGATCCGCTCCAGCCAGAGGTTCTTCTCGGCGAGCGCGACCTCGATCTTCTCGCGCAGGATCTTCGGGTCGAGCACGTCCTGCACGCGGATCCCGATCCGGGACGCCTTGTCGGCGTACGTCGGCCCGATCCCCCGCCGGGTGGTGCCGATCTGCAACGAGCCGAGGCGCCGTTCGGAGGCCTGATCGATCGTGACGTGCCAGGGCATGATCAGGTGCGCGTTGCCCGAGAGCACCACGATCGACGGATCGATGCCGCGCTCCGCCAGCAGGTCGACCTCGTCGACGAAGACCTGCGCATCCACGACGCAGCCTGCGCCGATCACCGACCGGGTGCCGGAGACGACGCCGCTCGGCATCTGCCGGAGCTTCCACGTCTCGCCGCCGACGACAATCGTGTGCCCGGCGTTGGGGCCGCCTTGATAGCGGCACACGACGTCCGAATCCTGGGCGAGCAGGTCGACGATCTTGCCCTTGCCCTCGTCGCCCCACTGCGCGCCGACCACGACGGTCGATGGCACTTGGCCGAGTCTAGCTGGCGAGCGTGTCGGCGCCCCAGACCCACCGCACCACGAGGGCCGCCGCCAGAGCGAGCAAGAACGACGTCGGTGGCCCTGTCACCCAGCCTCGCACGATCCCGGCGAGGGTCTTCGCGTGGACGGTGTGACGTCCCCGGGCGTAGCCGGCGCCTGCCATCGCGCCGACCAGCGCCTGGTTCATGGACGTGAAATACCCGAACGCGACGGCGACCAGGATCACGAGCGCCTGCACGAACTGCGCCGCGGTCGCGGTGACGCGATCGAGATCGACGATGTCGAACGCGACCCGGTCGAGCAGCGGCCGGCCGGTGATGAGGACGCCCGCAGCGAGCCCGATACCGCAAAGCAGCCCTGCGGCGTGCGGTCCGAGGACGTTCGGGCCGACGAGCGCACCGCTCGCGAGCGCGACGTCGTTCGCGCCCATCGCGAACGACGCCAGGCACCCGACCAGGAGCAGGGCTCCGCCGACCCGGGTCACCGACCCGAACGCCTTCGCCCCGCCGAAACCGACCGCCGCCGCAACCGGCGGTGCGACTACCCAGATCACCGCGAGCGTCACAATCGTCGGCCAGTGCACGCCGACCGACGCCCCGACCGCGACGCCGACGACCGCGCCGACGAGGATCTGGATCGTCGAGGTGGGGATGCGAATCCGGTTGTAGATCGCCGTGACCCCGAACGCGACCGCGACGATGACCGCTTCACCGAGCCGGGTCGGTGTCCCGTCGATCAGCTTGCGGCCGACCGTCGTCGCGACCTTGCCGCTCGCGAGCGCGGCGCCGGCGAGCGCGAGCGGAGCCATCAAGCCGAGCGCAACGCGCGCCCGCACCGCCCCGAGCGCATACGGCATCCCCATGCAGGCGCCCGTGTAGTGCGACCCGATCGACCACGCGAACGAGAAGGCGAGCGCGACGAGGAGGAGGGTCACACGGCGATCTGCAGTTGCCGGTCGTCGGGGCGCGCCAAGCCTGCGGGCCGCTCGACGCGGCGCAGCGTGATCTCGTGCCCGGAAGCGCAGCGCACGACCGCGACGTCGGCCTCGGCGGCGATCGAGCCGCGCACGCTCGCCACCATCAGCGCGTCGGAGAAGAGCAGCCCGTCTTCGCGCGCGACGTCCATGCAGTGCTCGCAGAGACACGAGTACGCGGTCGCCGAGGGGGAGATCCAGACGGTCGTCATGCGGGCACGTTGGTCAGGTCCTGGAACTTCGCATACCGCTTGGTGAAGTTCAGCTTGATGCCGTCGGTCGCGCCGTTCCGGTGCTTCGCGAGGATCAGCTCGGCGATCCCGGCCGAGTCGGTCTCCTCGGGGTTGTAGTACTCGTCGCGGTAGACGAACATCACGAGGTCGGCGTCCTGCTCGATCGAGCCGGACTCGCGCAGGTCGGAGAGGATCGGCCGTTTGTCGTGGCGCTGCTCGACGGCACGGGACAGCTGCGAGAGCGCGATGATCGGGACATCCAGGTCGCGGGCGAGCACCTTGAGAGATCTCGAGATCTGCGACACCTCCTGCACGCGGTTCTCGGCCGACGTGCCGCTCGTCATCAGCTGCAGGTAGTCGACGATCACGAGCCCGAGCCTTGGTTCGCGCATCTTCAGGCGGCGCAGCTTCGAGCGGATCTCCATCATCGTGATCGAGCCGGTGTCGTCGACGAAGATCGGGGCCTTGGCGAGCTTGTCGCAGGCGGCGGTGAGCCGCGGCCAGTCGTCGACCGCGAGCTTCCCGGTGCGCAGCCGCTGCGACTCGACCTTGCCCTCGGCGCACATCAGTCGCTGCGTCACCTCCGACTTCGACATCTCGAGCGTGAAGAGCGCGACCGGCGTGTCGTGCCGCACGGCGACGTTCGCAGCCATCCCGAGCGCGAGCGCCGACTTCCCCATCGACGGGCGCGCCGCGATGATGATCAGGTTGCCGGGCTGGAACCCGGCGGTCAGCCGGTCGAGATCGCGGTAGCCGGCTGCTGTGCCGGTGATGTCGCTGCCGGCCTCGTAGAGCTTGGTGATCGTCTCGAACGACTCCTTGAGCAGCTCGTCGATGTGCGCGAACTCCGTCGACACGCGCTGCTGCGACAGATCGAAGACGATCTTCTCGGCGCGGTCGACGAGCTCGATCGTCTCGCCGGGGCGATCGAACCCGAGCCGTGCGATGTCGTTGCCGGCGCGGATCAGCCCGCGCAGCGTGGACATCTCGGTGACGATGCGCGCGTAGTGCGCCGCGTTCGAGGCGGCCGGCACGAGCGCGGCCAGTTCGTGCACGCGCTCCTGGCCGCCGGCCGAATCGAGGGTCGATGAGCGGTCGAGCTCGTCGACGACGGTGATCGCGTCGACCGGCTCTCCTTTGGCGTAGAGCGAGAGGATCGCCTTGAAGACGTGCCCGTGGCTCTCGCGGTAGAAGTCCCCGGCGCCGAGGTTGGTGGACTCCGTGACCGCCCCGATCGCCAGCGGGGACAGCATCATCGCCCCGAGCACCGACTCTTCGGCGTCGAGGTTCTGCGGTGGGACCGGGGCGGTCTGGAGGGCCTGGGCAGGCGCAGCCATGCGCTGCCTAGTAGACCCGGTGCCGGGCGAGCCCGATAGGGTGTGGAAAGCGTCCGCCCGGTGGTCGAAGCTGCCGTCCATGCAGGGAGTATAGAACACGTGTTCGTGTCCCGGTGGTGGACGAAACGGTCGCTCTTTGCGTCAAGTTTGCCGCCAAATCCACAGGCCCGGGGCGCCTGTGGACAGCCGGTGGATCGTCGTCCACAGGCCCGTGGAGAGCCTGTGGACGAATCCGGGTGCTTATTCCGCCTCGCCGGGAGGCTCGGAGCCGCCGGCGGGCTCGGAGGCGGGGGCCGCCTCGGCCTCGACGGCCGCTTCGACGGGCTCGGCCGCAGGCTCGGGCACGTCTTCGTACTCGATCTCGGCCGGCACGGGGGGCGCGGCGGCCGCCGCGGCGGCGCGCTCCTGCGCCTCCAGCTCGGCGAGCTCCTCCTCGGGCGGCAGTTCCTCGCCCTCCGGAGCGACCACGAGCTTCAGGTGCGCCGTCACGTCGGCGAACAGCTCGAACGGGACGGTGTACCGCCCGATCCGCTTGATCGTGTCCATCTCGAGCTTGCGGCGGTCGACGCGCAGCTTCTCCTGCTCCCAGAGCCGGTCGGCCACGTTCGTCGCGGTGACCGAGCCGAACAGCGAGCCGGTCGGGCCGGCCGTCACGTCGAAGCGCAGCTCGAGCGCCTCGAGCCGCGAGGCGAGCGCGCGCGCCTCGTCGACCGTCTGGGCGTCGTGGCGGGCCCGTTGCGCATCGCGCTTCTCGAGCTCCTTGACGAGCGCGGGCGTCGCCACCTCGGCGAGCCCCCGCGGGAGGAGGAAGTTGCGCGCGTAGCCGCGGGCGACGTTGACGACCTCGCCGCGCAGGCCGAGCTTGTCGACGTCCTGCTTGAGAACGACTTCCATGCCTACTTGTCGCCGACGTAGGGGAGAAGGGCGATCTCGCGGGCGCGTTTCACCGCGACAGCAACCTGGCGCTGGTGGCGCCGGCACGCACCGCTGATACGGCGGTTGCGGATCTTCCCCTTCTCCGACACGTAGCGCCGGAGCTCGTTGACGTTCTTGTAGTCGACCTCCTCCACCTTCGACTTGCAGAAGAAGCACGACTTGCGGCGGCCGGGGCCGCTCGGCACGTTGCGCTTCCTGCTCGACGAAGAGGAGTTGCGATCGCGATCGGATTTCTTCTCTGCCAAGAAACTCTCCTTAGAACGGAATGTCGTCGTCGGAGCCCTGGAAGTCGGCGTCGGATCCGCCCGACGCGCCCGCGGGCACGAACTGATTGCCGCCGTCGCCGCCGGCACCGCCTTCACCGCGCCCGCCGAGGAACTGGACGGAGTCCGCGATGATCTCGACCGCCTGGCGCTTCGTACCGTCCTGCGCGTCCCACTCACGCCATTCGAGGCGGCCGTCGACTCCGACGGGCCGTCCCTTGGCGAGGTACTGCGCGCAGCTCTCGCCCTGGTTGCCCCAGACCGTGATGTCGAAGTAGTTCGGCTTCTCGGTCCACTGGCCGGTCGACGAATCCTTGCGTCGTGTGTTGACGGCGATCCGGAGGCTGCAGACCGCCATGCCCGAAGGCGTGTGGCGCAGTTCCGGGTCGCGGGTCAGGTTGCCGACGAGCACGACGCGGTTGATGCTGGCTGCCATGGTCTTCTGCTCCTCTCCGAAGGTCGATCCAGGCTACTCGGAAGCCGGCTCGATGTCATCGCCGTCTTCGGCCGGGGCCGGCGAAGGCGCGCCCACGGCGACCTGCGCCGGGGCCTTCGTGTGCGTGGAGCCCTTGACGCGCCGGTAGGCGCCGTAGCGCACCACGCCGTCCGTGATCTTGAGGACGCGCGTGATCTCCGCGAGCGTCTCCGGCGGGCAGCTGAAGAGCAGCAGGTGGTAGACCGCCTCGCTCTTGTGCCCGATCTCGTAGGCGAGGCGCCGGCGACCCCACGGCTCGTGGCCGTCCCAGGTGCCCTTCGCTCCCTCGACGGAGTCGCGAATGCGTTGGATGATCTCGTTCCCGCGCTCTTCGGCGAGCTCAGGGTCCAGCAGCAGCATGATTTCGTAGTCGTTCACAGGCCCGAATTCTCCCTTCTCATGGACTGAATCGGCCCCACCTCACGAGCGCCGCTTCGGGTGACGGCGCGACGGGCGTGGCGAGAAGCGGCGGCAGTGTAGCATCGCGGCGATTTTGAAACGCACACCGAAGCGCCTGCTCGCGCTGCTCGGCGGAGGCCTCGGCCTGGGAGCGATCCTTCGCCGCCACCGGCGGCCCGCGCCTTCGCCGTCGCCCGCGGCGGAGCTGAAGGCGAAGCTCGCAGTGGCGAAGGAGCCCGAGCCCCAGAGCCGACGCGCCGGAGCCCCAGCCCGAGCCCAAACCAGAGCCGGAGCCGGGCCCGCAACCAGGCCCGGACACGGTCGACGAGCGGCGTGCCGATGCGCACGCACGGGCGCGGCAGGCGATCGACGAGCTAGGGGAGAAGAGCGACTAGCAGCTCGGCCCGTTCGGCGTCCGTCAGGCCGCGCAGAGGGCCGCGCACGTCCTCGCGGATCGGAATGCCGCGCGCCCGGACGACCGCCTTGAGCGCCGCATGGCGCGGGTAGCGGTCGACGACCGCGCGTAGCTCGCCCGCGGCGGTCGAGTCGCCGGTTCGCACCGCCTCGACCACGGCCTCCGGGAAGGCCGAGGCGAGGCCCGAGACCGCACCTGCGGCTCCTGCGGCGAGCCCCTCGCCGATCAGCGCCTCGGCGCCGATGTAGACGTCGAGGCCCTCGAGCAGGTACGGCTCGACCTTCGCGAACGGCGCGTCGCTGACCTTCATGCCGGCCACATTGTCGACCGTCGAGCGGAGGCGCTCGACGACGGACACGGGGATGGCGTAGCCGGAGGCCTTCTCGAGCTCGTAGACGTAGAACGGGAGCGGCGCGCAGGCCCGCGCGGCTGCCACGAAGTGGGCGAGGAGCGCGTCGTCGTCGAACTGGAAGTAGGGCGGCGCGATCACCGCGACCCCTTCGGCGCCTGCCTCGGCGGCAGCTGCGGCGAGCGCTACGGTGTCCGCGGTCGTCTGGGCGCCGCAGTGCGCCAACACCGGCAACGGCCCCGAAACAGCGTTTGAGATTGCCCTTTTTCGCTCAGACAGGGACAGGAGAATCCCCTCACCGGTCGTCCCGAGGAGCAAGACCCCCTCGATACCGGCATTGCTCAGGAAGCCGAGGTACGGCATGAAGGCGTCGTCGTCGAGCTCGCGTCCGCCGTCGCGGAGCGGAGTCAAAGCAGCTGCGATCGTTCTCGCCATCGCCGCGATGCTAGTGCCGGCGGCAGCCCGCGCGTCCGATCTGCTCGACGTGAACGCCCGGCACGTGACCCTCGAGGTGCACGGGAGGCGCGCGCTCGTCCAGTACACCGCGAACGGCCGGGTCCGGCACGTGCTGGTCTGGGGCGCGATCAACGCTCGCACTCCGGCGTCCGGGCTTCCCCAGGTGCGCTTCGAGCGCGACTACACGGGCGGCCTGAGGTTCGAGCATCGGTCGGTCTGGAAGAGGTTCAGGAACCAGTGCCGTCCGTACGACGGCCCGCCGCTCGCCTATCTCGTCACCGCCTGCACGGCGCCCGACGGGACGTACTGGGCGCTGCAGCGCTGGCAGCGAGACCTGCCCCATCGCGGCGTCCCGCCGTGGACGGCGGCGCAGTCCGACTGGGAGCTTCGTGTCTCCCACTGGAGCGGGGCGACCGCCAGGGCCGAGCTCTATACCGACTGGGCGTTCCGCGGCGAGGCGCACGACATCTTCGGGCGGCTGACCTACGACGGCTCGCCCGTCCACGGATTCCACTCGACATCGCACGGCATGCCGACCGACGCCTACGGCCGCGGCGTCTACATCGACACGTTCGACTCGGCCTACGGGCCTGGTTGGAGACGCGAGACATCGGTCCTGGCCCGCAAACCGACCGGCGCATTCTGTTACTCGTTCTGGCCCACACACGACGTTTCGCTCCCGGGCAGCCCCGCGCGGCCGGCCGGCAACGGGACGAAGTACCGCATCAGCGTCGTCGGACCGGGCGTCACACCCGATGTCGTCGCCGTGGCGCGCGATCGCGGCAAGTACGACCCGCGGGTGGAGAAGCGCCAGGACGCCCTCTTCACCCAGGTGATCGCCGGCGACAGGTTCTGCTCGACGCAACACTAGGATCGGGCGTGTGATCCTGCCGACCGGCGCGGAACTGCGCATCACCGGGGACGGCGGACCGGCAGTCGTGTGCGTGAACGGCGGGCAGGAGGCAGCCGTGCCCGGCACGTGGAGCGCGACGATCGAGTGGCTCGTCGCCCGGCTGGCACCACGCTTCCCCGAACTACGATTTGTCGAGGTGCGCTATCGGACCAAGTCGTGGCGGCATCTGGACGAGTGCATCGACGATGCCCGCGCCGGGATCAATGCGGCCGCCGCTCCGCGCACCCTGCTGCTCGGGTTCTCGATGGGCGGC
The DNA here is from genome assembly GCA_963779535.1 of uncultured Thermoleophilia bacterium. Lineage (GTDB taxonomy): Bacteria > Actinomycetota > Thermoleophilia > Gaiellales > Gaiellaceae > PALSA-600. Next base: position 425,700 of record CAVZYP010000002.1, on the reverse strand, counting down.
GGCGTGTCGATCGCCTGCGCTGCCGAGCCGTCGGTCGAAGGAGTGCTCGGGCTCGCTCCGTGGATCCCGGACCGGCTCTCCGTCGAGCCGCTGCGCGGCAGGCGGCTGCGGATCGTGCACGGCTCGCTCGACCGCGCGCTCCCCGGCGTCCCGGGCGTGAGCCCGAAGCTCGCGCGGCGCGGCTTCGACCGGGCCCGCGCACTCGGCGTTGACGGCGAGTTCACCGAGATTCGCGGTGCCGTGCACGGAGTGGCGCTGCGCTCGCCGTGGGGAGCGCTCGTTCCGCTGCCGCGCGCCTCACGCTGGCTCCAGCTGGTCGCCGGCGAGATCGCGCGTTTCGGACGTAACGATGGAGCGGGCGGCGGGTCTGAGGAACAGTGAACGACGACGGAGCACGCCCGTACGGGCGGCGCGCGTTTCTCGGCCTGCTGGCCGGCGGCCTGTCGTCGCTTTTCTGGGCCGGTCCCGCCGCGCGGGCGCTCGCGCCCGTGACTTCCGGGTTCTCGCAGGCGCTCGGGAACCTCTTGCCCGTCGGCGGCTGGCGCATCTACACGATCTCCGGGTCGATGCCGATCTTCGACGAGCGCAGCTACCGGCTCGAGATCACCGGCCTCGTCCGCAACCCCGTGCAGCTGACCTACGCCCAGCTTCGGGCGCTTCCGCACGTGCATCAGGTGAGCAACTTCCATTGCGTCACCGGTTGGTCGGTCGACAACGTGCGCTGGGGCGGCGTCCGCTTCAGTGACCTGCTCGCGCTCGCCGAGCCGTTGCCGTCCGCCCAGGCAATTCGGTTCGTCTCGCTCGAGCAGCCGTACAACGACTCGCTCACGCTCGACCAGGCGCGCCTTCCGAACGTGATGCTCGCCTACGACATGGACGGGCAGCCGCTCTCGCGCCCGCACGGTTCGCCCGCCCGGGTCGTCATTCCGGAGATGTACGGCTACAAGGGTGTCAAGTGGCTGACGAAGATGGAGCTCGTCGACCATCAGCCGACGGGCTACTGGGAAGGGCTCGGCTATGACCAGAACGCGTGGGTCGGACGGTCGAACGGCTATGGCTCGTGAGCCTCGGCGGCTGCGCCGGTTCACACGCACCGAGCGTGCAGTGCACTGGGTGCACGCGACCGCGTTCCTGATCCTGCTCGGCTCCGGGCTGTGCCTCTACCTGCCGAGCCTCGCGGAGGTGGTCAGCCGGAGGCCGCTCGTGAAGGCCATCCACATCTACACGGCGGTCGCGTGGGCGGTCGCGCTCCTCGTGATCGCGCTCGTCGGCGACCGTCGATCCCTTGCGCGCACGGTGCACGAGATCGACCGCTTCGACGCAGACGACCGCGCGTGGCTCGCACGCCGGGGCGCGCCGCAAGGACGGTTGAACGCGGGTCAGAAGCTGAACGCGGTGATCACTGCCGCCTTCGCGCTGCTCTTCGTCGTCACCGGTTTCTTCCTCTGGTACGGCGAGCGCGACACGCGCTTTCGGCTGCCCAACGCGCTGCTCGTGCACGACTGGCTGATGTACGTGTCGTTCGTCCTCTTCATCGGCCATCTGTTCCTCGCCGTTGTCTATCCGAAGACGCGGCACGCGCTGAACGGCATCACCCGCGGTTGGGTCGACGAGGACTGGGCGCTGCAGCACCACCGAAAATGGGTAGAACAACTGCATGAGCAGGAAGCCGCCGCTCTCGAGCCGTAGCGTCGAGAAGCTGAGCGAACGCGAGCGGGCGGCCGGCCTCGATCCGACAGACGCCGCCGCGCTGTGGCTCGAGGAGCACGATCCGGAGCCGCCGCCTGACGTGCCGAAGCGCGCCGCGAAGAACAAGACGTTGCACCAGTGGCGCCGGCGTTCGGGGGCCTGAGCGGCCTCGGCGTGCGGCGCCCCACAGCCGCACGCCGAGGGAGCCGGCTCAGCCTGAGGTGATCGAACCGAAGAGCCCGTGCTGTTCGCCCGACGGTCCGGCCAGGAAATAGAGCGTCCCGGTCGGGCCTGCTGCCGCGCCGTTGCCGAACGCAATCGCCCACAGGCCGTCGACCGCGATCGGCGTTCCGTCCGCGAGGCGCAGCTGCCCCTTGTAGACCCAGGTCGCGCCGCGCTGCTGGTAGGCACTGATGCGGCCGTTTCCGAAGTTCCCCACGAGCAGATCTCCGGCGAAGACGCCGAAGCTCGCAGGAGCCAGCGCGAGTCCCCACGCGGCATTCAGCGGAGCATTCTTCTTGCCGCTGTTCACCACCCGGGCAACGAGCTTCCCGTCGGGCGTGAACTCGTCGACGTAGCCCTGCCCCGGCGCCGCAACGTCGTCCTTGCGCGCTGCATCCTGTTTTGCGTAGGTGACGAAGACGTTGCCTGCGAGTGTCTGGATCCCGAACGGCGCGAACCCCTTGGGGATCTTCGAATCGGTGAAGCCGCCGGTCAGTGTCATCAGACCGAACGACGAGTTGAAGACGTCGACCCGCCCATTGTGAAAGTCCGACGCATAGAGCCGATCGGCGGTTGTTGCGAGGCCCTTGTAGATCGCGCCGACCGAGGAGCGGTCGGCGCCGCTGACGGCTGCGGCGGCGTTCACGGCCGGCGACCAGCCGAGTATCGTCCCGCCCTCCGTCGCGAACAGGAACCGCGCGGCACCGCTCTTCCCGTTCGATTTGACCACGAAGTCGGCCGTGTTCCCGTTGAACACCGTGCCGGTGGGAGCACCGGCAACTGTCACCGTCAACGCCTGTTTCGTGCCTGCGCCGTTGTAGAGCGTCGAGGTGTTCGTTCCGTTGTTCGATGTCCACCACGGCGTCGTTGGCCCGGCCGACAATCCCCAGCCGTTGACCAGTGACGCATCGGCTGCTGGTGCCGGCACCGAGGCGCCGTCGGAGACGAGCGTGTGAACGGTGTAGATGTCCGCTGCCTGCTGGCGTGCCGCTGCTGCGACCACGAGAACGCCGGCGGATGTCGCTACGCCGGCGATCCCGAGCCATTTGAGAACCGTCCCCCACATGTTTCCCTCCATCCTCATGACTGCTGGATTGGAGTGCGGTACGGCGGATCGACCGCAGCGGATTTCGCAGCCGTTGCGCGCTACGCCGGTGCGGGCTCGCCCGCGGGCGGTTTCGCCCGGAGTGAGCGTGCGAAGCGATCGAGGAGCTGGAGGATCTCGGGGTGCTGGTCGGCTCGCCACCCTGCGAGGAATCGCTCGAGCTCCCGGCAGCGGGCGTCGTGGATCCTTGCCGCAGCGCTGATCCCCGTCTCGCTCAGCTCGAACGTCCCGGCCGGTTCGTCCACCTCGCTGATCAGTTGCTGGTTGCGAAGCTCGGTGAGGAGCGGCGTGATGCGGGCGGCGGGCAGGTCGAGGCGCGTTGCGAGGCCGTCGGCGGTGAACCTCGGTTCGTCCTCCAGCCGAAGGAGGAGCCACGTCGCCCTCGGACCGAGCTGGAGTTGCGCGACCTCCGCGATGTGCTTGTAGACGCGGTAGCGGTTCTCGCGGCGCGAGAGGCTGCCGAGGCGCGCCTCGAGCTCTTCGACCGAAGCCGGGTCCCGCGGCGATGCGAAGGAGTCGCCGATGCTCTGGTCGCTCACCGACTCGCGGAGAGGACGTTCTTGCAGGAACCACGTGCAGGCGAAGGCCGCAAGCGCGAGGAGCGCAGCCAGCTCGAACACCGGATGCAGCGAGGTCGCATAGGCGTTCACGTATGCGTCGCGAACTGCGGGCGGCAGCGAGGCCAGCGAGCCGGGGCCGAGGTGTGCCGGGATCCGGCCGGCAACGCCGGGTGGGAGATCGTGCGCGAGCTTCCCGGCCAGCTGATTGGTGAAGATCGCGCCGAAGATCGGCACACCGATCGTTCCGCCCATCGAACGGAACAGTGTTGCGCTCGCGGTTGCAACCCCCAGGTCGCGATAGTCGACCGCGTTCTGCACGACGAGGACCAGCACCTGCATCACGAAGCCGAGACCGAGGCCGACCACGAACATGTAGATGTCCGCGAGCAGCAGCGACGTCCCGGCGGTGAGACGCGAGAGGAGCAGCATCCCGACCGCCATCAGCGCCGTTCCGACGATCGGGAACACCTTGTAGCGGCCGAACCGCGTGATCAGCTGGCCGCTCCCGATCGACGTGAGCAGCACCCCAGCCATCAGCGGCAGCATCTCGAGCCCCGACTGGGTCGGTGATGCGCCTTTCACGATCTGCAGGTAGAGCGGGATATAGGTGACCGATCCGAAGAGCGAGACTCCGACGATGAACCCGATCACGCTCGACACGGTGAAGATGCGGTTGCGAAAGAGCGAGAGTGGCAGGATCGGCTCGCTCGCCCGGCGCTCGGCGAGGATGAAGCCTGCAGTCGACGCCACGCTGAGCACGAGCAGCACGAGCATCGGTGGCGACCACCACCCGTAGGTGTGGCCGCCCAGGCTCGTGTAGAGCACGATCGACGTGAGCCCGCCTGCGAGCAGCGCCATGCCGGTGTAGTCGATCGCCCGGTGCAGCCGGATCTCGGGCGGGTGCAGCACGACCTGCAGGACGACGAACGCCACGATGCCGATCGGGACGTTGACGTAGAAGATCCAGCGCCACGAGAGGTGGTCGACGAAGAGCCCTCCGAGGAGCGGACCGACCACCGTCGAGATGCCGAACACAGCGCCCATCAAGCCGGAGTAGCGGCCTCGCTGGCGAGGCGAAACGACATCTCCGATCACTGCCTGCGTGCTCACCATCAGACCGCCGCCGCCCAGGCCCTGAAGCCCGCGAAAGACGATCAGCTCCGGCATGTTCTGGCTCAGTCCGCACAGCACCGAGCCGACGAGGAACACGACGAGCGCCACCTGCAGCACGAGCTTGCGCCCGTGCATGTCGCCGAGCTTGCCGGCGAGCGGGGTCGTGATGGTCGACGCCAGCAGGTACGCCGTCACGACCCAGGGCAGCTGTGAGATGCCGCCGAGGCTGCCGGCGATCGTCGGGAGTGCCGTCGACACGATCGTCGAGTCGAGCGATGCCATCAGCATCACCAACATCAGCGCACCGAACACGGGACGGACCCGGACCTGCGGCCTTGGGGCCGCTGCCGCGACGCTGCTCACGAGCGACTCAGCGGAGAACCTCTTGCCAAAAGCGCTCGGACGTCATGCTCGCCGTTCGCTCACGGGCCGCCGCGCCAAGGCGGAGCCGCAGTGACGAGTCCTCCCAGAGCCGCGAGAGCGCCTGCGCGAGAGCGTTCACGTCGCCGGGTGGCACCAGGAGAGCCTCGCGATCGTCGTCGGCGTAGTCCCGAGTCCCGCCGACATCGGTGACGACGACCGCCTTGCCTTCGACCATCGCATCGAGCAGCACGGTTGGCCCGGACGGCAGTGTCGTCTCCGAGAACGCCAATGCGACGACGCGGGAGCTGCGCATTCGCTCTCGTCCCTCTTCCGGGCTCAGCTGATCCACGACGCGCACGTTCGGCGGTGCGGCGAGCCGATGGCCCGTCGAGATCACAGCCGGAAGGTCGGTCTCCTCGAGTGCAGCCAGCAGGGTCTTCCAGTCCCGGTGCGCCCAGCCTCCTGAATAGACATATTCGTGCTCGCTCGTCTGGCCGGATGGCTCCGGCGCGGGGAACGGCACGAAGCGCGCGTCGGTCACGCCGAAGCGGTTGGCAAGCGTCGCCGTGTCGCTTCGTCGAATGACGACGAATCGCACCCGTCGTAGGAGTCGCGAGCGATCGAGCACCGTCGACGCCGGCATCAGCCAGTCGGCCGCGACAAGTGTCTTGCTCCTCGGGAGCAGAGCGGCGAGCACGAACAGCTCGACGCCCCCGGTGACCAGCACGACCCGGTCGTATCCGCGCGCGGCGCGTAACAGGTCGAGTGCGCTGCGCACGTAGGCCAGACGCGTCTTCCAGCGACTCAGTGCAAGCGTGCTCTCCCTCCGCTGCACTGCCACGGTGTCCGGGGGCGACAGTCCGGATGCGGGGCCCAACGACACGAGGGTGCGCACCCGGCGAGTCTAGGGAACTCCTCGACGCGTCAGGCACGCACGCCGCCCCGCGCCGTCACCGAGGCCCAGAAGCCCTGCTCACGCGGCCTATTTGGCGTCCTCAGTGCGGCCCATTGACACCGGGCCTGGAGAGGAGTAGCCTCGGCGCACGTTTGCGGCGCCTTCGTAGGGGGAGTGAAGGCAAGCGACCAAGGCGGCGGCCCCGGGGAGAGTCATGGGGCCGCCGCCGAGGCCGCCCTGGCCCGGGCGCGGAGAAGGTCTCGGCTCAGGCGGCCCGCGACGTCGTGCGAGGCTCGAGGAGCTCGATGGTGGACTCGACGAAGCGCCCGAGCTGGTGGGTCTTGGCCGGGTTGTAGAGCGGGCCGCTGCCGTCGGTGATCAGGTGGGTCACGCGGAGCATCCCGGCAGGTGTGACCGCCTGGTCTTGGTCTTCGAGTCGTCGGGCGAGGTCGCTCAGCCGCTGCCGGTTTGTTCGCACCGCTCCCAGGTTCGCGATCCTCCACCGGTTGTTGGGGTCGAGTGCGCTTTCTTCGATGCGGCGGAGTGTGCCCGCGAGTATCGACCTGTTGCGCTTGGAGCAGAGCTGTCTGGCGCGCCAGCTGTACTGCTCGGGCACGAACGCTCCAGTGGCGCTCTGCAGCCAATCGTCCGCCGCGCGCCGTTTCGTTGTCTTCAGCCAGTAGCCCTTCACCGTTCGGGCAAGCCGGAAGTGGTTGCGCATCGTTCACCTCGCATCCCGCACGAAGCTCGCTGGTCGAATGGTACCGAGCCGGTACGACCTGAGGCCCGCTTTCCACCTGTTCCTCCACGCGCATGTGGGTGCGTACTCCGTTACGGTTATCGCGGTCAGCGCCCTACCCCCGGGAGGAGAGAACAGATGTCTGAGGCAGCCCCGCATCTCGAGCCGTCTGGTGCCCTGGAGGGGGACAAGGGCCTGAAGCGCAACGCGATCGGTTACCTCTCGAACCTGGTGATCGGCGTTGCCTCGACTGCGCCCGCGTACTCGCTCGCGGCAACCCTCGGTTTCATCGTTGCCGTGCCCGCGATGGGGCTGCATGCGCCCGCGGTCCTGCTGGTGTCGTTCATTCCGATCTTGCTGATCGCGTTTGGCTACAAGTATCTGAACCGCGCTGATCCGGACTGCGGGACAACGTTCGCCTGGGCCACACGGGCGATGGGGCCGTGGGTCGGTTGGATGAACGGCTGGGCGATCTTCGTCGCGGACGTGATTGTCATGGCGTCCCTGGCCGTGATCGCGTCGACCTACACGTACCTGCTCTTCGGCTGGACCTCCGCGGCAGACTCGACGCTGGCAATTCTGATCGGCTCCACGGTCTGGATCGCGCTTGATGACCTGGATCTGTTGGCGCGGGATCGAACTGTCGGCCCGCGTCCAGCAGTTCCTGCTCGCAGCCGAGATCGCCGTGCTTGCAGCGTTCGCGATCACCGCGATCGTCAAGGTGTACGCGAACAACCCGGCCGGCTCCGTGCACATCAGCGCCGACTGGTTCAACCCGTTCTCGCTCGGCTTCACGCCGCTCGTCGACGGCTTGCTGCTCGGCATCTTCATCTACTGGGGCTGGGACTCCGGGGTCGCGGTCAACGAGGAGACCGAGAGCTCGGCCGAGGCTCCGGGCCGGGCGGCGGTGGTCTCGACCCTGGTGCTGCTCGCCATCTATCTGGTCGTCTCGGCGGGTGCGCAAGCGTACGCCGGCACCGGCTTCCTCGCGAACAACTCCGACGATGTACTGAGGGTGCTCGGCACCAAGGTGTTCGGCTCGCCGTGGGACAAGCTCCTGATCATCGCGGTGCTCACCTCGGCGTCGGCGTCGACGCAGACGACGATCCTGCCGACGGCCCGAACGACGTTGTCGATGGCCCGCTGGAAGGCGATCCCGCCGATCTTCGGCCGCATCAATCCGAGGTTCCTGACCCCAGACGTCTCCACGCTCGGCATGGGAGGACTCTCGATCGTCTTCACGGTGATCCTGGTCGGCTTCAACTCCTCCCAGGACGTTCTGGGGGACTCGATCACCGCACTCGGCTTCGCGATCCTTTTCTACTACGGCTTCACCGGGATCGCCTGCGCCGTGTACTTCCGAAAACAGCTACTCCAGAGCTGGCAGCACTTCGTGATGGCCGGCGTCGTGCCGCTGCTCGGCTTCGGGCTGATGGCCGCCATCTTCGTGAAGGCGTTCCACGACTACAGCCAGCCGGATGCGGGCTACGCCAAGCCGCTGTTCGGAATCCAGATCCCGATCGTGATCGGAATCGGCTCATTGCTGCTCGGCGTCCCTCTGATGATCCTGTGCTCGCTCAAATACCGCGAGTTCTTTCGCCGCAAGCCGGAGGTGGCCGAAGACGGCGCACTCGACGCAATCCCGGAGCACGTCGGCATGCATTTCTAGGCGGAGCGCAACTCTGGTGCGGTTGGCTCGAGGCTCTGAGTTGCCGCGTCAGCGCGATCGGCGGGCGGCCGCCTGCGCCCTATGACGGTGCGGGAGCCGACCGCTCGGCGGCTGCGCCGGCGACGAATGCCGCGGCCTCCTCGAGCGAGACGACGTCGGTGTTGACGACCAGGTCGTATTGCGTCGGGAGCTCCTCGGCCACGTCGTAGAACCGCTTCAGATAGTCGCGCCGCGCAGCGTCCGCTGCTTTGACCGTTCGTTCGGCCTTGGCGATGTCGACCCCATCCTGCTCGCTGACTCGAAGCGCGCGAGTCGCGGGCGACGCGGTAACGAGCACGCGGAGGATCCTTGCGCTCGGCTTGAGCGCGTGCGACGCGGCGTGCGCGGTGATGACGACGTCGCCGCGGGCGGCGGTCTGCTCGATCGCCTCGCGGATCAGTGCCTGGATCTCGCTGCTCTCGGGCTCCTCGCCGGTCGTCACCGGCAGGGAGACGCCGAGTGCCATCGCGCTGCTGCCCCCATCGAAGATCGAGCGCAGGATCCGAGCCGTCATGGACTTCCGCTGCTCCTCGTCCGCGACGTCGGCGGGCGAGATCCCTCCCCGAGCCGCCGCCCTCGCAACGATCTCCTCGTCGATGTGCAGGAACCCGAGTCGCTGCGCCACGAGGCGGCCGACGTCGTCTCCGCCTGAGCCGGACGAGCGCGAGATACAGATGACGCTGCACGGCACGAGGACAACGCTAGATCGTGGCCGAAGCGGCGTCAATGGCTTCTCCAGGCTCGCTCGTGCCTCGACTCGAATAGAGTCGCGAGACCCGACGACAACGGAGGCGAAGAATGGCGATCGCATACGTTCAGGAGTTCGAGATCAAGGATGGCGACACCAGCACCACCAACTACGACGCGGTCTCCGCCGCGCTCAACCTTCAGGACGCGCCCGACGGACTGCTGATTCACACGGCCGGCTTCGACCTCGACGCCGGCCTCTTCCGGATCTTCGACGTCTGGGAGACCCGCGAGCACGGCGAGAGGTTCATCAGTGAACGACTCAGCCCGATCATCGAGCCGATGGCCGCCGCGGCTGCTGAAAATCCGGATGCGAACTTCGACCCGCCGAACCGTGAAGCCTGGTACGAGCTCCACGACACGATCAGCGGCTGAACCACAGTAAGCCCGCCGTCCGCCCGCCCGAGCCGCACCGTTCGATCGAGCTACCGCGGCTCGGGTGGCGCGGTGCCGCAGACGGTCAATCGGGAATCGCCGGGTCGTTGGTCACGAGGTCAGCCTGCTCGGGGTGGCGACGGATCCAGGCCCGCACGTACGGGCACACCGGCACGACCTTGAGGCCCTTCGCCCGGAGGTCGTCGAGGGCGCCCGCCACGAGGACACCGCCGAGGCCGTGCCCCTCCAGGGCCGGATCGATCTCCGTATGCACGAGCACGATCGCCCCTGGTTCGCGCCGGTAGCGGATCTCGCCGATCACGGCGCCTGCCTCATCGACCAGCTCGTACCGGAGCTGACTGGGGTTGTCTCGGACCGTCATCACTTGCTCGCGCCGGCGAATCAACTCGCAACGGGGGCCGACAGGGTACGCGTCTCGCTCCGGCCGTGGACGGGCGCTCGGCCGGCCTGCAGTGCCGTTACGCGACGGGTTCGTGCACCGTTGTCGGGGTCCAGCCGATGGCGGGTGCGATGTCGCGGGCGATCGTCTCGAGCATCGCTGCGTTGTAGTCGACGCCGAGTTGGCTCGGCACGGTGAGGAGGATCGTGTCGGCGGCTTGGACGGCCGCGTCTTGCCGCGAGCTCGTCGGCGATGCGGTCGGGCTCGCCGGTGTAGGTGCGTCCGAAGCGGCTGATCGCGCCGTCGAGCCAGCCGACCTGGTCCTCGTTCGCGTCGGCGCCGAAGAGTCGCCGGTCGAGGTCGGAGGTGATCGGGATGACGCTGCGGCTGACCGAGACGCGCGGCTCGCGGACGTGGCCGGCCTCCGTCCACGCCTCGCGGAAGAGCTCGATCTGCTCGGCCTGGAGCTGGTCGAACGGCACCTGCGTGTCCTCGAGGAGGAGCGTGGAGCTCATCAGGTTCATGCCTTGCTCGCCGGCCCAGACGGCGGTCTCGCGTGAGCCGGAGCCCCACCAGATCCGGTCGGCGAGACCGGGCGACTGCGGTTGGACGGCGAGCATGGCGTCGCCTGGCCGGCCGCCGATGTCGGCGCGGACGACGCCGGCGCCCGCGATCGCGGCGCGGAAGAGCGCCGTCTTCTCGCGCGCCTCGTCGTGGTCGACCGAGTAGCCGAAGGCCTCGGCGCCGTGCCAGGCCGGCTCGGGCGAGCCGCGGCTGACGCCGAGCTGGAGCCGGCCGCCTGCGAGCAGATCGGCTGCCGCGGCGGTCTCGGCCATGTAGAGCGGGTTCTCGTAGCGCATGTCGATGACGCCGGTGCCGATCTCGATCCGGCTGGTCTTGACGCCGATCGCCGCGAGGAGCGGAAACGGCGAGGAGAGCTGGCGGCGCGAAGTGGTGGACGCGGACGAACGCCCCGTCGATACCGATCTCCTCGGCGGCGACCGCGAGCTCCACCGTCTGGTGCAGCGCGTCGCCGCCGGTGTGCGTCAGCCCGCCGCCCGGATGCCAGGCGCCGAACGAGAGAAAGCCGATCCTCTTGGGCCACATCGTCATCGGTCTTTGCATCACTGCAGGAGCGGCGAGGGCGGGATGCGGGTCTTGCCGCGGATCCCGTCGACGAGGAACGCGACCTCGTCGACGTAGCACCAGTTCCAGTCTTCGCCGGGCTCGAGTGAGCGGATGATCGGGTGCGAGGTGGCGTGGGCGTGCGCCGTGGCGTGCCGGTTGGGTGAGTCGTCGCAGCAGGCGACGTGACCGCAGGTGAGGCAGATCCGGAGGTGCAGCCACTTGCCGCCGGTCCGCAGGCAGTCCTCGCAGCCGTCGACGAGGCCGGCAGCTCGCGGACGGCGATCTGGTCGAGGTGGGTGCAGGCGGCGTTGCTCATTGTCGCTCCTTCGACGGTCGGGGTGCGGGAGAGGTGGGCGTGGACGAACTGGACGGCCATCGCGCCTTCGCCGACGGCGGTGGCGCAGCGTTTGGTCGAGCCGGAGCGGACGTCGCCGGCCGCGAACACGCCGGGGATGTCGGTCTCGAGCAGGTTGTCGGTGTTCGCTGCGGCGCCGGTGAGGATGAAGCCGTTGTGGTCGCGGCCGACGGTGTCGTCGAGCCACTCGGTGCACGGCAGCGCGCCGAGGAAGAGGAACAGGAACGAGAAGGGAAGGCGCTCGCCGCTCTTCAGCGTGACGGCCGCGAGGTGCCCGTCCTCGCCGTGGAGCGCCGCGATCTCGCTTCGGTCGCGAACGGCGACGCCGTAGCGCTCGAGCTCGTGGATCAGGTAGTCGGACATCGTCTCGCGGAGGTCGGCGCGGCGGTGGAGGAGGGTGACGAGCGCGCCGCCGCGGGCGAGCCAGACGGCCGCCTGGCCGGCGGAGTTGCCGCCGCCGACGACCGCGACGCGCGAGCCGGCGCAGAGCTGGGCCTCGGGCGCCCCGGCGGCGTAGAAGACCGTCAGTCCCTCGAACTCGGCGAGGCGGTCGACCGGGAGCCGCCGGTACTGGGCGCCCGTCGCGAGCAGGACGGCGCGCGCGGCGATCTCCCGGTCGTCCTCGAGGCGGACGAGATGCCGGCCGTTCCCCGGTTCGAGGGAGAGCGCGCGGTACGGCGTCGCGGTGCGCGCGTTGAACTTGCGCGCCTGGGTGACCGCGCGGCTCGTGAGCTCGGTGCCGCTGATCCCGGCGGGGAAGCCGAGGTAGTTCTCGATCCGGCGGGACGACCCGGCCTGGCCGCCGAGCGCGGTGCTCTCGACGACCAGCGTGTCGAGCCCTTCGGAGGCGCCGTAGACCGCGGCCGCGAGGCCCGCCGGGCCGGCGCCGACGATCAGCAGGTCGACCTCCTCGCGCGGTGCGAGCTCGAGCCCGATCCCGAGCGCGCGCAGCACCTGGCCGGCGGTTGGGCCGTGCAGCTCTCCTCCGCCGGGCAGCCGCACGAGCGGCAACGCGCCGCCGTCGGGCGGGGCTGTCTCCTGCCAGGTGTACGGGAGCCGGTTCGCGCGCGCGAACTCGAGCATCCGCATCGTCGGCTCGGAGCCGTGCGGGCCGACGATCTCCAGGCCGATCCCCTGCACGCTCTGCAACGCCTCGCGCCGGGAGATGAACGTGGAGAGGAGCAGGTCGCTGAGCGGGCCGTCCTCGTTCAGGAGCGAGCGCAGCGCGCCGCGCTCGACCGCGATGTACCGCAGCGGCTCGGTCACGAGCGCGTTGACGAAGACCGTCTGCCCCGACAGGAGGTTCAGCTCGCCGAGGAAGCCCGAGGGGCCGTGCCGGATGAGCTCGTTCCCGGCCGCGTCGACGATCGCGACCTCTCCTTCGAGGATCGCGATGAACGGGTAGGTCCGATCGCCGACCCGGTACAGCAGCTCACCGACGGGCGCCGAGCGCTCCTCGCCGATCTCGGCGAGAGCCGCGAGTTGCGACGGGGAGAGCAGTGGGCTCGCGGGTGTTGACACGTTCGTTCCTCCGTGACGGCGGTTGGCGCCGAAGCCGACGAATCGTGCCGTCCGGGGTCAGGTCCCCGGAGTCGACGGTCGCGTCTCGCTCCAGTCGAGGAGGAGCTTCCGCTCGGCGAAGTACCAACTACCGTCAATCTTTGCGAACGTGTCAAGGTACCGGAGCGAGGCGATCATGATCTTGCGGTTCGCCGTCCTCGGTGAAGAGGTGGTGGGCGATCGTGTAGCTCTCGCCGGTGGCGCGGTCGCCGTCGATCGTGACGGTGCTCTGCCCGTTGAAGTGCGTCGTCGCCTCGTAGCGATTCAGATCGGCGAACACCGGCGTGAGTGCCTCTCGTCCGTCGAGCACGTAGGTCGGCTCGCTGCCCTCGCCGTCCATGTAGACCGCGAAGCGCGTGTCGGCGGTGAAGAGCGCCTTCTGACCTTCGGCGTCGCGCCGGTCGGCGCAGTGGGCGTAGGCGTCGAACAACTCGCGAATCGCGAGGCGGTCGGCGGCTTCGGCCGGAGTGAGCTCGGTGTGGACGGCCATCGCCAGAAGCCGCTCAGAGCCGGATGAGGTTGACGCCGGCGAGCGGATGGTGGATCTGCTGCATCGCGCCGCCTGTCGCCAGATCGCCGAGATCGATCGCGGCGAAGCCCGCGTCCTCGAACAGCGCGGCCACCTCGGACTTCGCGTCCGCGTCGTCGCCGGAGATGAAGATCACCCGCCGGCCACCGGCCTCGTGAGGATCTGCGCCGAGCACGTCGGCCCCGAGCGTGTTCGCAGCCTTCACGACGCGCGCGCCGGCCACGAGATCGGCGACCTGCTCGCTCGATGTCCTCCCATCGAGGTCGCCGGGGCTGAAGTCGTTGGTCGCGTCGACAACGACCTGACCGTTCCATGTCAGGCCGTCGACGGCCTCGCGAACGCGGTCCCAGGGGACAGCGACAACGACGATGCCCGCTGCGGATGCTTCGCCCACCGTCCCAGCCGACGCTCCGTCACCGAGCGTCGAGACCACAGACCCGAGCGATTCTGGGCCGCGGCTGTTCGCGATGACGACCGAGCGGCCGGCGCGCAGCGCCGTGCGAGCCATCGCCTGTCCGAGCCGTCCGGCGCCGATGATTCCGATGCGGTTGTCGTCTGCGGTGCTCATCAGGTTCCTTCCTCGTATTCGGACGCGAACAGATAGCTCACCGCCAGGCTCCGATACGGTCGCCAGCGTTCGGCCACCTCGGCGATCTCCTCCTCGTTCGGAACGTGGTCGAGTCCGTATGCCCGTTGAATCGCCCGGCGAAGCGCGAGGTCGCCTGTGAGGAAGACGTCGGGTCGATCGAGGGCGACGAGCAGGAAGCCGCGGGCCGTCCAGGGGCCGATGCCCGGCACAGCGGTCAGAGCCGCCTCGACCTCGTCGTCCGTCATCCCCGAGAACGCTTCATCGCTCAGGCGCCCATCGACGAACCGCTCCGCGAGTGCACGCAGCGTTGCGCCCTTTCGATACGAGAGCCCGCTCGCGCGCAGCACTTCCGGATCTGCAGCGAGCAGTTCGTCAGGTGACGGCAGATGCCCACCGAAGAGGTCCCGCACCCGGGACACGATTGTCCGCGTCGCGGGGACGGAAAGCTGTTGGCCGGCGACCTGGAAGATCAGGGTTCCGAATGCGTCGAGCGGAGGAAGCTCGTCCAGCCAGGCCCGGGGACGGAAACCGGGCCGCGCGTCGATCAGACGGGCGAGGACCGGGTCCGCATTCCGAAGGAACTCGCGCGCCTCAGGATCGGCAGGCGCGGCCGCTCGCTTGCGGGACGGAGCCTCTTCGCCGGCCGGGTCGCGGACAGGGAGGCTGGTCATCAGGGGTGGACCTGGGAGCCGTAGCCGAGGTCGAGCCGGATCGATTCCATCACCCAGAACGTCGTGCTCTCCGTGAAGACGTCGGCCGCTGCAAGGACGCCGGTGTACTTCTCGATCACGGGCTTGGCGGCGACCGCGGTGACCTCGTCGAGGTAGCCCTTCACAGCCGCCCAGGTGTTTTCGCCGTACTTCACGAAGTATCGGGTCGGGTCGACGGTGTCGATCGCCTTTCGCGAGCTCTCGGAGATGTCGGCCATGTACTGCTGGTGCAGAGTGACGTCGTCACGGGTGCCGAGCCGGCCGAGGTGGCCGCCGATGAAGTGCTTCCATGAATAGGCGAGCGCGTTCGCGGAAGCCTCGATGTAGCCGGGGATGTCCTCGGTCAGGTTCGCGACGTAGACCGGCGCCCAGCCCGGGTTGACGATGTCGATCAGCATCAGCGTGTCGTGATCCGGCAAGTGGATCAGAATGTTGTCCGGCGAGTGGTTGGCGCCGTGCCAGGCCAGATCGATCCGCTCGCCGCCGATCTCGAGTGTCTGCCGGTCGCCGAACGTCTCGTCGTTCGGCGGTCTCGCCGGGTCGTCGTCGCGCAGCAGCAGGCGCCGGGTGTCCTCGTGCCCGATCCGCACGACGTTCTTGTCGAACAGGGACGACGCGCCGACGTGGTCGGCGTGGTGGTGCGAGTAGACCAGGTGGGTCACCTTGTTGCTCACGCCGTTGGCCGAGGCGATCTCGTCGACGGCCCGCTGGATGTTGTTGCCGATCGTGGGCGGTGCGTCGAGGAGCACGACGCCGTCCGAGGTCGTCAGGAAGGCCGACTGGTAGGTGCCGTCCGTGATCCAGTAGAGGTTCCGCTCGACGCGGCCGACGTAGTAGCCCTGCTCGTTCAGGGCGGGGCCGAGCGCCGCCTGCGGGACAGGAGCGTAGTCCGGGAGATCCGAGACGTCGTAGGTCGTTTCCGGTGTGCTCATGACGGCATCGTGGGCGTTGCGGGCCGCCGATCGCATCCGGGAAATCCGTAGTCCGGCGCCCCGATGGCATGATCCGGTGATGGCCGTGCAGGTGCGAGTGGAGCGGTTGCTGGGCAGAGAACGCGAGCGCGCCGTGCTCGAGCGCCTCCTGGCGACGGCTCGCGACGGCCACGGCGCCGTCCTCGTCGTCCACGGCGACCCCGGTGTCGGCAAGACGGCTCTGCTCGACGCCGCCGCTGAGGCCGGTGAGGAGTTTCGCGTCGTCCGGACGGCGGGCGTCGAGGGGGAGATGGCGCTCGACTTCTCGGCGTTGCAGCAGCTTTGCGCGCCGCTCCTCGAGCTCGCCGAGCGCCTGCCCGATCCGCAGCGCGCGGCGCTCGGCGTCGCCTTCGGGCTTCACGACGGGCTCGCGCCGAGTCCATTTCTCGTCGGGCTTGGCGTCCTCGGCCTGCTCTCCGAGGCGGCCGAGGAGCAGCCGCTCCTCTGCCTCGTCGACGATGCGCAGTGGCTCGACCCGGCTTCGGGCCAGGTGCTCGCGTTCGTCGCGCGCCGCCTGCTCGCCGAGCGGATCGCCCTCGTGTTCGCGACGCGCCAGGTCGATCCGAGCCTGGCCCGTCTGGCCGAGCTGAGGGTCGAGCCGCTCGGACGCCGCGACGCGCGGGCGCTCCTCGAGTCCGTTCTGCAGGCCCGCCTCGACGAGTCGGTGCTCGAGCGGATCGTCGCCGAGACCGGTGGCAATCCACTCGCGCTCCTCGAATTGCCGCACGGCCTGACGCCCGCACAGCTCGCGGGCGGGTTTGGCCTTCCGTCAGCTTCACCGCTGTCGTCCGGGATCGAGCAGAGCTTCACGCGGCGGTTGACTCGGCTACCGCGTGAGGCGCGAAGGTTCCTGCTCCTCGCGGCGGCCGAGCCGGTCGGCGACCCGGCGCTGCTCTGGCGGGCGGCCGAGCTGCTCGGCATCTCGGAGGCCGCCGCCGATCGGGTGGCGTCGGAGGGCTTGCTCACGCTCGACGGCGCGGTCGTGTTCCGTCATCCGCTCGTGCGCTCGGCGGTCTACGGCGCGGCCGATTCGCGCGGGCGGCGTGAGGCGCACCGGGCGCTCGCCGACGCGACCGACCCGGAGCTCGACCCCGACCGCCGCGCCTGGCATCGCGGCCAGTCCGTGTCGGCGCCGGACGAGGAGGTCGCCGCCGAGCTCGAGCGGTCTGCCGCAAGCGCGCGGGCACGCGGTGGCTTCGCCGCAGCGGCCGCGTTCCTCGAGCGCGCGTCCTCGCTCACGCCCGACCCCGCCCGCCGCGCCGAACGCGCTCTGGTCGCCGCCCAGTCGAAGTTCCAGGCGGGAGCGCTCGAAGACGCGCTCGCGCTGCTCGCGACGGCGGGCACGGCCGACCTGGGCTCGCTCGGCCACGCGGGAGCCGTGCGACTTCGGGCCCGCATCGCCTTCGTGTCGACGCACGGCCGGGAAGCCGCTCCGCAGCTGCTCGAGGCGGCGGGACAACTCGAGTCGCTCGATCCGGTGCTCGCGCGCGAGACGTATCTGGAGGCACTGTCGGCGGCGATGTTCGCCGGGCGGCTCGCCTCGCCGGGCGGCAGCACCTTCGACGTGGCGCGGGCGGCGAAGGCCGCCTTGCTGCCGCAGACCGGCCGTGCAGCGGAGCTCCTGCTCGACGGTCTCGCAGCCCTCTTCAACGAGACCTACGCGGCCGCCGTTCCGATTCTTCGGCGCGCGGAAGCCGCGTTCGACTCCGACGACCTGCCGGCGGACGAGCAGCTGCGCTGGAAGTGGCTCGCGACGGTGACGGCCCTCCACCTGTGGGACGACCGACGCTGGGAGGCGATCTCGGACCATCACGTACAACTGGCGCGCGAGGCAGGTGCGCTGAGCGAGCTGCCGCTCGCCTTGAGCCAGCGCGCCTACGCGCACATCTTCGCCGGTGAGCTGTCCGCGGCGGAGTCGCTCAACGAGGAGATCCGTTCGATCGTCTACGGCACCGGCAGCACCCTCGGGCCCTACGTCGTCGTGGCGCTCGCGGCGTTTCGCGGAGGCGAAGCCGACACCATGGCGCTCGTCGAGAGCAGCCGGCCGAAGCTGGAAGGGCGCGGCGAGGGCTTTGGCTTGTCGGCGGTCGACTGGGCCCAGGCCGTCCTGTACAACGGGCTCGGCCGCTACGACGAAGCATCCGCCGCCGCGCGTCGCGTCGTGGAGCACCCCGAGGACCTTGCGACGTCCAACTGGGGCATGGCCGAGCTGATCGAGGCGGCCGTGCGGAGCGGAGCGCACGAGTTGGCCGTCGAGGTGGAGCCGCGGCTCACCGAGATGACCGCCGCGAGCGGAACCGACTGGGCGCTCGGCGTCGCGGCGCGCTCGCGGGCGCTCCTCGCCGACGATGACGATGCGGCCGGTCTGTACGTCGAGGCGATCGAGCGGCTCGGCCGCTCGCGCATGCGGGTCGATCTCGCCCGCGCCCACCTGCTCCACGGCGAATGGCTGAGAAGGCAGCGGCACCGGCTCGAGGCGCGAGCTGAGTTGCGCCTCGCCCACGACTTCTTCGCCGATGCCGGCCTGAATGCCTTCGCCGAGCGCGCACGGATCGAGCTGGAGGCGACGGGTGAGCACGCCCGCAAGCGGACGGTGGAGACGCTCGGCGAGCTGACGCCGCAGGAGGAGCAGATCTCGCGTCTCGTCTCGCAGGGCCAAACGAACCGCGAGATCGCCGCGCAGCTCTTCATCAGTCCGAGCACCGTCGAGTACCACCTGCGCAAGGTGTTCCGCAAGCTCGGTGTCAAGTCGCGTACGCAGCTCGCGGGCCGGCTCCGCCAACCCTCGTCCTTGCGGTGACTGACTGGCCTGCGCTGCCGTACGAGGAGTGGCATGCGACCCTCGACACGCTCCACGGCCACTCGCAGGTTCTCGGGAAGCTGGCTGCGACGCTTGCCCCCGCGGAGCCCCAGCTTCAGCACGCAGCGTTGCGGCTGAGCGCGCGAGGCTGGGAGACGCTGCCATTGCCGTGCCCCAACGGCACAGGCGTCTTCTCGGTCACGCTCGACCTTCGCAGCCATGAAGCGGTGGTCGTGCATGGTGGCGGCCGGGCCGAGCGGATCGCGCTTTTC
Organism: uncultured Thermoleophilia bacterium; assembly: GCA_963779535.1. Classification (GTDB taxonomy): domain Bacteria; phylum Actinomycetota; class Thermoleophilia; order Gaiellales; family Gaiellaceae; genus PALSA-600. Next base: position 406,870 of record CAVZYP010000002.1, on the reverse strand, counting down.
CCCGATCGTTCGGTTGGCGAAGTGACACGTGCCGTCTTGGCGGCAGTTCGCGAGCTCGCCGGGCCGGTCGCAATCGATCCCAGGCCGCAGGAGACCCCATGGACGATTCCGCTCGACGAGGACGATCAGCACGCCACCTACGACGCGCGGCAGGTCGCCGACTACTTTCGCGCCGCCACGCGCGCCGCCCTCGTCCTGACAGAGCTCCGCGCCCCGTACCGCGGCCGGTCTACGCCGGTCAACGCCTGGTGGGGCTCGTTCGACCTCGCGGTCAGCCTCTTCTCCGGCCGCCCGGCCGACCCGCCGTCGCTGGACTTCATCATGCGCAACGCGATGGACGCCCAGGAGGTCGAGGTCGGCTGGTGGCCCGGTGACGCGCGGTACCCCAGAGCGGCGTTCTACGCGTACGCCCATCCTGCGCCCGAGGGATTCTCATCCGCCTCCCTCTCGCCGCCGGCCGCGCGCTGGAATCCGGATCTCGGTGAGTACATTCTCGACTGGGAAGACGTGCGCGCGAGTGACGATCCACACGCGTTCGCGCTCGAGTTCGCCCTCGCCGCCGTTGGTCACGCCTGCACGGTCTGCGAATGGGATCCCGGGTTGGCGGCGAGCGCTGACGGGACAGTGCCGCCGATCGTTCGAACGTCGAACTGATCCAGGAGCCTCATGTAACCCCTGTTCACGCCGCCTGTGGCGCGCTCTTCGGCCGAACTCGCTCACCGCCAGATCGACGAGTCGCGCGCACTCGGACGGATCGCTGAGGACGCACGGCTGGAGCGAGACCATCTCGCCGCCAGCCGCCTCGACCAGCCCCGTGTTTCATCCGCGGGCTCGACCGCCACGTCGCAGCCGACGACCAGCGCACGCTCGCGGGCGAATGCCAGCGCGGTTGCGCGTCCCATGCTCCCGCCCGTGCCGGTGACGATGCAGACCTTGCCCGAGAGCCTCCCCGGCATCAGTGCGCTGCGCCGGCAGCCTGCTCCAGGTAGGCGGCTGCGGCGACCTTCTCGGCATCCGCGACGCCGACGTCGCCTGTGAGCTTCGGGATCTCGCGGAAGTACCAGTAGATGGTGTCGAGGGCCGGTCCCGCGAGCGGTCCCGCCCAGTCGCGGAACAGCTCCGTGGTCACCGCGAGCGCCGTCGTCGGCACTGCGCCGGCGTACACGAGGCGCTCGATGCCGGTGCGATGGGCGGCCTGCGAGCGGCCACCGACCGCGTCGGTGACGTACATGACGTCGTAGCCGTCTTTCAAGCCTTGGACGGTCGCGAACGTGAGGCAAATCTCCGTGTGGAGCCCGCCGACGATCAGGCGCTTACGACCGGTCGCCTTCACCGCTTCGCTGAACGCCTCGTCCTCGAACGCGTTCATCGACGTTCGGTCGATCGGCTCGATCCCCTCGAGCTCGGACAGAATCGACGGAAGCGTCGGCCCGTTGAAACCTGCCCCGACACCCACGGTCGAGAGGACGATCGGCACGTCGAACGCCTTCGCCGTCTTGGCCAGTAGGCGGACGTGCATCTCGACGAGGTCAGCGCTCGTCTCCGAGCGGATGACCTCGAACATCTCCTTCTGGTAGTCGATCAGCACCAACGCGCAGTCGTCGGCGGTCCAGACACCAAGATCCTTCGTCATCGCTCTTCTCCTTCGGGTTGATCGGTGCCGAACGCCCGACGGAACGTCGACGCGGCCAGGCTCATCGCGGCGTGCGTCGTCTCGCTCTCCCGCAGGACGGCCAGCATCATGAAGTCGTGCATCGTGCCGTTGAAGCGGACGGACGCTGTCGGCACGCCCGCCTCGCGGAGCTTCGTTGCGTACGCCTCGCCTTGGTCGCGGATGATGTCGTTCTCGTCGACGATGACCAACGCGGGCGGCAAGCCGCTGAGCTCATCGAGCGTCGCCCGCAGCGGTGAGACCGTGCTCCTGGACCGCAGCTCCTCCTCCGGAAGGTAGGTGCTCCAGAACCACTCCATCGTCTTCGCGTCGCCGTACGGGCCGTCTTGGAAGAGCCGGTAGCTCTCGGAGTCTTGGTTCGTCAGCGCATCAGTCATCGGGTAGTACATCGACTGCTGTAAGAACTTCACATCGCCGCGCTGCTTTGCCATGAGGCAGAGCACCGTCGCCATGTTCCCGCCGGCTGAGTCACCGGCGACCGCGATGCGTGACGAGTCGAGCCCGTGACGGTCGCCTTGCTCCGTGACCCACTGAGCGACGCGGTAACACTGCTCGATCTGCACGGGGTACTGCGCTTCGGGCGCAAGCGTGTACTCGATGAAGGCGACCGTTGCACGGGACGCTACGGCAAGCTCGGCCGCGAGCCGGCCGTGGCTGGAGGCGCTCCCGAAAATCCAGCCGCCTCCGTGCATGTACAGGACGACCGGCAGCGGTTCCTCGACGCCGCGTGGCTTGATGAGCAAGACCCTGACGTCGCCGACATCTGCCGGGACGATGAGCCACTCCTCATCGACATCGGGCATCGGCACGCCGGCCTGCGCGCCTTCGATCGACTTGCGGACCTCATCCAGCGGCAGTTCGGAAAGCCCCGGTCCCTGGGCGAGGTACGCGGCCATCTCTGCCGCCGGCTTCTCGAGGTTGTACTTGCTCGGGGCAGTCACGTTCTAGATGCTGCGCCGACCTCGCGCGAATCGCATCCTTGAACTCCTTAGTTCGCGCTGCGTAGGGGGTCAGCTTGGGGTCAGACGGCGCGAGCGACTCAGATTTCGAGCTCAGTCGGGATGACGCTGATCTCGAGCAAGCTCGAGCCACGCCCGACCGTGAACGCGACCGGGCTGCCGATCCGCTCGCCGATCATCAGACGCTGGAGGTCGTTCATGCTGCCGACCTTCTGGCCATCGACCGCGACGATGAGGTCACCGTCACGCAGCCCTGCCTTCGCGGCAGGCGAGTCGGTGACGACCTGAACGACCTCGACACAGCCTCTCTGGTCGAGTTGCCTCGCCAGCCGGGGCGGTAGCGGCCGCTCGCCCCCACCGAGTCCGAGGTAGGCCCGTCGGAAGCGGCCCTCGGTCATCAGCCCGCCGATGATCCGCCGGGTCGCGCCGTTGATCGGAACCGCAAGCCCGAGACCAACCCCAGCGACCGCGGTGTTGATCCCAACGACCCGTCCGCGAGCGTCGGCGAGAGCTCCGCCGGAGTTGCCGGGGTTGAGGGCGGCGTCGGTCTGGATCACGTTGTCGACGATCCGCATGGTTGACCCGGCCCGGGTCGGAAGCGACCGGCCGAGCGCTGAAATCACACCAGCGGTCACCGACCCGCCGAAGCCGTGGGGATTGCCGATCGCGACGACAAGCTCACCAACCTGAAGCCGCTCTGCATCGCCGAGATCGGCCGGGGACAGGTCGTCTGCAGCGAGACGGAGCACTGCCAGATCCGAGAGGGGGTCGGCACCCACCACCGAGAAGTCCAGATCGCGACCGTCGGAGAACGACGCGCGCCCCTGCGAGTCGCTTCCTGCAACAACGTGGGCGGAGGTCAAGACGAAGCCGTCGGAGGTGATCACGACGCCGCTGCCGGCACCGTCGAGTACTCGCCCGCCACGGACGCGACGAGAAACCCGCAAGCTTGCCACCGAAGGCGTCAGCTGAGCCGCGACCGAGACAACCACCCGCGAATATGCGTCGAGTGGCTCTTCGACCGTCGGCTTCGGCCCGTCAGAGTCCTGCGAATCGGGGATTGCCCCGGAAACGAAGACGACGTCAGTCATGGGACCACGGTAGCGAGCCGCGTGAGCCCGACGCCCTGATCGCCGGTCCGTCAGCGGGCGGCCCGGTCCACGGACATCGCCTCGTACTGCCGTTGCCGTTTCGGCTAGATGTTCCGAAAAAAAATTACTAAAATCTCTGGAAGGCGTCTTGTTCGGAGATGTCGAGCGCAGTCATCAGCAGTCCCTTCGCGCGCTCGACGAGTTTGCGGTCTTCGAGAGCTTGGTGGGCGCGATCTGACCTCGCCTCGAGCGCTTGAAACTCTGCGTGACGCGCGGCGGCGAGTTCGATGGCGGCTTGCGAGCTCGCGCGCGTCGATCGGCTTGCGTGAGGTAGGCGCTGACGCCGCTCGCGATCGAGCGCTCGACGAGGCGTCGGGTCCGCGACGCCGGTGACGACGACGACCGGTCGGCGCAGCCCTGCTTCCGGCGAGATGCGTGCCGCTGTCGAGCCCGTCGAGCGTCCGGCATGTCGATGTCGAACAGGTAGAGGTCGGGCAGCGTCTGCTTCGGCCAGCGCGATTGCCTGTGCTCCGTCGCGCGCGGGCCCGATCGGCTCGTGGCCGAGCGAGCGCAGGCGCTCGGCGAGACCGAGCGCGATCGATCGGGTCGTCATCGGCGACCAGAATCTTCAACTCGCCGGCTCGCGCGAAGACGACCTCGGCGCGTGTGCCGCCGCCTGGAAGCGCGTGTCAGCTCGAACCGTCCGTGCAGGCCATGCTCGACCATGCGGCGAACGAGTTGCAGCCCGAACCCGGCGGGCCCATTCGAGGCTGTTGCCGCCGTCGTCGACGCGTCAGCCGCGTCTGCAGGCCCGCCGATCAGCTGCACGGCGAGCGGGGGTGCGCCGTGCTGGACGGCGTTGGTGATCAGTTCGTTCGCGATGATTCCGAGTTTCTGCGCGGTCGAAGCGTCGAGCGCGAATTGGCGCCGCCTCGACCGACGATCGGCACCGGAGCGCCCTCGGCGATGCTGCGCAGGAGCGCGTCGCGCGTCAACGAGATCTTCAGCCTCCGTGAGCAGCCGGTGGACGGTCGCGATCGAGCGGATGCGCGCGGCCGTGTCGTCGAACGCTCTGCCCGTCGCTGCCGTCAGGGCGGCCGAGCAGCAGCAGGTCGGCGACGGTCTGAAGGTCGTTCTTGATCCGGTGGTTGGCTTCCTTCGCCAGCGTGCGCTCGAGTCTGCACGCGCTGCAGCGCGTCTCGTGCGCAGCCGTCTCGCGGCGAATCGTCCGCGCGAGCACGAGCGCCACCCCGACCGCAGCCGCGAGCAGAGCGAGCCGCATCGCTGTCGCGCCGCCGAGAGCGGGATGAGCGTCGCGACGACATGCAGGTCCCGCGCTGACGACGGCCGACGCGCGCCAACCGATCTCACGCGCGATGAACGGAACGGCGAGGAAGAGCAAGTGCCGCGAAGCTCGAGCCGCCCGCGACGACGAGCAACGCGATGAATCCGATCAGTCCTCCGACCAGAGATCGAGCAGCATGCGTCCGCGACGCGACGTCAGCCACGTCTTGCCAGGGGACGACCATCGCGATCGTGTTGGCCGCGGCAGCCGTCAGCGTCAGGCCGACCAGAGCTGCAGCGATGTCGCGTGCCCGACGTCGAGCGCCAGGCTCGCGACCACCGCGACGATCGAGATCCAGCCGAGCCATAAGCCGACGCGGACGGCAGTTGAACGGAACGCCAGCTCACTTGACGCTTCGTCATCAACCGGTCAGCTGAGACGGAACCGCGAAAAGTCGCCTACTCGAACTCGCCACACGACAGGTACTCCTGCACGGCGGTTAGAACAACCGGTGGGCATTGTTTCTTCCGGCCGCACGCTGAAGCAGAAATAAAGATCACAGTGACAGTCGCCGGTGTTACCTGCCCGTGAGCGTTGCCGGTTCAGCGGCGGCAGTGTCTTAACCGAGGCTGAACCTGCGAGCCCACGAGATCGACACGCAGCCGCGTCGGTCGCTCGTGCTAGCGTTTTCTCGCGGCGTTCTTGATTGACGCCGCTCGAGGCCAAGGTCGCCTCTTTCCCTGCGGAGCCCAAGGGCCCGTGCGACTCGAAGGGAGAGGCGACAGAGCGTCGGTCCATCTCTCGGATCCGCGCTGCGGGTTCAGACCTGCGGGAGCGGTTCGCTGCTCTCGCTGCCCGCAAGACGAGCAGGAGGATCGAGAACGAGATGCCTCGAAGTCGAGAACGAGAGCAGACAACAGGATCAGGGCGCGATCTGGCCGGTCATGCGTCGCGATCGGCATCAGCAGTCCTGCTCGTTGGGCCTGATCGTCAGCCCGCTCGAGATCGCGCCGCTCGGCGGCGCGATCGCGCTCGTTGCCGGTGTCGCTCTGGATACGCGACAACCGACGCCCGAGTCAACTGGACATCCAGAGCCGTTGCCTCAGTCCCTCGGCCCGAGCCGGGACGGCGCGAGCGCTTCCCTCGCAGCCGCATGCTCGAGCGCGCGACACTCGGCCTCGGCGGCGTTGATCGCACTCGGCCGTCGACGCTGCCGGCGGCCGGGCTCGCGATCCTGCCGTCGATTCCTCGGCCGGCGGAGTCACGACGTCGACCTCGGCCCGATCGGCGCCTTTCCGGAAGGCGAGTTCGTCGTCGCAACATTCCTCTCCGATCCGCAGGCTGGGCGAGGTCTCGCGGCGCGCCGCGTACGTCCGCAACAACGGTCTGCTCGGCACACGCTGCCGAGCTTCACGATCATGTCGAGCCGCTGCACGCACGTCGGCTGCCCGACTCAGCCCAACGGGCCGCTCTTCCTGGCAGCAGCGCGAGCTCGCGCGCACGAACGGCGGCGAGGTCGGGCTCGTCCCGACCCAACCGTCCGGCTTCGGCTGCCCCTGCCACGGCAGCCAGTTCGACACCGAAGGCAACCGCACCGCCGGTCCCGCGCCGCGCGCGCTCGACCGCTACGAGTTCTCGATCCGCAACGGCCGGCTGTTGCTCGGCAGCTCTACAGCGTCAGCCGTTCTCACCGCGCTTGTGCTCGCGCTTGTCCTCTTGGCTGTCGGAGGTTGGGTCGTCGACGTCTTTCGACCCAAAGCAGGTCATGGCATTCGAGGGCTTCTTGGCTCTCGTCTCTACCGAATAGGAGGTTCGAAGATGTATCGGATGAAACTGTTTGTGGCGCTTGCTGCAGCGGCAGCATTCGCTTCGGTCGCTGTGGTCGCCGCTTTCGCAGGTGGCGCGGCGACGGGTGGAACGAAGGTCGCGATTGCGAAGTCGCGGCTCGGAAGCATCCTCGTCGACAGCAAGGGAATAACGCTGTACGACTTCGTGCAGGACAAGGGCGGAATGAGCTCGTGCTACGGCGCCTGTGCTGCTCTCTGGCCGCCGCTGACCACGAAAGGGAAGCCGGTCGCCGGGCGCGGCGTTCGCGCGTCTCTGCTCGGGACGACGAAGCGGAAGGACGGCAAGCTCGAGGTCACCTACAACCGGCACCCGCTCTACTACTTCGTCAGCGACAGGAAGCCCGGTCAGACGACAGGCCAGGACGTCAATCAGTTCGGCGCGTTGTGGTGGGTGCTCTCGCCGGCCGGCAAGGAGATCCACCGTGGCTAGAGTGCACCGCCACCCGGCTACCGCGGGCGCAATATGCTCGGTGAGAGATGGCTCGTCACGCTGTCGGCCCGCGCCGCACCGATTCGCTTCAGAGCTATGTGCGTGCGACGCGGATCATCGGCGGGTTCACTCTGCTCGTCCTTTTCGGAGCGATCGCTTGGGACCTCGCCAACGACGGCTTCTGGTCGCGCCACGCGCTCTTCACGAGTCTCGTCGGGAGCCTGATCGTCGTTGCGTTGACCGCGGCGGTGCTGAACGAGGTGCTGGAGCGCCGGCAGCGCGAGCGCTGGTCCGTGCTCGCGCAGTACGCGCTGTTCGAGTTCGTCGGCACGGCTCGCCTCGTGTGGACCGGTCTGCTCGAGCTCGCCGGTCTCGTTCCGGATGGCGAGGTCGACGACGGAGCGCTTGCGGCCGGCTCAGAGGCGGTGCGCGACACGCCGCGTCTCACCGCGGCGATGGACGAGATGCTCGCGAGCGCTGACCGCCGCGATCAGTTGCACCGCCTGATCGCGGGGCTGCTCGGTCACGGCCAGGAGGTGCTCGGACGTTGGGCGAGCGTGATGGTCAACTCGGGCACGTACGCGGAGACCGTCGATCGCCACGTCGAGCTCCACAGTCGTCTGTACTGGTGGGGCAGCGTGCTCGACGAGTCTGAGCCGCTCGAGGAGCACCTGACTCGGCCGCGGCTGAGTCGTCTCAGCCCGGCGACTCAGGCCACAGGGCCGGTCGAGGACGAGTGGCTGCGCGACAATCTCGTAGCTATCGCCCAGCTCGCTGAATCGCTCGATCGAAGCTCGTTCGAACTCGCGTTGCGGATCGTCCCGCTCGATTGGTGGGCTGCGCGGCTGCCTGATCGACCGTCGCGGGCTGAAGACCTGCAGACTTAGCGTCTGCCCTCGACGGCCTGATACAAGCACGATCGTGCGCCTGAGCGTGATCACGGACGAGATCGACCCGAGCCTCGATCGCGCGCTCGACGTCTGCGAGGAGCTGGGGATCGACGCAGTCGAGCTCCGTTTCCTCGACCGGGTGCAGGTCGTCGACCTCGGCCCCGGCGATCTTCGAAGCATCCGGGCGAAGCTCGACCGGCGCGGTTTCGCCGTCAGTGTGATCGCGTCACCGTTCATGAAATGCGGCCGCGGCGAGCAGCAGGACGCCGTGCTCTCGGCGACCCTTCGGGCCGCGGAGCTGCTGGGTGCGCCGATCGTGCGCGCGTTCGCGTACTGGCGGGAGGACGATGTCCGCGCGACGCTCCCCGACGCCGGGCGGGCGCTGCACGCTGCGGCCGAGCGCGCACACGCGCGCGGGTGTGACGCTTGCGCTCGAGAACGAGCACGAGTGCAACGTCGCGACGAGCGCGGAGGCCCGGGCCGCACTGGACGCCGCCGCCTCGCCGCACCTGCGTCTCATCTGGGACCCCGGCAACGCCGCGATGCTCGACCCGTCTGCGTTCGTCGGCCTCGGCGGGCTCGAGGACATCCGGGAGCGTGTCGCGCATGTGCACGTGAAGGACGTCACCGCGTCGCAGGAGTGGACGCGCATCGGCGACGGCATCGTCGACTTCGCGGCGTTGCTCGGCTACCTCGACGAGACCGGCTACGACGGCTACCTCTCGTTCGAGACGCACTACCAGCGGGACGGGAGCGGCGAGCTCGCGACGCGGGACTGCGTCGCGGCGCTCCGGGAGCTCGGCGCGTGACGCTTCGCTACGGGATCCTCGGCGCGGGCGTGGTCGTCCCGATGCATCTCGAGGGGATCGCCGCGCTCGACGACGTTGAGCTGGTGGGAATCAGCGCGCCCGACGGGGCCCAGGCGCTCGCCGAGGACGCGGGCACGCGGGCGTTCACGGACAACGTCGAGCTCCTCGGGCTCGGCCTCGACGTCGTGGTCGTCGCGACGCCGCATCCGTCCCATCCAGCGCTGACAATCGAGGCGCTCGCGACAGGCGCGCACGTGCTCGTCGAGAAGCCGCTCGCCGTGGAGGTGCGCGAGGCGGACGCGATGATCGCGGCGGCAAACGACGCCGGCCGCCTGCTCGGCGTCTGCTTCCAGCAGCGCTTCCGGCCGGTCATCGCCGCCGCGCGGGGGCTGATCGCGGCCGGGCGGCTCGGTGAGCTCAGCCGCTTGTCGATCGTCGATCCGCTCTATCGCCCGAACAGCTACTACGGGACCGCAAGCTGGCGCGGCACGTGGGAGGGCGAGGGCGGCGGCGTGCTGATGAACCAGGCTCCGCACACGCTCGACCTGCTCTGCCATCTCGCCGGGCCGCCGGCGACCGTCTGGGGGAAGGCCCGGCGGCGGTCGCAGCCGATGGAGGCCGAGGACACGGCCACCGCACTCCTCGAATGGGAGAACGGCGCCGTCGGCACGCTGGCGGTGTCGACGACGGAACCGGGCGTGCAGCGCATCGAGCTGGTCGGCGATCGCGGGCGCATCGAGATCGTCGGTGAGACGATTGCCTTCGAGCAGTTCGAGCCCCCCGTGTCGGAGCACCTCGGGACTGCGCCCGGGATGTTCGATGCACCCGACCGCGTGTCGGAGAGCGTCGAGCTTCCCGCCGGACGCGGCGACCACGTCGACATCCACGCGGACTTCGCCGCGGCCGTGCGCACGGGCTGCGTTCCGCGCGTTCCGGCCCATGACGCACTGTGGTCGCTCGAGGTCGCGAACGCGATCGTGCTCTCGACGCACACGGGTGAGGCGGTGACGCTGCCCGTCGACCGCGACGCGTACGCCGCGCTCCTCGCGGACCTGCGCTCCGGGGTTGCGGCGCTCTGACGCGCGTCGCGTTCTCGAACCTCGCCGCGCCCGCGTGGACACTCGAGCGGACGCTCGACGCCGTCGCCGAGTACGGCTACGACGGTCTCGAGCTGCGCTTGCTCGACGGCGAGCCGATCGACCCGTCGGCCGTCGACGGTGCGGCGCGCAGGATCCTCGCGCGCACACAGGTGCCGCTCGTGTCGCTCGACACGTCGATCGAGCTCGCGCGGCCGTTCGCGCGCGACCTCGAGGCGGCGCTCGAGCTGGCGGCAGAGTGGAGCGTGCCGACCGTGCGAGTCTTCGGCGGCTCGGCCGGCGCGCCCGACGACATCGCGTTGCGGCTCGACAAGGCGCTCGGCCGCGCGGAGGAGCTCGGCGTCACGGTTGCACTCGAGACGCACGACGCGTTTGCAAGCGCTGCGCTCGTCGCCGACCTGCTGCGACGCGTGGAAAGCCCGTCGTTTGCGGCGCTGTGGGACGTGCACCATCCGTACCGAGTTGGCGAGTCGCCGGAGGACGTCGTGCGCGCACTGGGCTCGCGCATCAGGCTCGTGCACATCAAGGACGCCCGCCGCCGCGGCGACGACTGGCAGCTCGTCCCGCTCGGAGAAGGCGAGGTGCCGGTGCGCGAGAGCCTCGCTGCACTCGACGCGGTCGGCTACGACGGCTGGTTGACGGTCGAGTGGGAGAAGCGCTGGCACCCGGAGCTGGCCGAGCCCGAGGACGCGTTGCCGCGCGAGCTCGCGACGCTCGCTGCGCTGGCGAAGTGGCCTCGAGTGACCCGCCCACCTCGCCTCTAGGCTCTAACCCGCAAAAACCTGCATCTTCGTGCTATAACGCGCAGTGTGCTGACCGCTGAGCGCAGACAGGCGATCCTCGCGCGGGTCGAGCGCGACGGCAGGGTCGTCGCCTCGGAGCTGGTGGTCAGCCTCGGCGTGTCGGAGGACACCGTCCGCCGCGACCTGCGGGACCTCGCCGAGCAGGGCCTGCTGCATCGCGTTCACGGTGGCGCGCTCGCGTCCGCGCCGCCGGGCGGCTCGTTTGCGCACCGGCTCGAGGTCTCGCACGAGGAGAAGGCTGCACTCGCCGAGGCGGCGCTGCCGCTGCTCGCAGGCGCACGCGTGATCGTCCTCGACGGCGGCACGACGACGCTGGAGCTGGCCCGTCGTCTCCCTCTCCTCTACGACGGCACCGTCGTCACCAACTCGCCGCCGGTCGCGTCGGCGCTGGCCGAGCCACCCGAAGGCCGAGGTCATGCTCGTCGGCGGCCGGCTCTTGAAGGACGAGCAGGTCGCGGTCGGGGCGGCCGCCGTTGAGGCGTTCCACACGGTGCGCGCGGACATCTGCGTGCTCGGCATCTGCTCGCTGCACCCCGACGTCGGCGTCACGACGCCCGACGACGAAGAGGCGCACGTGAAGCGCGCCATGGTGGCCTCCGCCGGTGAGGTGATCGCGCTCGCGACGGCCGACAAGCTCCGCACCGCGAGCCCGTGGGTCGTCGCGCAGCTCGCGGACATCGACCACCTGGTCACCGACGGTAGCGGCGAGCTGACACGCCCGTATACGGGCTGCCGGCATCGACGTGGTGGTCGTATGACGCCGCGCCTGGCGACGTTCACGGTCTTCGCGATCAACGGCGCGATGATGGGAACGTGGGTCGCGCACATTCCCTGGCTGCAGGACCACCTCGGGATCTCGAAGGCGACGCTCGGGTTGTGCCTGCTGTGCATCGCCGCGGGCGCGCTCATCTCGATGCCGCTGACCGGCCACGTCCTCGACGGCCGTTCGAGCGCCTCGGTGACGCGCGCCGCCACGCTGGTCTTCTGCCTGATGTTGCCGCTGCCGCTGCTGGCGACGAGCCCGATCATGCTCGCCGCGATCCTGTTCGTCTTCGGGGCGAGCGGCGGGGCGATGGACGTCGCGATGAACGCGCACGGCGTCGCCGTCGAACGCGAGCTGGGCCGTCCGATCATGTCGTCGCTGCACGGTGGCTGGAGCGTCGGCGGGTTCCTCGCGGCGGGTCTCGTGGCGATTACCGCCGCGGCTGGGAGTCGACCCGCGACTGGAGAGCCTGCTCGTCGGGGTTTCGCTCTGGGCGGCCGCGCTGTGGATCACGAGGCGGCTGGGGAGCGTCTCGGCCCAGTCCAAGGCAGGGAGCGGCTTCGCGCTGCCCTCGCGCGCCGTGCTCCTGATCGGCGGACTGTGCTTCCTGGCGATGATGACCGAGGGGGCGATCGGCGACTGGAGCGGGATCTACCTCCGTCACGACGCGGGCGCGAGCGCGGCGGCGGCGGCGACGGCGTTCACCGGCTTCTCCCTCGGGATGGCCGTCGCGCGCCTCGGCGGCGATCTGCTGAATGAGCGGCTTGGCGCCGCGACGCTGATCCGCGGCGGCATGGCGCTGGTGGCGGTCGCGCTCGGCGGCGTCCTGCTGATCAGCGCGACGGTACCCGCGGTGATCGGCTTCGCCGTCTGCGGCCTCGGGATCGCGAACGCCGTGCCGCTGCTCTTCAGCGCGGCGGGCCGGCTCGATCCGCCCGGTCCTTCACTGGCCGCGACCTTCACGATCGGTTACATGGGCTTCATCGTTGGTCCGCCGCTGGTCGGTCTACTCGCCGATCGGGAAGGGCTGCCGAAGACGCTCGCGTTGTTCGTGCTGGCAGCGCTCGCCGTGGCCGCGCTGGGTGGCCGCGCCACGGCGACGAAGCCGACGACGAGCTCTGCCGACGGCGATCTGCCGTCTGTCGTACCGAAGCTCGAGGGTGCGATCCACTAGGACTCGGCGAGCGCGGGCTTCCGCCGGTTCGTCCCTGCCGGAACCAGCCGTTTTACGGCGCTTCTGGGGACGGAGCGGCCCCGGAGTCGAACCGAGCCAGCCTGGGGCTGCCAGACCTGACGGGTTTTGAAGACCCGCTGGGGCACCGGCCCCCGCCGCTCCAAGGCACGGATCGTACGGTGAACAGGTTTGGCTTCGCAGATCCGGGAGATTGCGGATGGCGAAGGACCGCCGGCGGTGGAATGCTGGTGGATCGGTCGAAGAAGAGGAGGAGTCATGGAGCTGGAAGAGCTCATCTCGGGAGCACGTGACGCTGTGAGCGTCAAACGTGTCTACGGCGACCCCTACGAGAAGAACGGGATGACCGTGATCCCCGCGGCCACCGTTCGTGGTGGCGGCGGTGGCGGCATGGGCGACCATGAGGGAGCCGACAGCGGTGGCGGCGGAGGCTTCGGCCTGATGGCGCGCCCGTCCGGAGCGTGGATTCTCGAAGACGGGCATGCGACGTGGAAGCCTGCGGTCGACGTGAACCGGATCGTGCTCGGCGGTCAGGCGATCGCGCTCGCCGCGATCCTCGTGACGGGCCGGATCCTGCTCGCCCATACGCGGCGCAGGCGTTCGCTGCTCGAGCTCCTGCCGGATCTGCCCACGTTCCCGCAGTTGCGCCTGCCGAGCTTCATCCGGTAGACGCGGGCACCGAGCCGCCCGGATCACGACGGCTCAAAGGGCGGCTCGGTGTCGACTTCAGCGGCGGCGCCGCAGCGTGCGAACATCGCCGCGCCGCAACGTCACTCCGTCCGCGTCGTAGCGCTCGAGCAGCAACTGCGCGGTGCGGCGACCGACGCCGAGGGCGTCGCGAAAGGCCGCGAGGGTGATCGCGTCGAGTGAGGTCAGCAGCTCGAGGCCGCGGTCGTACAGCGCCGGCGACACCGCGTAGCCGTCTCCGACGCGCCGTAGGCGGCCCTCAGCTTCGAGGAACGCCGCCAGTTGCTTGTCGTCGACCTTCGCGATCTCCTCGTCTGCGAGCTGCGACTCGAGCTCGGCTGCCGCGTCGGCCCGCTTCCCGAGCGCCGCCGTTGCCCCCGGCAGATACGCCTTCGCGCCACGGCGCTCGATGTCGAGCAGGCCGAGGACCGACGGCGCCCACGGCTCGTTCGGGAGGAGCTCAGCGAGCGGCAGCCCCGGATCGAGCGGACTCGACGCTGCACGCTCCGCGAGCCGTTCGCTGACCTTCGCGCGCGTCTCGGCCAGCCACGCTTCCGAGAAGAAGTAGTCGCCGGAGGAGCGGACGGACGACAACCCCTGCTCGAGCTCGGCCGGAGAAAGCAGCCCGCGTAGCTGCAAATCGGTCGCGGTCACGGGGGCGCGCACGAGAGCGCGCACGATCTCCTCCGGCGTTCCGTGGTCGAGCGCTTCCAGTCGGTCTCGCTCGAGACGGCGTGTAGGCGCGGGGTCGAGCACCGTCCCGCCGCCGACAGTGGTGTCGGTGCGCAGGACGACGCGATCGCCGCGCGCCGCGACGACGCGCTCCTGCAGCCGAAGCTGCGCGTACTCGCCGTCACGCACCACGCGCGCCGGCACGGCATTCGTTCCCACGTGCACCGTCACCGCGGCAGGAATGTCCTGCAGCGGCTCGAGCCGAACGTCGAGCCGATACGAGACGGGATAGTTGCCCGGCTCGACGAGCACGTCTCCACGCGCGAGGTCGCGGCGTTCGACCGTCGGCAGGTTGACGGCCACACGCTGCCCCGCCTCCGCACGCTCGACCGCCGTGTCGTGCACCTGTACCGAGCGCACCCGTACGGTCGAGCCTCGGGGCTCGACGCGCAGCGAGTCGCCCGCTGAGATCGAGCCCGCCCAGAGCGTGCCGGTGGCGATCGTGCCGGCGCCCTGCAGGGTGAACACGCGGTCGACGTAGAGACGCGTCGCGGCCGTTGCGTCGCGCGTTTCGACCGGCACGCGGGCGAGTGCCGCACGCAACTCGTCGAGGCCTGCCCCGGTCTTCGCCGAGACGGCGACGACCTCAGCGCCCGGGACGAGCTCGCGCGCTTCGTCGAGCGCGAGCTCGAGCGTCTCCTCGTCGACCGCGTCGGCCTTCGTGACCGCGACGACGCCGCGGTCGACGCCGAGCAGCCGCAGCACGGCCAGATGTTCGAACGTCTGCGGCCGGGCTCCTTCCTGCGCGTCGACGACGAGCAGGAAGAGATCGATCCCGGTCGCGCCCGCGATCATGGTGCGGACGAAGCGCTCGTGACCCGGCACGTCGACGAGCGAGAGCTGACGCCCGTCAGGCAGCTCGAGCGGGGCATAGCCCAGATCGATCGAGATGCCGCGCGCCCGCTCCTCGGGCAACCGGTCGGTGTCCTTGCCGGTGAGCGCCCGCACGAGCCACGTCTTGCCATGGTCGATGTGGCCGGCGGTGCCGACCGTCAGCGGCATGCGCGAACCGCGGCGGCGACCTCGTCGACGTCGCCGTCCGCGAGGGTGCGGCAATCGAGCAGCAGGCGCCCGTCGCGGACGATGCCGATCACCGGCGGCTCGTTCCGGCGCAGCGGCTCCGAGAGCTCTTCGTCGACCGCGCAGGCGAACGACGGCAGCTCCGCCAGAGGCAGCGCACCGCCGCCGACGCGCGCGAGCGTCTCCTCGACAGCGCCACCGGTTTCGGCCGCGAGGCGCTCGGCACGCGCGCGCACCATGCCGGCGTCCTCGTGCAGCATGCGCAAAACGGGGATCTCGCGGAGCGCGCGTTCGGGCTCGAGGTAGAGCAGCAGCGTGCCCTCGAGCGCGGCGAGCCCGAGCTTGTCGATGCGGAGCGCGCGGTGCAGAGGATGCCTGCGCAGTTTTTCGATCAGCGACGCGCGGCCGACGACGATGCCCGCCTGCGGGCCTCCGAGCAGCTTGTCGCCGCTGAAACAGACGAGGTCGGCGCCGGCCGTGAGCGCCCCTCTGACCGTCGGCTCGTCGGACAGGTCGAGCAGCGCGCCCGAGCCGAGATCGTCGAGCAGCGGCACCTCGTGCCGGCGCGCGACGGCGGCGAGCTCGGGCACCGTCGGCTGCTCGGTGAAGCCGACCACGCGAAAGTTCGACTGGTGCACGCGCAGGAGCAGCGCGGTCTGTGCGCCTACTGCGCGCTCGTAGTCGTCCGCACGGGTGCGGTTGGTCGTGCCGACCTCGACGAGGCGCGCGCCGGACCGGGCGAGCACGTCCGGGATGCGGAACCCGTCGCCGATCTCGATCAGCTCGCCACGCGAGACGAGCACCTCACGTCCTTCGGCCAGCGCCGCGAGCGCGAGCAGCATCGCCCCGGCGTTGTTGTTGACGACGATCGCGGCCTCGGCGCCGGTCAGACGGCTGAGGATCCGGCCGACATGATCCTGGCGCGAGCCCCGTGCGCCCGGCGGCGAGGTCGTACTCGAGATTCGAATAGGCGCGGCCCGCGTCCTGCACGCGCTCCAGGGCGGCTTGCGGAAGCGGGGCCCGCCCGAGGTTCGTGTGCACGATCACCCCGGTCGCGTTCAGCACCCGACGTAGCGCCGGCCGCCGCGCAGCCTTCAGCTCGTCCCGGACACGTGCTGCGAGATCACCCGGATCGCCCCCGGCGCGCAGCTCGTCGCGCGCCTGGGCGATCACCGTCCGGGCGGCGTCGACCGCGAGCGGATCGTCCGCTGTGCGCGCGAGCTCGTCCACCGAAGGGAGGTCTCTCAGCTCCACCACTTGCAGATTACGCCGAGAATCCTCCGGCCCGCCGGGCCCGTTGCTTCACTGTTGTAGATGAAGCGAGGGGTCGTTCTCACCAGCATCGTCCTCGTGGCCGCCGCCGGCGCCGTGGTCGTCCGCGCATTGCAGTTCCACGCAGCGGCGAAGCCGGGCGTGCACGTGCTCGGCATCGACGTCGGCGGGAAGAGCAAGGCGCAGATCGAGCGAAGCCTCCGGACCTGGTCGAGGGGGCCTGTCACCATCCGTGCGGCAGGCCGCTCCTACCACGTGCGCCGGGGCTGGTTGGTCGCGATCGATACGCGCGCGACCGCAACGCGCGCCCTCGCCGCCGGCTCGTTGTCCTCGCTGCTCGTCTCGCACCGCGTCGATGTGCACCCGGCCGTGGCGCCTTCCGGATATGCGAGCGACGTCCTGCAGCAGATCGCGCGCTCCAACCGCGCCCCGGTCGCCGCGGGCGTCGTCGTCCACGGGACGACGGTCACCACGACGCCGGCCCGCGTGGGACTGCGGCTCGACCGCGCGGCCCTGCTCCGTCGCCTCGCCCTCGATCGCCCGGTGCTCGCGGCCCCCTACATCCGGTTGCGCCCGCCGGTCGGCGACGCTGCCGCTGCAGCCGCAGCCTTCCGGGCGCGAACGCTGCTTGCCCAGCCGGTGGCGATCGACTATCACGGGGCCCGCCTCGGAGCGCTCACCCCCGCGCAGACCGCGCGCGCCCTTCGGATCGACGGAGCCACGATCCGGCTCGAGGGCGAACGGCTTGCGCGGGTGATCCGTCCGCGGCTCGGACGGTGGATCGTCCGGGCGCACAACGCGCAGTTCGTCGTCGCGGGCAGCCGGGTGCGCATCGTGCCGTCGCGTCCCGGCCGGGATGTCGACGGTCGGCAGTTCGCCGCGGCGGTCACGCAGGCGGCTCACGGCAGCCATGTCGCCCACCTCCAGCTCGGACCACGCGCTCCCGACCTCACCACGGCGAAGGCCAGAGCCCTGGGGATCCGGCAAGAGCTCGTCTCGTACACCACGCAGATGGGCGAGTCGTCGTCGAACCGCATCCACAATGTGCACCTGATGGCCGACTTCATCGACGGCACGATCGTCGAGCCCGGCGAGGTCTTCTCGTTCAACGATGTCGTCGGCCCGCGAACGGCGGAGCGGGGGTTCCTCGAGGGGCAGGAGATCATCGGATCGCTCGTGCTGCCCTCGATCGGCGGCGGAGTCTGTCAGACGGCGACGACGCTCTTCAACGATGCGTTCGAGATCGGACTGCCGATTCTCGCCCGCACGAATCACAACCTCTACCTCGCGCACTATCCGATCGGCCGCGATGCGACAGTCGCCTGGGGCGGCCCCGACTTTCGCTTCAAGAACGACCTGAAGCACGCCATCCTGATCAAGACCTCGTACACGGACGCGACGCTCACCTTCACGTTCTACGGCACCTCCGAGCACCGCCGCGTCGTCTCGCATACAGGGGCCATGGTGAACTGGACGAGCCCGTCGATGAACTACGCGGTCGATCCGAACGCGTCGCGCGGCTCGGTGAAGGTCGTGCCGGGGACCGGCGAGAAGGGCTTCGACGTGACGGTCGATCGCACCGTGTACGCCGCGAACGGCAAGCGGCTGCGTCACGACACCTTCAGGTCGCACTACATCCCCGACAGTCCGACGACGGTCTACGGTCCCGGCAAGACTCCGCCCGGCCCCTACATCGTCATCCCGGCGACGTTGTAGCGGGGTCGTCCGCGCAGCGCTGCCGTAGCGTGCGAGCACGTGGCGGACCGCATCGTCCGGGTCGTCGGTCACGTGCAGGAGCGCGAGGTCGGCGGGAGAGATCATCCCGTCGGCGAGCACCTCGCCGTGAATCCAGTCGAGCATCTCTCCCCAGTAGTCCGAGTCGTAGAGGACGACGGGAAAGTGGCGGATCTTCCCCGTCTGGATCAGCGTCAGCGATTCGTACATCTCGTCGAGGGTTCCGAAACCGCCGGGAAAGATGACGAAGCCTTCCGACGGGCGGACGAAGCACACCTTGCGCGCATAGAAGTGGTTGAAGGTGTGCTGGATGTCGAGGTAGGCGTTCGAGCCCTGCTCGTGCGGCAGCTCGATGTTGAAGCCGACCGAGACGCCGCCGCCCTCCCGTGCGCCACGATTCGCTCCTTCCATGACACCGCCGCCACCTCCGGTCACAACCGTCCAGCCTTGCTCGCCGAAGCGCCGTCCGACCGCCCGCGCGTCTTCGTAGGGCTTGCTTCCCTCCGGCGCTCGCGCGGAGCCGAACAGGGCGACGGCCGGTCGTGGGACCTCGGCGACCTTTTCGAACCCTGTGCGCAGCTCCGCTGTGATCTTCGCGATCGACGCGTCGATGTCGTTCGCGGGGTGGTCGAGGATCTGCTGGTCGTCGTCCATGGCGCTAAAGCCTGTGCTGGGTCACGTGCGACGCAGCCATGCCGAGCACGAGCATGAGCGCCGTCGCGAAGTAGAGGCCGTAGATGAAGTACGCCTTGTCCTGCCCGCCGCCCTGGCGCAGGTAGCGCGCCGAGCGCCAGACGGCGCCGCCGTCGAAGAACCCGAAGGGGATCATGTTGAACAGGTTGAGGAAGAACCCGAAATAGGCGAGCGCGAGCATCAGGTTCGAGCCTTGCGACTTTCCGATCAGGTAGCAGACGAATGCTGCTGCGCCGCCGAGGATCGGGCCGGCGATCGCGACGCGCGCGGTCTGCCAGGGATTGCCGCGCGTGTACTGCACGTAGGCGCCCAGGAACGGGACGAACACCGGCAGCTTCGGATGCAAGCCCTCGCGCTGTGCCTCGATGAAGTGGCCCGTCTCGTGGACGAGGATCAGGAGCACGAGGCCGACCGCGAACTTCCAGCCCCAGATCAGCGCGTACGCCGCGACCGCGATGAAGATGGTCGAGAACTTGACGAGGACGAACGAGAACTTCGCGAGCGCGAGCACTGCGCCGGCAATCGGCGCGAAGAACTTCTTCAGTCGTCCGCGCCAGTCGGTGCCTTTCGGCTCGATCGGGTCGTAGCCGTGATAGTCGAAATCGGGGTCGTCGGGCCCGGAGCTCATGTTGGTCATGAGCCCTGGCCGATCCACTGCTCGCCGCCCTCGTAGACCTCCTTCTTCCACAGCGGCGCCCGCTCTTTCAACTCGTCGATCGCGTCCTTGCACGCTGCGAGCGCGGCCTGGCGGTGTGCAGCGGAGACGGCGATCACGACGGAGGTCTCGCCGATCCCCACGTGCCCGATCCGATGGTGGATGGCGACCGCGCTCAGCTCGTAGCGGGCTCGCAGACCGTCGGCGATCTCCGCCATCACACGTTCGGCCATCCCCTCGTACGCCTCGTACTCGAGGTGGGTGACGGTCCGGTCGCGGGAGTGGCTGCGGGTCGTGCCGGTGAACGTCGCGATCGCGCCGGCCTCGTCGTCGCGCACCTCGTCGACGACGCGGTCGAGCGAGAGCGGCTCGTCGCTGAGCACGAAGGCGCCGCCGGAGACGGGTGGGATCAGCGCGACCTCGTCGCCGTCGGCCAACGCCTGGTCCCGCGTCGCGTACTCCTTGTTGACGGCGTAGAGCAGGCCGCGCGGCTCGTCGCCCAGTCCCAGCGCGGGCCACACCTCGGCGATGCTGGAGACGTCGAGCTCGCGCTGCGCCCAGCCGGCGCGCTCGCGGAGGCCGGCGAACAGGCGGACGCGGACAGTCACTCCGACAGGCTACGCGGAGACGGCGACGAGCTGCGGCGAGCATACTTCGGGCCGTGGCGGCGACAGACGGGCGCGAGACCGAGAGCGGCATCGAGGTGAAGCCGGTCTACACGGCTGCGGATGCGACGACCGGCCTCGAGCTGCCCGGCGAGTACCCGTACACACGCGGCCCGTACCGCGACATGTACCGGGGCCGCCCGTGGACGATCCGCCAGTACGCCGGGTTCGCGTCCGCGGAAGAGTCGAACGAGCGGTACCGCTACCTGCTCGCCCGCGGCCAGACAGGCCTCTCGATCGCATTCGACCTGCCGACGCAGCTCGGCTACGACTCCGACGATCCACTCGCCCGCGGCGAGGTCGGCCGTACCGGTGTCTCGATCGACTCGATCGCCGACATGGAGATCCTCCTGGCCGGCATTCCGCTGGCCGACGTGTCGACATCGATGACGATCAACGCACCGGCGGCGCTCCTCTTGCTCCTGTACGAGCTCGTCGCCGAGGGACAGGGCGTTCCCGGGACCGCGCTGCGCGGGACGGTGCAGAACGACATCCTCAAGGAGTACATCGCGCGCGGGAACTACATCTTCCCGCCGCGCCCGTCGATGCGGTTGACGACCGACCTGTTCGCGTACTGCGCGGAGCGCATCCCGTCGTGGAACACGATCTCGATCTCCGGCTACCACATCCGTGAGGCCGGTTCGACCGCGGTGCAGGAGCTGGCGTTCACGGTCGCGAACGGCATCGCCTACTGCGCGGCCGCGGTGGAGGCGGGCCTTTCTCCGGACGACTTCGGCGCGCGGCTCTCCTTCTTCTTCAACGCGCACAACGACTTCTTCCAGGAAGTCGCGAAGTTTCGGGCCGCGCGCCGTCTCTGGGCGCGGGTGATGCGTGAGCGGTTCGGCGCGACGAATCCGAAGGCACTTGCGCTGCGCTTCCACGCTCAGACCGGTGGGTCGACGCTGACGGCGCAGCAGCCCGAGAACAACATCGTTCGTGTTGCGATCCAGGCGCTGTCGGCGATCGCCGGCGGCGCGCAGTCGCTGCACACGAACTCGTTCGACGAGGCGCTCGCACTGCCGACAGAGCATGCGGCGACGATCGCGCTCCGCACGCAGCAGATCCTCGCCAACGAGGCGGGCACGACGGCGACCGCGGACCCGTTCGGCGGCTCGTTCTACGTGGAGGAGCTCACCGACGAGCTCGAGGCGCGCGCGTGGGAACTGATCGAGCGCGTCGATGAGCTCGGCGGGGCGGTGAGCGCGATCGAGCAGGGCTTCGTGCAGGGCGAGATCGAGGCCGCGGCGTACCGGTGGCAGCGCGACGTCGAATCGGGCGAGCGCGTGATCGTCGGCGTCAACGAGTTCGTGGCAGAGACCGAACTTCCGATCCAGCTGCAGTCGATCGATCCCGCGGCCGAGAGCCGCCAGCGCGCGCGGACGGCAGCACTGCGTGCCGAACGCAACGCCGAAGACGCAGCGAGAAGGCTCGCAGCCGTGCGCAGCGCTGCCAACGGAACCGAGAACATCCTCGTCCCGATGCGCGCCGCCCTGCGCGCCCACTGCACGATCGGCGAGATCTGCGGCGTGTTGCGCGAGGAGTGGGGCGAGCACGACCGCGAACGCGCCGCCGCGCTGACCGCGATGCGGATCCTCCTCGTCTCCCAGATGTATCCGGGGCCCGACGACCCGGACCTCGGCGCCTTCGTCGCGCAGGGGGAACGGGCGTTGCGCGAGCGCGGCCACGAGATCGAGCTGGCCGTGCTCGACCGCCGCGCGGGCGGGAAGGCACGATTCCTCGAGCTGCGGCAGGCGCGTGCGCAGGGCTGCCCGGCCGGACGTCGTGTGGGCCCATTTCCTCGTCCCGGCCGGCCTGATCGCCTCGGAGGTCGATGCGCCGCTCGTCGTGACCGCGCACGGGCGCGACGTGCGCAACATCGGAGAGGTTCCGGGTGTCGCGCTCCTGACCCGGCGCGTCGTCCGGCGGGCGGCGACCGTCGTCGCCGTGTCGAAGTACCTGCGACGCGAGCTCGAGGAGCGCGTCCCGGAAGCGCGCGGGAAGACCGAGGTCGTCGACTCGGGCGTCGATCTCGAGCGGTTCCAGGCGGTGGCTCCCGCAGCCGAGCTCGAGTCGCCCGCGTTCGTCCATGTGGGCTCGCTGACCGAGCGGAAGAACGTGGTGCGACTCGCGGATGCGTTTGGCACGCTCGGACGGGGCTCGCTCACCTTCGTCGGGGACGGCCCGCTGCGCAGGGAGCTCGAGGGCCGCGACGGGCGTGCGCGTCGTCGGCCGGGTCGGACACGACGACGTGCCTGCGTGGCTCAGCGCGGCCGACGTCGTCTGCGGGCCGGCGCTGATCGAGCCCTTCGGTCAGGCGCTGCTCGAAGGCATGGCGTGCGGTCGCAGCGTCGTCGCAACCCGGGTCGGCGGCCCACCGGAGTTCGTGCCGGACGATGCCGGCGTGCTCGTCGACCCGCTCGACACGGCCGGCCTCGCGCGCGCCCTCGAAACCGCGGCCGGCCTGCCGTCACCCAACGAAGCAGCTCGGCGTGCAGCCGCCGGGCACGATGTCAGGCGGCAGGCGGAACGGGTGGAGGAGATCCTCCTGCGAGCCGTTCGAGATCGGCGAGCCTGATCGCGATGAGCGGTCCGACGCTCTCCTCGAGACCGTGCTCCCGGGCGACCGCGAGCGCCTGCTCGTAGCTCTGACGGATCTTCTCGGCGGAGACGCCCTGCTTGAGCCGGTTGTCCCCGGTCAGGAGCAGGTCGTGGATCTTCTGCCTGGCCTCGTCGGTGTCCATGACGGGAATCATGGTGGAGCCGCCGCCCCGTTGCCGGCGGTACTCGTCGAGGCCGGGGGTTAGCTACCCTACGGCCGCGATGCTGCCCTTCTTCGCCGTCCTCCAGGTCCTCTTCAGCGTCGCGCTGATCGGCCTGATCCTCATGCACTCCGGACGAGACGCTGGCCTCGGCGGCATGGGCTTCACGCCTGCATCGCAGGGCGGCACCCACATCGTCGAGCGCAACCTCACCCGGGTCACGGCCGTGGTCGCGTTCCTGTTCTTCCTGAACTCGATCGTCCTCTTCAGGCTGCTCAAGTAGCTCGAGACTCTAGACTCGCTCGCATGCAGCTAGTGGGCCTGCACCACATCACGTGCGTGTGCTCCGACGCGCAACAGACGCTCGATTTCTACCGCGACCGGGTCGGGTTCACGCTGGTCAAGAAGACCGTCAACTTCGACGACCCGCACAGCTACCACCTCTACTTCGGCGACGAGGTTGGCCGCCCCGGGACGCTCATCACCTTCTTCGAATGGCCGCGCGCGTCGCCGGGCCGGCTCGGCCGCGGGCACGCTCGAGTCGATCGGCCTGGAGTCGCCCAACGTGGCCGAGGAGACGGAGATCGACGATCCCGACGGCCTGCACCTGCGGCTGTATCCCGCCGAGGCGGCCGGCCTCCGCGACGTCGCCGTGATCGGCAACCCGGACCTGTACGCGGGCCTGTTCGATCCGGACGCGCCGCTGACGTTCGCGGAGCCGGTCGAGGAAGCGGCGTTGATCGGCGCCGGGACGACGCATCACATCGCCTGGCGGACGCCCGACGCGACGGAGCAGAAGGTCTGGCTGGAGCGCCTGACCGAGGTCGGGCTCCGCCCGACACCCGTGCAGGACCGCAAGTATTTCGAGTCGGTGTACTTCCGGATGCCCGACGGCGTGCTGATCGAGATCGCCACCGACGGTCCGGGATTCCTCGTCGACGAGCCGCTCGAGACGCTCGGTGAGGGGCTGTCGCTGCCGCCCTGGCTCGAGCCTGACCGCGCGACACTCGAGCGCGAGCTGACGCCGATCGATTGAGTCGCGGGTACAATCCCGCACTCACGCGCTGGTGGCGGAATTGGTAGACGCGCTAGGTTGAGGGCCTAGTGGCCATTGCGGTCGTGGAGGTTCAAGTCCTCTCCAGCGCATCGAAAGCCGTCCCGCGTGGGGCGGCTTTTCCTTTTGTGCGCGTTGACGGCGTCCGCAGGAGTCTCTACCCTGATGGCGAACACACGTTCGTCCCCGTCAACGAATCCCAAGGAGCCCCAGTGCTCACGGCCCGCCAGCAGGAGATCTGGAACTACCTCGTCGAGTACGTCGACCTGCACGGCTATCCACCGACCGTGCGCGAGATCGGCGAGCAGGTCGGGCTCGCCTCGCCGTCGACGGTCCACGCGCATCTCGCGAACCTCGAGCGGGCCGGCCTGCTCAAGCGCGACCCGACGAAGCCGCGCGCGCTCGAGTTGATCGGCCGCGAACGTCAGGAGGTCGATTCGGCAGTCGCCGAAGCTGCCGACGTCAGGCGCCTGCCGGTCCTCGGCGAGATCGCGGCCGGCGGTCCGCTCCTCGCGGAGCAGAGCATCGAGGACTACGTGCCCATGCCGGCCTCCACGAAGGGCGATTTCATGGTGCGTGTCAAAGGCGAGTCGATGATCGACGCCGGCATCCTCGACGGCGACCTCGTGATCGTGCAACGCGCGCAGGATGCGCGCAACGGCGAGATCGTCGTCGCGCTCGCAGGCACCGACGAGGCGCTCGACGAGGCGACGGTGAAGACGTTCTACCGTGAGCGGGACCGCATCAGGCTCCAGCCCGAGAACTCGAGCATGGAGCCGATCTATGCGCCGTACGTGCAGGTCATCGGCCGCGTCGTCGGGGTCTTTCGCGAGCTGTAGCCATGAACGTCGCGCCCCTGCACCGGACGCTCGACCAGGAGCTCACCGCCCTGCTGCGCGGCGCGTCGCTCGAATGCCTGATCTGCGGCGAGTTCGTGATGCACGCGCGAGGCGGTGTGTTCTGCCCCGAGTGCGGCAGCCAGCTTGCCGACGAGGGTGTGCTCGTGGCAGGCGCTACGATTCCAGCGCAGGCCGGGTGACCGCGGACGGCTGTTTCGACGGCCGGTCGAGGAAAGTCCGGACACCGCAGGGCAGGACGCTGGCGCAAGCCAGGCGGCGAAAGCCGACGGAAAGTGGAACAGAAAGCAGACCGCCTTCGACGTGTCTCCGGAGACGCCGAAGGTAAGGGTGAAACGGTGGGGTAAGAGCCCACCAGCGTCGCGGCGACGCGACGGCTCGCCAAACCCCGTCCGGTGCAAGGCGAACAGGGCCCGCCATAGGCTGCCCGCCGAAGGGCCCGGGTAGCTGCCAAGAGGGATGGTCATCCACGACAGAATCCGGCTTACAGGCCTGCTACGGAAAAAGCCCCGTCACCACGGGGCTTTTTCTAGCGCTTGATCGAGGCGGCGCGTGAGAGCCGGGTCCGGTGGGACGGCCGGCGGCGCAGTGCGAGCAACGCCGCGGCGAGGGGTGCGAGCACCGCGATCCCGACGAGGGCCACTGCCGTCCCGCCGACGAGCAAGGAGGCGATTCCGATCGACAGGCCGAGCAGGAGATTCCTCATGGCTGGGTGATCGGTCAGGGCTGCCGTGGCTTGAGCGCCGACCGCCTGTGCATGATTCGTGCCCACGGCTACAGTCCCTGGTTCAAGGGGGCGACTGGGGGTGGAGGTGTTTCGGGACAACTGGCGGTCGCTCGCCTTCTGGCGTTGGTGGTGGAGCAACTCGTTGTCCACGGAGGTGAAGGTCCCGCTGGCGTTCGTGATCGTCGCGATGCTGCTCACCGGCGGATACTTCGCAGCCAACCAGTTGAGCGGCGCGAGCGCCGCGACCGACTCCAGCACCTACGTGCAGACGACGGTCCGCAAGGTCGTGACGGTCCGGCAGCACGGGAAGCTCGTCGTGAAGCGCGTGCCGGTCGTCGTCCGCCGGAACGTCGTCCACTCACAGATTCAGACCTCGTATCAAACGGTGATCGACAAGCAGGTCGTCACCGCGCCCGGCGGGGTCCGTCGCGTGGTGCAGAAGGTGCCCCAGTTCGTACCTGTGGAGCGCGTCGTGAACGTCACCGTCGATCACACCCAGACCGTCGTCCAGCCGGTCACGTCGATCGAGACGACCACCGTCACCCTCCCACCGCAGACCGTCACCCAAACCGTGACCGTTCCCGTCGTCTCGACCGTCACGGTCACAGTCACCGTTCCCGCGACTCCCTGAGCACGGCGGACGGCTGCTGATGCGGAGGCTGGCGCGGATCCTCGGCGCGTTGCTCGTCACGGCCGGTGTGCTCACCCTGGTCTGGGTGGTGGTGGTCTGGCAGTGGCAGGATCCCTTCACCGCCCTCTACACGCATTTCGAGCAGGCCCGGCTCTCCCGCACCTACGAGCGGCGCGCCGCCGAGTTTCATCCGCACCTCGCCCGCGCCGACCTCGCCTCGTCCGAGCTCCGCATCGCCGCCGACGCACGGCTCTATGGGCGCACGCTGCAGGAGGGCGACCCGGTCGGCCGGCTGCGCATCGGGCGCATCGGGCTCAACATGGTGGTCGTCCAGGGAACGGACCACTCGACGCTGAAGCGCGGCCCCGGTCACTACATCGGCTCGGCGTTGCCCGGACAGGGTCATCTGATCTACATCGCCGGCCATCGCACCACCTACCTGGCGCCGTTCGCGGACATCAACGACATCCGCATCGGCGACTACGTCACCTTCGAAGTGCCCTACGGCGTCTTCACCTACCGCGTGATCCGGCACTACGTCGTCCCGGCGACGGCGCTCTCCGTGCTCCGCGATCACGGCGCGGAGATCCTGCGTCTCCAGGCCTGCCATCCGCGCTTCTTCGCGACGCACCGCTACATCGTCGATGCGAAGCTCGTGTCGGCGACGCCGACGAAGACGACTACGCCGTAACGACGATCGGAGTGCCCGCCGGGGCGAGGCGGAACAGCCGTCGCATCACGGTGTTCGAGACCCGGATGCAGCCGTGCGATGCCGCGCGGCCGATCGACCACGGCTCGTTCGTGCCGTGAATCCCGATCGGGCCGTCTTCGACCCACACATGCTGGAGCACGTCCGAATGCGCCGAGATGCCGAGCGCGGCCGGACCGAACGGCCCGCGTGCATCGGGGAGCTCGTAGCGCTCGTTGACGAAGTAGCGCCCCTGCGGCGTCGGCGTCGCAGACGCTCCGACCGCCACGGGTGTCTGGAGCGCGAGCCTTCCCGAGCGATACAGCCTCAGCCGCCGCTCCGACAGATCGACCACGATCCGGGAGCGCACTCGATAAGTGCGCACGGCCCACGCCCGCACCCACCCTGAGGTGCCGTTCGGGACGACCGCCAGCTGTACCCGATACCAGTCGGCTGCGCACTGAGGGCTCAGGTGCACGCCGATCACCCCGACCACCTCGGGCAGGCCGTTCACGTCGACGCGCCCGAGGCGCGTGACGACGCTCGCCTGTCCGGTTGGCGCCCGGCGAATCACCGCGGTCTGGGTGACGAGTGCGGCGTAGGCAGTGCGAGTCGATCCGACAGGAGTCGTCTGCCGTGCGCAACGGGCCGGAGCGGCGGCGAGCCGCCGGTTCGAGACGCGGACGCTCGACGTCACGTGCGTGCCGAGCCCGGCCGGATACGCGACCTGCCGTGAGTTCTCGGAGAGCTTGGGGCTCCCGCTTCTCCAGCCTCCGGCGAAGCCGAACACGGCGACGGCGAGCACGAGACCGAGCGCGCAGCACAGCCATCTCATGTGCGAATCGTACGTGGTCGGCAAAGACCGGCTCCACTGAAGCCAACCTCCCGCGTTTGGGGGATGCCACGCCCCGGGTCGAGGACGATGATTTCAACGTTCTCCGAGTTTTTTGGAGGTCTGCGGCCTGTGACGAAAACTTGCGAGTGTGGCGCTCTGGTTGCGTCGTACGAGCGTCTGACGGCGCTCTACCATGACCTCCTCGGACAGGAGAGCCTGGCCGCGTTGCTGGAGCGAGCAGCCGAGGCGGTCGTCGAGCTCGTGCCGTGCTCGTCTCTCCTGATCGCCGAAGCCGACATCGAACAGCAGGTCATCGTTCCGCTCGTCGTGCGAGGCGCGTGGCAGGAGGAGACGCTCCAGATGCGCCCGCGTTTCGGCGAAGGGCTGATCGGCTGGGCCGCCGCGAACGGGCGGCCGGTGCTCGCCAATGAGGCACATCTCGATGCACGCGCCGGTCAGGTGGTCGGAACCCCGGACGACGAGCCCGAGGCCGTGATGTGCTTCCCGCTGATCTCGGGCGGCGCCGTGGTGGGCGCCTTCAGCCTCTACCGCGAGGGAGAGGGCCAGTTCTTCAGCGACGCAGAGTTCGAGATGGCGCAGCGCTTCGCAGACGCGATGACGCTCGCTCTGGCGCATGCAAAGGCGCGCGAACAGCTGTTGTACCTCGCGCGGAACGACTATCTCACCGGCTGTCTGAACCGGCGCGGCTTCCATCAGGAGCTGCAGGTGCTTGCGACCTCCGCCGGCTCGAATTCGCTCGTGCTCCTGCTCATCGACCTGGATGACTTCAAGAACGTCAACGACCTGCACGGGCATGGGACGGGCGACCAGCTTCTCCGTCAGGTCGCGGACCAGCTTCGGTCTGCTGCGCCCGAGGGATCGGTCGTTGCACGTCTCGGCGGCGACGAGTTCGCGATTCTCTTCGCTCCGACAGCGACGACCGACACCGCCGCCGTTGCCGCTTCGGTGAAGCACACGCTCGATCCGCTCACGTTCGTGTCGGCCGGCAAGGCGATCTCGGTGACGGGCAGCGTCGGTTTGGCCGAAGAGGCCGTTGGTGATACCTCACTCGAGGAACGCTTGCTGAGGATCGCGGACGAGTCGATGTACCGCGAGAAGAATGTCGAGCCGATCGGTAAGCACGGCCGCCGGGCACTTCGCGATCAGACCATCCATGAGACCGGCTAGCAAACAGTCAACACCCCGTGTCCGGACGACCGCGGTTCGCGGGCTGCAGGTCGCCGTCCTCGTGCTTGCGCTCGTGCTGTGCGCCGTTCCGGCGGCGTCGGCCAGGAACAAGGCCACGCTCGATTCGTTCGAGACCGCCGTCTTCCAGAAGCTGAACCAGACGCGCGTCAATCACGGTCTCGCGCCCCTGCGGCTGAGCACACGCCTGACGACGGCCTCGAATGCGCACAGCGTCCAGATGGCCGACGACGGATACTTCGATCACAGCTCACGGGACGGCACGCCGTTCTGGAAGCGCGTCGATCAGTGGTACGGCTCGAGCGGCTACCGGTACTGGTCGGTCGGCGAGAACCTCCTCTGGGCATCGCCGAGTCTCACACCCGATCGAGCGATCGCCATGTGGATGGCGTCGCCGGAGCATCGGGCGAACATCCTCAACGCGCAGTGGCGTGAGATCGGCATAGCGGCGGTGCATCTGAACAAGGCGCCCGGCGTGTACCGCGGGCTGTCTGTGACCGTCATCACGACGGACTTCGGCGCCCGCCACTGAGGCGACCGGGCCGCCCCGGGCTCAGACCGCTCGGATGAGCGCTTCCACGCAGACGGGATCGAACTGGCTGCCGGCGCACTTGTTCAACTCGCGCACGGCCGCTTGCTTGTCGACGCGCTTCCGGTAGGGCCGTTCCTCGCGCATCGCCAGGTACGCGTCGGCGACGGCAACGACACGCGCCGCCAGCGGAATCTCGACACCTGCGAGCCCGGCGGGATAGCCGGAGCCGTCCCAACGCTCGTGATGAGCGCGGACGACCTGGGCGACCCCGGGCTCCACCGAGCTGGCGATGAGCTGCTCACCCTCCACCGGGTGCTGCTCGATCCTGCGCCGCTCGGCGCGAGTCAGCGGCCCCGGCTTCGAGAGAATGCTGTCGTCCACGCGCAGCTTGCCGACGTCGTGGAGCAGCGCTCCCCTGGCAATCGTCTGCCTGACGTCGGCCGGGACGGCGAGCTGATCGGCGATCAGCAGAGAGCACTCGGCGACTGCGATCGCATGTTCGTCCGGGTAACCGATCGTCCCGGTGCACTTCGCCACCAGGTGCCTGCTCTCGTCGATCGGAAGGTCGTTCGACTCCGATCCCGTGTCCCTGAGCGTCGTTGCCACGCATCCCCCTTTCGGGGGATGGAGATTTCTTCCTCCATCGGTCGCTTCGACTAGATTCACCCCATTACGCGCCAAGAAGGGAGTGGGGAGGGAGAGACGGAAACCCGCACTGCGGCGGTGAAGTCGACCACCCTCAGGACGGCCGGCCCCTCGGTGGCGATCGCTGCACTGCTGCTCGGGCTCTCGATCGCGGCCGCGTCCTGGGCCGTCGAGTCCGCTCTGCTCAGCCGCGCCCACTCGAACCGCGTCGACGACGTCCGCAACACCTTGCGTGGCGCGCATGATCTGATCGCCGTTCGCCAGCAGGCCGCCTCGCGCCAGGCGGCGAGCCTGGCGGGCCGGAGCGTCGTCCTGTCCGCATTCGTCCAGCGAGACGCGACCGCGCTCCGTGCGATTGCTGCCCGCGACCGGAATGTCGGGTTCATCCTGTGGAACGGCCGGACGATCGGCCGGTCCGCGATCGACCTGCCGCACGCTGCCATCACGGTCTTCAGCGGAGGACGGAAAGCCGGACAGGTCGTCGTCGCAGCCCGGCCCGACGCGCCGCTGCTCGAGGCCGCGCGCAAGCAGGCTCCGGCAACCGGCCTCTTCACCACCGTTCGCGGCCGCCTCGCGGCTGCGTCGCCGTCGCTCGGTGGACGTGCGATTGCGGACGTGCTCGCACATGACCTCACCGGCAGCACGATCCTGAGCAAGAACGCCCATGCCGCCACGATCCTCTATGCCTACCGGGCGCGCTGGGGGATTCCGCTGCGCTGGTTGTGGCCGGTCCTGATCGGGCTGGTCGCAGCCGTGGTGGCGTTCCGGGTGATCGGGAAGCGTGAGGTGCGCCGCCGCGCCGAGCCCCTCCCGACGACGGTCCGGGACGCCGTCGCGCTCGTCGGCGAGACGCTCGCGGCGACGCACAACCCCGATGCGCTGCTCCCGGTCATCCTGCAGGCGTCGGTCGAGGCGACCGGTGCGGCCGGTGGGACGATCACCGCCGACGGAGTTCAACTCGCGGGTCGCGGCAGCACGGCGGCGGATGCGCCGGGAAGGCTGGAGGTCCCGCTCGAGGTCTCGGAGGGCAGGCCCGCGGTGATGACGCTGTATCCGGCGCCGGGCGGCTTTGGCCCCGAGGCCGAGGACGCCGCCGCCTGGATCGCCGCTCAGGCGCTGATCGCGCTCGAGAACGCGCGCCTCCACGGCCAGGTGCAGCGGCAAGCGGTGACGGACGAGCTCACCGGCCTCGCCAATCGCCGCAGCTTTCTCGCGCGGCTCGACGCCGAGGTCGTGCGCTCACGCCGCAGTGGATCGCCGCTCGGGATCGTCCTCGCCGATCTCGACGACTTCAAGCGTGTCAACGACACCTACGGCCACGCAGCCGGGGACACGGCGCTACGGAGCTTTGCTGCGATCGTTCACTCCAGTTCGCGTGACGTCGACCTTCCGGTGAGGCTCGGCGGCGAGGAGTTCGCAGTGCTCCTGCCCGACACCGATCTCGACGGCGCCGCGCAGCTCGCGGAACGTATTCGCGAGTCTCTCGAGGCTGCATCGATCGACTATGAAGGCGCCAGCATCTCGCTGACAGCGAGCTTCGGCGTGTCGTGCTTCCCGGCGACGGCGAGCGCCGAGGATCTCCTCGCCGATGCAGACCGGCGCCTCTACGACGCAAAGCGTCGTGGGAAGAACACGGTCGTCGCGTCGAACGGTCAGGGCCCGGTCCCGCTCGGCTGAAACGTTCGTCACGCAGGCCCAGAGCGGGACAGCACGGCGCGCGGCCAGGAGATATCCGAGCACGACACCGAGTGTGTTGAGCAGCACGTCGTCGACCGACGTCGTTCGACCTGGAATGGCGAGCTGCGTCAGTTCGATGGCGAAAGACAGCGCGAGCCCCCGAGCGGCGGCCGGTCCGAGCTCGAGTCCTCGCGCGCGCAGGACTGCACCGAGCGGAGAGAAGAGCACGACGTTTCCGAGCACGCCGAGCAGCCGTTGAACATTCAGCGTCGGATCGAAGGCGCCGAGGACATCTTGCAAGGGGCGAAGGTGCACCTCGTGCTGCTCATGCGTCGGTGTGAGCGTCACGAGGAGGATGAGCGCGAGCGACGCCGCAAGCGCCGTGTTGGAGGCGAGAAATCGTCGAAGGTCGAGGTGACTCATCGTTTACCCTGGCGCGGTGGCCCGGTCCTTTGAACAGCGCGACGCGCCGCGGCTCGGGGTCTACATCGATTATCGCTTTCGCCGAACAGAGCGAGGTGTATCCGGCGAGCGTGCATTCGTCCTCTTCCTCTTCGCGCTCGAGCCGCATGTCGGATCGCTCACGCTGATCGGCCGGTCCGACCCGTCGCCCGAGCCCTACCCCTACGTGTTGCCGGCGACCGTCGGCTTCGTCGAGCTGCCGTTCTACGCCAGCCTCGCGCACCCGAGAGCTGCGGCCGGAGGGCTCCTGCGCGGCGCGGTCACGGCCTGGCGGGCGCTCGACCACCTCGATGTGCTCTGGGCGCTGGGCCCCAATCCGATGTCGATCGCGATCGCCACGATGGGCCTGTTGCGCGGGAAGCGGGTCGTCCTCGGGGTCCGTCAGGACAGCCGCGCGTACGTGCGTCGGCGCCATCCAGGCCGGCGCGCTTTCTGGCTGGCGGCCGACCTCATGCAGGCCGCCTTCAGGGCGCTCGCCCGCCGTTGCCCGATTGCGGTCGTCGGTGCCGACCTCGCCGATCAGTTCCCGGACGCACGCGAGCTGCGGCCGTTCCACGTCTCGCTCGTCGCCGAGGCCGACGTTCGCTCCGAGGATCCGCCGGAGCGAGCGACGTTCGCCCGCCGCATCCTCACGGTTGGTCGCCTCGACGCCGAGAAGAACCCACTCCTGCTCGCCGAGGCGATGGCGCGTCTGGTCGCGGACGGGGACCCGCAACCGGCCTGGCGGCTCGACGTGTACGGGGAGGGCCCACTGGAGGCGGAGCTCGCCCGCAGGATCGCGGAGCTCGGTTTGCAGGAGGTGATCACTCTGCGCGGCTACGTCGGCATCGATTCCGGGCTTCGCGATGCCTACGACAGCGCCGACGTCTTTCTCCACGTCTCGTGGACGGAAGGTATGCCTCAGGTGCTCATCGAGGCGTTTGCTGCACGACTGCCCACGGTTGCGACCGACGTGGGCGGAGTCGCCGCACTGGCGGGCGACGCGGCGCTCCTCGTCGCGCCGGGGGATGCGCAGGCGGTCGCCGACGCGCTGCGAAGCCTGGGCGAGGACGAAGGGCTGCGCAGCAGGTTGGTCGAAGCTGGAACGGTGATCGCGCACGCGCACACGACAGAGGCCGAGGCCGGCGCCCTGGCCGCGTTCCTGACCGGTGCTCCGGCATGACCGTCGACGTGAGTGTGCTGACCCCGGTGCTCAACGAGGAGCGCCACATCGAGGACGCCGTTGCGACGATGCGGGCCCAGCGGTTCGAGGGCGAGCTCGAGTTCATCTTCGCCGACGGCGGCTCGTCGGATCGGACGCGCGTCATTCTCGAGGACCTCGCCCGGGCCGAACCGAGGATCCGGATCCTCGACAACCCGGCCGGACAAACCGCCTCGGGCCTGAACGTCGCTCTGCGTGCCGCCCGTGGGAGCATCGTTGCGCGGATGGATGCACACACGCTGTATCCACCGGACTACCTCGCGGCCGGCGTCGAACGGCTGCGCCGGGGCGACGGCGTGGTGTGGGCGAGCGGGCCTCAAGTTCCGCACGGTGTCGATCCCGGCTCGCGCGCCGTCGCGCTGGCCCTCGGTTCGCGGCTGGGGACGGGCGGCGCGAGCTTCCGGCATGCGACCGGGGAGGAGATCGAGGCCTCGACCGGGTTCACCGGCGTGCTGGACCGGAGCTTTCTCGAGCGCGTCGGCGGCTGGGACGAAGGCTGGCCGGTCAATCAGGATTCCGAGCTCGGAGCCCGTGTCGCCGCCGCGGGCGGCCGGATGGTCGTCGTGCCGGAGATGGCGGCTCAGTACATCCCGCGCTCGAGCCTGCGTACGCTGATGCGCCAGTACCGTCGCTACGGCTACTACCGGGCGAAGACGAGCCGGGCTCATCCGGAGAGCATGCGCCCCACTCACCTCATTCCTCCGGCAATCGTGCTGCTGCTCGCGGTCGCGGCTGTGGGACCGCGTGCTGCGCAGACTCCGGCGCGCATCGGGGCGGCAGCCTACGGAACCGCCATCGCAGCGGCGACGGGCGCCGCCGCCCGCTCGAACGGGCCTGCCGCAGCGGCGCGCCTGCCGGTGGTCTTCGCCGCCATGCACCTGGCCTGGGGCACCGGGTTCCTCGGCGGCTGCCTTCGGTGGGGGCCGCCGCTCGCGGCGCTGCGGCGGGTCGCGGGCATGCCAAAACGCCGTCGCCTCTAGGCGAACGGCGCTTTGGCGACGACGTTCTCGGCTAGGAGATCTCGTGCTTGCGCGCGACGCGGGTCAGCGCGAAACCGAGCGCGACCAGCAAGAGCGCGAGCAGTGTGATCCCGACCAGATTGAAGCCGGTGAAGGGCAGCGTCGCGCCGCCGTGTGTCGTCGTTGCCGGGTGTGAGGTCACGACTGTTCCGACGGGCCCGCCGGCCTTGCCGCCGTAACCGCTCACGACGGTCGAGCCGCCCGCAGACGCAGACCCGACGACCGCGAGCGCGATCAACCCCATCGAAAATGCAGTGAACCGCCGCATTGAACTTCCCCTCCCGCTGACTCAATGACTCCGCTGTGCTTGCCGCAGCATACGGATTGCTCCGGGATCCTAGCTGCCCCTGTGGACAGGTGTTCCCGCTCCCTTAGTCTGGGCCGGCACCCGCCCGTGTCAATGGGCCTTTCGGCTAGGTCTGAGCCGGGGATCGAGCGCCTCCAGCCGGTTGCGCACCGCCGTGTTGAGCGCATCGAGCCTGAGCGGCGAGCGCCTGCGGATCGAGGTGAGGACGTCTCCGGTGAGCGGCTCGGACG
This sequence comes from uncultured Thermoleophilia bacterium, assembly GCA_963779535.1. GTDB lineage: Bacteria > Actinomycetota > Thermoleophilia > Gaiellales > Gaiellaceae > PALSA-600. The sequence continues at coordinate 371,744 of CAVZYP010000002.1, read as the reverse complement.
GATTGAGCCGCGCGGCTTCGCCTGCGGCCCGCCGGGCGGCGCCCCACTGCCGTTGGTGCGAGAGCGCGACCGCGAGCTGCAGCTGTGAGAACCAGTTGTGGTGGTCGCGGCCGATCGCCCGCTCGGCACTGGCGCGCATCCGGGCGACGTCTCCGAGTTGCGCGGCAATCGTCATCTTCGTGAGGTCAGGCGTGTCGGAGATGGGGTTCAAACCGGCCGCCTGGTCGAGCAGCGAGTAGGCGAGCGAAGGATCGCCCCGCCAGATCGCAGCGGCCCGCTCGGTCTGGCGGGCGGCGAGCCAGGGCGCGACGAAGGATGCGGTGATCACGGCGATCGCGACGATCACCGCCAGGCGAAGGGAGCGAGGGCCCGCTGACGCGTGGGAGCGCGCGACAGCGATCCCCAGCAAGCTGAACGCAGCGCCGCCGAGGGCCGGGAACTCCCACAGCCAGTCAACGGAGCCGTGGATCAGCCAGTAGGCGAAGGCTGTCGCGCAGCCTGCGACGAGTGCCGAGGAGCTCGCGCGAGTGCGTCTGGCTCGAGCAACGGCAACCCCGGCCAACGAGACGAACAGGAGAAACACCAGGCTGCCGATCGCTCCGGTCTGTGAGAGCACGCTCATCTCGAGACTGTGCGGGTACTGCGGCTGCTCCCCCGAGCGGCGATGTTGCAGGTACCCCTCGCTGAAGTTGTCGGCTCCGACGCCCAGCAACGGATGGCGCTTCGCCATCCCCAGGGCGACGCGCCAGAAGTCGTACCGGTTGCTGCCGAGGTTTCCGAGCAGGCGGGTCCCGCCCACCCCGCCGCTCTCCTCGGGTACGCGAAACGACGTCCACGCGTTGTCGGCGGCCGCGCGCGGATTGTGCGTGACGGCCAGCCCGATCGCTGCCGCGACGACGAGCGCAAGCGCGGCGATCCGGACGTACCGGTACCACGGCGGGAGCGTGAACTCGAAGCGTTGGTCTGCGAGGGCGACCGCGGCGCCGAGGAGCGCTGCGAACACCCCGGCGAGAATCGCCGCCACGGCAGCCCGGTTGGCGGCGTGCGTCTCTGCGGCCAGCCCGACGGCGGAGTACGGCTTGGAGAGGGTATGGATGAAGTAGGCCGTCGGTGCGAGCGCCACGATCAAGGCGAGCGAGGTGCGGAGGCGGTTTCGGGCCAGCACCAGAAGGACGACGACCACGACGGGGAACGCGTAGAGCGCTCCGCGTGACTCGGGCACGAACGCGACCGCCGCGAGGCTGGCCGCACAGCCGAGGGCGAAGGCGCGAAAGAGGACAGCCCGGGTGCGATCGGCCGCGAGCGCGACGGCCGGCCAGAACGGAATGAGGAACAACGCCGCGGACGCGTTGGCATAGCCGGTCGGGAGGGCGAGGCGACCGAACAGGAACGCCGTCCCCGGGGTCTGCGCCGCCGAGTGCAGCGTCCAGATGCCGATCGCCGTCAGACCGGCGATCAGGAGCAGCGCGAGCAGATGCTTCGCCCGTTCCGAGGATCGCCAGCCGGCGAACATCAGGAAGATGAACCCGTAGGTGAAGGTGCGGTTGGCGCTGTCCCAGGCGGCGCCTTTCGAGCTCGCCCAGATGATCGACGCCAGTTCGACCGTGGCAAATGCAAAGACGCTCCCGACGGCTGCCGTCTGGACGTCCCAGCCGACGTGCAACGACCGGCCGAGGATCTGAGCGATCAGCAGGCAGCCGACGAGGACGCCGGCCGGATACCACGAAGTTGTCGGATAGCCGCCGTCGCGGAAGGCCCAGACGAGAGTGATCGCTACGGTTGCGGTTGGCGCAACGTGCGGAAGAAGTGTCGCCAGCTGCGCCTTGCGTGTCTGGATCGGCACGCGCACAATGCGGCTAGTTCGGACCCTGCGGGCGGCACCGCACGGAAAGAGTGTTGATCACCGAGGAGGGGACGACTGCGGACGTGGCCACGGAACTACCAAAGCGAGCTCGCATCGTCAGTGTGCCCCAGGTCGTCCCGGCGGCACCTGCCGCCGACGTCGTGGCGCGGACGCGACGGCGCCGCATCGTTTCCGTCGGCGAAGGGCTCCTCGTCTGGCTGGTTCTCCTACTCGACATCGCGTATACGGAGCCGTGGTGGACCGCCCTCCTGAGCTCGGTGGTGCTCGCGGCGTTGTGGGTCTTCTCCGTCCGGTCTTTTCGCCGCCATCTCGCGCATCTGGAGGTGATCGGCGGCTTCGTCGTGGATCTGCTGGCCGCCACGGGCGCCACGATCGTGCTCGTCGGCGTCACCAGCGCCTGGTCGCTCGGCGTCACGCAGGTCTTGACGGTGGGTGTGACGGCTCTGACCGTGACGACCCTCTGGAACTGGGTCGGCTCCCGGTTCTCGGCCGACGACCGCACCGTCCTCGTCGTCGGTGGTCGACGTGACGGTGTGGGCGATCTGCTGCACTCGCTGCGAGTCGACCACGCGGTGCGATTCATTCCGATCGGCGTCGTCGTGGAGGATCCGTCGGAGCGGCCGTTCGGCGACGTTCCCGTTCTCGGGACGGTCTCCGACCTGCAGCTCGTCGTCGCAGAGCACCGCCCCGATCTGATCGTGGTCGGCGTCCAGCGAAACCGTCCCGAGGTCTTCTCTGCCCTGCTCGAAGTCGCAGGAGCCGGCTTCCGGGTCGTGGGACTGCCCGAGTTCTACGAGCACGTGTTCGGCCGCCTGCCGGTCCGCCAGCTGACCTCGGCGTGGTTCATGAGCGTCCTGCACCTGTATCAGCGGCCCTACGGCGCGTTTTCGAAACGCGCGTTCGACATCGTGATCGGGACCTTGATCCTGATCGTCTTCCTGCCCCTCTTCCCGCTGCTCTTCCTGATGATCCTGATCACCCCCGGGAGCGCGATCTACCGCCAGAACAGAATCGGGGCCAACGGACACCCGTTCACGATTCTCAAGTTCCGGACGATGTCCCAGAACGCCGAACGAGACGGTGTGCCTCTCTGGGCTGCAGATCGCGATGCTCGAGTCACCGCGATCGGGCGTGTTCTTCGCCGCTCGCGGCTGGATGAACTGCCCCAGATCTGGAACGTGCTCCGCGGCGACATGTCGATCGTCGGCCCGCGGCCCGAGCGGCCGGAGTTCGTCGCGATGCTCGAAACGGAGGTCCCGTTCTGGTCGCGCAGGGACCTGCTGAAGCCCGGAATCACCGGGTGGGCGCAGGTCCGGGGCGGGTATGCCTCCGACGCGTTCGAGACCGAGGAGAAGCTGGCGTACGACCTCTGGTATCTGCGTCACTGCAGCTTGCTCGTGGACACGGTCATCTGCATGTTGACGCTCCCGCGCATCCTCTCGGGCCGCGGTGCGCGCTAGCGCGAACCTGCTCAGCGCTGCCGTGCCGCCGGCGCGCTCGGCTTCTTGAACTCGAGCGCCACCGGCATCGTCGATCCGTGGACGGCCTCCTTCGCGGACTCGCGCACCGTCACGACCAGGCCGGTCGCCGAGACGACGTGCTGCGACAGCGACTCCTGCAGGCTGTCGAACCGCTCGCGCCGGGTGTAGCCGATCCGAACGGCGATCAGGATCATGTCTGCGGCTGCTGCGAGGATCAGCGGGTCGGAGACGTCGGCAGGCGCGGAATCGACGACGACGACGTCTGCCTGGTCGCGCAGCGCGTCGAACGTCTGCGCCACGCGCTCGGGGTCCAACTCGTCGATCTGGCTGAGGTCTTTGAGCGTGGGAAGCACGAGCCGCAGGTTGGCGTAGCCGGGTGCGTCTCGAGTGACCTTGCGGAAGTTCCGCTCGATGAACGTGGATCTGAATCCGTCTCTCGGCGGAGCGACGCCGAAGAAGCTCGCGATCATCGGCCTCCGAAAGTCGCCGTCGACGAGCAGCACGCGTGAGTTCTGCGCCGCCAGCGTGATCGCGAGGTTGATCGCGGTGAAGGTCTTGCCCTCGCCCGGCATCGCGCTGGTGACGAGGATCACAGGCGTCTCGCCGGGAACCGTCGAGCGCAGGAGGTTGGTGCGCAACGTGCGGTACGACTCCCAGGCTGCCGGAGGCAGATTGGTGCGGCGGCCGAAGTACTCCCGCACGAGCCAGGGCGTGAGCCGCGGGACCCGGGCCAGGATCGGGATGCGGGCCCGGGTCAGGAGGTCGTTCTCGCTGCGGATCTTCCCGCCGAGCGAGTCTGCGAGGAGGGCGATTCCGAACCCGAGCAACAATCCCGCCAGGGCCGTCGCGAGAACGACGAGCTTCGTCGACTTCTGATCCGCGGCGAGCGGCGTCTCCGCCCGATTGAGGACCGCGACGCTCGGGTCGGGAAGCCCGATCAGCGACTTCAGACCGGCCAGGCGCTGTTGCACGAGAGCGACAGACGGCGACGAGGGCGAGCCGCTCTGGTTGATCTGCGCCTGCAGCCTGGTGACGACCTTCTGCACATCCGACTGCACCTGTTGAGTGCGTCGCGCGATCGTCGCATCGGCGAATCCATTGGCGAGGCGTGCTGCGAGAACGGCGCTCTTCGCCGACGCGCGAACCGAGACGATGTCGGTCTGGCTCAACGGCTGAACGGAGATCATGCCGAGCAGCGCTCCGGCGGACTGGGGCAGGTGCAGGTTGCTGCGCACGAGCTGCGCGGTCGCCGGGGTGTTCAGGTAACGAGCGAGAGTCAGGACGTTCGAGGTCGGGTCGGACGAGATGTTCCGGAACACATTGATCCCGACGAACGTCGGGTCGCTGTTGTCGACCGGTGAGATGAGCAGGTCGCTCTGGGCGCTGTATTTCTTCGCGGTGGCCCGTTCGCTCAGCAATCCTGCGGCGACGCAGACGAGCATCGTCAACACCACGATCACCCACCGCTCGCGGAGGACTCTCAGGTAGTTGGCCGGCGCGGAGGTCGTCGCCTGTGAGCGTTGGTAGGAGGACATTCGTCGCAGCTGTCGCGGAGTTACGGGCGGTGCTTGCGCGCGGCTCGCGCCGGCGGAAGCGAGGCTTTTCGTCCGCCTAGCTTCTCATCAGGGGTGGACAAGATGATGGGAACGGAGCTCAAAACCACTCCTGGGTAAGGTGACATACAGGACGCGAACCCGCAGCGCGCCGCGTCGAATCACGCAGGTGAAGAGAGTGTAGCGCCCTCTGAGAGCGCCCCCACGACCCCGACATTTCGCCGTGGTGTTCTTCGGAACGAGCCCGGTCCTACGGTCGGTGATGCCGAGATTCCACTGCCGGAGAATGCGCACGGCACCGAGGAGATTTCGTTCCGCCTGCGCGGATGTCGACCTTGGCGCAGCGCCGGCCGAGGCCGTTCCCGCCGTTATGACCAGTGCGGCGGCGAGAACCGTCAATCTCAGTGTGAGAACCACGCAGCCAGTATCGGCGCGCAAGATTCAACCTTGAGAGCTCCCCCGGCTGCCCAAACCGTCGTCGGCGAGCTCCGGAAACGCCGCGGCAACGTCAGGTGGCGTCTCGGCATAGGCAGATCCCGGCAAGAGCTGCTCCCGCAGCCTCGCTCCTCGACGCCTGACCGTGTTCGTGAGCCGCTCGAACCGCCCCGCTCCGATCGACCGGTCGAGCTCGTGAATCCGGTGTTCGAGCACCGGCCGAGCGGCGACCGGAGTGCGGTCATCTGCGAGCACGCGTTCCAGCACGAGGCGCAATCCGTTCAGCATCAGGACGTCGTCCTTCGACTGAGAGTCGTCCCGGTCTCGCTGGAGCAGCAGAGGCGTGTCTCCCGCGCGGACCGCGGTGTGCCCGGAGAGCATGAGCCTGAACCACAGGTCGTAGTCGTCCGTTCCGGCGACCTCGCGGGCGAAGCCGCCGACCTCGCCGAGCGCGACGGCGCGTACCGTGGCCGAGCTCATCACGAAGTTCCGGCGTGCGAGCGTCATGAAGACCTGCTCCCAGGAAGAGCCGGGCTCGGGGCCGGGGCGGGACTCGAGCTCCGTGCGGCGTCGGATTCGCGAGGACGCGTGCACCAGGCTCCAGGCGTCGCAATACGCGAAAGCCGCGCCGGGGGCCGCATCGAGCGCCTCGCCGGCCTCCTCCAGATAGCGGGGCATCCAGAGATCGTCATTGTCGAGGAAGCTCAGGTACACCGCCGAAGCGCGTTCGATCCCGGTGTTGCGCGCTCCGGCGACTCCCTGGTTCGGCTGTGCGATGAGCTCGACGCGGGCGTCGCTGCGGGCGATCGCCGCGATGAGAGCGCGAGTGTCGTCGCTCGACCCGTCGTCGACGACGATCAACTCGAGGTCGGCGGCGGTTTGAGCCAGGACCGAGCGGATCGTTGCCTCGATCGTGCCCGCGGCGTTGTAGGCAGGGACGATGACGCTGAACCGAGGCATCAGGCTGCCGCCGGGTTCGGCCGGCGGAGCGCAGCGATGCGCCCGACGACCGCGCGGAGTGCCGCAATGAGCTCGCGGCCCGTCTGTGGCGCGATCAAGCGCAGCAGCCCGACATAGATCAGCGCGTACCCCAGTGCTTCGAAGGCGAGGAGCGCGAAGCCGAGCAAGACGCCGTGCGATGCAGCGTGAACGACGAAGACCTCGATCGGGAGGATGACGAGCGCAGCGACCGTCGCTGCGCTCGCCGACGGCCACACCTCGGCGACCATCTTGCCCATTGGCGTGTGCGCGACGCGGTGCATGAGCATGAGCCCGTAGCACCCTCCGACCAGCGCGCCGACCGAGACGCTGGCAGCGGCCGCGGTCAGGCCGAACCTGTAGAGCGCCAGGAGACTCACAGCGGTGACCCCGGCGGTGACCAGGTGCAGCCGCGTGAGGTACCGCGGCTGCCCGATCGCCTTGAGCGCCTCGGAGACGATCGAGGCGAGCATGCCCCCGGCCGGCAGCAGGCACATCGCGATCAGCGCCTCGCCTGCAGGGCGCCAGACCTCTCCGAAGATGATCACGACCGTCGGGATCCCGAGCGGGACGAAGATGAGCCCGGCGGGGAAGGAGACCACGCAGATCCAGCGCAGTGAGCGCAGGAACGCACCCTCGAGGCGCGGCGAGTCGTCGGCGATGTGTGAGAAGGCCGGGAAGAGCACATACGCAGCACAGGCGAGCAGCAGTCCGAACGGGGTCCCCGCGAGCCGCCCGGCGTAGCGGAACTGTCCGAGCGAGGCGGGGCCGAGCGCCCGGCCGAGGACGAGCGTGCTGAACTGATCGCCCACACGAAGGACCGCCGTAGCGACGAAGATGTGGCGGCCGTACCCGACCAGTTCCCTCCACATGGCGTACGAGACCAGCCGTAGGTTCGGGCGCCAGCGAACCATGATCCATGCGAGCAATGCGTCGACGCCGTACCCGACGTACTGGCCGATGACGAGCGCCCACGGGCCGAGGTGAGCCTCCGCGGCGATCACCGCTGCGATGCCGAACGCGAGCACCTGGGCCGGCTCGATGAACAGACGGCGCACGAATGAGAACTGACGCTGCAGCAGCGCGTCGGGCGTGGTCGCGATCGTGCGCAGGAAGATCGTGCCCGACGACGCCGCCGCCAGGGCGGTGATCTCGCTGCTGTGGAAGAAGGCGCCGATCAGCGGTGCGGTCGCGAGTGCGAGCAACGAGATGCTGATCCCGGAGACAGCGGTCGCGACCACTGCAGTTGCCGCCGCGGCCTCGAGCCGGTCACGGCGTTGCACGAGTGCGGACGCGAGGCCGGACTCGGTGACCAGCATGCTGAGGCTGATGAGCACCGTCGCAGCGGCGAACTCTCCGAAATCAGCCGGCTTCAGCAGGCGCGCGAGAATGACGAAGAAGCCGAGGTTGAGGACCTGTGCCAACAGGTAACCGGTCCCCGCGAGGCTGACTCCCCGGACGACCGTCGAGGTCAGGTCACGGGGCTCCTCACGCTCGTTTTCTTCCACGCGCGGTCATCCTAGTCGGGTTGTCGGAGGCTCGATCTCGCCGGTCTCGCCGACGGGCGGTCGGCTGGAGGTCGGCTAGCATCCCGGTGTGAATGCGACGCTGAGCAGGGAAATAGAGGCTCCCCGTTGGTGAAGATCCTCTACCTCCTCGACTGCACGGGAGATGCCGGCGGGGGTGCAGAACGACTCGCCGTCAGCGTGCTCACGAATCTCGACCCGCAGGTCTACGACCGCTACATGTGCCTTTCGCGGTCCTCGGAGGGGTACCTGGTCGAGCAGGCGAAGGCCGCGGGCGTGCAGGTGTTTCAGCTGGAACGCCGCTCGCGCTACGACCTTCTTCCCTGGCTTCGCCTCGTCCGTCTGATGCGGCGGGAGAAGATCGAGATCCTCCACACACACAAGCACGGATCGAACTTCTGGGGCGCGATCATCTCTCTGGCCACCGGTGTCCCGGTGTTTCTCGCTCACGAACATTCCTGGCAGTACTCGGGCAGCCGAGCACGGATACTGATCGATCGCTTCCTGATCGCGCGACGCGCGACGCGGATGATTGCGGTGTCTGCGCCCGATCGGGACGCGATGATCTCGATCGAGCACATCGACCCGTCCAAGATCGTCGTTCTCCCGAACGGGATCACCTTCAGCGCACCGCGGGAGGTGGAAGCCGTTCGGGACGAGCTCCGACTTCCGCCCGGGTCCCTCGCCATCGCCTGTGTCGGCGTGCGCGTCGAGAAACGGGTCGATCTCGTGCTCCGGGCACTCGACCTGCTGCGAGACGACCATCCGAATCTTCAGCTGCTCGTCATCGGCGACTACCAATCCGAGCTCCAACGGCTGGGCGAGCTCGCCGAGTCTCTTCAGCTGTCGGATCGGATTCGCTTCCTCGGTGAGCGACACGACGTGCCGGACCTGCTCGCCGTGAGCGACCTTGCCGTGCTCGCCTCGGATCGAGAAGGCGCGCCGCTCGCGATCCTCGAGTACATGGCGGCAGGCTGCGCCATCGTTGCATCCCGGGTCGGGGGGATTCCGAACATGATCGAGGACGGAGTCGAAGGCTTGCTGGTCCAGCCCGGCGATCCCGAGCTGCTCGCCCGGAGCATTGCGGAGCTCGCCGCGAGCCCGACGCGACGTGCCGAGCTCGGCAGTGCGGCCCGCGAACGCCAGTCGCGTGACTTCTCGCTGGACGCGGTCGTCCGCCAGACGGTTGAGCTCTACAACGAGAGCCTCGGCCACCCCGGCGTCGGCAGCGTTCAGCCGTCGGTCCAGGTTTCCTGACGTCGGTGGCGAAGTCTGCGTTGCGTCGGGCGCGGGTGCCCGGGCTACGCTGCCAACCACGTCGATGAGCTTGCTTCCCAGGCCAATTGCGCTGTCGCGCCTCTCCGGGCGTTCGCTCGATCGCTCGACGGTCCTCAGTGCGCTGTTGATGCTGACCGGATTCGTGACGGTCTACGTCGCGGTTCACCGCCCGCTGCTCGTCGTCGAAGGTCTGTTCGGGGCATTGTTCCTCCTGGCTGCCGCCAGGTCGCCCCTGCTGGCGCTGGCGATCTTCTTCGCACTGACGTTCCTGAGCGATTTGCTGGCCCAGGTAGCCGGGGGGTCCTTCAACCCGGCGGTCCTGGCCGCCAAGGGCGCCGGCGGTGCGCTCGTGCTCGTCTGGATCTATCGCTTGCTTGCACGTCAGGGGCCAACGGAGGTTGCGCCCGCAGTTCGCGTGTTCGCGGTCGTCTCCGCCGCGTTGGTGGTCTGGGCGCTTTCGTCGGCTCTCTGGGCGTCTGATCCACACAGCGCCGCCGCCAGCGCTGCGCGCCTCGCCCAGGGGCCGCTGCTCGTCATCGTCATCGTCGCGTTCGTCCAGACGGAATTTGCGCTGCTGACTCTCTGTTACGTCTATGTCGCCGGGGCAGCGCTGAGTGCAGTTGCGGGGCTGAGCGGCCTGATCCACAGCGCCCAGGACGGCGGTCGGCTGAGCGGCGGAGTCGGGGATCCCAACTTCACTGCGGCCGTGCTCGTGTCGGCCGTGGCGCTCTCGCTCTTCATGGCGCTGGCGCCGGGGCGCAGCCGCCTGTACCGCGTCGTGATGCTGGGGCTGTCGGTCATCTCCGTGGTCGCCGTCTTCCTGACGCAATCGCGGGGCGGTGTCGTCGCTTTGGGAGTCGTTTTCGTCCTCGCGATCCTCTTCGGCGGCCGTGTCCGCGCGCAGATCGTCGGGGTGTCGTTGGTGGTCGGTTCGATCGGGCTGATCTACCTCGCCCTCCTGGCGCCGCCGCATGCGCTCTCGCGCCTGAGCGATCTTCGCGCGGGCGGAGGAACCGGGCGAACCGACCTGTGGTCGATTGCCGTCCAGGTCTTCGAACGGCACCCGGTCAAGGGCGTCGGGCTCGAGAACTTCCAGGTCGTCTCGCCGATCTATGCCGTCACGACGGACACCGATCTGCCGCGCGCGGACGTCGTCGTGACCCAGGGTGCTCCGACGCACAACACCTATCTGCAGATCCTCGCCGAGCTGGGAGTCGTCGGCGAGCTCCTGTTCCTGGGTGTGCTGGGCCTCGTGCTCGAGGTGACTCGGCGCGGAGTCCGGCTGCTCGCGCGACAGGGGAAACAGACGCTCGAGCTGGTCGGACGGGGACTGTTCGTCGGCACGATCGGGATGCTGACCGCGTTCTTCTTCCTGTCGGCCCAGTATGAGAAGCAGCTCTGGCTCACGCTCGGATTGCTGCTGGCATTCGCCAACATCGCGCGGCGGCCCGGCCCGGTCGAGGCATCGCCCCTCGCACCCGTTCCAGGCCCGACTAGCTCGCGAGCGCCCGGCGTTCGAGGATGAGCCGGGTCAAGAACTGCGTCCGCACGCGTTGCCGCAGCGGCGGCTCGTCCCGCCAGATCCCGGTCCGTGGGATGCGAAAGGGATCGACCTGGCCCGAGACCCCCGGCGCTCCGAAGGCAGCGGCGTAGCCCGCAGCCGCCGTCGCCCGGCGAACCCGGGCATCCTGGCTTCCGAACGGATAGGCGTGTGTCGCGCACGGGCGGCCGAGGTGGTCCTCGATCTCGGACTTGGACTCGCTGAGCTCCAGCCCGAGCTCGGCGTCCGAGAGCTCGACGAGGTCGACGTGGCCGCGTCCGTGCGAGCCGATCTCCACCGGTCCCTCCTCGACGACCGCCCGCAAGGTCGCCCAGTCCATGGTTGCGATCTCGTCGTCGGCCGCGCGTTCGGCAAGCCGAGGGATGCTGAGCCTGCCGCCGTCGCGCGCGTACTGCGAGCACGCGAAGATCGTGGCTGGGAGACCGAGCTCGCGCAGGACCGGCAGGGCGTTCGCAACGCTGCGGAACGCATCGTCGAACGTGATGTGCACGAGCTTGCGGTCGCCGGGATGCTCGAGCAGCTCGCGCCAGGTGCACCCCTGGTAACCGCGCGCGTTCAGCGTTCGCATCTGTTGTTCGAAGTCGGCCACCCGGACCGACAGCGGATCGCTCCAGTCGTCGGAGACCGCGTGATAGACGAGCACGAGGGGACGGAAGAAGGGCACGGCGGGTCGTCAACGATACTCGAGTGAAGATCGTCCGCTGCAGGCCCGCGCTAGCATGACGCTCGTGCCGCCGGCGAGAATGTTCCTGCTCTGCGCGGTTTTCGCGGGCTTCGCGGTTCTTGCTTGCTCGACGCACGCCTGGGCCGCCCAGCACCCGGACAAACGCTGTTCACGTCAGATGCTTCCCGGGCACGGGCTCCAGCGGTTCGTCGACAGTCTTCGCGCGGGTGACCGAGGGTGCCTGCCTCCCGGCGACTATCGAGCGAAGAAGCTGACGTTCCCTCGTTCGGGCCGGCCGGGCGCTCCGATCACGGTGCAGAGCACCGACCCCGATCATCCGGCGACGATTCACGGCGGCGTCTGGATCCGGAACGACGCGAACTACGTCACGCTCGAGGATCTCGCCATCGTGGGTGGGTCGGCGGTCCTACCGGCCGCGATCGTCAACGGCGACCACTCGATCTGGAACCGCGTCGACGTCTCCAATCCGCCTTCAGGGAACACGCCCGGAGGCATCTGTTTCTCCCTCGGCAATACCGACACCTGGGGCTACGCCGGGAGCACGACGATCGAGAACAGTCGGATTCACGACTGCGGCCCCACCAACAACACGAATCACGGGATCTATGCGCAGGCGACTTCCGGGCGGACGGTGATCGTCGGCAACTGGATCTTCGACAACGGAGATCGCGGCGTTCAGTTCTATCCAGCTGCGCAAAACATCCTGGTCGCGCACAACGTGATCAACGGCAACGGATCGGGGGTCATCTTCGCCGGTGACGGCACGAGCGCCTCGCGCGACATCACGGTCAGGGACAACATCATCAGCAACTCGAAGGTGCGCTGGAACGTCGAGAGCTCGTATCCGGCCGGCGGAGCCGTCGGGACGGGCAACGTCCTGGTTCACAACTGCGTCTGGGCGAGCGCGAGCGACAAGTACTACGACGCGCGTGGAGGAATCTCTGGCCCGGACGGATACACCGTTGCCGACAATGTCGTTCAGCGGCCGCGATTCGTGGCTGCGTCGCAGGGTGATCTCCGGCTGAAGACGCCGAGTGGATGCAGCGGCTACGGCCTGACCGGCCCTTCACCGCCCGGCCCGCGCAGCGAGCTTGCGCGAAGCGCCGACGCGGCGAGCGCGCACGCGACGAAATGAACGACCCCGCGCTCCGGTCGGTGTCAGTCGTGCTCGACGGGCCGCGCCCGCCGGCGTGGCAGGTTCACGCGCTCGAGCTGCTCGCGAGCTCGCCTCGGTTGAAGGTGAGCGAGGTACGAGTGATCGACGCGCCGAAGGCGTCGCTCGTCGCCCGGACGCAGCGACGGATCGAGCGGCATCTCTTCGCCCGTTCACACGACCCGCTTGCGCCGACGGAGCTCGACGTGCCGCCCGGCTCCAAAGATGACGCGGACGTCACGCTCTGGCTGGCCTCGACCGAGCCTCCGGCCGGCGACGATGTCGTCGAGTTGCGGTACGGGCGCGAGGGTGATCGCGCCGAGCCGGCGTTCAGGCGGGCGATCGCGAACGACGACGGTGTGGTCGTCGTCGAGGCGACGCTCCGGCGACGCGGTGCCGGAGCGACCGTCGTCAGCAGAGCCGTCTCGGGAGTGCGGCCTTTTTCGCTCGCGTCGAGCCTGAATCTCGCTCTCTGGCGGAGTGCAACGCTTGCGTGCCGGGCGGCCGAGACGCTCCCCGGGCTCGCGGAGCCGGTGCCCGACACCGCGAGGGTCCGCGGGCGCCCGGCCGGCGCGCATCTCGGCCTTCCTGCTGCTGGCGCCGCGCTGGGGAAGCGTGCTGGTCCACCGCGTGCTGTACCGGCGTCCGTGGTACGTGCTCGTCCGCGAACGCCGGTCGGAGGCCCTCGCCGGCTGGGGCGAGGACGCAGGCCTCGTGCGGTGGCAGCGAGGGCATACCTACGCCGACCCGTTTCTCTTCGAGCACGACGGACGCCATCACCTGTTCCTCGAGGATGTTCCGCCGGGCACGGATCGCGGTGCGATCTCGCATGTCGAGCTACGTCCTGGGAACGACCCCGGAGCGCCGGTGCCGGTCCTGCAGGCCGATCATCACCTCTCGTATCCGTTCGTGTTCTCGCACGCCGGCGAGATCTACATGATCCCGGAGACCGGGGACGTCGCTCAGATCAGGCTGTACCGCGCAGCACGCTTTCCGACCGAGTGGGAGTTCGATCGCGTCCTGGTCGACGACATCCGCGCGGTGGACGCCACGCTGCTCGAAGCGGAGGGTCGCTGGTGGCTGTTCGCATCGGTCGGTGGGCACGGGACGACGCTCGGGGATGAGCTCCACCTCTTCCACGCTGCGTCGCCCCTCGGCCCATGGGCACCGCATCCGGGCAACCCGGTCGTCTCCGACGTCCGCGCAGCCCGGCCGGCCGGCGCCATCCTGCGCGGACGGCGATCGTCTCGTTCGTCCGGCGCAGGACGGCTCTCGACGCTACGGCTGGGCCGTCTCGTTACGCGAGATCACCCTGCTGACCCCCGATCGCTACGAGGAGCGAGAGATCGAACGGCTGCAGCCCGATCAGGTCGCGGGTGCACGTGCGGTGCACACCTATGCTCGTGACAGTCGCTTCGAAGCGATCGACGCCAGGCGCCGCGAGCGGCGCCTCAGGTTCGGCGGCGGGAGAGCAGCCGTTCGAACAGCTCGACCACCCGGTTGACGTGTGCGCCGATGCCGAGGTGCTCTTCGATGTAACCGCGGTTGGCCAGCCCCAGCGACTCGCGGTCGCTCGCCTGGAGCAGGTCTTCGAGCGCTGCGCCGAGCGCTCTCCTGTCTTCGCTCGGAAAGGTGACCACGCCCTCCGCCGCAAAGTACGTCGCCGGCCCCTTGATGTCCGACGAGATCACAGGCAGCCGTGACGCCATCGCTTCACCGATCGAATACGGGAGACCTTCGTCACGCGAGGAGCTCACGAAGATGTCTGCTGCCGCGAAGATCGTGCCGACGTCGTCGCGCGGCTGGATGACGCGGAGCCAGTCGACATCGGCTCCTCCGAATCGCTCCTCGAGGGAAGGGTCGCCGACGAGCACGACGACCAGCTCACCCGCTTCGCCGAGCGGCCGGCCGGCCTCGACGAGCACATCGGTTCCCTTGGTGTAGGGAGACCAACCGAATCCGAGGGCGATCGGGATGTCGGTGTCGAGCCCGAGCACCGCGCGGGCCTCTCGGCGGCTCGGGAGCTCGTCGAAGCGGCTGACGTCGATCCCGTTCAAGACCGTGCTGATCTTCCGCTCCGGAAACCCGCGTTCCGCTGCGAGCCGATGAACCTCGTCCGACACGGCGAAGACGCGGTCGCACAATCCCCCCAGGCCTCTCACCTTCAGCACGTCCTTGGCCCGCGAGCCGGCGGTGGGCTTCCGCCCGAACCTGCCCGAGTGCATGTGCCACACGGAAACGGCTTTTCGCCGCCGGGCTGCGACGCCGGATTCGATGTCCCAGTTCGAGAAGTGGGATCGAAGGAGGATCGCGTCGGTCGACTCCGCCACGCGGCCGATCTGAGTGACGAGTCCGACGCGGTGCGAGCGTGTGACGAAGGAGTGGGGGACGCCGGCGTCCTGTAGGAGCTGCACCCAGGGACGGCTCTGCATCGCCGCGGGGAACAGGCAGTGATAGTCGAGGCCCAGCCGCTCCCGGACAGCGACGCGCGTGGCCACGAGGCTCGGAATGAAGTTCCCCGGGTACGGCCCCCAGTAGTGGCAGACCTCCAGCACGGCGCCGCCGCTGCCGGGAGTGACGGCGCTCACGTGCTTCCGTTTTCCCACGATCCCGGACGATACTGACGCTCCCGGTATCCCTCGAACGAGGCAGGTCCGAAGGCGCTCTAGGACTCACCCATCGGCTAGGGCGGAGCGCAGTGGCGATTCGGATAGTACGAGCATGGTCGTTGCGAACCGCTCCTACGCCCTCGACACCGCCGCAGAGGCCGACCTCGTCGCACCGCAGGCGACCGTCGCGCCGAGCGCCGTCGACGAGCCCGCCTCGTTCCGGAGAATCGGAATCGGCGTGCTGGTGCTGGTCACGACCGTCGAGCTCCTGTGGGTGGCGCTCCTCCTCGTCGCAGTCGTCCGCTTCGTTTAACCAAAAGGGGCCTGCTCGCAATGCGCCTGATGCCGAGATCGCACCGGAGAAGTCGCCAGGGGCTCGGTCGGCATGTGGCCGGGCGAGACGTGGTCGAGCCCGGGCCCTGCGAGCACCGGCGTGGAGGTGGCGATCTTCATCACGCGCTCCCGCATGGCCGAGGTCCTGGTCGCGCACCGGATCGACGTGCTGGGCGGCCACTGGCATGTCGTCGCGGGGGCACTCGAAGCAGGCGAGTCGCCACAGCAAGCGGCGGAACGCGAACTGCTCGAGGAGACGGGGCTCCGCATGCCGTTCGAAGCCGAGGAGAGCGTTCACGAGTTCGCGTATGCAATTCCGGGCTCTGCCGGATCGCTCGGTGGCAGGCGTGTGCTGCCGGTCGTCAAGATGAAGGTCGTCTGCTTCCTCGTCGAGGTTGAAGCGTGCTGGGAGCCCGTCCTGAACTGGGAGCACGACTCCTACGCCTGGCTCAGCCCAGGCGTCGCCTGTGAGCGGCTGCGCTGGCCGTCGATGGCCCGGGCGCTCAGACACGCCGTACCTGCACCGCGATTCGCCGCCTGAGCCAGGGTGTCTCGCGCCCCGCTCAAGCGCCCCTTGTTTCTGCCGATGCAACACTTCATGGACGGACCGATGCCACTCTCCGACCCCTCCTCTGTGGCCGGTCGCGCCAGCTATCGTCGAGCTGTGTCAGCGACCGCGTCCGGCGAGCCGAAAACCCCAGAGCCCGAGTCGTCGAGTCGGCTGCGGGTCGGCATCGACCTCGTCGAGGTCGAGGAGGTTGCCGCGACACTGCATTCGAAGCTGGGGCCGCGGTATCTCTCCCGGATCTACACGAGCCGTGAGGTCGAGGACTGCCGGCGAGACCGCGAGGTCGACCCCGTGAGGCTTGCGGGGCGGTTCGCTGCGAAGGAGGCAGCGATGAAGGCGCTCAGGGTCGGCGACCGTGCGGTCTCGTGGCGCGAGGTGGAGGTTCAGCGCGCCGGCGACGGAGCGCCGATGCTGGTCCTTCGCGGCGCCGCTGCGGCTCTGGCCGCGGAGGCAGGGTTGTCTCAGTTTGCGCTCAGCGTGACTCACGAGCGCACCTACGCATCGGCGATCGTGGTGGCCACCGCATGACCGACACCATTCGCGAGATCATCGAAGCTCATGGCCGCCTTCCCGTCGACGTGCAGACTCTTCCCGACGACGCCAACCTCTACCAGGCGGGGATGACTTCCCACGCGAGCGTCAACCTCATGCTCGCCCTCGAGGACCGGTTCGACGTCGAGTTCCCCGACGAGATGCTGACCAGGACGGCCTTCGAGAGCGTCGGGTCGATCCGCGCTGCTCTGACGACGCTCGGAGTCGAGGAGGCGTCGTGAGGCCGAGAGGCGGTCTCGTCGCCGATTCCTCGCTCGTGGCCTCGGTGGAGCGGATCGCAGGCGAGGTCGCCGCGCCGCACGCAGACGAGGTCGACCAGCAGGCGCGGTTCCCGACCGAGGCGATCGACGCCCTGAAGGAGATCGGCGCGCTCTCCGCGCTCGTCCCGTTCGAGCTCGGCGGCGGCGGAGCCTCGACCGAGGAGATCGCCGCTGCCTGTTTCGAGCTCGGACGGAGGTGTGGCGCCGCAGCGATGGTGTTCGCGATGCATCAGATCCAGGTTGCGTGCATCGTGCGTCATCGAGACGGCAGCGAGTGGTTCGACAACTACCTGCGCGAGCTGGTCTCGGAGCAGCGGCTCATCGCCTCGGCAACGTCAGAGGTGGGGACGGGCGGCGACATGGGCCGCTCGGTTGCCTTCCTCGCTCCCCAGGGTGACGGGCTCTGGTCGTTCGAGAAGCAGGCGCCGACGGTGAGCTACGGAAGCCACGCCGATGATCTCTTCACCACCATGCGGCGATCCGAAGACGCCGACGGCGGCGACCAGGTGATCGTCCTGACCCGGAGGGGCCAGGCCGAGTTGGAGCAGGCCGGGACCTGGGATCCGTTCGGGATGCGCGGCACGTGCTCGCCGGGGTTCGTGATTCGCGCGACGTTCCCGGCCGAGCAGGTCCTGCCGCAGCCGTTCTCGACCGTGAGCGCGCAGACGATGGTGCCGGTCTCCCACATCTTCTGGTCCCATCTCTGGCTCGGCATTGCCACCGATGCGTTCGACCGCGCGCGGAAGTTCGTCCGGGATTCGGCCCGGCAGAAACCCGGGCAGCCGCTCCCAGCGGCCACGAAGCTGTCGCATCTCATGGTCGACCTGTCTTTGCTTCGGGCCGAGGTCAGAGCGGGGCTGGAGGACTTCACGGAGGCGCAGGAAAGCGCGGACGGCGAGCCCTCCGAGACGATGGCGCAGGCGCTCCGGTTCAACTACCTGAAGATCGCGGCTTCGGAGCAGGCGCCGCGTGTGTGCCAGGGTGCGATGGGCGTGTGCGGCATCGTCGGCTTCAAGAACGACACCCCGTACAGCGTCGGGCGGCATCTCCGCGACAGCATGTCTGCCGCGTTGATGATCGCCAACGAGCGCATCCACCAGACGAACGCCACGCTCCTCCTCGTCGCCAAGGACGTGTAAGCCTTGAGCGAGCTTGTTGCGGGGACCGCAGATCAGTTGGCATTCCTCGAAGAGCTCACCGCCAACGGCCTTCTGATCCCATCGGGGGTCCCGGGCATCTATGGGCGCGGCACGGAGTTCGAGTCACTTCGGCTCGCGCTCGACTCGCTGGTCACACGCAGCGCGATCGACGACGTCGTGAGCGTCGAGCGGATGGCGTTCCCGCCGGTGATCCCGCGCCGCCAGTTGGAGGAGATCGGGTATCTCGGCTCGTTCCCTCACCTCGCGGGCTCGATCTTCTCGTTCACCGGCGACGAGGACCAGGCCGTCGAGCTGGCCGAGCACGCTGCGGCTCACGCCGACTGGAGCTCGTTCCAGACTCAGACCGATGTGGTCCTCGTGCCGGCGGCGTGCTATCCGTCGTATCCGGCGGTCGCTGCTCGCGGCGACCTGCCGGACGGTGGTGTTTCCCTCGATCTGGGCGGGAGCTACGTGTTCCGGAACGAGCCGTCGTCGGACCCGGCCCGGATGCAGATGTTCCACCAGCGTGAGCTCGTTCGCTTCGGCGCTCCCGAGATCGTCGCCGACTGGCGGCAGAGGTGGTGTGACCGCGCGGTCGAGCTGCTTCGTGGTCTGGGCCTCGACGCCCAATCGGACGTCGCCTCGGATCCGTTCTTCGGCCGCACCGGTCGCATGCTCGCCCGCAGCCAGCGCTCTCAGGCCCTCAAGTTCGAAGTCGGTGTGCCGATCGGCGGGGAGGGCCCGACAGCCGTTGCCTCGTTCAATTGCCACCGGGAGCATTTCTCGGCGCTCTACGGCATGAGCCGTTCGGAAGGCGGGGAGGTCCATACGGCCTGTGTCGGCTTCGGGCTGGAGCGGATCACGCTCGCGATGCTGTTCGAGCACGGCTGCGACCTGCAAGCCTGGCCGACGGAACTTCGGGTGCAGCTCGAGACGTCTGCGTAGGTCGCTTGATGCTCAGCTTGCTTCAGCTCGACCCAGAGAACTATCGCTCCCACGCGCTGCACGACCCGGCGCGCGCCTATCCGGAGACCAACTGCTACGCGGACATCCTGATCGAGCTCGTTCATGCCAGGGGGGATGAGCCGTTGGCGATGCTGGGCGGGACGATCCGCACCGATTTCGAGGGTGACCAGTGGACGTTCTTCAAGCCGGCGCCGCAGGACCTCGAGCGCCTGTTCGGGATCGACATCCACGAGATGCAGCTGTACCGGCCCTTGCCGGACCAGATCGAGGAGCAGCTTCGCGCCGGGCGCACCGTGATCGTGGAACTGGACTCGTGGTACCTGCCGGACACACAGTCGACCGCCTATCGCCGCGAGCACGTCAAGAGCTCGGCGGTGATCGAGGGGATCGATGTCGCCGCCGAACGCCTGCGGTACTTTCACAACACCGGTCTGTTCGAGCTCAACGGCGACGATTTTCGGGGCAGCCTCCGGCTCGATGACCGCACCGCCGAGACGTCGCTGCCGCCGTATCTCGAGCTCGTGCGCTTCGACGCAGGACAGCGGCTCGAAGGCGACGCGCTGAAAGCCGCCTCGCGGTCGCTGTTCGAGGAGCACTTCGACCATCGTCCGCCGTCGAACCCCTTCCAACGGTTCGGTGACTCGCTGGCGGCTCACCTTCCGAGCTTGCTGGCAAGCGACCACGCGTATTACCACACCTACGCATTCGCAACCGTGCGGATGGCCGGTTCGGCGTTCGAAGCGTGCGCGGCCCACGTCGAATGGCTCTTCGGTGCGGACGGTTCCGGCGCCGCCCAGTCGCTGGCCACGATCACGAGCGGCTCGAAGGCGTTGTCGTTCAAGCTGGCGCGTCGGCGAGACTTCGACGTCGAAGCCGCTTGCGCCCCGCTCGCCGCCGCCTGGGACGACGCGATCGCGGCCCTCTCGAAGCTCCTCGCTTGATGTCGGCACAACGCCTCGACTCGTGGCAGATGGCAACGACGCCGGCCGCGAGATTCACGACTGCGCCCGGGCCGGAGGAGGAGCTCGACTGGCGTGACGTGAGCCTGCCGGTGCGAGGCAGCGACGCCGACGACCACTGGTTTCGCCATCGGTTCCGCGCAACGGGCACGAGCCCGGTCGTCCAGATCGGCGGGCTTGCGAGCGTCAGCGACGTCTACCTCGACGGCGAGCACGTGATTCGGAGCGATTCGATGTTCGTGTCGCACACGTTGCCCGTGCAGCCCGGGGCACACGAGCTGACCGTCTGCGCGCGCGCTCTCGATCCCGTCCTGAAGATCCCGAGAAAGCCTCGCGCCCGTTGGCGGTCGAATGTGCCGAGGGACGGGAACCTCCGCTGGCTGCGAACGACGCTGCTCGGACGGGCGCCCGGGTTCGCACCTGGTCCACCGCTCGTCGGGCCGTGGCGCGACGTCTGGATCGCCGAGCAGCCGCCGCTCCAGGCGATCGTCCGAGCCACGCTCGACGGCCCCGACGGGGTACTGCAGATCAAGACCGATCGCTCCGTCGGGCCGCTCGAGGTGGAGGTCGATTCGCGCACGACCGTGCTTCCGGCGGGTGGCGGCGAGCTGCGGGTGCCGGCTGTGAGGCGCTGGTGGCCGCACACCCACGGCGATCCTGACCGCTACACCGTTCGGATCCGTGCGAGCGGCCGCGAACTGGTGCGCAGCGTCGGCTTCCGCGAGCTGGCGTTGAACGGCGGCGCCGATGCCGACCGCTTCGAGTTGCGCGTCAACGGAACGTCGATCTTCGCGCGCGGCGTCGTCTGGACACCCGTCCCGGACGATGAGCTACGACGGACGCTGGAGACGCTGCGCGGTGCCGGGCTCAACATCGTTCGAGTCGTCGGCACGACCACCTACGCACCGCCGCTCTTTCACGACCTGTGCGACGAACTGGGCCTGCTCGTCTGGCAGGACTTCATGTTCGCGAACATGGACTATCCGATCGCCGACGACGAGTTCCGCGCGCTGGTCGAGACCGAGGTGCGCCAGGTGCTCGACGAGCTCGGCGGCCGGCCCAGTCTCGTGGTGCTGTGCGGGAACAGCGAGGTCGAACAGCAGGTCGGGATGCTCGGCCTCGATCCGGCGCTCGGCCGAGGAGAGCTCTTCGCCCGCATCATCCCCGCGTTGATCGACGAGGCAGCCGTCGACGCCGTGTACGTCCCATCCGCTCCGACGGGCGGCGACCAGCCGTTTCGAACCGATCGCGGCGTGGCCAACTACTTCGGCGTGGGCGCCTATCTCCGGCCGCTCGAAGACGTCCGCCGTGCGGCCGTCCCGTTCGCATCCGAATGCCTCGCGTTCGCCAACGTTCCCGACGCGACCCCGCGCACCCATGACGAGGGCGTCATGCGCGATGTCGGCGCGAACTGGGACTTCGCCGATGTGCGCGATCACTACCTTCAACTTCTCTACGGCATCGATCGAACGCACGAGGACTACTGGGAGCGCTCGCGGTTCGTGACCGGCGAGGTGATGGCGGAGGTCTTCGGCGAATGGCGCCGGGACGCCTCGGTGACGAGCGGCGGGATCATCCTGTGGTCGCGCGACCTCGTGCCCGGCTCCGGGTGGGGACTCCTGGATCACCGCGGCGAGCCGAAGGTCGTCCTCCATCAGCTTCGCCGCGCGCTCGCGCCGATCGCGGTCTGGACGACCGACGAGGGCCTCAATGGGATCAGCGTGCACATCGCGAACGACCGCCCAGAACCGCTCGTTGCGCAGCTTCGGGTGGCGCTGTATCGCGACGGTGAGGTCCGCGTCGAGGAGGCCCACCTGGCCGTGGAGGTCCCACCGCATGCAGTGATCGAGCGCTCGATCGAGGCGATCCTGGGCAGGTTCGTCGACGTCGGCTACGCCTATCGGTTCGGAGAGCCGCAGCACCATCTGGTCGTCGCATCCCTCGAGCAGCGTGACGCGCTGATCGGCCAGGCATTCCGGTTCCCCGTTGGGCCGCCGACCGGTCGCCGGAGCGCGGCAGAGCTCGGGTTGACCGCTTCCGCGTGTGAACGCGACGGGGCGATCGAAGTGACGCTCGCGACGGCGCGAGTCGCGTACGGCGTGCGACTCGACCGATCCGGGTTCATCGCGGACGAGGATGCCTTCACCATCGAGCCGGGCCGCTCGCGGCTGGTCACGCTGCGGCCGAGGGACGCTGCCGCGGTCGCGAACGCGGCCGCAGGTGTATCGGTGCGCGCGCTCAACCTGCTCGCGCCGCTCGAGGTGCAGGTGTCATGACCGACCAGGTCGTCTACCTCGGCGATGCACCGAGGCGATTCCTCGTCGTCTACCAGGCGCCGAGCGAGCCGCGTGCGCGGCCCGCGGTCGTGCTGGCGTCGCCGTTCGGCTGGGAGGAGATCGCTGCGCATCGTGCAGTGCGCGATTGGGCCGGGGAGCTGGCCGCGCACGGGTATCCGGTCCTCCGTCTCGATCTCCCCGGCACCGGCGACAGCGCCGGCGAGCCAACCGACCCCGCGACCCTGACGGCGTGGCAAGCCGCCGTCGGTGAGGCTGCCGGTTGGGTCCGCGCAGAGGCGGCGGTGCCCACCGTCGTCGGAATCGGGATCGGTGTCGGCGGGCTCCTCGTCTACGAGGCCGCCGCCCGGGGCGAGCTGGACCACATCGTTCTGTGGGCGACCCCGAGCCGCGGCCGAACGCTGGTGCGTGAGCTGTCCGCGTTTTCCGCGCTCGAGACGGCGCGGATCGTCGAGTCCGGCTCGCCCGAGCCTCCGCCCCTGCCCGAGCGGATGCTCGCACCGGGCGGCTTCGTCCTGTCGCCCGAGACCGTCGTCGATCTCTCGGCCGTGAACCTCGCGACACGTCCCCTGGCGGCCGAGACGCGCGTCCTGCTGCTCGACCGCGACGGGATCAAGCCGGACGTCGCTCTGCAAGCCGCCGTGACGGACGCGGGGGCCGGCCTGACCGTCGCGAGCGGCAAGGGCTTCTCGGCGATGCTGGCAGAGCCGGACAAGTCACGCAGCCCTCACGACGTGTTCGACACCGTGCACTCCTGGCTCGAGGAGCTGCCTGCCACGCCTGAGCGCGCGGGCCGCCCGGAGCCGGCGGGCGCGCCCCAGGCCGAGTTGCGGTTCGACGCGTTCAGCGAGCGTCCGTTCACCGTCTCCGCCGCCCCCGGACGTCTCGTCGGCATCTCGGCCGTGCCCCAGGACGAGCCGCGGCCGCTGACCGCGGTCTTCTTGAACGCGGGCGCCGTTCGGCGCATCGGTCCGCACCGGCTCTGGGTCGACACGGCCCGACGCTGGGCGCTGCGAGGCATCCCATCCCTTCGCCTCGACCTGGGGGGCATCGGCGACTCCGATGGTGACTCGGAGTCGCTTGCGAACGTCGCCGAGTTCTACGAATCCCGGTACACGGATCAGGTGCGGGCTGCACTCGATCAGCTCGAGCAGGAGCGGCTCGGCGAGCGATTTGTCGTCGTCGGGCTCTGCTCGGGCAGTTCCTGGGCGTTCCAGGCGGCCCTGGCGGATCCGCGCATTGCGGCTGCCTTCATGATCAATCCGCGAATCCTCTACTGGGACGAAGCGCTCGATGTTGCACGGGACCTCCGCCGAACCCGCCTCCTCGTCAAGCCGGTGATCTGGAAGCGAATCCTGCGAGGCGACGTCTCGCCGGATCGGTTCGCGGCGTTTCTCGGCTGGTCGGCAAAGGCTCCGCTTCGCGCGGTGACCCGGCGTCGAGACGACCGGCAGCAAACCTCGCCGACGGTGGAGCTGGTGGCACAGGCTTTCGACCGGCTGGCTGCCGAGGGGACCGAGCTCCGCTTCTTCTTCTGCGACGGAGAGCCGCTCCGCGACGAGATGACGCGGGACGGTCTCCTCTCACAACACGCTCGGTGGCCGAACGTCGCAGTGAGCTTCCTGCCGGGCCGCGACCACACACTACGTCCGCTCTGGATGCACAGGCACGTCGATGCGGCGCTCGACGCGGCGCTCGACGGGATCCTCGCAAGCTCTTGAGCGCAGACGCGAGCGGGTACGCTCCGCGCGGGAATGGGCGACGTGTCGCGGAGTAGCGAGGTCTGGGCCGAGCGAGACTTCGTCGGCGACTACGCGACGCGCACTCTGCGCCCGCCCGAGGCAACGCTGCTTCTCCGCTACGCCGATTCGCTCGCCGGGCGGGTGCTCGAGCTCGGATGCGGCGCGGGTCGAATCACGGGCTATCTCAGCGCCCGCGGAGGCGACGTCCTCGGCGTCGACATCTCGCCGACCATGATCGACTACTGCCGCCGCCGCTATCCCGACCTGGAGTTCCAGGTCGGAGACCTGGCTGACCTCAGTGCGTTTCCTGATGGGTCACGAGATGTTGTGATCGCCGAATTCAACGTCCTGGGCGTGCTCGACGACGTCGAGCGCAAGCGCGTGCTCGGTGAGTTGCGCCGTGTGCTCGCGGCCCGGGGCTTGCTGATCTTCTCGGCCCACAACATCGCGTTCATCCCGAACGTGCCGAAGCCGGCCGCATTGGTGACGCGCTCGCGAGACCCGGTGCGGATTCTGTGGAACCTCGCGCACCTTCCGTTGCGCGAGCGAAACCACCGGCGCGTCGGAAAGCTCGAGCGCCGTGAGCGCGACTACGCCCTCATCAACGATCAGGCGCACGACTACAGGCTCCTGCACTACTACATCGGACGCGACGCCCAGGGCAGACAGCTCGAAGCCGCGGGCTTCGAGCTGCTGGAGTGCCTGGACGGTGACGGCGGCGACGTGCCGGAAGGCGCCGCCGCCGCCGCGTATCCGGAGCTGCACTACGCGGCACGTGCCGTGCCGTTGCTCTAGTTACCGAGCTCGCACGGTCGACGTCGCGGCCGACGTGGCCGACGTGGAGCCGTTTGCGTTCTGCGCGATCACGGTCACGCGAATCCGCGATCCTCGATCGTCGGATGTGAGCCTGTAGGCGCTGCTCGTGGCATTGCCGATCGGGACACAGGCAGCGCCCGAGGGCTGGCACCGAAGCCACGAGTAGGCATTCGAGCCGGCCGACGTCCATGTTCCCGGAGTTGCTGCGAGCAACGAGCCGACCACGGGCGTCCCGTGAACCGACGGCAGGGCGGAGACGATCGGCGGTGAGCTCGAGCCGGGGACGCGCAGGAAGCTCGGGGTCGTCGTCGTGCCGGCGGAGGTCGTGGTCGTCGGGGCGGGGCTCGTGGTCGTGCCCGCGGACGGCGGAGTCGTCGTGGCCGCTGCGGTCGTCGTTGCGGCCGTCGTCGCAGGCGGCGGCGGCGGCGGCGGGCTGGTCGACACGCCGATCGCCGTCGTCAGCGGGCCTTTGCCTGCGCACGGGCTCCCACTCGGGATCGCATAGTTCCCGGCGCCTGCGTTCACATACAACGGGTTTCCGATCGTGTTCGCAGAGGTCGAGAAGCCGTCCGGGCCGTCCACACCCCCCTGGCTGTCGTAGTACGACTCGCTGTTGGAGGCCCAGACGCAGTTGTTGTGGAAGGAGTTGCCGGTGCCGACCGGGCCGCTGCCCCAGAAGGACTCGGCGTTCCAGCGGATGTTCGAGTTCGAGACGATGTTGTTCGAGACGTCGTTGTTGGACGTCACCTGATCTCCAAAGATGACGCCTTCGCCGTTTCGGTCGATCACGTTGTGCTGGATCGTCCCGTTCTGCGATCCGCGCAATTGCACACCCCGATCGGCGTTGTCGTAGATGTAGTTGTTGGTGATCATGGCGTAGTAGCCGCTGATGTAGATGCCGTGATCCTGGTTCGTGGACGGCAGCTGCCCCGCAGCCATGGACCCTGCTGCTGTCGATCGTCGTGTATCGCGCCACTCCCCAGGTCGTGCTGTTGATCAGGTCGAAGCAGATCGCCGTGTGCTCATTCGTCACGTCGACGTTCGAGAACGTCACGTGGTCCGAGCCGACGGTCGGACTGGGCAGCGCGCCGGCGTTCGCGCCGTCCAGCCTCAGCTGGGTGAACGTGATCCAGTCTCCGCCGGGGAAGGTCACGATGCGGCCCTTGATCGTGGCCGGGTTCGCCGGATCAGCGCTGGTGAGCACGATCGGCGCTCCCGGCTGCCCACCGTGCGACAGCGAGACGTTGGAGACGAACGTCGCCCCGGCAGCCAGGCAGCCGGTCTGGCCGGGAGCCAGCGCCGAGGCGAGGTGCTCCACCGTCGCGAACGGCGACGACGAGGTGCCGCTGTTTGCGTCCGAGCCGTTGGGGGCGGCGTAGAAGGAACACGTCGATGAGGCGGAGGACGGCGTTGCTGCAAACGCGAGCCCGGCGCCGAGGACGGCGATTGCAGCGAATGGGAAGGCAAGAGGGGCGCGTGACGGAGCGAGGCGGCGAAGTCTCATACCCTCGCACTCGGTCTGTGCGAGAAGCGAGTTGATCCCTCAATCGGAGGGGGCGCGCGCCTCGACCGGCGCGGCGTGCGCCTGCGTGATCGAGGTGGGGCGGGTGCTACTGCTCGGAGGGCAGTTGCGCCAGGAGCTCGCCGCTCAGGTCGCCCGTTTCCGCGACCGCCGGACGGGCCGACTCGACACTTTCGAGCTGGTTGAGCGCCGAGCGTAGGAACGTGACGAATTCCTGGCGATGCACTGCGATCGAATGCTGCAGCCCTTCGGCCTCTTGGGCCAGGGACTGCGCGGTTGCGGCACCCTCCCGGACCAGTTCGTCGGCCTCAGCCTGTGCCTGGACGAGGAGGCTCGTGCGCTGCTTCTCGGCCTCGACGTCCTTCCGCTCGGCTTCGGCGCGAATCTCAGCTGCGTCCTCGGACGCCTTGGCGATCAGCTCGTCGCCGGCACGCTTGGCGGTGAGCAGCACCGCACCGAGCTGCTCCGCGTCGGTCGGGTTGCGCGATGCCTGCGCGCCCAGCTCGTCGACCTGCTTCCGCAGATCGTCCCGCTCGCGGGTCACGGCGCTGAGAGCGCTCGCGGCGTCCGCGAGCAGCGCCCGCGTCGCGTCGACCTCGAACCCGCGCAGCGAGCGCGGCAGCTCGGCGTCTCGAATCTGCGGCGGGGTCAGCGGCTTCGCCATCGAGGTTGATTCTGCATGGTTGAGGGCGAAACGTCCACCCGCTTCGTCGAAAGCCTGTACTGCTCGAGCCCGGTGGCAGGAGCGGGTTTGGAGGCTCCGAATCTGGGCATAGTGGCCCGGATGCGTCTCCTCCAAGCTCGGAGTCCGAGAGGCGTCACCACATTGCCAGTTGACAAATCGGTCAACTACGGTGCACGCTTTACCCAGACAGCGTGCGACGCTCCGCGTGCGGGAGCTATCCGATCAGGAACTGCAGGCCGTAAATCAACGCAACGATCCAGCCGAGCTGGACGGCGGCGATCACGGAAAGGATGGTGACCTGATGCACCCGATCACGAGTCAGCCGGCGAGGAGCCCCAACGTAGGCCTGGTCGCCTGCCTGCTCTTCTGCCTGGCCTGCTGGGCGGGCTTGCTCTACCTGATTGGGCTCGCGCTCACTTAGCCCGAGGCGCGACAGTCCCTCGACTGTTGCCGCACTTGCAGTCATCTCTCTCCCCTTCGGTGGTGCAGTTTTCTTGTCCGATGTGACGCTGGCGACGTCTGCCGGTTAGCTGCTTCGATCAATATCACTTGGCCGCCACTTGCGCGAGGCTGGGATTTCGATGCAGCCGTCTTGATCGATCGTGCGACTCCAGGGGCAGCGGGAGAGAAACGGCCGACGTTCATGCGTTGCAACCCTCTCTGGTGAGTCGGACGGCCCGAGGCGCGGCGGGACTCGATCTCTTCTCCCGCTGTCGGTGCCCGACGGCTTTCCGTCTAGTCGCTTTCCAGGGAAAACGTGAGCAGCGGTGCCGAGCTCGCCCTCAAGCCCGGCGTGGTTCCTGCCGACG
Organism: uncultured Thermoleophilia bacterium; assembly: GCA_963779535.1. Taxonomy (GTDB): domain Bacteria; phylum Actinomycetota; class Thermoleophilia; order Gaiellales; family Gaiellaceae; genus PALSA-600. The sequence goes on along the minus strand of CAVZYP010000002.1, from coordinate 343,976 downwards.
TTGCAGGGGTGAGCGTCGATCGTCGTCTTCTGAACTACTGGCAGCGCGAGCAGGTCGCGAGACGCAAAGCGCGCGCCGCACTGCCGGCGCAATGGCGGAACGATCCTCGTCCCGAGATGCACCAGGTCGTCGACGTCTACGTCGAGCTCGTTGCGGCCGAACGGCAGCGGAACGTGGTGCCGCTGGCGCTGGAAGATCGCTGAGCGACCGCCTCGCGCTGTCCGATCCGAGGCGGCCGGAACTCGCCGCAATTTGCGTCCACTCGACGGTCGTGCGAGTCAGCGCCCGTAGGCCCATGAGCTAGGTTCGGCGTCGTGAGGACGAAGATCGCCGCTGCGGTCGGCCTTCTGGCCCTTGCAGCACCCGGAGCCGCGGCAGCCGGGACTGTCACACCGGTTCAGTACGCCTACGGTGGCGGCTCCAACGCCGCCGCCGTCATCGCCAGCCAGCCACCCGCGTCCGCGCACGGGGGCTCGACGGGGGCCGGCGGTGGCGGAGCCGGTGGCGCTGGAGCGGCGGGGGCCGGTGGGGCCGGTGGGGCGGCTGGGAGCGGCGGCACCGGAGCAAGTGGCGGGTCGGCCGGTTCGAACGGCGGCCGGCCCGGCGAGATCACCGCCCAGCCGGTCGTCGGCCTCTCGGGATCGCCGGCATCGCCCTCCTCGTCGCTCGACGCTCTTCATCACGCGATCCCGACGGGCGCTCTCTGGGCGATCGCGTTTGCGGCTGCGTGCGCTCTCGGTGCCTGGCTCATCCGCCGCCGGAGTGCGTGAAAGGCCGCGACTAGCTCGTTCGTACCCTCGTTCGAGGGATTGCTGGCCCACTCCATCGTGGCTTAGATGGAAGTGGTTCTGCAATGCGGCTGTGCGCTTCGCGATTCGTCGCGGCGCACAAGGAATCGAGGGCAATCTGTGGGCAGCATCATGGACGCGGCCGGCTGGTCCGGCTTCGCGGCACTCCGAGCCAACGACTCGGCGAATGAGCACGTCGAATCGACCGGGCAGGAGGTGACGTCGCTGACGTCTCCCGGATCGAATATCTCGCTCGAAGGGCTCCAGCGGCGGCTGTCGAGGCTGGCCTTCGATGTGCACGACGGGCCTCTGCAAGAGCTCGCCGCGCTCGGCTATGAGCTGAGCAATCTGAGGAACAAGACGACGCGATCGTCGTCGCCCGACCCCGATCTCGACGCGGAGTTCGAACGGATGATGTCTCAGCTCGCAAGCGTGGAGGGGATGCTGCGCTCGATGATGTTTGCGATGGAGGAGGGCGCTGCCGCGTCCTCCGATCTCGAGCTCGTCGTCGAGCAGCAGGTCGACGCCTTTCGGGCTCTGGCGCCGGCGACGGATGTCGATGTCTCGGCGGAGGGAGATCTCGGGCTGCACACGGACTCGCAGCGGATCCTGGTCGACCGGGTGCTGCGCGAGTCGCTCTCGAACGTCGCGCGGCACGCAGCTGCGAGCCGAGTCTCGATCCAGCTCCGTGGCTACTCGGACGCTCTGCTCGTCCGGGTGCAGGACAACGGCCGGGGCTTCGACACGCAGGCGCGGGCGCGGGGTCGTGGCGGCCGCCACGTCGGCCTGAAGACGATGCGCGAGCGGCTGGACCTGATCGGAGGGACGCTGAGCATCGACAGCCAGCCGGGCGGGCCGACCACCATCACGGCCGTGATCGACAAATGGCGTCCCGGCCGCACGGACGACCTGGACGCGGCGACGTAGCGCTCAGTAGCCGGACGCGAGCTCGCGGAGCCGCGGGATCGCCCGGCCCAGCCCAGCGGCGTCGAAGACGTAGGGGGTCGCGTTCGCCACATCGTGGATCGGGCCGTCGAGGCTGTCCGAGCCCTGGGCAGCGTTCGCCGCGTACCGCACCGGGATCTCGTGACAGACGCAGAGGACCGTTTCCTCCGAGCGGCCGAGCAGACGTTGGAACGCGTCCGCGTAGCGCCGCGCGGCGTCGCCGAGGCTCTCGCCGCCCGGGAACGCCGCCGCGGGCGGGTGGGCGCGCTTCCAGGCGCGATAGGCGTCGAGGCTCTCGCCCTCGAGCTCTCCGATCCGGACGTCGTTGAGACCGGCGTCGACGATCGTCGCCGTCGCGTCCGCACGGTCGCCCAGCGCGAGGCGCGCCGTTTCCTTCGCTCGAGGGAATTCCGATGTGACGCAGAGGTCGATCGCGAGCCCTGCCAGCTGGCCCTCGAGCTGCGCCGCCTGGTGCACTCCGAGGGGCGACAGGCCGCGGTCGAGCGCAGGGTCCCCATTCACGATGCCGTCGACGTTGTACAACGACTGGCCGTGGCGGGCCAGTAGGAGGATCCTCACGCCGACGCCTCAGCGCAGATCCGTGAAGCGCAGCTCCTGGTACGGGAACCAGCCCGATCCGCCAGAGGTTGCGAACACGTTGGTCGAGCCGGCGAGCGCATGCGCCGCGGCCGACACGATCCGTTTCTGGTCCGCCAGCTCGCTGTCGTTCTCGACAGCGTCTGCCGTGATGATCCCCTCTCTGCGCCGGGCGAGCTCGAGCAGACGGGTCGTCGCCTCGTCGAATGTCATCAGCCGTGATCCTTCCAGATCGCCGCCCGCCCCGGGGGAGGCTCAAGCCCGGCCCTGACGCTGCCGATCCGGCGATCGTGAGCGTCGATAACCGGCTCGTGGAGTACTGGCGGCGCCAGTTGGCCGCCCGTCGCAGGCTCCGAGCTGCTCCGGCCCGCAGCGAGCCTGTCGGGCCGCGCCGGACGCGGCTCGGCATGACGAATCCCGCGACGAGGGCGGCCCGCCCTCGAACGTGGTCCCGATGGCATTCGAGGATCGCTAGCCGGCCGCGGCTTGGCTCGGCAGGGAGGGAAGGCGACGCGGTGAACGGAGGATTGATGCCGTCAGTCCAGCCGCAAAGCCGCGCCGCCCCTGGCAGTATCGGCAGCGCAACTCCGGTTCTTGACCGGCGCGGGCAGGCAAACAGAAAAGGTTCACGGTTGAAACGCGAGTCGATCGGTGAGAGCAGCGCGCCGTTTTTCCAACGAGTGCCGCGCGCACTCGATCTTCCCGACCCCGCTCGCCTCTTCACGGCCGAGCAGCTCGACAAGAAGCTCAAGGTGCTCTTCATCGTGTCGCAGCCGACCGGCTCACCCGCGATCTCGGTGCACGCGAACCTGATGCGGTTCTTCGACCGTGAGCGGGTCGAGGTGCACGTCCTCTACAACCGGCGCGCCGACGGCGAGCCTTTCCAGACGGACGGCACCTCGGCCCGGCTCGTTCTGCCGAGGACGGAGGACATCCACCTCCGGGCGGCCGAGTTCGGCCCGGTCCGAGGAGCTCCGAGCCGCGCGCTCCTCTCCTCGACCGCCCGCTCCGTCCCGGCTGCGCTTCGTGATGCGGTGGGGCTGCTGCGCTACATCCGGCGCAACGGCATCGACGTCATCCACTGCGAGAAGGGGCCTCGTAACGGGCTCTACGGCCTGCTGCTGTCGCGGTTGACGCGGGCCAGGTACGTGGCGCATTTTCACTGGAAATACGGGAGCTGGATGTCCCGCAGCTCGCGCTTCGCGGTCCGGCGGGCGGACGCGATCATCGCCGTCTCGAGCTGGACCGGCAGGCCGATCCACGTGGCCGGCGTCCCACGCGAGCGCATCATCCCGGTGCTGAACGGGATCGATGTCGCGGCGTGGGACCCGTCGCAAGTCGACGGCGAAGCGGTGCGACATGAGTTCGGCGTGGAGCCCGGGGACGCCCTGGTCGTGATGGTCGCCCAGCTCGTGGCGTGGAAGAGGCAGGCGCTGCTGATCGAAGCGTTCCGGCGGGTCGTTGAGCAGCGGCCGCGGACGCGGTTGCTGCTCGTCGGCAAGGAACTGGCTCCGTCAAAAGCGTCCGGAGCGGTCAGCTATACGGACCAGCTTCGCGGGCTCGTCGCGGAGTCGGGGCTCGAGGGGCAGGTCGTGTTGACGGGCCAGCGGAGCGACGTACGGGAGATTCTCGCCGCCGCAGACATCTTCACCCTGCCGTCGGTAGGCGATCCGTGTGCCCTTGCGCACATCGAGGCGATGGCCATGGCGAAGCCGATCGTCACGGTCGATTCGGGAGGAGCGCCCGAGCTCGTGCAGCACGGCAAGGCAGGGCTCGTGGGGCCGGTGGATGATGTGGGAGCGCTCACCGCCAACCTGATCACGCTGATCGACGATCCGGTCAAGCGACGCGAGCTCGGCGGCCACGGCCGGCAGCGCGTCCTCGGCTATCTGAACGCACAGCGGATGGCCGACGAGGTGGAAGCCGTCTACCGGCTCGTCGTGAACGGGAGCTCCGCCTAGCCCGAGAACCCTTCGAGCGCCGCTTCGACGAGGTCGGGCAGCGTGTCCAGGTTGTAACCGCCCTCGAGCACCGCGGCCGTGCGGGGTGCGAGCCCGGCGGCGCGCCGCGCCAGCTCACGGAACCCGTCAACGGTCAGTTCCATGTCGGCGAGCGGATCGTCGAGATGCGCATCGAACCCTGCCGAGACGAGCAGGAGCTCGGGCTCGAACCGTTCGACAGCCCGCTGAACGGTCTCCCACGCTGCGAGGTAGCCGCCGTCACCGGTGCCGGCGGGCAACGGCAGGTTGACGAGGTTGTCCGCCTGCTCGTCCGGGCCGCCCGTCCCCGGGTAGAGCGGCCATTGGTGGAGGGAGACGAAGAGGATCGAGTCGTCCCCGGAGACGACGTCCTGGGTGCCGTTGCCGTGATGCACGTCCCAGTCGACGATCGCGACGCGGTGCAGGCCCAGCTCCGCCTGTGCCCAGCGGGCGGCGATCGCCACATTGTCGAAGAGGCAGAATCCCATCGCCCGTTCGCGCTCGGCATGGTGGCCGGGCGGCCGGGCGAGCGCGAATCCGCCACGCCGCACGGCTTCGATCGCAGCGCCGGCCGCGAGCAGCGCGGCCTCGTAGGTCGTCTCGGTGCACGGCGTGTCGGCGTCGATCCAGCCGCGCGTGTCACGGACGCGGTCGACCAGGCTGGCGGTCGTGGCAGCGGAGCACGTCGGCCTCGGTCGCCGGGCTGCACTCGACGAACGGGAACCGCTCGTGCAGGACCACGAGCCGCTGTTGTGACTCGGGGTGCGATCCCGTGGGATGGAGGTACGTGAACGCGCTGTTGCTTACGAGCTCGATCCGCGGACCGCCTCGAGGATCTCGTCCAGCTGCCGATCGCCCTGCGAGCGGCCGATGAGATACGTGAGCAGCGGAGCATTGCGCCGGTCGCCGCTCTCGTGCGCGGCGATCCGCGCGATCTTCAACAGCGCGTCGGCGTCTGCTTCGGTGAGCTCGTCGTCGCTGCCGATCCGCGCCGCAACCTTCCTCAGCCAGGCATCCATCGCGCGGCCAGCATAATCCCGCGGATGCCACGCGCGCTCTGGGCCAAGGCGCCGCTGGCGCTGCTCCGCCACCCGGTCGGTCTGCTCGCCGTGGTCTGTGCCGCCTTTCTCGTCGGGATCGGCGCGGCGGCAGGCCCGTTGATGAATGCGGGTGCCGAGAGCGAGGCGCTCCAGAGCAAGCTTGCTCAGTTGACGCCGCTCGCGGCCGGCCTGACGATCGACCGGCCGCTCGCGCCCGACCACGGCGATCTCGCGGCTCTCGCCCGGGCTGACCGGCGGCGTCGCCGGGCCGCGGTCGCGCTCGGCCGGAGCCTGCCCTTCGTGAAACGGCCGATCCTGACGACGAGCTCCTCCGCACTCCTCGCAGGGCCGCAGTTCGACCAGGGACAACCCGCTCTTCGTCGTGCCGATGGCGAGGGACGGCGCCACGGAGCACGTGCACCGGCTGTCCGGCAGCGGGAAGGGTGTCTGGCTCTCCAGCGCGCTTGAGACGCGGGCGGGCGGCGACGTGACATTCGCGCCGGACGTTCCGACGAGATCCGGGCGGGACGTCACCTTGCCGGTGGGGGCCGTGTACCGCCGGCTCGACGACGATCTCGCGAACCCGTACTGGGTCAACTTCACCGCGCGCATTCGCTCGCGGAATCCCGACAAACCGCCCCCGCCGACGTTCGCTTTCGTCGGGCCGGCGCAGCTCTACCGTCTGGCGCACGCGGTCTCGGGCGGTGAGCTCGGGAACGACTACGAGTATCCGCTCGACGGGTCGGCGATGACACCTGGACGGGCGAAGGAGATCGACCGCGCCTTTCAGGACGTGAAGCGCCAGCTCGCCACGCATTCCGCGCTGGCGGCGAGCCTCGGTTGCGCCGACGCCGACCGTCGTTGCCAGGTGACGAGCGAGCTGTCCGACGCCGTGCGGATCGCCGAAGCCGGCCAGTCGAGCCTGCGGCCGGTGATCGACCTGCTCGCCGGCTTCTGCGTGCTGGTTGCACTCGGCGCAGCGCTCGTCGCCGGCGTCTTCACCGGACGCCGGCGCGCAGCCGAGTCACGCCTTTCGCTCGTCGGGGGTGAGCCGCGGCCGCTCTTCCTCGTCCGGGCCGGGATCGAGGCAGCTCTGCCCGCCATCGTCGGGTCGGTCGCCGGTTTCGCGACCGCGGTCGAGTTGGTCCGGCTCTTCACGCCGCAGGGCTCGGTGGACGGCAGCGTCGTGAGGGACGCCGGAGTCCGAGTCGGAGCCTGGGTCATCGTCTCGGTGCTGGCGGTCGCCGTCGGAATGACGCTGGCGCGTGGCCGGATCGGCGGCGGCGCAACCGCTCTGAGCAGTGTGGCGCGCATCCCGTGGGAGGGGTTCGCGATCTTGGCGGCAGTCGCGTCGTGGCTCGTCCTGGTCTTCGGCGGCGGCCTCGTCCGAGACCCCGTTGCGGGATCTCATCCGCGTCTCGTCGTCCTGCTGCTGCCCGCCCTCGTCGCGGCGCCGCTCACCGGGATCTCGGGACGGCTGCTTCGGTCACTCGTTCTGCGCAGGGTGATGGTCGCATCGGCTTCGGTGTTCCTCGCTCTGCGACGTGTTGCGGCGGCACGCGGGCTCGTGATCGCGCTGACCGTGACGGTGTCGGTCGGAATTGCGTCGTTTGCGTTCGCCACCATCCTCCGGTCTTCTCTGGTCGCGAACGTCAACGAGAAAGCGCTCGTGGCGAACGGCTCCGACGTTCAGGGTGTCATCGACCCGGCAATCGCGGTTCCTCGGTCGTTCCCGTATCCCGTTACCAAGGTCTCCGAGATCTTCAGTGCCGGAACCCTTTCGTCGGGCCAGCCGTTCGAGGCGCTGATCGTCGATCCGGCGAGTCTCGGCCGCGTGCTCGAGGCGCATTGGCCGCCCGACGTTCGCTCCGCGGTGCGCAAACTCGCGAGCTCGCGTGCCCGGCTGCCGGCGATCTCGGTGGGCGCAGGATCGGGACGGCAGACCGTCACACTCGGAGGCTCGCAGACGGACGTCCAGGTGGTCGCGCGCGTCCGTGCATTTCCGGGCATGCAGGCCGCTCAGCGGCTGCTCGTGATCCCGGCCCGAGCGCTCAGTGCGCAGCCTGCGGAGTCGCTGAGCTACGTCTGGGCCACGGGGCCGCCTGCGCAGGTCGAGGCGGCGCTCGCAGCGTCGAGCCTCGATCCGGCGTACATGACCGCGCTCGCCGGGTTTTCTCGCAGCCCTGACGTCCAGGACATCACGCGCACCTACGGCTTTCTCCGCATCGTCGCCTTCGGGCTCGTGCTCCTGTCGTTGATCGCGCTGATGCTGTACCTGAGCGGGCGCGGACGATCGCAGCTCGTGACCTCCGCGTTTCTGCGCCGCATGGGAATGACGCAGCTCAGCCAGGCCGTATCGGTGGCGCTCGAGTCGAGCTTCCTCGTGGCGCTCGCGACCGTCGTTGGGGTGGGGGCGGCGCTGATCACGGCGGGGGCGATCATCGGACGCGTCGATCCGCTCTCGCAGTACTCGCCGGCACCTGTCGTCGAGGTCCCATGGCCGCTGCTCGTCGGCTCCGCGGTCGGTGTGGTCGCCGCAGCCGGCGTGGTCGGTGCGATTCTCACGCTCGTGCTGCCGCGGTCCGGCGTCGGGGAGCAGCTCCGTGTCAGCTGAGCCGCTGGTCGCGGTCGAAGCGGCGTCGAAGCAGTACGTCACAGCGGGCGGTCTGGTCGACGCCCTCCCTGCGACGGACGCGCGGATCGCTGCCGGCGAGGTGACGGCGCTCGTGGGTGTCTCCGGCAGCGGCAAGTCGACCCTGCTCCGCCTCGTGGCCGGTCACGAGGCACCGTCGTCCGGTCGGGTGATCGTTGCAGGCCACGACCTCGCGACGTTCTCGGGGCGACGAAGCGACCGGTTCCGGCGCGAAACGGTCACCTATGTGTCGCAACGCGCCGCCGACAACCTCTTCCCACAGCTGAGCCTGGCCGAGCACCTGCGCGCGGGTGCGTCGCTGCGACCGTTCGAGGTCCTCGGCATCGCCTCTCGGATGACGGCTCGCCCGGGTGAGCTTTCCGGCGGCGAGCTCGCCCGCGCGTCATTCGCGGTCGCGCTCGCCCAGGGGGCGCCACTGGTGGTGGTCGACGAGCCGACCGCGGAGCTCGACCGGACGACCGCGGGCGATGTTCTGGCCGCGATGGACGACGCCGCCTCGCACGGGCAGACGTTCGTGGTGGCGACGCACGACCCGGCGGTGATCGGGCTCGCCGACAACGTCCTCGATCTGACCCGGCTGCGACCGGCGCAGACTCTGCCGCACCTCCGCGAGTGGGTGCCGGGCGAGGTCGCGCTGCGGTTGCACGAGGTGACGAAGAGCTACGCCGGGACAGCTGTGCTGGCCGACGTCTCGCTCGAGGTGCGGGAGCGGGAGCTTGCGCTGGTCTTCGGTCGCTCGGGGTCGGGCAAGTCCACGCTGCTCATGGTGGCGGGAGGATGGATCGACCCCGATCGCGGGACAGTCGAGCCGGCGGCCACGACCTGGAGCGAGCTCGCGTACGTTCCGCAGCGATTCGGCCTCGTCCCGGAACTGACCGTCGAGGAGAACGTGGAGCTGCCGGCGCGGCTCGTCGGCGCCGCCCCGGCAGCCGGCCTCTTCGAGCGGCTGGCGATCCAGGAGCTCCTGGGCCGTTACCCGGCGCAGATCTCGATCGGGCAACAGCAGCGCGTCGCGATCGCACGTGCGCTGCGGCTCGGGTCTCGGATCGTGCTCGTCGACGAGCCGACGTCGCATCAGGATCCCGTGCATGCCGAGCTCGTCTGGGCAGCCCTCGGCGCGGCGGCCGACGCCGGGTCGGCGTGCCTCGTCGCAACCCACGAACTGGATGCGCGGCATCGGGCCGATCGCTGGTGGCCGATCGAGGACGGGCGCCTTCGGGACATGTCCTGGGGACCGTCCTCGAGACGCGGCGGCTGACCTAGGCGCGTTCGAGGAGGCGCTTCGCGAGGCTGTCGAGGCCGAGCTCGCGTGCGTGCGCGCCCGCGCGGGCCCAGTCCGGCGGCGTGGGGCCGAGCTTCGGCAGCGGCGCCGCAGGGTCCATCGTCGCGATCTCGCGGTAGAGCAGCAGCTCGTCCGCGATCTGGGAGAAGCGGCCGTCTGCCAGCGCCTGCGCGAGCGTGCCGTGCTGCTTCAGCACGTCGGCCGCCTTCTTCGGCCCGACGCCGGGCGCGCCCGGGATCTTGTCCGACGGGTCACCGCGCAGTGCGATGAAGTCCGGCACCTGGGCCGGCTCGACGCCGTAGCGCTCGCGCACCTCGGCCGGGCCGATCCGCGCCAGTTCGGAGACGCCTTTGACCGGCTGCAGGATCAGCACCCGGTCGGAGACGAGCTGGAACGCATCGCGGTCGGAGGTCGCCACGAGCACGGGGCCGGCCCACGCCTGCGCCGCGGCAGCGAGGAAGTCGTCGGCCTCGTAGCCCGGCGCCTTCGCCGCCTTGAACCCGAACGACTCGACCAGAGCAGGCAGGAGGTCGAGCTGCTCCAGGATCGAGTCCTCGAAGATGCGGCCCGACTGGTAGGCGGGCAGAGCCTCGTGCCGGTAGGTGGGCGTGTCGAGCGAGTCCCAGCCGACGAGCACCGACTCCGGCTGCTCGGTCTCCCACAGCCGTTGCAGGAACCCCGCGAAGCCGACGAGCGCGTTCAGGCGAATCGACTTCGGCAGCGCGTGGTAGGCGCGATGTGCGAGCGAGTCGCCGTCGATCGCGAGCAGAAGACCGCTCACAGCGATTCCTCCAGCTCCTGGATCGCCGCCATCAACCTGTCGGTCGCGGCGCGGGCCGCCTCGGCGATCTCCCGCCCCTGCAGATCGTCGAGGTCGATCGGCTCGCCGTAACGCACGCGCCACTGCTCGAGCCGTCGCAGGCCGTCGGTGCCCTTGATCCCCGCCGGGACGAGCGGCACACCTGCCTCGAGCGCGATCCGCGCGGCGCCGGTGTGGGCCCCCGCCGTCCGCGTCTTCCTCAGGCCCTTTCGGCGCCGCGTGCCCTCGGGGAACATCGCGATCACGTTGCCTTCGCGAGCCAGGCGGACAGCGGTCTCGATCGCCCCGAAGTCGGCCTGACCGCGGTTCACCTTGAATGCGCCCGCGCCGGACGCGATCGCCGAGAGCGGGAACCAGAAGAGCTCGGACTTCGCCATGAAGCGCAGAAACCGCCTCGGCCAGATCTTCAGGCCGATCGCCCAGGGGTCGAGATTCGAGAGGTGCCCGGCGGCCAGGACATAGCCGCCGGAGCCCGGTAGATGCTCGGTTCCGTCGGCCCGATAGCGGAAGACGAGGCGCAGGACCGGCCAGGAGGCAAGGGCGATGCAGGAGTAGAGCAGCGTGGGCCTGGGAGGACGCGTCACCGGCGGCGAGTATCGCTGATCCGGCCCACGGCGCTATGGTGGCGCGCGAAATGGCTGGATCAAACGGCAAGAAGCTCGTGATCGTCGAGTCGCCCGCAAAGGCGAAGACGATCGCCGGCTATCTCGGCTCCGATTACCTGGTCGAATCGTCGATCGGCCACATCCGCGACCTGCCGAACAACGCGTCGGAGATCCCGGCCAAGCTGAAGGGCGAGTCCTGGGCCCGCCTCGGCGTGAACGTCGACAAGGACTTCGAGCCGTTGTACGTCGTCGACTCGCGCAAGAAGAAGGTCGTCTCCGATCTGAAGGCAAAGCTCAAGAACGCCGATGAGCTGCTGCTGGCGACGGACGAAGACCGTGAGGGCGAGGCGATCGCCTGGCACCTGCGCGAGGTGCTCGACCCGAAGGTGCCGGTCCGGCGGATGGTCTTTCACGAGATCACCCGGGCGGCGATCGAGCGGGCACTCGGCGAGACGCGCGAGATCGACGCGCGGCTCGTGGACGCGCAGGAGACGCGTCGCATTCTCGACCGGCTGTACGGCTACGAGGTCTCGCCCGTGCTCTGGCGGAAGATCATGCAGGGGCTCTCCGCAGGCCGCGTTCAATCGGTCGCGACGCGGCTCGTCGTCGGACGGGAGCGCGAGCGGATGAAGTTCGTCGCCGCCGAGTACTGGGACATCGTCGCGACCTACGAACCGGGGGCCTTCTCGGCGCGCCTGACCTCGATCGACGGACGTCGCGTGGCACAGGGCCGCGACTTCGCCCAGAACGGAACGCTGCGGCAGGCCGATGCGGTCCAGCTCGACCGAGGCCGGTGCGGGCGAGCTCGCGGCCGGTCTCGAAGGAGCGGCCTTCACCGTTTCGTCGGTGGAGGAGAAGCCGTACAGCCGCCGTCCGGCGGCGCCGTTCATGACCTCGACGCTCCAGCAGGAGGCGAGCCGCAAGCTGCGGCTCTCGTCGCAGCAGGCGATGCGTGTTGCACAGCGTCTCTACGAGAACGGCTACATCACCTACATGCGCACCGACTCGACGACCCTCTCCGAATCGGCCCTCACCGCGGCCCGCGACCAGGCGCGCGAGCTGTACGGCGCCGATTCGGTGCCGGCCCAGCCGCGGCAGTACAACCGCAAGGTGAAGAACGCCCAGGAAGCGCATGAGGCGATTCGCCCGGCAGGCGACAGGTTCCGCACACCCGAACAGGTGCGCCGCGAGCTGACCGCCGAGGAGTTCAACGTCTACGACCTGATCTGGAAGCGCACCGTCGCATCGCAGATGGAGGACGCGCGCGGACAGACCGTCTCGGTGCGGATCGCTGCCGACGCGGCCGACGGTCGCAGCACGGAGTTCTCGACAGCCGGCACCGTGATCACGTTCCGGGGCTTCCTGCTCGCCTACGAGGAAGGTCTCGACGAGCCGTCCGGAGACGCCGAAGAGAAGGTGCTGCCGCCGCTCACCGAGGGCGATGCGCTGAACGCAATCGCGCTCGAGCCCGACGGCCACTCCACCTCGCCGCCGCCGCGATTCACGGAGGCGAGCCTCGTGAAGGCGCTCGAGGAGCGCGGGATCGGACGGCCCTCGACCTACGCCGCGATCATGGGCACGATCCTCGACCGTGGCTACGTCCGCAAGCAGGGCCAGGCGCTCGTCCCCGAGTTTCTCGCCTTCGCGGTCGTGAAGCTGCTCGAGAACCACTTCCCTCAGCTCGTCGACTATGAGTTCACCGCACGCATGGAGGACGACCTCGACGAGATCGCCTCGGGCGACGAGGCCCGCACGGCGTGGCTCCAGCGCTTCTACTTCGGCGATGACGGCGACGCAGGTCTCAAAGAGCTCGTCGAAGGACGACTCGCAGAGATCGACGCGCGGGAGATCAACACGGTCGAGCTGCCCGGCAGCGACATCGTCGTCCGGGTCGGCAAGTACGGCCCGTACCTCGAGCGCGGCACCGACCGGCAGACGCTGCCACCCGACATCGCGCCCGACGAGCTCACGCCTGCTCGCGCCGAGGAGATCCTCGCCCAGGGAAACCAGGAGCACGAGCTGGGCTCGGACCCGGAATCCGGACGGACGATCGCCGTGCGTTCGGGTCGCTACGGCCCCTATGTGACCGAGGTCGTCGAGGGCGACGAGAAGCCGCGCACCGCGTCGCTCTTCAAGACCATGTCGCCCGAGACGGTCACGCTCGAGGAGGCGCTCGAGCTCTTGACGCTCCCTCGCTCGCTCGGGGAGTCCGACGGTGAAGAGGTGCTCGCGGCGAACGGGCGCTACGGCCCATACGTGAAGCGGGGGAAGGAGTCGCGCTCGCTGGACAGCGAGGAGCAACTCTTCTCGATCAGCCTCGACGAGGCGCTGGCCAGGCTTGCCCAGCCCAAGCAGCGGGGCCGGCGGGCTGCGGCGCCGCCGCTGAAGGAGCTCGGGGACGACCCGGTCAGCGGCAAGCCGATCGTCCTCAAGGAGGGCCGTTTCGGCCCCTACGTCACGGACGGCGAGACCAATGCCAGCCTGCGCGCGGCCGATTCGATCGAGTCGATCGGGCCGGAGCGGGCGGCCGAGCTCCTCCAGGACCGGCGCGACCGTGGGCCCGCTCCGAAGCGCAAGCGGGCGCCCAGGAAGCGCTCGTAACAGAGCTGCAACAGTCCTTACAACATTTCCGGCGCGAATCTGTCCATAATCAGTCTCTCGTCGGAGGGGAATCCGCCCGCCGCCGCGCGCGTTCGAAAGGGCGGTACCCTGGCGCGGGAAGGTTTGCATGACCGGTCGCAGAAACGAAAGGACATCGATTCCGACTTGACTCAGAGCCAGCTGAACGAACTGCTTGAGACCGAGAGCGCACGCACCCTTCTGGAGGCGGGCGAGGAGCGCGGCTGGATCGAACCGGCCGAGCTCGAGGCGTTCGCGGTCGAGAACGACCTCGGCGAGCCCGAGGTCACCGATCTCGTCAAAGAGCTCGAGCGCATCGGGCTCGAGGTGCGCGAGCCGGTGCACGGAGGAGAAGAACACGAAGGCGCAGGCCGAGCCGGTCATCTACGAGGCCGACGCACCGTCGGGCGCGGGCGACAGCCTGCAGCTCTTCCTCGCCGACGTCGGCAAGCACAAACTGCTGACCGCACACGAAGAGGTCGTGCTGGCGAAGGCGATCGAGCGTGGCGACGGTCGTGCCAAGCGACGCATGATCGAGTCCAACCTGCGGCTCGTCGTATCGATCGCCAAGGGCTACCGCGGTCTCGGCGTGCCGTTCCTCGACCTGATCCAGGAAGGAACGCTCGGCCTGAATCGCGCGGTCGAGAAGTTCGACTGGCGGCGCGGCTACAAGTTCTCGACGTACGCGACCTGGTGGATTCGCCAGTCGGTGCAGCGCGCGGTTGCGAACCATGCGCGCACGATTCGCGTGCCCGTGCACGTCGTCGAGCGCCAGCAGAAGCTGTCGCGCGCAGCCCGCCGGCTCGAGGTCGAGCTCGGCCGCGAGCCGACCAAGGAAGAGCTGGCCGAGGCCACTGGTCTGCCGCTTCAGCACGTCGAGGAGGCGCTCTCCGCTGCATCCGCGTCGGTCTCGCTGAACCAGACGGTTGGTGCAGACGACGAGGGTGAGCTCGGAGATCTGTTCGCCGACCGCGAGGCTGCCGATCCGTTCGACGAGGCAGAGGAGTCGCTGCGGCGCCAGAACATCCGCAAGGCGCTCGACGCGCTTCCCGAACGGGAACGGCGCATCCTGGAGCTGCGCTTCGGCTTCGAGGGCGAGCCCTGGACGCTCGAGGCGATCGGGCACGAGCTCGACCTGACTCGCGAACGCGTGCGCCAGCTCGAGGGCCAGGCGCTCTCACGGCTCGCGGCGCTGCGCGAGCTCGCCGGTCTAGCCGCATAGTCTTCTAACGGCGGAGCGTCGACGAGAGGGTGTCTGGCACCGACCCGGTGTCAGACAGTTGCGTCGGAGGCCGCACCTTCGAGGTCCGGCTTGTCGGCGCGCGTCGTGCCTTCGGCCTGGCGGATCTCGTCGTCCGTCATCGGCCAGCGCTCCAGTGGGTAGTGGCACGCCACCTCGTGGCGCGGCTCGATCTCGCGCAGAATCGGCGTGTCGACGTCGCAGTGTCCCTTGTGGAAGCGCGGGCAGCGTGGATGGAAGACGCAGGCCGCAGGCGGTGCGACCGGGGACGGCACATCGCCGGAGAGGACGATCCGCTGTCGTCCACCGGCCGCGGTCGGTCGCGGAACTGCGGAGAGCAGAGCTGCCGTGTAGGGATGCTTCGGGCTCTCGTAGATCGACTCGCTGTCGCCGATCTCGACGATGTGCCCGAGGTACATCACAGCGATCCGGTCTGCGATCTGCCGGATCACCGACAGATCGTGGGAGATGAAGACGTAGGTGAGATTGAAGTCGGACTGCAGGGTTCGCAGCAGGTTGAGGATCTGGGCCTGGATCGAGACGTCGAGGGCGGAGACGGGCTCGTCGCAGACGATCAGCTTCGGCGAGAGCGCGAGCGCGCGGGCGACGCCGATCCGCTGTCGCTGACCGCCGGAGAACTCGTGCGGGTAGCGGTTGAAGTGCTCCGGGCTGAGACCGACCGTCTCGAGGAGATCCTGCACCCGCTGCTTGCCGCCTTTCACTCCGTGGATCTCGAACGGCGCTCCGATGATCTGCCCCACCGTCTTGCGCGGGTTCAGCGACGAGTACGGATCCTGGAAGATCATCTGCATCTCGCGCCGCAACGGCCGCAGTTGGCGCTGCGAGAGCGTCGAGATGTCGCGCCCGTCGAAGCGGATCGTGCCTCCGGTCGGGTCGAGCAGGCGCAGGATCAGCCGCGCGGTCGTCGACTTGCCGCAGCCGGATTCGCCCACGATGCCGAGGGTCTCCCCGCGACGCACGTTGAGCGAGATGTCTTCGACGGCGTGCACCTCGGCCGTTCCGCGGGCAAAGACACCTTGCTTCACCGCGAAGCGCTTCGTCAGGTGCTCGACCTCGACGAGGTTGTCGCTGCCCTCGTCCCGTTCTCCGTCATGCCGCGTCACCGAGGCGGGCAATCGAGCGCTTGCTGCCCTCGCGCAGCTTGTCTTCCCAGGCCAGAAGACAGGCGTCGGGATGCGCCTCGGGCATGGGGGCGACCAGCGGAGGTCGTACTGTCGGGCAGGGCTCGAAGCGGTAGCGGCAACGTGGGTTGAACGGACAGCCCGCAGGGGGAGACAGAAGCGACGGCGGGGATCCCTCGATCGGGACGAGCGCAGAGAGCTTCCGCTCGACGCTCGGCATCGAGTCGAGGAGGCCCCACGTGTACGGGTGCTGCGGCTGTTCGAAGATCTGCTTCGCAGGCCCGTACTCCATGATCCGGCCGGCGTACATGACCATGACCGAGTTCGCGGTCTCGGCGACGACGCCGAGATCGTGGGTGACGAGGATCACCCCGATGTTGAACTCGCGCTTGACCGCTTCGATCAGCTCGAGGATCTGGGCCTGCACGGTCACGTCGAGCGCCGTCGTGGGCTCGTCGCAGATCAGGATCGACGGGTTGTGGACGAGCGCCATCGCGATCATCGCGCGCTGGCGCATGCCGCCTGAGAACTGGTGCGGGTAGTCGCGTGCGCGCGATTTCGCGTTCGGGATGCCGACGTGGCCGAGCAGTTCGACGGCGCGGTCCCACGCGGCCTTCTTGCCGACGTCGGAGTGCGCGGTCACGGCCTCGGCGATCTGGGCGCCGACCCGATACATCGGATGGAGGCAGGCGAACGGATCCTGGAAGACCATCGCGATGTCCTTGCCACGGATCTTCCGCAGGTCCTCCGGCGGCAGTCCCAGCAGGTTGTGCCCCATGAAGTCGACGTGGCCCTCGATCACGGTTCGCTGCTGGTTGAGCAGTCCCATGATCGCGAGATTGGAGACGCTCTTGCCGGAGCCGGACTCGCCGACGACCCCGAGTGTCTCGCCGCGCGACAGGGTGAAACTGACGTCCGATACGGCCTGGACCACACCGTCGGCGGTCGGAAAGCGGACCGTCAGGCCGCGCACGTCGAGTAGTTGCTTGTCGTTCCTCGCGCCGGCGTCTGGGAGGCCGCTCGGCTCGGTCACGCCTTCCTCGTTCACGCGTAGCGGACGCGGGGGTCGATGAAGGCGTAGAGGATGTCGACGATCAGGTTCGCGAATGCGACGGCGATCGAAGCGACAAGCACAACACCGAGCACGACCGGCAAGTCTTGCTGGAGCGCGTCGTTGATCGCGAGATAGCCGAGTCCCTGGAGGTTGAAGACCGACTCGGTGATCACGGCGCCGCCGACGAGGAGCGCGATATCGAGGCCGAACATGGTCACGATCGGCGTGAGTGACGCGCGCAGGCCGTGCTTGAAGATCACCGTGCGTTCGGGAAGCCCCTTGGCACGCGCCGTTCGGATGTAGTCCTCGCCGAGCGTCTCGAGCAGGCTGTTGCGCGTCATCCGCGCGTAGAACGCGGCGTAGAGGAGCGCCAGCACGATCCAGGGCGTGATCATGTGCGAGAAGAACCCGGTCGGGCTGTCGAGAGGCGACACGTAACCCGTCCCGCCGACCCAGCCGAGTTTCTGCCAGAAGATGAAGAGCGCCATCAGCCCGAGCCAGAAGACGGGCGTCGAGATCCCGACCAGCGCGAAGCCCATGGATAATCGGTCGGTCGCCGATCGCCGTCGGACCGCGGAGAGGACCCCGATGCCGACGCCGACGACGAGCCAGATGATCGCTGCGCCGGCGATCAGGAGCAGCGTGCGGGGCGCGCGTGCCTCGATCAGTGCCTTCACGGAACTGCCGCTCGCGTAGGTGTAACCGAGTCCCGGCCAGCCGTACTTGTCGCCGGTTGCGAACCGCCACGAGAACTTGCCGAACTGGACGTACCACGGCTTGTCGAGCCCGAGGCGTTGGTGGATCTGTGCGATCTCCTGGTCGGTCGGGTTCTTGCCGGCGAAGCGCAACGCCGGGTCGCCGGCCGGCAGGAGATAGAACACCGCGAACGTGATCGCGAGCACGCACAGCACGACGATGAGCGTCCAGATCAGTCTGCGGGCGATGTAGAAGATCATGTGTCAGGTGATTTCGGTGGAGGAGGGGCGGGACGCGTGTCCCGCCCCTCGATCCGGTTTTCCTATTGCTCCCTGGCCACCGACGAATACGCGGGGCCGTCCGTGAACTGGTCGTAGTTCCAGTGGGTGACGTTCGGGCCGATGATGAACACGTTGTTCGGCCACAGGTACGGAACCCATGGGACGACCGTCGTCATCAGCCTCTTGTCGATCGCCTCCCAGCAGTTGGTGCGGTCCTGCGCCAGCTTGGAGCTGCAGACCGCGATGGCGCTGTCGACGCTCGGCACGTTGTTGATGTTGCCGGTTGCTCCGACTGTCTTTGCGATCTCCGGCGTCAGGCCGACGAGGGAGTAGTTCGTGTTGCCCGATTTGATGATCGCGCCTGAGTCGAACAGTTCCGCGAAGAACGTGAACGGGTCGGCGTAGTCCTTCCCCCAGCTCGGGCGTTCGGAGAACGGGATGTTCTTCGACGGGGTCTGGATCGTGGTGTAGGCGCCGTTGATCGACCTCACGGTGAAGGTGATGCCGATCTTGGCTGCGTCTTCCTGGATGATCGGGATCATCCGGGTGTCGACGCCGCGGGTGTCCGCGATCATCAGGACGCCCTTACAGGCCGACGCCGTGCACTTGCCCGTCTTGCCCGGGTCGTACTTCGACAGCTTCATCTCAGCGGCTGCCTGGTCGACGCTGCCCATCTCGTTCGTCGTCGCGTACGGGTCGTACTCGGCAAGGCCGTTGTTGTAGAGCACGGGCGGGACGACGTGCGTGGCGATCGAGCCGGGGATCGGGCCGCCCCAGGCCTTCTGGAGGGCTGCCTTGTCCATGATCCAGTTCATCGCCTTGCGGACGTGGACATCGTCGAACGGCGGCTGCGTGAGGTTCATCGTGAAGTAGTTCGTGCGGTCGCCGACATTCGGGATCATCCGCGGCTTGAGTGCCGGGTTGGTCGCGTAGAGACGAATGGTCTTCGGTGCCGGGCTCGACACCTCGTCCTGGTAGGCGCCCGACTGCACCTTCGCGAAGATGTCATCGGCGTTCGAGTTCACGACGAACTTGAACGTGTCGATGTAGTTCTTCCGGTACGGGTCGGTCGACTGGTTGTACTCCGGATTGCGGACGAGGATGATGTGGTTGCCGTTGGCCCCGTCGTAGCCGCTCATCGGCTTGAGAGCCGAGCAGGACGCGATGCTGACCTTGTCGGCACCCTGGAGCATGTACGGCCCGGTCGACACGACGTCGCGGCCGTAATCGCCCGGCTTCCCCTCGAAGCACTTGCCGACTTCTTCCGGGATCGGTGCCGTGGCCGGCATCGACATGCGGAGGTTGAAGTCGCCGGTCGGCTTCGTCAGGTGGAAGACGATCGTCTGGTCGTTGGGCGTCTCGATGCCCGAGACCGACGTGGCTGTGCCGTTGGCGACGGCGTTCCAGCCCGAGATCACCGTGTAGTAGAAGGAGTACTGGCCGCCGTCCTTGGGGTTGGCGAGCCGGTTCATCGCGTAGGCGACGTCCTTCGAGGTGACCGCGCGGTTGACCGGCGGGCCGAACTTGATGCCCCTGCGCAGCTTGTAGGTGTAGGTCAACCCGTTGTTGGTCGGGGTCGGTGCGGTTGTTGCGAGATCCCCGATCGTGATGTTGCCGGCCGCGCCGGGCAGGTGCTTGTAGCCGACGAGGGAACGAAGCATCAGGTTCGAGTAGAGGCCCCAGGCGTTACCGAGGTACTCGCCGGTGGGGTCGAAGTTGTTGGTGAAGCCGAACGACTGTTCCCAGCCGACCGTGTACGTGCCTCCCTTGGCGGGGGTGCCACTGCTGAACGTGCCCGAGCCGACGACCGAGTTGCCGGAGCTCGACGAGGTGGTCGCCGTGGTGGTCGAGCCGGAGCTCGACTTCTTCGAGCCACACCCGGCCGCGAGCGCCGCCAGTGCGACAACGGCTCCGGCCATGAGCGCGAGCCGTAGGAACTTCCTCATGCGGGACTTCTCCTTTCTGGGGGGCTGGTACGGGTAGCTCACCGTTCGGACCTCACGTCGAAAGCGTCGCGGAGACCGTCGCCGAGGAGGTTGAATGCGAGCGTTGTGATGATCAGGAATCCGCCCGGGAAGAGCATGAGCCACCAGGCGACGTTGTACAACTGCGACGCGTCGCTGAGGATCGAGCCCCAGGACGCTTCATCGGCGGGAACGCCGAGTCCGAGGTAGGAGAGTGCTGCTTCGAACAGGATGTTGGTCGGGATCAGAAGCGTCGTGTAGACGATCAGCGGCCCGATCAGATTCGGCAGGATCTCGGATCTGACGATCCGGAGATTGCTGGCGCCGGCTGCGCGCGCCGACTCGACGAACTCTTTCTCGCGCAGCGACAGCGTGTAGCCGCGGACGATGCGTGCGATGTAGGACCACGAGAAGAGCGTGATCACGGCAATCACGACGCTGAGCCCGGGTTGGATCACGCCGCCAAGACAGCCGTTCTTGCTGGTCGAGCAAGCTGCGACGATGCCGACCGCGATCAGGATCTGCGGAACGGCGAGGAGAACGTCCGCGAAACGGGAGAGCCCCGAGTCGACCCAGCCGCCCGCGAAGCCGGCCGTCAGGCCGACGATGGTGCCGATGATCACGGCGAGACCCGACGCGACGATGCCGACGAAGAGCGACGTGCGTGCGCCGTACATCGTCCGGACGAACAGATCGCGTCCGGCCGCGTCCGCGCCGAACCAGAACTGCCGGTTCGGGCCGAGCGGAACGCCGTAGGCGTCGGTCATGTTGTTGTAGGTGGTGTTCTGCGGATGCCCGGTGATGTGTGCTGCGATCGGACCGCCGAAGAAGGCGAGGAAGATCAGAATGATGATCACGATGCCGCCGCCGACGGCCGCCTTGTCCTGGCGGAAGCGGTCCCAGAAGAGTCGTCTCGGTGTTTTGCGCGTGACAGCAACCGGTTGGAGCGCAATCGCTCCGCCGGCTGCCACAAGGTCAGGTGCGTTCGTCATTCCTGGTCCACAAGCGTAATACCGCGGGTTTACCCGTGCGGCAATACTGATGAACATGGATCGCCCCGAGCTCCGCCCGTCCGGCTCGCTCGTCGGCCGGATCGTTCGCGTCGAGCCGATCGAGGAGCGCCACCGGGAAGGGCTCAGAGAGGCAGCCGAGCGTGACCCGCAGATCCATCGCTACACCAACATGTATTCGCTCGGCTTCGACCACTGGTTTGACCTTGCGCTCGACAGCACAAGCGAGGTGCCGTTCGTCGTGTGCCTCGACGGCCGACCGGTCGGCTCCTCGCGTTACCTGAACGTCGAGCCGTTCCACCGGCGGCTCGAGATCGGCTGGACGTGGCTCGAGCGTGCTCAATGGGGGACCGGCGCGAACATCGAGACGAAGTACCTGCTGATGCGGAACGCGTTCGAGGCCTGGGGCGCCATGCGGGTCGAGTTCAAGACGGATGCCCGCAACCTGCGCGTCCGGGGGGCGCTGCTCGGCGTCGGGGCGACCTTCGACGGCATCTTCAGGAAGCACATGATCCTGCCCGACTCGATCCGCGATTCGGCCTGGTACTCGGTGCTCGACGACGACTGGCCCCGCGTGAAGGCGATGCTCGAGGAGAAGATCGAACGGCACGCGCTACGCCCGGCTGTCACGTGAGGTGCCGCGTCGACGTAGCCCCGCTCCGAGCGGAGCCGGACGATGCGGCCGAACAGGTGACCCAGGCATTGCGCGGCGAGCCGTTGTTTCTCGAGGAGCGCGACGGTGACTGGGCGCGCGTGGTGACCGCCTACGGCTATCCGGGCTGGGTGCGGAACGAGGCGCTCGAGGAGGGGCCGGGCGTGCTGCCCGAGACGGCCGCCGGTTCGCCCCTCGACATCGCGCGGGGGTATCTAGGCGCCCCGTATCTCTGGGGCGGGCTCACCGAGGCGGGCATCGACTGCTCGGGGCTCGTGCACATGGCCTACCGCCGGCTCGGGCGGCTCGTGCCGCGGGATGCCGACCAGCAGGCGCGGGCGGGCCTCGAGGTCGCCGGGCTCGAGCCGGGTGATCTCATCACCTACGGCGAGCCGGCCGATCACATCGCTTTCTGGCTCGGCGGCGGCCGAATTCTGCACTCGACCGGCCGTGAGAATGGCCTTGGCGTCGTCGAGGAGGACGAGCCAGAGGACCTGCGCCGGCGGCGTCACCGGCTGATCCGGTTCTGAACGCGTCCGTCCCGGCCCGGCCCTCACTCTTTCGGGGGGTGGTCTCGTCCTAATGCTGGCCCGGAGAACCGCCGATAGCTCCCTCGATGGACGCTGCGCAGCGCGACGAGATTCTGACCCGGTATCGGGAGCATTCGGCTCGTTTTGAGTCGGTTGCGGCTCGGCGTGATGCGTCCGTCGCGGAGGTCATCCCCTTTCAGCAGCCCGTGCGGGAGCTCGAACAGGAGCCGACTGCGCGGGAGCTCGAGGTGCTCCAGCTCATCTCGGACGGTCTCGTGAACCGCGAGATCGGGGTCAGGCTCTTCCTCTCCGAGGAAACGGTGAAAAGTCACGTTCGCCACTTGCTCGCCAAGCTGCAGGCCCGGAGCCGCGCCCATGCGGTCGCCGTCGGCTTTCGCCGCGGCTTGATCGGCTAGCGACCAAAACGAAGGGCCGCCCCTGTGGACGACCCTCCTAAAAGTGTGCTTTTAAAAGTTCGTTACCCTGTGGACAACTCCCCCAAAGGGGTGAGGCCACTGGGCGTCGAACCCAGTTAACTGCGTAAGCCCGTTACCAGGAAGCCATGCCCCCGGCGATCTTGGCGCTCTTTACGAACTTCGCGAACTTGCTCATGAGTATCCCCCGTATTTGTTTGGACTGACGGCATCGAGGAGGATATAACCCATTTGGGGGATACGCAAGTATTTCTCAAGTTTCGTCGTGAACTTGCTGGGCTAACCACCCCGGTTCTGGCGTACCTCGTCGCGGTTGTCGTCGCGGCTGTCGGCCTAGCCGTCGGCTTGGTCCTGCTGGGTGAGGGCCTAGGCGGGAACGTCGGCGCCGTCCTCGGCCTAGCCTTCGCTTCCGCCTACGCCGAGCGCGGCTCCATCACTCTTCGAGGCCATCTCACGGTCTCGATCTCGCTTCTGCCGGCGATCTTTGCCGCCGTCCTGTTCGGCCCCCTCGCCGCGATGATCGTGTTCGGCGCATCCGGCTTGAGCATCGCTTTCCCATGGGCCGGTCGGATTGCCTACGCGGGTAGCAGATCCATCATCGGCGCACTAGCGGCCGGAGCAGTCGCCCTGGTTTCGGTTTTCATGAATGGCGGTGCGGGCGAGACGGTAGTGGCCGCGCTTGCGGCCGCGCTGGTTGCAGAGGTAGCCGACACTGCGTTCGCTTCCTTCACCTATTGGTTGCGAGGCCACGGCCACTGGACTGTCCCGGCAAAAGACTCTCTGCCGGTCATCGCTGCGTCTGTTCCGTTCTACAGCTCGGCGGTCGCCGTTCTTGCCTTGTCGTACACAGATCTCTCGCCTTGGACGCTGCCTTTGTTCTTTGCCCCAGCGCTAGCTGCGCAGCGGTGGTTCTTGCTCTATCAAGAACAGCAGCGGCTTGCGAGTGACCTTCAGATGGCGAACGACCAATTGCGCGCGGCGAACCTATCGTTCGCGAAAGGGCTCATCGCCACACTCGACGCTCGCGATCAATACACAGCGGGTCATTCAGCTGCAGTGGCGATTTATGCGCGCGACATCGCGAAGCGCATGGATCTTGGACAAGACTACGCGGATTTGGCGCACCTTTGTGGTCTCGTGCACGACATCGGGAAGATCGGACTCCCTGCTGGACTGCTCGAGAAGCCTGGCGCGCTAACGCTTGAAGAGCGTCGCGAGATGCAGAGGCATTCTGAGATCGGCGAACGGATCCTCGCGAACGTGGACACGTATGCAGAGATCGCGGCGGTCGTGAGACACCATCACGAGCGAGTTGACGGTCAGGGTTACCCGGATCGCGTAGCCGGCGACGACATTCCGACTCTTTCGAGAATCATCGCCGTCGCAGATGCATACAACGCGATGACGTCAGACCGCCCGTACCGTGATGCCATGCCGAGCCGGGTTGCAAGACTCCGCCTTGCGCAGGCGGTGGAGACTCAGTTTGACACTGCCGTTGTTGCTGCATTCGAGGCGATACTTGCGGGAGCGGACGAGGACTATCGTATGGCGCGAGGCCCGGCGTTCGAGCTCGTCTCGACCGCAGATCGCGCTGACATTGTGGTCGTTAGCCCGATCTCGGAAGCCAACGCCATCTCCGCCTAACCCAGGGCTGTGTACTGAGCGACGGCCTGTGTCCGTGTCCGCACGCCGAGCTTTTCAAGGATGTGGCGTACGTGAACTTTGACGGTCGATTCTGAAATGACGAAGGCCGCGGCAATCTCTCGATTGCGGTAGCCCTGTGCCATCAAGTCGAGGACCTCCAGTTCCCGGGGGGACAACGCCTCGGCAGGTCCTCGCTCCCTCCGCGTTCGGAACCCAGCCTTTCGCGCCAGGGCAAGGTCGTTAGATCGCGCAAAGAGCCATTCCAACTGTGGTCGGATATCGTCCTGTTTCGCTAGAGATGCGCACAACACGGGCGAAGCGCGAAGACAGCAGATGACCGGTTCCCAGGTTCGCCTGGTCCGCGCTATGTCGATGAATGTATGTCGCTCCACTGTCGTCGCCGTGTCTGGCTGCGACGATTGACGAAACCCCAGCGGCCAATACTCGAACCTCGCTTGAGATTGAGGTACTCGTCGCCACAGCCGCCGCGTCGAGCGCTTCCTCGTCGCGGTTGAGCAAACTCAGGGCCAGGGCTCGCATGGCGATGTACTCACCGTGCATCGCTGGCGTCGCTGCGCCATCGATCGAACTCCGGACCTGACTATACGCCTCGTCGAATCGTGCGAGCTCCACGAGCAGGCGTGATCGAAGCACTCGGGCATTGAGGAGATGATGAGGGTGAGGATTCCAGTGAACAGCATCTTCCACAGCGCGCAGGTTGCGATCAGCCGACGAAAACGTTCGCATCCCAAGCTCGATAAATGCGAGGTTCCAAGCCGCGTGGGGCTTTGCAAAGTCCAACTGATACGCGTCGACATCAACAAGTGTCTGAAGCGCGAGCTCTCTCGCCCGCGCAAACTCGCACTGAAGAGCGAGGCAGTACGTGACCGTAAACATCACGCTGGCACGAGCTCGCGGGTCTTCGATCTTGGGGAGGACGCGGAGCGCGTCTTCGACGTATGGTGAGTCGACGAAGCCGTCTCCGATGCGCATCCGTGTCAGAGCGGCGGCACCGTACCGGGCGACATCAAGTGCTCCTGACGTTCGATACGCCAGTTTTCCCAACGCTTCAAGCCGCCTATCAGCGGACGGGCGTTCACCGAAGATGGCTGCGAGCGCGAGCCCGTACAGTGCTTCGGCGTGGTCGTTCGCGTCAGCTGCTTCCTCGCGAGCAGACTCGAAGGCACTCTCCGACTCCTCGAAAAGGGCAAGCTGGAAGGAGGCAGCCCCTTCTACCGCGGCAGCCCTCGATCGCAACGGATGGGATGTCGCAAACCGCGGTCTCGCCCGGCGCATGATTTCTGCGGCGAGTCGGTACTCGCCATTTCTTAGTGCCACTTCGGCGTCGGTGAGATCTACGACCGGTGGTGTCTCCGGCATGCCATTTCGAAGCTGCGCTGCGAATCTCGATACGGATCCAATTCGACCGCTGCGAACAAGCGGTGAATACGCCCGTTCCAAAGCGGTTTGCGCCATCTCTTGGAGTCCGAAGCGTTCGATTAGCTCTGCCGCTCGGTCCCATCGCTCAGATTCGAGGCAATTCTCGACCGCTGCCTTGGCAAGGCCTCGCCCACTCGAATTCAGCTGAAGCTTCGCATACAAAAAGTTGCGGACTAGGGGATGGAGCTCCGGAGCGTCTTCCCCCGTCAACAGCCCACAGCCGCGGCCCTGTTCGATTACGTCGGCGCCTTGGTCCCCAAACCGACGCCTCAGCTGAGCGGCGGAAAGGTCCGGCAAGAGAGACAAGGCCAACAGCTGATCCTGGAGCGATGGCGAGACTGATTGGAATACTTCCTCTGCGAGGTATTCGTAGAGTGGCGTAGACAGCTGTTCCTGGACTGGTGTGTCGCCCATTCCAGCGGCAAGGCCGAGGACCGCTGGCCAGCCTTGTGCCTGAGCCACGAGTTGTTCGCGATCAGCTCCTCGACCGACCAATTGGGTGGATTCGCTCTCGCTCATCGCGAGTTGCCGTTGATCAATCTCGAGGTGCTCGCCGTAAAGCTTGCTCCGCGACGTTGCCCAAGGGGGTCGGGTCCTGGTCCCGATCAGGATACGAGTGTCGGTGTGGGCGATCACGACGCGGACTAGTTCATCAATGTCACGCGAGTCGCTCAGCTCGTGGTAATCGTCCAGCACTAACCACTGCGTTCGTGCGGCGCGAATTCGTTCGCTCAGAGCGATTCCGACCTCCCGAGCGGCCCTCTGTGGGTTGCTCCGCGCGCGAACGTATTTTCGAATGAAGGCGGTTGACTCCTGATCGCCGAGTTGAGCCAGTCCGAGCCCGATGTCCTCTGCGAAGGTCACCACATCTCGGTGTGCCGCGGTGAGTGTCACCCAGATTGCGCCGTTGAGGGTCTTCGCCCACTGCCGGGCAAGGGTCGTTTTCCCGTAGCCGGCTGGAGCGAGCAGCAGAATTACTCGCGCGTCGGACTCGTCGAGCATCTTGATCAGCCGCGGCCGCTCGATGATGCGACGCTCGCGGCGAACCGGGTTCGTTTGTTTCGTGCCTGCGGTCATGCCTGCCTGCCCTCGTTCAGAGACGTGCCGCTCGCCGCCGTGAACGCTACGCCTCTCGCACGGAAATTCAAAGGGGCCGGGGCGTCCGCGGCGGAGGGTTACGCCGCGGACGCCGCTTCGCCGTCAGCCCCCGTTGTCGGCTCGCGCCGACTCCAGGCGGTGCGCCAGCGGGTCTTCGCCCGTCAGCAACCGGAACGCGACCGGGATTTGCCGCCTTCGCGGTACGCCCAGCTTTTGTCGGAGGACGTCGCAATGTGCTTTCGCCGTGCGGGGAGAGATGCCGAGCTCGAGTCCGACCTCATCGTTCGACAGCCCCTGGGCGATCAGTTCCACGACCTGGCGCTGTCGGTCGGTAATCCCTGAAGGGTTTCGAAGTGCCTGCATGCGAGCCAGGCTACGGCTCCGCGGCACCCGGAAGTATCGGCCAAAGGGTGTATCCGCGGCGAGGCGCGAGGCCGGCGACTAGGTCGTGAGCACGGAGACGACGTCGCGAACGGCGTCGGCGCTCTTCCCGAGCGCGTCCTGCTCCGTCGTGTCGAGGTCGACCTCGAGGATCTGCTCGATCCCCTCCGAGCCGAGCTTGACCGGTACGCCCATGTAGAGACCGTCGATGCCGTACTCGCCCTCGAGATACGCGGTGCAGGGCAGCACTCGCTTCTCGTCGAGCATGATCGAGTCGACCATCTGCGCGGCGGCTGCGCCGGGGGCGTACCACGCGGAGGTGCCGAGCAACTGCACGACCTCACCGCCACCCTTGGCGGTGCGCTCGACCATCGCGGTGATCTTCTCCTCGGAGACGAGCTTGCGGATCGGCACGCCGCCGACCGTCGTGGCGGAGATGACCGAGACCATCTGATCCCCGTGACCACCGAGCACCACCGCGCTCACATCCTTGATCGACGCACCGGTCTCCCAGGAGATGAACGTCTGCAGGCGGGCGGTGTCGAGAATCCCCGCTTGACCGAAGACGCGCGCCTTCGGGAACCCCGAGACGTTCTTCGCCACATGGCACATCGCATCGAGCGGGTTCGAGACGACGATCAGGATCGTGTCGGGACTCTGCGCAACGACTTTCTCGGTGACGTCCTTGACGATCTTCTCGTTCGTCTGGACGAGGTCATCGCGACTCATTCCCGGCGACCGCGGGAGCCCCGCGGTGATCACGACGACGTCCGAGCCGGCTGTCGGTGCGTAGTCGTTCGACCCGGTGACGTTCGGCTCATAGCCGAGCACGGCGCCCATCTGGTTGATGTCCAGCGCCTTGCCCTGCGGCAGCCCCTCCTTGATGTCGACGAGGACGATGTCCGCGTAGTCGCTCTGCGCCAGGACCTGCGCGCAGGTTGCACCGACATTGCCCGCGCCGACGACGGTGACCTTCCGCCTTTTGCTCAATCTGGAGCCTCCAGTTTCTCGATGATCGCGTCCGCGTACTCACTCGTTCCGACCGCCGTCGGATCGTCGCGGGACGCCTTCATGTCGTAGGTGACGCTGTCGCCTTCGCGGATGACGTCGGCGACGGCCTGCTCGAGGCGCTGCGCCGCGTCGCGCTCCCCGAGATGGTCGAGCATCAATGTGCCCGAGAGGATCATGGCGGTCGGGTTGACCTTGTTCTGGCCCTTGTACTTCGGCGCCGAGCCATGGGTCGCCTCGAAGACTGCGACGTCGGGCCCGATGTTCGCGCCCGGAGCGACGCCGAGGCCCCCGACCAGGCCGGCGGTGAGGTCGCTCAGGATGTCGCCGTAGAGATTCGGGAGAACGAGCACATCGAACTCCTCGGGCCGTTGGACGAGGCCCATGCACGTGGCGTCGACGAGATTCTCCCAGGGCTCGATCTCGGGGAAGTCCTTCGCGACGTCGCGGAACACGTCGAGGAAGAGCCCGTCCGTGAACTTCATGATGTTCGCCTTCGTCACGCAGGAAACGCGCTTGCGGTCGTGCTCGCGCGCGTACTCGAATGCGAAGCGGATGATCCGCTCCGAGCCTTCGCGGCTGATCGGCTTCACCGAGATGCCGGAGCCGGGCGCGATCTGTTTCGACTGCAAGGAGTTGAGCTCCGCGATCACGCGCTCTGCCTCCGCAGTCCCCGCCTCGTACTCGATCCCGGCGTAGAGGTCTTCCGTGTTCTCGCGGACGATCACGAGGTCGACGTTGTCGTAGCGGGAGCGGACGCCCTCGAACGTCTTGCACGGACGCAGGCAGGCAAAGAGGCCGAGCTCGTGGCGGAGCGCGACGTTGACCGAGCGGAAACCGGTGCCGATCGGCGTCGTGATCGGCCCCTTCAGCGCGACCTTGTTCGCCTTCACCGAGGCGAGGGTCTGATCCGGCAGTGGCGTGCCTTCCTGCTCCATGACGTCAACGCCTGCCTGCCGGACATCCCAGTCGAAGGCGACCCCAGTGGCCTCCAGAACGCGGCGGGTTGCCTCGGTCAACTCCGGACCGGTCCCGTCGCCGGGGATGAGGGTGACACGGTGCGCCATGCGCGGGCCAGCCTACACACCGCCTGGCCAACCGCCGATCGATTGACCTTGTGTACCGTTCGTCTCCGATGAGCGCGACCAGCGACTTCCGTCCGGGTCTCGAAGGCGTCATCGCTTTCGAGACCGAGATCGCCGAGCCGGACAAGGACGGCGGTTACCTTCGTTATCGCGGTGTCGACATCGAGGAGCTCGTCGGCCACTACCCGTTCGAGAACGTGTGGGGCCTTCTCGTCGACGAGGACATCAACTCGCCGCTGCCCCCGACCGAAGCGATCCACCTGCAGGACCCGAGCGGCTCCGTGCCGGCCGATCTGCAAGCGGCCCTCGCGACGCTCGGGCCGAAGTGGGGGATGCAGAAGCTCGTCGACATCGACGACGAGCAGGCACGTGACGACCTCGCCCGGCTCTCGTCTGCAACGCTCACGATCGTCGCTCAGGCCGCTCGCGGCAAGCAACCAGCCGTTCCGGAGTCGGAGATCGAGCAGGGCGAAATCGCAGCGGCGAAGTTCCTGATTCGCTGGCGCGGCGAGGCCGACCCGGCCGCAGTCAAGGCGCTCGATACCTACTGGATCTCGGCGGCCGAGCACGGCCTCAACGCATCGACGTTCACTGCCCGGATCGCCGCCTCGACGGGCGCCGACTGCGCGGCGGCAATGTCGTCTGCTGTCGGCACGCTCTCCGGTCCGCTGCACGGCGGGGCGCCGGCCCGCGTCCTGCCGATGATCGACGGTGCCGAGAAGGCGGGAGATCCCGAGCAGTACGTCCGCGATCTGCTCGACCGCCGTGAGCGCATCATGGGCTTCGGCCATCGCATCTACCGCGCGTACGACCCTCGCGCGACCGTGCTCAAGAGAACGGCCTTCGAGCTCGGTGCGCCGAAGGCCGAGGTTGCCGCGGCTCTGGAGGAAGCAGCGTTGAAGGTTTTGCGCGAGAAGTCGCCCGACCGCCAGCTCGAAACGAACGTCGAATACTGGGCGGCAGTCGTCCTCGACTTCGCCGGCATTCCGGCTGACCTGACGCCTGCGATGTTCGGCTGCGCTCGTGTTGCAGGCTGGTCGGCGCACATTCTCGAGCAGAAGCGCACCGGTCGCCTGATCCGGCCCGGCGCGCGCTACATCGGTCCCGCGCCGCGCCCGGTGTCCGAAGTCTCGCAGTGACGCTTGCCGAAGCGGCGGCACAAGCTGACGCGTTCGCCGAGGAGGGAAACGAGCGTGAGCTTGCGAAGCTCCGCGCCGAATGGGACGACCTGCTGGAGGCCTCGGCGCGTGGCGCCGACTTCCGGGACCGGGCGGTCGCCTATCGCGCGATCGGTCAGTTTCGGTTCCGCACCAAGAGAGAGCTCTTGCGCAGAGGGCTCGAGGACGAGAGCCCGGCCGTGCGGGGCTCGGCGCTTCTCGCACTCGAGAGACTCTCTCGCGACCATCCGGGCGACATCAACGACGTGCGCCCGTTGATGCACGAGCTCGTGACGCACGACTCGAACGAGGCGGTGCGGCGACTAGCGGTCGTCGCCCTGAAGAACGGCTCACCGCGTCCGGACACGATCCAGATCCTCGCTTCGCTCGGTGACGACGACGAGCAGCCACGCGAGTTGCGCGAAGCAGCTACGAAGGTTGCCCAGGCACTACGCCGCAAGACGACGAAGTAGCGGGCCGGACCTACGTGCGTTCTCGGACGGGCCGGCCCGGATCGTCCGTCGAGCGTTTCCGGGCGTGCGGGTGCGCCCGGAAGTACAACTCCCGGCGTCTCCGGTCGGTGATGTGGGTGTACAGCTCGGTCGTCGAGAGGTCCGCGTGGCCCAGCATTTCCTGGACGGATCTCAGATCGGCTCCTCCCTCGAGCAGATGCGTCGCAAAGGAGTGCCTCAGCAGATGCGGGTGCACCCGGAGCGGGTCGAGTCCCGCCTGCTCGGCCAGTTTCCGCAAGATCAGAAACGCGCCTGCCCGGGTCAATGGCCCGCCGCGTGCGTTCAGGAAGAGCTCGGGGCGGTGTCGGGAATCGAGAAACGGGCGGCCGCGGGCGAGATAGCGACGAAGCGCCTCCGCGGCGTGTCGGCCGACCGGAACGACGCGTTCCTTGCCGCCTTTTCCGATCACGCGGACGAGCCGTTCGTCGAGGTCGACCGCCGCCCGCTCGAGCCCGACCGCCTCGGAGACTCGGAGACCCGCGCCGTACAGCAGTTCGACGAGGGCCTGGTCACGCAGCGAGCGCGGCTGTGTGCCGGCGGCGGCCTGGATCAAGCGCTCTGCTTCGCCCGGCGAGAGGGTCTTCGGCAGCGGCTTCGTGCGACGCGGCAACGCAACCGCGGCCGCGGGATTGTCGCCCCGCACACCGAGGAGCTGCTGGTGGCGGAAGAAGCTGCGGGTCGAAGCGGTGCGACGCGCGATCGTCGACGCCGCGAGGCCGTCGGCTCGCAACTGTGCGACGTAGCGCTCGAGCTCCTCGAGCGTTGCCTCTCCGACCGGCTTGCCGAGGTAAGCGGCCAGGGCGGTCAGGTCGCGGCGGTAGGCATCGACCGTACGCGGCGAGCGTTGCGCGGCCAGCAGAGCGAGGAAGCCTTCGAGGGCGGGATCGCGATCCATGCACCCCGGTTTCGCCGGGTACACGGCGACCCCTGTCACGTCGCAGTCTGCGCAACATTGTCACCGGCGTTAAAACCGGGGTCAGACCCCGGACGTGTCTCGTGCGGGCGCGCTTACTGGGATGGGCAAGCGGAATCGCGGCTCGGCCGCGTGCCGGAGCCGGCGAGCACGGGCACGCCGGCTCGCTCTTCCGGACACGGCTGGGGTCAGACCCCGGACGCGTCTTGGTGCGACATGTCCAGTGCGGTCAAGAGCGGGGATGCGAGTGGTCGTAGACCTTGCGCAGCCGCTTGGCATCGACGTGGCTGTACATCTGGGTGGTCGAGAGAGATGCATGGCCGAGCAGCTCCTGGATCGTTCGCAGATCGGCGCCGCCCTCGAGCAGGTGCGTCGCAAACGCGTGGCGCAGCCGGTGCGGGTGAGGAACGAGGCGGCGCAACGTCGACGTATCGAGCCGGCGTCCCCGCGTCGAGAGGAAGAGCGCGTTGTCGGCGCCGCGCGCGAGCTGCGGACGCGCCTCGTGCACGTATCGTGCAACGAGGCTCCCCGCCTCCTCGCCGAGCGGCACCACTCGGTCCTTGCCGCCTTTCCCGAGTCGCACGTGAACGAGCTCCTGCTCGAAGTCGACGTCGCCGAGATCGAGGCCCACCGCTTCCGCGCTGCGGAGCCCCGCCGAGTACACGAGCTCGACGAGCGCCTGGTTGCGGAGCTCGAGCGGGCCGTCGCCTGCGAACGCATCGACGATCTCCTCGACCTCGCTCTGCTTCGGCGCATCGGGCAGCCTGCGCGGCTGCCTCGGGGCGAACGACCCGTCGGGCACCCGTTCCGGGCCGAGTGCATGGCGAAGGAGCGACCGCACTGCGGTCAGCTTGCGGCCGATCGTCGCCGGGGCGAGTCGACCGCCGGGCCGTGCGCGACCGAGCTCGGTCACCCAGTCGGCGAGGACTCGCACATCCACGTCCTCGACGGGGCTGTCAGGGCCGAACCAGGCCGCGAACTCGCGCAGGTCGGCGGCATAGACGCGGCGCGTGCCCTGGCTGATCCCCGCGGCCGCAAGGAACCGTTCGGTCGCGGCTTCGAAGGTCACTCCACGGTGTTCGCCGCGAGATATAGGATCGCCTGCCTGATGGGTGATCGCTGGAGCCGCCTCGCCGAGCTCGCTGTCTTCGGGGCGAATATCCAATCCGGCCAGATCGTGCTGGTCACCGCCGAGCTCGGTCACGAAGAGCTGGCGCGCGCAATCGCGGCAGCGGCCTACGATCGGGGCGCGAAGTTCGTCGATGTCGACTACTTCGATCCGTGGATCAAGCGCGCGCGCATCGAGCACGCAGATCCGGACACGCTCGGCTTCGTGCCCGAGTGGTTCGGCCGGCGCATGCTCGCGCACGCGGAGACGCGCGGAGCCCGAGTGACGCTCGCGGGCGTGGTCGCCCCGAACGCCCTCGGAGGGCTCGACATGAGTCTTGCCGGCAAGGACATGCTGCCGCGGGTCAAGGAGCTCGGCATGATCGTCGGCGAACGCTGGACGAACTGGTGCATCGCGCCCTGCCCGCATCCCGAGTGGGCCAAGCTCGTCTACCCCGAATTGCCGGAGGACGAGGCCTACGAGAGGCTGTGGCGCGAGCTCGAACACGTTCTGCGTCTGGACGAGCCGGATCCGGCCCAGGCGTGGGAGGAGCGCATGAGCGTTCTGAACGACTCCGCGACGCGGCTCGCCGAGCGTCGGTTCGATGCATTCGAGCTGCGCGGGCCTGGAACGGAGTTGACGGTCGGGATGCTGCCGACACATAACTGGTCGGCGGCCGACTTCTCGACGGTCGACGGGCTGCGGCACTTTGCGAATCTTCCGACCGAGGAGGTCTTCACGACGCCCGATCCGCTGCGCACCCAGGG
This sequence comes from uncultured Thermoleophilia bacterium, assembly GCA_963779535.1. Taxonomy (GTDB): domain Bacteria; phylum Actinomycetota; class Thermoleophilia; order Gaiellales; family Gaiellaceae; genus PALSA-600. Next base: position 310,532 of record CAVZYP010000002.1, on the reverse strand, counting down.
TCATGTCTCGGCGACGAGGCCGCTGGTGCTGCGCGACGGAACCATCATCCCCGGACTGCGCGTGCGCTTCGAAGGCGGCATCGCCGTCGAGATCGACGCAGACGAGAACGTCGAGTCGCTGCGCTCACAGCTCGCGATCGACGAGGGCGCACTACGGCTCGGAGAGCTCGCGCTGGTCGACCGGAACGGCCGCATCGGGCCGCTCGACACCGTGTTTTTCAACACGCTCCTCGACGAGAACGCCGCCAGTCATATTGCATTCGGCAGCGGCTTCCCGTTCCTCGTCGAAGACGGCGATCTCGCGCGCGTGAACAAGTCTGGGACTCACGTCGACTTCATGATCGGCTCGCCCGAGCTGGAGGTCGACGGTGTCACGGCGGCCGGCGAACGCGTTCCCGTGCTCCGCAACGGTGAGTGGCAGATCTGACTCCCCGGGGGCGTCGAAGTCCGTACCATGCACCCGTTCGTGGCCGACACGTGGAAGGAGGCGCTTTCGGATGACCGCGACTGAGCTCCCTGGCCGCGTCGATCTCACCGAGCAAGGGATCCACGCAACCGGCGCCGTCTATCGAAACCCGACCACCGCATTGCTCTACACGCACGCGCTGGCGCGCGGCGAGGGAAAGCTCGGCGAGGGCGGCCCGCTCGTCGTCGACACCGGCTCCTTCACGGGCCGCTCGCCCAAGGACAAGTTCCTCGTCGACGAACCGTCCTCGACCGATCGCATCTGGTGGGGAGACGTCAACCAGAAGCTCTCCGAGGATCACTACGAGCTGCTCCGGGACAAGGTCACGTCGCACCTCGCAGCCTCCGAAGCGCTCTACGTCGTCGACGCCTGGGCGGGGGCCGACCGCGTGCATCGGATCGGCGTGCGCGTGATCACGGCGCACCCGTACCACGCGCTCTTCGCTCGCACGATGTTCATCGATCTCCGTCCGGAAGAGCAGGCTTCCTTTTCCCCGCAGGCGGTCGTGTTGCACACGCCCGACCTGGAGGCGGATCCCGAGGAGGACGGCACGCGCAGCGGCACATTCGTCGTCCTGCATCCAGGCCGCACCGAGCTGCTCGTCGGCGGCACCTATTACGCAGGTGAGATCAAGAAGTCGATCTTCACGGTGATGAACGATCGGTTGCCCCTCGAGGGCGTCTTGCCGATGCATTGCTCGGCCAACGTCGACGACCACGGCCACGTCGCGATCTTCTTCGGGTTGTCGGGCACGGGCAAGACGACGCTCTCCGCCGACGCCGAGCGGTCCCTGATCGGCGACGACGAGCATGGTTGGGGCGACAACGGCGTCTTCAACATCGAGGGCGGTTGCTACGCGAAGGTGATCCGCCTGTCGCCGGTCGCCGAGCCGGAGATCTTTCGCACGACTCATACGTTCGGGACGATTCTCGAGAACGTCGCGGTCGACGAGTTCGGCCGGCTCGATCTCGACGACGACTCGAAGACCGAGAACACGCGCGCTGCGTACAAGCTGGAGCGGATCGGTCACGCTCTCCACGCGAAGCAGGCTGGCCACCCGAATGCGGTGATCTTCCTCACCGCCGACGCCTTCGGGATCCTGCCGCCCATCGCCAGGCTGTCGCGCGAGCAGGCGCTCTACTACTTCCTGTCGGGCTTCACGGCGAAGCTCGCCGGCACCGAGATCGGCGTCACCGAGCCGCAGCCCACCTTCTCGACGTGCTTCGCTCAGCCGTTCCTGCCTCAGCCGCCTGCGGTGTACGCCCGGATGCTCGGCGAGAAACTCGACGCGCACGCAGCGGATGTGTGGCTCGTGAACACCGGTTGGACAGGCGGCCCGTTCGGCGTGGGCCAGCGCATGCCGATCCAGGCGACGCGCACGATGTTGCGCGCCGCACTGTCCGGCAAGCTCAAACGCGCCGAATTGCGCACCGACGAGGTGTTCGGATTCGAGGTCCCTCTGCGGGTGCCGGGTGTCGATCCGCAACTGCTCGACCCACGCTCGACCTGGCGCGACCCGGACCTGTACGACCGCAAGGCGGGCGAACTCGCTGCGATGTTCGTGGACAACTTCGCGAAGCGGTTCGCCGACGTCGACGAATCGATTCGGGCGGCAGGCCCGACGATCTGATGCCAGAGGCGCCAGCCTGGCGCGTCGCGATCATCACGGTCGTGCCCAGGATCGCACAGGGCTACGCCGGGATCCTCCGGGAGCTCGGGCATGAACCGGTCGTCGTGATCACGCCCCGCCGGCGAGCGGCAGGCGTGCCGCCGATGCCGTTCGCGGCGGAGCACGTCGCCGACGATCCCGAGGAGCTGGACATCCTCTTCCCCGCCAGCAAGCATTCGCTCGCCCGCATGCTGCGCGCCTACGAGGTCGACCTCGGGCTGTGCACGGGGTTTCCCTGGCTGATCCCCGCCGAGGCGCTGTCGGTGCCGCCGCTCGGGATCGTCAACGGGCACCCGTCCCTTCTGCCGCGGTATCGCGGTCCGTTCCCGCTCGCGTGGGCGGTTCGAAACGGCGACAGCGAGATCGGCCTCACCTACCACCTGATGGACGCCGAGTTCGACACGGGCAACCTGCTGGCGCAGGTGTCAATTCCGCTGGCCGACGACGACACGGAGGAGACGCTCTTCGAGAGGTTCGGTCCTACGGCAGCCGAGCTCCTCCCGCTCGCCCTCGACCGCCTGGCCCGCGGCGACCGCGGCGACCGCCAGGAGGGCGGGGAGTACCAGAGCATCTTCGAGGACGAGTACTGGACGATCGATCCGTCGAACACGGCTGCCGCCGTGCACCGCCAGGTGCGGGCCTGGAGCTTCATGCCTCCGGTCGGTGAGTTCGGCCCGTTCCTGGAGCGCGGCGGCCAGCGCATCAAGGTGAAGAGGACCAGCTTGACGGAGCTCGAGGAGGCCGAGCGGCTCGAGTGCGCGGACGGCCCGCTCTGGATTGTCGAGAGCGAGCCGGCCTGATGCCCAGGCCGACGATCTGGAAGCCGCGCTACGCGACCCGGCGCATGCGCGAACGGGCGTGGACGCGCGCCGACCTCGAACGTGAGCGCGCGGCGCGAGCGGCGCCGGCGGCGCCGTCGCTTCTCGCCCGGCTGCTGCGGGTTCTTCGGTAGCGTCCCTCTACGTGGAAGCAACCCACGACGTCCTGGTCGTCGGCGCCGGCTGCGCGGGCATGCGTGCAGCCATCGAGGCCTACGACGCAGGCGCAAACGTCGGGGTGATCTCGAAACTGCACCCGACCCGCAGCCATTCCGGCGCGGCCGAGGGCGGGATCAACGCCGCGCTCGGAAACGCGGCCGAGGATTCGCCCGAGATCCACGCATTCGACACGGTCAAGGGCTCCGACTATCTCGGTGACCAGGACGCGATCGAGATCTTCACCAGCGAGGCACCCGGGGACATCTACCAGCTGGAGCACTGGGGCGCATTCTTTTCACGGCGCATCGACGGCAGGCTTGCGCAGCGCCCTTTCGGTGCGGCGGGCTCCCCCCGCACGGTTTACGCCGCGGACATCACCGGCCACGTGCTGATCCAGGTGCTCTACGAGCAGCTCGTCAAGCGTGACATCACCGTGTACGAGGAGTACTTCGCCTGGAAGCTCGTCGAGAACGATGGGCGCTGCCAGGGCGTCATCTGCTGGGACCTCCTGAACGGCGGCATCAAGACGGTCGGCGGAAAGACAGTCGTGCTCGCCACCGGAGGCCTGGGCCGCATCTACCGCACGACCACCAACGCGTATGCGTGCACGGGCGACGGCACCGCGATGGCCTTGCGGCTCGGGGTGCCGCTGAAGGACATGGAGTTCATGCAGTTCCATCCGACCACGCTCTATCCCACAGGGATCCTGCTCACCGAGGGCTGCCGTGGTGAGGGCGCCTACCTGATCAACAGCGAAGGCGAGCGGTTCATGAAGCGCTATGCGCCGAACGCCATGGAGCTCGCGTCACGCGACGTCGTCTCACGCTCGGAGCAGACCGAGATCGACGCCGGGCGCGGCATCAACGGCTCCGTCATGCTGGACATGCGCCATCTCGGCGCTGAGCGGATCATCGAGCGGCTGCCGGGCTCACGCGAACTGTCGATGACGTTTGCCGGCGTCGATCCCATCTTCGATCCGGTGCCCGTCCGTCCGGGGGCGCATTACCACATGGGTGGTGTCGAGACGGGCAACGAAGGGCAGACCGAACTGACCGGCCTGTATGCAGCCGGCGAGGTCGCCTGCGTGTCGGTGCATGGCGCGAATCGGCTCGGCGGGAACTCGCTCATGGAGACGATCACGTTCGGGAGGCGCGCAGGCCGGGCGGCAGCCGAATGGGCCCTTGCGAACACGACGATCGATGTGCCGCCGAGCGCGGAGCAGGACGCCGAGCGCGAGGTGAAGGCGATCCTCGATGTCTCGACCGGCGAACGGCCGTGGCAGATCCGGAACGATCTCGGCATGTCGATGCTCGAGAACTTCGGCGTCTTCCGCCGCGAGGAGCAGATGATCCGTCAGATCGAGATCATCGCCGACCTGCGTGAGCGCTACGACCGCGGTGTCCTCGTGGAGGACAAGGGCGACCTCTTCAACAGCGATCTGACGCAGACGCTCGAGCTCGGCAACATGATCGACCTCGCGGCATGCATGTTGCAGGCCGGCGTCGCGCGCAAGGAGAGTCGCGGTGCGCACGCGCGTCCTTACGATCATCCCGACCGAGACGACGAGAACTTCATGAAGCATTCGATCTCGCGCTGGGCAGACGACGGCCCCGAGCTCTCGTGGAAGGAAGTTCGCTACACGAAGTACGACCCCATGGAAAGGAAGTACTGAGTTGGTGGTTCTCTGATGCAGGTCGGGCTGAAGGTGTGGCGCTTCAACTTCCGCACGGGTGAGCGCGAGCTGCAGGAGTACGAGATCGTAGCGTCCGAGGAGGCGACGCTCCTCGACTGCCTCGACATCGTCAAGGACCAGTACGACGGCACGCTCGCGTACCGGAGGAGCTGTCGCATGATGATCTGCGGCTCGTGCGGCATGCGGATGGACGGTGCTGCGGTGCTCGCCTGCAAGACGCGCATGTACGACATCGCCAAGGCAGGTCATGTGCCTGTGATCTCTGCGATGGGGAACCTCCCGATCGTCAAGGACCTCGTTGTCGACATGGATCCCTTCTGGGCGAAGTTCAACTCCGTCGATCCGTGGCTGCAGCCGGGCTACGAGGAGCTGCCGGACGGCAAGGAGCACCTGATCACCCAGAAGCGGATGAACGTCGTCCACAAGGAGTCGCTCTGCATCAACTGCGGCTGCTGCGTGTCCGAGTGCAACTCGATGGAGGCCGACCCGCTGTTCACCGGCCCGCAGGCGCTTGTGAAGGCAATGCGATTCGTCGGCGACCCGCGCGACGGCCAGAAGCTCGCGCGGCTCGAGAAACTGAACGGGGAGCACGGGATCTGGGAGTGCACGCGCTGCTATTTCTGCACCGAGCGCTGCCCGAAGGGTGTCGACCCGCGCGACGCGATCGCGAAACTCGGCGCCGAGTCGATCCAGGAAGGGATCACCCGCGACATGGGCGCGAAGCACGCGAAGTGGTTCGTGACCTCGGCCCGGACCACCGGCTGGCTGCGCGAGACCGAGCTCGTGCCGAAGACGCAGGGCATCACCGCTGCGATCAAGCAGACGCGGTTCGCGCTCGATCTGGCCCGGAAGGGCAAGGTCCCGCCCCCGTTCCCGCCTCATGTGGCGAAGGACGTGAAGGAGTCGCGGCGGTTGCACGAACTCGTCCGCGACCAGGGCCGCAACGGGTTTGCGGGCATCGTGCAGGGGGAGCACGCGCTCGCGCGGCTCGCACACGGCCATTCGGGTGAAGAGACGCTCGAGGAGATCTACGACCGGCCCGGCGCGTACCACCGGCCGTTCATCGCCGGCGAGGAGGCAGACGCATGAGGAAGGTCGCGTACTACAAGGGTTGCCTCGCATCGCTGTCGGCGAAGGAGCTCGACTCGGCGACGCAGGCACTCGCCCCGAAGGTCGGGCTCGAGCTGGTCGAGCTCGAATCGGTGACCTGCTGCGGCGCGGGCGACATCCACGAGGCCGAGCCCGACTACTACCTGCACCTGAACGCGCGCATCCTCTCGTATGCGGCTGCCTCGGGTGCCGACACGCTGCTCACCGTCTGCAACGTGTGCACGCTCAACCTGCGCCAGGCGAACTTCATGCTGCTCGGCGACGCGGAGCTGCGTGCGCGCATCAACGAGAACCTCGTCTCGGTGGGGGTGCCGGCGTACGAACAGGACGTCGACGTCCGGCACCTGCTCTGGGAGATCGCCGAGGGCGAGGGGTACGAGCTCCTGAAGAGCGCTGCGCACAAGGGGCTGAAGGGTCTCAAGATCGCGCCGTTCTACGGCTGTCAGATCTTGCGCCCGTCGAAGATCCAGGGCTTCGAGGATCCCGACCGGCCCTGGTCGCTCGAGCGGATCATCGAGGCCTGCGGCGGCGAGCCGGTCGACTATCCGGCCAAGATCAAGTGCTGCGGCTTCCCGATCATCCAGGCGCGCGAAGAGACGGCTCTCGCCGAGTTGATCCAGCCGATCGAGCAGGCGTACGAGGCAGGAGCCGACGCGATCGTCACTCCGTGCCCGCTCTGCCACCTTTCGCTCGACGCATGGCAGTCGAAGCTGAAGAAGTCGACCGGGCGTGACTTCAAGATGCCGATCCTCCATCTCTCGCAGCTCGTCGGCGTCGCCGCGGGGCTCGCGGAGTCCGAGTTGAAGTTCAAGCGGCACGTCGTCTCGGTGCAGCCGGTCCTCGAGAAGCTCGAAGTCTGACGCTCGCCATCTGGCTCGTCGTTGGGATTGCCGCAGTCGCGGCGCTCGTCGCTGCGTATGGCTGGTTCGAGGCCGGCTGGGTGCGGCTGCGTGTCCGGGAGCTGCCGCTCGCGGACTTGCCGCCGGAGCTCGACGGGCTTCGCATCGCGCATCTGTCGGACTTCCACCTCGGTGTTCCCTCACGTGGTGTGCGCGCCGTCGAGCGCGCGGTCGACTGGGTCGCGGAGCGCAGGCCGGATCTCGTCTGCGTGACCGGTGACCTGCTTTCACGGCCGCGTGCCGAGAAGGAGCTGCGTGCGCTGCTCGCCAAGCTGCCTCATCCGTATGTCGTGCTCGGAAACCACGACTACGCCCTCTCGCGCGATCCGTTCTCCCGGCCGGTCGACCTCGGCCGGCTCGAGCATGGGACGATGCTGCTCGACTCGTCGGTCGTCGTCGAGGAACGTGGAAAACGCGTCGAGCTCGCAGGCGTCGATCCACGGACGTGGCTGGAGAAGAAGAACAGCAGTTTCGAGGAGCCCGCTGCCGACCTGCGCATCCTCCTCTGCCATTTCCCGCGAGCGCTCGAGACGGTCCCGGACGGGCGCTGGGATCTGATCCTGGCCGGCCATCTGCATGCGGGCCAGATCGTGCTGCCGTACGGTTTCGGCAAGGTTCTGCTCGCCCATCCGACCGCTCCGTATGCCGAGGGAGTGTTCGAGCGGGACGGCACGGTGATGCACGTGTCGCCGGGCCTCGGGACGACGTTCGTGCCGTTTCGCTTCTTTGCACGCCCCGAGGCGACCGAACTCGTTCTACGATCCAGGAAGTGATGGAGGGCCACAGCGTGATCTCGCCCGACGTGCTCGCGCGCTACGCCGCAGACGCGGCGGCCGAAGTGCCGGGCGTGCACACCAAGCAACGCCGGGGCGCTCGCGTGAACGGCCTTGCAGTCGAGGTGCATGTCGTCATCGATTACGGCGCGAACATCCCGGACGTTGCCGCGGAAGTGCAGAAACGCGTCGTCGAGTACCTGGCTCGGATGGCGGACGTCAAGCCGACGTCGGTCGACGTTGTCGTCGACGACGTCCAACGGTAGGAAACCGTGGCAACCCGGATCGCCGGTCTGACCAAGCTGACCCTCGAGACTGCACCGACGGTCTGCCACAACTGCATCTGGTGGCAGACGCGCGGCCGGCGAACGACCGACAAGGATCGCTGGATGGAGAGGATCGAGCTCGACTTCGGTGCGTGGGGCACCGTCTACTACGACGCGGACGGCCGCGTGCTCGGTTCCATGCAGTACGGGCCTTCGCAAGCCTTCCCCCGTGCGTACGAGTTGCCCGGAGGCCCGCCGTCCGATGACTCGATGCTCGTGACGTGCGCGTATCTCACGGACCCTTCGAGCCCCTGGGTGCTGCAGTCGCTCCTGCTGGCTGCGATCGGCGAGGCCCGCGATCGTGGCGCATCGTCACTCGAGGCGTTCTCGTACCGCTACCCGGAAGGCGAGTCGGCGTACGAGCGCTTCCGCGTCCACAAGACCGTGTTCCCCGGCGACTTTCTGGCGGATTTCGGATTCGAGCTCGTGCGCTCCGCCGGTCGCGTGGGCCTCTCACGGCTCGAGCTCGGCGGGCTCCAGCCCGTGACGGAGGGCAAGCGAGACAAGGTGCTGCGCGTCGTCAAGGACGCATTCGGCGTGCCCGAGGGCGTCCCGGCTCCGACGCGGCCGAGCTAGGCCTAGGTTATGCGGCCGCGCGCTCGCGGCGCAGAACGAGCTCTGCGATCTGGATCGCGTTCAGCGCCGCACCCTTGCGGAGGTTGTCGCTCGCCAGGAAGAGCGCCAATCCGTGCGCGACCGTTGGGTCGCGCCGAATGCGACCGACCAGCACGTCGTCGATGCCGGTGGCCTTGCCCGGTGTCGGGAACTCCTCGAGGCGCACTGAAGGCGCCGAGGCAAGCAGGGCGCTCGCCTGCTCCGGTGTCAGATCGTCCTCGGTCTCGATCCAGACCGCCTCTGCATGGCCGACCAGCACCGGCACCCGGACACACGTCGCCTGGATCGCGAGGTCGGGCAGCTCCATGATCTTCTGCGTCTCGGCGCGCAACTTCGACTCTTCGTCGAACTCCTCGCCGTCGAAGTCCCAGTCCATGCGCAGGTCGTGCTCCCCCGGCGCCTCATTCCGGAGCCGCTCCATCGATTGCGCCCCCGCTCCGGAGACCGACTGGTAGGTCGCAACCCGCACGCGTGCGAGGCCCGCCGCGTCGTGGAGCGGCTTGAGCACGCAGGTCAGCGGAATCGTGCAGCAGTTCGGATTCGCGACGATGCCGTTGTGCTCGAATGCGCGGCTCGCGTTCACCTCGGGCACGACCAGCGGAATGCCCGGCTCGAGCCGGTAGGCGGACGACTTGTCGACTGCCACCGCGCCGCCCTCCACGGCAAGTGGCACGAGCTCGCGCGATGCGCTGGTGCCGACGGAGAAGAGGAAGATGTCGACGTCGCCGCGCCCGAGCGCCTCGGGAGTCGCTTCTTCGACCGTCCAGCCGCCCAGATCTTTCCCGGCCGACCGCGCGCTCGCGAAGACCCGCACGTTCTCGTAGCCGCGGTCGCGCAGCAGGCCGACCGTCACGGTTCCGACGGCGCCGGTCGCTCCGACGACGCCGATGCTCGGCAGTTCAGCCATCGACGCGTGCCTGTGCGAATTCCTGAAAGCGATCGTGGACGGCCTGAACCGCGCGCTCGACCTGAGCGGCGCGGATCACGCACGAGACGCGAATCGACGACGTCGAGATGATCTCGATGTTGATGCCGGCATCGGCCAGCGCGTCGAACATGTCGGCGGCCACCCCCGGATGGCTCTTCATGCCGGCGCCGATCAGCGACACCTTGGCAATGTCGGGATCGCGCTCGATGCGGTTGGCGCCGAGCTCGGCAGAGAGCGCGTCGAGGATCGGCTCGGCGATCGGCAGATCGGTCTTCGGCAGCGTGAAGGTGATCGTTGCGGCGCCGTCTTGCGAGACGTTCTGGACGATCATGTCGATGTTGACGCCGGCGCGGGCGAGGTCCCGGAAGACCTTCGCGGCGATCCCCGGCCGGTCGGGCACTCCGATGATCGACACCTTCGCTTCCGACGTGTCGTGCGTGACGCCGGAGATGATCGCCTTCTCGAGCACTACCTCGTCCTCCTCGCCGATCCAGGTTCCTTCGCCGTCCACGAACGTCGAGCGAACGCGGAGCTTCACACCGTAGCTACGGGCGACCTCGATCGAACGTAGCGCCATCACCTTCGCGCCGGATGCGGACATCTCGAGCATTTCCTCGTAGGTGACCTGATCGAGCTTCAGCGCGGTGGGGACGATCCGCGGGTCGGCCGTGAAGACTCCCGCGACGTCCGTGAAGATCTCGCATGCGTCGGCGCCGAGGGCCGCCGCGAGCGCGACTGCTGTCGTGTCGGAACCGCCCCGTCCCAGCGTCGTCACATCGTGGGTCGACGTCGAGACACCCTGGAAGCCGGCGACGAGGACGATCTTGTCTTCCTCGAGCGCGGTGTGGATCCGCTGCGCGCGCACCTCGACGATCTTCGCCTTGGTGTGGCGTCCGTCGGTCACGATCCCGGCCTGGGACCCGGTGAACGACACGGCCTCGTGCCCGAGGTCGTGAATCGCCATCGCACAGAGTGCGTTCGAGATCCGCTCGCCGGTCGAGACGAGCATGTCGTACTCACGAGGGTGCGGGTGCTCGGAGACCTCGTGGGCGAGGCGAATCAGCTCGTCGGTGGTCTTGCCCATCGCGGAAAGCACCGCGACGACCTTCGAGCCCGACTCCTGGGCGGCGACCAGCCGCTCGGCGACCCGTTTCAGCTTGTCCGTGTCGCCGACGGAGGTGCCGCCGAACTTCATGACGACGAGCCCGGGGGTCCGGCGCCGTGCCTCCACTGCGGGCACCACTTCGAAATGGATAGTCGTCATTTGCGACAGTGTAGGCAGGCCATGAGGTTCCGCTCCTGGACATTCCGCGAATGGGTCGTGGTCGGGTTTGCCGCGATCGGCTTCAGCTTGCTGCCGTGGACGATCTGGCTGTCGCAGTCGCTCAAGCCGCATCACGTGACGAACCGCTGGGACCTCGCCTGGTCGGGCTTCGACACCGGGCTCGCCGTGCTCTTCCTGGCAACTGCCTTTGCCGCCTACCGGCGATCTCCCTGGGTCGGGGCGCTGGCGGCGGCGACCGGCACCCTGCTCGTCACCGACGCGTGGTTCGACGTCATCCTCGAGAGCCACGCCGACGAATTGCGCCAGTCGATCGCGTTTGCGCTCCTCATCGAGCTGCCGCTCGCCGGCTTCTGTTTCTGGATCGCCGCCCGGACCGAGCGCTTCCTGTCACGAGCGCTCGAACGGGCGCTACATCTCGCGCCGGCCCGAGAGAGCACGCCCGAGGGTGACCTCGTCGGCGTACTCGAGGTCCCCGCCCACGGGGAGCCCGCTGGCGAGCCGGGTGACGCGGACGCGTCCGCGTAGCCGGTCGGCGATGAACCCTGCCGTCGCCTCGCCGGTCATGTTCGGGTTCATCGCGAGCACGACCTCCTGGACGCCGTTCGCCTCGACGCGGCGAAGCAGCTCGTCGATCCGCAGGTCGCCCGGCTCGACCCCGTCCAGCGGAGACAGCGCGCCGCCGAGCACGTGGTAGAGGCCTCGGAACTCGTGCGTTCGCTCGAGTGAGACCACGTCGACCGGCTGCTCGACCACGCAGATCAACGCGTGGTCGCGTCGCGCGTCGGTGCAGATCCCACAGAGCTCCTCTTCGGTGAGGTTGCCGCACTCGCGGCAGAAGCGGACCCGCTCCTTCACCTCCGTGAGCGCGGCGGCGAGCGCGAGCGCCTCCTCCTTCGGCCGCTGCAGTATGTGGAACGCGAGCCGCTGAGCGGTGCGCGAGCCGATTCCCGGCAGGCGGGTCAGCTGTGCAACCAGGTTCTCGACGGAGGGGCTGAACACGGGTGCCATTGTGCCCGTCCATCCCGGACGGGCCTTTCTGCTCGAGGCCGTAGGGGGCGCGCCGGAACCGGACCACCCCAGCCACCCAAACGCGTTCGCAACGGCTTCGTTACGGAACTGAAACCCCCGGGCAAACCTCCCTGCAGATCCGCCACTTCCACCACCTGCCGCAGCGAGACCAGTCCGGTGGCAGCCACCGTGAACGAACTGCCACGCGGGCGGTGGGCGGAGTGGGGTCAGCCGGTTTGGGCGGCTTCCCAGGCGGCTCGGTCGACCGCGACCAGGCGCACGTCGGAGCGGGCGACGACGCGCACCTCGTCGCTGCCGTCCAGTCGTTCCCACTGCCCGACCACGTTTCCCGGCCCGCGCTCGTCTTCTCCGGCCGGCGACTCGACGACCAGGACGCCCTGCAGGACGAGGAGCAGGCCGCTCAGCGGGTTGTCCTCGTCGACGACGACGTGGCCCGCGGGAAACGTCAGCTCGGCGCCGACGTCGAGCAGCTTCGCGACGAAGTTCTCGTCGATTGCTAGAGCCCCGGCAGCAGGCCGCCGAGATCCGACGGCAGCATGCTCTTCATCTTCGCCTCGACCTTCGCCTGCGCGGAGCGCAGCGCCTCGTTCGCGGCGGCGATCACGAGATCGGCGAGCATCTCCGGATCATCCGGATCGATCGCCTTCGGGTCGATGCGCAGCTCCTTGATCTCGCCGGCAGCAGTCGCGACGACGGTCACCATCCCGCCGCCGGCCGAGGCCTCGGCAGTCTCCTTGGAGGCCTCTGCCTGCACCTGGGCCATCTGCGCCTGCATCTCCTGGGCTTGCTTCATCAGTGCATCGAGATCGAAACTCATTCGTCCAGCTCCCTCGCGTCAAAGGTGCTCTTCATCAACTCGAGGACGTCCGCTTCGCTTGCGGGCGGCTCGTCCTCGTCCGACGCGTCCCCGGCCTCTCCGAGCTCGAATGCGACCGCGAGCTTCCGGCCGGTCACCTCGTAGAGCGCGTCGCGCAACATCTCGGCGTTCTTCGGGTCCTCGGCGACGCGCAGGTGGAACGCCGCGGTCGGCGGGAACTCGAGCGTCAGCGTGTCGCCCGCGAGCGCCGCCGGATGCGCTTCGCCGAGCGTCTGGCCGATCGGGATCGACCGCTGCTCGACCGCCGGCAGGATCGTCCTGCGCCAGGCTTCCTGCAGTTGCTCCAGCTCCACGCGCAGAGGTTCCGGAGCCGGCTCCTCGGGCCGGAGCCGGAGCGTCCTCTGCGCTAGTAGAGCCCAACTAGCGTTTCGCGAGGCGCGGAGTGTCCCTCCTCCAACCGCTCGAGGCGAAATGCAAGAGCCTCCCGTGACAGATCCGACGCAGGCCGCGTCACCTTCACCAGGGCGAGCTCGAGCGGCAGCCGCGGGTCGCCGCCCTGTCGCATGTCGTCGACCGCGACCGCCAGCAGGTCGATCAGCCGGATCACCGTCGAGGCCGGCAGCTGGTTCGCCTGCTCCCGTAGGCGCTCGCGCGACTCGTCGGTCACCGGCAGCGAGTCCGGCACCTCATTCATGTGCTGGACGAGCAGCAGGTGCCTGAGGTGCTCGAGCAGGTCGGTGACGAGCCGGCCCAGATCCTGGCCCTGCTCGGAGAGCTCTTCGAGGAACAGCAGCGCTTCGGCGGTCTCGTTGCCGACCACCATGTCGCAGAGACGGAACAACACCTCGTCCTCGACCGCGCCGAGCAGCTGCAGCACGTCCTGCACCGTGATCGCGCCGCCGGTTGCAGAGGCGAGCTGATCGAGCGTCGAGACCGCGTCCCGGTAGGCACCGCGCGCCGAACGCGCGATCAGCGCGAGCGCAGCGTCCGGCACGTCGATCTTTTCGCCGTCCGCGATCCAGCGCAGCACCCGCACGAGCTCGGCGAGCCGCGGGCGCTGGAAGACGAACGTCTGGCAGCGTGAGCGCACCGTCGGCAGTACCTTCTGCAGTTCCGTCGTGCAGAAGATGAAGAGGAGATGGGGCGGAGGCTCCTCGATCAGCTTCAGCAGCGCGTTCCAGGCGGCGTCGGTGAGCTGGTGCGCCTCGTCGAGGATGTAGACCTTGTACGTCCCCTCGACCGGCTGCAGCACGACCCGGTCGCGAATGTCGCGGATGTCGTCGATGCCGCGCTGGGAGGCGGCGTCCATCTCGATGACGTCGAGCGAGGTGCCGCCGGTGATCGCAACGCAGGCGTGGCAGGTGTTGTCGGGCGTCGGCGACGGCCCGTTGGCGCAATTGAGCGCCTTCGCCAGGATGCGGGCGAGCGACGTCTTGCCCGTCCCGCGCGGCCCTGCGAACAGGTAGGCCTGGCGGATCTTGCCCTGCTCGATCGCGTTCGTGAGCGTTCGCACGACCGCCTCTTGCCCGACGACCTCCTGGAACGTCTGGGGGCGGTACTTGCGGTAGAGCGCGGCCACCCGTCGATTCAAGCAGATTCGAGCCGGGCTTCCGGCCGTGCGGTCAAGTGCGGCCCCGGCGCCTGCTCCTCGTCGGCCTGTGCCGCCCGCCGGAGCGGCAGGCGCAGTTCGATCGAGGCGCCTGCGCCCGCCACGTTATCGGCCGAACACGAGCCGCCGTGGGCGCGCGCGATCGCCGCAACGATCGCCAGGCCGAGCCCCGCGCCTCCTTCCCGGCGCGAACGAGAGTCATCGGTGCGGGTGAACCGCTCGAAGATCTGATCGAGGGAGGTCGCCGGGATCCCGTCGCCGCCGTCGGTGACGACGATCACGACGTCGTTGACGTCGCCGTGGGCAGACAGGTCGATCGCCGCGTACGGCTCGGTGTGGTGCACCGCGTTCTCGAGGATCGCGTCGAGTGCGGCTCGAAGCCATGTCTCGTCCGCCTCCAGTGTCACGTCCACGATCGAGCCGAGCCGCCAGGCACGCGGCGCAACCTCCGCCCACCGCATGAACACCTCCTCGAGAAACGGAACGAGCGGAACCGGCCGGCGCTCGATCCACTCCGGGTGCTCGGCGCGGGCGAGCAGCAGGATTCGCTCGACGATCCGTTCCATCCGGGCCAGTTCGTCGAACGCGACGTGGAGCTCAGGGGTCTTCTCGCCCAGGCGGCGTTCGAGCAGTTCCAGATGCCCACGTGTGATCGTCACGGGCGTGCGGAGCTCGTGCGAGACGTTGTGCAGAAGCCGTTCGTCGCGCTCGAGGAGGTCGGCGCGCTCCTGGGCGAGGGCCTCGACCGTCGTCAGGGCCTGGGCTCGGCGACGTGCATGCCACACCATGGCGAGGAACATCGCCGACATCAGAGGCACCTCGAAGAGCTCGCCCCAGAGCTGCAGTCCGTCGAACGCATCGGAGAAGATCGAGGCGCCGGTGGCGATCACGACGCCCCCGAGCACGAGCGCGGTGACAGACGGGCTCCAGACCTTGAAGCCGTACAGCACCGTCAGGCTGATCCAGATGACGTGGAACGGGATCGTCTCCCACGCCGGCGAGGCGATCATCACTGCCAGGCAGCCCAGCGCGAGGGCGACCCAGCCGACCTCGACTGCGCTAGGCGACCGCAAGGCGGTAGCCGGCATGCCGCACCGTTTCGATCGGCCAGGTCGGTCCGAGCTTCTTGCGCAGGCGGCGCACGCAGACGTCGACCACGTTCGAGCCGGGATCGAAGCTGTAGCCCCACACCTCCGAGAGAAGCCGTTCCCTGCTCACGATCTCCCCGGCGTGCGACGCAAGGTGGTAGAGGAGCCGGAACTCGCGATCCGAGAGGTCGATCGCGGAGCCTTCGCTCTGCGCCTGCCGCCGAGCAAGATCGAGCTCGAGCTGGCCGAGCCGCAGGCTCGACGATTCGCCGGTGTCGTGCCCCTTGCGGACGTGCACGCGCACGCGCGCGACGAGCTCGTCGAACGAGAAGGGCTTCGAGAGATAGTCGTTCGCGCCGAGCCCGAAGCTGCGCAGCTTCGTCGGCAGGTCGGAGCGTGCTGAGAGGATCAACACCGGCATCTCCGGCCTCGCGCGACGCAGCTCGCCGAGCACCCGGAACCCGTCGAGTTGCGGCAGCAGCAGGTCGAGCACGACGAGCTCGTAGGGCTCGGCGAGAGCCAGGCCGAGCCCCGCGGCTCCGTCGTCCGCCGCGTCGACTAGGAACCCTTCCGCTTCGAGCCCCAGGCGCAGGAACTCGAGGATGCGGGGTTCGTCCTCGATGACCAGGATTCGCATCTACAAGGCCCCGCGCGAGCGTACTCCCTCCGCCCGCAGGCTGTAAACCGACTGTCCGGCAGGCCGTCGATGACCTGCAGATGACACTTCTGTCACAAAACTCGACTCACAGGTCGGCGGGCGATATACCCGCGCCGGTGGGAGCCACGGGCAAAGCCCTGATCGTCGCCGCAGGCGTGCTCGTCGTCGCCGTCCTGATCGGGCTCTACATCGGCTTCCTCACGAACGGGCCGACCCCGTACGACGTCCCCGCCGCCGCGCACGCCCAGAGCGTCGACCTGACGCTGCAGACGGTCGCCGCCGTCGGTCCGCAGCTCTCGCCGAACGAGAACTGGGTCTCCTACCTCGTCCGTGAGAACGGCGTCTGGCAGCGCAGCACGGTCTGGACGCTGCCGGCGAACACGCTCGTGCACGTGACGCTCTACAACTTCGACGGCAAGAGCGGGCTGCGCAACCCGTTCCTCGCCCAGGCTCGCGGCCTCGTCGGCGGCACGTTCGCGCTCGAACGGCAAGCCTCGCTCCGTCGATCGACCCCGACGACGCCTCGCACACGTTCGCGATCCCGCAGCTCGGGGTGATCGTTCCGATCCAGGGCGTCGACGACAACGCGCCGAACCAGTGCGACTTCGCGCCTTGCCCGATGAGCAACGCGCACGAGACGATCACGTTCACGTTCCGCACCGGCAAGAAGGGCCACTACCGGTGGCAGTGCTTCGTTCCGTGCGCAGCCGGCTTCGTCTACGGCTTCGGCGGCCCGATGCAGACGGTGGGCTACATGGACGGATACGTGGATGTGGTCTAGGAGCAGTCACGGGCGCCGGATCGCGGCGATCACCGTGATCGGAACGGCCATCGTCCTGCCGCTCGTGGTCTTCGTGCTCGGGCCGAACATGCCGCCCGGCAAGGCGACCCAGGTCGCCAAGAGCCAGGTCACCGACAACACCGTGCTGCTCGTCGTGATGACGCCGTTCACCGTCTTCATCCTCGGCTACCTCGGCTACGCGATCTGGGCCTTCCGGGCGCCGAAGGGCGAAACGGAGTTGCGCGACGGAGCGCCGATCCGCGGGCACATGCCCTCTCAGATCGCGTGGCTCGCCACGACGACGATCGCCGTGCTCTTCCTCGCGATCTTCGGGACGACCGAGCTGCTCGCAGACAACGGCTCGGGCAGCGGGAGCGGGCCGAATCCGATCGCGAAGCCGAGCGGGGCCGTTGCTGCCCGTGCAGGTGATCGGCCAGCAGTGGGAGTTCACGTATCGCTATCCGACCTACGGCGGTGTCGAGACGGCCCAGCTCGTGCTGCCGGTCGGCCAGGAGATCGCCTTCCACGTCACGTCGCTCGACGCGGTCCATTCGTTCTGGGCGTACGAGCTCGGCGTCAAGGCGGACGCCAACCCCGGCGTCGACAACGTCGCCTACGTGAAACCGGCGAAGATCGGGACCTTCCAGATCCGCTGCGCCGAGCTGTGCGGCCTCTGGCACGGCTACATGTTCGACACCGGGCGCGTCGTCAGTCCGGCGGCCTTCAAGAGGTGGATCGCAGCGCAGCGCGCACAGTTCGCCGGCGTTCAGAAGTACCTGCCGAAGTACAGCACGTCCTACTCACCCGACCCGCAGTTCCGCGCCGGATGAACCTGCGCCGTCTGATCGGGTTCAACCTGCTGACGGCGATCGTGCTCGGCCGTCGTCGGCTTCTACGTCGGCTGGTGGCTCGGCCACCAGATCACCGGGCCGAGCATCGACTACTTCGGCGACACCGGCCAGAACGACATCGCGCTGTTCGTCGCCTACCTCGTCGGGGTGATCGGCTTCCTGGTCGGCCTCGGCTTTGCGAACTATCCGGTGCAGCGCCTGCTCGGCAAGCCGCCGTCGCTGCGCGAGAAGGAGACAGCAGGGGCTCGCGCGCTACTTCGGGCTCTGCACCGACCACAAGGTCGTCGGCATCCAGTACCTGATCGGGCATCGGCGCATTCATCTTCATCGGCGGCCTGAACGCGATGCTGATCCGGTTCGAGCTGATGCGGCCCCAGCACCTCGTCTGGAACGGCAACAACTACCTCACGCTGGTCGGGCTGCACGGCACGATGATGATGGGGATGATGACGAGCGGGATCCTCGGCCCGTTCGCGAACTACTTCGTCCCGATCATGATCGGCTCGCGGCGCATGGCCTTCCCGCGGATCGAGGCGCTCACCTTCTGGCTCCTGATGGCAGCCGGGACGATCCTGATGACGTCGTGGCTCTTCGGCGGCTTCCCGACCGGTTGGACCGGCTACGCGCCGCTGAACGAGCAGTCGAACATGGGGATCGACGCGTACATCGCGTTCTTCGCGCTCGTCGGCGTGTCGATGACGCTGCTCGGCCTGAACATGCTCGTGACGGTGATCACGATGCGCGCGCCGGGACTGACCTGGGGCCGCCTGCCGATCTTCGTCTGGGCCACGGTCAGCACCTCGGTCCTGATGCTGCTCGCGGCGCCGGTCCTCATCTCGACGCTCCTGATGCTGACGATGGACCGCACCGCGCAGACGGGCTTCTTCAACGACCAGGCCGGCGGCAGCTCGTACCTCTACGAGAACCTCTTCTGGATCTTCGGTCATCCCGAGGTCTACATCCTCGCGCTGCCCGGCATGGGGATCCTGCTCGAGATCCTGCCGGTGTTCGCGCGCAAGCCGCTGTGGGGCTACCGCCTCGCCGTCACGGGTATGCTCGGGATCACGCTGCTCAGCTTCCTCGTCTGGCAGCACCACCTGTTCGTCAGCGGCATCAACGCCGACCTGCGGCCGTTCTACATGCTCTCGACCGAGCTGATCTCGCTGCCGACCGGCTTCATCTTCGTCTGTGCGCTCGGGACGCTCTGGAAGGGGCGAATCCGCTTCACCGTGCCGATGCTCTTCGCGCTCGCGTGGCTCTTCAACTTCCTGATCGGCGGACTGACCGGTGTCTTCCTGTCCGACGTGCCGAGTGACGTGACGACGCACGGCAGCTTCTTCTCGATGGCGCACTTCCACTACACGATCATGGGCGGCCTGCTGTTCGCGTTCTTCGCCGGCGATCTACTACTGGGTGCCGAAGATGACCGGCTACGAGTTCAACGAGCGCCTCGGGCAGTGTGCATTTCTGGGTGATGTTCATCGCGTTCAACTCGACCTTCGGGCCGCTGCTCGTGATCGGGTTCCTCGGCATGCCGCGGCGCGTCGTCACCTACGCCGGCTACCTGCAGGGCGCGAACGTCTGGGTGTCGGTCTCGGCGTTCGTGCTCGGCGCGTCGATGCTGATCTTCCTCGCGAACTCTCGTCTGGTCGCAGGTGTTCGCGCGTGTCCCGGCCGGCGTCGAACCCGTGGGGGTCGAAGTCGATCGAGTGGCAGCTGCCCTCGCCGGTGCCGGTGCACAACTTCGACCGCATCCCGACGTTCGGCTCCGATCCGTATCCGTACGGTGACGACGCGCGGCTCAGTGCCGCAGCGGCCGGTCGTCGCGCCGGCGAGGCCGACGCGATGAGCGAGCTCGCGAGCCACTCGACCGACTACTCGGTCGTCGAGCGCGAGCCGCCCGAGGTGATGGGGCGCAACCTGCGCGTCGCCTCGCAACTCTGGGCGAGCGCGACCGTGTTCTTCTTCTTCGCGTTCCTGTTCGCGTACTTCTATCTCCGGTCGCTTGAACTCGCAGGGCCTGTGGCATCCGCACAACGTCAAGGCGCCGGTCGGATGGGGGACGGCGATCACCGTCTGCGTCGTCGCGTCGCGCGCTCGCGTCCGGCTATGCCGTGCGCCGCCTGCACGACGACGACGCGGACACCTGGCGCTGGGTGGGCCTGGCGTCGCTCGCGCTCGGGCTCGCTGCGGTCGTGCTCCAGATCGTCGAGTGGACGACGCATCGGCTTCGGCCCGACCGACGGCGGCTTCGCGAGCGTCTTCCTCGGCTGGACGGGCCTGTACATCCTGTTCGTGTTCGGCACGCTGTACTGGCTCGAGACACTGCTCGCAACGTCGTTCCGATATCGCGGCCGCGGAGCGGCAGGCCATGAACCGGGCGAGGCCTCCGGAGACGCCGAGCGGACCGGTGACGACATCGAACAGCCTCTGTCGCTGATCGGGCCGGGCGCCCGTGCATTCGCGTTCTACTGGGCGGTGCTCGCCGGGATCGGCGTCGTCACCTGGTTCATCCTCTACCTTCTCTAGCGGTGAGCTTCCTGCTGCGGAGCGAGAACTGGCCGGTCGGTTGGCCGTTCTACGCGCTCGTCGCGGCGGCGTTCCTCTACTGCGCTCGGCGGGAAGCGACACGGTCAAGCGCGAACCGCCTCCGCAGTGCCGCGTTCTACAGCGGGCTCGCGACGCTCGCGCTCGCCGTCGACTCGCCGGTCGACGCCTACGCGGACCGCCTGTTCTGGGTGCACATGATGCAGCACGTGCTGCTGACGATGGTCGCGCCGCCGCTCCTCCTGCTCGGACGTCCGTGGCCGCGCATGCTCGCAGCCGTTCGCGCCCTCGGTTCGCCGGCCCGTCGCGCGCGCGGTGCTCGTCGGGCCGACGCTCGGGCCGGTGCGTCGGAGTCGGGCGCCGGCTCGCTCGACCGCTGCCGGCGTTCGTCGCGTTCAACGGTCACGCTGCTCGCCTGGCATCTGCCGCCGCTCTACGACCTGACGCTGCGCGACGTGCTCGTGCACGACCTCGAGCACGCGCTCTTCTTCGTCGACGGCGCTGCTCTTCTGGGTTCATCTCGTCCCGGCTGCCACGCCGCGGCCGAAGCTCTCCGACGGGCAGCGGGTTGCCTACGGCACCGCCGCCCTGCTCGTGAGCTGGCTGCTGGCGGTCGTGCTCGGTTTCGCGTCGGCGCCCGTCTACGACGTGTACGCGTCGCTCGCGCAGCCGCCCGGGCGGGATCTCGGCGCTTGCCGACCAGCAGATCGCCGCGGGGATCATGTGGGTGCCGGCTTCGGTGCCGTTCCTGATCGCGATCTTCGCCGCTGCCTATCGCTGGCTCGATCCGTCGAGCGGCCCGCGTCGGGCCGCAGTGCCCGCTCGTGATCTACGACCGAGGGAGACCTGATGACCGTCGCTTCGTTTCAGACCGGTTCACTGCTGACCCTCCTGCTGCCGCTCGCTCTCCTGCTCGGGATGGGCGTCTGGTGGGGCGTCGTCATTCGCCGTCGCGGCGAGCTGTAGGGCCCGGCGGCGTAGTCTGCCGGTGTGACGGCTGACGAGATCCTCGCGGAGACCCGCACCTTCAACCTGCAGCTCGAGCAGTTGATCGCTGGAATGCCGAAAATCTACGAGCTGCCGCCGAGGGTGACACGGGAGGCGCAGCGCGCAGGCGGCGGCGCGCTGCCCGCGCCCGTCTACCTCGAGCAGGCGCGCACGATCACCATTCCCGGGCCGGCCGGCGAGATCCCGCTGCGCGTGCTCGAGGCGCCGAATCCGCGAGGCGCGCACCTGCATCTCCACGGTGGCGGCTGGACGATCGGCGGTGCCGACATGCAGGACGCGCATCTCTGGGAGGTCGCGCAGTCGACCGGGTTGACGGCGATCAGCGTCGACTACCGGCTCGCGCCCGAGCATCCCTATCCCGCAGGCCCCGACGACTGCGAGGCGGCTGCTCTGTGGCTGCTCGAGCACCACGAAGGACGGTTGACGATCGGCGGCGACTCTGCCGGTGCGCACCTCGCCGTCGTCGTCCTGCTGCGCCTGCGCGACCGGCACGGCATCTCTCCTCGCGTGTTCTCGGCCGCGAACCTGGTCTTCGGCGCCTTCGACCTGACGGGCACGCCGAGTCGCCGGCTGTGGGGAGGGCGCGACCTCGTTCTCTCGGGGCCGCTGATGGACTGGTTCGCAGACTGCTTCCTGCCGGGGTTGACCGACGGCGACCGCTGCGATCCCGATATCTCACCGCTCTACGCCGACCTGCGCGATCTGCCGCCGGCCCTCTTCTCGTGCGGGACGCTGGATCCGCTCCTCGACGACTCCCTCTTCATGGAAGCGCGCTGGCGCGCAGCGGGAAACGAGAGCCGGCTCAGCCTCTGGCCCGAAGGCGTGCACGCCTACACGGCATTCCCGATCGAGATCGGCAAGCGCTCACGCCACGAGCAGCGAGAGTTTCTCGGCGGCTGAATGCACGCGCACGGGCATCTTCGCTGGTTCTTCCTGGCGGCCGTCGCGGCCGTCGGAGTGGCCGCCGGCGTTCTGATCGTCCAGTTACGCGGGCCTGAACGTGCGGCCGCGACGCAGCAGCCCGCTACCCCCGTTGTGAGCTGGGCGGCCGGCGCGCGCCGCGCACCCGGCTTCTCGCTCCGCGATCAGGACGGGAAGGTCGTCTCGATGGCCGCCTTCCGAAACCGTCCCGTGATCGTGACCTTCCTCGACCCGCTCTGCCGCAACCTGTGCCCGGTCGAGGCGAAGATCCTGGGGATCGTCGAGTCGAGCCTCCCTGCCTCCGAACGTCCCGTGATCCTCGCGGTGAGCGTCAACCAGTGGGGCAACCGACCGGCGATTCTGCGCGCGGACATGCGGAAGTGGCACGTGGCGGAGAACTGGCACTGGGCGGTGGGACCTGCGGTGGCGCTCCGGAAGATCTGGGCGGCCTACAAGATCGCCGTCGTCGACGCTCCGAAGACGATCCAGGGTGTCACCGTCCACAACATCAGCCATACCGAGGCGGCGTATCTCGTCGACGGCCGCGGTTACGAGCGCGCGCTCTACGTGTATCCGTTCCGCGCCTCGGACGTCGAGGGCACGTTGCGTCAGCTCGCCTCGAGCGGGTAGCGCTCGCCGCCGCGAATCGGCACCGCGAGCCTGTTCCCGGGTGGTGCGAGTGGGCAGACCCAGCGCGGATCGTACGAGCACGACGGGTTGTAGGCGAAGTTGAAATCGAGCACGAGCTTTCCGTTCCGCTCGCCCAGATCGGAGCCCTTCACCGTGTCGAGCAGGTAGCGGCACGCGCCGTAGGTTTCGCTGCCGCTCGTCGCGTCGGCGAAGCAGAGGTACAGGCCGCCGCCGTAGCCGTCGAGCCAGTAGAGGTCGAGCACGTGTTCTTCGGCAAGCGTGAACCGCACCTGCGCGAACCGCGTGAACGAGTACGGGTGCTCTCCCGAGGTCGCGATCTCGCGCGTGACGCGCTCCGCCGGGTCGACGGTCCCGAGCACCCGCAGTGCGGGGTCGTAGTCGAAGTAGGGAAGGTGCTCGAACGGAGTGGTTGCCGGAATCGGCGTCTGCGGATGCGAGCGGAAGAGCTCGTCACGTATGTCGCGCCAGTGACGCCACGCGCGAACCGGGTCCGGTTCGCTGCGCACATCGGCGTACAACTCGAAGATGCGGCGCTTCCAGTCGAGCAGCGTGAGCTCGTTCACGGGACGAGCCTAGCCACCACTTTGTTACAACGTGCCGGTGCGTGTGCCGGTTCTCGTCCTCGTGGCAGCGTTGACCTTCGCCGCTTCGAGCAGTGCCCGCTCGGCGGGCCCACCTGCGTCGTGGCTCGCTCAGGCTCGTTGCGTCCATGCTCACGAGGGGCCGTGGACGGCGAACACGGGCAACGGTCACTTCGGCGGCATGCAGTTCTCGGCCCAGACGTGGCTGCGGATGAAGGGTCACGCCGTGCCGGCGTTCCGGCATCCGGGCGATCCGTTGTTTCCGTTCATGGTCCCGCCGAGCGAACAGCTCCACCGGGCGTGGCTCCTCTGGCTGCACGACGGGCGCAGCTGGCGCTCCTGGGGCGCGGTCGGGGCCGCGTGTGCAGCGGCCTCCGCCGCCACGCCCTAGCCGGGCAACGAGGAAACGGGCAACGGCCCGGTCGTGGCGAAGGTCGACGCCACGACCGGGCCGAGGCTCACTGGATCGTCAGGAACCGGCGCCGTTCGGCTCGATGTTCTGGTTCAGCCGGAACACGTTGCTCGGGTCGTAGTCGTTCTTGAGCGCGACCAGGCGGTCGTACGTGTCGCTTCCATATGAGGACCGGGCAGCGTCCGTATCGCCGAGGAAGTTGACGTAGGCCCGACCGGTGGTTGCATCCGCCGCCGCATCGACCACGGCCCGCGCCCACGTTCTGTGCGCCTCGCCTGCGGCCGCGTCGTGCCAGCCGGTCACGGCGTTGAGCAGGAACGGCATCGACCGCTCCGCGAATGCCGTCGCATCATCGGGGACGCTGGCAACGGCGCCGCCCATCTGGTGCACGTGGATCTCGCACTGCGGACCGGGGGCCGCAAGATGAAGATCGGCCAGCCGGTCGATCAGCTCGTCGTCGAGGCGAGACAGGTTCGTCGCCTTGAAATACGAGTTGATGCCCTTCCCCCACAGTGGATCGATCAGGGTCTGGATCACGTGGTACGGCATCGGGCCGAGCAGGTCGGCGATCGGCTCCGCCACGTCGCGGAACTCGCTGACGAGCGAGTCGCCCGTCTCGAGTCCCCCGGCGGAGACCGCGATGAGCGCCGCGACCTTCTTGCCGTGCCACTCCGCCGGGATCACCGGCAGCGGCGGCGCGGTCGTGAGGTTGACGACGGCCGTGATCTCGTCGGGCGCGTTCTCCGACCAGGCGCGGAACGCGCGCATCAGGTCGCGGTCGGCGTCCGCGGCGTAGAAGATCGGGCCGGCGTAGACCATCGGCCCCACCTGGTGCAGTGCCAGCTCGAACTGCGTCACGACACCGAAGTTTCCTCCGCCTCCGCGCAGGCCCCACAGCAGATCGGCGTTCTCCGTCTCGCTTGCATGGACGAGGCGGCCGTCCGCGGTGACGACGTCGGCCCCGACGAGGTTGTCGCACGCGAGGCCGTACTGCCGCATCAGCCATCCGATCCCCCCGCCGAGCGTGAAGCCGGCGACCCCGGTGGTCGAGACGAGACCGCCCGTCGTTGCGAGACCGTACGCCTGCGTTTCGTGGTCGACGTCTGCCCACACGGCTCCGCCGCCGACCGTTGCGCGGCGAGCGTCGGGGTCGACGCGCACGCTCTTCATGGGCGACAGATCGATCACCATGCCGCCGTCGCAGGTCGAGAACCCCGCGACGCTGTGGCCCCCGCCGCGAACGGCGATGGCGAGGTCGTTGCTGCGGGCGAAGCCGATCGCTGCCGCCACGTCGGCGGCGCCCGTGCACCGGACGATGAGCGCGGGGCGGTGGCCGTCGTGTGCGCCGTTCCAGACGCGGGACGCCTCCGTGTACCCCTCGTCGTCGGCGGTCAGGATCTCTCCACGCACCGACTCCCGCAGTTCCTGAACCGTTGCTTCCCCGAGGACCGGGGCGATGGTCTGGCTCATGACTTTCTTCCTTTCGTCTTGGCTGGCCGAACAGGTGTATCCGGCGCGCCTTTGCCTGCTCTTAGCGGCTCCTTAGCAAGGCTCCGAAGCCGCTCGTCGATGGTCGCGACGCCGAGCGTGTCGTCCCGCGACGCGTAGCGCGCGCGCGCGTCGCGCAGGAGCCCGGCCGCGTGCTCGGTGTCGCCGCGGAGCACGGCGACCTCGGCAAGTCCTGCGACCGTGCTCGCGAGCCAGCGTTCGCGCTGCGTCTCGCCGAGCACCGCAAGCGCCTCGCGCAGCGCACTCTCTGCATCGTCGAGCCGGCCGCGCGCAATCGCCAGGTCGGCGGTGCGCCACAGCGTGCTGGCGAGGCCCCAGCGGTCGCCTGCCCGCCGGAAGATGTCGCGGGCCTCGTCGAGGTGGCGTTCGGCACGGCCGAAGTCGCCCGCGATCGTCTCGACCAGGCCGAGCCCGGAAAGGACGAGCCCGCGCCCGCGTCTGTCACCCAGCCCGGCCCGGAGTTCCAGGGCCCGTTCGAGGTGCGCGTGCGCTGCAGCGACGTCCCCCCCGGCAAGGGAGGTGTAGGCGCGGCGGACGAGCACCGTGGAGATGCCGGCGCGGTCCCCGGCGGCCCCAAACCGGGCTTCGCTCTCGTCCAGCAGCGCCCACGCTCTCGCGAGATCTCCGCGGACGCGGGCGATCGCGGCCTGGTTCGCCAGTGCATAGCTTGCCGCCGCGGCGCAGGAGATCTCGACGAACGGCTGCAACGTGTCTTCGAACAGATGTCGCAGGCCCGGTTGGCTCTCCGGCTGGCTCAGCCGGATCTCGGCGATGTTCAGTGGGGACGGAATCGTGTCGGTCGACTCCTCGAGCGAGCGGAACAACTCGATGCTCTCGGCGATCAGATCATCGGTGTGCGGCAGGTCGCCGGCGATCCAGGCCGTCACGCCGAGCGAGTGGATGCTGATCGCCTCGCCCGCCACAAATCGCTCGCTGCGTGCCAGCGCAAGCGCCTGCTCGAGCCACGGCAGTGCCACCTCTGCCGCATCGCCGGCGATCCCGAACTCCCCGAGAAACTGCAGCGCCCGCCATTCGCGGCGCGCGTCGCCGATCTCGGACGCGACAGCGCGGCTTCGTTCGGCGAGCGACATGCCCGCCGACAGGCTGCCGCTGCGGAAGTCGATCGCCGCCGCGGCCAGCAGCGCCTCGGCGCCCAGGTTCGTCCGCTCGGGGCAGCCCTCGAGGGCGACGGCGAACCGGCGCCTGGCCTCGTCGAGCTCGATGCGGCGGAGCCAGAACGGCAACAGCGCGACGCAGAGGCGAAGAGCGTCGCGCGGAGCGTGCGCGAGCAGCGTGTCGAGGGCGGCCCGCAGGTTCGGCGTCTCGCGGTCGAGCTGCGCCGAGCCCCGCTCGCGCTCCGCCAGTGCGAGTGCCCAGCCGGCGTGCCGGAGCGCAAGAGTGGGCGCCTCGGAGGCCTCGGCGAACCGCTCTCGTGCATACATGCGAACCGTCTCGAGCAGCCGGTAGCGCCGTTCCCGGCGTCCCTCCTCGACGGCGACCAGCGACTTCTCGGCGAGGCGCGCGAGGACGTCCGCGACCTCGGCCGCTTCGAGCCCGTCGCCGGCACAGACCTCCTCGGCGGCCTCGAGCTCGAAGCCCCCTGCGAAGATCGCAAGCCGGCGGAACACGACCTGCTCGTCCGGCTCCAGAAGATCGTGGCTCCACTGCAGCGTCGCGGTCAGGGTCTGCTGCCGGGTCGGCGCGGCGTGGCTGCCCGATCGCAACAGGCGGAAGCGGTCGTCGAGCCGCTCGGCGATCGCCGCAGGGCTGAGCACGCCGACACGTCCCGCGGCAAGTTCGAGTGCAAGCGGGAGCCCGTCGAGGCGGAAGCAGATGCGCGCCACGTCCTCCGCGTTCTCGGCGTCGAGCGCGAAGCCCGGTGAGGAGGCTGTCGCACGATCGACGAACAGCGAGACGGACTCGTATTCGAGGAGCTCCTCCAGCGGGAGCGGCCGATCGGGGCTCGGAATGTCGAGCGATGGGACGCGGAAGACGACCTCGCCCGCAACACGGAGCGGCTCGCGGCTCGTGGCGACGATCGTCAGCTCGGGCGCGAAGCGAAGCAACCGGTCGGACAGAGCGGCCGTCGCCGCCAGGACATGCTCGCAGTTGTCGAGCACGAGCAGCAGCGTTCGCGACGAGAGAACGTCGATCACCGCTTCGACGACGTCCTGTGCGGGCAACGCGCGAATGTCGAGTGCGGCGGCGACCGCCTCGGGAATCAGCCGTGCGTCTGCGAGCGCGGCCAGTTCGACGAGGGCAGCCCCGGCCTCGTACGACGGCTCGGCACCGCGGGCGAGCTCGAGTGCGAGCCGGGTCTTCCCTGCTCCGCCGGTCCCGGACAGGGTGAGGAGGCGCGTGCGCCGCAGCAGCGACGTCAGTTCCGCGAGCTCTTGCGCGCGTCCGATGAACGAGCTCGCGTCGGTCGGTAATCCGAACGGCCTCGCGGAACCGAGTGCGGCAGACTCCTCCTGGAGCTCGGCTGCCAGCGTCGCGAGCTCGTCGCGGCGCGTCTCGGCCCAGTCGTCGTAGCGGTTCTCAGGTAGCAGCTCGCCGGTGTACAGCGCGACCGCAGTGCGGTACGCCGCCGGTGTCTCGAGGCGGCGAGCGTCGGCGGCTGCGAGCTCGAACCGGTCGACGTCGATGTCCGCGGTGAGCGTCAGCACCTCGTCTCGCAACTCGATCGCGTCGGCATCGAGTGTGCGCCGCGCCACGTGCACAGCCTGATGCAGGTTGTTCGCGGCCGCCGCAGGACCGAGGTCTCGCCAGAGAACGTCCATGGCCTGCTCTCGGTGGAGCCTGTGCCCCGGTGCGAGCGCGAGCAGCTTCACGAGCTCGCGCGCCTTCTTCAGCCGCCAGGCGGTCGCGGGAACCGCCAGGCCGTTCACCTCGGCTGAGAAACCGCCCAGAAGGCTGACGCTGACTTCGCCCATCCTGGAGACAACCTAAACCGCCTGCATGGTCGGGGCCATCTCGCGCCGCTTTGCTCACCGGCGCGGGGGCGGCGCTAAGGAGCCGCAAAGCGGGCGCAAAGCAGATGCAAAGAACGGCCTCGTAGCGTCCGGATGCGCAACGTCGAATGGACATCGGACAGGAGGACAGACATGAACTTCAAGCTGCTCGGCCTCGCACTCGTTGGCGCTCTTGCCCTTGCGGCACCATCGTTCGGGGGCGGCGAACCGATCGTCGCGAAGCCGCTCGCCGTGGGAATGATGAAGGCGACCACCATTCATGCGACCACCGGCGCGATGGTCCTCGAGTCGATCAGGATCGCCCCGGGAGGGAGCTTCGGGTGGCACACGCACGGCTCGCCCGTCGCAGTCGTCGTGACCGGCGGCACCCTCACCGTCTTCGATCCATCCGTTGGCAAGTGCGCGCCGTTCAAGGTCACGAAGGGGCAGTCCTTCGTCGAGCCCGCGAACCACGTTCACCTGGCGCGCAACGACACGAAGAAGCCCGTGACGCTCTACGCGCTGTACCTCGGCCTGCCCAACACCGGGAAGGCGAACGTCGGCGCGAGCGCCCCCGCCGGCTGCAACGCCTGATGTCGTTCCGACCGGCGGGCCGCACTCCGGCCCGCCGGTCGAAGCCCAGCTGGAACCGCCCGGAGACGTTCTACGCAGGCACGACTGCGAGCTCGCGGCGAACCGCCGGGGCGACCTCGGTACCGAACAGTTCGATCGACCGCATGATCTTCGCGTGGGGCATCGTCCCGACACTGAACTGAACGAGAAAGCGATCGTGGTCGAACAGCTCGTGCTGATAGAGGATCTTCTCGACGATCTGTTCGGGATTCCCGACGAAGTTCGCGCCTCGGCGCGTGGCCGCGGCGTTGTAGTCGGTGCGCGTGTGCGGAGCCCAGCCGCGCTCCCGGCCGATCTTGTCCATCATCGCCGCGACGTACGGGAACGACTCGTTCAGTGCCTGCTCGGCGGTGTCCGCGATGTAGCCGTGTGAGTTGATGCTGAGCTGCAGCCGTCCATAGCCGGCCTCTTCGCCCGCGCGGCGGTGCAGCTCGGCAAAGGGCACGAAGCGCTCGGGCAGCCCGCCGATGATCGCGAGCGCCATGGGGAGGCCGAGGGTGCCCGCGCGCAGCGCCGATTCCGGCGAACCGCCGACCGCGACCCACACCGGCAGGGGCTGCTGGAGCGGCCGCGGGTAGACCCCTCTGTTGTCGATCGCCGCCCGGTGGCCGCCGGGCCAACTGACCTGCTCGGACTCTCGCAGCGCGAGCAGCAGCCGCAGCTTCTCCTCGAACAGGTCGTCGTAATCACGAAGGTCGAATCCGAAGAGCGGGAACGACTCGATGAACGAGCCGCGGCCGGCCATGATCTCGGCGCGCCCGTCCGAGAGGAGGTCGAGGGTGCTGAAGTCCTGGAACACCCGAACCGGGTCGTCGGAGCTCAGCACCGAGACCGCGCTCGTGAGCCGGATCGTCTTCGTGCGCGCCGCAGCGGCCGCGAGCACGACCGCCGGCGCCGAGACGGTGAAATCGGGACGGTGGTGCTCCCCGACGCCGAAGATGTCCAGGCCGACCTGGTCGGCGAGCTCGATCTCCTCCAGCAGGTCGTGCAAGCGCTCGCGCGGGCTGATGTCGCTCGAGGTCAGTTCCGCGAACGTGTAGACGCCCAGTTCCACGCTCCCAAGCGTACCAGATACTTGCTCCCGCAAGTATCTCGCGTCCAGCCGGCTTCGGATGGTCGGCTGGGCCGCCGACCCCTGTCGGGCGGCCCAGCCGGTGTTGCCCCCAAGTCATCTCCAGAGGAAGAGACGAACAGCCAAGCTATCAAAACAAAAGTAATATTTCGCCGGCAGTCGCTTTACTTTTTGTAGTATCAGCCGGACGATGAAGGAAGCACCCACTCTCGAGCTCGTCCTGAAGCGCAACTCTGTCGAGCGGATGAAGCGGGACAAGACTCCGCTCGGCATGCTGGACGAACTGCCTGCGTTGATCGCCGCCGGCTACGAACAGGTCGACGAGGAGGATCTGGTGCGGCTCAAGTGGTGGGGCCTCTACCACGACAAGCCGAAGATCGGGACCTTCATGTTGCGCATCAAGATTCCGGGTGGAGTCACGTCTCCGTCGCAGCTTCGCGCGATCGGTGAGATCTCGAACGCCCACGGCCGGGGCGAGGGTGAGCTCACGACTCGCCAGAACGTGCAGCTTCATTTTCTGGAACTGGCGAGCTTGCCCGATGTGTTCGAGCGCCTACACGGGTCGGGGCTGACCACCGCCGGTGCCTGCGGTGACACGGTGCGCAACATCACCGGCTGCCCGCTGGCGGGCAAGGCCCACGACGAGCTGTTCGATCCCACACCGGTGCTCGAGGAGGCGGCGGCGCTCTTCTACGGCAATCCGGATTACTCTGATCTGCCGCGCAAGCACAAGATCTCGATCACAGCGTGCGCCGACAGTTGTGCCGCGCCCGAGATCAACTGCATCGCGCTGGTCGGGGCGATCCGAAACGGCGAGGAGGGCTTCGGCGTGCTCGTCGGCGGCGGGCTCTCGTCGGTGCCGCGCATCGCGCGCGACCTCGGGATCTGGGTGCCGAAGGCTGAAGCGGTCGCCGTGCTCGCAGCGATCCTGGACGCGTGGCGTGAAGATCTTCGCTATCGCGTTTCGCGCGTGAAGGCGCGGCTGAAGTTCATGATCGACGACATCGGCGCGGAAGGCATGCGCGCTCTCGTCGAGGCGCGTCTGGGCCGGCCGTTCGACGACTTCGAGCTGCCGCAGGCGCCGCAGCCGGACAACCACCTCGGCGTGCGCCGGCAAAAGGACGGCCTCTCCTCGGTCGGCGTTCCGGTGCACCTCGGGCTCATCACCGGCGATCAGATGATCGCGCTCGCGGACCTCGGTCACGAGTTTCGCATCACACGGCAGCAGAACTTCGTGCTCACCGATGTCGCCGATGTGGCGCGCGTCGAACGGCGACTGGCCGAGATCGGGCTGCCGCTCGATGCAGGGACGCTCCGTGGTGACGCGGTCGCCTGCACGGGCGAGCCGCACTGCAACTTCTCGGTGACGGAGACGAAGTCGCGGATGGACGGCCTGGTGCAGATGCTCGAGGAGCGCTTCGGGCCGACGATCGATGGTCTGCGGCTGCACCTCGACGGCTGCCCGCACGCGTGCGCGCATCACTGGGTCGGTGATCTCGGTTTCCAGGGGACGACCGTGCGCGACGCCGAGGGGAAGCGCCACCAGGCCTACGACGTGTTCTTGCGCGGCAGCCTCGACCGCCCGGCGGCGATTGCGCGGCCGGTGTTCAAGCGCGTGCCCACCGAGGAGCTCGACGACGCCGTGACCGGCCTCGTGGCCGGCTGGGTCGACGCGCGTGCGGCTGACGAGACATTCCGGTCGTTCTGTGACCGCTCCACCGACGACGAGCTCGGGCGCCTCGCGGGCCGTGAGCCGGCCAAGACTCGAGTGAAGGAGACAGCGTGACCGCGGTGCCTGAGCGCGATGTCGAATTGTTGGACGACCTGGAGGCGGGGGAGCTGAGTGTGCAGTTCGAGGGCGAGGAGCCGGAGGTCGTGCTCGAGTGGGCGATCGAACGGTTCGCGCCGCGGATCTCGATCTCGACGGCGTTCCAGACCGACGGAGCGGTCTTGCTGCACATGGCCTACGAGATCGATCCGTCGATTCGCATCTTCAGCGTCGACACTGGACGTCTCCCCGGTGAGACCTTCGAGTTGATCGAGCAGATGCGCGAGCGCTATCCGCAGCTTCAGCTCGACCTGCTCTCTCCGGAGGCCCCGCCCGTGAATGCGATGGTCGGCAAGCACGGCCCGAACCTGTTCTACAAGAGCGTCGAGAACCGCTTGCTCTGCTGCCAGGTGCGCAAGGTGCTGCCGCTGCAACGCCACCTGGCCGGTCTGGACGCCTGGATCACCGGGCTGCGCCGCGACCAGTGGGCGACCCGAAGCGACATCCGCAAGGTGGAGATCGATCACGACCACGGCGCGATCGTGAAGCTGAACCCGCTCGCGGAATGGACCGAGGACGAGGTCTGGGACTACGTCCGGGAGCATGAGCTTCCCTACAACTCGCTGTACGACAAGGGATTCACGTCGATCGGCTGCGCACCGTGCACTCGTCCGACCAAGGAGGGCGAAGACCTGCGCGCGGGGCGCTGGTGGTGGGAGACGAACGCTCCCAAGGAGTGCGGGATCCACTGCGCGATCGAGACCGGCGGGCTCGAGCACGAGCTGAACGCTCTCCTCGGCGAGCACCGCGATGACTGACGCGGTCGCGCTCAAGGGTGAGGCTCGGGAGGTCGCGCTCGCGGAGGCGCAGACCGTGCAGGCGATGGCGCGTGACGAGACCATGCGTGGACGACTCGCGGAGCTCGTGGGAGCGGTCGACGACGGCGGCGTCGAAGGTGACGCGGCTGAGCTGCTCGAGTCGGTGCTCGAGCTCGGGCTGCAGACGGGGCGCATTCGCGCCTACTACGGCCCCGGCGGAGAGCAGGCCGCGCTCACGACGTTGCGGAAGCTTCCGCGCGGGCGCGTGCGGTCCGACAGCGCGCGTGAGGTGACCTCCGCGCTGCAGGCTCTGACGGGCGCACGAATCGATGCAGTCAAGATCGCCGCGGTAGCGCCGGGCGCGTTCACCCTCTCGATCGAGGCGGACGGACTGGAGGCGACGGTGCGGCTCGACGGCACCGGAGCTCGGGTGACGAGCGTGGGAACGTGAGCTACTACATGGCCTGCCTCGATCTGCGCGGCCGAGACTGCCTCGTCGTCGGTGGAGGCCGGGTCGCGACGGAGAAGGTGCAAGGCCTGCTCGACTGCGAGGCGAGGGTCACGGTCGTCGCGCCGCAGATCGACGATGAACTGTGGCGCCTGCCGGTCTCCAAGCTCCTGCGGGTGTTCGAGCCGGACGATGCGGCGGATCGATTCCTCGTCATCGCTGCGACCAACGACCGTTCCGTCAACATCGAGGTCGCATCGGTCTCGAGGCTGTGCAACGTCGCCGACGATCCGGAGCTCTGCAGTTTCATCCTGCCCGCGATCGTCCGGCGCGACCCGATCGTCGTCGGTGTCTCGACCGGCGGTGCCTCGCCGGCTCTCGCCCAACGGATCCGGGATGACATCGCGGACGTCGTCGGGCCGCAGCACGCCGAGCTCGCCCTGCTCCTGCAGGCGCTCCGGCCGTGGGCGAAGCGCGAGCTGCCGACCTACGAGGCCCGCCGCGACTATTTCCAGCGGGTGGTCGAAGAGGCACTGGCATGAGGCGTAGGCTCGACGGAGCCTCACAAGGAGCGGAGGCGTCGGCTTCGCCGACGCTGGAGCGGGAATGACGGTCGCAATCGTCGGTGCGGGGCCAGGCGACCCGGGGCTCGTGACGGTGCGGGCGCTCGAGCTCGTGCGCGAGAGCGAGATCCTCGTCTACGACCGGCTCGTCTCGCTCGAGCTCGTCAGCCAGGCGGTCGGCGCGACGCGAATCGCGCGCGAGTCTCTGGGCCAGGAGGAGGTCAACGAGCTCCTCGTTCACCACGGCAAACGCGGGCGCCGCGTCGTGCGGCTCAAGGGTGGTGATCCGTTCATCTTCGGTCGTGGCGCCGAGGAGGTCGAGGCACTCGCAGCGGCGGGTGTGGAGTACGAGGTCGTGCCGGGGCTCTCGACGCTGACCGCGATCCCGGGACTGGCCGGGATCCCGCTGACCGCCCGGGGTGTCGCGTCGCAGCTGACCGTGCTGACCGGCACCTCGGGGGACGGGCGCGAGCTCGACTACGAACAGCTCGCCGGGACACCGGGGACGCTCGTGATCTTCATGGGCCTCGCCCGGCTCGAGACGATCGCCGACAACCTGATCCTCGCCGGACGATCGGTCGACGAGCCCGCCGCGGTCATCTCCCGCCTCTCCCTCCCGGACACCGAGCGCAGGCTCGGCACCCTGGGGACGATCGCGGGCGACGCGCGCGGCCTGGCCTCGCCGGCCGTGGTCGTGATCGGCGAGGTCGTCGCCCACGCGTCGCACCTGCAGTCGGTGATCGAGCTCGCGCGCGGCGCGAGCGCCTAGACGCCTAGAGCTCTCCAGGTACCGCTTCGGCGTGGAGGTCGCCCGCTTCGTGCGACCCGAACGCCTCCTCGGGCCGGCGCTGCGGGATCGCGAGGCCGACGAGGACGCCGATGCCGAGGGCGGCCGCGCAGCCGGCGAAGGCGAGCGTGAACCCGTGGGGGGTTGGGTACCCGTTCGAGGCGACGGTCCCGGCGAGGATCGACGCGGTCGCGGCGCCGCCGAAGGCGCCGCCGACCGTGCGCGTGACGGTGTTCATGCCGGTCGCGACCCCGGTTTGCTCCGGCCCGACGTTCTCGATGATCAGGTTCGCCATCGCCGCGAACGCGAGGCCGATCCCGGCGCCGAGCAGCGCAGCCGCGAGGTAGATCTCCCAGCGTTCGCTGCGCGCGAAGGCGAGGATCGTGAACGACGCCATCGCGAACAGCCCGCCCGCGAGCAGCGGCGGCTTCGACCCGAAGCGCTTCTCGAAGCGGCCCGTCTGTGAGCCGACGATCAGCATCATCAGCGTCGTGGGAACGAGGAACAGGCCCGCCTGGGTGACGGAGCTGCCGAACCCGTAGCCCGCATCGGTCGGCGTCTCGACGTATTGCGGCAGGACGATGAACGACGAGTACATCCCGAACCCGAGCAGGAGCGCGACGGCGTTGGTCGTCCAGACGCCGCGGATCCGCATCATGTGCATGTCGACGAGCGGGTGGTCGGACCTCGACTCGCTGCGGACCCAGAAGAAGAGCAGCACGATCCCGGCCACGATCAGGCCGATCGTCTTCGCCGAGAGCCAGTGCCAGGTTGCCGTTTCGCTGACGGCGATCAGCACGGCGGCGAGCCCGGTCGACATCAGTGCCGTACCGGCCCAGTTGATCTTGCCCGGAACGCGGATCGGCGACTCCGGCACGAACACCTGGATCAACGCGGTCGCGATCACGATCGGGATCAGCGGCAGCCAGAAGAGGTAGTGGTAGGAGAGGTGGTCGACGATCGGCCCGGAGAGGACGACGCCCGACGCCGCCGCCGACGCCGAGCAGCGCCGACATCAGGCCGATTCCTCCGGCCACCTTCGCGCGTGGGAACTCGTCGCGGATGATCCCGAACGCCAGCGGGAACACGCCGCCCGCGGCGCCCTGGATCACGCGGCCGATGAGCATCACGGTGAGCGTCGTCGAGAGCGCCGAGACCAGGGTGCCGGCCGCGAGGAGGACGAGCACGATCATCAGCAGCCGCTCCTTGCCGTACATGTCGCCGAGCCGGCCGATCAGGGGCGTGGCGATCGAGGCGCTCAGGAGATACGCCGTCAGCACCCAGCTGACGGAGTTCTCGGAGGTGTGCAGGGCGTGCTGGATCTCGGGCAGAGCCGGTGCGACGAGCGATTGCAGCAGGGCGTAGGAGATGCCCGCGACCGCGAGCAGCGCGAACGTGATGCCGTAGTGCTGGCGATGAGCTGCGTCGGCCCCGGCGGCCTGGTGATTCGCCATCGGCCGACGGTAGCAAAAAGCGGAGTGGTGCCTCCGTTTCGGCTACCGTCTGCGCATGGCCGAGATCATCGGTGAGCGAGTCGGCGGACGCAGAGACGCCCAGCGCAACCACGAGCTGCTGGTCGAAGCGGCCCGCGAGTTGTTCATGGAGCAGGGAGTGGAGGCCCCGCTCGAGGAGGTCGCGCGGCGGGCCGGCCTCGGCATCGGCACGCTCTACCGGCATTTCGCGACGCGCGACGCGCTCGTCGAGGCGATCGTCGAGCGGCGCATGGGTGAGCTCCTCGCGATCGCCGAGGCCGCGCTCTCCGAGCCCGACGGCTGGGCGGGGCTCGTTCGCCTCCTCGAAGGCACGCTCGAGCTGCAGGCCGCAGACCGCATGCTGAAGGACGTCCTGATGCGCTATTCGCCGGAGACCGCGAGACTCGAGAGCGTGCGCGAGGAGGTGCGCCGGTTGTTCGAACAGATCCTCGTACGCGCGCGTGACGAGGGAACGCTTCGGAGGGACTTCGCCCTTCCCGATCTGGCTCTTCTGCTCTGGTCGTTCGCGCCCGTGATCGACGCGACGGCACAGGTCGCGCCCAACGCCTGGCGGCGCCACCTCGGCTGGCTCCTCGACGGGCTGCGCGTCGAGGCCGCGGGCGCCCAGACCGAGGCGGTGCTCACCGACGACGAGCTGCGCGCGTCGATGCGCGCGCTCAGCGAACGCCGGACGAGCCGGTGACGGCCCGCCCGACGACGCCGGGGAGCCAGCGGCGGACAGCCTCCGCGAGCGCCTGAAGGTCGCTCTGCAGCCGATGGTCGCCGGCGATCTCCACCACGGTCCGGCCGGCGCGGGACGGCGGGATCCCGAACGGGTCGCGCGAGCCCTGCACGACGAGGGTCGGGACGGTGACGGCATCGAGCTCGGCAAGACGGCTCGGCGGCGGAGCACCTCCGGTGCGGCGTGCCGGCTGCAGAGGAAATGCCAGGCAGAGCACGCCGATCGCACCGGTTTCGGCGGCGGTTCGGCAGGCGACCCGCCCTCCCGACGACCGGCCGCCGACGATGACGGGCAGCCCGTGCAGCTCGGCGCCGGTGAGGTGAGCGACGACCGTGGTCCAGGCGGCGTCGAGCTGGTGCGCGGGTGCGGGTGAGCGTCGGCCGGCCACGCGGTATGGCTGTTCGACGAGCGCGACACTGATCGACTCCGAGCGTGCCACCGCGGTCACCGCGACCAGATCCCGCGCGGTCACGCCACCGCCGGCCCCGTGGCCCAGGACCAACGCGCCGGCCGGCCGTTCTGCCGGGTGCAGGTGCACGTTCGCCGGCCCGTGGGGCGTGCTCACCTCGATGGTCGCCAACGGCGTGGCTCCGGCGGCTCGCGCTAGCTGGGCGAACGGGGCAGGACGCCGCGCCAGAGCCGTGCGAGCAGATAGGTCGGGACGAGCCAGACGAGCACGAACGCGACGAGCGCGGGGGCGGAGGCGCCGTGGATCAGCGCCACCAGGCCCAGGACGACGAGCAGCGAGAAGCTGAACAGCACCCAGACGCCCGTGAGGAGCACGGCGAGCCCACCGCGGACGGCGGTCTGCGCAAACGGCATCGTGCGGGGGAGCCCGGCGAGTGCGCCTCGCAGCTCCTTCAGGGACCGGGCATGCAGGACGACGTCTGTCCTGGCGGAGAGCTCGTCGAGTGTCAGCCTGCCGCGCAGGAAGTTCTCGCGCAGAGTTGCGACGGCCTGGTCGCGGTCACGATCGCCAGCCAACACCATGGGTCAATGCTAGCCGCCGGGCGACCCGGCCGAACGGGCCCTAGCTCGCGCTGAGGGCCGCACTTATGATCAGCCGATGTCGAAGATCACCGACGAGCTCAAGCGGGTGGGGTTGTTCAGCGATCTGAATCAGCGCCAGCTCGGCCGGCTGGGTCGGTTGTTCCGTGAGCGCCGGTTCGCTCCCGGCATGTCGGTCGTCCGGGAAGGGAAGATGAGCGGCATCGGCTTCTTCCTCATCTCCGAGGGGGAGGCGACCGTGACCGTCGGCGGAAAAAAGGTCGCGACGCTCGGGCCCGGCGACCATTTCGGGGAGCTCGCGATGATCAGCGAGCGCGAACGCACCGCAACCGTCACGGCCGAGACGCCGGTTGTCTGCCTGGAGATTCCGTTCTGGGACTTCAAGGACTTCGCGCTCAAGAACCCGGACGTCACGTGGAAGCTGCTCCAGCACGTGGTCGGCGTGCTCTCGGCCGAGCCCGCCTGACCCGGGTCACGCAGGCGCGGCCTCCGCTAACCTGCGGGCATGACGTTCGTGCGGCCTTGCGTGGATGAGCTTCTGCCGGTTCCGGCGGTTGCACCGCGGCCGCCGTTCGTGCGCGTCCCGGCGTAGGCGCTCCCGCCGATTCGGCCCGGAGCGCCGCAACGGACTCCGTCACGCCGGTAGACGTCTACGAAGGAGAAGCACGATGTTCGCAGCAGCCCTGCTCGCGGGAGCGTCCCGATGAGCACCACAACGCCTCTGCCCACCCAGTCGAGCGACTTCCCTGCCTGGTACGGGGAGGTCGTGCGCCGCGCCGGCCTCGCCGAGAACTCGTCCGTGCGCGGCGCGATGGTGATCAAGCCGTACGGCTATGCGATCTGGGAGGTGATCCAGCGCGAGCTCGATGATCGGATCAAGGCGACCGGCCACGAGAACTTCTACTTCCCGCTGCTCATGCCCGCGTCGGTGCTGGCGCAGGAGGAAGAGCTCGTCGAAGGGTTCGCGCCCGAGGTGGCGGTCGTCACCGCGGCGGGCGGGAAGCAGCTCGAGGAGCCGCTCGTCGTGCGTCCCACGTCGGAGACGCTGATCTGGTCGACGTATGCCCGCTGGGTGCAGTCCTACCGTGATCTGCCGCTGCTCTACAACCAGTGGGCGAACGTCGTCCGTTGGGAGCTGCGGCCGCGCCTCTTCCTGCGCACGAGCGAGTTTCTCTGGCAGGAGGGTCACACCGCGCACGAGACCGGGGAGGAGGCAGTTGCGGAGGCGCTGACGATCCTCCACGACGTCTACGCCGACACGATCGAGAACGTTCTCGCGATCCCCGTGCTGCGGGGCCGTAAGAGCGAGAGCGAGCGGTTCCCCGGAGCCGTCGACACCTACACGCTCGAGGCGCTGATGCGCGACGGCAAGGCGCTGCAAGCGGCGACGTCGCACTACCTGGGCCAGGGCTTCGCGCGCGCGTTCGGCGTCCGTTTCACCGACCGGGACGGGCGCGAGCAACATCCTCACGCGACCTCGTGGGGCGCGAGCACTCGGCTGGTCGGCGGCGTCGTGATGGCGCACGGAGACGACCGCGGGCTGCGGCTCCCACCGCGTGTGGCGCCGCAGCAGGTTGTGATCGTGCCGATCTTCCGCGAGGAGGACCGCGCCGACGTGCTCCAGACCGCCGCTGCTCTGGCCGGCGACCTGCGGGCAGCGGGTGTGCGAGTCCGTGTCGACGACCGGCCGGAGCACCGGCCCGGCTTCAAGTTCAACGAGTGGGAGCTGAAGGGTGTGCCGCTTCGGCTCGAGATCGGCGGCCGGGATCTTGCGGCGGCGGCGGTCACCGTCGCGCGCCGCGATACCGGCGAGAAGCAGCAGCTGCCGCTCTCCGGCGCGGTTGCAGGCATCGACCTCCTGCTGAGGGACGTGCAGGCGTCGCTCTTCCAGAGCGCCCGTGACGAGCAGGAGCGGCGGACACTCCGCAGTCCGGGCAGCTACGGCGAGCTGATCGAGTACCTCCGCACCGCGGACGGGTTCGCCGCCGCACCATGGTGCGGCGGCGCCGAGTGCGAAGCACGGGTCAAGGAAGAGAGCTCGGCGACGATCCGCTGCCTGCCGCTCGGCGACGGCCCGAGCCCGTCCGGCGTTTGCGTCTGCTGCGGGAGGCCCGGGGTCGCAGAAGCGGTCTGGGCGCAGGCCTACTGAGCCGTCCGTTCTGCCGGAGCCGCGGCTCGGCGATAATCGGCCGGTGCACGCAGAGCCCCTCCTCGGCAACGCGATCGGCTCGACCGGAGACAGCTTTGTCATCGCCGAGTGGACGGCCGAGGTGGGCGACCACTGGATCGCGCCGTTTCACGTCCACGACGAGGACGACGAGGCGTGGTACGTGCTCGAAGGGACGCTGGGCTTCAGACTCGGAGACGGCGAAGTCGAAGCTCGGGCCGGCTCAGCCGTCTTCGCTCGACGGGGAACACCTCACACCTACAGGAATGCGGGCGCGGGCGAAGCGAGGTACCTCCTCGTCTTGACGCCACGGCTTGCGCACTTGATCGACGAGATCCACCGGCCCGGCGCCGACATTGCCGCCGTCTTCGCTGCGCACGAGTCGCGTCTCCTTCCCGGCCCGTAACTCGCTCGCCGTCGCTCAGACGGCCAGCTCGGCTTCGCCGACCTTGTGTGTCATTCGCACGCGAACAACCACCTCGCCGGGACCGCTGTTTCGCTCTCCGTATTCCTGCTGCACGCTCCCTGCCCATGTAGCGCTCGGCGATCCGGGTCGCCCACAGTCTCAG
This sequence comes from uncultured Thermoleophilia bacterium, assembly GCA_963779535.1. Classification (GTDB taxonomy): domain Bacteria; phylum Actinomycetota; class Thermoleophilia; order Gaiellales; family Gaiellaceae; genus PALSA-600. The sequence continues at coordinate 270,331 of CAVZYP010000002.1, read as the reverse complement.
GTCTGCAGGATCCTCGGACAACTCGGCGACGCCGTCGACCCGCACGAACGCAAACGGCGGCCGGTCGTCCTCGACGCAGATGGACACCCGCCGGTCGCGCTCGAGCGCGTGCCCCTTGACGGTGTGCTTGCCGGTCGTGAAGACGATCGTTTCCTCACTCTCGACCAGGAACCAGACCGGCGTGACCAGTGGCGACCCGTCCTTCCGCACGACAGCCACCTTTGCGGTGCGGGTCCCTTCCATGAGGAACGCCCTGATCTCTCCAGCGTCGAGCGCGCGCACGAACTGGACGGTACCGGGCGCACTGCTCGGCCGAGTTGAGAGAGGATAGTTCGCCGGATGCCATCGGCCAGAGGAGACCAGAGATGAGCGAGGCCAAGAACAAGCACAAGAACAAGAAACACAGCCTCGACGGCGACGCCGCCCCGGATCCGCCGTCGGCGCCCAGCCAACCCCGGAAGATGAAGCGGAAAGAGTACGAGCGCGAGATGAGGATTCTCCAGGGCGAGATCGTGACCATGCAGGAATGGGTCAAGAACACCGGGGCCCGGGTCTGCGTCGTGTTCGAGGGGGTGGACTCTGCCGGCAAGGGCGGCACGATCCGGCGGATCACCGAGCGGGCGAGCCCTCGGGTGTTCAAGCACATCGCGCTTCCCGCTCCGGACGCGCGTGTCAGGTCGCAGATGTATATCCAGCGCTACATCGGCTTTTTGCCGGCGGCCGGCGAGGTCGTCATCTTCGACCGCAGTTGGTACAACCGCGCCGGTGTCGAGCTGGTCATGGGCTATTGCGCGCCGGAGGACACCAAACGGTTCCTCGAGGCGATTCCGCAGGTCGAGAAGGCGATGGTGGACGACGGGATCATCCTGATCAAGTACTTCCTCAACGTCAGCCGTGACGAGCAGACCCGCCGGCTCGAGAACCGGATCGACGATCCGCGCAAGATCTGGAAACTCTCGCCCACGGACCTGAAGTCCTACCGTCGCCGGTACGACTATCTCCGGGCCCGTGACGCGATGTTCCTCGCGAGCAACTCGGACTGGGCGCCCTGGCACATCGTGGACAACAACGACAAGAAGCGCGGCCGGCTCAACATCATCACCCACCTCCTCAGCCAGATCCCGTACGAACCGCTTCCGCCTCCGGCCGTGAAGATGCCCAGACCGCCGAGTCACGGTGGGTACGTCGAACCGGATACCTCGAAGCCCAACATCCCGACGCCGTTCTAGAGGGCACGGCAGGCGACCGTCCAGCACCCCGTGAAAGTGAAGGAAAGGACCTGGCAATGACCGAGACCCCTGCAGCCTCCAGCGCCGGCGATGCACCTGCGACGGCCTGGTATGCCATGGCGCCGGAGGAAGTCGCGCAGCGGCTCGACGTCGACCCCGCCCAGGGCCTCTCCGCGGCGAAAGCCGCCGAGCGGTTGAAGAAGGACGGGCCCAACGCGCTTCCGGCCGAGGCGACGACGCCCGTCTGGCAGCAGTTCCTGTCTCAGTACCGGAGCTACATGCAGATCATCCTGGTGGCGGCGGCCGTCGCCTCGATGCTGATCGGCGAGATCTCGACGGGCGTCATCGTGCTTGCGATCACGGCCCTCAACGCGCTCGGGGGGATGCGACAGCAGGGCAAGGCGGAGAGCGCGATGAACGCCTTGCAGTCGATGCTCAAGGCGTCTGCGCGGGTTCGCCGCGACGGGGCCGAGGTCAAGGTCGAGGCCGATCAGGTGGTGGTCGGCGACGTGGTCCTGCTGACTGCGGGTGACGACGTGTGTGCCGACGGGCGAATCATCGAAGCGGCGTCGCTCCAGATCGACGAATCCGGACTGACGGGTGAGAGCGTGCCCGCGTCGAAGAGCGCGGAGCTCATCGCCGGCACGCCACCGCCGGGTGTCGGCGACCAGTCGAACATGGCCTTCATGAACTCACCCGTCACACACGGAAGCGGCGTGATGATCGTCACCGGAACGGGTGCGGGCACGGAGGTCGGAAACATCTCCGGAATGCTGAAGTCGACGCCGACCCTGAAGACTCCGCTGACCGCGCAGCTGGATGTGTTGACGTTGTGGATCGCCGGCGCCGCCGGGTTGACGATCGCGATCATGTTCGCCCTCGGGATCTCGCGCGGCGATTCGACCAAGGTCATCTTCACAACCGCCATCGCGTTGGCCCTGGCCGCTGTGCCGATGGCCATGCCCACCGTCCTGCAGGTCATCCTGTCGAAGGGGTCGACGACGCTCGCCGCGCAGGGCGCCGTCGTGAAGAGCCTCGCCTCCGTCGAGACACTGGGCTCGACCTCGGCGATCAACTCGGACAAAACGGGCACGCTCACGTTGAATCAGGTGACGGTCGTCGAGGTGATCGACCCCACCGACCGGTACACGATCACCGGGATGGGCTACGGCCTCGACGGTGACGTTCAGCACAGCGCCGGCAACTCCAACACGATCGAGCAGGCGATTCTGCCGTTCATGATCGCCAACGACGCGAAGCTCGTCGACGGAAAGGTCGTCGGTGATCCGACCGAGGGCGCGCTGCTGGTGCTGGGGCACAAGGCCAAGCTCGATGTCGACGCCACCCAGGCTGCCTACCCGAGGCTCGCAACCCTGCCCTTCGATCCCACGTACAAGCTCATGGCTGTTTTCTCCGCTGCCAAGGACGACTCGGGGAAGGCGATCGTTCGCGCGTTCGTCAAGGGGGCGGGACCGGCGGTGATCGGCCGTGCGGCGACTGCCCTCGCCAACGGCGCGTCCGTTCCCTGGGGAGATGACGCGAACACTCGATCCTCCGAGGAGATGAAGCGCCTCGGCGGCAAGGGGCTGCGCATCATGGTCGCGGCCACCCGGGACCTCGACCCTGCCGACTTCGACCCTGACGGCGACCTCCTCTCGCTCGTCACGAACCTTCAGATGACGGCGATGGTGGGGATGATCGATCCACCACGCGCTGAGTCCAAGGAGGCTGTCCGCAACGCTCAGGCGGCCAACATCCGCGTGCGGATGGTGACGGGCGACGACGTTGTCACGGGCGAGGCGATCGCCAGGCAGCTCGGCATCCCCGGAGAGGCGATCCTCGGTGCGGATTTTGCGGCGCTGTCCGAAGAAGAGCGGCTGTCCCGCATCGACAAGATCGGAGTGGTGGGCCGCGTTGCACCCGAGCACAAGGTGCTGATGGTGGACACCCTGCGCAAGCAGGACGCAGTCGTAGCCATGACCGGCGACGGCGTCAACGATGCTCCGGCCATCAAGGCCGCCGACATCGGAATCGCGATGGGCACGGGAACCGAGGTCGCGAAGAACGCCGCGAAGATGATCCTCACCGACGACAACTTCGCCACGATCGTGCGTGCTGTCTCCGAGGGTCGCAAGCTCTACGACAACATGCTCAAGTACATCCGATTCATGATGGTCGCCCTGGTCACCTATGTGGTGACCTTCCTGTTGGCGAGCCTGTTCAACATCGCCGGCGGACAGCCGTTCTCCGCCGTCCAGATCCTCTACATCAACTTCGTGATCACGGCCCCTGTCGGCATTGCGCTCGGTCTGGACCTGGAGACGCCGGGGCTGATGAAGCGAAAGCCGCGTCCTCGCGCGGCGTCGATCATGTCCTTTCCCGTCATCCTGACGGTCGGGCTGGCGGGGCTCTTCATGTCGGTCGCGATCGACCTGTTGATCGTGTTCGGAAAGCACCACTACGACAGCGTCGCAATCGGCAGCACGATCGGTCTGGTCGCCTTCTCCCTGATGCTCGTCGTCGCGGCGCTCGAATGCCGGGACCAGACGACGACGATCCTGCGCGAGGAGACGCTCAACAACAACACCGTGAACCTCACGATCCTGGCGGAGCTCGCCCTGACGCTCCTGATCGCCAGGGGCGGAGCGCTGACGTCACTCCTCGGTACTCAGACGCTGACCGGCCGGCAGTGGCTGGTCGGCGCCGTTCCCGCAGTGGCGCTCCTCGTCCTGTGGGAGCTCGGCAAGCTGATCGCGCGTCGCAGAGCGGCCGGCGTCCCAGGCCCGGTGCCCGCCGAGGCTGCCGCGTGACGCCGTAGCCGAACTCGCGGCGAATCGCCACGAAACCCTTACCGCCTCTCAACCCCACTGCTCGCTACGGTGGAACTGGATGTCACGTCGAGAGGAGGGTCCCTGATGTCAGGGCAAACGCAAGAAGCACATGAGCAGCACATGCTGCTGCTGGTCGAGTCAGCGCAGCGGGCAGGACAGTCGGAGCGCGAAATCAACAAGCTAGTCAACGACGCCGTCGAGGTCGACGCCGAGATCGAACGCGCAGCCTAGGACCACGGCACCGCACGTTCACACGGACGAAGCGCGTGGTGCAGCCGGATTTGTGCGGGGCGCTCGACGCTGACATCATCACGCTATGGACGTCAAGGAGCTGCGGGGAATCGAGTTGTTCTCCAGGCTCTCCAAGGGGGAGCTCAAGCGGCTGGCGCAGTGGACGGACGAGGTCACGGTTGACGAGGGCTACGCGCTCGCCAAGGAAGGAGAGTTCGCCTACGAGTTCTTCGTGATCGAAGAGGGCACGGCCGACGTGATCCAGGGCGGCAACCGTCTCACCGAGCTTGCCCCCGGCGCGTTCTTCGGCGAGATCGGGCTGCTCGAGACCGAGCGTCGCACCGCGAGCGTGATTGCGACGTCGCCCATGCGGCTGATCGTCATGTTCCAGAGCCAGTTCAGGCAGATGGAGCACGAGCTGCCGACCGTTGCCAACCGCATCCGCGTGGCGATCCGCGCGCGCCTCGACAACCCACCCTCGTCGTAGGTCTCGAGCGAGAACCGCCGGATCGACTTACTCGGATCGCGGCCGCCAGAGCCACCGGAGGGCATCGGGAAGCATCACCGCACCGTGATTCCCTCCGCGATCGAGAGTGTGCTCCGCGTCGCCGACGACGAGACGAACGTCGTACCCGGCCTCGACAAGAGCAGCAGCGACACTGAGGTTGCTGCTGAACCAGTTGAACTCGGGTTCGTCCCAGTTCAAGTCGCGTGTCTCGGCGCTGAGAAAGATCCGGATCGGCTTGCGCGGGGCGGTCGCTATCAGCGCCGGGTATGGGTTCCCCTCGGGAATCTGCACGAAGCTCCCTTGAAAGCAAATGACCCGGCGGAACCGGTCGGGCAAATGCCACGCGACGGTCAGGGCACAGTTGCCTCCCGAGCTGCCGCCGCAGATACCCCAGCCTTCTGGATCGTCCGTGATCGAGTACGCAGACCGAACGGTCGCCAGGATCTCGGTCAGCAAGAACTCGGCGTAGGTCCCGTCGAAGGCGTCGTATTCCGCGTTCCGGTTTTCAGGCTCGCCGGGATCGACGAAGACCCCGACCGTGATCGGCATCTCTCCTCGGTGGATCAGGTTGTCGAACACGATGCCCGCGCGGAAGATCCCGCCAGGGTCCAAGTACAGCTGCCCGTCTTGGAACACCATCAACGACGCCGTCGTCGACGGCGTGTACTGAGCCGGGACGTACACCCAATACCGCCGGGTCGTGCCCGGAAAGATCTGGCTCTCGCTCAGGTCGTGCTCGTGGGCGACGCCGCGCGGAACGTCCGGCTGCGGCGATGAGTCCGGCCCGTACGCGTAGCGAACCGGGAACTGCGTCGCCTGTCGAAAGTACGGAACCTCGGCCACTGCAGCGCACGCTACCGCGGCCGCACGCTCCCTCTGAAGTGGACGCGCGGGGTCACCGGATCGTCTCCGGTTCGCAGTTGCCAAAACGCGCGTGGATTGCATGATCGACTGGCGATGCGCATGCGTCTCCTGCTCACACCGGTCCTCGCTGCTGTCGGGCTTGTCGCGTTCGCGCAAGCCTCGTCAGCCGGTGCGGGGGCCGAGGGCGTCCCGCGTTTCGGCCACGTGTTCGTCATCATTGGCGAGAACACTGACTACCAGCACATCACGACGACGAACGCGCCGTACTTGACGACGGCGATCCGGCCCGCGTCAGCGTGGTTCGAGAACTACTACGCGGCGACGCACTGGTCACAGGCGAACTACGTTGCGCTGACGAGCGGACGGTTCACAGCGTGTGAGCAGGCCGATCGCGGCTATGCATGCCGCGACGGCGTCGACAATCTGTTCCACCAGCTCGACGTCGCCCGGATGAGCTGGAAGGTGTGGCTCGAGTCCGGTGCTGCGAAGTGCGACACCGGGTCAGGCGGCACTTGCACGAGCAATGACCCATGCCCGCTGACGGGCTTCTACACGACGGGGAACCCGGTGATCGACTTCACCGACATCTCGTACGGCGAGTGCCTCGCGAATGACATTCCCGCCGGGACGTCGGCCGACGGGATGATGACCTTCAACTCCAACCTCGCGAGCGGCCAGGTCGCCAACTTCAACTTGGTGATCCCGAACGGCTGTGACGACGGCGAGTCGAACTGCAAGCCGGTGAACAACCGCTATACCCAGTTCGACGACTTCCTCGCGCGGGAAGTGCCGCTCATCGAGTCGTCGCCGGCGTTCGGCAAGGACGGCGTCATCGTCGTCCTCTACGACGAGGACCAGCGCATGGACGGGCTCGCTCCCAAGAACGGACTCGGCTCGGGCGGCCATATTCCGTGCGCCCTGATCAGCCCCCTTGTGCAGCCGGGCGACTACACGGACAAGACCTACTCATACAGCGTGCTTCGTTCCATCCAGGACGGCTTCGGGCTCGCCCCGTACCTTGGTTCCGCCGCCCAGGTCGCGCCCTTACCCGTCGTCTGGAAGTAGTGCCGGCCGGGCACCCGGGTGCCGACTCACGGACGCGGGCCTCGCCCACGGCGCTTCCGAAGCTGGCGGCAATCCAGGGCCTAGCGTGACGCGGGGGCTATCTGACAGGAGCTCGGGTATTGACCCGGCGCGGTGACGCGGTGATCGGAAATAAGGTGCCGGACCGCCCAGCTGGTGACGATGCGACAGCCCGGCACCCCGACATACGGCGAGCCAGCGCCAGATGGATTCGAGAGCCTAGTCTGCGGTTTCCGCCGCGCGGATCGGTTCGCCGAGCATTCGGGGCCGGGCAGGCGGCGGCATCGGGGCTCCAGCCTCGTCCGTTACCGGCAGCGGCTCCACGGTTGCGGGATCCTCTGTTGGTGACGGTGGAGGCGACGGCAGTTCATGTCTCAGCCAGCGGTTATTTGGTTCGTCGAACCATTGCCACCCGGCCTCCTCGTTGGCACGGAACCACCAGTGTCCGTCATGCAACGTCCAGGCCGCCGACTGGTTGCGGCAGTGTGGGCAGACCCCTGCATCACGCCGCATAGGCTCCTTGCAATGCGGGCAGGTGCGATACATCTCCGGTTGCTGTAGCTGACCCAAATTGCCCGCCGCTACGACGCCCTTCGCAGTCGTCTTACTGCGTTGGAACAAGTAGATCGGGAAGACGACGATCCAGAGCAGCAGGATTCCGACCACCCAGTGCCAGGTCTTGCTCGCGAAGCTGCTCCCGCTGAAGTCGCGATGACTCGCATCGATTCCAACCCAGATCGCCGAGCCGATGACGACGAAGAACATGATCGCCTGAAAGGTCTGCACGGGTCCATTTGTCGGCATACGGGTGCCGTGACTTGAGGCATTGGCCCACACCCATGTCGCCGCAGAAGACGGGCCGGAATGCGGCGCGAGACCGTGTCCGGAACGGACTGGACCCGCGCGTCTGGAGACCACACGCACGTTGGCGCCGGACGGCTTGACCATGTCACTCAGCTTGACATTTCGATTGTTCATCCGCATATTGTGCTAGGAGACTAGATGAACAAGTCCAACGCGATCGAGTTCCATCTGGACGGCCGCTCGGGCGTCTCGCCGTATCTGCAGATCGTCCAGCAGGTGCGGCGGGCGCTCCGGCTGGGCTTGCTGCGGGAGGGCGATCAGCTTCCGACGGTCAAGGACGTAGTTGCTCGCCTGGCGATCAACCCCAATACGGTCCTCAAGGCTTATCGAGAGCTCGAACACGCCGGGCTCGCGAGAGCTCGTCCGGGTGTCGGGACGTTCGTGACGAGGACTCTGAGCGACGCTTCGCTCGTGGCCGCTCACGGTCCGCTGCGGCAGGACCTCGTGCGCTGGCTTGTCAAGGCGCGTCGGGCAGGACTCGACGACGAGAGCATCGAGGCTCTCTTCCATGACACCTTTCGGGCCTCCTCCGAGCAGAACGTAGCGTGACCGCCATTCTCCAAGCCAGCGGGCTCGGCAAGCAGTACGGACGGCGCTGGGCGCTTCGCGATTGCACGCTTTCGATCCCGGCCGGGCAGGTCGTCGGGCTCGTCGGTCCGAACGGTGCGGGCAAGACGACGCTGCTCCACCTGGCAGTCGGGCTGCTGCACCCGACATCGGGCGCGATCGAGGTTCTCGCTGAGCGTCCCGCCGAGAACCCGGCCCAACTCGGACGGGTCGGCTTCGTCTCTCAGGAGACACCCGCCTACGCCGGAATGAGTGTTGCCGACCACCTTCGTCTCGGTGCCTGGCTCAACCCCGGCTGGAACAGCGCGCAGGCCGACCGGCGGATCGAACAGCTAGGCCTTGACCCCCGACAGCGCGCCGGCAAGCTCTCGGGCGGCCAGCGAGCGCAGCTCGCGCTCACCCTTGCAATCGCGAAGCGGCCCGAACTGTTGATCCTGGACGAGCCGGTCGCGAGTCTCGACCCGGTGGCGCGCCGCGACTTCCTGCGGATCCTGATGGAGGTCGTCGCCGAACATGGCGTGAGCGTCGTTCTCTCCTCCCACCTGGTGGCCGATCTCGAACGCGTCTGCGACTACGTCGTCGTCCTCGTGAACTCGCGCGTACAAGTGGCCGGCGAGATCGACCAACTGCTGGCGTCACATCATCGGCTGGTCGGGCCCCGCCGAGACCCGAACACCCTCCCCGCAAACCAAGAAGTGATCGAGGCAATTCAAGCCGATCGGCAGAGCACGCTGATCGTGCGCAGCGACGATCCGATCCTCGATCCCGCCTGGAGCGTCGAGCAGCTCACCATGGAAGACCTCGTGCTCGCTTACATGGACCGAGCCGCCGCGGGTAGCAGCGAGACGCGCCGCCCGGCGCTCGCCCAGGTTTAGCCGTGATCCGGCTCACCTGCCTCCAGTTCCGCATGCAGGCCGCTGCCGCCTTCGCCGCACTTGCAGCCCTCGCGATCGTCCTCGCGATCACGGGCCGCAACCTCGCCCATCTCTACGACATCAGCGGTCTAGCCACCTGCAAGGTCCACGGCGACTGCGGCACGCTCGACGATACGTTCCTGCGCCATTACTCATTTCTGCGCAACGCGCTCGGACCTGCCATGCTCGCGGTCCCGGCTCTCATCGGAGTCTTCTGGGGAGCGCCGCTCGTGGCCCGCGAACTCGAGACCGGTACCTACCGGCTCGCGTGGACGCAGAGCGTCACCCGTACCCGCTGGCTGGCCGTGAAGGTCGCGCTCGTCGGTATCGCAAGCATCGCCGTCGCCGGACTCTTCAGCCTCATGATCACGTGGTGGTTCAGCCCGATCGAGAAGGTGAACATGAACGGCGCGTCGCAACTCGGTGGTAACCGATTCGCGCCAGGAGCGTTCAGCGAGCACGACATCGTCCCATTCGGCTACGCCGCATTCGCCTTCGCCGTTGGGCTTACCGCTGGACTCCTCATCCGTCGCACCCTGCCCGCGATGGCGACCACACTCGTCGCGTTCGTCGGCGCCCGACTCGCCGTGACCTACTGGATCCGGCCACACCTGATCGCCCCGACACACACCACGGCGGCACTGAGCTCTGCCTCCAACCTCGGCTTCCAGGCGAACGCTCCCGGCCAACCGGTGACATTCGTCGCCGGGCCGCCGAACATCGCAAACGCCTGGGTCTACTCCACTCACATCGTCGACAAGACCGGCCGCGTCGCCACAAGCGAAACACTCCAACATTTCGTCCTCAACGCCTGCCCTCACATCGCGAGGCCCCCGCAAGCGACGATCGCCGGCGCTGTAGGAAGACCCGCGGGCGAGGCTGCCTTCGAAGCCTGCATCACAAAACTCTCCGCCAGCTTCCACGAAATCGTGACCTATCAACCGGCCAACCGCTACTGGGCGTTCCAGTCCTACGAGACGGCGATCTTCCTCGTCGGTGCCCTCATCCTGGTCGGCTTCAGCACGTGGTGGATCCGTCGCCTGGCGTAAGGCGGTTGACGGCCGTCCGGTCGCCGTGCCGCTCGCCCCAAGGAGTCGATCCAACGCTCGGGACTCCTAGACGGGTGGGTACTCCCAAACGGCGAGGCGGGTTGTAATCCATCACCAACGGTGCTTGGGTCAGAACACATGCTGCGAGTTCTGGCAGGCGCGCTCGTCGCGCTCGCGATTCTTGCCGCCGCAGCAACCGCGGCGCCGCACCCGATCACGCGGCTCGGAGCGACCGGGGCAGACGTTGCGGGCCTGCAGGCGAAGAAGGGTGGCGTGCTCCGCATCGGCAGTGAGGTTGACGTCGACTCCGTCGACCCGGCGCTTGCCGACCACGACATATCGTGGATGGTCGAGTACGCGACCTGCGCCAAGCTCTTCAACAACCCGGACGCATCCGGGGCGGCGGGGGCACGGGTCATTAAAGAGGTCGTCGACCACTACGCGGTGGCGCCCAACCGCAAGACCTACACCTTTGATCTGAGGAAGACGTTCCGCTTCCAGACCGGTGCACAGGTCACCGCGCGGAGCTTCGCCGACGCGTTCAACCGGGATGCGAACCCGGTTCTTCAGTCCCCCGCGATGACCGAGATGCACGAGATCGTCGGCGCCGACGCGGTCGCCGCGGGCCGGACGAAGACGATCTCCGGCGTCCGAGTCCTGAGCCGATATCGCCTGCAGATCCAGCTGACGAAGCCGTTGGCAGATCTTTTCGCGCGGCTGACGGCGCCGTTCTTCTGCCCGATCTTGCCGGGCACGCCGATCAGTCCAGCCGGCAGCGACAGCCCGGCTGGGTCCGGCCCGTACTACGTGGCCAGCAGATTCCCCAACCGCCAAATCGTTCTCAAACGAAACCTCTACTACCGCGGCGGTCGTCCGGCGAACGTCGACAGGGTCGTATGGACGGTCGGAGAGAGCCGCGACGCCTGTCTCGCAGACATTGCGCAGGATCGGATCGACTATTGCACTCCGGTCGGGGTGCCGCCGGACGCATTCCGGGATCTCGCCGCCACGTACGGGATCAACAAGAAGGACGGACAGTTCTTCGTCAGCACCAGGCCAACCACGTTGTACTTCGCCTTCAACCACGATCGGCCGGCCTTCAAGGGTGCGGGGCGGATCCCGCTCGAAAAGGCGATCAACTACGCCATTGACCGCCGGGCGCTCGCAGGAGCTTACGGCTTCGAGGCGGGCAAACGCACCGACCAGATGCTGCCCTCGGCGCTCCGCAGGGATGAGAGCATCTACCCGCTCACCGCTGATCCGACGACGGCCAAAAGGTGGCTCGCGAAAGCCAAGCACAAACCCACTCGACTCGTCCTCTACGCGAGCGACTCTACGACTGGCGTCCAAGCCGCACAGGATTTCAAATTCGAGATGAACGTGATCGGAATCGGGGTGGACATCAGCTTCTTCAATCGCGACATCCTGTTTCAGAAGATCGCTACCCGTGGAGAGCCGTTCGACGTGGCCTACAACGCTTGGACCCCCGACTACTTCGACCCCGCGGTGGTCCTCGAGCCGCTGCTGGACGGCAGGAACCTGGGCGCAACAGGCAACTCCGACGTCTCCTACCTCGACGACCCTACGGTGAACGCGCGGATCGATGCGGCAAACGCGCTGACCGGTCAAGCGCGCCGCGACGCCTGGGCCGCCCTCGACGTCGACTTGATGCGCAAGGATCCTCCAGCGGCCCCGTTCCTGCAGCTCAACAACCGCGACTTCGTGTCCCCGAGCTTCGGCTGCTACGTCAGCAACCCGGCCTACGGTGTCGACATCGTCGCTGCCTGCAAGAAGTAGCGCCTCCTCTTGACGAAACGAAGACGATGACGAGTCTGCCTCGCGGCACCGTCACGTTGCTCTTCTCGGACGTTGAAGGGTCGACCGAACTGCAGCACCGCCTCGGCGACCACTACCAGGAGGTCGTCGAAACGCACCGGCGGCTGCTCGAGGCTGCCTTCGCCGCTCACGGAGGAACAGTCGTCGATCGGCAGACCGAGTCGTTCTTCTGCGTCTTCACCCGCGCCCAGCACGCTGTACAGGCCGCAGCGACGGCCCAAAGGGCGCTGGCGGTGGAGTCCTGGCCCATGCGTGCTCAGGTACGCGTGCGCATGGGCATCCACGCAGGCGACCCGGAGGTGGCCGGGGACCGATACGTCGGGCTGGCAGTCTCGCGCGCAGCGCGGATCTGTGCAGCCGCGCACGGAGGTCAGGTGCTGCTGTCGTCGTCGGCCCGCTCGCTCCTCGCCGACCATGATCGAGCCGCCCTGCTCGACCTCGGGTTGCACAGACTCAAGGACTTCCCGGAGCCCGAGTCACTCTCGCAACTCACGATCGAAGGGCTGCCGACACGCTTCCCGCCCCTTCGCACGCAGGCCCAACCGCCAAGCCGGCGCAAACCGCTCCTCCTCGGGGCGGCTGGGCTGCTTGTGATGGGCGGGATCGCCGCGACGGCCTTCGCGGTTACGAGCGGTGGCGGAAGCGGCCTTTCGCACATCGGTGCGACGTCGGTCGGGGTTATCGACGCGAAGACGAGCAAGTTGATCGCCGAGGTCCCGCTCGGCTTCAAGTCCAGCCTGATCAGCTCGGGCGAGGGCTCGATCTGGGTGGCCAATCCAGGCGCGAGCACCCTGACGAAGATCGATCCGGAGACGAGGGCAACACGGACGTCCGGCGGCCTCGGGACCGGAACGATCCTGACCGGGATCGCTGCCGGGAAGGGCGCCGTCTGGGTGGGCGCAATCAGCGGCGACGGACGACGGCTCCTGGTCCTCGAAGTCGATCCCGATCTCGGCACTGTGAAGAACACGATCCTCCTCGAGCACGGCCCTACGCCGTACAGTCCGACAGCCAATCCCGTCCGGCTCGCCGTCAGCCCGAACGCCGTCTGGGTGCTCGAGCAAGGGTTGGGAAAGGTAAGGCGCATTGATCCGACGTCACTCAAGCTCTCGGAAAGCGTCGACGGCATCGACGCGTTCTCGATCACGGCCACGCGGACTGCCGTCTGGCTCGGTGGGAGAAGCGGCGTAACGAGGTTCGACCCCGAGACACGGCAGGTGCTTCCCTCCATCCCCATCAGCGGTGTCGTCACCTCGGCGACGACGTCGATCACAAGCGGAGCCTCGAGCGTCTGGTTCGTCGGCAGCGCTCAACCCACACTCTTCCGCATCTCTTCGTCAGCAAACGCACCCGCAAACTCGTCGCAAGTAGGAGCCGGCCCCAGCGGCGTTGCAGTCGGCGAAGGCGCAGTGTGGGTGGCCAACAGCCAAGACGACACGATCTCGCGGGTCGACCAGACAGACCGCTCAGTCAACACGGTTCCGCTCGGCTCTCCACCCGGAGGCATCGTGGTCTACCAGGGACAAGTCTGGACAAGTCCAGGCCAGCCAGTCTCTTGAGGCCGTCGGCGATCAGGTCGACGATCCTTGTCCTCCCTCTCTGGCCAGCGTCCTTACGTCCGACCTAGGGGCCGGGCGGGCGATCCGAACGCCGCGGCGCTGACACCAACCCGGCGCGAGAGTCACGCACGCGTCGACCACCTCGTCCGGAAGACGCCTTCCCGGCCATGTCCGAGGCGTCGGCATGATCCTGCTCGTTCGCCGGCTGGCTCAGTGTGGTGCCGCGTGTAGCTGTCGGTCGGTGGATGTTCTAGCCTCGGCTCGTGCTGGTTTGCGCGAGTTGTGGACGTGAGACGCCGGAGGGTTTCCCGCGGTGTGCCAACTGCGGTGCCGCCCTTGACACGGCCACAGTCGCGCGTGAGGTGCGCAAGGTCGTCACGGTGGTGTTTTGCGACCTGGTCGGCTCCACGGCGCTGGGCGAGCAGACTGACCCGGAGGCGTTGCGGGCGTTGTTGGGCCGTTATTTCGAGCGGATGAGCGGGATCGTCGAGTCGCACGGCGGCACGGTGGAGAAGTTCATCGGGGATGCGGTGATGGCCGTCTTCGGTGTGCCGCAGGCACACGAGGACGACGCGCTCCGCGCCTGCCGGGCGGCGGTCGAGATGAGGGACGCGCTGCCGGGGCTCGGGCTTCAAGGCCGGATCGGCGTGAACACCGGTGAGGTGGTGACGGGGACGGCGGAGCGCCTGGTGACCGGGGACGCGGTCAACGTGGCAGCACGGTTCGAGCAGGCGGCGGCACACGGCGAGGTGCTGATCGGTGAGACGACGCACGAGCTCGTGCAAGGCGGGGTGGACGCCGAGCTGGTCGAGCCGCTTGAGCTGAAAGGCAAGGCAGAACCGGTGCCGGCGCTTCGGCTGCTCGCGGCCCATGTTGCCCCGGAGCGTCGGCATGACTCGGCGTTCGTAGGTCGGGAGCGCGAGCTCCAACTGCTGTCCGAGGCGTGGCAGCGGGCGGCGGGGGAGCAGCGCTGTGAGCTGGTGACGGTCGTGGGGGAGCCGGGGATCGGGAAGTCGCGGCTGGCGGCTGAGGCGCTGGCCTCGAACGAGGCGCGGGTGGTATGGGGTCGCTGCTTGCCTTACGGCGCGGGGATCACCTACTGGCCCGTCGTCGAAGTCGTGAAGCAACTCGACGGGTTGCCGGCCGATCCCGCTGCGGCGGCGGCGATCCGCTCGCTGCTCGGCGAGAGCGATGCGGGGACGTCGGCGGAGGAGATCGGCTGGGCGTTCCGCAAGCTGCTGGAAGAGCAGGCACCGCTGGTGGTGGTTTTCGACGACATCCAGTGGGGCGAGGAGACGTTCCTCGACCTGATCGAGCATGTGGCGCTCCTGTCGGCCAATGCGCCGCTGCTGTTGCTCTGCATGGCACGGCCGGAGCTGGTCGACAGCCGGCCGACCTGGCCGGTGACGATTCGGCTCGCACCACTCGACGACGCCGACACGGAGAGCCTGATCGGAATAGACGTGCCGGAGGAGCTGCGGGAGAGAATCGCCGCCGCCGCCGCCGGCAACCCGCTGTTCATCGGTGAGATGCTCGCGATGGCCCAGGAGGCGGGAGGCGAGGTCGAGGTTCCGGCGTCGTTGAAGGCGTTGTTGGCGGCGCGGCTCGACCAGCTAGACCCGGCCGAGCGACGAGTGCTCGAGTGCGGCTCGGTCGAGGGCGAGGTGTTCCACCGCGGCGCCGTCCAGGCGTTGACGCCCGAGGAGGCGCAGGTGACGCCACGGCTGGCGGCGCTCGTGCGGCGTGAGCTGATCCGCTCCGACCGGCCACAGTTCGCGGGCGAGGACGGCTTCCGCTTCCGACACCTCCTCATCCGCGACGCGGCCTACGACGCCCTTCCGAAGGCGACCCGCGCCGACCTACACCGCCGCTTTGCGACATGGCTCGGCGAGCACGGCCAGGGCCTCGTGGAGTTGGACGAGATCCTCGGCTATCACCTCGAACGGGCCGCCCGCTACCTCGTCGAGCTCGGTGGGCAAGCCTCGGAGCTCGCCGAGGAGGCATCGCGGAGATTGGCGACCGCGGGTGAGCGCGCGCGGTGGCGCGGCGACGGGGAGGCAGCGCACTCCCTGCTAGGACGTGCCGTGAAGCTCGTCGAGCAGCCGGATCTCCACTTGGAGGTTGCGTTTGCGATGAGTCACGTCGCGGCGCGTGACGCGGAGCGTCTGCTCGAGGAGGCAGCCCAACAGGCGGACGGTCGCGCCGACGCGGCCGGTGCGGCGCTCGCCCGTGGGCTTGCTGCACAGATGCGGCTCTGGACGGGAGAGGGATCTGTCATCGAGGCGGAGGAGCTCGGCCTCGCCGCACTTCCGCTGCTCGAGGAACGACAGGATCATGTCGGTCTCGCGCAGATGTGGTTCGCGCTCGCCTTTGGCGTCTACAACTACGCCGACCGCTTTGAGCAAATCGTGCACGCGGCTGAGATGGCGCGCACCTACGAGACCCTCGGGGGGCAGCCGCATCATCGCTCAGACGGATTACGCGCGATGGCCCTTGCGCATGGACCGCGTCCCGTTGACGAGGTGCTGGGAACTCTCGATGCGCTCCATTCGAGCGTGCGCGTCGACCTGGCACGGGCTGACCTACTCGCCATGAGTGGCCGGGTCGACGATGCATGCGCCCTACTCCAAGCGACCACGGACCGTGCTCGGGAGTCGGGACACTCTGTGCCGCCAGATCTAGCCGAAATCGAGAGCCTCTCCGGAAACCACGCCGCGGCAGCGGAGCAGCTCGACCTCCGGCTCGATTGGGAGCACAAACGCGGCATCACCGGAAACGCTGCATTCACGTTGGCCTGGCAGAGTCGAGAGCTCGCTCTCGCCGGACGACACGACGAGGCAGAGCAACGTGCCGCACAAGCCCGCGAGCACCCAATCCAGGCTCCTTACCCTCAGGCTGTTTGGCGGCAGGGCGCCGCGCTCGTGCATGCAAGCCGAGGCGAGCACGTCGAAGCAGAACGGCTCGCACGAGAGGCCTTAATGCACGTCGAGCAGACAGACTCATTGCGAGGTCGAGCCGACGCTTACTGTGACCTCGGACAGGCGCTTGAAGCCGCCGGGCGTATCGACGAAGCCGCGGCCGCTTATCGAGAGGCGCTCGTCCTCTACGACCGCAAGCAGATCATCCCGCTCTCCCGCCGCACCCGCGAACGACTCGCCGCGCTCCAAGCTCCGAAGGCCTGAGACACCAGGCCGCAGGTGCCTCCCGAACTTGAGTCCACGCCCGCTCGCACCCATCGAGCGCCGCGACCAACCGTCCTGCACCGGCAGCGGGAGGCTCACGGGCGACCACGGGGCGACCACGGTGGCTGCTCCGTCGCCAGCTCTGTTAACGGAGTGCGCCGGAGGCCGCGTCCGAAACGGCCTCTCGACGATGGGCGCACCTGGGATCGAACCAGGGACCTCTCGCGTGTGAAGCGAGCGCTCTCCCGCTGAGCTATGCGCCCGAAGAGGAGGCAATCGTAGCCACGACGAGGTCGGTACGTGCACGGGCACGATCGAGGGTCAGCGCTCACTTGACCGCCGGCGCTCAGCGGGCGAGCACGCGTGTCAGAGCGACACGACCTGCGGGTCTCCCAGAACGCGTCGAGCTGAAAAGTCCGCGGCACCGGTGAGGGATCCTTAGGGCTGCTTCCTCCCGGATCTGACCCGGTTCGGAACCTCACCGCGCCGCGGGCGCAGCAAGTGTACCGAGGTTGCCCTTGCGCAAACCGCGGACGGGGCGCACAATGGTCGAAGCTCCGAAATCGACGAGGAGGTGGTGCAGCGATGAGACAACCCGTTCAGTTCCGGACTAGCTGCGCCACGGCCCGTCGCCTCGTCTCCTGACGCGGTCCCGGCGGGTCGTGGCGGCCCACTGACGACACGCAAAGGAGCTTTGGTTGACACTTCCCGTTACGGAATCGCTGCTGCAACGGCTTGGCTGGGACGACGGCTGGGAAGCCGCGTTCGCAGAGCATCGCGCCGCCGGCCTGACGCCCGCCCGCGTCGCGGTGCAACATCGGGGCGCCTACGACCTCGCGACCGAAGAGGGAGAGGTCCGCGCGAGCGCGGCGAACCGCTTCGTCCGCGACGACGACCTTCCCGGCGTCGGTGACTGGGTCGGGCTCGAACCCGAGACGAAGCTCATCGAGGCGCTGCTCCCGCGGCGCACGTCGATCTCGCGTAAAGAGGTTCTCCAGAAGACGCGGGAGCAGATCCTCGCTGCGAATGTCGACGTCGCGTTCCTCGTGCAGGCGCTGCCACTCGACTTCAACGTGCGCCGCCTAGAGCGCTACCTCGCGATGGCATGGGAGAGCGGTGCGCAGCCGGTCGTCCTGCTGACGAAGACCGATCTCGTCGACGACGTCACGCCGTATCTGGCCGAGGTCGAGACCGTCACGCTGGGCGCCTGCCCGGTCGAGGCCGTGTCCGCCCTCACGGGTGCCGGTCTCGAATCGCTGCTGGCGTACTTCGAGGGCAACCACACCGCCGTCCTGCTCGGATCCTCGGGCGTCGGCAAGTCGACGATCGTCAACGCGCTCGTCGGCGAGGAGGTGCTCGCGACGCGGGAGGTGCGGGAAGACGACCACCGTGGACGTCACACGACGAGCCATCGTGAGCTGATCCTGCTGCCGTCGGGCGGAGTCGTGCTCGACACACCCGGGATCCGCGAGCTGCAGCTCTGGGACGCCGATCTCGACCAGGCGTTCGGCGACGTCGAGGAGATCGCCAGGCGCTGCCGCTTCTCCGACTGCGCACACGATCGGGAGCCGGGTTGCGCGATCCGCGACGCCCTTGCCGAGGGCTCGCTCGCGCCCGAACGCTGGCAGAGCTATGTGAAGCTGCAGCGCGAGCTGGAGGCGGTCGAGCTCAAGCGCAACCACCTGCTGCGACAGGAACGCGTGCGGGAGTACAAGATTCGCGCACGTCAGAATCGACCGAAGAAGAAACGCTGAGGCCGCCCCGCGTCCGAGAGGACGCTGTCGATTTCGCGTTGGCCGATCCCGAGCACCGCTTCACCGAGGTGCTCCTCGGACAGGACGTCGTGCGCCCACGACCCGGCCCGCCGTTTTCCTGGAGCGGCGGAGCGTGGCGGCTGACCTTCGCGCGTCCCGACGCGAACCGGCTCGAGTACCTGATCGGGGCCGACGGCAACTTCGCGCCCGACCCCGCGAATCCACTGAGAGCACCGGGCCCTTTCGGCGACAAGTCGGTGGTCGAGTGGCCCGAATACACCGCACCAGGCTGGCTCGGGTCGATTGCCGACGCAGGCCCGGTCGAGCCGGTCGAGCTGCGCTGCCGGCGCCTCGTCGCACGCGTCCGCGTGCTTCTCTATGCGACTCCCGAGCCCCCGGGCGTCGATGCACCGTTGCTCGTCGTGCACGACGGGCCGGAGTACGCGAAGTACGCCGGCCTGACACGGTTCCTCGATGTGCTGGGCCGGGAAGAACGGATTCCACCGATGCGTGCCGCGTTGATCCAGCCCGTCGACCGCGACGAGACGTATTCGGCCTCTGCGCTCTACGCCGGGCGCTCTCGTCCGCGAATTGCTGCCGCAGATCGCCGAGCGAGCACCGCACGGAACACGCATCGGCATGGGCGCCAGCCTGGGCGCCCTCGCGATGCTGCACGCCCAGCGCCGGCACCCGAAATGCTTCGACGGCCTCTTCCTGCAGTCGGGCAGCTTCTTCCGCCGGCGCTGGGACAGCGAGGAGTCGGGCTTCGGCCGCTACCAGCGGATCACGCGGTTCGTCGGCACCGTGCTGCGTGACGCATCGGCCGAGCGTCCCGTGCCCGTTACGCTCACGTGTGGCAAGTCCGAGGAGAACCGCCAGAACAACCGCGCGATGGCGGCAGCGCTCGCCAACCAGGGCTACGCGACTCGGGTGGCGGAGATCGCCGACGGGCACACGTGGACGTGTTGGCGCGACGCCTTCGATCCCAACCTGGCGTCCCTGATCGAGGCGGTGTCGTGAACCGGCGCGCGATCGAGATCGACGGCGGCGTTCTGCTGGCCTATGGGCACTACGGCCGCCCCGTCGTCGTCTTCCCCTCCGAGGAGGGCGAGGCGCACGACTGGGAAGAGCGTGGCATGGTCGACGAGATCGGTGACTTGCTCGATGCAGGGAAGGTGAAGCTCTACTGCGTGCCGTCGTTCGACCGCGAGAGCTGGACCCGTCGTGACCTGGCGCTCGAGGAGCGCGCGCAACGGCACGGCCACTACGAACGCTGGATCCTGGCGCAGCTCGTGCCGTTCGTGCAGGCCGACTCGCACACGTCCGAGCTGATCGCGACCGGCGCGTCGTTCGGCGCCTACCACGCCGCGAACTTCTGCCTCAAGCGCGCCGACCTCTTCCCGCTCGCGCTTTGTCTGAGCGGCGTCTACGACGTCTCGGTGCAGGGCGGGGGAGGACGGGGAGACGCCGTGTACTTCAACAACCCCATGGACTACGTCGCGAATCTCGGAGGCGACCATCTCGCGTGGCTGCGGGAACACGCGTCGCTGCTGCTCGTCTGCGGCCAGGGGCAGTGGGAGGACACGACCGGCGCGCTCGAGTCGACGAAGCGCTTTGGCTCGCTCCTCGCGCGAGAAGGGCATTCGCCACGAGGTCGATCTGTGGGGTCACGACGTCCCGCATGACTGGCCCTCCTGGCGGCGTCAGATCGCGCATCATCTACCGAGGTTCCTGTGAGGCAGTCTTGGCTGAGCGCCTGATCGGCCTCCTCCTCGGCACCGAGGAGGACTGGCCCGCGGCCTTCGAGGCGCTCCTCGCGCGTCTAGGCCCGATCGACGGTCACCAGCTCGTGACCGAGCGGATCGTCAACGAGCCGTTCGATCTTCGCTCGACACCTCGGTATGCGCTGGTGATCGACCGGCTGGCGTGGTGGTACGACCTCCCGCGTGCGTGGTTGAAGAAGGTGTCCCTCGTCGACGATGTGTATCTCCTGAACAACCCGTTCACGTTCCAGGCGATGGAGAAGCACTCGGCGTATTGCGCCCTGATGCGCCTCGGGATCCGCGTGCCCGAGACGTGGTTGATCCCACACAAGGTGCCGCCCGACAATCCGCGCTTTCAGCCGACGGCGGAGCGCTACAACGCCCAGTTCGATCTGGAGGCGATCGGCGAACAGATCGGCTATCCACTGTTCATGAAGCCGTTCGACGGCGGCCAGTGGGTCGGCGTCTCGCGCGTCTCCTCGCCGGAAGAGCTGCGTGCGCGCTACGACGAATCGGGCGAGCGGATGATGCATCTCCAGACCGCGCTCGAGGACTTCGACGTGTTCGTTCGATCGTTGTCGATCGGGGCGGAGACGATGTCGATGTGGTTCGACCCGTCGAAGCCGATGCACGACCGCTACCAGGTGCGCCACGACTTTCTGACGCCCGATCTCGGCGACGAGATCGTGAGCATCTCCCGGCTCGTGAATGCCTTCTTCCGCTGGGAGTTCAACTCGTGCGAGACGATCGTGAAGGACGGGGTTGCGTACCCGATCGACTACGCGAACGCATCGCCCGATGTCGCGCTGACGTCGCTCCACTACTACTTCCCGTGGGCGATGATGGCGCTCGTCCGCTGGAGCGCGTTCTGTGCGATCACCCGGCGCGAGATGCTCGTCAACCAGAACTCGCGCGACTACTTCGAATGGGGCGATCGTGGCGACCTCTCCTACGACGAGAAGCTCGCGGCCTATCGCCGCCTCGCCGACGACTACTTCCAGGTCGAGGCCTACGAGGAGTTCTGCGGAACGCACCTCGCGCATCTGCCGGAGGTCGCTCACGACTGGTTCACCTCCGCGGAGTTCGACGACGTGCTCGTTCGGACGGTGCAGGCGACGTTCCCGGTCCACGAGCAGGAGCAGTTCGTCGAGCACTACCGGGGTCTGCTCGGGGCGTGGGCCGCCGACAACGCGGCGTAGGCGCTGCGACCGGCGATCCCGCATACCCTGGCCGCATGAACGAGACCGCGATCCTCGTGGTCGACGACGATGCTCCCATTCGGAGAATGCTCGACCGAACCCTCGCCGCCGAGGGCTACGCGGTCGAGTCGGCCGCGGACGGCGGCGCGGCGCTCGCGGCCGTCGAGCGGTCGGCGCCGGACCTGATCGTGCTCGACGTGGGCATGCCGGGCCTCGACGGACTTGCGGTGTGCCGGCGGCTGCGCGCCAAGGGACTGGCCACGCCCGTGCTCCTGCTCACCGCCCGCGACGAGGTGCCGGATCGCGTGGCCGGGCTCGACGCCGGCGCGGACGACTATCTCGTCAAGCCGTTCGCCACCGACGAACTGTTGGCCCGCGTCAGGGCGCTCCTGCGCCGGCATGCGCCCGAGGAACTGCTCGTGCTTGCCGACCTGACCTTCGATCCGGCGACACGGTCGGTGCAGCGGGGCGGCGGCGGCCCGGTGATCCTCTCGCCGCGCGAGGCGGACCTGCTGGCGCTGCTCCTGCGCAACGCGCGTCGGGTCGTCTCGCGCGACCAGGCGATCGCACAGATCTGGCAGGGCGAAACACGCGCGAACACCGTCGACCGCGCCGTGACGAACCTCCGCCGCAAGCTGGGCGAGCCCTCGTTGATCGAGACCGTGCGCGGCGTCGGGTTCGTGATCGGACGATGAGCATCCGCCTACGCTCGATTCTCGCCGCGGCGGTCTCGACGATGCTCGCAGTCGTCGTGCTGGGCTCGGTGGTCGACGTGCTCGTGGCGCGGCACCTCCACCACGGGCTCGACAAGACACTGCGCACCCGCGCAGTCGAGGTGGCACAGCTCGCCGCCTCGGCTCCGGCACTCGTCACCCAGCCCGGGGCTCTCGACGCCCCGGTCGGGTCGACGCAGGCGATGGTCGAGGTCGTCGACCGCCGCGACCGCATCGTCTCGCGGTCGCTCTCGCTCGGAGGACGCGTGCTGCCGCGGTCGATCGCGGAGCGGGCGATCTCCAGCGGCCGGGGGAGCTACGTCACGGTCGACTTCGGCGACGACCGGCTTCGGGTCTACTCGGCCCCGCTCGCAGATGTTGCCGGCGGCGGAGCGATTCTCGTCGCGGCGTCGACGGCCGACGTCGTCGACACGGTTCGCACGCTGCGCGCGCTGACGCTGGTGGCTGCGCTCGTGGCGGCAGCAATCGGTGGTGCAGCTGTGGCGCTTCTCATGCGCGGGGCACTGAGACCGCTCGTCCGTCTCGATCGTGCCGCAGCCGAGATCGGCCGCAGCGGCGATGCCCGGCGCCGGTTGCCGGACCCGCACCGGCAGGACGAAGTGGGGCGGCTCGCGAAGACGCTGAACACGATGCTCGAGGGGCTCGAACGGGCCCGCGACGCCGAGCGCCGGTTTCTCGCCGACGCCTCTCACGAGCTGCGAACGCCGTTGACCGCGCTGCGCGGAAACGTGGCGCATCTCGCGCGTCACGGTGCGACCCCGGCGCTGGTCGCCGACCTGGAAGCGGATGCAGAGCGGCTCGCCCAGCTCGCGGACGATCTGCTTGCACTCTCGCGAGAAGAAGCCGCACTGCCGCCGGCAGAAGATCTGTCGCTCGACGAACTCGCGTGGAAGGTCGCCGGCGAAGGCGTCACGGTCCACGCCGAGCCGGTCCTCGTTCGCGGCGACCGTGCCGCGCTCGAGCGCGCGCTCGGCAACCTGATCGAGAACGCCCACCGGCACGGACGGGGCGAGGTCACGGTCACCGTCGCAGCTCACGACGGTCTCGCCCGGCTGAGCGTCGAGGACGAGGGGCCGGGCATTCCCGCGGCCGACCGGGAGCGGGTATTCGAGCGGTTCTACGGCCGGGGCTCCGGGCTCGGGCTGGCGATCGTCCGGGCCACGGCCGAGCGCCACGGCGGCCGCGCCTACGCCGACGGTTCGCGCGTGACGATCGAGCTCGTCAGGAAAGCATCAGAGTCCCTCGGCGATCCTGTCGGCGAGGAACTCGAGAAAGGATCGCCGTGAGGATCTTCCGCACACTGCCAACATCCCGTTTGATCGCGCTGCTCGTTGCGATCGTCGCCGTGCTCGTTGCGGGCGTCGTCGCCGTCGCGGCGCGCGGCGGCGGCGGATCGACGCCGCCGCCGAAGCCGCTCGCCCAGGCGATCCACGACGCGCTCGGCGCCGCCGAACCGGCAGGTGTGACCGCACGGATCTCCTTCACGAACAAGCTGTTTCCCTCGGGCGCGCTGACGGGCCAGGCCGGTTCGGCGCTGATGACCGGCGCCACCGGCCGCCTCTGGGCGAACGCGAACGGCGGCCGTCTGGAGCTGCAGTCGGACGCCGGTGACGCACAGATCGTCTGGGACGACACGAAGGTGACGGTGTACGACGCGAGCTCGAACACGGCGTACACGGCCGACCTCCCGCAGACGCAGGGAACCGGAACCACCGCGCACACCGCTCCGACGCTCGACGAGATCACGACGTTCCTCACCGACCTCGCGAACCACTGGACCGTCTCCGGCGCCGAGCCGTCGAACGTCGCCGGTGAGGAGGCATACACCGTCTCGGTCTCGCCGAGTCACGACGGAGGCCTGCTCGGGTCGGCGCAGCTCGCGTGGGATGCGCTCAACGGGACTCCGCTGAAGATCGCGGTGTATGCCCAGGGCTCGTCGTCCCCCGTGCTCGCGCTCGAGGCGACGGACATCTCGTTCGGTTCCGTTCCCGACTCGGACATCGCGATCTCGCCGCCTGCGGGCACCAAGATCGTCGATCTGTCGTCGCAGGCTGCCGGCGGTTCACCCGGTGGAGCGGGCGCGCCGGTCACCGGGCTCGCCGCCGTCGAGGCGGCCGCACCGTTCCCCGTCGTCGCGCCGGACACGCTCGTCGGGCTGCCCCGCCAGGATGTGCGGCTCGTCGGTCCCGCTGATTCCAGGTCGGTGCTCGTCGTCTACGGGCAGGGACTCGGCGCGATCATCGTCGTCGAGCGCCAGACGGACGCGTCGAAGACGGGCCAGGCCGGCGGCATGCTCGACGCGCTTCCGTCGATCTCCCTCGACGGTGTGACGGCACATGAGCTCGCGACGCAGCTCGGCACAGTGCTCACCTGGGATCACAGCGGCGTCTCGTACGTGCTCGCCGGATCGGTTCCGACCTCCGCGGCCGAGTCGGCGGCACGATCGCTCGGGTGAGCGACGCGCCGCCGCTCGAAGCGCGAGGACTGGTCAAGCGCTACGGCGACATCGTCGCCGTCGACCACGTCGACCTGACGGTCGACCGGGGGGACGTCTTCGGCTATCTCGGCCCGAACGGGGCCGGCAAGACGACCTCGCTGCGGATGCTGCTCGGGCTGATCCGGCCGACCGAGGGCGAGGCGCGTCTCTTCGGCCGCGACCCGTTGGTCGACGGCGCGCGTGCTCTGGACGGGGTGGCCGGTTTCGTCGAGGGGCCGCGCTTCTATCCGTATCTGTCGGGTCGCCGCAACCTGCACCTGCTCGGCGATCTCGACGGTGGCGTCGCGAGCGCGCGCATCGAGGAGGTGCTCGACGTCGTCGAGCTGCGCGATCGTGGCAAGGACCGCGTCGGGGGCTACTCGCACGGGATGCGGCAGAGGCTGGGCATCGCCGCATCGCTTCTGCGTGACCCGAAGCTGCTGCTGCTCGACGAGCCCACGACCGGACTCGACCCGGCAGGCATGCGCGACATGCGCGAGCTCGTGAAGCGGCTCGCTTCGGAGGGCATCACGATCCTGCTCTCGAGCCACGTGCTCGCCGAGGTCGAAGAACTGTGCAACCGCGTCGCGATCATCCGCAAGGGGAAGATCATCTACGAAGGGCGGCTGGACGAACTGCTCGAGAGCGCCGGAGGCGGCTACTCGCTGCGCACCAGCGAGCCCGAACGCGCCCGCGCGCTGCTGCTCGCACACGGGATCGAGGGGCCGCTGGTCGAGCACGGGGAGCTGCGTTTCCAGGCCGAGCCGGCGGCAATCGAGTCCCTCAGCATCGCGCTCGGCCAGGCTGGGATCGGCATCTCCGCGCTCACACCGCGCGTCGCGACGCTCGAGGAGCTCTTCCTCGACATGACCGAGCACGAGGCCGTCGCGTGAGCGTCGGGCTCCGCACCTGGGAGCGACCATGACAAAGGTCTACAAGTGGGAGCTCCTCAAACTGCTCGCGCAGAAGCGGACGTACCTCGGCCTGGGTGCGGCGATGCTCGTGCCCCTCATCTTCGTCACGGTGCTGATCCTGAAGACGGGCGGCCCGAACGACATCCCGCTGGGGCGCTACATCAGGCAGACGGGGCTCGCGACCCCGTTCGTCGTCCTGTTCTTCATGTCGATCTGGGCGTTCCCGCTGATCACTGCACTCGTCGCAGGCGACATCGTCGCCTCGGAGAGCCACAACGGGACGTTGAAGACGATCCTCACGCGCTCGCGGAACCGAGGCGAGATCTTCGCCGGGAAGATCTTCGCCACGTTCACCTACACGGCGGTTGTCGTCTTCGCAATGGGTCTCGTTGCGTTCTTGGCGGCAAGCATCGAATGGGGCTTCAACGACCTCACCTCGCTGTCGGGAACGACAGTCAGCGCGTGGCACGGTCTCGGCCTGCTCGCGGCGAGCCTGGCGATCTATGCCTGGCCGATGGCGGCCATCGCGGCCTTCGGCCTCTTCCTCTCGACCGTGACGCGGAACAGCGCGGCCGCGGTGGTCGGAACGCTGATGTGGGCGCTCCTGATGCAGCTGCTCGGCGTGCTCCCGGGCACCGAGTCGATTCGCCCGTATCTCCTCGGCGAGCAGTTCCAGGCCTGGCACGGCTTCCTTCGCACTCCGGCCGACTGGACGCCGATCGTCCGCGCGCTCTGGGTCTGCACGCTCTACATCGCGGTCCCGCTGAGCATCGGCTACCTCGTCTTCCTCCGCCGCGACGTCGCCGGCGAGTAGCCGTCTGTCAGGCGCGCTCGACCAGCTCGTGCTCGAGCGCACGGCTGCACCGGACGAGCGCCTCGCGGAGCTCCGCCGACTCCTCGGCGTCCAGAGCGCTCAAGAGCTCGCGCTCGACGGCGTCGACGGCACGGTCGCACCGGCCGAGCGCCCGCCGTCCGGCCGCAGTCAGTTCGGTGCGCATCACGCGCCCGTGCCCGGGATCGGGTCGCCGGCGGACGTAGCCGCGCTCGACGAGCAGCGTGAGCACCTCGCTCATCGACTGCGGCGTGACGAGCGAGCGCCGGGCGAGCTGTGCGTTCGAGAGCCCGTTCTGCACGCCGAGAACCGACAGGGTCGTGTAGGCGGGCAGGGTCAGGCCGGCCGGCTCGATCGCCGCGGTCAGGCGGCGGCGCAGCACCCGGTCGAGGCGGCCAAGCACGTAACTGAAACGGGGCTCCATCCTCTCGTCTGCTCCCGGCGCACTACTCTTTATCAGGTTCCCTGGTACGCGAGTGGTCGCGGCCGAGGAAGGTGTTGGCCCAGGCGCTCGTGTGTGCCAGCGCGTTGTCCTTCACGATCACCGGGCCGTCCAGCATCGACTCCTCCTCGCCGTAGGCCTTCAGGCGCTCGTAGGCCTGCGACCAGATGCACTCGGTGTCGTAGACCTCACACAGGCCTTCGCGCGTGCCTCCGCACGGTCCGTTGCGCTGGTTCTTCGCGCACTGCGATTCCGGGCAGACATAGGCGATTTCGGGCAACGAGCAGTCGCCGCAGTCGCGACACCCGAAGAGGGGCACCTTGGCAGCCTGCTCCGCCGCGTGCGCGGCCTTGGTCATTCCCGGAGACTTCTCGATCGCGCGATAGAACGCACGTCCGGCGGCAAAGAGCGGCGCATCGGGCTCGAACGCCGCTGCGTGCAGCCGACGGCTGAACCTGTACTTCAGCGGGACGCGCAGGTCGGTCTTCCGGTGCTCCTTCGACGCGACGTACGCCGCGTTGATCTCGTCGGACGAGAGCCCCGTCTCGGCGTCCCGCTCGAAGAAGTAGAACTCGTCGGCGAACGGGTACTGGATCTCGCGCGCGAACTGCAGCCAGTCATCGGGTGCGAACGAGCCCGCGCGGTCGAGGATCTCGGCGAAGGTCGCAGGAGGCATGTGCCCGCCGAGGTACACGCCCGCGAAGCCGAGCCCGCGTGACACGGCGACGTGCTTCGCGGCCAGGTCGACGAAGAACGCGCGCCCCTTGTCCGGGGCAGCCGCTTCACGCTCGACCACCTCGAGGAGCTCGTCCGTCACGATCGCGCCCGGGATCTTGCCGGCGTGAAATGCCCGTGCCGCCGTGCGCGACAGGAGGTACACGTTGGCGAGCACCGGGATCGAATGACCATCGTGCCGGAGCCAGCGCAGCAGCTCGTCGTCCTTGCGCGTGTCCCAGCCGATCTGGTTGATCGCGAAGCGCGCGCCCGATTCGATCTTCTTCCGCAGCTTGAAGTACTGCGGCATCACCTCGCGCTCGTGCCGCTTGTGGTTCGTCACGACGCAGCCCAGGAAGAAGTTCGTCCGGTCGAGGCGCGTGTCGGGCCGCCGCTCGTCGCGTAGACCAGCGTTCATCGCGCTGAAGAGACTGATGAGGCCGACCGAGTCGAGGTCGAACACCGGCGCCGCGAGCCCCTCGTGCCCGGTGACGGGATAGTCCCCGGAGAGCGCGAGCACGTTGTCGAAGCCCTCCGAGCCGAGCTTCCAGCCGCGGCTCTCGAGCGCGTTTCGATTCCAGTCCTTGCAGGACAGGTGGATGATCACTTCCTGGCCGCGCGACACCAGATCGGTCCCCAGCGTGTCCGGCGCGAGCATGGCGTGGCCGCCGGGATTGTCGGTGATCGAGAGCACATCGATCCGTTCGTCAGCAGCCAGCTCGTGGGCGAGCTCCATCACCTTGCGGCTCGAGCCCGCGGTGATCAGGCCGCGGCTCGTGACGACCTCGGCTGCGACGACGAATGCGCCGGGACGTGTGAGCTGTTCGCGAAGGGAAGTCATCGTCGGAGGGGCCGATTGCCTATGTCAGTCTGCCTGATTTATCATCGGCGAATGGCCGAACTCCAGGTGCTCGATCTCGAGACAGCCGCGATGGTGGAGTCGGTCTGCGACGCGATCGTCCCCGGATCGGCCCGCGTGCGTCCCGCCGTGTACATCGATGCCCTCGTCGCGCAGATGGACGACGGCACCCGGGCGGCAGTGCTGGGCGCCTTCGCCACGTTGGCGAACGGCGAGCTGGCAGACCACGCAGGGACTCCGGCGTTCCTGTGGGTGCGCGCGCTTGCGATCGAGGCCTTCTACAGCGACTTCGTCGCACCGGGCGTCGATGCGACGGGCGCCTGGGAGGAGATCGACTTCAACACTCCGCTCGCGACGCGGCTGGCGAAGGACTGGTCCTACCTGGGCATCTCGGGATGAACGAACGGTTCGACGTCGTCGTGGTGGGCTCCGGTGCGGGCGGCGGCGTGATCGCCGGTGAGCTCGCGGAGCGCGGCCGTAACGTGTTGTTGCTCGAGACGGGGCCGCACAAGACTGCAGCGGACTTCACGCGCTGGGAGTCGAAGGCCACGCACGATCTCTGGTGGCCGATTCGCTTCGCACTGATCGACGGCGGTGCGGGCGGTGCCGTGGCGCTGCTCGGCGGCCGGTGCGTCGGCGGCACGACGACGATCAACACGAAGGTGGCACTGCGGGCTCACGCTCAGGACTACGCGAAGTGGCACGAAGCGAGCAGCCTGGTCGGCTCGTCGGGCGAGCCGTTCGGCGCGGCCGACCTCGATCCCCACTACGACCGGGTCGAGCAGCGGCTCGGCGTCCGCGAGCGCACCGACTGGCGCAAGAGCGTGCTCACCCTGGAGCCCGCGTTTCACGAGCTCGGGGCGCCGCTCGAGGCGGTTCGGTCGTACACCGACGCGAATTGCATGAGCTGCGGGTCGTGCCTGCAGGGCTGTCCGACGAATGCCGGCAAGTCCACGCTCAACACCTACATCCACGATGCGTGGGCGGCGGGCAAGCTTGCGTTGCGCGCCGACGCTCGCGTCGAGCGGGTGCTGATCGAGGACGGCGAGGCGACGGGCGTCGAGTACGTGGACAGCGACGGTGCTGTGCGGCGGGTCGACGCGGGTGCGGTCGTCGTCGCGGCCGGGACGCTGAACACTCCCCAGGTGCTCCTGCGGTCGGGGCTGCCGGACACCGCGTCCAGCCGCCTCGTCGGGCGTCATCTCGGCTTCCATCCGGTGCGCCTCGTCTACGGTCTGTTCGACGAGCCCCAGGACGCCCACATGGTCTACCCGATCAGTGCGCACTCGATGGCGCACCAGGTCGACGAGGACGGCGGCTTCGTGATCGAGGCGACGACGATCCAGGATCCCGTGTCGTTCGCCACCACCCTCGAGGACGAGAACGGCCCCCTCTGGGGAGCGCCGCTCGTCGAGGCGGTGCGCAGCTTCCGCCGCTGGGTCGGGGTGCTCGCGATGGTGAACGACGAGAACTGCGGTGCCGTGCGGCTCGACGACGACGGCAATGAGGTGTTCGAGGCGCCGTTCACGCCGACGGATCGTGAGCGCATGGCGAATGCGCTCGACTTCTCGCGTGACGTTCTGCTTGCGGCGGGCGCCTCGAAGGTGCTCTGGACCGGGCTCGCCTCGACCCACGTGCAGGGCACGTGCCGTATGGGCAGCGATCCGGAGCGCTCCGTCGTCGATGCCGACGCGCAGTCCTGGGACGTCAAGCGGCTCTATGTCGGCGACGGCTCGGTCGTCCCGCGCACGCTCTCGGTCAACCCGTCGTTGACGATCATGGCGCTCGCGAGCAGGCTCGCCGAGCACCTCGACACCGACCCGCACCGGTACCTCTCATGACCGAGCAGGTTCGCGACCTGGCGCACCTCTCGCACGTCGAGCTGCTGAGCCCGAAGCCCGACGAGAGCCTCTCGTACTTTCGGGAGATCCTGGGGATGGAGGTGGCCGGGGAGCAAGGCGACTCGGTCTATCTGCGCGGTTTCGGGGACTACGAGCGCTCGTCGCTGAAGCTGACCGCTGCGGCACGGTCGGGCATCGGTCACATCGCCTACCGCACGCACAGCCCCGAGGCGCTCGCCCGGCGCGTCGACGCGCTGGAGGCGGCCGGCGTCGCCGGTGAGTGGACGGAGGGCGATCTCGGCCACGGGCCGGCGTACACCTTCCTCGATCCCGATGGGCACCGCTTCGAGCTCTTCTTCGAGTCCGAGCGCTACGTTGCTCCGCCCGAGCTTCGCCCGGCCCTCAAGAACCAGCCGCAGCGCTACCCGGGCCGCGGCGTGGGCGTTCGCCACCTCGACCACGTCAACTTCCTGGCCGTCGAGCCCGCGGAGAATCGCGTGTTCCTCGAACAGAATCTCGGCCTGCGGCTGACCGAGCAGATCGTGCTCGACGACGGCACCGAGGCGGGCGTCTGGCTCGCGTCGAACCAGAAGTCCTACGACGTCACCTACACCCGCGATCAGACCGGCACGCGGGGCCGCCTGCATCACGTGGCGTTCTTCGTCGACCAGCGTGAGGACGTGCTGCGCGCGGCCGACATCTTCCTCGAGCACGGCGTCGTGATGGAGTCGGGGCCGCACAAGCACGCGATCCAGCAGACATTCTTCCTCTACACGTGGGAGCCGGGGGGAAACCGCATCGAGATCGCCTCGGGTGGGTACCTGATCTACGCGCCCGACCACGAGCCCGTCGTCTGGTCGCAGTCGGAGCGGGCCAAGGGGCAGGCCTGGGGGATGCAAACGGTCGCGACCTTCCACATCAAAGGCTCCCCGCCGGTGCCCGAGGAGGAATCGCTGCTTGCCGCCGCAGGCCACTGAGCCTTCCGCACGCGCGCGTGAGCTCGTCCGCGGCGCCTACGACCTTCACGTCCACGTCGAGCCCGATCTCGCGACCCGGCGCATCGACGATCTCGGCCTCGCCCGTCGCTTTGCCGAGCTCGGCCTGGCGGGCTTCGTGCTCAAGTCGCACTATGCGCCGACGGCCGAGCGGGCGGCGGTCGTCCGTGCCGTCGTGCCCGAGGTACGCGCCCTCGGTGCGATCACGCTCAACAACGGCGTCGGCGGCCTGAACGCCCAGGCGGTCGAGATCGCCGCCCGGAGCGGTGCCCGCATCGTCTGGCTGCCGACGGTCGATGCCGAGAACGAGGCGAGCGAGGACGGCCCGAAACCCGCCAAGCAGCCGGTCTGGCGCGCGATCCAGGAGCAGTTCGAAGACGCCGGCGTCGCGGGCGGGCCTGTGCGGCTCGACGTCGGCCTGACCGGCGTGCTCGAGGTGGTCGCACGCCACGGTCTCGTGCTCGCAACGGGCCACCTGGGCCGGGCGGAGATCCACACCGTCGTCGAGGCAGCACTCGGGGCCGGCGTCGCCCAGGTCGTCGTCACTCATCCGGACTATCCGACGCAGGGCGTCCCGATCGACGAGCAGCGCGAGCTTGCCGAGGGCGGAGCGTGGCTCGAGCGTTGCTTCGCCCCGATCCATACTGGCAAGGTGTCGTGGGAGATGACGTTCGAGGCGATCCGCGCGACCGGCCCGGAGCACAACGTGCTCTCGACCGACCTCGGCCAGCCGGCGAATCCTCCGGTGGAGGACGGCCTCGCCCTGATGGCCGACCGTCTGCTCGAAGCGGGCTTCACCGAGGAGGATGTGCACACGATGGCCGTCGTCAACACGAGGGCGCTCGCGGATGCCTAGGAAACTGCTCGTCGTCAGCGCGCACTCCGCCGACTTCGTCTGGCGCGCGGCCGGCGCCATCGCGACCGTGAGCGGCTCCGGCGGCACCGCACACGTGGTCGCTCTCTCGTACGGCGAGCGCGGCGAATCGGGCGAGCTCTGGAAGTGGCCGGGCCAGACCGAGGAACGCGTGAAGGAGATCCGGCACGGCGAAGCGCTCGCCGCCGCGACCACGCTCGGTGCAGAGCTCCACACTCTCGACCTGGGCGACTATCCGCTCGTCCTCGACACCGCGGCCGTCGACCGGCTGACGAACCTGATCCGCGAGCTTCAGCCGCAGGTGATCATCACCCACGCAGCCCGCGATCCGTTCAACCCCGATCATGCGGTCGCTCACGACGCAACCGTCCAGGCCCGCCAGCTGGCGAGCGGCGCCGGAGTCGCGAGTGCGTTCGACACCATCGCGCCGCCGGAGCTGCTGCTGTTCGAGCCCCATCAGCCCGAGCTGTGTGGATTCGTTCCGACGACCTTTCTCGACATCACACCTGTCTGGGACCAGAAGGTCGTTGCGATGGAGGCGATGGGCGCGCAGTCGTACCTCCGGCAGTACTACTCCGAGCGCGCCGAGCACCGGGCAAATCACGCGCGCCGCATCTCGGGCCGCGCCGACATCCGTTACGCGGAGGCGTTCCAGCGTGAGCTTCCGGTCGTGGTGGACGCGCTTTGACGGACTACGCGGCGCTTGCGCGGCTCGGCGTGGCGACGGTTCACGAAGCAGCCGGACGGGTCGGGATCATCGATCTCGAGCTGACACAGGTCGTGCCCGGCTCGCGGGTCGCCGGCCCAGCCCGTATCGCACGCTGCGTGCCGGGCGACAACACGATGGTGCACGCAGCGGTCGCTCAGGCCGCTCCCGGCGACGTGCTCGTCTTGACGAGCGCCGAGCCGGCTCCGGTCGCGCTCGTCGGCGAGCTGCTGGCGACGCAGGCGCAGGTGCGCGGCGTCGCAGGGATGCTCGTCGACGGTGCGGTCCGCGATCTCGACGAGCTCGCAGAGCTCGGGCTGCCGATCTGGGCGCGCTACGTGCGCGCGCAGGGGGCGACGAAGGGCGAAGTGGGAGAGCTGGACGTCTCGGTCGTGATCGGCGGGTCGGAGATCAACCCCGGCGACCTGGTCGTTCTGGACTGTGACGGGGGTGTGGCGGTCCCTCACGCGAAGGTCGCCCAGGTGCTCGTGCTGGCCGAGGAGCGCGCGGAGCGCGAACGTCTGTTGCGCGAGCGCTACGCGGCCGGCGAGCTCTCCTACGACGTCAACGGACTGCGCGAGGTCGTGGAGGGCTGATGGAGATCGCCGTGCTCGGCCTCGGTGAGGCCGGCGGCAGGATTGCGTCCGACCTCATGGCTGCCGGTTGCGTCGTGCGGGGCTTCGATCCCGCGCGGCGGCCGGAGGGGATCACCAACGCGGAGAGTGCGGAGAGCGCCGTCATGGGCGCCGATGTCGTGCTCAGCATCAACGCGGCCGCAGTCGCTCTCGCGATCGCCACGGACGTGGCCGGCGCGCTCGGCGCCGGGGCGCTGTACGC
Source organism: uncultured Thermoleophilia bacterium (assembly GCA_963779535.1). GTDB lineage: Bacteria > Actinomycetota > Thermoleophilia > Gaiellales > Gaiellaceae > PALSA-600. The sequence goes on along the minus strand of CAVZYP010000002.1, from coordinate 236,674 downwards.
CGACCTGAACACGTCGGCCCCGGAGTTGAAGCGCGAGCTCGCGGAGACCGTGCCCGTGCCGTTCGTCGACGTCGCGCTCGTCGGAGTCGTCCCTGCGTCGGGGCTCGCGACGCCCGCGCTCGCCTCGGGCGCCGGGGCAGAGCGGTTCGCCGGGCTCTTTCGGCCCCTGGGCATGCCGGTCGAGGTGGTCGGACCGCGTCCGGGCGACGCCGCGGGGTTGAAGCTGCTCCGCAGCGTGTTCATGAAGGGCATCGCGGCCGCCGCCATCGAGAGCCTGCAGGCGGCCGAGGCCGCGGGCGTCGAGCAGCAGGTGCGCGCGGACATCGCCGGGGTGCTGGGTGAGCCGCTGCTCGACCGGCTGCTCGTGGGCAGCCGCGCGCACGCTGCGCGGCGGGTCGCCGAGATGCGCGCCGCTGCTGCGTACGTGGAGCAGCTCGGCGTCGAGCCCCGCGTGTCGGCGGCCGCCGCCGCCTGGCTCGAGCAGCTGCGCGACGAGCCGGCATAGTCCCCTTCGCTAGCCCACTGCTATGCGCCCAGACCCAGGAGGCGGATCGCGTTCTGCTTCAGGATCAGCGGGCGCACCTCGGGCTTGATGTCCAGCGCATCGAAGTCGGCCAGCCAGCGCTCGGGGCTGATGAACGGATAGTCGGTTCCGAAGAGCATCCGCTCGCGCAGCAGGGTGTTGGCATGTTGCACGAGCTGAGGCGGGAAGTACTTCGGCGACCAGCCCGAGAGGTCGATGTAGACCTGCGGTTTGTGCACGGCGACGGCGAGCGCCTCGTCCTGCCAGGGGAACGACGGATGCGCGAGCACGATCTTCAGCTCGGGAAAGTCGACGGCGACGTCGTCGACGTGCATCGGGTTCGAGTACTTGAGGCGGACTCCGCCGCCGCCCGGGAGGCCCGATCCGACGCCCGACTGGCCCGTATGGAAGAGCGCCGGCAGACCGGCTTCCTCGATCACCTCGTACAAGGGATACGCCAGACGGTCGTTCGGAAAGAAACCCTGAACGTTCGGATGGAACTTGAAGCCCCGCACGCCGTGCTCGGTGATCAGCCGTCGGGCTTCCTCGACGCCGCGGCGGCCCTTGTGCGGGTCGATGCTCGCGAACGGGATGAGCACGTCCGCGTTCGCGCGCGCGACCTCCGCGATCTCCTCGTTCGGAACACGTGGCTGGCCGGTGAACGACTCCGAGTCGACGGTGAAGATCACCGCCATCATGTGGCGCGCGCGGTAGTGCTCGGCGAGCTCGACTGCAGTGGGCCGGGTCGACTCGCCCCGGAAATGGTGGACGGCGGCGTCGCGCAGCTCGTCCGGAAGCGAATCGACTCCCGCCTCGGACATCTCGACGTGCGTGTGGAAGTCGATTGCGACGATCTTGTCGAGCGCGAGCCGGCGTTTTCTCATGCGGAACCTCCGATCGCGATGGCGGCAAACGTGTCGAGCGCGGCCGGGTCGACGAGCGAGTCCTTGCTCGCGACCGCGTCGACCGGCTCGCCGCGCAGGATGCGCTTGACGGGCGCCTCGAGCTTCTTGCCCGTCAGCGTGCGGGGAATCGCAGGCACGGCGCGAATCATGTCAGGGACGTGGCGCGGTGAGAGCTGCGAGCGCAGGCCGGCCGCAATTCGCGATTCCAGGCCGTCGTCGAGTTGCACGCCGTCTGCGAGGACGACGAAGAGCACGAGCTCGCCCGGCCCGCCCTGGTCGTCCTCGAGGTGCACGACGAGACTGTCGAGGATCTCCGGCAGTTCCTCGACGACGCCGTAGAACTCGCCCGTCCCCAGGCGCACGCCTCCGCGGTTGAGCGTCGCGTCGGAACGGCCGGTGACGACGCAGCTCCCCTGCTCGGAGAACCTGATCCAGTCACCCTGACGCCAGACGCCCGGGTAGAGCTCGAAGTACGAGTTGCGATAGAGGGACCCGTCCGCGTCGCCCCAGAGCTCCACGGGCATGGACGGCATCGGTCGCGTGATCACGAGCTCGCCCAGTTCACCGACGAGCGGGTTCCCCGCCGGGTCGAACGCGTCGGTGGCCACGCCGAGGAGGCGCCCCGAGATCTCGCCGTCGTAGACGGGCAGAAGCGGCGAACCACCGACGATCCCGCTGCAGACATCGGTTCCGCCGCTCCCGTTGAGCAGCAGCACGTCGGGCCCGAGCTCCTCGTAGACATAGCGGTAGCCCTCTGCCGGAAGCGGCGAGCCTGCGGTGCCGAAGATGCGAATCGAGCCGAGATCGCAGTCGCGCCCGGGGTGCAGGCCGGTCTTGCGGCAGCCCATCAGGAACGCCGGGCTCGCGCCCATGAAGGTCGGCTTCGTCTCCTCGGCCACGCGCCACTGCCAGCCCGCGTCCGGCCAGATCGGATCGCCGTCGAGCATCACGATCGACGAGCGCACGAGGAGCGCCGCCACGAGCGCGTTCCACATCATCCACGACGTCGTCGAGAACCAGAGCAGGCGGCCGCCCGGCTTCAGGTCCCAGCTGAAGGCATGTGCCTTGAGCAGCTCCAGCAGGATGCCGCCGTGGCCGTGCACGATCGCCTTCGGTCGCGCGGTCGTCCCCGAGGAGAACAGCACGAACAGCGGGTGGTCGAACGCGACGGGCTCGAAGGCGAGTGCCCCGCCGGGACCGGCCAGGAGCTCGTCCCAGCCGACGGCGTCCGGGACGACGTGCTCGCCGTAGGGCACGTGCACGACGTGCCGCAGGGTTGGGAGGGCAGCTCGGATGGTGGCCACCTCGGCACGTCGGTCGATCGAGCGGTCGCGGTAGCCGTAGCCGCCGACGGCCAGGAGCACCGTCGGCTCGAGCTGCGCCAGCCGGTCGACGACGCTGCGCGCTCCGAGCTCGGGTGCACAGCTCGCCCAGACTGCACCCAGGCTCGCCGTCGCGGCGAACGCGACGAGCGTCTCCGGGATGTTCGGCAGGTAGGCCGCGACCCGGTCGCCCGGCCCGACGCCGAGCCGGGCCAGACCGGCGCGCGCCCGCGCGACCTGTCCTCGGAGCTCCGCAAAGGTCAGGTCGACCGGCCCGCGCGTCTGCGAGCGGGAGACGACTGCCGTCAGTTCGCCGTCCTCTTTCTCACCCAGCAGATGCTCCGCGAAGTTCAGCCGCGCTCCGGGGAACCAGTGTGCGCCCGGCATCGCCTCGGCTGCGAGGACAGTGCTGTACGGAGCGTGTGCCTTCACCTCGAAGAACTCCCAGATCGACGACCAGAACCCGGGCAGATCCGCGACCGACCAGCGCTGCAGTTCGTCGTAGTCGGAGAAGACGAGGCCGCGCTCGTGCTCGAGCCACGTGAGGTAACGCCCGATCTCGGTCGTCTCCCGGATGTCCGGCGGCGGCGTCCAGAGGACGCGGGGGCCCGGCGACGGCATGCCCCCATCCTAACGCCCCGATTCCACCAATCAGGACGCCGTCTTGACAAGTGGTCAACTCCTCTGCAAGTCTCGAAGGCAGTTGCCGTCGGCAGATATTCGTGTGGTCGAGAAGAGGAGTTGCTCCCGATTATGAGTGCCCAGAACCTGGAAGGCCTGCTCCAGAGCGTCGGGAATCCCGTCGACCTCGTGCGGAACTCGCAGATCGGCCCGTACGTCTATCCCGCGGTCCCTGCCGAGTTCTCGAACTGGCGCGACGAGCAGCACGCGTGGCGCAGCACCTCCGCGCTGTTCGACCAGTCGCACCACATGACCGACCTGACCATCAAGGGGCCGGACGTGATCCGGCTTCTCGAGACGACCGGCATCAACACCTTCAAGAACTTCGGCGTCGACAAGGCGAAGCAGTTCACGGCCGTCAACTACGACGGCTACGTGATCGGCGACGCGATCCTCTTCCACCTGGAGGAGAACGTGATCAGCCTCGTCGGCCGCCCGTCCGCGCACAACTGGGTTCAGTACCACGCCGAGACCGGCGACTACGACTTGACGCTCCAGCGCGACGAACGCACGGCCGTGAACAAGGAAGGTCGCAAGCTCTACCGCTTCCAGGTGCAGGGCCCGACCGCGATGCAGGTGCTCGAGAAGGCGAACGGCGGCCCGCTGCCCGAGATCAAGTTCTTCAACATGGGGCGGATCACGATCGGCGGCCACGAGGTGCGCGCGCTCCATCACGGCATGTCCGGGGTGCCGGGCCTCGAGCTGTTCGGTCCGATCGGCGAAGGCGAGGAAGTGCGCGCCGCGCTGATCGAGGCCGGCGAGGAGTTCGGCCTCAAGCAGGTCGGATCGCGCGTGTATGCGACGAACACGCTCGAGTCGGGCTGGATCCCGTGCCCGCTGCCTGCCGTCTTCACCGGCGACGCGATGAAGGCGTACCGCGAGTGGCTGCCGGCGCAGGGCTACGAGGGAACAGGCTCGCTCGGCGGGAGCTACTACACCGACGATATCTCCGACTACTACCTGACTCCGTGGGAGCTCGGCTACGGAGGGTTCATCAAGTACGACCATGACTTCACCGGCCGCGAGGCGCTGGAGAAGATGCCCGAGCCGACGCGGCGCAAGGTGACGCTTGCGTGGAACGGCGACGACGTCGCGCGCGCGATGGGGACACTCTTCAAGAAGGGCGAGCGTGCGAAATACATCGACCTGCCGCTCTCCAACTATTCGACCTGGCCGAACGACAAGCTGCTGAAGGACGGCAAGCAGGTCGGTGTGTCGACCTTCTCCGGTTACAGCTCGAACGAAAGCTCGATGCTGTCGCTCGCGATTGTCGACACCGACGTCGAGGAAGGCGAGGAGATCACGCTCGTCTGGGGCGAGGAGGACGGCGGCTCGAAGAAGCCGGTCGTCGAGCGCCACGTTCAGACCGAGATCCGCGCGACCGTCTCGCCCGTTCCTTACGCCGAGGTCGTCCGAGCCTCGTATCGGCCGCGGTAGGCGGTGGCCGTGGGCGAGGACGTCGAGCTCCTCGGCCTGTACTGGACGATCTCCGGTCCGGTCGAGGTGCATGTCGGTCGCGAGTGGAGCCTGTTCGACTGGGCCGACCGGTGCGCTGCCGCGCGAACGGTCGGTTTCGCCGGGCTCGGGATCTGGCATGCCGACCTTCAGCACGTCCTCGAGACCCAGAGCCTGCGCGACCTGAAGCGCGCGTTCGACGACAACGGCCTCCGGTACCTCGAGCTCGAGTTCCTGATGGACTGGTTCCTCGACCCCGGCGACGAGCGGCGACGCGCGTCCGACAAGATCCGCACGCTCCTCTTCGACGCCGCGAACGCGTTCGGCGCGCACCACATCAAGGTGGGCAACATCCCCGGTGTGCCGGTCGAGCTCTCGCAGCTGACGGACAGCTTCGGCGAGCTCTGCGTGGACGCCGCCGAGCACACGGACGCGAAGATCGTCTACGAGTTCATGCCCTTCGATACGAACGTGCGCAGCCTCGACAGCGTGCTGACGGTGGTCGCCGGCGCCGCCGCGCCCAACGGCGGCATCGCGATCGACACCTGGCACATGTCGAAGCTCGGCATCGCACCCGACGACCTGCGGCGGATCCCACTCGAGTACATGTCCTGGGTCGAGCTGAGCGACGGCCTGGTCGACGACATGGACGATGCCGTCGACGAGACCGTCAACCACCGGGCGCTTCCCGGTGAAGGCGAGTTCGACCTGCGCGCCTACATCGACGTGTGCAAGGACCACGGCTACGCCGGCCCCTGGGGCGTCGAGGTGCTGTCGGACGAGCTGCGCAACAACCCGATCGACGTGATCTTCCGGCGGGCCTACCAGGCGACCGCCGCCCAATTCGAACCAGAGAGGAGCGCAGCGTGAGCGCAACGAACGGAGTCGAGCAGCTCGACCGCGACCGGCTCGTCTGGATGTACGAGCAGATGCTCCGCATCCGCGAGTTCGAGGAGCGGGTCAAGCGCACGTTTGTCGAGCACCCAGGCGTGATCCGCGGCCATACGCACCTGGCCGACGGCGCGGAGGCGTCGATCGTCGGATCGATCGCAACTCTCGGCCCGGAGGATCAGTTCTTCGCGACCTACCGGTGTCACGGTTACCCCCTGGCGCGCGGGACCGATCCGAAGGCGATGATGGCCGAGATCTACGGTCGCAAGGACGGTCTCTGCAAGGGGATCGGCGGCTCGATGCATCTCGCCGATCCGTCGAACGGCTTCCTCGGGACATCGGGGATCGTCGCAGCGGGCATCCCACACGCCACCGGCGCGGCCTGGGCGGCCCAGATCCGCAAACAGGGGCAGGTGGTGCTCTGTTTCTTCGGCGACGGCGCCTCCAAGCAGGGGGCGTTCTCCGAGTCCTTGAACATCGCGTCGCTCTGGAAGCTCCCGATCGTCTACGTGATGGAGAACAACGGCTACAACGTCCACACCCGCACGGAGCAGGAAGATGCGAACCGCGCAAACGGCGAGGATCTCTCCGTCAAGGCGAAGGCGTTCAGCATGCCGGGAGTGACGATCGACGGCCGCGACCCGGTCGCGGTGTACGAGACGGTCGGCGCCGCGGTCGCCCGCGCCCGCTCAGGCGAAGGGCCGACGCTCGTCGAGTCGCAGATGTACCGGCTCTCGGCCCACGGCAACATCATCGCCCCGCCGGGCGTGCCGCTGCACTTCCCCGAGCACGAGGCGATCGAGAAGTTCGGTGCGCCCGAGGAGTACGAAGCAGCCCTGAAGGGCGACCCCGTGCCGGCCTTCCGCGGCCGCCTCGTCGCCGACGGCGTGCTCTCCGCCGACGAGGCGGACGCGATCGCCGAACGGGTCCGCGACGAGATGCAGGCAGCAGTCACCTTCGGTCTCGAAAGCCCGTTCCCGGACGTCGAGTCCGCTCTCGAATTCGTCTACGCGTAGGAGGCAGCGAACCCATGGCACACGAACTGCCCTTCATCGCCGCGATCGACGAGGCGATCCGGCTCGAGATGGAGCGTGACGACACCGTTCTCTACTTCGGCCAGAACATGGCCACCACCGAGAACGAACCGTACGTCGATGCGTTCGGCAAGGACCGCGTGCGCGTCACACCGATCTCGGAGACGGCGGAGATCGGGATGGCGATCGGCGCCGCGATCGCGGGCTACCGGCCCGTGGTCGAGCTCTACATGGCCGAGTTCATGCTCGTCGCGATGGACCAGGTGGTCAACGAGGCCCCGCGCTTCCGCGCGATGAGCGGCGGCCGCGTCAAGGTGCCGCTCGTGCTCAAGGCCGGCTTCGGCTTCACCGCCGGCTGGGCCGGGCAGCACACCGGCACGATCGGCGGGCTCTTCATGGGCGTGCCCGGCCTCAAGGTCGTCATGCCCTCGACCGCCGCAGACGCGAAGGGCCTGATGGCGACCGCGATCCGCGACGACAACCCCGTCGTCTACCTGCACCACTATCTGCTCACGCTCGAGCACGGAGATGTTCCCGACGGCGAGTATCTGGTGCCGTTCGGGGAGGCTGCGATCCGACGCGCGGGCGGCGATGTGACGATCGTCGCCACGGGCTGGACGGTCGATCGTGCACTCGGGGCGGCCGAGCAGCTCGCGGCCGAGGGGATCGAGGCCGAGGTGATCGATCCGCGCACGCTGGCTCCGCTCGACACGAAGACGATTCTCGAGTCGGTCGACAAGACGGGCCGCCTCGTCCTCGTCGACCAGTCGACGCGACACGCTTCTGTCTCGACGGTGATCGCCGGCGAAGTGGCCGAGCACGGGTTCTCGTCGCTCAAGGCGCCGATCGTGCAGGTGACCGCGCTCGACGCGACGATTCCCTACAGCGAGCCGCTCGAGGCCTGGGTGCTGCCGGACGAGGACAAGATCGTCACCGCGGTGCAGCAGGTGGTCGGGGCGGCGCCCGTCGGGGCGTAGTGTCGGCGCCGCCGCTCGGTGGCGAGCAGGCCCTGCACCTGCTCGCGACGATGTGGCGGATCCGGTTGTTCGAGGAGCGGGTCGGCCAACTGAAACGGGCGGACGAGGTGCACGGCCTCGTCCACCTGAGCGTGGGCCAGGAGGGCGTCGCGGCCGGGGTATGCACCCAGCTCCGCGACGACGACGCGGTGTACTCCGGCCACCGGGCGCACGGGCACGCGATCGCAAAGGGCGCCCCACTCGGCCGCGTGCTGGCGGAGCTGATGGGCCGGGACGGCGGCCTGTGCCGCGGCCTCGGCGGCTCGATGCACCTGGTGGACGCCGAGCACGGCTTCATGGGCGCAACCGGGGTGGTCGGCGGGAACATCCCGATCGCACTCGGGAGCGCGTTGGCGGCGCGGCTCCGCGGCGACGACTCGGTCGCCGTCGTCTTCTTCGGCGACGGAGCCGTGCAAGCCGGCCATTTCAACGAGACGGTGAATCTCGCGACGCTGTGGCGGCTCCCGATCGTCCTCGTCTGCGAGAACAACGGCTTCGCCGAGTTCACGCCGCGCTCGGCGCACACGATCGTCGAACGGGTGAGCGACGTCGTTGCGCCGTACGGGCTCGAGCGCGCGACAGTCGACGGCAACGACGCCGTCGCGGTGTGGACGGCGTTCCGTGGCTATCTCGAGGCGGCCCGCGCGGGCGGCGGCCCGTTTCTCCTCGAATGCCTCACGCAGCGGTTGCGCGGTCACTACGAGGGCGATCCGGGTGCCTATCGAGAGGCGCTCGCCGCGGCGGAGTGGCAGGAGCAGGATCCGATCCAGCGGCTGCAGCGCGACGGCATCGGACGGGGCTGGTTCGCAGACAGTGCCGTGCAGGCGATCGAGGCCGATTCGGTCGAAGCGGTCGAGGAGGCAGTGGGCTTCGCCCGCGCCAGCGCGTACCCGAGCGAGGAGCTGATCGAGGAGCTGGTGTACGCGCGTGCCTGAGCTCACGTACATCAAGGCGATCACGACGACGCTCGCGGAAGCGATGCGGGCGGACGAGCGGGTGTTCGTGCTCGGCGAGGACGTCGCCGAAGGCGGGCCCTACACGGCCACCGCCGGGCTCGCAGAGGAGTTCGGCGTCGAGCGGGTGATCAACACACCGATCAGCGAGGCCGCGATCACCGGCGTGGCGATCGGCGCAGCGCAGTCTGGGATGAGGCCGGTGCTCGAGATCATGTTCATCGACTTCATCACGCTCGCACTCGACCAGCTCGTGAACGGGGCCGCAAAGGCCCACTTCATGTCCGGCGGCCAGTTGACCGTGCCGATGGTGCTGCGCACCCAGGGCGGCGCCGGCCAGCGTGGAGCGGCGCAGCATTCCCAGAGCCTCGAGAGCTGGCTCACGCACGTTCCGGGGCTGAAGGTCGTCATGCCGAGCCGTCCCGTCGACGCGGCGAGGCTGCTGGCCGCCGCGATCGCCGATCCGAACCCGGTCGTCTTCATCGAGAACAAGACGCTCTACTTCCGGAAGGGCGATGTTCCCGAAGGAGCCCTGCCCGCGGTGATCGGCGAGGCGGTGACGCTGCGCAGGGGCGACGATGTGACGATCGTCGCCCTGTCGAGTCTCGTGCACGATGCACTCACCGCGGCCGAGCTGCTCGCCGCTCGGCACGGCATCGAGGCGGAGGTGATCGATCCGCGCACGCTCGTGCCGCTCGACGTCGCGACGGTCGTCGAATCGCTGCGCCGGACGGGGCGGCTCGTCGTTGCTCACGAAGCGGTCGAGCACAGTGGCTTCGGCGCCGAGATCGCAGCTCAGGTGCAGGCGGCGGCGTTCGACTATCTCGACGCACCGATCGAACGCGTCGGCGCCCCGTTCGCGCCGATCCCGTTCAGCCCGCCGCTCGAGGATGCGTACCTGCCCGGCCCCGAGGATCTCGTCGCCGCGGCTCGGAGGACGCTGCAGTGATCGCGGCGGTCACCGAGGCGGTCGGCTCGATGCGCGTGCGCGACGTGCGTGAGCCGGATGAGCCGGCGGCGGGCCAGTTGATCGTGCGGCCGACAGCCGTCGGAATCTGCGGCTCGGACTTTCACTTCTTCGAGGGCCGCCTCTCCGAGCATGCGGGCGGCTCCGGCTTCCCGCGCATCCAGGGCCACGAGGTCGGGGCAACCGTCGAGGCCGTCGGGCCTGGTTGCCGGGAAGGGATCGAGGTCGGCCAGACGGTTGCGCTCTTCCCACTGACCGCCTGCGGCCGTTGCTACCCGTGCAGCATCGGGCGCCAGAACGTCTGCGTGAACTTCAGCCTGATCGGCGTCCACGAGGACGGCGGTCTGCAGGAGCTGCTCTGCATCGCCGACACGCAGGTGTTTCCGATCGTGGGCGCGAGCCCGGAGGTCGCGGCGCTCGTCGAACCGATCTCGATCGCGATGCGTGCCGTGCACCGAGGGCGGATCGCGGAGGGCGAGCGCGTCGTCGTGCTCGGAGCAGGCCCGATCGGTCAGTCGCTGCTCATCGCGGCCCAGGACCGTGGCGCGGAGGTGCTCCTGGTCGATCTGCTCGGCGACCGCCTCGAGACCGCCCGCGCGCTCGGCGCGGACACGGCGCTGTGGACAACGGCCGCCGAGGTCGTTGCGCACGCGCGGGAGTGGAGCGGTGGCGACGGACCGCAGGTCGTGATCGACGCCACCGGCGTTCCGGCCGCCGTCGAGGCGGCGGTGGAGCTCGTGACCCCCGCCGGCCGCGTGGTCCAGGTGGGCATGTCGGGCGACTCCGTCACCCTGCGCCTCGGCAGCTTCACGGAGAAGGAGCTCGACGTGGTCGGCGTGGCCTGCTGCGGCACGGGCGAGTTCGCCGAAGCGGTCGATCTGACGGAGCGCAACGCCGCCCGGCTCGCCCAGCTCGTCAGCCATCAGTTCCCGCTGCAGGAAGCGCCCGAGGCGCTGCACTTCGCGATGGAACATCCGGACGAAGTGATGAAGGTCGTGATCCGCGTTGGTTGATTCGAGTCGAGGAGGAGGCCCGGAATGAAGGCGGCGCTGCTGCGCGAATACCACGAGCCGCTCGAGCTCATCGAGCGGCGGGTGCCGGAGGTCTCGCACCCGAACGACGTGCTCGTTCGAATCGGCGGCGCCGGGGTCTGCGCGACCGATCTGCACGCGATCGAGGGGCTGATGGAGCCCGCAGGCGTGACGCTGCCTCGTGTCCTCGGGCACGAGAACGCCGGCTGGGTCGAAGAGGCCGGCGCGGGCGTCACCACCGTTGCGAAGGGCGACGCGGTCCTCGTCTACCCGCCCTACAGCTGCGGCCTGTGTGTTGCGTGCCGGCGCGGCAACGACATGCATTGCGTGCGACACCAGTTCACGGGCCTGTCGGTGGACGGCGGGTTCGCCGAGTACGTGCTCGTCTCCGAGCGCTCGCTCCTGCCGCTTCCGGCCGGGGTCGAGCCCGCCTCCGTCGCACCGCATGCCGACGCCGGGCTCACCGCGTACCACGCTGTGCGGCGGCTGGCCCATCTCGCCGTTCCAGGCTCGACTGCCGTCGTGATCGGGGTCGGCGGCGTCGGGCACATCGCGCTCCAGCTCGTCCGCGAGCTCGGTTCGAGCACCGTGATCGCCGTCGACACCGACGAGCGCCGTCGCCGGCTCGCCGTCGAGCTGGGCGCGGACGAGGTGCTGGACGGAGCGGACGCCGTCCGCGAGGCGACGAACGGCCGCGGAGCCGACATCGTCTTCGACTTCGTCGGCACCGACCAGACGCACGCCGCCTCGGCCGCGATGCTGGCGCGTGGCGGGGCGTATTCGGTGATCGGCTATGGCGGGACGATCTCCATCCCATCCGGCGCGCTCGTCGTCGACGAGCATTCGGTGGTGGGCAACCTCGTCGGCACGTGGGTCGACCTCTACGAGTTGCTGCAGTTGCACGGCGCGGGGAAGGTCACGCTGAAGACCGAGCTGCACCCGCTCGAGGCCGTGAACGAGGTGCTCGCGAAGCTGCGCGACGGCGAGGTCACCGGCCGTGCCGTGCTCGTTCCCGGCGGCTAGTAGTCGAGCACACCGTTCGCAGCCGGTTGTGTTTGTTGAGCCGGTCTGCTGCGGTAGGCTCGCTCCTCGTGAGCATCCTCGGGAATCGCGTGCTGCGGAAGGAGGACCCCCGCTTCCTTCGCGGTGAGGGTCTGCTACGTCGAGAACCTGCCGCTCGCCGGGGCGGCGTCGGTCACGTTCGTCCGCTCGCTCCTGGCCCACGCCAGGATCGGAGAGGTCGATGTCTCGGCCGCCGCAGAGCTGCCGAACGTGCAGGTGCTGACGGCCGCCGACCTCGACCTGCCGACCTACGGGCCGCCGCCGTTCCCCGGACTGAACCCGGCGATGGGCCGGCCGTTGCTCGCGAAGGATGTCGTGCGCTTCGTCGGCGACATCGTCGCGATCGTGATCAGCGACGACCGCGCAACGGGCGCGGATGCCGCCGAGCTCGTTCTGATCGACTACGACCCGCTGCCGGCCGTCGTCAAGCCTGCGGATTCTGTGAAGGACGAGGTGCTGCTCTTCCCGGAGGCCGGGACGAACGTTGCGGCCCGCTCCGGCTCGCCCGACCACGACGAGCAGCTGTTCGCCGGCTGCGACGTGGTCGTGTCGGGCACGCTCGACAGCCAGCGCATGGCGCCGAGCCCGCTCGAGCCACGCTCGGCCGCCGCCGAGCTCGGCCCCGACGGACGGCTCACCGCCTGGCTCTCGACCCAGACGCCGCATCAGGACCGGATGGTGCTCGCAGGGGTGCTCGGCCTGGAGCCCGAGCAGGTGCGCGTGATCGCCCCGGACGTCGGCGGTGGTTTCGGCTCGAAGATGGTCAACGCGGAGGAGTTGCTGGTCGTCTGGCTGGCGCGCAAGCTCGGCAGGCCCATGCGTTGGACGGAGACGCGCAGCGAGAGCATGATCGCGCTCCCGCACGGCCGCGCGCAGCGCCTCGACTTCACGATCGGCGGTACGCGCGACGGCAAGGTGCTCGCCTACCGGCTCGAGTCGCTCCAGGACAGCGGCGCCTACCCGGCGCTCGGGGCGTTCCTGCCGAACCTGACGGCGCTCATGGCGAGCGGCGTCTACGACGATCCCGCGGATCGAGTTCGAGGGACGCGCGGTGGCGACGAACACGACGCCGACCTCGGCCTTCCGCGGCGCCGGCCGGCCCGAGGCGACGCAGGCGATCGAGCGGGCGATCGACACGTTCGCCGCCGAGCTCGAGCTGGATCCGGCCGAGGTCAGGCGGCGGAACTTCATCTCGAAGGACGCGTTCCCGCACACCACCGTCACCCATGCGGCCTACGACTCGGGCGACTACGAGGGCGCGCTCGACCTCGTGCTCCGCTCGGCCGGCTACGACGAGTTGCGCGCCGAGCAGCAGCGCCGCCGCGAGGAGGGCGGCGCGAAGCAGCTCGGGATCGGCCTCTCCTGCTACGTCGAGATCACGAACGGCGTCGCCGAGACCGAGTTCGGTGAGGTCGAGATCACACCGGAAGGCGGCGCGATCGTCCGCACCGGCTCGTTCTCGCACGGCCAGGGGCACGAGACGACGTTCGCGATGATCGCCGCCGAGCGGCTCGGATTGCCTCGTCGACAAGGTGATCGTCCACAAGGGTGACACCGACGAGATCGCCAGGGGCACCGGGACCTACGGGTCGAAGTCGACGCAGATCGGCGGGGCGGCCGCGAGGCTCGCGGCCGACGACGTCGTCGAGCAGGCGAAGCAGCTCGTCGCCGACTACCTCGAGGCCAGCCCGGCCGACATCGTGCTCGATTCGGCCGCCGGGCGCCTCCACGTTGCCGGCGATCCCTCGTCGGGTATCTCGTGGGCCGACCTCGCCTCGCGTGCGTCGGCGGACGAACGGCTCGGCGAGCTGAAGGCGGAGCACGAGTTCCAGGCTGCGCCGACCTTCCCATTCGGCGCCCACGTGGCGGTCGTCGAGGTCGACACGGAGACCGCGAAGGTCGAGCTGCTGCGGCTGATCGCCGTCGACGATGCCGGCACGCTGATCAACCCGCTGGTCGCCGAGGGGCAGGTGCACGGCGGCGTCGCAACCGGGGTCGCTCAGGCGCTCTACGAGCAGGTGCTGTACGACGAGGACGGCAATCCGCTGACGGGCACGTTCGTCGGCTACGCCTTCCCATCCGCTGCCGACCTCCCGTCATGGGAGGCGGTCGAGATGGAGACGCCGACTCCGATGAACGAGCTCGGCGCGAAGGGAATCGGCGAATCGGGGACGATCGGCTCGACCCCGGCTGTCCAGAACGCCGTCGTCGACGCGCTCGCACCGTTCGGCGTCCGCCACGTCGATCTGCCCGCCAACGGCGAGAACGTCTGGCGCGCACTCCAGGAGGCGAAGGCATGACGAAGATCGCGCTCACCGTCAACGGCACGTACCACGAAGCGGAGGTCGAGCCGCGGCACGCTGCTGGTGTACTTCCTGCGCGACGGGCTCGGGTTGACCGGGACGAACGTCGGCTGCGACACGAGCTCGTGCGGCGCGTGCACGGTCCTGCTCGACGGCGAGTCGGTCAAGTCGTGCACGGTGCTCGCCGTCCAGGCGGACGGCTGGCGACGTGACGACGGTCGAGGGCATCGCGAATGGCGACGAGCTCCACACGGTGCAGCAGGCGTTCCACGAGGTGCACGCGCTCCAGTGCGGCTACTGCACGCCCGGGTTCGTGATGGCGACGATCTCGCTCCTGAAGGAGAACCCGAATCCGTCGGAGGAGGAGATCCGCCTCGGGCTCGAGGGGAACCTGTGCCGCTGCACCGGGTACCACAACATCGTCCGGGCCGTCCAGGCCGCGGCGAGGGCCGGCGCATGATCCCCGCATCCTTCGACTACGAGCGCGCGGGATCCGTCGACGAGGCGCTCGAGCTGCTCGGTCGCGACGAGGACGCGAAGCTCCTGGCGGGCGGGCACTCGCTCGTCCCCGCGATGCGCCTGCGGATCGCGAGGCCGTCGCTGCTCGTCGACATCGGCCGTCTGGACGACCTGCGCTACGTCCGCGAGGAGGGCGACCGGATCGCGATCGGTGCGCTCACCCGCCACGCGGCGCTCGTCGGCGATCCGGTGCTCGTGGCGCATTGCACGCTGATCTCGGAGGCTGCCGCGCTGATCGGCGACCCGCAGGTCCGGCATCGCGGCACGATCGGCGGCTCGGTCGCGCACGGCGATCCGGCCTCCGATCTCACCACGATCCTGCTCACGCTCGACGCCGACTTCGTCGCGCGTGGAACGGCCGGGGAGCGGACGATCCCGGCGTCGGAGTTCTTCACCGGCCCGTTCGACACGGCGCTCGAGCGGCAGGAGGTGCTCACCGAGATCCGGGTCCCGAAGGTGGCGGCGGGGACGTACCTGAAGCATGTGCGACGCGAGCAGGACTGGGCGACGGTCGGTGTCGCTGCCGCCCGCGTCGACGGACGCGTGCAGGTCGGTCTCACGAGCATGGGCCCGACGCCGCTGCGGGCTCGCGGGGTCGAAGAAGCTCTGGCAGGCGGCGCCTCAGCGACCGAGGCCGCGGCGCGCACGGCCGACGGCACGGAGCCGCCGAGCGATGTGAGTGGCAGCAGCGAGTACCGGGCGCACCTCGCGCAGGTGCTGGTCGGCCGCGCGCTCGCGGCGCTGTAGCCGCGGCCGAGCGTCGCAGGCTCAGTCCACGGCCTGGCCGCGCAGCAGGTAGGCCGAGCGCAGGATGTCCGGCTCGTCCTTGAGGCGCTGGGCCGTCCCCTCGTAGTGGATCCGGCCGCCTTCGATCACGTACGCCTTCTCGGCCAGGCCGAGCGCGACATGCGCGAACTGCTCGATCAGGAGGACGCCGACACCCGACTCGGCCACGGCTGCGAGGGTCGGGACGAGGCGCTTCACGATCACAGGCGCGAGGCCGAGCGACAGCTCGTCGACGAGCATGACCTTCGGCTGTGAGACGAGCGCCTGGGCCAGCACGAGCATCTGCTGCTCGCCGCCCGAGAGCAGCCGCGCCTGGATGTCCCAGCGCTTCTGCAGCTCGGGGAAGAGCTCGAGTGCGTACTCGATTCCCTTGGCGGCGTCGCCGCGGGACAGCGCGTAGGTCGCAACACGCAGGTTGTCGTGCACGGTCAGATCGGACAAGAGCCGGCGTCCCTCGGGAACGACTGCGACCCCGGCGCTGCGGATCCGCTCGGGGCGCATCCCCGTCACGTCGCGGTCGCCGAGCAGAACGCGTCCGCCGCTCGGGCGGAGCACTCCGCCGATGGCGAGCACGAGCGTCGACTTGCCCGCGCCGTTCGCGCCCAGCAGCGCGGTCACCTGCCCGGGCGGGATCTCCATCGACACGTCGCGCACGACGGGGTGGCCGCCGCGCGGGACCGACAGGGCCTCGAGCCGCAGGCTCTCGCTCACAGGTTTTCCTCCGTGCCGAGGTAGGCGCGCATCACATGCTCGTCGCGGAGCACATCGGCGGTGGGGCCTGATGCAATCAGCTTGCCGAAGTCGAGGACGGCAGTCGTCTCGCAGCAGGCCGAGACGAGGGCCATGTCGTGGTCGACCAGGATCACGAGCGCACCGAATCGCCCCGGGATCTGCTGGATCACCGCCGCGAGATGTTCCGTCTCCTCGTCGGGGAGCCCGGCGGCCGGCTCGTCGAGCAGCACCATGCGCGGACGGCCGACGACGGCTCGTGCGACCTCGACGAGGCGCCGCTCACGCGCTCCGAGCGTGCCGACCTTCGAGCCCGGGCTCGCCGAGAGGCCGACGAACTCGATCGCACCGAGCACGTCGTCGCGGCGCGTCGACCGTTTCGCGCCGGAGTGCTCGTGGATCATTGCCACGTTGTCGAAGATGGAGAGCTGCTCCACCGCCATCTCTGTCTGGAACGTCCGGCGCAGGCCCCAGCGGGCGCGCCGATAGTCGGCCATCTTCAACAGGTTCTCGTCGAAGGCGGTGATGGTGCCGGAGGCGGGCCGCACGAACCCGCTCAGGACGTTGAAGAACGTGGTCTTGCCGGCGCCGTTCGGGCCGATCAGGCCGCAGGTGCCGCCCGGGAAGACGACGGAGACATCATCGATCGGCGTCACGCCCGCGAACCGGACGGTGAGCCCGGAGACCTCGATCACTTCTGCTGCCCCCGGGCGCCTGTCAGCCTGCGGAAGCCGCTGTGGATCAACCGCGCGAGATTCGCCATGTCCTTCGGGAACTGGTTGGCGAGACCGCCGGGTGCGGTCAGACAGGACCTGCAGCAGGCCGGCGCCGAAGAGGATCAGCAGGAAGTTCGGGTTGAGGCCCCACTGCGCCTGGAAGAGGAACGGGAGCCCCTGGTTGAAGATCCCGGCGACGATCGCGCCCCAGAGGCTGAAGATGCCGCCGATCAGCGCGGTCGCGCCGAGCGTGAGCGAGTCCTGCGTCTGGAAGGTGATCGCGCGCGGCACTCCGACCTGGGCTGCGAGCAGGCAGCCGGCGACGCCGGTCACGAACGAGGCAAGCGCGAACGCCCACAGCTTGTAGAGGGTGATGTTGACGCCCGCGGCGAGCGCCGCCGGTTCGCTCTCGCGAATCGTCGCCCAGGCTCGGCCCGGCTTGCCTGCCACGTGCACGAGCGCGAGCAGGAAGAGGAGCGCGCAGACGATCACCGTGTAGCGGTAGAACGCGACGTCTCCCACCGCCCACGACGGCCGCCGAACGGGCGGGGTGCTCGTCGTCAGAGCGCCGGTCGAAGCCGTGCCGGTGAACCCGCCGCCTCCGTTCGGGAAGTCGGTCACCGAGAGGACGATCGTCGTCGCGCCGGCGAACATCAGCGTGATCAGTGCCAGGTACAAGCCGGAGAGACGGAGGGCCGGCAGGCCGACGAGGATCCCGATCGCACACGTGATGGCGCCGGCCAGCAGCAGGAGCAACGGGAACGGCAGAGAGGTCGCGTAGGAGAGGCGCGTGCCGATCCAGCAGCCGATCGTCAGCAGCGCCACCTGACCGAGCGAGATCAGGCCGACGCGGCCGTAGAGGATGCCGAAGCCAAGCGCGACCACCGAGTAGATGGCGACGCTCGTGAACGTCGTGATCCAGTCCGCGCCGGCGGTGTGCGGCAGCACGAAGATGGCGACCACGAGCAGCCCGAGGGCAGCGGCCGTCCGCACGACCATGCCGCGCTGGAGGTGCGCGCTCCGGAGGCTCAATTCGCGGTCCTCGAGATGGTGACGACGCGGCGGCGCGAGAGGTAGAGGAGGGCGACGATCGCGAGCACGAACGGTGCTGCCGACCGGTAATTCGAGACGCTCGAGTACGGGCTCAGGATCGATTGGGCGAGGCCCACCGTCATGCCGCCCAGGAACGTGACCCACAGCGACCGGAGTCGCCCGATCAGCGCGGCCGCGAGCGACGAGATGACGAGGAAGGTCAGTGCCGAGTAGTCCAGTGAGGTGATCAGGTCGGGGAGGATCAGCCCGGCGGCGCCGCAGGCGAGGCCCGAGCCGAACCAGGCCGCCGCCTCGACCCTGCGCACCGGCACGCCGAGCATCGCGCTCGCCTCACGGTCGTTCGCGAGCGCCCGCATCGCCGTGCCGAGGTTGGTCACGCGCAGGAAGACGGAGACGCCTAGCGTGATCACGAACGCCAGGCAGATCGAGATGATCTGCGTCAGGCTCACGGTCGTCTTCAGGATCACGTAGTGCACGTTCGACGTGCCCAGCGGCAGGAAGCGCGCGAACGCACCACCGGCTGGTGCGCGCCAGGCCATCAGGCCGAGCAGGATCAAGGCGAGGCCGAGCGTGCCCATCATCTTCACGAGCGCGTCACGGCGTGCGAAGGCGGGGCCGAAAATCATGCCGTAGGCAAGGTTCACGACCCCGCCGAACACGACGCAGATCGTGTAGGCGAGCCAGTGGGGCCAGCTCGTGTGGTTGACGATGTAGTAGGCGATCAGGGCGCCCGCGGCTCCGATTGCGCCGAACGCGATGTTCAGCACGCCGGTCGCGCGGTACAGCACGACCAGTCCGACGCCGGACAGCGCATACACGCCGCCGAACGCGAGCCCGATGACGATGAACGGCTTGAGGAACTGCCATTCGACACCGAACACGCTGAACGCGAGCACGTTGGTCATGCGGAGCCTCCGGGCACCCTGATCTTCACCATCCGTCTATTGACCGTTCAGGTGGTACTTCTTCTCCCAGATCCGCGTCTGGGCGATTGCGTGGTCGACCGGCAGGAAGTTCGTGCAACCGCTCCGCACGACGACCTGCTTGTTCTTGTAGTCGACGATGATGTTCGTGTTGTTCGGGATGTGGTACGCCAGGTCCCCGACGTAGAACGGCTTGCAGAGGATGTCGGTCTTCTGGTTCTTCAGGTTCTTGACCGCCGCGTTGTACGACTTCGCAGTGATCGAGCCCTTGATGCTCAGGAGAGCGTTGACCGCGAACTTCCCGTCGAGATAGCCCATCTGCGCGAACGCCTGCGGGGCGATCTTCGGGGCGTACTTGGCCAGCACCTTGAACATCAGTGCCGAGTCCGGGCCGACCCGCGGGTCGACGTTCGAGAACTCGTTGTCGATCCAGAGATGACCGTCGAACGTCGGCGAGAACTGGCTCGACATGAGCGTGTTCGCGATCGGAGTCGACGAGCCCCACAGCACCTTGTCGACGATCCCCTGTGCCTCCGCGGCCTTCATGAAGGCCGGAGCGGTGTCCGGGGTGAAGTCGATCAGGATGCCGCCTCCGTCACCGGCGAACTGGTACATCTGGAGCAGCTGCGAGGTCGCGTCCGTGACCGGCAGGTGGGTCGGGAAGATCTTGTACGGGATCCCCGCCGCCTTCGCGACCAGGGCAGGCCCGCCGTCGGCGTACGCCGAGATCGTGTCCGGCGAGGCGATCGCGAGCTTCTTCGCGCCGGCCTTGATCAGTGCCTGTGCAGCACCGACGTTGCTGTAGCGCGGGCCCGAGTTGACCTCGGCGAACGATGGGGTGCTGTAGCACTCCGCCTGCACGCCGGCGCCGATCACGACGAAGCCCTTGCTCTTGTAGTACTTCCAGTTCGTGCCGCACTCGGCGAAACTCGTGTTGCCGACCACGCCCACGACCTTGTCGCTCTGGATGAGCTTGCGCGCGAGCGCCGCCTCCTGAGCCGGGTTGAGCTGTTCGTTGTAGAGGAAGTACTCGATCGGGCGGCCGTTGATGCCGCCGTTGTCGTTGACGCAGTTGAAGTACGCCGCGGCAGTCTTGCCGATCGTCGTGAAGTCGACGCCCGGGATCAGCATGTCGATCCCGCCGAGCTTGATCGGTGTGCCCTTGGCCTTCTTGCCCGTGCCGGCGCCGCAGACGGACTTCTTCGCGGAGGCAGTGCCCGAGCCGACCGGCCCTGCGCTGCCGGCCCACGAGACGGCCACCGTCAGCGCCAGCAGAGCCACGATCGTGGATGCGACACCGACTTTGAATCTCATCGAACTCATCAGGTCTCCTCTTGGTCGCTAGCTTCGTAGGACGAACCAGGAATCGTCGACACAGCGGAAATCTCCCGCCGCGCCTCCGATCAGGGTCTTGTCAAGTGTGTCCTCCTTGCGTCGGCTACCTCCTGGAGGGGCCCGCACGTACGCGCGGCGAGCAGCCTCAGCTCGCCGGGCGAAGGTGCGGTGCGACGTTCCGACCGTAATTCGGTCCGCGCTGGGGAGTCAAGGAACGGAAGAGCCGCATGCATCGCCGAACGACGGTGGGCGGGGCGGCCGGCCGAGGCCAGGCCGCACCGTTCCGGCGTCCATTCGACGTCTGCCCTCCACACGCGCCCGATACTAGAACACTGTCTTGCCGAATGGAACAGCGTCCCAGCCAGTGGGACAGATCAGTTCGGAGCAGCGTTTGCGTCAGGCGAGCAGAGCGCGACCGACGACCGCCGCCTCGGCGCCGACCGCGGCGAGGGCGTGCACGTCGGAGGGCGAACGGACGCCCCCTGCAGCGAGCACCTGCGCCCCGGCCGCGACCGCAGCGGCGACGAGCCCGAGGTCGGGGCCGGCGAGCGTTCCGTCGCGGTCGATCGCCGTCGCGAGGACGCGGCGCGTGCGAAACATGCTCGAGCGCGGCGTCGAGTGAGATGCCGGCCGACTCGGTCCAGCCCGCCGCCCGCACCTGGCCGTCGCG
The DNA here is from genome assembly GCA_963779535.1 of uncultured Thermoleophilia bacterium. Taxonomy (GTDB): domain Bacteria; phylum Actinomycetota; class Thermoleophilia; order Gaiellales; family Gaiellaceae; genus PALSA-600. The sequence goes on along the minus strand of CAVZYP010000002.1, from coordinate 215,800 downwards.
CACGTCGAGTGCGAGGACGAGCGCCTCGCCGAGCTCGAACCAGGGCGTCGGGTCGGGCCAGGCGGCGGTGCCTACGACCACGCGATCCGCGCCGGCGTCGAGCAGCGCACGCGCGTCGGCTCGGGTTCGGATGCCCCCCGAGGCCTGCACGGGAAGCCCGGCCGCAGCCGCGTCGCGCACGAGCTCGGGCCGCACCCGGCCGGAGCGGGCGCCGTCGAGGTCCACGAGGTGAATGCGCCGGGCGCCGGCGGCGGCCCAGCGCCGGGCGAGGGCTGCGGGATCATTCGCTCGCTCGACGACCGCGTCGTAGTTTCCCTGGTGGAGCCGCACCGCCTCCTCGCCCAGCACGTCGACGGCGGGAATCACCTCGATCGGTCCCGTGAACCACTCGAACTCGCGTCCCATGACTTCATGTTAGCGTGCTAACATGAGAACTGATGACGGATCGGAGCCGACACCCATGGCGGACCAGGGAGATGCGAGATCTCTTCGACGCGATTCTCTCACTGGAGTCGAGGCCGGAGACGGAGGCGTTCTTCCGGGATCTCTGCACGCTCTCGGAGCTGGAGGCGATGGCGCATCGCTGGCAGGTGGCGCGCCTGCTGGAGCAGGGCCTGCCCTATCTGGAGATCGCCGAGAAGACGGGCGCCTCGACGACGACGGTCACGCGGGTGGCGCACTGGCTGCGGCACGGCGAGGGCGGCTATCGCACAGCGCTCGACCGCTCGGCCTCCTGAGGGTTGCGGTGCCGGCCAAGGGCCGGCTGCGCGATCCCTCGTTCCACCTGCTCGAGGACGCAGGGCTCGGCCCCGAGCAGCCCGGCGACCGTGCGCTCGCCTTTCCCTGCCGCAACGCGCCGGTCGAGGTTCTGCTCGTGCGTGCAGCGGACGTGCCGGAGTACGTGCAGGACGGTGTCGTCGATTGCGGCATCACCGGCATCGACCTCGTGCGGGAGCGTGGCGCCGAGGTGCGGGAGCTGCTGTCGCTCGGGTTCGGCTCGTGCCGGCTCGAGGCGGCGGTGCCGGAGGAGTCGCAGGCGCAGTCCCTCGCCGACCTCGCCGGGCTGTCCGTCGCCACCGTGTATCCGCGCCTGACGCAGCAGCTCCTGCCGGTCGATGTGACGCTGGTCGACGTCACCGGGTCGGTCGAGATCGCGCCACGCCTCGGGCTTGCCGACGCGATCGTCGACCTGGTCTCATCCGGCAACACGCTCCGCACGAATGGACTGCGTTCGCTCGGCGTGCTGCTCGAGTCGGAAGCCGTGCTTGTCGCGCGCGACGAGGAAGTGGCGGCGCCCTTCGCCGCCATGCTGCGCGCTGTCGTCGAGGCGCGTCGCCACCGCTATCTGATGCTGAACGCCGCCGAATCGGCGCTGCCTGCGATCTGCGAGCTCGTCGCACCGCGCACGCCGAGCGTGCTGCCGCTGGCCGAGGAGGGCATGGTCGCCGTGCACGCACTCGTTCCCTCCGCAGAGATCTGGCGCCTCCTGCCGCAGCTCGAGGCGGCCGGAGCGACCTCGATCCTGATCGTGCCCGTCGAGCGGATGTCCGCATGACGATTGTTTCCGAGATCAAGGAGCGTGGGTATGAGGCAGTGCGCGAGTGGGCGGTCGAGCTGGACGGGGCAGAGCCGACGCGCGCCGAGGCCGCGGGCGACGTGCCGCGCGAGGCGCTGCTCGCGCTGGCCGATCGCGTCCGCCGCTGGCACGAGGCGCAGCGCCCGGCCGACATCACGCTCGAGATCGAGCCGGGCGTGGTGCTCGAGCGCCGCTGGGTGCCGCTCGACACGGTCGGCATCTACGTGCCGCGCAATCTCATCTCGACCCTCGTCATGTGCGTGGTCCCGGCCCAGGCCGCAGGCGTGCGGCGAATCGTCGTCTGCACGCCGCCGCAGGGGGCCGGGCTCGTCGCAGCAGCCGCCGACGTGCTCGGCGTCGACGAGGTGTGGGCGCTCGGCGGGCCACAGGCGATCGGCTGGCTCGCGTACGTCGAGCGGGTCGACAAGATCGTCGGGCCCGGCAACCAGTACGTGAACGAGGCGAAGCTCGAGGTCTCCCGCGACGTGCCGATCGACCTGCCCGGCGGGCCGTCCGAGGTGGTCGTGCTCGGTGACGGCGACGCAAGGCTGGTCGAGCTCGAGCTCGCCGCTCAGCGCGAGCACGGCCACGACGCCGTATGTCGGAGGGTGGCGACGCTCGACGAGGCAGAGGCGATCGCGCCCGAGCACCTGGTGCTGCTCGGCGGCGCCGAGCTGCACGCGGACCGCGTTCGCAACGCGGGCTCGGTCTTCGTCGGGCCGTGGTCGCCCGTGGCCGCGGGCGACTACGCGACCGGCGGCAATCATGTCCTGCCGACGAACGGCTGGGCGCGCTCGGTCGGCGGTCTCGGTCTCGAGACGTTTCTCAAACCGCTGACGATCCAGCGCCTCACCGAGGACGGGCTCGCGCGGCTGCTGCCGACGATCGAGGCGCTCGCGGCGGCGGAGGGCATGCCGGCTCATGCGGCGGCGGCGCGCAGATGAGGGCGATCGCGCCGGAGTTCAGGCCCTACGCCTTCGCGCTCCCGACGGCCGAGGTCGCGCGGCTCGCCGGCATCGATCCGTCGCAGGTGCTCCGGTTCGACCAGAACACGCCGCCGCTCCCGCTCGCCTCGACCCGGCCCGGCGCGCTCGCCGGCGCGCTCGCGCGCGTCAGCGGCTACCCCGCGGGCGGCTACCGCGAGCTGCGCGGTGCGATCGCGGACTACGCCGGCGTGCAGCCGGAGAACATCGTGCTCGGAGCGGGGGCCGACGACCTGATCCTGCTTTGCGCACGGGCGTACGCGGGGCCGGGGGACACGATCGCCGTCCCGGCAGCACCCACCTACCCGCTCTTTCGCATCGCGGCACAGCTTGCAGGCGCCGAGATCGGAGACACCGACCCGGTACTGACCTTCGCGTGCCGCCCGAACAACCCGACCGGCGAGCTCGGGCCGCTGCCGGACGCGCGACCGCTCGTCGTCGACGAGGCGTACTTCGAGTACAGCGGCGTCACCGCGGTCGACCTGCTCGACGACGGTGTGATCGTCCTGCGCACGTTCTCGAAACTGTTCGGTCTCGCGGGCGCCCGGATCGGATACGCGCTCGCCGAGCGCGAGACGGCAGACGAACTGAACGGCCGCCAGGCGCCGGCCCCGATCTCGACCTTGTCCGCGGCGCTCGCGGTCGCCGCGCTCGCCGAGCCCGCCGACCCGTCGCCGGTGCTCGAGGAGCGAGAGCGGCTCGCGGCAACCTTGCGCGCGCTCGGCTTCTCGCCGCTCGAGTCCCACGGCAACTTCCTCTACGTCCCCGTCGAAGACGGGCTCGCGCTGAACGAGCTGCTGCTTCGCCAGGGCCTGGTGGTGCGCGCCTATCCGGAGGCGATTCGCATCTCGGTGCTCGACGCGCCGGACGACGACCTGCTCGTCGAGGCACTCGCGCGAGCGCTCGATCGTCCTGCACCGGTCGCCTCGAGCGGCCGGCGGCGCGCCCGCACGATCCGCGCGACCGCCGAGACCCGGATCGCGGTGCGCATCGCGCTCGACGGGGCGAGCCGCGTTCGTGTTGCCACCGGCGCCGGGCTCTACGATCACTTTCTCGAACAGCTCGCGTTCCACGCCGGCTTCGATCTCATTCTCGAGGGAGCGGGCGATCTCGAGACCGGCGACCACCACACCGCGGAGGACGCGGCCCTCGCGCTCGGAGCAGCGCTCGATGTCGCGCTCGGCGACCGGCGCGGGATCGCGCGCTACGGCGATGCCGTGGTGCCGATGGACGACGCGCTTGCGCGAGCGGCGGTCGACCTCGGTGGCCGTGCGAACGCGGAGCTGAAGCTCGAGCTCGACCCCGGCATGGCCGCGCACATGCTCGCCAGCTTCGCGCAGGCCGCACGCGCCTCGATCAACGTCGAGGCGTCGGGCCGCGATGCGCACCACGTCGCCGAGGCCGCGTTCAAGGCGGTCGGCCGCGCGTTGCGCGCTGCCGTCCGCTCGGAGGGCACCGGGCTCCCATCGACGAAGGGCGTCCTGTGAACGTTGCGATCTGCGAGTACGGCGCCGGCAACGTGCGTTCGGTCCGAATCGCCTTCGAGCGGCTCGGCGCTCGGGTCACGGGCTCCGTCTCCGACGCCGATCTCGCTGTCCTGCCGGGCGTCGGATCGGCCCGAGCCGCGATGGCCGGTCTGCGAGCACGCGGGCACGACGCTGCGCTGCGTCTGCGGTTCGCCGAGAACAGGCCGATCCTCGGCATCTGCCTCGGCCTGCAGCTCGCGCTCGAGGAGACGGAGGAGGACGGCGGCGTTCCAGGGCTCGGCCTGCTTCCGGGTCGCGCGGTCCGGCTCCGCGAGGGCCGCGTGCCGCGCATGGGCTGGGCCGAGGTCGACGGGCGCGGCACGTTCTACTTCGCGCACTCGTACGCCGCCGACACGCCTTGTGCGACTGCCTGGTCGGAAGGTGTAGTCGCAGAGGCACGCTCCGGCTCGTTCTACGGCTGCCAGTTTCATCCCGAGAAGAGCGGCGCGCTCGGCGCGCGGTATCTCGAGGAGGCATTGGAGCTGTGCCTCTCCCGCGCCTGATCCCGTGCCTCGACGTGGCCGCCGGGCGCGTCGTCAAGGGCATTCGCTTCCAGGGCTTGCGCGATGTCGGCGATCCCGTCGAGCTCGGCTCGGCCTATTCCGACGCCGGCGCGGACGAGCTCGTGTTCCTCGACGTGAAGGCGACGCTCGAAGCACGCGCGACCCTGGTCGCGCTCGTCGGGCAGATCGCCGACCGGCTCGCGATTCCCTTCACGGTGGGCGGTGGGGTGCGCAGCGCCGAGGACGGCGAGGAGCTCCTGGCCGCCGGCGCCGACAAGGTCGCGGTCAACTCTGCGGCGCTCGAGCGTCCAGAGCTCGTGACCGAGCTCGCCTCGCGGCTCGGCTCACAGGCCGTCGTCGTCGCGATCGACGCCGAGCAAGGCCTGGTGCGCTCGCGGGCGGGCACGACCGACACCGGCCGCACTGCGGTCGACTGGGCGGGTGAGGCCGAAGCGAGAGGCGCGGGCGAGATCCTCCTGACGTCGATCGATGCCGACGGCACGCGGGCCGGGTACGACCTCGACCTGACCGCTGCCGTCTCGGAGGCCGTGGACCTGCCGGTGATCGCGTCAGGTGGAGCAGGTAACGCGCAGCACGTCGCGGCTGCGCTCGGCGTGGCGCAGGCCGCATTGCTCGCATCGATCCTGCACGAGGACCCCGACCGGCTCACGTCGCTCCGCGACGAGCTGCGGCGGCTAGGGGTGCCGCTCCGATGACCCTGCGGCCGGTGATCGTGCAGGACGCGTCGACGGACCGCGTGCTGATGCTTGCCTGGATGAACGACGAAGCGGAGCGGCTGACGCGCGAGACCGGCGAGGGCTGGTTCTGGAGCCGCTCGCGCATGGAGCTGTGGCGCAAGGGCGAGACGTCGGGCAACACGCTGGCCGTCGAGGAGCTACGTGACGACTGTGACGGCGACGCGCTGCTCATGCGCGTCATCCCGGCCGGGCCGGTCTGTCATACGACGTCTCTCTCGTGCTTCGCGCCGGCGCTCTGGCGGACGATCAGCGCGCGCGCCGCCGAACGGCCCCCGGGCTCGTACACGAGCAGCCTGCTCGACGCCGGTGTCGGCGCGGTCGCGCGCAAGGTCGGGGAGGAGGCAGTCGAGTTGACGGTCGCCGCGCTCGACGAGAGCGACGAGCGAGTCGTCGAGGAGGCCGCCGATCTCGTGTACCACCTCTACGTGCTGCTCGCCGCGCGCGGGCTGGACGTTGCAGCCGTCGAAGACGAGCTGCGCGCGCGCGAGACCTGAACCTGGTTCGGCGCAGCCGAACCAGGTTCACGAGTTTTGAAGCCGCGACTCCGAGACTCGTCCAACTCAGATCCCGGCTCCGACTAGCGGTCGGATGAACCTGATTCGGCGCAGCCGAACCAGGTTCACGAGTTTCGAGCTCAGATTCGCCTGGCTCCGACGTAGCGGCTGCCGAAGTCCGAGATGGCGGTGATCTTGACGACGTCGCCCGTCTGCGGCGCATGCACCATCTGCCCGTTGCCGATGTAGATCCCGACGTGGCTGAGCCCGTCGAAGAAGACGAGATCGCCCGGCTGCAGCTGATCGCGGGAGACGGGCGACCCGTAGCCGTACTGGCCGGCAGCGAAGTGCGGCAGCTGCACTCCGAGCTGCGCGAAGACGTACATCACGAGCCCCGAGCAGTCGAAGCCCGTGCCGGGGGAGGCGCCACCCCACTGGTAGGGGATGCCCAGGTACTTCAAGGCGATCGACGCCGCCTCGGGGTGGCCGCCGGAGACCGGGACGGCCGCCGGGGCGGTGGTAGGCGGTGTGGCCGTTGTCGTGGTCACGCTCGGGGCCGTAGTCGTGGCTGCGGCCGGCGTGGTGGCCGGCGTCGTATTCGCCGTCGGCGTCGGTTTCGCCTGGGCAGCAGCCGCTGCAGCTGCGTCAGCGGCATCCTTGGCCCGCTGGGCCGCCTCCTCTCTGAGCAGCGCTTCCTGGCGCGCGAGCCGGGCGCGCGCTGCGGCAGCTGCACGCGCCTGCTCTGCGGCTTCCTGCGCTTTCATCTGCACGATCTGCGACTGGATCGACGAGAGCAGCTGCCGCCGCTTCGCGAGCATCGCGCCGATGGTCGCGCGCTCGCCGTCGAGTTGGGCCAGAGTTGCCCGGCGAGAGCGCTCGGCGGTCTGCAGGCGCTCCGTCGCGGCGGTCAGCCGGTCCCTCGCGCGAACGGCGGCCGCCGCGATGTGCTGCTCGGCCGACGCGACGTCTCGCGTGTACTGCACCGCGTTGATCACGTCCGAGAGCTTGGAGCTGCCGACCAGCAGTTGGATCAGGTCGGGAGTGTCGCCTTCGTAGATCGTGACGAGCAGTTGCGCGGCGCGCCGCTGTGCGACGAGGCTCTGTTTCTGGGCGACCGACAGCTGTGCGCGATTCGCAGCAAGCTGCTTCTCGGTGGTCGCGAGCTGGATCTTGGCCCCGTCCCACGCATCGACGAGTGCGCCGAAGCGCGTGTCGAGCGCGTTCACCTGCGCGAGAACGTTCGCAGCCTGGGCGTTCTTCGCCTGGATCGCGGCCGATGGCGGTGCAGACGAGCCGGCGGCGGCGTGAGCGAGCCCCACGAGCGCGAGTGCAGCGAGAGCGGTGATTCGAGTCCGCACCCGACTGCCTTCGGCGGCGGACGCTCCGCTCCTGTCTGTGGTCAGCATCGCGAGGCCACCGGCCCGCCGGCGAGCGAGACGTTCACGTGCTCGCTGCGCGCGAGCGCAAGCAGTCGCGCGCGATAGGTGATCATGTCGGCGTGCAACCAGTCGGCGTGCGTCTGGCAGCGCCACGGGGCGAAGCGCTCGCGGTGATAGGGGCTCGTCAAGCTTTCCGCGTGCCCGATCACATTGGGAAGCGAAACGTCGTAACGGTGCATCAGCCAGAGCGTCAGCTGCAGCGAGGCGCGCATCTGCCGCCGATTCGCGAGGATCGACGCGTCGCTCGTGCCGACGTGCTCGATGCCGATCGCGGTCCAGTTCAGCCCGACCGTGTGCCTGCAGATGGTGGTGAGTGGAACGAGCTGGTAGATCGTGCCGTCGCGGTCGATCACGAACTGCGCGCACGTTCCCGGCAGCTCGTGCAGTTCCGGGTCGGGGACATCGGATGCGAACGTGTTCCAGGCGGACGAGAAGGTGGTGCTTGCGGTGTAGTGCTCGACGATCACGTGCGGATGAACGAGCCGCCAGGTGTTCAGGCCGTAGTGACGCTCGGCGTAGCGCGCGGTCTCGGCGCGGCGTGCGGGCCCGAACGGGATCGGCTTCGAGACGATCGCGGGTCGCGGCGGAGCGACGGCCGCGACCAGCAAGACGGCGAACAGGACCCGCACCGGCCCGACGGTAGCGTCGATCCGGGCGTTCCGTCCGGGGGACGATGGCGTGGACCTTTTCGTTCTGATATATGGGACGGTGTCTTGACACATGGACAGTCGCCTGCGATGGCATGGTGAAAGGAGAGCTCCGTGACGAGCGTCCAATCCGGCGTACGCGAGTACCAGCACTTCATCGGCGGCGAATGGATCGCCGGCGAAGGCGGCACGTTCGAGGATCGTGATCCGTTCACCGGCGACGTCGTCGCGCTCGTCCCGTCGGGCACACGCGCGGACGCTGCGCGTGCGATCGAAGCTGCGAGCAGCGCGTTTCCGGCGTGGTCGCAGTCGGTCCCCGCTGAGCGGCAGCGGATCTTCCTGCGGGCCGCCGACGTGCTCGAGGGCCGCCTCGAGGAGGTCGTCGGCCTGCTGGCTCGCGAGACCGGTGCGAGCTTCGGCTTCGGGATGTTCCAGCTCGGCTTCGTGCCCAACCTGCTGCGCCAGGCTGCAGCCCTCGCGTATGCGCCTGCGGGCCAGATCATCCCCTCCGACCATCCGGGCACGCTGGCGATGGGGCTGCGCAAGCCGGTCGGCGTCGTCGCGGCGATCGCGCCGTGGAACGCCGCGCTGATCCTCTCGGCGCGCTCGATCGCGGCGCCGCTGGCGCTCGGCAACACGGTCGTCCTCAAGCCGTCGGAGCTGTCGCCGGTCGTCGGCGGTCTGATCTGGGGCGAGATCTTCGCGGAGGCGGGACTACCGCCCGGCGTCCTGAACATCGTCACTCACGCGCCCGGCGAAGCCGCTCCGATCGGCGACGAGCTCGTCGAGAACCAGGCGGTGCGCCGGATCAACTTCACGGGCTCGACCGAGACCGGTCGCCGTCTGGCGGAGGCATGTGGGCGGCAGCTCAAGCGCGTCGTGCTCGAGCTCGGCGGCCACAACCCGCTGATCGTGCTCGCGGACGCGGATCTCGACTACGCCGTGAACGCGTCGATCTTCGGCGCGTTCCTGCACCAGGGACAGATCTGCATGTCGTCGCGCCGGATCTTCGTCGAGCGGCCGGTCGCGGAGGAGTTCACCTCACGGCTGGCCGAGAAGGCGATGACGCTGAAGGTGGGCGACCCGAACGAGCACGACACGATCATCGGGCCGCTGATCAACGAGTCGGCGCTCTTGACCGTGAAGGGACGCGTGGACGACGCGGTCGCCAACGGAGCGACGGTGCTCGCCGGTGGCGAAGCGGTCGGCCCCTGCTTCCAGGCGACCGTGCTCACGGACGTTCCCCATGACTCCGACTTCGCCCGTCACGAGACGTTCGGCCCGGTGGTCGCGGTCGAGGCGGTCGACTCCGCCGAGGAGGCCGTCGCGCGCGCAAACGCCACCAGCTACGGGTTGAGCGCAGGCATCTTCACCGGCGACACCAATCGTGGGTTCGCGCTCGCGCAGCAGCTCGATTCGGGGATCGCGCATGTCAACGACCAGTCCGTCGGCGACGAGCCGCAGATGCCGTTCGGAGGCGTCAAGGACTCGGGCTTCGGGCGCTTTGGCGGGCAGGCGGTGATCGACGAGTTCACCGAGCTCCAGTGGATCACGGTGCAAGGAGGCAGCGGGCACCCGTTCCCCTTCTGAGCCTCGATGGCCGAAATCGCCTCCCTGTCCGACGCGGTCCGCGAATTCGTCGCCGACGAGCACGTCGTCGCGCTCGAAGGCTTCACACACCTCATTCCGCACGCTGCGGCGCACGAGCTGATTCGCCAGGGGCGGCGTGAGCTGACGCTGGTCCGGATGACGCCCGACGTCATCTACGACCAGCTCATCGGCATGGGATGCGCGCGGAAGCTCGTGTTCTCGTGGGGTGGAAACCCCGGCGTCGGCTCGCTGCACCGATTGCGCGATGCCGTCGAGCACGGCTGGCCGTGCGCCGCTCGAGCTCGAGGAGCACTCGCACGCGGGCATGGCGGCCGCGTACGCCGCCGGCGCGGCGAATCTGCCCTTCGGAGTGCTGCGCGGTTACGCGGGGACCGACCTCGTCGAGCACACACGTGTTGCGTTCGTCGAGTGCCCGTTCACGGGAGAACAGCTCGCGGCTGTCCCGGCTCACCGTCCGGACGTCGCGATCATCCACGCCCAGCAGGCCGACAGGCAGGGCAACGTCCAGCTCTGGGGGATCACCGGCGTGCAGAAGGAAGTCGTGCTCGCGGCTCGGCGCTCGATCGTCACCGTCGAGGAGATCGTCGACCGGTTCGACGCCAGGCCGGGCGCCGTCGTCCTGCCCTCCTGGGTGATCGATGCCGTTGCCTGTGTGCCGCGCGGCGCGCATCCTTCCTATGCTCACGGCTACTACGAGCGCGACAACAAGTTCTACGTCGCCTGGGATGCGATCAGTCGCGACCGGGACACCTTCACGGCCTGGATGCGCGAGCACGTGCTCGAAGGCGTTCCAGTATGAGCGCCACCCAGATGTGGACCGCAGACGAGATGATGGCGGTCGCGGCTGCGCGGCGGCTGACCAACGAGAGCGTCTGCTTCGTCGGCATCGGCCTGCCGAGCGTTGCCGCCAACCTCGCCCGCCGCACGCATGCGCCGGGCTGTGTGCTCGTGTACGAGAGCGGGACGATCGGTGCGAAGCCGACGACGCTGCCGTTGTCGATCGGGGACGGTGAGCTCGCCGAGACCGCGGACACGGTCGTGTCGGTGCCGGAGATGTTCGCGTACTGGCTCCAGGGTGGCCGCATCGACATCGGGTTCCTCGGCGCGGCCCAGATCGATCGGCACGCGAACCTGAACAGCACCGTGATCGGCGACTACGCAACGCCGAAGGTGCGTCTCCCCGGCGGTGGGGGCGCCCCCGAGATCGCGACGTCCGTCTCGGACGTCTTCGTGATGCTCCGGCAGTCGCCGCGCGCCTTCGTCGAGCGGCTCGACTTCAAGACGAGCCGCGGCGATCGCGTACGGGTGGTCGTCACCGACCTCGGCATCCTCGAGCTGCGCGACGGCGAGCTCGAGCTGGTGCGCGTGCATCCGGGCGTCTCGGTCGACGACGCTCGGGAGGCGACCGGCTGGGAGCTGCGGGTCGCGCCGGACGTGGACGAGACGGAGCCTCCATCGCGCGACGAGCTCGACGCCTTGCGCGCCCTCGAGACCAAGGGGCGCGAGTGACGGGCGAGTCGCCGATCGTGTTGCCGGACGACCCCTCGTTCGGCGACGAGGTGCAGGTCGACTACCCCGGCTATCGCTCGACGAGGTTGCGCGCGCCGAAGCGCCCGCTCGTCACCCTGCCCGAGTCGGCCCATCCAGCCGGGGGGCCCGTGTTCGGTGCTGAAACGGTCTCCGAGCTCGACTACGACCTCACGCAGCAGCACGACGGCGAGCCGCTCGGCGAACGGATCATCGTCGCCGGGCGACTGCTCGACACGGACGGCAAGCCGATCCGCAATGCCCTCGTCGAGGTCTGGCAGGCGAATGCAGGAGGCCGTTACAAGCACCAGGTCGACCAGCACCCTGCGCCGCTCGATCCCAACTTCTCGGGGGCCGGTCGCTGCCTCACCGACGACGACGGCAACTACCGCTTCATCACCGTGAAGCCCGGCGCCTATCCGTGGGGGAACCACGAGAACGCGTGGCGCCCCGCGCACATCCACTTCTCGATCTTCGGGCGGTCGTTCACAGAGCGGCTGGTCACGCAGATGTACTTCCCCGGTGACCCGTTGTTCCGCTTCGATCCGATCTTCAACTCGATCCGCAACCCTGCAGCGCGGGCGCTGCTCGTCTCCGAGTTCGACCTGGACAGCACCAGGCCGGACTGGGCGCTCGCCTATCGCTGGAACATCGTGCTCGGCCACGGCGCGAAGCGGCACGACGCCGATCGAGGAGGGCCGTTGACCCTGCCCGCCACGCCGTCGCAGACCGTCGGGCCGTACTACACGATCGGGCTCTGCAGACGGATCGAGAACGAGCTCGTCCCGGCCGCCGATCCCAGGGCGCTCCGGGTGACCGGCCGGCTGCTCGACGGCGACGACCAGCCGATCGTCGACGGGATGATCGAGGCATGGGACGCGAGTGGCGGCCGCTGGGGACGCAGCTCCACCGACGCCGAGGGGCGGTTCTCGTTCGTGATCGCGAAGCCCGGCGCACCGGCAGGCGAGGCGCCGCGCCTCGATCTCTACGTCTTCGCCCGTGGTCTCCTCAAGCACCAACTCACGCGCATGTACTTCCCCGACGAAGCGGAGGCGAATGCCTCGGACCCCGTGTTGTCCCTGCTGCCTGAGGCAGATCGAGCATCGCTCGTCGCGGAGCAGGAAGATGGGGGCGTGCGCTTCGACATTCGCATGCAGGGCGAACGGCAGACGGTCTTCTTCTCGCTGTGAGCCCGTTCTCCGCGATCTTCGTGCCGGACGAGCTGGCCGACGCGGTCTCGGACCGGGCCTGGCTGGCCGCGATGCTCGACGCCGAACGAGCGCTCGCACTCGCGGAGGGCCGCGCCGGGGTGATCTCCGGCGAAGACGCCGCAGCCGTCGCTGCGGCCTGCGACGCCTCGCTGTACGACGTTGCAGAGCTCGCGGTGGACGGCCGTGCTGCCGGCAATCCGGCCGAGCCGCTCGTGCGTGCGCTGCGGGCCAGGATCGGCGAGCCGGAGGCGGCTTGCGTCCACCGTGGCGCCACGAGCCAGGACATCGTCGACTCCGCTGCCATGCTCGTCGCCCAGCGCGCGTCGAGGCTCATCGACGCAGACCTCAGCGGCGCAGCGGACGAATGCGCGCGACTTGCGGCGGAGCACCGGCACACCGTGATGGCCGCTCGCACGCTGCTGCAGCAGGCGGTGCCGACGACGTTCGGCCTCAAGGCGGCCGGCTGGCTCGTCGGGCTCGTCGAGGCCAGGGCCCGGCTCGCAGGCGTCGCGGCCTCGCTGCCCGCGCAGCTCGGAGGTGCAGCGGGGACACTTGCCGTGCTCGGCGACCGGGGGGTCGAGGTGCTGCGCCTCTACTCCGAGGAGCTGGGGCTGCGCGAGCCCGCCGTGCCCTGGCACACGAACAGGGCGCCGGTCGCCGAGCTCGCGGGCGCACTCGCCGCTGTCGCAGCCGCGGCGGCGAAGGTCGGCGGCGACATCGTGCTGCTCGCGCAAACCGAGGTCGCCGAGGTGGCGGAACGCGAGTCGGGCGGCTCGTCGACCATGCCGCACAAACGCAATCCGGTCGGCGCCGTGCTCGCGATCGCGTGCGCACGACACAGCCGCGCGAACGCCGGAATCCTTCTGGAAAGCGTGGTGCAGGAGCACGAGCGCGCTGCCGGTGCCTGGCACGCCGAATGGCATGCGCTCACGGCGGCGCTCGCCGCAACGGGCGGCGCTGTCGCTGCTGTGGGCCGGTCGCTCACCGGCCTGCAGGTGGACCGAGAACGGATGCGGGCCAACATCGACCCGGTGACGCTCGCCGAGGCCGGCCGCTTCGGTCTCACGGTGGAGAGGCCAGAGGACTATCTCGGTTCCGCCGCCGCGTTCGTCGACCGTGCGCTCGCGCTGCATCGGGGATGAGCGGGACCGTTGTGCTCTGCGGCTCGCTCGGCTCGGTCGCTTCGATCTGGGATGCACAGGCCGGCGCGCTCGGTGGACGCCGTGTCGTGCGAATCGACCACCCCGGCCACGGGAACGCCCCGCTCGCCGAGGTCCGGGAGATCGGCGACCTGGCCGATCGTGTGCTGGAGCTCGCCGGGGACGAGACGTTCTCGTTCGTCGGGCTGTCGCTCGGTGGAGCGGTCGGGATGCAGCTGGCGCTGTCTGCGCCCGAGCGCCTGGAGCGGCTCGTGCTCGCGTGCACGGCTGCGCGCTTCGGCGACCCCGGGCAATGGCGGGACCGTGCGGCACTCGTGCGGGCCGAGGGGCTCGCAGCGATCGTCGACGCCGTGCTCGCCCGGTGGTTCACACCGCAGTTCGTCGACGCTGCTCCGTATCGCGACATGCTGCTCTCGGTCGATCCGGAGGGGTACGCGCGTTGTTGCGACGCGCTCGCCGCGTGGGACGTTCGCGGCGCCCTCGCGGCCGTCCGCGCCCCGACACTCGTGATCGCCGGAGCGGACGATCCGTCGACGCCGCCCGAGACGGTCGAGCAGATCTCCGCGGCGATCGCCGACGCACGGTTCGAGGTGATCGAGCAGGCTGCCCACATCCCGAGCGTGGAGCAGGCCGACGTTTTCAACCGACTGATCGAGGAGCATCTGTGAGCTACGAGGAAGGAATGAGAGTTCGGCGCGAGGTTCTCGGCGACGAGCACGTCGATGCCGCCAACGACGGGACGACCGAGTTCACCGCCGATTTTCAGGATCTGATCACGCGGTACGCGTGGGGAGAGATCTGGGCGCGGCCCGGGCTCGACCGCAGGACGCGTAGCGCCGTCACGCTGACCGCTCTGATCGCCCTCAACCACCATGAGGAGCTTGCGATGCACGTTCGCGCCGCACGGCGCAACGGGTTGACACCGGACGAGATCAAGGAAGTGCTCCTCCAGTCGGCGGTCTATTGCGGCGTTCCGGCGGCCAACCGCGCGTTCGCGATCGCCCAGCAGGTGCTCGACGAATCGTGATGACGGTCCGTGACGCGACCTTCGAGTTCCTGCGGCGACGGGGGCTCACCGACATCTTCTCGAACCCGGGCTCGACGGAGATCCCGTTCCTGACCGGGCTTCCCGAGGACCTGAACTTCGTCCTCGGTCTGCACGAAGGGGCGGTCGTCGGCATGGCGAGCGGCTATGCGCTGGCGCGGCGGCGGCCGTCGTTTGCGCTGCTGCACACGACTCCCGGCTTCGGCAACGCCGTCAACGCCATCGCGACGTCGCGCGTCAACCGCACACCCATCGTCATCGCGATCGGCCAGCAGGACCGCAGGCACATCGCATTCGAGCCGTTCCTCGCGGGACGGCTCGACGGCCTGGCGGGTGACTATCCCGTCTGGGTCTCGGAGCCGTCTCGCGCGCAAGACGTTCCCGGTGCGCTCGAGCGCGCCTACCACGAGGCGGAGACTCACCGAGGGCCTGCGATCGTGATCGTGCCCATGGGCGACTGGCTCGAGGAGGCCGGGGAGCCCCACGAGGTCGCGGCACCGCAGCGCGTCCTCCGCCCCGGTGCGGTCGACGAGGAGTCGGTGGCCGCGTTGGCCGACCTGCTGGCCGGCTCGGTGCGGCCGGCGCTCGTGGCCGGTGCGCGGCTCGACACGCCTGCGCGCTGGGGCGCGCTCGTGGCGCTGGCCGAGCGGCTCGGTGCGCCGGTCTACCAGGAGCCGTTCAGCGGCCAGGCCGGGTTCCCGCAGGATCACCCGCAATGGGCCGGCCCGCTGCCGTTCCTGCGCGCGCAGTTGCGCGACACGCTCGAGCCCTACGACGTGGTGCTTGCCGTCGGTGCGCCGGTGTTCCGGCAGAGCTCCTACGAGCCCGGGCCGTTTGCAGGTGAGGGAACCGTGCTCGCCATGGTGAGCGACGACGCCGACGAGGTGCACCGCAGCCCCGCCGAGCTCGCGATCCTCGGGGCGCCCGATCTCGTCTGCACAGCGGTCGCCGCTCGGGTACCGCAACGGCCACGCTCCGAGGAGCCCCTCTTCCAGCGGCCTGAGTCTCTCCCGGCCGATGCGCCGCTCAGGGCCGGCCACGTCCTCCAGGCGCTCGGCGACCGGCTGCCGGCGGACGCGGTGGTCGTCGAGGAGTGCCCGTCGAACCGCGACGAGCTGATGTTGCGGCTGCCGGCCCGGCAGCCGCTCGGCATGGTCAGCCCGGCGATGGGCGGCCTCGGTTGGGGATTGCCGGCCGCCGTCGGCCTGCGGATGGGCCTGCCGGACCGCCCCGTCGTTGCGGTGCTCGGTGACGGGTCGACCGTCTTCGGCATCCAGGGCCTCTGGAGCGCGGCGCGCTACGGCATCGGCCCGCTCCTTGTCGTGCTCAAGAACGGCGGCTATCGGATCATGGATCAGCTCGCCGCGCGCCAGGGCGGGCCGCCCGCCTGGCCCTCGTTCGGTGCGGTCGACATCGCGTCCATCTCCGAGGCGTTCGGCTGCGAGGCACGTCGCATCGGAAGCGCCGACGCGCTCGAGGCGACGCTCGACGAGGTGGTGCCCGGCCTGCGCGACCGCACGTCGCCGCTCCTGCTCGAAGTGACAGTCGAGCCCGAGTGATCAGGCGCCCGCGCGGCTGTAGCCGATGCGGGCGGAGATCTCGGCCGCGGTGTGCTTCAGCTGCGGGCCGAGGTGGGCGACCAGGGAGTCGAGCGAGACCATCGTCCTGTGCACCGCGAGGTTGATCGCCGCGACGACCTCGCCGTTCTGCGAGCGGACGGGTGCGGCAATCGACCGCAGCCCGTATGCGAGCTCCTCGTTGTTGACGGCGAGGCCCGCGACGCGCACGCGTTCGAGCTCGGCGAGCAGCTCATCGAGATCGGTGAGAGCGTTCGGCCCGCGCTGCGTGAACTGCACCTGCTCGAGCACCTCGCGTTGCCGGCCGGGCTCCAGCCCTGCGAGGAGCACCTTGCCCATCGACGTGCAGTAGGCGGGCAGGCGCGAGCCGATGTGCAGATTCAGGTCGATGTCGCGCTGGCCGCTCTGGGAGGTGCGGCAGCGCTCGATGTAGACGATGTCGACGCCGTCGAGCACCGCCATGTTGACGGTGCGTCCGGTCTCGTCGCTCAGCGCCTGCAGGTGAGGAACGGCGACTTCACGGAGATCCATCGAGTTGATCGCCGAGAACCCGAGGTCGAGCACGCGCGGCCCGAGCCGGTACTTCCTCGTGGCCGGATCCTGCTGCAGGTACCCGAGCGCGGCGAGTGTCGAGATGTACCGGTGGGTCGTGGAGCGGCTGAGGCCGACCTCGCGAGCGAGGTCGCTGACGCCGAGGAGCGGGCTGCCCGAGCGAAACGACGAGAGGATCGCGAGGCCCCGTTCGAGCGACTGCGAATAGGTGCCGCTCCGGGCCTCCGTCTCCACAGCGGTGTTCTAACCCGTGGGACGCCGTTCCGCCAGGGGAGCCTTGCTAGATGTGCGTGCTCGGGGTCGGCTGGAAGCCGCCGCCGGGGCTCGAACCGGAGCCGGGGCCGCCGAACCCGCCGGGCCTGCCGAAACCGCCGTGGGCAGGACGGACGCCGTTCACCATGTTCGTGATCCGCTCCTTCAGCAGCGCCGCGAACTGGTCTGCCTGCGCCTGGGTGAGCGTCCCGGCGGTGACGGCCGTCTCGAGCCGCGTCCTGGCGGCGGCGACGAGCGCGGCGATCAGACCGGACGAGGACCTGCCGTTCGTCGCGTTGGCGATCTGGGCGAGTGTCTTGCCGGATTGGAGACCGGTCTGAAGGTCGCTCTCGCTGACGCCGAGATACGTCGCTGCTGTGGCGAGGTCGCCGCCACGGCCGAAACCGCGGCCGAAGCCGAAGCCACGCCGGTCGTGCGCCGTGCCCGGGGTCTGTGAGGCCGCCGAACCGGCGGACAGGCCGCCCCGTGCGGCCGCCTTCGAGCCGTGGTACTTCCCGGCTGCGAAGGCGCCGCCGGCGGCGACGAGCGCGACCGCGGTGACCGCGATCGCGCCGATCTTCGTGTTCCTGGATGCGTCCATGCTCGCAGCGTCGCTGCTCTGCCTAAGAAAGCCTTGTGAGTTCCCTATGAATGCCTCGTTGCGCGGTAGAGGGAAGCGGCGAGCACGAGTGCGACGGCGAGCGGGAGAATCCACCACGTCTCCAGCACGGCGGTGACGACGAGGGCGATCGCGACACCTGCCGCCGCCAGCCAGTCGTCGCCGACGATGAACTCCCACCAGAACCTGCCGAACGAGGCAACCGCGCTCACGCGGCCACCCACCGGGCCCGCCGCTGGCGGAGCAGCGACACGAGCGTCAGCGACCACAGAATCACGAAGGCGAGCACGCCGAGGATCGCGACGTCGCCTCCGGGCCAGTCCACCCCGGCGCCTTCTGCCGACCAGAAGATCCCGAAGGTCGTCAGCATGATCCCGACGGCGAACTTCATCGTGTTCTCCGGCACCCGGGCGAGTGGGGCACGGGCGAGCACGCCGACGAGCGCGACCAGGACGACCGCCGCGAACGCGCCGGCCGCGGCGAGCGGGATCGACCCCTGTGTGCTCCCGAAGGTCAGGACGATGAATGCCACTTCCAGCCCCTCGAGGAACACGCCCTTGAAGGACAGCGTGAAGCCGTACCAGTCGATCCCGGCTCGCTCGTCGCGCGGCGCGCTCTCGGCTTCGCGTAGTTCCTGCGCGAAGATCGCATCCTCGTCGTGCAGCGCCTTGTAGCCGCTCGCGCGCAGGATCGCCTTGCGCAGCCACTGCAGGCCGAACACGAGCAGGAGCGCGCCGACGACGAGGCGGAGCGTGTTCAGCGGCACGAGCGTCAGAGCAGGCCCGAGCGCCGCGACGACCACGGCCAGAGCCAGCACTGCCGCGGCGACACCGGTCAGCGACGAACGCCAGCCGCGCGTGAGCCCGGCGGCGAGCACGATCGTCAATGCTTCCACCATCTCGACCGCACTGGCGAGGAACGACGAGAGGACGAGCAGGACGGCGCTCATGCCGACGTTGTACCCGGCTTCGCCGCCTCACGTGGGGGCAGGTGCGCGAGCGGGCTTAGGCGCTGCTCTCGGTCCTCGGCAGAAACCGGCCGAAGGAGTCGCGTGCGAGCGTCGTCCGCCGGCCGGGCTGGCCGCCGCGCGCCCGGACCCGGTAGCCGTGCTCCTCGTACATCCGTGATGCACTTCCGTACATCCGGCGGATCGTGGCGTGGCTCGGCAGTTCCGCGACACCTGCGCGGAGCTCCCGGACCGTTGGCGTGCGCAGATGCCTGCAGTGATAGCGGTCGAGGGCGTAGGCGACCAGCTCCTTGCTCCAGCGGCCGCCGGCGTTCGACCAGTTGATCCGTGCGCGTGTCACTTCTAAAAAGATAGTAACGGGTCGGGCTTGCGGCCGTCAGATCGATCCTTTACTCTTTGAAGCGATGAGCGCGCCGGCCTCCTTTACGAAGATCGTGGTCAAGTCGCGCCCGCCAAAGCGCTAGCCGGCCCTGCATCACCCTCGCCCCGCCGGACTAGCCAACAGTCAGGCGGGGGGTGGAGCCGGTGAGGAAGCAAGGCCTTTACGACCCTGCGTTCGAGCACGACGCCTGCGGCGTGGCATTCGTGGCGCGGCTCGACGGCGTGCGCAGCCACGAGCCGGTCGCGCAGGCGCTGCGCGCGCTCGAGCAGCTCGAGCATCGCGGAGCGGCGGGCGCCGACGCCGAGACCGGTGATGGCGCAGGCATCCTCGTCCAGCTTCCGGATGCGTTCCTCCGCGCGTCGGTCGGCTTCGATCTGCCGCCTCCGGGCCGCTTCGGCGTTGCCGTCTGCTTCCTGCCGCAGGAGGCGCTTCGCCGCCAGGAGCTCGAGCAGCTCCTCGAGGCCACCGTCGCCGCGGAGGGCCAGGTCGTGCTCGGCTGGCGCGACATTCCGGTGGAACAGGGCGAAGCCGGTGCGCACGCCAGCCTGTTCGCTCCGGTGATGCGCCAGCTGTTCGTCGGCGCGGCGCCCGATTTCGACGATGACCTGCTCGCGTTCGAGCGCAAGCTCTACGTGATCCGACGGGTGGCCGAGCGCGCGGCCGGCCCGGATCTCGTGATCCCGAGCTTCTCGGCGAGAACGCTGGTCTACAAGGGAATGCTGACCGCCCCGCAGCTCGGCCGGTATTTCCCGGACCTCGCGGACGAGCGAATGGAGAGCGCGCTCGCGCTCGTGCACTCACGCTTCTCGACGAACACCTTCCCGAGCTGGGAGCTCGCCCATCCGTATCGCATGATCGCCCACAACGGCGAGATCAACACACTGCGCGGCAACGTCAACTGGATTCGCGCGCGCGAGTCGCAGCTCGCCTCGGAGCTCTTCGGCAGCGACATCGAGAAGCTCGTGCCGGTCATTCGCCCGGCGGGCTCGGACACTGCCGTCTTCGACAACGTCCTCGAACTGCTCGTGCTCTCCGGGAGGTCGCTGCCGCACGCGCTGATGATGATGGTGCCCGAGGCGTACAACGGCCGGACCGACGTCTCGGACGAGCTGCGCGGGTTCTATCGCTTCCACGAATGTCTGACCGAGGCGTGGGACGGTCCGGCGGCGATCGCCTTCACGGACGGGACCGTGATCGGTGCAACGCTCGACCGAAACGGCCTCCGGCCCGGGCGCTGGCTCGAGACGACGGACGGCTGGGTCGTGCTCGCCTCGGAGGCCGGCGTGCTCGACATCCCTGCCGAACGCATCTTGCGGAAGGGCCGCCTGCAGCCGGGCAAGCTCTTTCTCGTCGACCTGGAGCAAGGTCGCATCGTCCCCGATGCGGAGGCCAAGGCCGAGGTCGCGGCACGTCAGCCGTACGGCGCCTGGTTCGACCGCGAGCACGTGCGGCTCGCCGACTTGCCGGCGCGCGAGCCGGCGCGTGCTCCCGGCGAGCCGGTGCGCCGCCTGCAGCTGGCCTTCGGCTACACGCAGGAAGACATGAAGGTGATGCTCGCGCCGCTCGCGATCAACGGAGAAGAGGCGATCGGCTCGATGGGCAACGACACGCCGCTCGCAGTGCTTTCCGGACGGCGCCCGCTCATGTACTCGTATTTCAAGCAGCTGTTCGCACAGGTCACGAACCCGCCGATCGATCCGATCCGCGAAGCCGTCGTGATGAGCGTGCAGTCGCTCGTCGGCTCGGAGCGCAATCTGCTCGACGAGACGCCGGAGCACGCGCGCCAGCTCGTGATCGACAACCCGATCTTGCGCGACGACGAGCTCGAGCGCCTCCGGCAGGTCGACTCGGAGGTCTTCAAGGCGCACACGATCGACTTCACCTGGCCCGTCGCCGAAGGAGCCGACGGGCTCGACCCGGCGATCGACCGGATCTGCGCCGAAGCCGATGCGGCACTCGCCGCGGGCGCGAACATCCTGATCGTCTCGGACCGCCTGGTCGGGCCCGAGCGCGTTGCGATGCCGTCATTGCTCGCCGTCGGCGCGATCCACCATCATCTCGTGCGCGCCGGGACCCGCCTGCAGGCGGGCCTCGTGGTCGAGTCGGGCGAGCCGCGCAGCGTGCAGAGCGTCGCCGTCCTGATCGGCTACGGCGCAGCCGCCGTCAACCCCTATCTCATGCTCGCGACGATCGGGCAGCTCGTCGCGGAGGGACGGCTGGACATGCGGCTGGAGGACGCCGAGGAGCGTGCGCTCAAGGCGGTCGGCAAGGGCCTCCTGAAGACGATCTCGAAGATGGGCATCTCGGCGCTCTCGTCGTACTGCGGCGCGCAGGTCTTCGAGGCGGTCGGCCTCTCGCCGGACCTGATCGACAAGCACTTCACCGGCACGCCGTCCCGGATCGGCGGCATCGGCACCCGTGAGCTGGCGGAAGGCGCGCTCGTCCGGCACGCGCGCGCGTATCCGGGCGGCGCCGGCGAGCTGCTGCCCGTCGTCGGGCTGTACACGTGGCGTCGCGACGGAGAGCACCACCAGTGGAATCCGGAGACGATCGCGCTCCTCCAGCACGCCGTGCGCGGCGGCGGGCGCTCGACGTACAAGGAGTTCGCCGCCCTCGTCAACGACGACTCGGCCCGCCGCTCCACGTTGCGGGGCCTGCTGCGCTTCCGCGATCGGGTGCCGATCCCGCTCGACGACGTCGAGCCGGCCGCCGAGATCGTCAAGCGGTTCTCGACCGGTGCGATGTCGCTGGGATCGCTCTCGCGAGAGGCGCACGAGACGCTCGCCGTGGCGATGAACCGGATCGGCGGCCGTTCGAACACCGGTGAAGGCGGAGAGGATCCAGCTCGGTACCTCGACGACCGGCGATCCAAGATCAAGCAGGTCGCGTCGGGCCGGTTCGGAGTGAACATCGACTACCTGACGAATGCCGACGAGCTCCAGATCAAGATGGCGCAGGGCGCAAAGCCGGGGGAAGGGGGCCAGCTGCCGGGTCACAAGGTCGACCCGTACATCGCCGGTGTGCGTCTGACGACCCCCGGCGTCGGGTTGATCTCGCCGCCGCCGCACCACGACATCTACTCGATCGAGGACCTGAAGCAGCTCATCTACGACCTGCGCTGCGCGAACCCGGCCGCCCGCATCTCGGTGAAGCTGGTGGCCGAGGTCGGCGTGGGCACCGTCGCCGCCGGCGTCGCCAAGTGCAACGCCGACCACATCCTGATCTCGGGCCACGACGGAGGCACGGGAGCGTCTCCGATCTCGTCCATCTTGCATGCGGGCGTGCCCTGGGAGATCGGTCTGGCCGAGACCCAGCAGACGCTCGTGCTGAACGATCTCCGCTCGCGCGTCTGGGTGCAGACCGACGGACAGCTGAAGACGGGCCGCGACGTGGTCATTGCCGCGCTGCTCGGCGCCGACGAGATGGGCTTCGCAACGGCTCCGCTCATCGCGACCGGCTGCGTGATGATGCGCGCCTGCCATCTGAACACCTGCCCGGTCGGCATCGCGACCCAGGATCCGGAACTGCGCAAGCGCTTTCGCGGCCAGCCGGAGCACGTGATCGAGTTCCTGTTCCACGTCGCCGAGGACGTGCGCGAGCTGATGGCGTCGCTCGGGATCGCGCGCTTCGAGGACCTGGTCGGCCGGGTCGACCTGCTCGAGCCCGACGAAGCACTCACCCACTGGCAGGAGCGCGGGATCGACCTGACGCATCTGCTGCGCGCCCCTGACGTCCCGGACGGCACCCCGTTGCGGCGCACCGAGGCGCAGGCGTCGCCGATCGGCGACGCGCTCGACTGGCAGCTGATCGAAGCGCTCGCCGACGGACGCAGGCAATTCCCGGTGCAGAACGTCGACCGGGCGGTCGGCGGCCTGCTCTCCCATCACGTCACCAAGAACCGCTTGAGCGTCAGCGTGCAGTTCGAGTTCCACGGTTCCGCCGGCCAGTCGTTCGGTGCGTGGCTTGCGCCCGGGATCGAGCTGACGCTGGTGGGTGACGCAAACGACTACGTCGGCAAAGGCCTGTCGGGAGGCGTGGTCGCCGTTCGACCGCCCGAAAGCGCCGCGTATCGCGCCGAGGAGAGCGTGATCGTCGGCAACACCGTCCTCTACGGCGCCACCTCGGGTCGCGCGTTCTTCCGCGGCATCGCAGGTGAGCGGTTCGCCGTGCGCAACTCGGGAGCCTCTGCGGTGGTCGAGGGTGTCGGCGACCACGGCTGCGAGTACATGACCGGCGGCCGGGTCGTGGTGATCGGTGCGACCGGGCGCAACTTCGCGGCCGGGATGAGCGGCGGGATCGCCTACGTGCTCGACGACGACTCGCAGTTCGCGCAACGCTGCAACACACAGCTGGTCGCGCTCGAGCCGCTCGACAGCGACGACGAGGTCGCGGTCCGGTCGCTGCTCGAGGAGCATCGCGAGCGGACCGGATCGCCGGTCGCGCAGGCACTGCTCGCAGACTGGGATCCCCTCCGGTTCGTGAAGGTGATCCCGCACGACTACAAACGCGCCCTCGCGGAGCCCGTCTCGGCAGGCGGCGGCGGGTTCTTCACGACGGAGAACCGCGAAGAGAGACGCGTCACCGCGAAGGACTGAGGCAAGATCGGCGCCTTTCTCAACCTGAACCGGGTCGAGTCCCCGGAGCGGCCGCCGACGGAGCGCGTCGGCGACTTTCGCGAGTTCGTCGGCACCCTGCCGCTCGTCGAACTGCGCGAGCAGGCCTCCCGCTGCATGGAGTGCGGCGTGCCGTTCTGTCATCACGGCTGCCCGGTCGGGAACCTCATCCCGGACTGGAACGACCTCGTCTATCGCGATCGTTGGCAGGAAGCCCTCGAGCAGCTCCACCGGACGAACAACTTCCCCGAGTTCACCGGCCGGCTCTGTCCTGCGCCGTGCGAGGCGGCCTGCGTGCTCGAGATCAACGAGGGTGACGCGGTCTCGATCAAGCAGGTCGAGCTCGCGATCGTCAACCGCGGTTGGGGCGAGGGCTGGGTCCAGCCGCAGCCGGCGGCACGGCAGACGGGGCGCAGCGTCGCCGTCGTCGGCTCCGGACCGGCCGGGCTTGCCTGCGCCCAGCAGCTCGCACGGGCCGGCGAGCACGTCGTCGTCTACGAGCGCGACGAGGCGGCTGGGGGTCTCGTCCGCTTCGGGGTGCCGGAGTTCAAGATCGAGAAGCGGCTCGTCGAGCGTCGCGTGCAGCAGCTCGTCGCGGAGGGCGTCGAGTTTCGCTTCGGCACCGACGTCGGGAGCGACGTCACAGCGGCAGAGTTGCGCGACCGGCACGATGCGGTCGTCCTCGCCACGGGGTCACGCGTCCCGCGCGACCTGCCGGTGCCGGGCCGGGAGCTCGACGGCGTGCACTTCGCGATGGAGTACCTCTACGACCGGGCGCGGTCGATCGCCGGTACGGCGGCGGGCGGTCTCAGCGCCGCAGGCAAGCATGTCGTCGTGATCGGCGGCGGCGATACCGGTGCGGACTGCGTTGCGCACGCGAACCGGGAGGGTGCAGCGTCGGTCACCCAGATCGAGCTGCTCGGCGAGCCGCCTCCGACGCGTCCCGACGACGTCACGCCCTGGCCGAGGTGGCCGATGAAACTGCGCCTGTCATATGCGCTGAAGGAAGGAGGCGAGCGGTCGTTCGCGATCTCGACGACGCGGTTCAGCGGCGAGGACGGCCGCTTGGCGGCGATCCACTGGCAGGAGAACTCGGGCGTTCCGCCGTTCGAGCTCGTGGCGGGCACCGAGGAGTCGCACCCTGCTGAGCTCGTGTTGCTCGCGATGGGATTCCTCGGGCCGGAGAGCGAACTGCTCGATCAACTGCACGTGGAGCGCGATGCGCGCGGCAACGCCGCCGCGGCGCGCTACCTCACCTCGGCCGACGGAGTGTTCGCTGCGGGTGATGCGCGGCGCGGGCAGTCCCTGATCGTGTGGGCGATCAACGAAGGCCGACAGTGCGCGGAGGCGGTCAGGGCCTGGCTCGACGGAGAGCGCGGGGCAGAAGGAGCAGACACTTTTGTTTCGATAGCAACGAGCCGAGCGGCGGAGTAGACTGCGGCCCATGAAAAGAACAATGAAAGACACTCATGGCAGCGATTGCGCTGTCGCTGCCACGGCGGAGATCATTGCCACGAAGTGGACGCCGCTGATCGTGCACGACCTCTCCGAGGGGCCGCGGCGTTTCATGGAGCTCGAGCACGCCTGCCCCGGCATCAGTCCGCGCACCCTCTCGGAGCGCGTCGACATGCTGGAGCGGCAAGGCGTCGCGATCCGGCGCAGCTATCCGGAGTCGCCGCCGCGTGTCGAATACGAATTGACGGACAAGGGGCGCGCCCTGTTGCCGATCATCCGTGAGATGCGGAAGTTCGGCCACGCGTGGATGGTCCCCGAGCCCGCCAAGCGCCGTCGCACAGCCACGGCACGTCGTTAGTCGAGGGCCGGTGGCCGGGCGGATCGCGATCCTCGGCGCCGGGCGTCTCGGCGAGTCGCTCCTCCGCGGCTTCCTGAGCTCCGGCTGGCGCCGCCCGGACGAGCTCACCGCCACGGTTCGCAGGCCCGAGCGGGCCGAGGAGCTCCGCGCGCGCTACGGCGTGGTCGTCGGCTCCTCCAACGCCGAGGCGGTGACAGGCGCCTCGCTCGTCATCGTCGCGGTGAAGCCGCAGGACATCTCGGCGGTGCTCGGCGAGATCGCGTCCGGTGTGACGTCGGATCAGGTGATCCTCTCGGTCGCGGCCGGGGTGACGACGGGGTTCATCGAGAGCCACCTGTCGCCCGAGGCGAAGGTCGTGCGGGCGATGCCGAACGCTCCGTCCCTCGTGCACGAGGGCATCGCGGGGATCGCCGCCGGCCGCTCCGCGGGCGAGTCCGACCTGGCGCTCGCCGAGGAGGCGCTCGGCCATCTGGGCGCGGTCGTGAGGGTCTCCGAAGTCGACCTCGACGCTGTGACAGCGCTCTCCGGGTCGGGCCCGGCCTACTTCGCGCTCCTCGCCGAGGCGATGATCGAGGCGGGCCTGCTGCTCGGGCTCAGCCGCGACGTCTCGACGAAGCTCGTCGTGCAGACGATGTTCGGGAGCGCACTGCTGCTGCGTGACGAAGGGATGCATCCGGTCGAGTTGCGTGAGGCGGTCACCTCGCCGGGCGGCACGACGACGCGCGCGATCAGGGAGCTCGAGCGCTCGGGCGTGCGGGCTGCGTTCCTGAACGCGATCAGCGCGGCGACGGAGCGCTCGCGCGAGCTCGGCTCGCGGGGCGACGAGTAGGCATGAACCTGATTCGGCGCAGCCGAACCAGGTTCACGGGCTTCGCGCGCCGAGACCAGCAACTCGGGAATCTGGTTCGCTTCGCGAATCAGATTCCGACAACGCTAGAAGTAGTCGAGCGTCGGAAAGCCGGTCGAGCCCGTGAGGCAATCCCGCAGGTAAAGGGCGGCCCCGAGATCGCCGGTCCAGAGCGTGTGCCGGCCGCGACCGTGCTCCGCACGTGACTGCTCGATCTGCTTCGCCGCATGCATCGCGAACGAACGCGCGCGCTCCAGCCAGAGCTCGTCGCCCGTGCGCTCGAGGAGCTTCAGGAATGCGTATCCGTTGCCGGCGGTGCCGTGGCAGAGTCCGGCGCCCTTTCTGAGTGGGCCTGCCCGCCACGTCAGCTCGCCCCCTTCCAGCAGCAGCTCCGTCAGCTGCTCGTCGTCCGGAGCGAGACCGGCGAGCGAGGCGACCATCCCCGGCGCGCCGTGGCACCACTGGGTGCGAATCGCCTGCTCGCGGCGTTGGAACGCTTCGGACACCGGGGGCCACTGAGCAGAGGCCGCCGGCGCGCTCGGCGTACGCGGCCACGGTCGCGATCGCCCGCCGCTCGAGCTCCGTGCGACGCTCGGCGTCCAGGAGATCGTCCTGGGCGAGTGCGAGAACGTTGCCGGCGAAGCCGTGCGCCGGCCCGATGTACTCGACGGTCTTGCCGTAGAGATCCTGTTGCCAGAGATCGCCGCGCCACTGCGTCCACAGTTCGTCCGCCGACTCGCGCCACGCCTGCTGCCAGTCCGCCGCGCCGGTCCGTCCAGCCATCACGCGGGCCGCGATCATCGTTCCAGGAGACCCCCACATGAGCTCGAGCGAGGGGTTCTCAGCGTTCGACCGCACTGCCCCGAGCAGCTGCTTCTCCTGCCACGCGGCCGGAGCCAGGGTGTGCGCGACGAGCAGGACGCCCGCTGCGCCCATCAGGAGCGACGGCACGGGTCCCTCGACGAGGTCCTGGAAATCCGGCTGCGACGGATAACGCTCGGCCAGCCGCACGGCAACGGGAGCCCAGTCGTGTCGTAGGTCGACGAGCCCGGCCTGCGCGAGCTCGTTGAACGTCCAGACCACGCCCGAAGCACCGAGGTAGAGCGAGGTGACCGATGGGAGAGGCCCGTCCGTCTCGTCGAGCGGATGGGCGCCCCACAGTGCGTTCTCGTCGAATGCGTCCTCCGCCTCGGCGACGACCGCGGCGATCGCCTCTCGTGCGCGACGATCGTCCCAGTGCCCGGCGCTCAGCGGCTCGTGGCTCGCAGGGTCGAAGAGATCCTGCAGGTCGAGCTAGCCTTCGTCGAGTCGGGCGCGAATGGCGGCGCGGACGCGGTCGGCGACGGCGGGCATCTCCTGCTCCATCTGCTTGAACTCGCGCTGGAACATGACGATCAGCTCCATCGGCGTGGTCGCGACGACGGTTGCGGTTCGCCGTTCCGTCTCGATCAGGCCGATCTCTCCGAAGAAGTCGCCGGGGCCGAGCTCGGCGACGCGCTCGCCGTCCCTCACGACCTCGGCCGTGCCCTCCTCGATGACGAAGAACTCGTGGGCGAACTCGCCTTCCCGTGCGAGCTCGTGGCCTTCGCCGACCGAGATCTGGTCGGTCCAGTGAGAGAGCCGTTCGAGCTCCTTCTTCGACAGGTTGGAGAAAAGGCGCACGGCTCTCAGTTGATCGAGTTTCATGTCCGCCCGATGATGACAGCCCGAAGCTGCTGTCACAACTTCCCGGGCACTAGCCGAACAGCATCGCCTCCTCGAGCGCCTTGCGCAGCGCGAGCGCGCGGTTGACCGCGTTCACGACCGCCCGGAGCGACGCCGTCACGATGCTCGAATGGACGCCGACGCCCCAGACGAGGTCGTCGTCGATCTCGGCCTCGATATAGGCGGCTGCGGTCGCATCGGCGGCGGCCGACATCGCATGCTCGTGGTAGTCGCGCAGGCGAATCGTGATCCCGAACTCACGCTCGAACGCGTCGACGAGGGCAGCGATCGGCCCGTTCCCGGCCCCGGAGACCTGGCGCTTCTCACCGTCGGCGACCATGTCGGCGACGATCTGGTCTATGTCGCTGCTCGAGTGGGTGTACGACCCGAGCTCGAAGGGAGTCACATGCGCGAGATAATGGTCGTGAAAGGCTGCGAGGAGCTCGTCGGCCGTCAGTTCGTCGCCGCGCACGTCCGTGATCGCCTGCACCGCCTGGGCGAACTCGACCTGCAGCCCCCGCGGCAGCTCGAGGCTGTGCTCGGTCTCCATCAGGTACGCAACCCCTCCCTTGCCCGACTGGGAGTTGACCCGGATGATCGCCTCGTAGTCGCGGCCGAGATCGGCCGGGTCGATCGGCAGGTACGGGACGTCCCACAGCTCTGAGCTGCCGCGCTGCTGGGCATGCATTCCCTTCTTGATCGCGTCCTGATGCGAACCGGAGAACGCGGTGTAGACGAGCTCGCCGACCCAGGGATGGCGAGGGTGAATGGGCAGCTCGTTGCACTCCTCGACGATCGCCTTCGCCTCGTCGAGCCGAGACAGGTCGAGCTCCGGGTCGACGCCCTGGGTCAGCAGGTTCAGTGCGATGGTGATCAGGTCCACGTTGCCCGTCCGCTCGCCGTTTCCGAACAGCGTTCCCTCGACGCGGTCCGCTCCGGCCATCAGGCCGAGCTCGGCGGTCGCGACGGCGGTACCTCGATCGTTGTGCGGATGAACGCTCAGGACGATGCTCTCGCGGCTCGAGACGTTCCGCTGGAACCACTCGATGCGGTCCGCGTAGATGTTCGGAGGGAACGCCTCGACGGTGGTCGGGAGGTTGACGATCATCTGCTCGTCGGGAGTCGGCTGCCAGGCGGCCATGACCGCTTCACAGATCTCGAGCGCGAACTCCAGCTCGGTGCCGTGGAAGCTCTCGGGCGAGTACTCGAAGATGACCTTCGACGTGCTCTGTTCTGCGAGCTCCTTGCAGAGCTCCGTCGCGTGCACGGCCAGAGCCACGATCCCCGCTTCGTCCAGCCGGAAGACGACGCGCCGCTGTGTGGTCGACGTCGAGTTGTAGAGATGGACGATCGCCCGCGGAGCGTCCTCGATCGCCTCGAAGGTGCGCTCGATCAGTTCGGGCCGCGCCTGTGTGAGCACGGCGATCGTCGTGTCGGCGGGAATCAGCTCCTCGTCGATCAGCTTGCGGACGAACTCGAAGTCCGTTTTCGAGGCCGACGGGAACCCGACCTCGATCTCCTTGACGCCGAGCTGCACGAGCAGGTCGAACATGCGCTGCTTGCGCGCGGAGTCCATCGGCTTCACGAGCGCCTGGTTTCCGTCGCGAAGATCCGTCGAGCACCAGATCGGCGCCCGCTCGACGACGCGGTCGGGCCACGTCCGATCGGAGAGCGCGACGGTCGGATATGGGCGGTACTTCCAGTAGGGCATCGGCATGGCTACAAGCTCCTCCAGTGGGCGGACTTCTCCCGGCGGTGCGGGAGACGCAAAGACGGATATGTCGCGTGGTCGCCTCCCCTAGCGGGGAAGGAGGAGGGCAAGCGCGCGCAGGCTCGCAGTGAGGAAATCACTGCCGGCCGCGTCGAGGTGTGTGCGCTGCCCGATCATCGCTTTCAAAAGCATAGTGACCCGCTCCCGGTTTGGCAACGAAGCCGGTCGCTATACCTTCTGTAGCTTGACAAGGCGAGTGCCCGTGGGCACACTCAGAAGACGATGACCGGTTCAGCAGCCCGCGTGCTCGAGCTCCGGACGCCGCTTGCGGCGCAGTTGCTCGTGCTCGGGCTCGTCATTCTCACGGTCATCGTCATTCTCCCCCGCTAGGGGGAGAATTCGCTCACGCGGCCGGTAGACGCCGCATACGCCGACTTCACTCAAGGAGAAGTGCGCCCGCAGGATGGGCCGGACGAAGGAGCGAACAACCAGATGTGCAGGATTCACACATTCGACGAAGTGCTCGCATGAAGACCATTGCCTGTCTCGCCGGAGACGGGGTCGGGCCAGAGCTGATGGCTGCCGCGACGCGTGCCCTGGACCGGGTCGCGGAGCTTCACTCGCTGCAACTCGACGACAAGCACCTCCCGTTCGGCGCCGAAGCCGTCACGCGCACGGGGCATCCGCTGCCGCCCGAGACCCGCGCCGGGTACCGCCACGTCGACGCGATCCTCGTCGCGTCACCCGGCAATCCGGCGCTCGACGGCGTCAAGGCCGATCTCGAGCTCGCGTGGCGTGTTGCCCGCGTCCAGCTGGGCGACAGCGGCGATCTCGTGATCACGGGGCCGGTCGGGGAATGGGGGAACAGGATTGCGCTCGCCCGCGCGTTCTCGAGCACGGCTGCCCGGCGCGGCCGGGTGCTCTGCGTCGGCGAGTCCGCCGACTGGCGGGCGGCCGTCGAGGCGGAACGCGCGCGCTGGAGCGGGCTCGAGGTTGAAGAGGCGTCGCTCGCGCAGGCGCTCGTCCGTCTGCGCGAGCAGCCCGAATTGCTCGATGTGGTCGTGACCGAGTCACATCTCGTCGACGCCATCGTCGACACTGCCGCTCATTTCGCGGGCTCGCAGGCGTCGGTTGCCCAGGCCTGGCTTCCGAACGAAGGGCCGGGTGTGTTCTTTCCGGGCGCAAGTGAGCCGGACGACGTTGCCGGGTTCGGGGTCGTCGACCCGCGAGGAATGCTGCTCGCCGCGTCGTTGATGCTGGCCGAGGGGCTCAAGCGGCGGTCGGCCTCGCGGACGCTCGAGCGGGCCGTCGAGGCCGCGGAGCGCCGCGACGCACCGGTCGGAGCCGACACGCGATCGTTCACCGACGCCGTGATCGACCTGCTGCCGCAGTCGAGGGTCGACCTGGAGCACTTCGACGAGGTGTGGGCGTGACCCGCGGCACGAAGATGCTCGGGTCCGACGCGATCCTGCGCGCGCTCGAACTGGAGGGCGTGGACGTGGCGTTCGGGATCCCGGGCGGCGCGATCCTGCCGACGTACGACGCGATCGCGCGTGGCACCACCGTCCGGCACGTGCTTGCCCGCCACGAGCAGGGCGCCGGTCACATGGCGGAGGGCTATGCGCGTGCCTCGGGGAAGGTCGGCGTTGCGATCGCGACCTCCGGGCCGGGAGCGACGAACCTCGTGACGCCGATCGCCGATGCGTGGATGGACTCGACACCGCTCGTCTGCATCACGGGGCAGGTGCGGGCGTCTCTGATCGGGACGGACGCGTTCCAGGAGATCGACGCGACCGGCATCACGATGCCGATCGTCAAGCATTCGTGGCTCGTCCAGGACGTCCAGGAACTGCCGGGCGTGCTCAAGGCTGCGTTTCACGTCGCCCGAACGGGCCGCCAGGGCCCGGTGCTCGTCGACGTTGCGAAGGACGTCCAGGAAGCCGAGTTCGAGTTCGCGTATCCGGACGACGTCGACCTCCCGGGCTGGAAACCGCCTCAGAAGGTGCACCCGAGGCAGATCCGCGAGGCGGCGCGCGCGATCGCCGAGTCGCAGCGCCCGATCATCTATGCCGGTGGCGGCGTCCTCAACGCCGATGCCTGCGTGGAGCTGCGCAACCTCGTGGACTCTGCGCAGCTGCCCGCCGTCGTGACCCTGATGGGCAAGGGCTGCCTGCCCGACTCGCACCCGCTCAACTACGGGGCGCCGGGGATGCACGGCTCGAAGTACGCCAACTGGGCCTTGAACAAGGCCGACCTCGTGATCGCCGTGGGCTCCCGGTTCGACGACCGCGTCACGGGCAAGGTGTCCGCCTTCGCACCGGGCGCGAAGGTGATCCACTTCGACATCGACGCGGCCGAGGTCGGGAAGATCCGCCACGCGGAGATCCCGGTCGTCGGCCCGCTCAAGCTGGCGCTTGCGCAACTGGCCGACGAGCTGCGCGCCCTCGCTGAAGCCGGTCGCACGCCGCCGGAGCCCTGGCTGCGTCAGCTCGAGGACTGGCGGGCCCAGTTCCCGTTCCGCTATGCGAAGGCGGACGGGCAGCTGAAGCCGCAGACGGCGATCGAGGCTCTGCGCGATGTCGCGGGCGACCGTGACGACATCATCTGGACGACGGGGGTCGGTCAGCATCAGATGTGGGCGATGCAGTACCTCGTCTGCGACCAGCCTCGCTCGTTCATCACCTCGGGGGGCCTCGGGACCATGGGCTACGGCCTGCCTGCGGCGATCGGAGCGAAGGCCGCACGGCCCGATGCCACCGTCGTGTGCATCGACGGCGACGGGTGCTTCCAGATGACCTGCCAGGAGCTCGCGACCGCGGCGCTCGAGCGGCTGCCCGTCGTCGCGGTCGTGATCAACAACGGCTGGCTCGGGATGGTGCGACAGTGGCAGGAGATGTTCTACGACGAGCGCTT
Source organism: uncultured Thermoleophilia bacterium (assembly GCA_963779535.1). Classification (GTDB taxonomy): domain Bacteria; phylum Actinomycetota; class Thermoleophilia; order Gaiellales; family Gaiellaceae; genus PALSA-600. The sequence continues at coordinate 183,370 of CAVZYP010000002.1, read as the reverse complement.
CGCCCAGACGCATCTCACGCACGCGGTGCCCGACTACGCGCAGCTCGCGGAGGCGTTCGGTTGCGCCGGCTTCACGGTCGAGAGCGAGGACCAGCTCGAAGATGCCCTGCGGGCTGCGTTCACGGCCGGCCGGAGCGCCGTGGTCGACGTTCGCTGCGATCCGGAGGAGAAGGTCTTCCCGATGGTGCCCGCCGGCGCGGCGGCCGTCGATGTGATGGAAGCTCCCGACGAACAGGTGGTGCCGACGTGAGCGCCCACACGATCTCGGTCAGGCTCGAGAACAAGCCGGGCGCGCTGGCGCGCGTCTCGCAGCTCTTCTCGCGGCGCGGGTACAACATCCAGAGCCTCGCGGTCGGGCCGACGGAACGATCCGACATCTCACGTCTCACCCTGCGGGTCGACTGCAGCGAGCACTCGCTCGAACAGATCGAGAAGCAGATGCACAAGCTCGTCAACGTGCTGCGCGTGACCGAGCTGCGGCCCGACGAGGCGGTCGAGCGTGAGCTCGCCCTGTTCACGGTCAGCGTCTCCACCGACAAGCGGGCAGAGCTGGTCGCGCTCAGCCAGGTCGCCGGCGCCCGGGTGGCCGACGTCGGTCGCGACGCGATCACGTTCGAGTTCGTCGGGCGTCCCGACGAGGTCGAGGCCTTCGAAGAACTCGTCCGTCCCTACGGCGTGCGCGAGCTCGTGCGCACCGGCAGGGTTGGGCTTCGCCGTCCGAGCGCGGGCGGTCGTACCGCAACCTCCTCCGTCCAAGTCTGAAAGGAACCAACGTGGCCGAGATCTACAAGAGTGGGAATGTCGCGCTTCTGAACGGCAAGGTCGCCGTCCTGGGCTACGGCAGCCAGGGGCATGCGCACGCGCTCAACCTGCACGACTCGGGCGTCGAGGTCGAGGTTGGGCTTCGTCCCGGCAGCGCGTCGGCCGCCGCAGCCGAAGAGGCCGGCCTGACCGTTCGCTCCGTCGCCGACGCCGTGCGCGGCGCCCAGCTCGTCGCGTTCCTCGTTCCAGACGGAGCGCAGCCTGCTCTGTACGAGGAGGAGGTCGCGCCGAACCTCGAGCCAGGCGCCGCTCTGCTGTTCGCTCACGGCTTCAACGTCCACTACGGCCGCATCACGCCGCCCGAGGGGCACGACGTGATCATGGTCGCGCCGAAGGGGCCCGGGCACGTGGTGCGCCGCCTCTACACCGAGGGCTACGGCACGCCTGCGGTCGTCGCGGTCGCTCAGGATGCGAGCGGCGACGCGCGTGAGCTCGCGTTCGCGTACGGGGCCGCCCTCGGCGCCGCGCGCGCCGGGATGGTCGTGACGTCGTTCGCCGAGGAGACGGAGACCGATCTGTTCGGTGAACAGACCGTGCTCTGCGGCGGTGTCACCCAGCTGATCCAGCTCGGGTTCGAGACGCTCGTCGAGGCCGGGTACCAGCCCGAGGTGGCCTACTACGAGTGCCTGCACGAGCTGAAGCTGATCACGGATCTGATCTGGGAGGGCGGGATCGAGCGAATGCACTATTCGATCTCCGACACGGCGGAATACGGTTCGCACGCCGTCGGGCCGAAGGTCGTGGACGAGCACGTGCGCGAGAACATGCGCGCCGTCCTCGCCGCGATTCGCGACGGATCGTTCGCACGCGACTGGATCGCCGAGATGGATCGCGGGCAGCCGTCTCTCGACGTCTATCGCGCGAAGCTCGCCGAGACACAGATCGAGCAGGTCGGCGCACGCCTGCGCGCGTTGAACGTGAAGGAGGAGACTGCTGGCGTCGGTTGACGTACCGGTCGCCCTCCTGGGCTACGGCACCGTCGGCTCAGCGGTCAATCGTCTCCTTACCGAATCGGCAGATGACATCGAGCGCGCGACCGGCCATCGGCTCCGGGTCGTCAAGGCGCTCGTGCAGGACGTCGCGAAGGAGCGTGATTACCCTCCTGCGGGAGGGGTGCTCACGACGAACTTCGCCGAGATCCTCGACGACCCCGGCATCGCCGTGGTGGCGGAGGTCATGGGCGGGGTCGAGCCGGCGGGCGGTTATGTCCTGGAGCTGCTGAAGCGCGGCAAGAGCGTCGTGTCCGCGAACAAGCAGCTCGTCGCTCGCCGCGGTGCGGAGCTCTTCGCGACGGCGTCAGAGGCCGGCGTCCAGCTGCGCTTCGAAGCGAGTGTCTGCGCCGCGATTCCCGTGATCAAGGTACTGCGCGAGTCGCTCGTCGTCACGAACGTCCATCGCGTGCTCGGCATCGTCAACGGCACGACCAACTTCGTGCTCACCGAGATGGAAGGCGGCAAGACCTACGACGAGGCGCTCGCGGACGCACAGCAGCGCGGCTATGCGGAAGCCGATCCCAGCGACGACGTCTCCGGGGCCGACGCCGCCGCGAAGATGGCGATTCTCGCGACGGTCGCCTTCAACTCCCACGTGGAGCTGGCCGACGTTGCGTACTCGGGGATCACGAAGATCGACGCGCTCGACGTCGTCGCAGCGCGCCAGCTGGACATGGTGATTCGCCTGGTCGGGGCCGCGCGGCTCGTGGACGGCCGGGTCGACGTCTCGGTGCAGCCTGCCTTCGTGGACAAGCAGCATCCACTGGCGAAGGTCGACGGCGCGTTCAACGCTGTGATGCTGCAGGGCGATGCGATCAGGGAGATCACGCTCGAGGGGCCCGGAGCGGGCGGCGTCGAGACGGCCTCTGCCGTGATCGCCGACATCACGAGCGTGCTCGGGACGATGGGCACGGGTTTCCTGCAGAACGACGCCGCGTGGCGCCAGTTGCCGATGCTGCCCGACGGCGACAGCTCCTCGCCGTTCTATTTTCGGCTGCACGTCGAGGATCGCCCGGGTGCCCTCGCCCGAGTGGCGGAGGAGCTCGCGGAGCGGGAGATCTCGATCGCGCGGCTCCTTCAGCATCAGAACGGGGACGGCGCCGCCCTTCACGTCGTCACGCACGAGGCCAGGGTGGGCGCGTTGCGCGCGGCCCTCGAGGCTGTCGGCGAGCTCGACGACGTGCACGGCTGTTCGACCCCGCGCCCGGTCATCTCGGACCGCGGGGTGGCGGAGCTCGGATGGGCGTGAACGCTGCTTCCGCCCTGTCTCTGGGCGAGGGCTCGACGCCGCTCGTACCGGCGCGTCGCCTGCAGGAGCGGTTCGGCGTCGAGTTGCAGCTCAAGTGCGACGGCCTCAACCCCACAGGCAGTTTCAAGGATCGCGGGATGGTCGTGGCCGTGGAGCGCGCCGCACAGTCGGGAGCGCGCGCGGTGGTCTGCGCCTCGACCGGCAACACGGCCGCGTCGGCGGCCGCCTACGCGGCGCGTGCGGGCCTGGAGGCGATCGTGCTCACGCCGGCCGGGGCCACCGCTACGGCCAAGCGCGCGCAGGCGCGGGCAGCCGGGGCGCGCCTGCTCGAGGTCGAAGGCAGCTTCGACGATGCCCTGCGGCTGTGCCGCGAGCTCGGGCAGCGTGAAGGATTCGTGCTCGTCAACTCGCTCAACCCGGACCGCATCGAAGGACAGAAGACCGTCGTGGCGGAGATCCTCGAGCAGCTCGGATCGGCACCCGACCTGATTGCGCTGCCGTTCGGCGGCGGCGGCAACGTCTCTGCCGTGGCCGCCGGCTCTTGCCGATGCCGGCGCCTCGACCAGGATCGTCGTCGGGCAGGCCGCCGAGCGGGCGACGACGTGGGCCTCCGCGATCAGGATCGGGGAGCCCGCGCACGCCGCCCACGTGGCCGAGCTCGTCGGCGACGGACGGGTCGAGGTCGTCACGCTCGGCGAAGCCGAGCTACGCAGCGCCTGGCAGCTGCTCTCGCGCGAGGAGGGGGTGTTCTGCGAGCCCGCGTCGGCCGCGGGGGTTGCCGCGCTCGAGCATCTGACCGATGTGGCAGGCGCCACCGTCGTCTGCATCGTCACGGGCCACGGGCTGAAGGACGCAGGCGCCGTCGACGACGGGGAGTCGCAGGTGGTCGAGGCGACGCTCGACGCAGTGCTCGAGGCGATCGGGTGATCCGTGCCTTCGCACCCGCGTCGACGGCGAACCTCGGCCCGGGGTTCGACTCGGCTGGGGCGGCGCTCGAGCTCTGGAACGAGCTGGAGATCGAGGACGCCGACCAGCTCGAGGTCGAGATCAGCGGCGAAGGCGCCGGCGAGCTGCCGCCTGACGCGTCGCATCTCGCGCTCAGAGTGTTCTCGATCTTCGCTCCCGTGGCGGGCCGCCGCTTCCGGTTCGTGAACCGCGTCCCGCTCGAGCGCGGGCTGGGCTCGAGTGCGGCGACGATCGGGCTCGGGCTCGTGGCCGGGGCGGCCGCGGCAGGTGTCGACGCGGATCCGGCGGCGCTGCTCGTCGAGGGCGCCCGCTTCGAAGGCCACATCGACAACCTCGCCGCCGTTCTCTTCGGGGGCGTCTGCGTTTCCTGGACGCACGACGCCGGCCCGCAGGCTGCGCGGATCGCCGACGACCTGCCGCTCGCGCCGGTGCTGGTGGTTCCCGCCGCGCGCACGAACACCGCGCGGTCGCGCAGCGATCTCCCGTTCACCGTGAGTCATCACGATGCCGCTGTGACCGTCGCGTCGGCGACGATGCTCGGCGCGGCAATCGCCGGCGGCAACGCCACCTTGCTCCGCGACGCGTTCCACGACCGGCTGCACGAGCAGTACCGCAGCTCCCAGGCGCCGCTCCTCGAGGCGCTGCGCGAAGACCTGCCGGACGGTGCGAGCGGCGTCACCCTGTCCGGTTCCGGGCCTTCGGTCGTCGTCTGGGCCGAGCCCGACCGTGTCGACGAGGTGGTTGCCTCGCTCGAGCAGTCCGTTCCCTCGTCCGCGACGGTGCTTCCCTTGCGGGTGGCCCAGGCAGGAGCTCACGTTCAATGACCACGCCATATGGCAAGACGCACTCCGCCAAACGCCACAGCGCAGCGCTCACCGACGGCGTCGACCGCGCACCGGCGCGGGCGATGCTCAAGGGCGTCGGATTCACCGACGCTGACCTCGCGAAACCGCTGATCGGCGTCGCGACCACCTGGATCGAGACGATGCCGTGCAACCTGAATCACCGGCGGCTCGCGGGGTACGTCAAGCAGGGCATCCGCCGCGCGGGCGGCACGCCGATCGAGTTCAACACGATCGCGGTCTCCGACGGCGTCTCGATGGGAACCGTCGGCATGCGCGCCTCGCTCGTCTCACGCGAGGTGATCGCCGACTCGATCGAGCTCGTCGCGCGCGGGCATCTCTTCGACGGGCTCGTGTGCATCGTCGGCTGCGACAAGACGATTCCCGCCGGCGTCATGGCGCTCGCACGGCTCGACCTGCCCGGGCTCGTGCTCTACAGCGGCTCGATCGAGGCGGGCCGGTATCGCGGGGCCGACGTCACCATCCAGGACGTCTTCGAAGCGGTCGGGGCGCACGCAGCCGGGACGATCTCCGATCGTGAGGTGCACGCGCTCGAGAGCGTCGCCTGCCCGGGCGCGGGCGCCTGTGGGGGGCACTTCACCGCGAACACCATGGCGACGGCGCTCGACTTCCTCGGCGTGAGCGCGCCCGGCCTGAACGAGATCCCCGCGAATCATCCGGGCAAGCCGCAGGCAGCGGTGGTCGCAGGCGAGCTCGCGATGCGCCTCGTCGAGGAGGACACGCGGCCGTCGCAGGTGCTGACGCGAGAGGCGTTCGAGAACGCGATCGCCGCGATCGCCGCCACCGGCGGCTCGACCAACGGCGTGCTGCACTTGCTGGCGATCGCAGCCGAGGCCGGCATCCCGCTCGAGATCGACGATTTCGACACCATCTCCTCACGCACACCGATCGTCGCGGACATCAAGCCCGGCGGCCGCTACGTCGCCACCGATCTGTTCAAGGCCGGCGGTGTCGCGCTCGTCGCCCGCGAGCTCGTGCGCGCCGGCGTCGTCAACGAGGACGCAGTCGCCGTCGACGGGCGCTCGCTCCGTCAGGTCGCCGACGGTGTGCACGAACGGCCGGGGCAGGACGTGGTGGTTTCTTGGGACGCGCCGTTGAAGCCCACGGGCGGGCTCGCGATTCTGCGAGGCAACCTCGCACCGGACGGGTGCGTCGTGAAGCTGGCCGGACACGAGCGGCTGCTCCATCGCGGGCCTGCACGCGTCTTCGATTCCGAAGAGGCGTGTTTCGCTGCCGTCAAGGCACGGACGATCGAGCCTGGCGACGTCGTTGTCATTCGCTACGAGGGGCCCGCGGGCGGCCCCGGGATGCGGGAGATGCTGCACGTCACCGCATCCCTCGTGGGCGAGGGCCTCGGTGACGAGGTCGCGCTGATCACCGACGGCCGCTTCTCGGGTGCGACGCACGGCCTGATGGTCGGGCACGTTGCGCCAGAGGCGTTCCGCGGCGGCCCCATCGCGCACCTGCGCGACGGCGACATCGTGGTGATCGACGTCGATGCGCGCGAGCTGAACGTGGAGCTGTCCGAGGACGAGCTCTCGCGCCGCGCCTCCGAGTGGTCTCAGCCCGAGGCCCGCTATGCGAGCGGTGTGTTCGCGAAGTACGCAGCGACCGTCGGCTCCGCGTCGAAGGGGGCGCGAACCGAGTGAGCCCGAGGGAACGGGATTCAGCGCTCGAGCAGCTTCTTGACGGCGCGGGTCGCCTGCCCGATCCGCTGTTCGTTCTCGACGAGTGCGAAGCGGACGTGCCCGTCGCCCCCCTCGCCGAAGCCGATCCCGGGGCTGACCGCCACGTTGGCCTCGCGGGCGAGGAGCAGGGCGAAGTCCAGCGAGCCGAGCGCGCGGAAGCGATCGGGGATCTCCGCCCAGACGAACATCGTCCCGAGCGGCGGCTCGACGTGCCAGCCCGCCCGGTCGAGCCCACGGCAGAGCGCATCTCGCCGCAGCCGGTAGATCTCGCACACCTCGGCCGGATAGTCGGGCGCCTCGCGCAGGGTGACGGTCGCCGCGATCTGGATCGGTTGGAAGGTCCCGTAGTCGAGGTAGGACTTCAGCTTCGTCAACGCGGCGACGACGTCCGGCCGGCCGACCATGAACCCGACGCGCCAGCCGGCCATCGAGAACGACTTGGTGAGGCTGTACAGCTCGACAGCGCATTCGCCGGCGCCCGCCGCAGCGAGCACCGAGGGCGGCCGGTGTCCGTCGAAGGCGACGTCGGCATACGCGAAGTCGTGCACGAGCAGGAACTCGCGTTCCCGGGCGAGATCGACCAGGTACTGCATGTCCTCGGCCGACGCGACAGCGGTCGTCGGGTTGTGCGGGAACGACACGATCACGACCTTCGGATTGCAGGCACGAACGGCCTCGGCGATCGCCTCCACTCCGCCCGTGGCGGGCGGCGTGACGACGCGGGCGCCCGCGAGGGCAGGCGCGACGCGGTGAATCGGGTACGCGGGCGTGGGAACGACGACCGTGTCGCCGCCTTCGACCAGCACCCACATCACGTGAGCGAGGCCCTCCTTGGCGCCGATCGTGCTCGAGATCTGGGTCTCGGGGTCGAGCTCGACGCCGAACGCGCGCAGATAGTGCTCGGCGACGGCATGTCGCAGCTGCGTGATGCCCCTGCTCGCCGAGTAACGGTGGTTCGCGGGTTTGGCGGCGGCCTCCTGCAGTTTGGCGACGGCGATCTCGGGCGAGGGAATATCCGGGTTGCCGAAGCCGAGGTCGATCACATCGCGCCCGTCACGGCGCAGCTCACGCTTCAGCTGGTCGACCGTCGCGAAGACGTACGGCGGCAGGTCTTCGATTCGGCAAAACTTCATTTCCAAAAGTATTGTAAGGAGAGCAATGGCTGTTGACACGCTCAGATGCCGGATCTGCGAGTCCGACTATCCGGCCGTCGCGAGCGGCGTTTGTCTGCGCTGCTTCGGCCCGCTGGAGCCAGTCTACGACTGGGATCAGGTCGCCCGCGAGGTGACCCGCGAGTCGATCGGGAGAGGCCCGCGCTCGCTCTGGCGCTACGCGCCCCTCCTGCCCACCGCGGCGCCGCCGGACGCGGCCGCCGGGCCGGGCTGGACACCGCTCGTGCCCGCTCCTCGCATCGCTCAGGCGGTCGGAGTGCGTGAGGTGTTCCTGAAGCTCGATCACACCAACCCGACGCACTCGTTCAAGGACCGGGTGGTCGCCGTCGCCGCTGCGAAGGCAGCCGAGCTCGGGACCGACACGCTCGCGTGCGCGTCGACCGGCAACCTGGGGAACGCCGTCGCGGCCCGCGCCGCAGCGAGCGGAATGCGCTCGGTCGTGCTGTACCCGCGGACCGTCGAGCCGGAGAAGCTGCTCGCGACCGCGGTCTACGGCGGTGAGATGTTCGCGGTGAACGGCAGCTACGACGACTGCTCGCGCCTCGTCGTCGAGCTGGCCGGCGAGCTCGACTGGGCGTTCGTCAACGTGAACCTCCGCGCCTATTACGCGGAAGGGTCGAAGACGCTTGCATTCGAGATCGCCGAGCAGCTGGGCTGGGAACTGCCGGACGCCGTCGTCTCGCCGATCGCTTCCGGGTCGCTCTTCACGAAGCTCTGGCAGGGGTTCGAGCAGTTTCGCCGGCTCGGTCTCGTCGAGGGGGTCAGTCCGCGCATCTTCGGCGGGCAGGCGGAGGGCTGCGCGCCCGTCGCCCATGCGTTCGCCGACGACCGCCCCGTCTCCCCGATTCGCCCGAACACGGTCGCGCACTCACTCGCAATCGGCGCTCCCGCCGACGGCGATCTCGCCATCGCGACCGCACGGGCTTCGGGCGGCGGCATCTACGCGGTCCCCGAGGACGAGATCGGGGCGAACGTCTCGATGCTCGCTGCGCTGTCGGGTGTCTTCGGCGAGACGGCCGCCGGCGTCACCGTCGGTGCCCTCCGAGCGGCGACCGCGGCAGGGACGCTCGGAGCCGATGACCGCGTGGTCGTGCTCGTCACCGGCACCGGTCTGAAGACGCCCCAGATCGTCGAGACGCGGGCAGGCGTCGACGTCGAGGCGGACGTCGACGAACTGCTGGAGCACATCGGGGTGATTGCATGACGGCGCTCGACGATCCCGTCGTCGCGGCGCTGCGCGCGGAGATCACCGGGCTCGACGAGCGCATTCTCGAAACGATCAACGAACGAATCGAGACGGTCGAGAGACTGCGCCTCTACAAGGCAGAGCATGACCTGCCGTTCCTCGACCCGGACCGCGAGGCAGCGCTGCTCGAAGCGCTGAAGCAGGCGAATCGCGGCCCGCTCTCGGATGCGGGCGTCGAGGAGCTGGTCTCTTTCGTGCTCGGGCTCGTGAAGCGCGAGGTGTCCAGTGGCTGAGTTGATCGCCTGCCTCCCCGGGGACGGCATCGGGCCCGAGGTGCTGGAGCAGGCGGTGCGCGTGCTCGAGCACTTGCCGATCGAGGTCGAGGTCGTCCGGCTGCCCTTCGGCGGCGCCGCGATCGATGCGACCGGCGAGCCGCTGCCCGAGACGACGCTCGAGGCGTGCCGCGCCGCGCGCGCCGTGCTGCTGGGAGCGGTCGGCGGCCCGCGGTGGGACGGCGGCTCGGTGCGGCCCGAGCAGGGCCTCCTCGGGCTGCGCAAGGCGCTCGACGTCTACGCGAACCTGCGCCCGGCGACCCAAGACGACGTCGACCTGCTGATCGTGCGCGAGCTGGTCGGCGGGCTGTATTTCGGCGCCCGCGGCGTGCGCGCCGACGGCACCGTCTTCGACACGTGCGAGTACCACCCGGATCAGGTCGCGCGCATCGTGCGCCGCGGCTTCGACCTGGCGCGCAGCCGCCGCCGCTCGCTCGTGTCGGTCGACAAGGCGAACGTGCTCGACACCTCTCGCATGTGGCGGGGCGTCGTCGAGGAGATCGCGCCCGCCTATCCCGATGTCCAGGTTCGCCATGCGCTCGTCGACAGCTTTGCGATGGAGCTCGTCAATGCACCCGAGACAATCGATGTCGTGGTGACCGAGAACATGTTCGGCGACATCCTCTCGGACGTCGCAGCCGCGGTCACCGGCGGGCTCGGACTGGCCGCCTCGGCGAGCCTCGGCGACAGTGGCCCCGGGATCTTCGAGCCGGTGCACGGCTCGGCCCCCGATCTCGCCGGGACCGGAGCCGCGAATCCCGCTGCGATGCTCAGGTCGCTTGCGCTGCTGCTGGAGCATGCTCTGCGGCGGGGCGATCTCGCCGCCGCCCTCGTCGAGGCCGTCGACGCAGCGCTCGTCTCGACGCCCACCCCCGACCTCGGTGGCGACGCCACGACCGATGCCTTCGGTGACGCCGTGCTCGCATCGCTCCTGGAGGTCGCTCCGCGATGAGCACCACTGTCGGATACCCAGGTCCGCCCGGGAGCCACAGCAATGCGGCTGCGTCGGTGCTGGTGCCCGACGCCGTGCGCTCGGTCGACCTGCCGAGCTTCGTGGCGGTCGTGGATGCCGCCGCGGCGGCGGAGGTGACGCTCGGCGTGCTGCCGATCGAGAGCTCGCTCGTCGGCCCGATCGCGGAGACGCACGATCTGCTCTTCCGGGCGCCGCTCTCGATCATCCGCGAGGCAACCTTGCCGATCACGCACTGCATCGTCGGCCTCCCGGGCTCGAGCTTCGACGATGCGCGGACCGTGCTCTCGCATCCCGCCGCGTTCGACCAGTGCCGTGCCCTGCTCGGCGCGCGCGACGTTCGGCGCATTCCGTCGGCGACGACGGCGGACGCGGCCCGCGAGGTCGCCGATGCCGGGGATCCGCGGCAGGTGGCGATCGCGAGCGCCGAGGCTGCGGCGGCCTACGGGCTGGAGGTGCTGGCTGACGACGTCGGCGACCGGCCCGGCGCCTTCACCCGCTTCGTGGCGCTCGCGCCGTACACCCAGGTCGGCGGCGGCGAGGGCTGGCGGACCGCGCTCTCGTTCGTCACCGATCATCAGCCCGGAGCGCTGTTCCGGGCGCTCGGGCCGCTGGCGCGAAACAGCGTCAACCTGGTGCAGCTCGTCTCGCGGCCGCTCCCGAACTCTCCGTGGCGCTACCGTTTCGACGTGGTGCTCGACGGCCATGTCTACGACGAGCACGTCGGCCCGGCGCTGACGGAGCTGCGCGGGCTGACCCGCGAGCTGCGGCTGTTCGGTTCCTACGCTGCGGAGCGCACCCGGTGAGCACGCTCTTCCGAAAGATCTGGGACGCGCATCTCGTGTCGGAGGAGGCGGGGAGGCCGTCGCTCCTCTATGTCGATCTCCATCTCGTGCACGAGGTGACGAGCCCGCAGGCATTCGAGTCGCTCAGGCTGAACGGCCGTTCCGTGCGCCGGCCGGAGTTGACGGTCGCGACGATGGATCACAACGTCCCGACGGTGGACGGGCCGATCACCGACGAGCTCGCGCGCGCGCAACTCGACGCGCTGGCCGCGAACTGTGAGGAGTTCGGCGTGCGCCTGTTCGCCACCGGCAGCGGTCGTGAGGGGATCGTGCATGTGATCGGACCGGAGCTCGGGGTCACGCAGCCAGGAATGACGATCGTGTGCGGCGACAGCCACACATCGACGCACGGCGCCTTCGGTGCCCTTGCCTTCGGGATCGGCACGTCGGAGGTGGAGCATGTTCTCGCGACGCAGACATTGCCGCAGGCCCTGCCTCGGACGATGCGCATCACCTTCACCGGCGAGCTGCCCTTCGGGTTGGCCGCGAAGGACATGGTCCTGGCCGCGATCGGCCAGATCGGCGTTGCCGGCGGTCAGGGGCACGTGATCGAGTACGCCGGCCCGGCCGTCGAGGCGCTCTCGATGGAGGGTCGCATGACGATCTGCAACATGTCGATCGAGGCGGGAGCGCGGGCCGGGATGATCGCGCCCGACGATGTCACTTTTGCCTACCTCGAGGGCCGTCCCGGCGTCCCCGCCGGGGCCGCCTGGGAGCAGGCGGTCGAGGCGTGGCGCGGCCTGCGCACCGACGAGGGTGCGACGTTCGACCGCGAGATCGTCGTCGACGTCTCGAGTCTCAAGCCCCAGGTGACCTGGGGCACGAACCCCGGCATGGTGGCGGCGGTGGACGACGTCGTTCCCGATCCGTCCGACTTCGCCGATCCGGCGGAGCGTGAGGCGGTCGAGCGTGCGCTCACCTATATGGACCTCGCACCGGGCACGCCGCTCGTCGACATCCGCATCGACAAGGTGTTCATCGGCTCGTGCACGAACGCCCGCATCGAGGACCTGCGCGTTGCGGCCAACGTCGTCTCCGGCAAGCGCGTGGCCGACCATGTCCACGCCATCGTGGTGCCGGGCTCGGCGCAGGTGAAGCGCCAGGCCGAGGCGGAGGGGCTGGACGAGATCTTCGAGGCGGCCGGGTTCGAGTGGCGCCGAGCCGGTTGCTCGATGTGCCTCGGGATGAATCCCGACGTGCTCGGCCCGGGCGATCGGTGCGCCTCGACGTCGAACCGCAACTTCGAAGGGCGCCAGGGCGCGGGCTCGCGCACGCATCTGGTGAGCCCGGCGATGGCGGCCGCCGCCGCGGTGGCCGGTCACTTCGCCGACGCGCGGGAGCTCGGATGAACGAACTGCGGAGCGTCACAGGGAAGGTCGCGGTGCTCGACCGGGCTGACGTCGACACCGACCAGATCATCCCGAAGCAGTTCCTGAAGCGGATCGAGCGCTCGGGCTACGGGCAGTTCCTCTTCTACGACTGGGTGCGGGACCCGGACTTCTTCCTGAACGACCCGGAGAACCGCGACGCGCCGATTCTCATTGCCGGCCGCAATTTCGGCTGCGGCTCATCGCGCGAGCACGCGGCGTGGGCGCTCGAGGATTTCGGCTTCCGGGTCGTGATCGCACCGTCGTTCGGCGACATCTTCCGGGCGAACGCGATCCTGAGCGGCCTCGCGCCGGTTCAGCTCCCGCCGGCGGAGATCGCGCGCATCCGGGAGGCGCTGGCCGCCGGGAACGAGCTCACGGTCGACCTCGAGCGCTTGCAGATCACGCATGCGGACGGCCTCGTGGTCGGGTTCGAGTTCGACGCGCACGCTCAGGAGACGCTGGTCAACGGCCTCGACGACGTGGCGCGCACGTTGAACCGCGCCGACGAGATCGCAGCGTACGAGGCGACCCACCTCGCGCGCTTCGATGCACGCGAGCTCGTGCTCTGAAGAGGTGTCTGACACCGCAGGTGTCAGACACCGGTCAGCCTGTCAGCCCGTGTTGCGGAGCGCAGCCGCGATGCCGGCGATCGAGCGCAGGAGCGGCAGCTGCGCGGTCTCGTCACCTGCGCGGTGGCGGCGGAGCAGTTCGACCTGCATCGCGTTCATCGGGTCGACGTAGGGGTTGCGCAGGTCGATCGACCGGCGCAGGATCGGCTGCCGCTCGAGGAGGGCGCCGACCCCTGCGGCCGCGAGAACGCCGGCAACCGTGCGCGCGTGTTCGCGCTCGATCTCGTCGAAGAGCTCGGTGCCGGCCACCAGCGAGAGGTAGCCCCGAGCGATCGGGAGGCTCGATTTCGCCAGGGTCATCTCGAGGTTGTCGACCACGGCACGGAAGAACGGCAACCGCTGGTACAGCTCGCGCAACGCGTCCGCACCGACCGACTCGAACGCCGAGCCGCAGCCGAACCACGCCGGCAGCAGCACCCGGTTCTGCGTCCACGAGAACACCCACGGGATCGCGCGCAGTGACGACAGATAGTCGGCGTCGTTCGGACGGCGAGACGGTCGCGACGCGATCTCCAGCATCGAGAGCTCGTCGACCGGTGTGAACGCGCGGAAGAACTCGACGAAGCGGTCGTTGTCCCAGACGAAGCCCCGGTACGCGTCGCGGGACCGTGCTGCCATGCGGTCGAGCAGTTCGCGCTCGTCGTCGCGAGGCGGCTCGGGCAGGTGCTCGGGGAACGTCGCCAGGAGGGTTCCGGCGAGGGCCGCCTCGAGATTGCGGCGGGCAAGCCCTTCCAGCCCGTACTTGAACGACACGGTCTCGCCCTGCTCCGTCAGCTTCATGCGCCCGGGCGGTTCGCCGGCGGGCTGCGATGCGATCGCCGCATGGGTGGGGCCGCCGCCACGCCCGGCGCTTCCGCCGCGGCCGTGGAAGATCGTCAGCCCAACACCGTGCCGGCGCGCGACGTCGGCGAGCTCCTCCTGCGCGCGGTAGATCGCCCACTGTGCAGCGAGATACCCGCCGTCCTTGCCCGAGTCCGAGTAGCCCACCATCACCTCGGACGTGGCGCGGCCGTCGCGGAGCAGTTCGTCCAGGATGACCGGCGCCGCTTTCAGGTCGTCGAGCGTCTCGAAGAGCGGCACGATCGACAGCGGTGCCTCGGTGAGCGCGGCAGCCGCGGTCACATCGGCCGCGCTCGACGTGCCGGAGACGATCAGCGTGTCGAGCGCCTCGTTGCCGTGGCGTGCACGCGCGGCGACGGCCGCCGCGACGGCTTCCCGGGCGCGCGGCTGTCCGAGGTCGCGGGCGTGCAGCCTGAGGTCGAGCTTCGCGATGTGGAAGCCGAACAGCTCGACCATCCGCTCGAGCCTTGCGACCCGCCCTTCGCCGACCCGGCGGCCGCCGTTCGCGGCCAGGCTCTCGCGGATCGTGCGCAGGTCGTCGAGCAGGTCCGACGGCCCGCCGTAGGCGTCGTTGTCGAGACGCCACCACATGAAGGACAGCTTGCGGCGGTACGGCTCGAGCTCGTTGCGCGAGCCGATCTCGGCGGCGTACTCGGGCAGCTCGGTCTCGTCACGCGAGAGCGACAGCTCGAGCTCCGTGGAGATGCGAACGAGCGAGCGGGTCGATGCGATCTCGACCGCGAGCTCGCGCACCTCGTCGCGATAGCGGCGGAGAGCGACCTTGCGTGCCTCGTCGAGCGCCTCGGCGATCGAGCCCGGCCCGGCGGCAGGGTTGCCGTCCATGTCGCCGCCGATCCACGAGCCGAACGTCAGCGGAGGCGGCGATCCCGGCACGCGCAGACGCCAGGCGTGCAGCAGATCGGTGGCGGCGGAGATCAGGCTGTGCTCGAAGAACCACAGCCCGTTGCGGATCTCGTCGGTGATCCGCAGCCGGTCGTGCCGGACCTCGTCCGTCTGCCAGAGCAGGGTCACTTCCTCGGCGAGGCGCTCCTCGACCTCGCCCCGCTCGTCGGGAGCCAGACGCGGATCGTCGAGGCGGATGAGCTGGTCGGCGATCCTGATGTGCGCGAGCAAGACGGTTCGCCTGGTCGCCTCGGTGGGGTGCGCGGTGAGCACGAGCCGAATCGAGGTCGTGGCTGCGCGGTCGACGAGCTCGGCCGCCGGAACCGCCGCGAGCTGCTGGAAGGCGTCCTCGAGCGACTCGCGGGCGACGACGCCGTCGTGGGCGTCCTCGCGCCGGCGTCGCAGCCGGTGATGCTGCTCGGCGAGGTTCGCCAGCTGGAAGTAGAGCCCGAACGCGCGCAGCACGACCGCCTGCTGGTCGGCGGTGAGCGACGACGCGGTGCTATCGGTCGAGCTGTCGGCGCGCGCGCTGCGCGCATCGCGCCTGATCGCCTCGACCAGCTCGAGCAGCCATTCACCCTCCTGCTCGACGAGCACGGTGCCGAGGATCGTTCCGAGCACGCGGACGTCGCGACGAAGCGGGGCGGCGGGGTCGCCGCGGGGCCGGTCCGTCGTCACGCCGTCGACGCTACGAGCGAAGGCCGAGGGCGGAGAGGACGGCGTCTGCGTCGGGCGCGACCGTGGTGAGCCGCGCGACGTCGCTCTCGACCGGCTGCGGCCGGCCCCCGGTGACGACGAGGACGACCCGCGAGCCGGGCTCGATCTCGCCGCGCGCAACGCCCTCGGCCAGCGCACCGAGCGCGGCGCCGCTCGCGCAGTCGGCCTCGATGCCGGTCGTCTCGACGAGGAGCGCCGTGTTCTTCACGATCACGTCCTCGTCGACGGCCACGATGTCCCCTCCGGTCGCGCGCGCGGCGCCGATCGCGAGGTCACCGTGCGACGGATCGCCGACGGCGAGCGAAGCGACCCCGGTCGAGGCCTGGACGCGTGAAATGCCGCGGTCATCGGCGAAGGCCGCCGCGATCGGGCTGGAGCCCCGCGCCTGCGCGGCGAACATCCTCGGAACGGGCTCGGCGGCGAGGCCCGCCCGCACCAGCTCGGCGAAGCCCTGCGCGAGCTTGGCGAAGAGCGTGCCGCTCGCGGCGGGGCAGACGACCGCGTCCGGCAGCTGCCAGCCGAGCTGCTCGGCGATCTCGAACGAGATCGTCTTCGCGCCCTCGCTCGCGTACGGGTGCAGATTCCCGCTGACGAAGCCCCAGGGGAAGAGGCCGCCCAGCTCGAGCTCGAGGCGGCGGCAGTCGTCGTAGGTGCCGGCGACCGCAAAGACGCGCGCACCCGGGTGGCGAGCTGCGACCGCAGCGGCTTCGCCCCCGACGGGTGCGAGCACGATCGCTTCGAGCCCGGTCGCACCGGCTGCCGCTGCGACCGCGTGGCCGAGGTTGCCCGTCGAGGAGCAGCAGAGCGTCGTCACGCCGTGGTCGAGCGCGGTGGCCGCGGCGATCGTGGCGATGCGGTCCTTGTAGGAACTGGTCGGGTTGTTCCCTTCGAGCTTCAGGTGGAGATCGAGGTCCAGGAGCTCGGACAGGCGGTCGGCGCGGTGCAGCGGTGTCCAACCTGCACCGTGCTCGACCCTCGCGCCGGCCGGCAGAAGCGCGCTGTACCGCCAGAGCGAATCCGGGCCGGCAGCGATCGACCGGTGCGACACGTCGTGCGCAATGTGGTCCCAGTCATAGGTGAGGTCGGTGGGACCGTCGCAGCGGCGACAGGCATCGACGGGCTCGGGGAGCGAAACGGTCTCGCACACCCGGCAGCGCAGGCCGGCGGCGCTCATCGGTGCAGGCTCCCCGTCCTTTGGTTGGAACCTAACCGGAAGGACGGGTGAGTCCGGTCAGGCCAGTTGCGCGCACGCGATGACCGGAAGGAAAAACATCTTCTCGATCCCGCTGCACATGCCTCAAGTCTAGAGCAACCGCGGCCCGACTTCAAATCATCCCGGCTACCCTGGCGCATTGGATGACGCGCCTATGCATGTTGAGGGTCTGGGTTGCCGCACTTGCGGCCGCGATCGCACTGACCGCCGCTGCGGCGGCAGCCAAGGCTCCCCCGCTGCCGCACGCAACCGGGCACCGGACGGTGACCGTCGTCGCGCGCGGCATACCGACTCCGACCGAGTTCGCCGTCCTCGCCGGACGGCTCTTCGTCGGCGGCTACGGCGCCGAGGACAACCCGAATGTGTCGGGTGGCGTCTACCTCCTCGGCGGCGGCAAGGCGATCAGAGTGCCAGGCTCGCCGCAGCATGTGTATGGCCTTGCGGCCGCGAAGCACACGCTCTACGTGAGCACCAGTCAGGCACTCCTCGCATTGAGCGGCTGGGACGGCACGCGGTTTCACACGACCCGCGTCGTCAGGACCCCGGACGGCTACGGGACCTTCAGGGGCCTGGCTGTCGGGCCTGACGGGTTGATCTATGTGGGGGCGAACACCGATCCCCCGCCGCCGAAGCCGAACCCCAGCGACTCGTTCGTGTCGGTCGATCCGGCAACCGGTGTGACCAGGATCCTCGCAACCGGGATCCGCCAGCCGTGGCAGCCACTCTTCCTGCCCGGCCACGCACTCCCTCTCGTCTCGGATCTCAACCAGGACGACCTCGGCCCGAACCGCCCGCGCGACTACCTCCTCGCGATCAAGCGTGGCGCGAACTACGGCTTCCCGGCCTGCCCGGCGACACCGAGCACCTGTGCGAACTACACCCAACCGCTCGTCCAGTTCCGGGCCCATGCCTCCCCCATGGGGCTCGGCTACCTGAACGGCAAGCTCTACATCGCGCTCTACGGCGGCCTCGGCAAAGGCCCCGTGGTCGTGTCGATGCCGCCGGGTGGCGGTAAGCCGACACCCTTCCTGTCGGGGTTCCCGGCACCCGTGATCGCTCTCGGCACTGCCGGCGGCACCGTCTATACCGGCGATCAGAGCGGCGTGATCTATCGCGTTACGCCCTGACAGTCACTACGACTTCAGTTTATGTAGGATCGGATCGTCCGATTCGGCCGTGACGCCGGATCGGTGAGGCATTGAGGCCTCGGGTGCGCCGTTCAGGTGCATCCGGGGCCTCTTTCGTTTGCCTGGTTCCGGCTTCGACGCGAGGGGGAAGGAGCGGGGTGGTGCCCTACGACCCGCCGGCGACAGCCGGGAGGAGCAAGATCTTCGAGGTGGACGTGACCGTGGTGTCGAGGCCGCTCAGCAGGCGCACGTCGTCACCGTCGACGAACACGTTCAGGAAGCTCGGGACGCCGTCTCCTTCGAGCACGCGCGTACGCAGGGCTGGGAACTGCACGACGAGTGTGTCCAACGCCTCACGCACGGTGCTCGCTTCGACGTCGACGAGACGTTGCCCGCCGGCGTCCGGGCGCAGCACCGGGGGGATGCGGATCTCTGCCATTGCTTCAAAAGGTATAGCAAAGGAGGCTCATCGACATGACGCTCCAGGGTCTACGGGTTCTGATCGCCGAAGACGAGACGCTGATCCGCCTCGACCTGCGGCAGATGCTCGAGGAGCACGGCATCGACGTGTGCGGTGAGGCTCGCGACGGCCTGGAGGCCGTCGAGTTGGCCCGCGAGACACAGCCCGACCTCGCGGTCTTCGACCTGAAGATGCCGAATCTCGACGGTGTGGAGGCGGCGCGGCGGGTCTATGCAGAACGACCGTTGCCGATCATCATGCTGACCGCGTATTCCGATCGGAAGACCGTCGAGCGGGCGGTCGATGCGGGCGTCTTTTCGTACCTCTCGAAGCCGTTCGGCCCGAACGACATCATCCCGGCGATCCGCGCCGCCGTGGCGCGCCACGCCGACCTGCTGACCGCGCGCCGCGAGGTGGGGAAGCGCGAAGAGCCGATCGAGGTCGACGTCACGTCGAGCAGCGGCCACGTTTGGCCACTGCGCGTCCAGCGGAAGCCCGACGGCTCGATCTCCGTCGATGTGCTGCCCGAGTGAGGCCCCGCGCTAGCTCGGCTGGGTGACGGCGCCGAGGCGGCGGCACCGGTCGGCGAGCGAACTGTTCTCCGCGGCGTGCTGCAGGCAGAACGTGACCGCGTCTGCGCCGCAGAACCGCCAGGTCCCGCCGCCCATCACGCCGGCCTGGTCGAGTGTGACGCAATCGCTGCGAGGCGT
Organism: uncultured Thermoleophilia bacterium; assembly: GCA_963779535.1. GTDB lineage: Bacteria > Actinomycetota > Thermoleophilia > Gaiellales > Gaiellaceae > PALSA-600. The sequence continues at coordinate 164,316 of CAVZYP010000002.1, read as the reverse complement.
AGACGCGCCGCCGTGCGCGACGAAGCCCGCACCGAAGGCGATGCCGGCCGCGCCAAGGCCCGCGAGCGCAGCGAGGAACGTGCGGTCGCGGCGTCCGATGCGCCGCGTGAACCGTGCTGCCTCGGCCGGCACGGCTAGAACGCGACCGCCACGCCGCGCGGCAGCACCAGGACCGGGCACCGCGTGAGCTCGATGAGGTAGTCGGCGGCGGCGCTGAGCCTGACGCGTCCGTTCACCGTCCCGGGCTTCGACCCGACGACCAGCAGGTCGGCGTCCCCGGTCGCGCGCGGCGCGACGATGCCGTGATGGCGCGCAGCGACCGTCTCGGCTGTCTCGAGCACGCACGGATCTCCGTCCTCGCGCGACCACGCCGACCGTGCCGACGGCATAGTCGGTGAGCGCGTGAAAGCCGGCCGGCGCGAGCGCGACTGCGATCGGGCCGCCATCGAGCAGCCGCCGCGCCGAGGCCTGCGGATCGACGTGTCCCGGTGATGTGCGGTACTCCGATCCGAACACGATCACGCCGGCATCGAGCTCGAGGGCCAGGTCGCGCAGGCCGTTCGGGGTCGAGGCGCTCAGGACGACGTGAGTCGTGACGCCGAGACCGCCGAGCGCCTCGGCGCCCGCATCGAGCAGTTCCTGTGCGTCGCGCTCGGCGAGGCGCTCCGCCGACCGCTTGCCCTCCACGGCATGCCGCACGTACGCGAGATGCGACGCTCGCTCCGGTTGCGCGAGCACCTTCCCGAGCGCGAGGGCGTCTCGGTCGTTGTCGGTTCCGTCATACGAAACGATGATCTTCGTGGTCACTGAGATGTCCTCTCTGGGTTCCAGGGAGCGTCCCGGACCGCCGTAGGGGCGATCCGGGACGCTGTGTCGTCGCGACGTTACGTCGACGTGACCGGCGCCGGGCCGCCACTGCCGGTCGCGGGTGTCGCAGGCTGCGGGACACCCGACGGGAACCCGAGCGACGGGATGTCGGATGGGTACACCTCGTGACCGTGGATGGCGATGTCGCCCATCTCCATCTCCTCCTCGGTCATCCGCAGCGGGACGAAGACGCTGACGAGCTTGAGCAGGATGAAGGTGCCGACGGCGGAGAAGACGATCACCCAGAGCGCGGTGAGCGCCTGCCACTTGAGGAGATGCAGGCTCCCCGCCACCGAGAAGCCCGGGACGACCTCCATCGAGGAGTCGGCGAGCACGCCCACCAGCAGGCCGCCGATGACGCCGGCGAAGCCGTGGGTGTAGATGACGCCGAGCGTGTCGTCGACGTTCCGGAACGGGCGGAGCAGCGCCAGGTAGTTGTACGCCACGTACACGACCGACGACGCGATCGCGCCGATCAGGATCGCTCCGTACCCGTTCACGAAGCCGGCGGCGGGCGTGATTGCGACGAGGCCGACGATCATGCCGTTGACGCTGCCGAGCAGTGACGGCTTGCGGCCGGTCACGTAGTCCCACGTGACCCAGACGAGGAACGCAACGGCGGTCGCCAGGTTGGTGTTCAGGATGGCAGCCGCAGCGTCGACGCCGGCGTTGTACGGGTCGCCGCCGTTGAAGCCGTTCCAGCCGAGCCAGAGCAATCCGGCGCCGAGCGCCACCATCGCGAGGTTGTTCGGCGCGTCGATCTCGCGGTCGCGTGCAAGTCGCGGGCCGATCACCCACGCGGCGACGAAGCCCGAGACGCCGGCGGCGAGATGGATCACGTAGCCGCCGCTGAAGTCCACCGCGCCATGCTGGGCGAACCAGCCGCCGCCCCAGATCAGGAAGGCGTTGATCGTGTAGATGAACGTGATCCAGAGGATCACGAACGGGATCCACGCTTTGAAGTTCACGCGGCCGAGGATCGATCCGAGCATCAGGATCGGAGTGATCGCCGCGAACACGAACTGGAAGTAGACGAGCGAGGATTGCGGGAAGTCGAGCACCCCGGCCGAGCCGAGATTCGGGATCTTTCCTTGCCCCTGGAGCTCGTGGTGATTGAGCACGGGGCCGGGCTTGCCGACGAAGTTGTGCCAGAAGCTGCCCTTGCTGCCGAGCGAGATCGGCGTGCCGAAGCCCATCTTGAAGGCGTACAGCACCCACACGAGGAGCACGACGGCGAACGCGACGAACGCCAGCATCATGCTGTTCACGGACCAGCGCTTCTGCATGACGCCGCCGTAGAGCACGACGAGGCCGGGCACGCTCATCAGGCCGACGAGCGTGGCCGCCGTCATCTGCCACGAGTTGTCGCCGGGGTTCAGCCATTGCGGGTACAGCATCGAGCCTCCTTTTCAGCGGGCAACCTCGCCCGTTCGCCTCGTTCGCCCAACACGAAAAAGGCCCCAGAGCTCCAGGTACGGAGTTCTGAGGCCTCATTGCCTCCGCGGGCGGCGTCGTCGCCGCCACGCGTGGCCACACCTTTGCACGTCGGTCGGCGGGCGTCAAGCCGATCACTTCATTTCTTGAAGTAAAGACCCCGAATTGTCGTTCGGCGGCCGGCTCGACGCCACTTTTGAAGTCCGGCCGCGCAAACCGTTACGGTGGCTCCATCGGCCTGCCGACCCCCCGAAGGAGATGACATGAACCTCAAGCTCAAGCTCGCACTCGCCTTGGCGTTTGCGGGTGTTCTAGCGCTGGTCGGAGCCATGCAAGGCTCCGCGAGCCACGGCGCGACCCCGTACAAGGTTGCCTGGATCTACGTGGCAGTCCACAACGACGGGGGCTGGTCACAGGCCCACGATCAGGGGCGGCTGTACGTGCAGAAGATGCTGGGCAGCAAGGTCCAGACGACGTACAAGGAGAACATCGCACCGGGAGCCCAGTTCGCCCAGACGGTCCAGAGTCTGAGCGCGCAGGGCTACAAGATGATCTTCGCCACCTCCTATGGGATGGTCACGCCCGCAGTGGCCCAGAAGTACCCGAACGTCCTGTTCGAGCAGGCGACGGGCACCTACCAGGCGAAGAACGTCGCCGAGTACTTCGGCGCGGCGGAGGACACCGTCTTCCTGTCCGGCATGGCGGCGGGCGCGGCGAGCAAGACCGGCGACCTCGGCTACGTGGTCGCCTTCCCGATCCCGGAGGTGATTCGCCACGCCAACGCGTTCGCGCTCGGGGCGCAGTTGACGCATCCGGGCGCCAAGGTGCACCTCGTCTGGACGAACTCGTGGTTCAACCCGCCGGTCGAGAAGAAGGCGGCGCAGAGCCTGGTTCGCGCGGGCGCGGACGTCCTCGGGCAGAACGTCGACAGCCCGGCGGCGGGCGCGTTCGCCGAGAACGCGAAGGTCCCGTGGGTCGGATACGACTCGGACGCGCAGAAGTTCGCGCCGAAGTCGTGGCTGACCGCGTCGGTCTACAACTGGGGCCCGTACTACCTGAAGCGCGTCGAGGCAGGCATGAACGGAACCTGGAAGTCGGGCTTCTACTACGGCAGCATCAAGGACGGGTTCACGAAGCTCGCCCCGTATGGGCCGGATGTGTCCGCCGCGACGAAGGCGAAGATCGCGTCCTACGAGAAGAAGATCGTGAACGGGTCCTACTACGAGTTCAAGGGGCCCCTCTACGACCAGAGCGGCAAGCTGCGTGTGAAGAAGGGCGTCAAGATGACGGTCCAGCAGCTCTATGCGATGGACTGGCTCGTCAAGGGCGTGGTCGGCAGCCCCAAGGGCTAGCGGTCTCCGAGGAGGGGCGCCGGCAGGCGTCCCTCCTCGTCCGACCCTTCTCGATGACAGGACGCAATGCGCTTCACGGTTGAACGGCGGCTGCATCAGCCTCGCTGGCTCTCCGTCGCCGTGCCGGTCGCGTCGGTCGCCTTCGCTTTCTTCCTCGCCGCGATCGTGCTCCTCGTGACCGGGCACAACCCGCTTTCGACCTACCGGCAGCTGTTCGATGCGGCCTTTCTGCAGACCGGGTCGCTCGATCAGACGCTGATCGTCGCGACGCCGCTCGCCTTCACCGGGCTCGCTGCGGCTGCGGCATTCCGGATGAAGCTCTTCAACATCGGTGCCGAAGGGCAGATGTACGTCGGCGCGGTCACCGGCGCGGCCGCGGGCCTCTACCTGGGAGGCCGCGGCGGCTCCTCGGTCTTCGTGATCTCGGCGATGGTCGTGATGGGCTGCCTGGGCGGTGCCGCCTGGGGGCTCATCCCCGGCATCCTGCGCGCGTTCTTCAAGACCAGCGAGATCCTCACCTCCCTGCTGCTCAACTACGTCGCCGGGCTCGGTCTGACCTACCTGATCTTCGAGAGCCAGTCGTACTGGCGCGAGACGAAGGGCTTCAACGCGTCGGTGTTCCCGACCGGCAAGACGCTGCCTCCGTCGGCCGTGTGGCCGAGCTGGACGATCGATGTCCAGGGCGGCGTCACGATCCCCCTCGGCGCCGTCCTCGCCGTTCTCGTGGCGGTCGTTCTGTGGGTGCTCTACACCCGGACCCGCTTCGGGTTCGAGGCAGAGGTCCTCGGCGACTCCGAACGCGCCGCGCGCTACTCGGGCGTGCGGGTCCGCCGCAAGATCCTCGCCGTGATGGCGCTCTCGGGGGCGATTGCCGGCCTCGGCGGTGCCAGCCAGGTCGGCGACTTCGCCCACTCGGTCGACGGCGATCCGAACGGCCTGCAGAAGCTCGGCTACGGCTACACGGGAATCGTCATCGCCGCGCTCGCCCGCTACAACCCGTTCGCCGTCGTCCTGGTGGCGTTCCTGATGGGCGGGCTCGAGAACGCGGGCAACACGCTGCAGGGCGCGAACTTCCCGGCCGGCCTCGTCGGCGTGATCCAGGGAATCATCCTGTTCTCGGCGCTCGGCGGAGAGGTGCTCATCCGCCATCGAGTGCGCATCGTCCGCACGAACCGCGGCGGTGCGGCACCCGGGCTGGAGACCGCCGCGTGAACAACTCGCTGCTCATCGTCCTGATCGCGTCGGGCATCGCCTACGGCACGCCGCTGCTCTACGCGTCGCTCGGCGAGCTGCTCGCGGAGCGGTCCGGAGTTCTCAATCTCGGGGTCGAGGGGATGATGCTCGTCGGCGCGGTGATCGGCTTCTGGACCGTCCAGCGGGTCCACACGAGCGCGGGCATCTCCCTGGCGTCGGGCATTGTCGTCGCGGCGCTCGCAGGAGCGGCCCTGGCGTCGATCCATGCCTTTCTCGTGATCACCCTGCGGGCGAGCCAGATCGTGTCCGGTCTCGCGCTCACGATCTTCGCCGGGTCCGTCGGGCTCTCGTCCTACCTCGGCAACGACCTCAACGTCGCAGACCAGCCCGCCGCCCATTCGTTCCATGCCGTGTTCCCGGCAGCCATGCAGCGCTGGCCGGTCGCCGGCCCGATCGTGTTCGGCCAGGATGCGCTGGTCTACATCTCCTGGGGCTGCGTCGTCGCGATCTGGTTCTACCTCTCGCGCACGCGGCCCGGCCTGAACGTCCGTTCGGTCGGTGAATCGCCGGCGGCCGCCGACGCCATGGGCATCAACGTCTCGGCGTACCGGTATGTACACACGCTCGTGGGCGGCGCGTTCGCCGGGGTCGCGGGAGCAACGATCACGCTCGCGATCACGCCGCAATGGGTCGACGGGATCACCGGAGGCGCGGGCTGGATCGCGATCGCGCTCGTCATCTTCGCGTTCTGGCGCCCGGAGCTCTGCCTGGTCGGCGCGTACTTCTTCGGCGCGCTGCAGGCGCTTGCGCCGCAACTGCAGGCCCGCAACATCAGCCTCGGCCCGACCGTGCTCTGGACGAACGCCCTCCCGTACGTGATGACGATCGTCGTTCTCGTCGTCGTCTCGTCGGGGACCGCGCGCCGCCGTCTCGGCGCGCCCGCCGCGCTCGGGAACGCCTATGCCCGGGAGGATCGATGACGGCAGCGCAACCAGCGGCCGTCTCGATGCGGGGCATCACGAAGCGGTTCCCCGGCATCGTCGCGAACGACGGGGTCGACTTCGATGCGGCGCAGGGCGAGGTGCACGCGCTGCTGGGCGAGAACGGCGCCGGGAAGACCACGCTGTCGCACATCCTCACCGGCCTGTACCGCGCCGACGAGGGAACCATCTCCCTCGACGGCCGGCGGGTCGACTTCGCGTCGCCGCGCGAGGCGATCGACGCGGGCGTCGGGATGGTGCACCAGCAGTTCCGGCTGGTCTCCCGGTTCACGGTCGCCGAGAACCTCATGCTCGGCGACCGCCGCGGCGCCGGCCGTCGCTTCCGGATCGTTCCGGGCGCCGTCGATGCCCAGGTGCGCGAGCTCGGCCGGCGCTACAGCCTCGACATCGATCCCCGTGCGCGCATCTGGCAGCTCTCGGTCGGCGAGCAACAGCGGGTCGAGATCCTGAAGGCGCTCTATCAGCAAGCCCGCGTACTGATTCTCGACGAGCCGACGGCAGTGCTCACGCCGCAGGAAGCCGATGCGCTGTTCGTCACGCTGCGCGAGATCGCGGCCGAAGGCCGGACGGTCGTCTTCATCTCGCACAAGCTCAACGAGGTGAAGGCGGTCTCGGACCGCGTCACGGTGCTGCGTGCCGGCAAGGCGCTGGGGACGGTGCAGACCGCCGATGCGAGCCCGCACTCGCTTGCGACCATGATGGTCGGCCGCGAGGTCCAGGCCGTGCGCCGAGAGGCGAAGGTGCGGCCGCAGACCGAGCCCGTACTCGAATTGGACGAACTCTGGGCCGACGGAGACCGGGGAGCTCCTGCGGTCAGGGGCGTCTCGCTGATCGTTCGAGCGGGTGAGATCGCTGCGGTCGCCGGTGTCGCCGGCAACGGCCAGCGCGAGCTGGCCGAGGCGATCACCGGGCTGCGAACGTGCACGAGCGGCACGGTTCGCGTCGGAGGCCGTACGATTCGCGCGGGCGACGAGCGCGCGGCGTTCGAGGCCGGGATTGGCTACGTGCCCGAGGACCGCCTCGGCACCGGTGTCGCTCCGAGTCTCTCGATCGCGATGAACCTCGCACTGAAGTCGTTCCGTGCGGACTCGCGCGGCCCGTTCTTGCGGCTCGCAACAATGCGGGCGAACGCGACGCAGGCGATCGAGACGTTCGAGATCAAGGCGTCGGGCCCCGACCAGCAGACGGACTACCTGTCGGGCGGGAACGTGCAGAAGGTCGTGATCGCGCGCGAGTTCGGCGCGAGCCCGAGCGTGCTCGTCGCGGGCTCGCCGACGCGCGGCCTCGACGTCGCCGCGGTCGAGCAGGTGCACACGTTTCTGCTCCAGGCCGCCGAGAGCGGCGCCGCTGTGCTGCTGATCAGCGAGGACCTCGACGAGATCCTCGCACTCAACGACCGCGTGCTCGTCATGTACGAAGGCTCGCTCTCCGAGTTGCCTGCCGGCGCGACCGTGGGCGAGATCGGGCTGCGGATGGCAGGTCAGTCCGCGCCCCGCCTCCGTCGTCCGGCTAGCTCAGCGCGGCTTCTTCGCTGTCTGCCGTTCGGAGCCGCTGCTTCGCGATGAAGTCGCGGTACCAGTAGAAGCTGCCCTTCGGCACCCGTTCCAGCGTCGCGTAGTCGATGTAGATCAGGCCGAAGCGCTTCCAGTAGCCCCAGGCCCACTCGAAGTTGTCGAGCAGCGACCACGCGAAGTACCCGCGGAGCGGCACGCCTTCCGCCGTCGCGCGCGCGGCGCCGGCGAGATAGCTCTCGAGATACGACTGGCGCTCCGGATCGTTCACGCTTCCGTCGTGGCCGCGGACGTCCGCGTACGCGGCGCCGTTCTCGGTCACGTAGATGGCCGCCGGCTGGTAGTCGTGGTGCAGCCGGAGCAGCAGGTCCTGCAATCCGTCCGGCACGACCTCCCAGCCCATGTCCGTGCGATCGACGTCGTTCCGGCGCACGATCTGCGATCGCCCGCCGTTGTCGTCCGCCGCCACGAGCGGCGAGGTGTAGTTGTTGACGCCGAGGAAGTCGATCGGCGTCGAGATCAGCTCGAGGTCGCCTTCGCGAATCTCCGGCATCAGCTCGGCCCACGCTTCGAGCATGTCGTCGGGATACGTCCCGAGGAACAGCGGATCGAGGAACCACCTGTTGTGGAGACCGTCGACCCACCGCGCAGCCGCGAGGTCCTCGGGCGACTCGCTCATGGCGTAGGGGTTGTCGAGGTTGAGGGTGATCCCGACCTCGGCGTTCGGCGAGTTGCGGCGCAGGATCTCGACCGCCCGCCCGTGTGACAGCAGCAGGTGGTGCGCGGTTGCGAGCGCGTCCGACTCGGATTCGCGGCCCGGAGCGTGGTGCCCCCAGCCGTGACCGACCCACGACACGACCCACGGCTCGTTGTGTGTGATCCAGTGGCCCACGCGGTCGCCGAGCCGCTCGGAGACGGCCTCGACGTACTCGGCGAATGCATCGACCGTGTCGCGCACGGGCCAGCCGCCCGCGTCCTCCAGCACCTGCGGGGTGTCCCAGTGGAAGAGCGTCACGTACGGGGCGATCCCGTTGCCGAGCAGCTCGTCGACCAGCCGGTCGTAGAAGTCGAGGCCTGCTGCGTTGACACGGCCCCTGCCCTCGGGCAGCACGCGAGGCCACGCGATCGAGAAGCGGAACGCGTCGAGGCCGAGCTCGCGCATCAGCGCGATGTCGTCGCTGTAGCGGTGGTAGAAGTCGCACGCGACCGCTCCGTTGTCGCCGTTCCGGACCTTCCCCGGTGTCGCGCAGAACCGGTCCCACACGCTTTCGCCGCGACCGTCTTCGTTGGCCGCTCCTTCGATCTGGTACGAGGCGGTTGCGGCGCCCCACACGAAGTCGGCCGGGAACAACTTAGGGAGTTGACTGGACATGGACTTCCTCTCGGCTGGCAGGGGAGGGTGCAGTGACATGGCAGCGTGCGCTGTGCCCGTCTCGGGTCAGGACGAGCTCCGGCGTGATCTGCGTGCAGACGTCGATCCTGAGCGGGCAGCGGTCGGCGAACCGGCACCCTTCGGGTGGGTCGATCGCGGCGGACGCCGCGCCCTTGCGCACGTCGATTCGCTCGTGCTCGGCGAGCGCCGGGTTGGGCACCGACTCGAGCAGCAGCCGCGTGTACGGGTGCAACGGGTCCTGGAGCACGCTCTCGGACGGTCCTTGCTCGACGATCTGCCCCGCGTACATCACGAGCATGTAGTCGGAGATGTAGCGCGCACTGGCGAGGTCGTGGGTGACGTAGAGGAACGCGAGTTGCTCGCGTTCCTTGAGGTCGAGCATCAGGTTGAGGATCCCGATCCGGATCGAGACGTCGAGCATCGACGTCGGCTCGTCGGCCACGAGCACCGTCGGTTGGACGGCAAGTGCCCGCGCGATCGCGACGCGCTGCCGCTGGCCGCCCGAGAGCTCGTACGGATACTTGTCGACGTAGCGATCCGGAGGGACGAGGCCGACCGTCGTGAGCAGCTCGTCGATCCGCTCGTCGATCTGTGCGCGTGACGCGAGACCATGGATCTTCATCGGCCTCGTAAGATGGTGGCGGATCGTCTTGACCGGGTTCAGCGATCCGAACGGGTCCTGGAAGATCATCTGCACCTGCGACCGGTAGTGCAGGACGTCACCCCGCCGCTTGGCGTGTGTGACGTCGCTCCCTTCGAAGAGAATGGTCCCGCTGGTCGGCTCGTAGAGGCGGGCGAGCATGCGCGCGACGGTGCTCTTGCCGCTGCCGCTCTCGCCGACGAGCGCCGTGACCGTGCCCGGGCGCAGAGTGAACGTGACGTCGTCGACCGCATGCAGCTTGCCGCGTCCGACGAGCCCGTTGCCGGCGGGGAAGTGTTTCGTCAGCCCGCGGACCTCGACCGGGCCTGAGATCGAGGTGGTCATCCCTGCTGCTCCACGAGATGGCAGGCCACCTGGTGGTCGAGGCCCGACCGAGTGCAGCACCGGGCGGACCGTCGTCTGCAGGGTGTGCAGCGCACTCTGCTCCGGCACGCAGTGGGGGCAGCGCGGATGGAACCGGCAGCCGGCAGGTGGTGACGCGAGATCCGGCGGCGATCCAGGGATGCCGGTCATCCGTTCGATCGGCCCGGTCAGCGGCGGGAACGACCGGATCAGGCCGAGGGTGTAGGGGTGCCGGGCGGCCTCGCGCAACTGTGCCGCAGGGCCTTCTTCGACGACCTCACCGGCGTACATGATCGCAATCCGATGTGCGACCTCGAAGAGGAGCGACAGGTCGTGCGTGATGAAGAGGACCGCGAATCCGAGCTCCGCCTGGAGATCGTGAATCTGCTGCAGGATCTCCCGCTGCACCACGACGTCGAGAGCGGTCGTCGGCTCGTCCATGATCACGAGCTCCGGATTGAGCGCGAGCGCCATCGCGATGATCACGCGCTGCCGCATTCCGCCGGAGAGCTCGTGGGCGTAGGCCCGGGTGCGCCGCTTGTCGATCCCCACGAGGTCGAGCAGCTCGCCGGCACGCTCGAGGGCGTCGCTCTTCGAGATCTTCTCGTGCGCGCGCATCATGTCGACGAACTGATCGCCGACGCGCGTCACCGGATTGAGCGAGTTCATCGCGCTCTGGAAGACCATCGAGACGTTGCGCCAGCGATAGCGGCGCAGCTCCTCCTGGCTTTGCCCGACCAGGTCTTCGCCGCGGAAGAGAATGCTGCCGCCGGTGATCGCGGCCGGCGGGCGCAGGATCTGAATGACGCTGTTCGCGATCGTCGTCTTGCCGCAGCCGGACTCGCCGGCGAGACCGAGGATCTCGCCCGCGACGATCGTCAGATTGACGCCGTCGACCGCGACGACGTCGCCATAGGCGACGTGGAGATCGCGGACCTCGACGAGCGTCTCGCGCTCGGCGTCCGGGATCGGCGACAGGTCGCGTTCGGCCACTGTCACTTCGACTTCTTCCACTTCGACTTCTTCTTCGCCTTCGTCAGCGCGCGCAGGCGCGGGTTGCTGACTTCGTCGATCCCGGCCAGCAGGAAGACGAGACCGACGACGGTGATCACGAGGGCGAGGCCGGGGAAGAGGAACGGCCACCATTCGCCCTGCAGGACGGTCGAGTTCGTCTGCGCCCAGTAGAGCACCATCCCCCAGCTGACGTGCGAGGTGTCGCCGAGGCCGAGGAACTCGAGACCCGCGTCGACGAGCAGGGCGACGTAGAAGACGAGCACGAAGGCCGCGGCGATGCGGCTGATCATGTTGGGCATGATCTCGCCGAAGACGATTCGCCGGGTCGACTCGCCGGCGACCTTCGACGCTTGCACGAAGTCGCGGCTCTTCAACGAGAGGGCCTGCCCGCGGAGGATGCGCGCCTCGAACGCCCACAGCGTCAGCCCGAGCACGAGGATCATCGTCGTCATGCCGCGCGCGTGGAGGTAGCCCGAGATCACGATCAGCAGCGGGATCGTCGGAATGACGAGAAAGACGTTGGTGAGAAAGTTGACGACCTCGTCGATGATTCCGCCCGAGTACGCGGCGAGGATGCCGAGCGTCGCCGCCAGCGTCGTCGCGAGCACGGCCGCCGACGCGCCGAGGATCAACGAGCGGCGCGTTCCGAGGGCGACCTGCGAGAAGATGTCGCTGCCCTGGTCGGTCGTGCCGAACAGATGGTGCCACGACGGGGCCTGTTGCGTCGCGGAGATGTTGAAGGCGGTGGGGTCGTTGACGGAGATCCACGGTGCGATCACCGCCACGATCACCATGAAGGCGAGCAGCACCAGGCCGAAACGCGATTTCGGGTTGGAGAGAAGCAGTGAGAGCCAGCCCGGGATGCGGTGATGCTTCCGGGGCGCGACGACGGCGAGCGGGATCGCCGGTTGCTCGATGGCAGGCTGGACCTGCGACATCAGTTGGCCCGAACCCGTGGATCGAGGAGGAAGTTGGCCAGGTCCATGAGGAAGTTCGCGGCGATCACGGCGAACGCGAAGACGAGCAGCAGGCCCTGGGTCAGCGGATAGTCGCTGCCGAGCGCCGCCTGCTGCAGGGTCAGGCCCGCCCCCGGGTAGCTGAAGACGTATTCGATGAAGACGAGCCCGCCGACGGCGCCGGCGAACTGCGCGGCGAACCCGTTCAGCGGCGGCAGGATCGCGTTGCGGCCGGCGTAGCGGGTCATCACGCGGCGGTCCTTCAGCCCTTTGGCCTGCGCCATCGCCACGTAGTCCTCACTGATCGTGTTGATCATCACGGTGCGCATGTTCAGCACCCAGCCGCCGGTGAAGGCGGCCATGATCACGAGGACCGGCAGCTCGGCATGTCGCACCGCGCTCTGGGCGAACGCCCAGTTGTAGCCGGGCACGAGTTGGCTGTCGTAGGCGTGCTGGATCGGGAACCAGCCGAGCTTGAGCCCGAAGAAGTAGACGCCCAGGAGTGCGGTGAAGAAGGCGGGGAACGCGCCCAGCCCCATCAGCGCCGGCACGAACAACGTGTCGACGGTTCCACCCCGCCGCCACGCGGCGACCATCCCGATCCCGATGCCGATGATGAAGGACAGCAGGAACGCCACCCCCACGAGAGCGATCGAGTACGGAAGCGTTCGCCCGATCACCGTCGAGACCGGGGCCGGGTAGTTCGACGTCGAGATGCCGAAGTTCAGATGCTCGAGCCGCTGCAGGTAGACGACGTAGTCGTGCCCGAGCGACCCCTTGCCGCCGCCGAGCAGCGCCTCATACGTCTGGACGATCCCCGGGTTGGCCTGGATCTGGGCGGGTGAGAGGCGGGAGAGGACGCCGCTGGCCGGGTCGCCCGGCATGAGGCGCGGCAGCAGGAAGTTGAGTGTCAGCGCCACCCACATGGCGAAGACGTAGAAGAGCAATCTGCGGAGGAACCAGCGCATCGGTTATGGCCGAAGTATGGCGCCGGGCGGGACCGAAGTCCCGCCCGGCTTGCTACCAGGGGCCCGCTACGGACCGGCGTGTCCGCCGGGGCAGATGCGGGTGAACGAGAGGACGTTGTCAGGGAACGTGGTGAAGATCGGATCGCCGTAGAAGTTCTTCGGCGAGTTGAAGCAATGGAAGTACCTGGTGCTGTAGGTCGACCACCGCGGCCCGATGAACAGCGGGACGATCGGCATCTGGGCCAGGAAGATCTTCTCGAGCTTCGTCGCAATCGTGTGCTGCGTCTTGGAATCGAGGGTGTTCTTCCACTGGTTCAGGAGACTGGTCGCATTGGCGTCGTACGTGTGCTCCCAGTTGCCCGTCGTCGAGGCATCCTGCCCCGACGGGATCAGGGCATTCTGCGAGAAGTTCGCGAAGAAGAAGCCGTACGGCGATGCCTGGGAGCCGTTCTGCCAGAGCAGCGTCGGGTTCTTCGTCGCATACGCGTTCGGGAACCAGGAGCCCCAGTCGGGCTCGAGCGCAACGTTCGAGTCGATCCCGATCGACTGGAGGTTCTTGGTGATGATCTGGTTCGACGCGACCCAGTCGGACCAGCCCGAGATCACGTGGATGTTCAGCGTGACCGGGTTGCCCTTGGGGTCGATGAGCTTGTTGTTCTTGTACGTGAACCCGTTGGAGGTCAGCAGGTTCTTCGCAGCCGGCGGGCTGTACGTGGACAGCAGCTTCGACTGTTGCTTGACGGACTTGTCGGTCACCCACGAGGGGAACAGGCCGTTGAGGCCGATCGCGTCGGTGGCCGGCGCATAGCCGTACTCACCGAGCTTCGACACCGTCTGCCGATCGATCGCCATCGACAGTGCCTTCCGGAAGGCGACGAGGCTGTACGGATACTGCGTGTCGTCGAAGACCAGCGAGACCGGGTAGGCCGTCGTGGCATAGAACGCGTGGAAGTGCGCAGGATCCTTCGCCTCGTACGCCTTTTCGACGTTCGGGACGAAGTTGTGCGTCCAGTCCACCTGGCCGCTCTGGGCCAGAGCCAGGGACGCATCGTTCGACGCCGCCTGGACGTACTCGAGGCAGTTGATGAGCGGCTTGCCCTTCTGCCAGTAGTTCGGGTTCTTGCCGAGGACGTAGTCCTGCGGGGTGAACCGGGTGATGCGGTTGAACGGGCCGGATCCCACCGGGTTCGGGTTCGTGAAGGTCGCCGGGTCGGCGACGTGCGACCAGATGTGCCGCGGAATCACGATCGCGCCGTTCAGCGTCGCGGCGATGAACTGCGAGTCGGCCGTCTTCAGGTTGATGACGACCGCGTAGGAGCCCTTCGCCTTGATCGAGGTGATGTTCGTGTTGGGACGCGTGTACCCGATGATGTCCATCACCTTGTTCTGCTTGCCGGCGGTCAGGCTGTACACGACGTCCACCGAGGTGAGCGGCTTGCCGTCGGACCACTTGACGCCCTTCGCCAGCTGCAGCGTCAGCGTCTTGTTGCCGTTGCTCCACTTCCAGCTCGTGGCGAGCCACGGCAGCGTCGGCTTCCCGCCCTCGGGCGAGACCGTCAGTCCTTCATAGATCGCGCCCTTGACGACCGCGCCGCTGGGGAGGCCGGTTCCGGTGAAGGGGTTGAAGTTCTTGGTGAACGCTCCGTCACCGGCGCCCGCCATCGTGAGGCACTTGTGACTTGCAGTGATCTTGGCGGCGGTTGCGTGCCCGGTGGGGCGGGCGGCCGCGATGGCGACGACGCACAGTGCCGCCAGCAGTACGGCTCCGAGTGCGCCGGCGAAGCCGAGGCGTGTGGAGCGGGTCTGACGTGACATCTGCCTTCCTTTCCTGCCCGTACTGGGCGGCTTGTGTCGATCTGGGGAGATTTCCGGTAATTACCGGTAACGGTTACCACGAAGAGCCAGTGGATGTCAAGAGGAAACGCCGCAAACCCCAGGGAGAGACACCGAAACAATTGCCGGAAACGTTTCCAGGTGCTTGAATAGCTTTTCGGATGGCTCAAACCGACACTCAGCCAGTCCCGCCGTTCCGGGGCCGCGCCACGATCCGGGACATCGCCGACCTGGCCGGCGTGTCGATCGCGACCGTCTCGCGGGTCCTGAACGACCGGCCCGACGTGTCCCGGGAGACGCGCGAAAGCGTGCTGCAGGTCGTGCGTGAGCACGGCTTCAGCACCAATCGCGGCGCCCGCGGGCTGTCGAGCGGGCGCACCGGAATGGTCGGGCTGACCTTGCCGCGCGTCAACGACGCCTACTTCGGGCCGATGCTGAGCGGCGCGGCGGAGGCACTGCACGAACGGGATATGCGGCTCGTGCTCGCGCCGACGCTGCACGAGCACGACCGCGAGGTCTCCCTGCTCGAGCGGCTGATGCGCGGGACGACCGACGGCGCGATCCTGATGCTGCCGGAGGAGTCGGCCGAGGAGCTGCTGACGCTGCAGCGGCAGGGCTTCCCGTTCGTGGTCGTCGATCCACGCGAGCCCCCGCCCGACGGCATCGCGTGCGTCTCGGCGATGCATGCCGCCGGCGCGAAGGAGGCGGCCCAGCACCTGCTGGGTCTCGGTCATCGCCGGATCGGCGCGATCGCCGGAGCGCCCGGGTGGTATGCGACCGAGGAGCGGCTGATCGGTTTCCGCGCCGCGCTCGCGGCGGCGGGCATGCTCCTCGATCCCGAACTGGTCGCTTATTCGGACTGGCGGATGCCGCGCGGCACCGAGGCTGCCGAACAGCTGCTCGCGCTGCCTGAGCCGCCGACCGCGATCTTCGGATTCAACGACAACGTGGCGATCGGCGTGCTGCACGCCGCCCATCAGCGCGGTCTCCGGGTTCCGGAAGACCTCTCGGTGGTCGGATTCGACGACACGGAACTGGCGACCGTCGTCACACCACAGCTGACCTCCGTGCGCCAACCGCTCGCCGAGCTGGGCCGCACCGGCGTGAGCCTGCTCGTGCGCCTGCTCGAGCGGCAGCGGGTCGATGCGCTGCGCATGGAGCTGTCGACGAGACTCGTCGTGCGCGAGACCACGGCGCCTCCGCGGCGGTAGATCGTGCGCGTCGCGATCGTCGCGGCCCTCGCCGCCGTCGGCATTGCGATCGGAGCGGCGTTCGCGCTGGGAGGAGGGCCGCGCAACGCCTACGACGTCCAGCGGCTCGTCTCGGACCGGCACGGGCAGGCGTCGCACGCCGATCGTCGACTGGTCAACGCGTGGGGCCTCGCCGCCAGCCCGACCGGGCCGTGGTGGACGGCGAACGAGGCGACCTCGACGAGCACGCTGTACTCGAGCGCCGGGCGCAAGCAGTTGCTGACGGTGCAGGTCGCGGGCGGCCCGACCGGTGTCGCGTGGTACGCCGGCAAACAGCTTCCCGTCTCGGGGGGCGGGGTGTCCGATCCGGCTCGCTTCATCTACGCGTGTGAGGACGGGAAGCTGCGCGCGTGGACGCCGACCGTGCCGGGCGGCTGGTCGACCCAGTCCGAGGTCGTCGTCGACGAGGGAGCCGAAGCTGCCGTCTTCCGCGGTGTCGCGGTCGTGGGCGCGCGCGTCTACGCGACCGACTTCCACAACGCGCGCGTCGACATGTACGACTCGCAGTGGCACCGCATCCTTCTGCCGGGAGCCTTCGTCGACCGGGCGATTCCGTCGTGGTACGCGCCCTTCGGCATCCAGGCGATCGGCGGTCACGTGTTCGTCACGTACGTCTATCGCGCGCCGGTGAACGGAAACGACGCTCCGACCGGCGGCTACGTCGACGAGTTCGACCGCAACGGGAGATTGATCGACCGTGTCGGCCACGGCGGTGTGCTCAACGCGCCGTGGGGTCTCGTCCAGGCGCCGCGCGCGTTCGGGCGCTTCGGTGGCGACCTGCTGATCGGCAACTTCGGCGACGGCCGCATCAACGCCTTCCGGCGAGCCTCCGGCGGCTGGACGTACGCCGGCACGCTCAACGACCCGCACGGCAAGCCGCTCGTCATCAACGGCCTCTGGGGGCTCGGTTTCGGGAACGACGGCATGGCGGGGCCGGCCGGCACGCTCTTCTTCACCTCGGGCCCGCATACCTGGCACGGCGACACCGAGCTCGGCGTGCACGGGCTGCTCGGCTCGATCAGTCCTGCGTGAGCGTGGGCCGGCTCGAGAGCAGCTCGTCGAGCTCGAACGGGACATTGGCCACCGTCCCGTCGTTCGAGCCGTAGCCCGGCCACTCGTCGAACGGCCGGTCCCATGCGAGCTCCAGGTCGTTCCCGTCCGGGTCGCTGAGATAGACCGCGAGATGCGTCCCGTGGTCGGTGAGTTGACGCAGCGGAATCCCGGCGTCGACGAGCCGGCCCACCGTCTCGGCGAGCCGCGTGCGGGTCGAGAAGTTGAGCGCGACGTGGTGCAGTCCGGTGACGCCGTCGGGTTGCCCGGGCGCATCTGCCGACTTCCACGTGTTGAAGCCGAGATGGTGGTGGTAACCGCCGGCGGAGACGAAGAGCAGGTCCCCCGTCGTGCCCCAGCCGGGCACATCGCGCGCCTCGTGGACGACGTCGAAGCCGAGCACGTCGACGTAGAACGCCCGCACGCGGTCGATGTTCGCGGTCCGCAGATGAACGTGTCCGATCCTGACCAGCGGGTCGATCGGCCGGTCAGCGGCGACGACCGGATCGACCGGGCCCTGCGGGCCGCTCACGGGCTCTCCTTGCGCGTCAGCGCGATGATCCGGCGGTTGAAGTCGCTCATCGGCCCAACCGTAGCCGTCACGTCCCGTGTGGCCGAGACGACGCGGTAGGCTCGCTGACCAACGAGATCACGGGAGGCTCTTGCACGTGAACGTTTCCTCGCGTTTTGACGTGGCCGGGTTCGGCGCGATCGTCACCGGCGGCGCAAGTGGGCTCGGGCTCGCGTACGGCGAAGTGCTTGCGGCGCACGGCGCGCGGGTGACGCTGATCGACGTCGATGCCGAGGCGGTCGCCGCGCAGGCAGAGCGGCTGCAGAGCGAAGGGCTGGACGTGCGCGGCGTCGTCGCCGACGTCACGGACCACGCCGCCCTCGATCGCGTGATCGACGAGGCGGCTTCCGTGCACGGGCGGCTCGACGTCGCGTTCGCGAACGCCGGCATCGACTCGGGCGTCGGCTTCGTCGGCGCCTGGGCCGGCGAGGAGCGGCCGAGAATGGCGGACGGTGCGCTCGAGCGTTACAGCAGCGAGCGCTGGGAGCGGGTGATCGACATCAACCTGAACGGGATCTTCGCGACGGCACGGGCCGCCGCCCGCCACATGCGCCCGCGCGGGTTTGGGCGGATCGTCCTGACGACGTCGCTCGCGGCGACCAAGGTCGAGCCCGCGATCGGCTCCGCCTACATGGCGGCGAAGGCAGGGGCCAGGCACTTCATGCACAGCATCGCGCTCGAACTTGCTGCGGACGGCATCACGGCCAACGCGATCGCGCCGGGCTTCTTCGTCACGAATATCGGCGGGGGCCACGCACACGACCCGGGCCTGCAGGCCGCGGTCGCGAAGGACATTCCCATGCATCGCGTGGGCCGGCCCGACGACATCAAGGCGCTCGCCCTCTTCCTCGCATCGCCTGCCTCCGGCTATATCACCGGCCAGGAGATCGTGATCGACGGCGGCTGGGGGCTCGGGATCGCGGACTGAGCCGCGGCGTCACGTCTCCGCGCGCCGGTGCAGCAGTGTCCAGCTCCCGCGTTGGACGACCTGCCACGCGGCGTTGCCGGCGACCGGTCGGCTGACGACGAGCCAGTCGAGGTGGTGCCGTGTGGCGTCGGCGAATGGGTGGGCGTTGCCGACGAGCACGGGGCGACGCTGGAAGTGAGCTCCGTACAGGGGATACGTCCAGTCGTCGACGCCGAATGCGTAGCCGATGGGCCCGCGGGGAACGTCCGCGTCGATCGCGCGAATCGTCGGGGCGAGGTCGGGCCGTTCGACTGTCTGGACCGTGACACGGTCGGCCCTCCACGGGAGCGATGCGAGCGGTTTCAGCGTGTTGTTCGTGAGCGTCGATTGCAGTGACGCGACCGCGATGAGGGCCACGAGCGTGGCGAACAGCCTCCAGGACGAGTAGATGCGGGCGATGAGAGGCGTGACCAGCGCGACGGGAACCACCATGAACCGACCGAGCCAGAGGTTGTAGCGGTAGGCAAACGCGACAGCGACGATGAAGAGCGGCAGCGCGGCGGCGACCGCCACCTGCTCGGGGCGGGCTCGCCTGCGGATGCAGAACCCGGCGAGCGTCACGAAGACGATCGGCAGGATCAGCAGCGCGCCGAGCGGCCCGAAGAACGCAAGGTCCTCCTGGGGGGTGTCGTTCGGCACCGTCGAGAACCCCGTCGAGGTCGAGGCGCGAGGGTTCTCCGGGATATGGAGGCCGTGGAACAGCCTCGACCCGACGTTGCCGACCGTGCGGTCGGTTCCGGGGACGGTGCGCAGACCGGTGAAGTCGATGAAGCGCCAGCCGACCCGCGTGACCGTGGAGATCGTCCCGTCGAGCGTCAGTCTGGGCGCGACCCCGGCCAGTTCCGGGCCGTTGCCGAGCGGTGTTCCGGTGTGCGCCAGATTGGCGATGTAGGTCGGCGACGCGAATGCGATGAAGGCGGCTGCGGCCGCGACGGCTGCGACGAGCCTCTGGCGTCGCGGCAGGACGAGCAGCGCGACGAGCACGAGGCAGGGCAGCGCGAACACCGCAGTCAGCTTCGTCCCGAGCGCGATGCCGAGAGCCGTCGCCGCGAGCAGCGACTCGCGCGTGTTTCGTCCAAGGATGAAATACAGCGCGACGGCGACCGGTGCTGCCACCACGAGGTCGTTCTGTGTCGATGTTGCCTCGAGTGCGATCTCCGCCAGGGTCGCGAACAGCAACGCCGCGTAGGCTGCGGGCGCCCGCGAGAAGCCGAGCCGGCGCCCGATGCCGAAGATGGCGACGATCGTCGCCAGTTGGGCGGCGAACTGCGGCAGCGCGGCTCCGACATCCGTCCCGGCGAGCGCGAGCGTCCACAGGATCTGGATCTCGCCGTTGACCGGGAACACGTTGACGCGGACCGTCGACGCGGGCACCCAGGCGACCCCGCCGTGCTGCAGCCACGCCGCCGCCCGCGTCAGGTGATAGGTCATCGCATCCCACGTATTCGGCGGCACCGTCAGCGCGAGCGCCAGTTCGTAGGCGAGCGCCAGAGCGACCGCGAGTGCGAGGACCGCGACCGCCGGATGGCGAGTCGCTGCACGCAGGTCGATCGATACCGCCGGACACGGTCGGCCTCTGCCTCCACCAGAGGGCGAGTGCGGCGCCCGCGAATGCGACTCCCACGGTCAGGTAGGCCGCGCGGCCGACCAGGTTGACCGTCGAGAGCAGGTCGGTCGTCACGATGATCTGGCCGACCGCGAGCACGTAGGCGGCGAGCAGCGTCCCGGTCGCACTCAGCCGGAGGCAGCACGCTCCTGCGAGCGCGCTCGTGCCGACGAGCGCAACCCCTAGCATCAGCCACGCCACCTCTTTCAGATCGGCATTCGCCGGAGCTTGCTTGAACCGCCGGAGCGGGCGCGGCCGGCCGCTTTGCAGCTCAAGCAGGGCGGATCGCCTGCCGATGTACCTCGCTATGAGCGTCATGCGCAGCATCGCCGCGGCTCCGGCGCCGCCACTCGCGGCGGTCGAGCCGGCGGCACCGAGTGTGGCGTTCATCGTCCCCGCCTACAACGAGGCGCGCACGATCGAGGAGGTGCTCTCGCGGCTCGAGGCACTTCCGTTCGACCGGCAGGTGATCGTCGTCGACGACGGTTCGACGGACGCCACACCCGCTCGTCCTCGAGCGCTGGGCGGTGACACGGCCGTGGGCGACGGTCGTGCGCCAGGCGAACGCCGGCAAGGGCGCGGCAATCCGGGCCGCGATCCCCTACCTCGACCGAGACATCGTCGTGATTCAGGATGCGGACCTCGAGTACGACCCGGCCGACGTGCCGGCGCTGATCGAGCCGCTCTGCTCCGGCGTCGCGGACGTCGTCTTCGGCTCACGGCTGATCGGCGGCAAGCCGCAGCGCGCTCATCTCTTCTGGCACCAGGTCGGCAACCGGTTCCTGTCGCTTCTGACGAACGTCCTCTACAACACGACGCTCTCCGACATGGAGACGGGATACAAGGCATTCCGCACCGACGTGCTTCGCGGGCTCGACCTCCGCGAGAGCAGCTTCACGATCGAGCCCGAGATCACTGCGAAGGTCTGCAAGCGCAGGCTCCGCATCTACGAGCTTCCCGTCTCCTACTACGGCCGCACGTACGAGGAAGGCAAGAAGATCACCTGGCGGGACGGGTTCGCCGCAACGCGGGTCCTGCTCGCCGAACGCCTCCGCGCCTAGCCCGGCAGCGCCGATCCGCCGGCCTCAGGGGAGGAGGCGCCGCTTCGGAAGTATGGTGGCCCTGTGTCGGCGAACGACCACGCACGTGAGGTGGCGCAGCCGCCCGTCAAGGAGCTGCCGATCCGTGCGGCCGAGGTGGTCGGCGCGCTCTCGCTTGCGACCGACCTCGGCACGGGTCAACCGCTCGAGCATGCGCTGCGCACGGCCGTCCTCGCCGTCCGGCTCGGCGAGCTTGCCGGAACGGCAGCTGCGGATCTCTCCGCCACGTACTACGTCGCGCTGCTCCATGCCTCGGGATGCACGTCGAACGGGCACGAGGCTGCGCAGCTCTACGGCGACGACATTGCACACCGGGCCGCCTTCTTCCTGATCGACCCGACGAACCCGGCGGAGGTGCTCGCCTTCTACCGGGCGTACATCGGAGCAGGCCGACCACCTGAGGTACGGGAGGCGATCATCGAGGACGCAATCGCCAACGCCGGCCCGCGCGCGCGCGACGCGTTCGCGACGATGTGCGAAGTCGCTCAGCGGTTCGCGGCGTGGCTCGACCTCGGCACCGACATCCAGGCCGCACTCGAGTTTGTCTTCGCACGGTGGGACGGACGCGGGTTCCCGAATGCCCGCGGCGACGAGATCCCGCCTCCGATGCGCCTCCTGCACGTGGCGAGAGACATCTCCCTCTTCCTGTCGGCGTCCGGGCCTGAGGAGGCGCGCGCGGTCGTCGAGCGGCGAGCCGGTGCCGCGTACGAGCCCCGCCTTGCCGAGCTCGCCGTGCGGCACTTCGGCGAGCTCCTCGACGGCCTCGACGAGACCCGGATCTGGGAGCAGGCGATGGGAGCCGAGCCGTTCCCCGAGATTCGGCTCGAGGGCCAGCGGGTCGATGCGGGATTCGCCGCGATCGCCGCGCTCACCGGCCTGAAGTCGCCGTGGCTTCGTGAGCACTCGACCAACGTGGCCGACCTCGCCGAGGCCGCAGCCTGGAGGCTTGGTCTCCCGTCGGCTTCCGTCACTCTCGTGCGTCGCACCGCGCTCGCGCACGACATCGGACGGGTCGGCGTGTCGAACGCGATCTGGGAGAAGCCCGGGCCGCTCGGGTTCGGCGAGTGGGAGCGGGTGCGGCTCCACCCGCATTTCTCGGAGCGCGCGTTCGCCCAATCACGCACGCTCGCACCGATCGGACGACTCGCGGGGTCCCACCACGAGCGGCTCGACGGCTCCGGCTATCACCGCGGCACCGGGGGAACCGCGCTCGACCTTCCCGCGCGCATCCTTGCAGCGGCCGACTGCTACGGGGCCATGCGCGAGGCGCGGCCCCACAGGGCGGCGCTCGACGCTTCGGCGGCGGAGGCGGAGCTTCAGGGCGAGGTCGCGGCGGGACGGCTCGATCCGGAAGCGGTCGACGCGGTCCTCGGTGCCGCCGGGCATCGCGTGCGTGACCGGCCTCGGGACCGCCCGGCCGGTCTGACGGAACGAGAGCTCGAGGTTCTCCTCGTCCTCGTGCGCGGCGGCTCCAATCAGCAGATCGCCGACGATCTCGGCATCTCCGCCAAGACCGTCGGCCACCACGTCCAGCACGTCTACCAGAAGGTCGGCGTTCGCAGTCGCGCGGCAGCAACCGTGTGGGCGTTCGAGAACAACCTCGTTCAGACGGCATAGGGCGTTCGCCCGATGTGTCGTCGAGTCGACGAGCGCATGCTCGTGCAGACACTCGACGAAGGAGGACGACGATGATCCTGGCGACGACGAAGGTCGAAGAGTTCGACCGCTTCATGGAGATCTTCTCGACCAAGGGCGCCGACAAGCGCCGCGAGCACGGCTCGAAGGGCGCGCAGGTGTTCCGCGACCCGAATGAGGGCGACCGGGTCTGGGTCCTGTTCGACTGGGACGAGGAGGGTTGGCAGAGCTTCGTCTCGGACCCCGAGGTCCCGCCGATCATGCAGCAGGCCGGTCACAAAGGAAGGCCGCAAGCTGCGGCGCCCGGCGGCAATTGCGACGCGTAGCCGGCGTTCCTGAGCCGGAGGCCCCGAGCAGGGGCCTCCGGCTAACTCGCGAGGTGCCCCTTCACATCCCAGGTCCAGCATTCGACGACGTTGCCGTCGGGATCAGTGACGTAGAACGACCTGCCGCGATCGTCGTCCTCGAACGAGACGATCTCGGGGTCATAGCCGTGTTCCCGTAAGCGCGCAACGGCATCGTCGAAAGACCCGTCGGCGATGTGCAGCGCGTAATGAACGTGGAGGCCGCCGCGTCCGTTCGCGATTCCGAGCTGAGGCCGCCAGAGGCCGATTCGTGTGCGTGTTCCGGCCATGAGCCAGATCCGCCCGCCGTCCTCCCACCGATCCACGACCGGGAACCCGAACACGCCGGCGTAGAACGTCTCCGCAGCCGCGAGATCGACGACCTCCAGAACAAGCTCGCTCACACCGTCCACCGGAATGCCGCCCGCCATCTCATCCCTCCCTCTGCCGTCACTGCGATCAACGGGTCATGCCCAGCGGTCATTCCTGGACTTACGGAAGGTCGCGTCGGGCGGACCTTGTCGAACCGACCTGCGACGATCGCCCGGTGACATTCGCGGACCTCAGCTGCCTGGCAGCCCAGCTCGACGGCGTCTCCGAGAGTCGTCGGGAGGGCATGCTCGCCTGGCGCTATCGCGGCCGCCTGGTGGCGCGGCAGCTCGACGACAGCCACATCGTCATTCGTGCGTCGTTCGAGTTTCGAGACCTCTTGCTGCAGTCGTTTCCCGACACCTTCTCGATACCGAAGCGGTTCGCGAAGCACATGATGGTCGTCGCCGACCTTGCGAACGGGAATGCCGATGCCGTCGAAGACGCGGTGATCGGCGCCTGGGAGCTGCAGTCCGGGAAGACAGACCGGCTGGGCAATTGACAGCGCCCTCACGAGCGAGGGCGCTGATCGTGGCTCTCGGACTTATGGAGCTAGGCGGGCTCGAACCGCCGACCTCCTGGGTGCGATCCAGGCGCTCTCCCAGCTGAGCTATAGCCCCGGGCGGCTGTCATTGTAACCGCACTTCGGGGCTCCCTGATCGGGCCCGGACGGGGCGGCGTAGAATCGGCCGGTGCGCGAGCCCGCGTTCACGGAGACCCTGCAGGTCGCGCTCGTCGTGCGCGATCTCGAGGCCGCGCTGCGGACTTACGTTCACGACTACGGCATCGGCCCCTGGGCGATCTACGAGTTCAACCCGGACACCGTCCGCAACATGACGGCGGCGGGCGAGCCGGTCGAGTGCGCCTGGCGTCTCGCGCTCGCCCGCGTCGGCCAGGTGCACTGGGAGCTGATCCAGCCGCTCGACGATCGCAGCACCTACGGCCAGTTCCTGGCCGAGAAGGGCGAAGGGGTCCATCACGTCGGCGTCGGGGTCGCGAGCTACGACCGGGCGATCGCTGCGGTCGCCGATCAGGGCCGTGAAATCGTGCTCGGAGGCGAGTACAACGGGGTCAACTTCGCGTATCTGCCGACCGGAGACGATCTGGGCGTGATCACGGAGATCTTCGATTCGCCCCCGGGAGACGATCAGGAGCCGGATTCCGTCTACCCGTGAGCGGTTTTACCTGACGCTCACAGTTCCCTCATCCCCGCTGGGAAGGGAAGAGGTGAAACCTCCCAGCCAAAGGAGAAGGAATGAACCGCAAGACGAATCTGTTTGCGCTGCTCGCGGCCGCGGCCGTGACGGTGCTCGCGATCGCCGGCTTCTCGACCGCCGCGAGCTCTGCGGCTCCTGTCAACACGGCCGAGCCCAAGATCTCGGGCACGGCGCAGGAAGGCCAAACCCTCTCGGGGAGCTCGGGCACCTGGACGGGCACGGGCACGATCACCTACACGTACCGGTGGCGCCGCTGCAACGCGCAGGGCAACGGCTGTTCGAACATCGGGGGAGCCGATTCCTCGAACTATCAGCTGAAGACGGCTGATGTCGGTCACACAGTTCGCGTTCGCGTGACTGCGAAGAACGGCGACGGCTCCGCGACCGCGGACTCGAACCAGAGTGCCGTCGTCACGGCGAAGACCACTCCGCCGCCGCCGGTCACGAACGGCTGCCCGACCTCGGGGTCCGGCACGGTCGACGTCAGTGCGATCGCGCCGCCCGCCCGGCTCCTCGTCGACGGGCAGACGGTGTCACCGACCGTGATCTCGCGTTCGACGAGTGACGTCACGCTCCGGTTCCACGTCTCGGCGTGCAGCGGCCGCTCGGTCTCCGGGGCGCTCGTCTACGCGACCGCCGTCCCGTTCTCGCAGTTCTCGATCCCGCCCGAGGCGCAGACCGGCTCCGACGGCTGGGCGACGTTGACCATGCATCAGGACCGGTATTTCCCGGCCTCGTCGCGGCAGCAGCTGCTGGCCGTGTTCGTACGGGCTCGGAAGTCGGGCGAGTCGCTGCTCGGCGGTGTCTCCACCCGCCGGCTGGTCTCGTTCCCGGTGCATCTCTAGGCCGCGGAGTTCAGGCCGCGCGTGCCGCCTACGATAGGGCGGTGCGCGCGGTCGTTCTCGACGACGACGGGCTCCCCGAGCTCGCCGACCTGCCGGAGCCGACCGCTCCAGGCTCGCTCGTCCTCGTTCGCGCCTGTGGCCTGTGCGGTTCAGACGTCGAAAAGCTCGGGCGGCCCGCGGCGGGCGCCGTGCTCGGCCACGAGATCGTGGGCGAGCTCGAGGACGGCACCCGCGTCACCGTGCTGCATCGCGTCCCGTGCGGAAGGTGCGGGCAATGTCTCGCCGGCCACGAGTCGACCTGCGCGGAGTTCGGCAACGTCCGGATCGCGCCCGGCGGGTTTGCGGAGCGGCTGCGCGCAACCCATCACGTCTCTCTGCCCGACCAGATCGAGGAGCTCGACGGGATCTGGGTCGAGCCGCTCGCCTGCGTCCTGCGGGCGGCCGAGCTCGTGCCCCGAGGCCGAGTGCTCGTCGTCGGGTGCGGAGGGGTCGGCCGGCTGTGGATTCAGGTGCTTCGAGGGCGGGGTGACGAGGTCGTCGTCGCCGAGCCCGACGAGGAGCGGCGGGCGGCAGGACGCGCGCTCGGCGCGGCGGACGACGGCGATCCGGTCGGGAGCGCGGTCGTCACCGCGGTCGCGGGGATCAACGACGCGCTTCGCCGGCTCGATCCAGGTGGCACGCTGCTCGTCTTCTCAGCGCCCGAGCACGACGTGCCGACGTCGCTCGATGCGATCTATCGGAGGGAGCTGCACGTGGTCGGCTCGCGCTCCGCGACGCCCGCGTACTTTCACGCCGCCGTCGAGCTCCTGCCGGCGCTCGTCCTGCCCGAGGTGACCGTCCTGCCGTTGGAGCGGTTCCGCGAAGGAGTCGACCTCTACCGCAGCGGCGCCGCGCTGAAGATCGTGTTCACGCCGTGAAGGCGGCGAGGCTGTACGCGCCGGGCGACCTGCGCATCGAAGACGTGCCGCGTCCGGAGGCGGCGCCCGGCGAGGTGCTCGTGCAGATCGAGCTCGCTTTGACCGACGGGACGGATCTGAAGACCTATCGCCGCGGTCATCCGATCCTGTTGCGTGAGTCGCCCGCGCCCTTCGGGCACGAGTTCTGCGGCCTCGTCGACGGGCGCAGGATGGTCGCGGCGAACTCCGCTCCGTGCGGGGCCTGTGACGGCTGCGCGCGAGGCGAGCAATGCCGCGAGCTGCAGTTCCTTTCCGGCGCGTATGCGGACTGGATCGTGGTGCCGGAGCGGATCGCGGCCGTGAACCTCCACGCTGTTCCGTCCGGGCTCGCGCCGGAGGTGGCTGCGCTCCTCGAGCCACTTGCCTGCTGCCTCCGCGGCGTCGAGCGTGCGGGGGTCGCCGCAGGTGACTCCGTCGCGGTTCTCGGCGCGGGGCCGATCGGATTGATGCTCTCGGCGTGTGTCGCCGACGCGGGCGGCTGGCCGGTGATCGTCGGCGGCCGTGAGGAGCGGCGTGAGCTCGCGAGCGCGTTCGGGGCTGAGCCGGGCGACGGACGTGGGGCGGACGTCGTGCTGGAGGCGGCCGGCACGGAGCAGGCGTGGTCGGACGCAGTCGAGCTCGTGCGTCCCGGCGGGACGGTCGTGATGTTCGGCGGTCTGCCGCGCGAAGCGCGTCCTCGGATCGACGCGTTCCGCCTGCACTACGACGAGCTCACGATTCGGGGCTCGTTCCATCACACGCCTGCGACCGTTCGTGCGGCGCTCGCGTTCCTCGCGAGCGGGGCATATCCGTGGGAGCGGCTCGTCACGCACCGCGTCTCGCTGGCCGAGCTGCCCGCGCTGTTCGCCGATCCGCCGGCTGACCTGCTCAAAGCCGCCGTCATTCCGTGACGCTGCGCGAGCTGAATCGCACGCTGCTCCTGCGCCAGTTGCTGCTCGAGCGGAGGCGGATCTCTCCCCTCAGGGTCGTCACGAAGCTCGTCGCCCTACAGGCCCAGTACGCACCGTCGCCGTACGTCGCCATCTGGTCGCGCAGCGAGGGCTTTCGCAAGGAGCAGCTGACCCGCGCGCTCACGGCTGGCTCGATCGTCAAGGCAGGTTCGCTGCGCACAACGCTTCACGTCATGTCGGCCGCCGAGTTTCCCTACCTCGCTTCGGCGTACGTCGAGTCGCAACGCGGACGGACGGAGCGGCTGGGAGTCGATGTGGAGGTGCTGCGCGCAGCCGTGCCCGACGAACCGATCACGAGCGCCGAGCTCTTCGAGCTGGGCTACCGAGTGCTCGGAACGGCGGATCGCTGGACGGTTGCCTTCGCCTCTCGCGCGCTGCCGTTCGTGCGCGCCGCGCCGCTTGGCGCGTGGCCGCACACGAAGCCGCCGCCGTACGCTCTCTGGCGGGAGCCGCTGCCCGAGCCACGGGAGAGCGCGATCCGCGTCGTGCGGCAGTACCTCGCAGCGTACGGCCCGGCGACGCGAGACGACGTCGCCCAGTACACGTCGTTCAAGGTTCGCCAGATCGATCCAGCGCTCGAGGGACTGCCGACGCTCACCGACGACGAGGGGCGGATGCTCTACGACGTTCGCGGTGCACCGCGCGCCGCCGGCGATGTTGCTGCGCCGATTCGCTTCCTGCCGGCCTTCGACTCGATCATCCTCGCGCATCGCGATCGTTCGCGGATCGTCCCGAACGAGTATGTCGACGCGGTGTTCAACAAGCGCAATGCGACGACGAA
Source organism: uncultured Thermoleophilia bacterium (assembly GCA_963779535.1). Classification (GTDB taxonomy): domain Bacteria; phylum Actinomycetota; class Thermoleophilia; order Gaiellales; family Gaiellaceae; genus PALSA-600. Next base: position 136,149 of record CAVZYP010000002.1, on the reverse strand, counting down.
GAACACGTTCACCGTCGACGGGTTCGTCGCCGGGGCGTGGCGGGTCGAACGCAGGAAGCTGGTGCTCGAGCCGTTCGCGCCCTTGCCGCAGCGCGTGCGGCAGGAGGTGGACGCCGAGGGCGAGCGGCTGCTCGCCTGGTATCTCGGCTAGCGGCCGGAGATCGTGCAACTAATCGACGTCGCGCCTCGCGACAACGGGCTCGCCTTTCTCGAAGATCACGAGGACGCACAACTGCTCGTACCCGACGAAACGATGCTCGGCGCCCGCGGGGACGAAGACGGAACCTCCGACGCGCAGATCGAACCGCTCGCCCTCCAGCTCCAGGGTGCCAAGGCCTTCCAGCACGACGTAGACCTCGTCGAAGTCGTGGGGCTGCTGGCGATCGGGCTCGGGGGCCACAAGGACATAGACGCCCAACTCGAGGCCCGGCGACTCGTGCACGACTTCGTACCCACCGGTCTCGAGCAGGCGCGCCCTTGCAGCCTGGATCGCGATCTCGTGCCCTCGCCGCAACGGCCCTGCATCGGTCATCGTGAGCTCGCTCCCGGTCGCTGACGAAGTCATACCGGTTCCGCGTACTGCAGTTGGGAGAATCGCGCACCGACCTGAGTCGCCCAAGCCTCGATGTCGGGCCACACCCGCGCGTCCGTGTGTGGCATCCGGTTGAACGGGAACCGGAGCTTCGCAGGATCGACGACGCCGCCGAAGACAGCGGTGAACGAGGGGTGGACGTCGAGTCGAGCGAGCGCGTTGTTCAGCTGATCGCGAGAGTCGGCCGCGTGTCTCTCCTCCGTTGTCAGCGGTCCAAGCGCGAAGACGGCCAGTGGGCGTCCTTCGAGTGCGGTGCGATGCCGCCGCAGCAATCTCCGCGCATCTGCGTGCCAGCGGCCCATGTAGAGCGAGCCGCCGATGACATAGGCGTCGTACGAATCGACCTCGGTGACCGCTGAAGCAGCACGGATGTCGACATCGTGTCCCGCTTCGCGGAGGCATTCGCCGATTGCACGCGCGACTTCCTCCGTGGAACCGTGCTTGCTCGCGTACGCGACGAGTGTCCTGGTCATCGTGCCACCGTTTCGCGGGCCAGAGCAGCTCCGTCCGCAAGCGGCTCCGGGCCGCCGCGTACGACGAGCACGGGGCAGTGCGCCTCGTGCAGGACGGCGCCTGAGACGCTGCCGTGCAAGAGGCGACGGGTCGGGCTCCACCCGTGTGCGCCGATAACGATCATCCGCGCGTCGCGTTTGGTCGCCAAGCGGCCGATCGCCTCGGCGACAGGACCTGTGCCGTGGACGACCTCACACTCGACACCGGCCTCGGCCGCCACCGCTTTCGTCTGCGCGAGTGTCTCCTCGACATGGTCGCGCTCGATCTTGGTCAGCTCGGCAACGAGATCTGCGGAACCGAAGTACCCGAACCCGTAGCCAGGAGTAGCGGCGAGCTCGACCGTGATCGCGACGAGAGGCGCGTCGAGCGCCCTCGCCAGTGCAACCGCCTCGAGGGTCGCTTCGGCCGCCGACGGCGATCCGTCAGTCGCAAGAACGATGGGCTTCATGAGATTCCCTCCTCGATCGGACAGATCCATCGTGGCTTCGGGCCGTCGGGCCGGAATCGGGGCGCAGGCGGTTCTGAATCGGTAGTTCTCCGCGCGCGCAGGCTCGAGCAGCCCGAGCGGCGCTGCCTCTAGCTGAAGAGGGTCAGCTCAGGCTCGCGCTCGCCGCGCAGGACCGCGAGGTCGACCTGCGCCCACGCGAGGCCGCGCTGTTCGGCGAGGGCGATCGCCTGCGGCTTGATCTGCTGTGCAACGAGGATGCCGCGGCAATCGGCGCGCGCGGGGTCGACGCGGATGCAGTCGAGGTACCGCGTCAGCTGCTCGACGGCGTCGATCGTGCCGATGCGCTTGATCTCGACCGCGACCCAGCCGTCGTCGGCGTCGCGGCACATCAGGTCGACGGGGCCGACATCGGTCGGCCACTCGCGCTTGACGAGCCGTAGGTCGGGCTCGATGTGGGACGGGTCGTCCGCGAGCAGGAGCTGCAGGTCGCGCTCGACGCCGTCCTTCTCGAGCCCGGCTGCCTCGCCCATGTCGTGCTCGACGTCGGACAGCACTTCGACGAGCTTGATCTCGAGCCGGTCCTCGGTGCGGCCGGCGCGCTTGCGCACGACGATCAGATCGCCGGAGTCCTCGAGCACGGTGGGCGGCGTCATCCAGTTCAGCGGCTTTACCGAGGACCCCCCGGAATCCGACCAGACCATGAACGTTCCGTCCTCCTTGATCATCAGGAGGCGAACTGACTCGGGCAGCCGTGTGGTCAGACGACCGGTGTAGAAGACTTCGCAGCGGGCGACGATCAGGCGCATGGGGCGCGGACCCTACTGTCCGTTTCGGACAGTGCCGCGACTAGCTGCGGAGGAGACCGAGGAGGCGTCGCCGCCGTTCTCGATCGGATTCGGTTGGGCCGGCGCTGACGAGTTCGCGGACGGTCGGCATGTGGCCGTGGGTCGCGGAGAGCGCCAGGGCGAGCGTGTGGAGTTCCTCGAGCGCGTGGATCCGGGCGCGGTCGGCGGTCACACCGGCGCGCGCGGCGCGGAGTTCGCACTCGATCTCGTGAATCAGGTCGCGGGGTAGCGTGTTGTGAGGGTTCCGGCGCGGGCTTGCGTTCCGCTGTCCGCGCGCTGACAGGCGCTTGCCGTCGGGCAGATAATCGCCGTGTGCCCGACGTCGTGTTCAGAGTTCTCGGCCCGCTTGAGGTCGTCCGCGCTGGCCGTCCAGTCGATGTGGGCGGCGAGCGCAGGCATGCGCTCCTTGCTCTTTTCCTGTTGCGGGCAAACGAGATCGTCTCGAGCGATTGGATCATCGACGAGTTGTTTCGCGGTGCCGCGCAGGACCCGGCGAATGCGCTCCAGGTGGCGATCTCGCGGCTTCGGCGCAGCTTGGGCGACGGCGTGGTCGAGACTCGGCCGCGGGGGTATCTGTTGCGTGCTGGTCCGGCGGAGCTGGACAGTCTGCGGTTCGAGGGACTCGCGGAGGAGGGTCGCCACCTGCTGGCTGAGGGTGACAACGTTCGGGCCGCGGCGATCCTGACGGAGGCTCTTGCGCTGTGGCGCGGCTCGCCGCTCCAGGAGGTTGCCCTTTATGACTTCGCTCAGCCTGAGCTGCGGCGTCTTGAGGAGCTGCGCCTTGCGGCGGCGATGGATCGGTGCGACGCCGCCCTGGCTCTCGGACGCGCAGATGAGCTCGTGCCGGAACTCGAGGGTCTCGCGGCGGCGAACCCGCTCCAGGAACGCGTTCAGGGCCAGTTGATGCTCGCGCTCTACCGGGCTGGGCGGCAGGCAGACGCGCTCGAGGTCTACAGCAGACTGCGCAAGAGACTGCAGGAGGACCTCGGGCTCGAACCGAGCAGGTCACTGCAGCGTCTGCAGCGCGACGTGCTGAACCAAGAGGCCGAGCTCGACGGACGTCGACTTCCGGCGGCCGCGCCTGCGAGCATCGTCTGTCCGTTCAAGGGTCTGGCGCCGTACGGAGGCGACGACGCGGCGTTCTTCTTCGGCCGTGAGCGGCTGGTCGCCGCCGCCGTTGCGCGGCTCGCGTCGTCCGCGTTCGTCGGCGTGGTGGGCGCATCGGGGAGCGGCAAGTCGTCGCTCGTGCAGGCAGGGGTCTTGCCGGCGCTTCGTGACGGAGCGCTGCCCGGGAGCGTGGAGTGGCCGCAGCAGCTGATGCGACCGGGCGACGCGATCGATCCGTCCGCACGAGTCGTCGTGGTCGACCCGCTCGAGGCAGCGTTCGCCGAGCCCGACGAGGAGCGTCTGCGCTTCTTTGACGCGCTCGTCGCCGCAAGCGAGCACACGCGCGTGATCGTCTGTGTGCGGGCAGACTTCTACGGTCGTTGCGCTGAGCATGCCGGTCTCGCAGACCTCCTCAGCCGCAGCCAGGTGCTCGTCGGGCCGATGGAGCCGGATGAGCTCCGACGGGCGATCGAGGCGCCCGCCGCGAAGGTGGGTCTCGTCGTCGAGCAGCCCCTCGTGGACGCGCTCGTCGCTGAAGTCGAAGGCGAGCCCGGTGCACTGCCGCTCCTGTCGGCGATGTTGCTCGAGCTGTGGGAGCTGCGCGGCGGGAACGTCCTTCGCTTCGAGACCTACCGCGCTGCAGGGAAGGTCGAGGGTGCGGTTGCCCGTCTCGCCGAGCAGGTGTACGGGGGCCTGTCCGCCTCCGAGCGTGAGCTCGCCCGAGAAGCCTTTCTCCGCCTCGCCGACGACGGCCCCGACGCCACAGTGCGCCGGCGCGTCCCCCTAACTCAGTTCCCGGACGAGGCCGTGGTCGAGCGGCTCGCGGAGGCGAGGTTGGTGACGGTCACAGACGGTGCCGTCGAGCTCGCGCACGAGGCTCTGCTGACACATTGGCCGCGACTTCGCGACTGGCTGGAGGCGGATGCCACAGGCCGGCGCATCCACCGCGCGCTCGCCGACCAGACCGAGAAGTGGGAGGCGGGCGGACGCGAGAGCGCCGACCTGTATCGGGGGGCACGTCTCGCCGCGGCGGTCGAATGGGCGGAGACAGACCCGGGCCGCACGAGCGACGGCGAGCAGGCGTTTCTCGCCGCCTCCCGGCGCGCAGCTCAGCGAAGCGTGCGTCTACTCCGTACCGTCGCCGTCGGGCTTGCGGCGTTGCTCGCGCTCGTGGTCGTGGCGGGAGTTGTCGCCTTTCTGCAGCGCCAGTCGGCCCGCCGAGAGGCGCGTGTCGCGCTCGCTGCTCGCCTCGGCGCGCAGGCTGTTGCCGAACCGCGACTCGACCGCGCGCTCCTCCTCGCGCGCGAAGCGGTCCGTCTCGACGACACAGCCGACACGCGCCGTGCCGTGCTCGCGACGCTCCTGCGGAGCCCGGCGCTCGTCGCTGTCTACACGCTCCCCACCGGGACACGGCCGTACCGCGTCACCGTCTCACCCAACGGCCGCACGCTCGTCGTCGGCGACAGCGACGGCGCCCTGCGCCGCTTCGACACCCAGGCGAAGACGGAGATCGGCAGCCCGCTTCGGACCGCGTTCGGCTTCCTGCCCGCTGTGTACACGCCCGACGGGTCGAAGCTCGTGGCAGTGGCGAACCCCCCGCGTGCACTCGCCGTGCTCGACGCCGGGTCGCTTCGCCGCATCCGCCGTCTGCCGCTCGACTCCGGCTTCGACCCCGACAAAGCAGGTGCCGTCGCCCCCCTCGCCGTCGACGCACAGGCAGCGTTCTTCGCCTACGACTTGGTCGTCGACCCGCAGGGCGACGAAGGGCCGGCGTTCCTCGACCGGCTCGACCTCGCGAACGGTCGACGGCAGAAGGTTCGCCTCGGCGCCCCAGACGTCGTAGGCGCTGGCCTCGTCGGCGACCGGCTCGTCACGGTTACCAGCAGGCTGATCGAGTTCTGGGACGCGCACACATTGCGGCGGGTCCGCACCGTCCACGTCCCGATCCGTCTCGGGGGCTACGCCGCCATAGATCCAACCGGTCGATATGCGGTCGCGATCGCCCACTTCGGGAACACGATCGTGTTCGTCGACCTCCGCACAGGCCACGTGACTCCCGCGACGGGTGGAACAGCCTCGTCCGGCGCACTCGCCGTTGCCTTTTCGCCCGACGGGCACGCCGCGGCGACGGCAGGCGCCGACGGCTCGATCACACTCTGGGACCCACAGACCGGCACCCCACTCGACACCTTCGCCGGACACTCCGCCCCAGCGAACGGGATCGCCTTCTCGCCCGACAGCAGAACGGTGTACGCGTCGAGCCTCGACGGAACCGTGCTCGCATGGGCGATCGACACCGGCCGCCGTTTTGGGACGCGCACCGCGCTACCGACCCAACCCGTCTCGCTGCCGCACGTCCCGCTCACGCCGCCGCTCGCGGTCACGCCAACCGCGGCCGTCATCCGTGACGGTCGCGGCCTCGCCACGTGCACCCTCCCGCAGCTCCAGACCTGTCGACCCGTTACAGGGTCGTCAGGCGCCCTCGTCACCACGATCGCCGTCGGATCGGGATCTCTCGCGATCGGACGTGCGAACGGAGACGTCGAGCTCTCGTCGCCGCTTCGATCGGCCCGACGCCTGGGACGCCTGCCAACGAGCGTTCAATCGCTCTCGTTCTCTAGCTCGGGAGCGCAGCTGGCCGGCGTGGGCACGCGCACACTCGCGATCTGGAACACCGCCACGAAGGCGATCGACGTGCGCAGGGCGCTGCCCACCCCGGCCACCGCGGTCGCCTTCGCGCCCGACGCGAAGCACGTCGTGGTCGGGCTCTCGAACGGCGACCTCCTCGTCCTGAACACGGCCGGCGGAACGACACGGACGCTGCACTCTCATGGCTCGCCGAACGTCTCGCTCGCCTTCGTCTCGGACGGCACCCTCCTGAGCGGCTCGTTCGACGGCACGCTCGAGCGCTGGGACGTCGACGGCGGCCGAAGACTCGCGGTGTCAACCTCGTCAAACGGCCCCGTCGCGGACATCGTCGTCGACCCCGCCGGTACATCGGTGCTCACCTCCAGCCTGACCGGCGGGACCCTCCATCGCTCCCGTCCCGGCTCGCGCTCGTCGACTCACGAGCGACGGACACGCTGCGCTCGCGGTGTTCGGCCTGCCGAACTGCCGGTCGGCAGCTCACATCGCCGAATGGCACCAGTTCCTCCGAACAGGCACCCGATCGGCGTCTGGTCGTGCCGCCATCCGGATCGTGGGTCGCGAGCCTCATAACGCCGCTCGCCGAGGAAGGACCGCAGGGTTCGGCCAGCTCGCGCCTTCTCCGCGGTGCCCTGTTACGACATGGCGCTATCGAGCGGCTTGTAGCCGCCTGCGTCGGCGTGGACGAGCACGGAGCCGTCGTCCTTCAGCATCAGCAGGCGCGTCGAGTCCGGCAGGAAGGCGTTCAGGCGGCCGGAGTAGGAGACTTCACAGCGGGCGACGATCAGACGCATGGAGGCGAGGACACTACTGTCCGTTTCGGACAGGCTTGATGTCCTGGGCTCCTCTGCGGACGGGGCCTTGTCGAGCCGGCACTTCGGGCGTAGCGTGTAAGCCCGTGCCGAAGCCCCAGCCATGCCCGAAATGTGGTTCAGGTGTCACGGAGAGCACGAGCGAGTCATCGGTAGAACTAGCCGACTGCCCCACTTGCAAAGCCAGACTTTGGCGAGCACGGGCAGATCCGTCGTTGCCGTGGGACCCGCCCTGGAACCCGGTGGAGGGTTCAACGCCTCCCGGTTGATCATCCGCGGGCGATCGTAGACGCCGTTCGAGGGGTGTCTGACACCTGCGGTGTCAGACACCGTGGCGGGCGGCGGGTTACGCCCGGCGGATCAGGGTCAGACCGTCCCGGACGCTCAGCAGCACCTGAACCGTCCGCGGGTCGGCAGCAACGTGCTCGTTGAAGGCCGCGATCGGGGGCGGCGGGTCGCCCTCGACCACGCGGCCGTCCGCCAGCGTGTTGTCGGCGACGATCACTCCATGCGGTGCGAGCCGCGGCACCAGCGCCTCGTAGTACGAGGTGTAGCCGCCCTTGTCGGCGTCGATGAAGACGAAGTCGAACTCGCCGTCGAGTGACGCGATCGTCTCCGCCGCCGGCCCGACATGCAGTGTGATCTTCGAGCCGTGTGGCGAACGATCGAACCATCCCTGGGCGAAGGCGGCGCGCTCGGGACTGACTTCGCACGCATCGATGTGGCCGCCTTCGGGCAGGGCAGCGGCCATCGCGAGCGCCGAGTGCCCGCTGAACGTTCCGATCTCGAGCACGCGGCGTGGCTGCGCGATCCAGACGAGCAGCTCGAGGAACCGTCCCGCGACCGGGCCGGTGAGCATCGCGGACTGGCCGAGCTCTCGTGTCGTCGCCGCCGAAAGTTCCGCGAGCAGCGGGTCGTGGGGTGACGAGACGCGCTCGGTATACGCCTCGATGCGCGGGTCGACGATCTCCACTAGCTGCGCTCCACCCGTGAGCCGCCGACGATCGCATCCGTGCCGTCGTCGAAGCGCACCCAGGCCTTGCCCTTGCCGTCATAGTCGGGCGACCACACGACGAGCGTGGCGTCGCGGTCCGCAACGCGCACCTGCTCGGTTCCCTCGGGATCGGTGCCGCGCCAGACGCGGACGAACGGGTTCTGCTCCCACTCGCGTCCGATCGTCGTCTCGTCGGTGTGCCCAGGCAGCACGCGGCGATCGTGCGGCATCGGCATGTAGACGTCCATGACCGCTTCCTTGATCTGCTCGAAGTCTCCGCCGCCGACGGCGTCCTTGAAGAGCGTGTCACCCGAGAAGACCGCGTGGTCGTTGATCACGAAGCAGACCATGTCATCCGAGTGCCCCGGTGTCGGAACGGCGTCGACCCACAGATCGCCCGTTTCGAGGGAATGGCGCACGACGGGCAGGCCGAGCTCGCTCTCGTGCTCGACGTGGTCGGCGTGGTCGTGGGTCCGGAGCACGTGGGTCGGGGTGACCCGCCATCCCTGGACCGCTTCGAGCAAAGGCTCGAGCGGCGCCCCGGAGTCCACGAACACGGCCGTCCCTCCAGCCTCGTCCGCGACGAGATAGGCGTTCGAGAGCCAGCGGGAGTCCATGCTCCGAGCGACCAGCACGTCGTTAGGCTAGCCGTGCACCCGACCGCGAGGAGAGCGAGACGAAATGCCCGGGCTGATGGCACGCATGTCACTGATCTTCAAGGCCAAGTTCTCGAAAGCGCTCGACCGCGCCGAGAATCCCAACGAGACCCTCGACTATTCCTACGAGGAGCAGCTCCGCCAGCTCCAGAACGTCAAGCGCGGCATCGCCGACGTGACGACTGCGAAGAAGCGGCTGGAGATGCAGTACGCATCAATGCAGCAGCAGGTCGACAAGCTCGACGGCCAGGCGCGGCAGGCGCTTGCGGCCGGCCGCGAGGATCTCGCCCGCGAGGCGCTGACCCGGAAGGCCGCTGTGGAGGCGCAGCTCGAGACGATCATGCAGCAGGGACAGCAGCTCGAGGCCCAGCAGCAGAAGCTCGTCGAGGGCGAGAAGACGCTCGCGGCCAAGATCGAGGCCTTCCGCTCGCAGAAGGAAGTGATCAAGGCGCAGTACTCGGCGGCCGAGGCGCAGGTGCGGATCGGCGAGGCCGCGACCGGGATCGGTGAGCAGATGACGGACGTCGGGCTGGCGGTGCAGCGCGCCAAGGACAAAACGGAGCAGATGCAGGCCCGCGCGAGTGCGATCGACGAGCTGACCGCGTCCGGCTCGCTCCAGGATCTCACCTCGTCCGGGGACGACATCGACCGCCAGCTGGCGGAGATCTCGCAGGGGGGCCAGGTCGACGACGAGCTCGCGAAGATGAAGGCAGAGCTCGGCAAGGGAGAAGATCCGCCGAAAGAAATCGAGGGCGAGAAGGCGTGATCGTCCGGTTGCTGGGCGAGGGCCAGTTCCGCGTCGACGACGCGCTGATCGCACGCCTCAACGAGCTGGATGCAGAGGTCTCCCGTGCGGTGGCCGAGGGGGACGAGCGTGCCTTGTGGACGGGCCTGCAAGCACTCGCCGACGCCGTCCGGGACGGCGGCGAGAAGCTCGCGGACGAGGACCTGCGCCCCTCGGACGCGATCATCCCGCCCGAGGATCTCTCGCTCGAGGAGGCCCGGGAGCTCCTGGCGAACGAGGGCTTCATCCCCGACCTGCCGCTCACTTGATGCCGAAACAGGTTGTGCTGTCGGTGCGCCCGCAGGGCGAGCCCAGGGAGTCGGACTTCGAGTTGTGCGACGCGCCCGAGGCAGCCCTGGGCGACGGTGAGGTGCTCGTCCGCAACGTCTTCGTCTCGGTCGACCCGTACATGCGCAGCCGCATGACCGGCGTGCGCACCTACGTCGGCCCCTACGAGGTCGGCGACCCGATCGACGGCGGTGCCGTCGGCCGCGTCGTCGATTCGCGCCACGACGCGTTCGCCGAGGGCGACTGGGTGCTGTCGAGGCTCGGCTGGTGCGAGCAGGGAGTGGCTGCGGGCGAGCGACTGCGCAAGCTGGATGCTGGGCTGGCGCCGCCGTCCACCGCACTCGGGGTGCTCGGCATGCCCGGCCTCACGGCGTGGGTCGGGCTCGTCGACATCGGGCAGGTCAAGGAGGGCGAGACGATCTACGTCTCCGGAGCCGCCGGCGCCGTGGGCAGCTCGGCCGCGCAGATCGCGAAGCTGAAAGGGCTGCGGGTGATCGGCAGTGCGGGCTCCTCCGAGAAGGTCGACTGGCTGCGCTCGCTCGGGGTCGAAGCGTTCAACTATCGCGAGCAACCGGCGAAGGAAGCGCTGGCTGACGGCATCGACGTGTTCTTCGACAACGTCGGCGGAGCGCAGCTCGAGTCCGCCTTGAACGCGCTGCGCCCGTTCGGCCGTGTGATCGCATGCGGGGCGATCTCGCGGTACAACGACGAGCGCCCCGAGCCGGGCCCGCGCAATCTGCAGTTCATCGTCACGAAGCGCCTGCGCGTGCAGGGCTTCATCGTGGCGGATCACCCCGACCGGTTCCCCGCGTTCATCGCCGAGGTCGGGCCGTGGGTGGCCGCCGGGAAGCTGCTCTATCGCGAGACGATGCTGGAGGGGATCGAGAACGTCCCGGCGGCGTTCGCCGGCCTCTTCCGCGGCCACAACACGGGCAAGATGCTCGTGCGCGTCGGGCCTGACTGACGGCCGCTCAGCTCGGTCGCTCGAAGTCGATCACCGTCGAGCCCAGGAGCGGCCCGCCGTTGATCTGGAAATGGCAGACCTCCGTGTGCGGCGACGGTGGGACGCGACACGGCGCCGTGCCACGACGGCTCGCCGCCGATTCGCTGCCGGAGAACGAGGCGTCCGTTCAGGTAGATCTCGAGCGTGTCCGTCGCCTTCGGCAACAGCGTCAGATTCAGCCTGCCGCCCTGGCAGTCGAAGGCGGTCACGCTGCCCGGGCCGAACATGTCGCCGTTCGGCTTCACGTTCTGCGTGATCGTGGACAGTGCCGCCGGGCGGTCGAGGCGCCACAGGGTCAGGCCGTAGCTGTCGAGCCCGAGCGACTGGTGGGCGACGGCAGTGCCCACGAACGTGTCGGTTCCGCTCGCGACGATCGAGCGGTCGCGAATGGGCAGCCTCCCGGATGCGGGCACGGTCACGCGTTTCTGGCTCATCGGCCCAGGCACAGCCGACGGAGCGAGCGTGACGACCTCGTTGATCCGGTGGTTCCAGAACCGCTGCTGCCAGACCACGTTCCACCCCGGGTCGTTGAGCAGGTAGGCGACCGGCTCCCTGGCGTTCTGGTCGACCCATCGACGCGGCGAGCCCACCAGCACGCTCTGGTCCACACGCGTCCGGTCGGCGATCAAGTTGGACGCGAGGGCCGACGACGCGATGAGCGCGGCGAGCACGAGCGCCGGCAGAACGACCGTGAGCCGGCGAGGGAGCATGACGAAGACGAGTAGGACGGCTGCTGCGCCGATCGCGACCGTGTCGGCAGGAGCCCAGCGTGCCCACTGGACGAGCGCCAGGCCGAACGAGTCCGGCAGTGCCTCCTCGACGATCAGGCTGTTCCAGGGAGCGAAGACGATGATCGCGAGCAACAGCACGGCCGTCGCCGCGCCGGCGACGCGGGGGCGGGGAGCGCCGCGGGCAAGCCAGGCCGCGAAGAGCAGGAAGAGAAGCGGCGGCAAGGGCGCGAGGTTGCGGCCGAGCAGGTGCGGGGCGTAGCGGGCGGAGAAGAACCCGACCTGCGCACACACGAGCACCATCGCACAGGCGGTCACGCCCAGCAGAGCTCGCGTCGCAGGATCGCGCAACCTGCCCCGGGCCGCTTCGACGAACAGCACTGCAGCCGCGGCCGCAGGGAGGACGGCGACCATCAGAATGGCGTACGCGAAGTGGTAGTAGCTGAGGCGGAGGGAGGCGCCGATCGGGTAGCTGCCGTGCAGCGTTACCGAGTAGGCGCCGAGCACACCCGGCGCGGCCGCGGCTCCGGCGCCGGCCACGACGAGCACCAGCCACACCGGCCAGAACGCACGCAGCCGTCGCGTCGTGCGCAGGAGCAGGGCGTCGACGCCCACGGCTCCTGCGAAGACGCCCAGGAAGACGACCGCCTGGACCCGGGTCGCGATCGCCAGGCCGATCAGAACGAGCGCGATCACCTGGTCGCGCTTCGCCGCGGTCTCGACCGCGCGGGCCACCGCCAGGAGCGCGAGGGCTGAGAGGGGATAGAACAGGACCTCGGTCATCACGAGGCCGGAATAGAGGAGCAACGGGGACGACACGGTCAGCGCGGCGGCGAGCAGCGCGTAACCCGGCGGCATGAGGCGACGTCCGTAGAGGAACACGGGAACCGCGGACAGCGACATGACGAGCGCCTGCAGCAGCTTGAGCGAGTCGTAGCCACGGGCGAAGTTCCCGACCGACAACGGCAGGCCGGCGAGCAGCGGATAGAGCAGCCCGTAGCCAGAGCCTGCGCCGTGCAGGAGCGGCCACGGCCCATGCCGCCACAGGGCCTCTGCTCGGGCGGCGTAGATCGCCTCGTCGGGCATGATCCAGAGCCCGTGGAGCCGCTGCCCCGCCAGCCAGTGCGCGAGCGTCGAGAGTCCGACGAGCGCGGGCAGCGCGAGGACTAGACCGGTGCGTCGAACAGCGCGAACCATCGAGTCAAGTCCTGCTCGATCGGCAGTTCCTTCTCCAGTTTGGCTTTCAACTCGAGCTCGGTCGCGTTGTCGCGCTTTTGGTCTGCAAGCGGCACGAAGGGCCAGTACGCGCCGCGCTTGAAGCCGTAGATCCAGTAGACGGGATGATCCCCGCCCTTGAACGGGAACGCCGCTGCGAGGAGCTGCGCTCCGAAGCCCTGCGCGGTCAGTTCCGCCGCCAGTGTGTGCGCGGTTGCCGACGAGATCCTCCAGATCTGGATCGCGCACGATGATCCAGTCGAACCCGAACTCATCGGACTTCCGCTCCACCTGCGAGCCGCATTGCTGCGCAACGGCTTCGATCAGCTTGTCCACGTCGTCGAACGCACTGCGGAACTCGCCGGATGACTGCGGCTTGAATGCCACCGCCGCCGAGCCGGCCGTGACGAGACCGAGCTCGGTCTCGAGCGTCACCGCGGCTGTCGTCAGCGCAAAGAGCCTGTCGTCCTTCGGCTCGCTGAGTTTCTTGCGTCCGAAGAGGACGTCGCGCAGCGCCACCCTTAGGCGACCGGGCGTCCCATCTCGCGCGCGATCTCGGCGAGCGCGGCGATGCGCTTCTCGAGCGGCGGATGGTCCATGAAGAGCTCGGCCACGGTGCCCTTTGCCTTGGCCGGGATGATGAAGAACGCGTTCATGCCCTCGACCTGGCGGAGATCCTGGTTCGGGATCATGGTCATCTGGGACGAGATCTTCTGGAGTGCGCTCATCAGGTACTCGGGCGAACCGGTGATCAGGGCCGAGCCGCGATCGGCGGCGTACTCGCGGTAGCGCGAGATGGTGCGAATCAGGACGAAGCTGATCGCATAGACGATGATCGAGACCACGAAGACGATCAGCCAGATCGGCGGACCGTTGTTGTTGTCCCGGTTCCCGCCGCCGCCCCACATGCCGGCGTACAGGCCGAAACGCGTCAGCATCGCGGCGAGCATGGCGAAGAAGCTGGCCACGGTCATGATCAGGACGTCGCGGTTCGCCACGTGTGAGAGCTCGTGGGCGAGCACGCCCTCGATCTCCTTCGGCTCGAGGCGCTCCCAGAGCCCGGTCGTGACGCAGACCGCGGCGTGCTTGGGCGAGCGTCCGGTGGCGAAGGCGTTCGGGACGGGCGTGTCCATCATCGCGACCTTCGGCTTGGGCAGGTCGGCCATCGCGCACAGCCGCTCGACCATGTCGTGCAGCGCCGGTGCCTCCTCGCGCGAGACGATTTTCGCGCCGGCTGCCGCGAGCGCCAGCTTGTCCGAGGTGTAGTACTGGAAGAACGCAAGTCCGACGACGATCAGGAGCATCGGCACCAGGCCGACATTCAGCACCGAGATGAGGACAACGGCGAAGATCACGTACAGCAGGCCGAGGAGCCCCGTCGTGAAGATCATCCGCAGAGTGAGGCCGGCGTCGCGGCCGTAGGATTTGCGCTTCATGGCGGGGATTGTAGGGGTGGGGCAGGCCGCGCCGCAGGCGCTTAACCCCCGGTCAACGTGCGACCGGCCGTATAGACTCCGCGCTCGTGCGCCGCCTTGCTCCGCTCGCGATCGTCCTCGTCTTCGCTGCCGGCTGCTCGACCTCCAGGCCGGGCGAGAAGACCGTTTTGCCGGTGCCGACGAAGGTGACCGGCACGATCGTGAAGGTGCACGTCGTCGCCGTGCCGTCGCAATACACGAACGGTGATCCGGCCGCGGGCAAGGCCGTCTTCACGAGTGCGGGCTGCGCCGGCTGCCACACCCTGGCCGACGCGAACGCTCACGGGACCGTCGGGCCGAACCTCGACCAGCTGAAGCCGCCGCTGTCCAAGGTGGTCCCGCAGGTGATCAACGGAGGCGGCGCGATGCCGGCCTTCAAGGGCACGCTGACCGCGAAGCAGATCGCCGATGTCTCCGCCTACGTCGTGCAGGCGACCGGCGGCACCCCGTCCGGCTGACGCTCTCGCTTCCCGACGGCTTTCCGGGCGACGTCCAAGTCGTCGCGACCGACTTCGACCGCACGCTCGTGTGGGACGGGCAGTTGCGCCCGCGGACGCTGGACGCACTTCGCGCGACCCGCGCGGCGGGCCTCGACGTGATCGTCGTCACCGGGCGAATGGTCCAGTCGGTGCGGCGGTTCCTCGAGCCGGCTGAACTCGCAGAACCGGTCATCTGCTACCAGGGTGCGGTCGTCGCGGACGCCGACGGAAAGTGGCTGCGACACGAGCCGATCCCGCTCGAGCTGGCGCGCGAGGCGATCGCGGCTCGTCGAGGACGCGGGCCACGGCCTCAACGTCTACGTCGACGACGAGCTGTACGTCTCCCACGCGACCCAGGGGTCGCGTGAGTACGCAGGCTTTCAGCACCTGGAGATTCACGAGGTGGGGAGCCTGCTCGACTGGCTCGACGAGCCTCCGACCAAGCTCGTCTGTGTCGGCGAGCCGGACGATCTCGACGGGGTGGAGGAGCGGATGAAGGCGCACTTCGGCGACCGCCTCTACATCTCGAAGTCGCTGCCGTACTTTCTCGAGTTCGCTGCGGCCGGTGTGACGAAGGGCGCGGGCCTCGACTTCCTGGCTGCGCACATGGGTTTCACGCGAGAGCAGACGATCGCCTTCGGCGACGGCGAGAACGACGTCGAGCTCGTCGAATGGGCCACGTTCGGGATCGCCGTCGAGAACGCGCATGACCGCGTGAAGGCGGTCGCCGACTGGATCTGCCCCTCCGCAGAAGACGAGGGCGTCGCACAGGTGCTCGAGGCGCTTCTAAACTCGAAGCGATGATCGACCTGCGCGCAGCCCGCAACGACCCCGACGGCTACCGGGCGGCACTCGCGCGCAAGGGTGCGGCCGAGGTCTTCGACGAGCTGCTCGCCGCCGATGTCCGCTGGCGCGAGCTCCAGCAGCGCGTGGATGAGCTGCGGGCGCGCACGAAGCTGAAAGGCAAGCCGACTCCTGAGCAGCTCGCCGAGCTGACCGCGCTCAAGGCCGAGCTGCAGCCCCTCGAGGCCGAGCTGACCGAGACGAGCCGTCGGCTCCAGGATCTCCACGATCGCGTGCCGAACCCCCCGGCCGAAGACACGCCCGACGGCAACCAGGAGGAGGACGCGGTCGTCGTTCGGGTCGTCGGCGAGCCGCCGAGCTTCGACTTCGAGCCGCGCGATCACCTCGATCTCTCGGCCGCCCACGGCTGGATCGACGTCGAGCGCGGCGCAAAGGTGTCGGGCTCGCGCTTCGTGTACCGCGTCGGCGACGTGGCGCTGCTCGAGATCGCGCTGTACCGCTGGGCGCTTGCGCGGATCGTGCAGAAGGGCTTCACGCCGATGCTGCCGCCCGTGCTCGTGCGTGACGAGGCGATGTACGGCACGGGCTTCTTCCCGTCCGACAAGGGCGACTTCTACGAAGCGCCCGAGGACGGGCTCTATCTCACCGGCACCTCGGAGGTTCCGCTCGCCGCTTTCCACGGGGCCGAGGAGCTGTCGGGGCTGCCGCTCCGCTATGTCGCCTTCTCGACGTGTTTCCGGCGCGAGGCGGGCGCGGCGGGCAAGGACACCCGCGGAATGTTCCGGGTGCATCAGTTCGACAAGGTGGAGATGTTCGTCTTCTGCGAGCCGGGAGCCTCGCGCGACGAGCACGAGCGGCTGCTCGACATCGAGGAGGAGCTCGTGCAGGAGCTCGGCCTGCCGTATCGCGTCCTCAACATCGCCGCCGGTGATCTCGGCGCGTCGGCCGCGAAGAAGTACGACATCGAGGCGTGGTTCCCGGGGCAATCGCGCTACCGCGAGATCACCTCGACGTCGAACACGACCGACTTCCAGGCGCGCCGGCTGAAGATCAGCTACCGCACCGGCGACGGCAAGCCCGAGCCGGTCCACACCCTGAACGGCACAGCCGTGACGGCGCGCGCGTTGATCGCAGTCCTGGAGAACTTCCAGGAATCGGACGGCTCGATCGCCGTGCCCGAACCGCTGACGGAATTCGGCGCGCCGGCGCGACTCGGCGCGGACCGAGCCCGCGCGCAGTAGCGTTACGGCTCGCGGCGGGGTGCCGGAGCGGTCGAACGGGGCGGTCTTGAAAACCGCTGACGGGGCAACTCGTCCGTGGGTTCAAATCCCACCCCCGCCGTCTGCAAGCAAGCCGAAGCCCTGCAGCGATGCGGGGTTTCGTGCGTTCGGCACCGCCAAGCTCGTCGTCCGCTGTAGTCCGCTGAAGTCCGCTTCTGGCTGGCGCGCGCTGGCGCGCAACTGGCGCGCGGAGGGAGCTAGTTCGCCTCGCCTCGGGCATCGGTCGCAAGTCCCAACATCAGGCCGTCGCGCAGCCCGCCGACGTCATAGGTGGTCACCAAGCCCAAGAGCGTAGCCTGCGGCGCGATCGGGGCCGAGCGGCGATCCGAACGCCGTGCGCTGACACCGACCACGCGACGCGCTACGAAGCTATGCGCGGCCGGCGCTGCTTGCTGGCACCGAGTTTGCCTTCTTGGGACGGCGAGGAGGGGAAGCGGCTACGGGGTCTCTGGTGCCAAAGTGGCGGCCCTCGATCCGCGCCATGCCCGGTGTGCAAGCCACGCCGAGAGACCAAGGATCGCAACACCGTCCCTCCACTGCGTGCAGGCCCGCAACCCACGGATGCTTGGGCTGAGCAAACACGTGCTGCAACACCTCGGCCATCACTGCGAGAGCGAGCGTGAGCCAGATCAGTTGCTTGTTGCGCCAAGCGATCAGCGCGGCAAGAAACGCCAACACCGCAAGCAGGCCAATTACCTCACCAAGGGCACGATGCGGATCGAAGCTCTTCTGGTCGTCAAGCTTTGCCGCGCCATGTACCCCAAACGCGCCTCGACCGGCCAGAAAGATCTGGACGACACACGCGACAGCGATCAACGCAACGAGGACGCGCCAAACCTCATACGCACCGCGCTGAAGACCAGACATCGGCCGACGTACAAACCCGATGCACGAGATCAAGAGCGATGTCTCGGAAACTCCGACCTACTATCGCGCTCGCGGCGGAGGCCGTCGCCGCCGCCAGGATCATGCTCCTCTCCGGGCCTGAAACTTAGTCGGCTCGGGTCGGGTTTACCGCTCGCTTGGCCAGTGGCCGTTAGTCGAGCTTCGGGAGCGAGGACGGGCGGTACTTGACAAAGCGAGAGCGAGGAAGCTTCGCCCACACCTTGGCGTAGGCCACGGCCGGATCTGCAGTCTCCCGCACGACGCTGGCTCCGTAGCGCGCCGCTCCTGTCGCAAGCCCTTATCTGGGGGTGCGGGCGCGGAAGACGGTCGTCTTCTCGGGGAGCCGGAACGCCTCGACGAGGTCGGGGACTCGCGTGGCGAGGTCGCTCATCGGTGGCAGCGATGCGACGTAGCGGCTCAGCCGATCCCGGCTCGGGAACACAAGCGATGCGTCGCAGTCGACTTGCTCGACCTGGTGGAACCGTTGCAGGAGAAGGTGACGCCCGTTCTCGCGGCTGAACGAGAGAGGCGGTGGCGCTGGTTGGGGTTCCTCGTCGAACAGCCTCGCCCAGGCACGGCGCCGCTCGGAGCTGTCGTCACTCATGGTCGAGGCGATCAGGGAGCCGCCGGCGTCGAGCACCCGTGCCAGTTCCGCGATCGCGGTTTCCGGGTCGGCGACGTGGTAGAGAACGAAGTTCGCGACAGCACAGTCGAAGTCGCCATCGGCGAACGGTACGGCTCGCATGTCTGCTTGAACGCCGGTCACCCCCGCTTGCCTGGCCAATGCGACCATCCGCTCGGACGAGTCAACGGCAACGACCTCTCCCTCGAGACGTGGTTGCACCCAGGCGCACAACTCGCCGAGCCCGGAGCCGACCTCGAGCAGCCGGCGTGGGCGGGCAGCGAGTATCCACTCGCGCACGATCTCCTCATCATCGGGGCCGTCAACCAGCTCCCGGTGCGCCAGCACACGCTGCCGCAGTGCCTCCTCCGAGGCGTACTGCTCCGCGATCGCTTGCGGGTCGTCCAGCCAACTCGTCACGCCCCACCCAGTATGACCGGCACCCCGCCTGGGAGTATCACGCGCGGAGGCCCGCCATCTATTGTTTCAGTCGGGTGACATTCCCGCCCGCCGGCCCAGGCGAGAACGCGCTTTGCTCGCAGCCGTATGGACCGATCTGTGGCCCTTCGACGTAGAGTTTTTACGATGAGGCTCCTCGCCGTGGCCGGACTGTTTTCCGTGCTGCTCATAGTCGGCGGCGCGGCCGCAGAGGGCGGCAACTCTTGGGATCTTCAGTGTGCGTCGATGCCCAAGGAGCGAGCTGCGCCGGCCCCGCTTTGTGCGGCGGCGCTGCGTTTCTTTCCCTGGGTGCGCCCGGCGGCAAGGGCGCTACACACAGGTCCGATCTACCTGCTTGCCCTGTCGAGCAAGACCGCGATCTCACGCGACGGCGACCCAACCGACAGTTCCGGCTACTACCTCCACCGCGCGCTGATCGGGGTGGCACCCAGCTACCGCGCGCGACTGACCCTGACGGGGCACAGGCTCGGCATGAGCAGGCGCCGCACCGCACTCGGCTTTTCGACCAACGGAGCGACCGTCTGCACCGTCAGCCCGCCGGACGTCTCATGCGGATCGCGCCCGTTTCGCTTCGCAGGCACTCTCACGATCAAACCACGCACAGGCTGGCGGATCGTGCAGACCGAACTACGGATCGGACGCACCGGCTGCTTCACGATCACAGCCTCCGGTCGAGACATGCGCGCCGTCATACCGCCCTCCGTTCCCGGCCCCGACTACGGAACCCCAGGCTGGTAACACACCCCCGTCTGGGAGTGTCAAGCGTCTGACCGACTGCACGGGTCGGGGCCCCTGTCCGTGAGTGCCGGGTACCCGAAGGACCTCACCGGGGTGGGTCGTCCGCCTCCCGACTAACCGGCATGTATGGGAGTGGCAAGCACCTGATCGAGGTCCTAGTGGCTGAGTGGGACGCCGAACGCTGCGTACATGGCGTAGAAGGCCCAGACGCCGACGGCGAACATCGCCGTGATAACGGCGGTTGAAGTAAGGCCGGCGCGCCGTGCACGGCCGGGGATCCTGGTCACGAGCCAGGCACCGAGCAGGGCGATCGGGCCGAGCGCCGGGAGGTAGAACCTGACGACTTGGATGGTGACACTGGTCGGGTCGGTCGTCCAGGTGTAAGCGGAGTAGAGGCCCCAGAGTGTGAACCAGGACGCGGCCAGGGCTACGCCGACCGATAGATCGCGACTAGCCACAGCGCCGGCCTGGCCGTCGACACGGCGCAACATCAGCCACCGCAGGATGATCCATGCCAGCGCGATCAGCCCTAGCACCACCATTGGCATGGCCTGCATCAGGTGCGGCGGCATGAGGCGCAGGTTGGGTCCGATCGCGGCGAGAGCGAATGTGACCTCGCCGGGCTGGTACCCGGTTTTCAGCGGGCCGCCATAGACCAGGTCGTCAAAGATGGCCACGCCGACACCAAAGACGGCGACCGACGCGAGCCACCAGCACAGCGTGCGGAGGGGCAGTCTTGCGGCCCGCAGCCACCAGGCCACGATCACGGCCACGACGGCGCAGCCGAGGATCACGATGTTGGTGTAGCGGACGAAAGTCGCGAGCTCGAGCGCCGCGAACCCGGCAAGGCCGACCCACGTGCGTCGCCTGGAACTGGCCTCGGTTGCCAACAGCGACCACAGCAAGAGCCCGGAGCCGGCCGCGATCAGAGAGGCGTCTGTGAACGTTGGCATGTAGTCGCGCCAGGCGAACGCCAGCGCCGCCCCGGATGAGCAGTAGAGGCCGACCGCGGCTGGGCCGCCGAAGCGTCCGAGCCAGCGCCGGGCGCCGATGAACAACCCAAGACAGGCCAGTAGCCCGTAGAACAGCGGCGCCCCGCGGATGACGCCGAGCTTCTCGAACGGAGCCGCGAGGAAGGGATATCCGGGATCCTTCTCGCTGATGTACCTCCCGTTGGGGAGTTCGACCCATTGGTTCGGTGGGGCGGCTGGGTTGTCACCCAGCTTCCTTGCCAGTGTTTCTGCCTGAATGGTTGACAACGTCAGGAAGTGCCCTTCGGTCATTGCCACGATCGATGCGCGGTAGGCGCCGTCATCAGGCTCAGCGGCCTGGGGCGCGACGGACAGGACCAGGGCGCACAGCGCCACGAACGCGGCAACGGCGAGCGCGGCTTCCGCCCATGCCGTTCGGACGCCGCGTCCCGTCGCCGGCGCCGACCCGTCGGCGCGGCCCGGCAGCATTACCTCGCGGCTAGCGCTCGCAGACAACGCATCGCTGGGTCGTGGGCCTCCTGCCTAACGTGATGATCCGGGCCGCCGGTAGGTTGTTCACGCGTCTAGTTCTACGCCCCGGCGGATGACATCAGCGCTACGCGCGATGTTGAACGGATGTCACGTCGACCGGCGCATACTTGAACGGATGCGGGTGTTGCTGGTCGAGGACCATGCGACCCTTGCCGGCCGGATCGCCCAGGGGCTCCGCCAGGCAGGGATGGCGGTGGACGCCGTGGGCGACGGCGCGGCAGCAATGGAGGCCGCCACGCAGACGGCGTATGACGTGATCGTGCTCGACCGCGACCTGCCGCTTGTGCACGGTGACGAGGTGTGTCGGAGGCTCGCCGGCTACGGCCCGCGGATCCTCATGCTGACCGCTGCCGCCCAGGTCGAGGATCGGGTGGATGGCCTGGCGCTGGGCGCGGACGACTATCTCGGCAAGCCGTTCGTGTTCGCCGAGCTCGTCGCTCGCGTACGGGCGCTCTCGCGCCGGGCGCCGTCCGCGCCGCCGGTCCTGCGCCGAGGCGACCTCACTGTCGACCGCGCCCGGCACCGCGCCAGCCGCGGCTCGCGACCGTTGTCCCTGACGCGCAAGGAGTTCGGGATCCTGGAGATGCTGCTGGCCGCCGACGGCGCCCTGGTCAGTGCCGAGGGGCTGCTCGAGCACGTGTGGGACGCGGACGTAGATCCGTTCAGCAACATCGTCTCCGTCACGATGACTCGTTTGCGGCGCAAGCTTGGCGATCCGCCGCTGATCGAAACCGTGATCGGCAAGGGATACCGGATGTGAGCCGCCTCCCCGGCTGACCGTTCGCGCCCGCCTGACCGTGCTGTACACCGGCCTGTTCGCCGTGTGCGGAACGATCGTAGTGGCCGTCAGCTACATCCTCGTGGCGCGGCTGGAGCCGCAGGGGC
Organism: uncultured Thermoleophilia bacterium; assembly: GCA_963779535.1. Classification (GTDB taxonomy): domain Bacteria; phylum Actinomycetota; class Thermoleophilia; order Gaiellales; family Gaiellaceae; genus PALSA-600. Next base: position 114,368 of record CAVZYP010000002.1, on the reverse strand, counting down.
AGAGCCAGCAGGCTCCGGCCATTTTCCTGGCGCGGTGCCGGTCCGAACAACTGAGCGCCCATCCCAACGACCGCCTCCTTGCCAAGTGCAACGCGTACTTCCAACTTCAGGGCGCGCGGCACCAGCGCGACGTCACTCTCTCGCATCTCCTGCAGTACTCGCTGATCACGCTTGCCGTGGTTATCGCCCTCGCCGCGGTTCTCGGCTGGATCGCTGCGGGGCGGGCGCTGCGCCCCGTACACCAGATCACCGCTGCCGCCCGCGCCGCCTCGGAACGCAACCTGTCGGCGCGGGTCGCGCTACGCGGTCCCCGCGACGAGCTCCACGAACTCGCCGAGACCTTCGACGAGATGCTCGACCGGCTCCAGGCCGCCTTCGAGGGCCAGCAGCGGTTCATCGCCAACGCCTCCCATGAATTGCGCACGCCGCTCGCGGTCATGGGCGCGACCATCGACGTCGTGCTGGACAACCCCGACAGCACGCCCGACGACCTGCGCGGCATGGCGGCCGACATCCGCGCCGCAGTCGATCACGCCGAGCACCTCATCGGCGCGCTACTGATCCTCGCCCGCAACGAGCGCGGGCTCACCGTCCACGACGAGGTCGACCTGGCCACCGTCGCCGAAGACGTCCTCGACACCGCCGACCCGGGCGACCGGCAGGTGCACGCCACGCTCGAGTCCGCCGTCATATCGGGCGACCCGGTGCTGGCCGAACGTCTCATCGCGAACCTGGTCGACAACGCGGCACGCTACAACGCCGCCTCCGGTGACATCTGGATCAGCACCCGCACCGCGGCGGGCAGCAGCGAGCTGACCGTGGCCAACACCGGCCCGGTCATCAGCCCCGCGGATGCCGACCGCATCTTCCAGCCGTTCCACCGGCTCAACGACCGCACCTCCCATGACGGCTTCGGACTCGGCCTGACCATCGTCGCCTCCATCGCCGCGATCCACGGCGGCACCGCCACGGCCCGCCCCCGCAACGACGGCGGCCTGTCCGTCACGGTCACCATCCCCTCTGCCGGCAACCCACCCCAGGGCCGAAAGGAGTAAGGGGAAGCAGTGGCCCGACAACGCTGCCTGTTCATGATGTTCTCTTGGGCTTCATGATGCGAGAGACGATCACGACGAGCGTGACCGCCACGATCGCGAACACGAGCACGAATGCGATCAAGCTTGCGAGCAAGACGAGTAGATTCATGAGTGCTCCCGCTCGTCGACGATGCGCGCGACTCGCGCAGTGAACCCAGCCTGACGCTGAGCGTCACCCGCGAGAGCCGCGTTCTCGTGCGTCTTCATGCGCTCCCAGAGAGCGGAGCGGCGTCTGCGATCGCAGCGCGCTCGACTCTGCTGATCATGCCGGGCGAGCACTCTTGCCAGCGGATCGTCACTTCGCGCCCGATGAGCGCACGCATAAAGCAGTGCCAAGCCGGGAACGTCTTGCGATGTGACGGATGGTCTGCATGTGTCTTGCGAACGTGATCAGCGAGACGCTTGCCGATCCCGCTCTTCGACATCCCGACCTTCAAGACAAGGCCGCGATGCTCGATCCAGTAGACGCCCTGCATCTGATCAAGATCAGCGACGAGACGCTTGAACCGTGCGTTACGCGGGTCAAGGACGACGTCGATCATGGCGACCGCCTCGCACGCTTCGCGCGCCTCTCGAACCAGTCGAGCAGTTCAAGGAGCGCGATGCTGAGCCACTCGATCATGACGTCCGCCTCGCGTAGACGCAACCCAGTCCCAGGCAGTAGCGCGACCTGGGCTTCGCGAGCGCTGCGCTGCGACTCGTCTCCGTGTAGTCGATCTCACCGAGCGGGTTGCCGCAGCGCGGCTCGCCGGTCGTCGCATTGACCTCGTGCACGTTGCCATGCACGGGGTGGTGCTGCAGCACGTCGTCGGTGCCCTTCATGACGTCGCCGCCCTTCTGCTCGACGGGCGACTGTTTGTGTCGGTCATGCTCAGCCCCTGTTCCGTGATTGAAGCGGCTACTGGCGGCCGCGATCTACCTACACCGTCGTCCGAGTTACGACGGATCGCGATGACCCAGTCATGTCAACTGACCCTTGGGTCGGCAGGACTTGCCGGTGGTCTGTGAGATCCGCGCACGATGGCGTTCACGGGGGGAAGGGGCCTCGGCTAACGACTAACGGCCCGTTCGTCGAGCTCGGGCTCGAGCTCTCCGGGCTTGAACTTCGGCTCCCTGGCTGGGAGTCCCACGCCCGCTCGCGAGCTCGTCGGGGAGGCGGTCGCCGCCAGCACGATCACGCTCATCCGCCGGCTAGATCGGTGCCTGAAGTCAGCCGGCTCGGGTTCGGGCGAAAGCACGAGTGAGGATCTACGCTGCGGAGTTATGGCTGATCAGGAGGCTGTGGGTCCCCCGCTGCTGCTGAAGCGACTCTGCCTTCTCTGTCGAGCTGTTCTCCCTGACTGCAGCGTGATCGTGCATGGTTCTCTCGCGCTTGGCGGCTACACGCCGGGCACGAGCGATCTCGACCTCCTGGTGCTGAGCGACATGGCAACTGACCGGCTCGCCGAGGCTGTCCAGGGTGAGTGGAGAAACGACCCGATGAACCTCGACCTGCGCGTCGTGGCCTACGACGTTGCTGCGGCGCCTACTCGCACGCCCCGGATGCGTCTCTACGTTGGCGTGCACAACGGCCAGTGGCAGGTCGAGCGGAACATCGACGAACTTGACCTCGTCGTGGAGTTCTCGGTCTGCCGGCAACTCGGCCACACGGAGCTGATCGGCCCGGTCCCCGATCAGTGGGTCGACGAGGTCGGGGCAGTCGCAGTCGCCCGCTGGAAGCAGATCGGGACCGACCCGCCCCATCACGAGCTGATGGCACTCACAGCCTGTCGGATCTGGCGCTTCCGGCAAGAGCGGCTGCACTGCTCTAAATCTGCCGCTGCGGAATGGGCACGCAGGCAAGGGGCACATGTCGCCTACGACGCTGCCACCGTCAGCTCTCTGCTCGACCGGGCGACCAAGTAGGCCGACCCTCGCTCGGGGCTAGTGCCGACACGCAGACCTCGGCGAATGGCCCTGCCTGTAGCCGTCGGCCTGTGGATGCTTCAGCCTCGTCTGGTGTGCCTGGCCCGTCTCGTGAGTTCGCGGTTACGGCGAGCTACCCGTTCTCAACGACCTCCTTCAGTCCCGAGAGCATCTTCTCCCATGTGCTCTTGGACTGATCCGCCTGCTGCTCAGTGGAGTTGTTGTCCTGGCTGAGCCGGATGCGCGTTCTGTCCGCGACCGGCTGGAGCTCGTAAACGATCGTGTGGTAGTTCTCGGGTGCATCTTCGACGCCGCTGAGCGGGCTGAAGTGCGTCAGCTTGAGGCGATGGCCCGGGTCGACCTCGAGGATCTGGCCGTGATCCTCATACCGCTTCCCGTCATATTCGCCCTTCCAGACGATCCGATGTCCAGGCTTCCAGTCGGTTTCGACCTTCGAGCCGAACATGTACTTCTCGATCTGCTCCGGATCGGTGAACGCTGTCCAGACCTGATCCGGCAAGGCGTCGATGCGACGAGGTGCTGCTTGGTCGTGAGACAGGCCCGGGGTTCTGGTCGCGGTTCGACGTGAACATCGCTGTCCTCGAGCGGGTCGTTGCGCGTGAGAACAGATGGGCGCGCGTCCTCGATGAGGCAGCAGCGCGTGAGGTTGCGCAGCGTCCGTGAGCGCGTCTACAGCCTGTTTGCGGCGTCTCACAAGTCCCCGCCCGAGGCGTCCCCAAGCGGACCTCACACACACCTAACGAGAAAGGAGATCAGATGATGAAGAAGAGGTATCGGTACGCGGAGCCGAACGAGCGCGAGAGTGTTGGGCGTCAGATCGATCCGGAGATGGCAACTGTCTTCTTCGTCTACGGACAAGTGCTCGATCCGTACGGCGACGACCCTGACCTTCCGGAAGAAGAACAGTGCGTTGGTCGCCAGTACTTTGCGGTCGATCCGCGCGATGGGGTCGCGGTGGTGCTCTGGGATTTGCCAGAGACGACGCGCGAGGCCCTTGAACAGAAGAGGCGCGACGCGGACGCTGAAGGCTGGCGGCAATTGCTAGGTCCGACGGGGTATCCGAGGTTCTTGTGAGGCTCGCGGCGGTTGGTGTTGGCAGCGCGTGAGGCTGCGCAGCGCGTGATTCCAGCGGTGTTGTCGTGAGCGACCTCGACCTCGACGGCCCGGCGTTCGTTCGCTCTCAGAGCATTCTCAGCGTCTTCGAGCGTTGCTCCTAGTTCGTGCCTCCAGGCTGGTTGTTGAACCCGGACAGAGCCGGGACAACCGAAAGGACGGAAACGAAATGTCTCAGAACGTCAAGAAGATGCTGGCCGGAGTCGTGGGGGTAGCCGCGCTCGCTGTCGGCGGCTCGGCGATCGCGGGCGCTGCGACCTCGCAACCCTCGACGACCACCACGCCAAGCGCGTCGGCACCGCCGGTGGCCCCGGCGTTCAATGGGCCGGCCCATGGCACCGCCGCGCACGAGGACGCGGAGAAGGCGGTGACCGGTGCGGCAGCCGCGACTGCTCAGGCCGCTGCGGTCAAGCTCGTTGGCAGCGGTACTGCCGGTCCTGTCACGACGGACCTGACGGGCACGGGCTTCGAAACCACCGTGACGAAGTCGGACGGCAGCACGTTCGAGGTTCATCTCGACAGTTCATACAACGCCTTCCAGCACCCCTAACGGTCCGAACAACCGCCGCCCGACGATGCCCGCCCAATCCCTTGGCGGGCTTCGTCTTTCCAGGCAACCTTGAGCGGCAACTCAGTCTCGTGGTCGATGTCGCCAAGCCCACATCGCCTTCTCCTCGCGCCCGTCCTGGATCGCACCCCATATGTGAAGTCCGAGAACGACGGCCACGACGAAAACGGTCGAGATGACCACGATGATGATCGCGGCGAGATCGGAGGCGACGAGCACTCAGACCAGTGTGCTCGCCACGCCTATGCAGACGGGGCCTTGTGGCCGTCGAGAGATGAGAACACCGAGCCGGTGGCGCTTTCGTCAGCTACCTCTGGTGACCTTCCGCTCTGGGCCTTGCGGCCTTCCGCGTCCGACCTCCTGAAGCAACATCGGCCTACTCGCGCTCCGTGCTCGGTGCAAGAGCGACACTACGAGGACGACCCCTCGGCTACAACTCCTGAGCGACTAGAAGAGCGCAAAGAGCGGAAGTCTTGTTGCTCGAGCCCGTCGTCGTCGGGACGGTCGTGGCGGCGGAGCTGAAGCGCCGTCGGACACAGGCGGAGATCGCGAACGAACGGATCGTCGCCGAGCAGGCTGCGGTCGCCGAGGGCGCACGCGTCGCGGAGCGGCTACAGGCTGAAGCGAGGCAGAGGTGGGAGGCAGGCCGGCTGCTTGAGCCGGTCGGGGTCGATCGCGGGTGATTCCTGTTCTGAACGCCACATAGGCTGCTGGCCGAGTTACGACCAAAGCCCAGCGGCTTAACTTCAGCGGCTCAGGCGTACGGACACTGGCCCAGGCGACGTTATGAGCATTGTTGCGCACTAGATGGCGGATCGAGGCTGCCCACGATCGGAGGCGCTTGCGGGAGAAGCTCCCTGCGACGGGTCAGGAGGTCTACTGCTTTCGAACCACCTTGTGGGCACTCCAGGTGCCGCCGCCCTGCGGGCTGCTCCAGTGGCCCGACATGAACGTGCCGGTCACCGAGCCTGTGTAGGTCGCCCCGACGGCGACAGCTCCGAACTTGATGCCCGTGCGCGTCAAATTGCCGGTGATGCCGTATTTTCCTTTCGGGCTCGCGAGCGTGATTGATCCACTCAGTTTCGACCCCGTCTGCGTCCACGTGAGCGTGAAAGTGCCTGAGAAGGCGCCGCTGTATTTCCCTTTCCAGGAACCGGCCATGTGGGGTGTCGTGGTGTCCGCCGCGGCGAGCGCGGCGGTACCGCTACAGCAGACGGCGAGAACTGCTGCAATCCATAGGGCGGGAACCACTCCACTGCGCATCGTGACTTCCTTCCTTTCTTGATCGTGTGTGCCGCGGATGGTGGTCGTGCTGCTTCGTTTTCCGCGCTACTGCCAACGCCTGAAGCTAAGCCGATTGTCGAGCATTCCTACCCGAAGCGCAATGCGATCGCGGCAGCCTCAGGCGTCATTCCGGAACACTGGCCCCTCCGATCGAGTCTGATCGTCAGAGACCAGTCGCTGAGCGCGGGCCGGCGGCCGGTGGGCGCGAGGCGGCGAAGAGGTATCGATTGATGCTGAAGAAGTACCGCCCTTGCTGGTGAAGTTGTGAGAGGTCGTTGAGCCATTCGGTTACCTCGTCTTCTGAGACGCCTCCGCGCCCGGGCACGAACGAAGCGATGAGCGGGGCGATGTTGTAGCTGAAGGTCGTGGCGTCGTACGCCGTGTTGAGTATCGGGACGATCCGGATTTCTCCGAGTACGAATCCGGCCGCGCGGAGGCGGGGCGCGAGCGAGCGCGGAAGATAGGGGTCTGGCAGGTGCTCGTTCCACGCGGCCGCGATCCGAGCAGCGCGGTGTCGATCCGTGGCTGCCCAGACGAGCGAGTCCCAGTCGGTGTCGATGATCACGAGTCGTCCGCCCGGTCGCAGGACGCGGACAAGTTGACGGAGCGCGGCGTCCGGCTCGGCAAGGTACTCAACGACCTGCATCGACACAGCGGCGTCGAACGTGGCGTCTGCAAACGCAAGCGCTGTCGCGTCGCCCTCCAAGATCTCGACCCGGCCGGCGAGTCCAGCGGCCGAGATGCGCTTTGAGGCGATCGAGTTCATGTCAGAGCTGATGTCCACCGCAACGACCCGGCCGGTTGCACCTACCTCCTGTGCGAGCTCACAAGCGAGGAACCCAGGCCCCGAACCCAGGTCGAGGATCGATTCGCCGGCTGATGCTCGAAGCGACCGTCTAAACTCTTCGCGCTGAACGACCATGTCGGTCGTCGCGTACGCCTGCTCGAGCTGCGCGGCTGCCTTGTCGTCGTACAGCATCCCGGCCATCGCCGAATCCTCGGGCCGCGCTCGATGAAGTGCAAGGCCGCCGCCCATTACGCAGCCCGGTTGGGAATCCCAACCGCCTGATCGACCGGGTGGGGGTCGTCCTTTGTGCCACTAGCCGGCCTGGTCGTTGACGTTGGGCTTCAGCCACAGTCGCTCGCCGGCGTCGCAGAGGTGGGGTTCACCGGGCAGGTCGGCGGTGGCGGTGGAGCCCGCGGAGTGCGAGTGTCGCGGCCAGGCTGAGCACGACGAGGGCGAGTAGTGGGTGGAGGCCGCCGACCCATTGGTGGGCGTTTGCGAGGCCGGCTTGGATGAAGCCGACGATCGCGACGAGGAATGAGAGCAGGAGATCGAGTCGGGGGAGCCGGGCGATGAGCGCGGTGAGGAGGACGAACAGTTCGGGGCCTTGCAGGGCGAAACCCACGGTTCGGTGCGCGTCGAGTGCTCCTTGGCCGGCGCCGAAGATGTAGGCGCCGATGAGGTAGACCTGCAGGAAGACGCCGAGGACGATTGCCGAGGCGAGCGTGAGGTGCAGCCAATCGGCGCCGCTTCGGACGAACCGGCGGACGCGATTCCGACCTGGCCGGCGCTGCGGCGCGATGTCGATCGTGGCCGTCGCCCCGTGCCGCTCGGCCGTCGCGACGGTTCCTGGGGAGGTGTCGCTCACGTGCCCTGTTCCTGGGGCCGCAGCTGCGGCGCGGTTGCTGAGGATGGGACCGGCTGTGTGTAGAGGGCGACGGCGAGCGCGAGCATGCAGAGGCCGTAGCCTGCGACGCTGGTCGGGAGGGCCTTGGTGAAGCTCAACCCGACGAGCGCGGCGCTCCAGAGGCCGACGGCGAGCGGCGTGAAGCGGCGCCAGTCGCTCCAGAGTCGGGCCTGCAGTGTGGCGACGCCGGCCGCGAGGAACCCGAGCGCCGTGAGTAGGATGCCGATGCCGAAGATCGCGCCCACGATCGTGGCGCCGGTGTCGTCGACTTGCTGCGTCGCGGATCGGGATCGATGCAAGCTCGCCGACGAAGAGCAGGGCGGTGCCGGCCAGCGCCAGGATCAGCGCCCACGCGAGCGGCACGGCTTCGGCCGGAGAGACCGCTGCGCGCGAACCCGAGCACGCCGATGAAGACGAGCACGTGCAGTAGGGCCGCAAAGATCGAGAAGGGAACGAGCGCGCTGCTCGACCAGGGGTAGCTCCATAGCTCGTCCGAGACACTGCTCTCTGGCTGCACGACCGCCTGGATGACGAGGCCGCTGATCGCGGTCGCCGTTGCGCCGACGATGCCGACGACGGCGGCCCGGCGGAGAGAGTGGATGTTCGCTTGCGCCATGTCAGCCTCGCTTCCAGAGTGGTGGTCGATCTTCTGCAGCGACGCTACGAGCGAAGAGCCGGTCCGTCATCGGCGGCAGTTCTCGACTTGCCTCAGCGCTAGTACTGATCAGGTGGCAGTACCAGCGCGCTGGCCAGGCTGCGCCGCGGGGGTGACAATGGACGCGATGGACGAGCTTGCGTCGGCGGCCGCTCCTACTGCGCGCCGCGACCCCGGAGACAACGAAGCAATGGCCGAGGACGTCCTTGCCCCGGGAGGTAGCTACGCGACCGCGCGCCGAATCGCGGCGCTCGTTTGGGGCCTTTGCGTGCTGATCGCGGTAGCGGCGCTCATCTTGCTCGTGATCGGCCCGGGCCGTGTCCTGCCGAGCGACATCTTCGCCGGGGTCGGCGGCCTCTCGTTCCTGATCCTTGCGCTGACGTTCGCCTCGGTGGGGGCGATCGTCGCTCGGCGCGTGCCGGAGAACACGATCGGCTGGATCTTCTTACTCACCGGCCTCGCGAACAGCGTTCAGCTGCTCAGCTGGCAGTACGCCGATGTCGGCCTGCGCGCGACCCACCGCTTCGCTGGCGCAACCGCGGCGGCTGTCTTCAACAGCGTGATCGGCGAGGCGACCGCGGGGCTGCTCGGCCTCTCGCTGCTCCTGTTTCCGGATGGGCGGCTTCCCTCGCGGCGGTGGCGACCGGCGCTCGGGGGCCTACTGCTCGGAATGACTCTGCTCGTGCTGGCGGGGACGCTGCGCCCCGGGCGCTACGCCGAGCCGTTCGCACAGGTGTCGAACCCGTTCGGCCTCGCGGGTGCGCGCGGGGTGATGGACGCGGTCGACCTCGCCGGCTGGCTGTTCGTGATGGCCGGGATCGGGCTCGGGGCGGTGGCGATGGTCGTCCGCCTACGGCGAGCGCGCGGCCTTGAGCGTCAGCAGCTCAAGCTCGTGCTCGCGGTCGGCTCGGTCGCCGCGGCCGCGGCCGCTCTTGTCATGACGACCTGGTTCATCTGGCCGACGGGACATCTGCAGGCTGCGGATCGCGGTGCTCGGCGTTTGCTTCGCGAGCGTGCCGCTCGTCGCCGGAGTCGCGATCCTTCGCTACCGCCTGTACGAGATCGACGTCGTCGTCAACCGCACCCTGGTCTACGCCGCGGTCACTGTCATCCTGGCGGCGGCGTTCGCGGCGACGGTCGTGCTGCTGGGGACGGCGCTCGGGCGGGGGTCAGGGTGGGCGACCGCCGGCGCGACGCTCGTCGTCGCGGTCGCGTTTCGCCCGCTGCGTGCGCGGGTGCAGGACGCGGTCGATCGTCGCTTCAACCGTGCGCGCTACGACGCGTTGCGGCGGATGGCCGACTTTCTCGAGGACCTGCGCGCCGGTCGGGCGGCGCCCGAGGAGGTGGAGGACGTCCTTCGGGAGGTGTTGTCCGACCCGCGGCTGGAGCTCCTCTTCTTTCTGCCTGAGAGCGAGCTCTACGTCGACGGGCGCGGACTATCCGTCTCCGACTCTCCCAACGACGGGCGGCGGCGGGTCCCGGTCGAGCGCGGCGGCGAGCCGCTCGGCATCGTGCTCCACGAGCTCGCGAGCGAGGAAGACCCCACCCTGCTGCGCAGGGTCGTCGAGGCCGGCGGGCTTGCGATCGAGATCGCGCGACTGCGCGTCGAGTTGCGCCGCCAGCTGGCCGAGGTCGAAGCCTCGCGTGCGCGGATCGTCGCGGCCGGAAACGACGAGCGTCGGCGGATCGAGCGCGATCTCCACGACGGCGCCCAGCAGCGGCTCGTCTCGATCGGGCTGACGCTACGCCACGCCCAGCACGAGCTCGGGTCGGCGTCGCCGGAGCGCGCCGGCCAGACACTCGACAGCGCGGTCGCCGAGGTCGCCGTTGCGATCGACGAGCTGCGCGAGCTCGCGCGCGGCCTCCCGCCGTCGCAGCTCGACGCCGGGCTGGCGCCCGCTTTCCACGAGCTCGCCCGCCGCGCGCCGGTCCCGGTCGAGGTGGATGCGCCGGGCGAGCGTTTCGGCCGAGACGTCGAGGCAGCGGCCTACTTCATCGGCTGCGAGGGCCTCACCAACGCCGTCAAGCACGCCCACGCCACCAAGATCCTCCTCAGCGCAGGGCGGCGAGACCGACCAGCTCGTCGTCTCCATCGCCGACGACGGCATCGGAGGCGCGATCGTCGGGCAGGGATCAGGCCTGCGAGGGCTCTCCGACCGCGTCGCCGCCCTCGGCGGCACACTGCGGATCGAGAGCGCCCCCGGCGCCGGCACGACTCTGACCGCGGAGCTGCCGTGCGTGTCGTGATCGCCGAAGACCAGGTTCTCCTTCGCGAGGGCCTCGGGCGTCTGTTCGAGGACGGCGGACACCAGGTCGTCGCTTCGCTCGGCGACGCACGCGAGCTGCTGCCCGCGATCGCCGAGCACGATCCCGACCTCGTCGTCCTCGACATTCGGATGCCGCCGACCTTCACCGACGAGGGCGCGCAAGCTGCGAAGGAGATCAAGGAGACCCACCCAGGCCTCGGCGTGCTCCTCCTCTCCCAACACATCGAAACGAGTCACGCGGTCGCACTCGTCACACTCGGCGGCTTCGGCTACCTGCTCAAAGACCGCGTACTCGAAGTCGGCGAGTTCCTCGCCGCCGCCGAACGCGTCGCCCAGGGAGGATCCGCGCTCGACCCCAAGGTCGTCGCAAGCCTCGTCGCAACCCGAGGCGACCACGATCCACTCGGTCAGCTCACCGACCGCGAACGCGACGTGCTCGAACTGATGGCCGAAGGCCTCACCAACGCAGGCATCGCCAAGCGCCTCTACCTCAGCGAGCGCACAGTCGAGGCCCACGTCCGCCACGTCCTCATGAAACTCGACATGCCCGAAAGCGAGGACGGCCACCGCCGCGTCCTCGCCGTGCTCACCCACCTAAGCGCAACACAGAGCCGCTGACGCCGCCGGCTAGGAGTCCCGAGCGCCCGATCGACCTACGGGGTCGGGGTCGCCCGCCCCTCTCCTAGCCGGCCTGGTCGTCGAGCTCGTGCTCTTCGGGAACAAGGTCGAGCTTGCGGCGCGAGCGCAGCCAGATGCGGATAGGCCTCGAGCACCCGGCGGCCACTGTCGCACCGACTGTCGCGCGTTGGTCGCCAGGTGGCAACCAGAGCGCATGGTTGCAAAGGAAGCAGGCGACGGTCGGCTTGTCTTGAAAACCGCTGACGGGGCAACTCGTCCGTGGGTTCAAATCCCACCCCCGCCGCCTATCTATGCGGTTTCGTCGTCTCCTCGTCGGAGTCGAGAGCGGCCGCCGAACATCGCGGCCTTACGGGAGCTGCAGGGACGGCGCAGGCTGGGAGATTGCGTCGACGAGCTTGCCCGCTTTCTTGTCGCCGATGTCGTGGACGACGTCAGCTTGGGCGAGCATGCCGACGACTCGATCGTTCGCGACCACCGGAAGCCGCCGAACCTGTCGATAGACCATCTGGTCGACGGCCTCGCTCAGCGGTTCGTCAGGATAGGCCGGGCTGACGGTGGTCGTTGCGATTTCCTTGACCAGTGTCGACCGAGGATCTCGGTCGGCTGCGACGACGCGAAGGGCGATATCGCGGTCGGTGATGATGCCGACCAGTATCTGGTCGCTGTCGACGACGGGCAGCGCACCGACATCCTGGTCGGCCATCAACATCGCTGCCTCTCTCACCGTCGCCTCTCGGCGTACCGTCCGCGGGTCCGCGGTCATGGCATGACGCACGAGCTTCTGCACGGGAACCTCCTCACCGTATTGAGCTCTCGCCTTCACGGATCCCATTTCCCATCGGGCGAATCCCAAACATTCGCTTGACCATGCTTCGATGCCGCCCCGTGCGCGCGTTTTCGGTCAACCCGACGATGGCCCAGCCGGTCGCGGAGGCGCAGTTCTTCCCTAGCTAGGTATCTCGTCCGGAAATAAAGCGTGTGGCTTTGCCGTTTTCGCCGGGGCGGGTCGCGCCACTCGGCCGGGCCCCGACGTTTCCGTCGCGCATGACGCTAGAGGAGGAGGGCACTACCGATGGCCACACTGAGCGAGAAGCAAGCGGCGCTTTTCACCGACCGCAACTGGGGCGTGATTGCGACCATCCGCGAGGACGGATCACCACAAGCCACACCCGTCTGGATCGATTACGACGGCGAGAACGTGCTCATCAACAGCGCCCACGGGAGGACCAAGGTCAAGAACATCGAGCGCGATCCGCGTGCGACCGTCACCGTCCTACCCGCCGCCGACCAACAAAGCGGCTACGTGATGGTGAGCGGCACCGCCACGATCGTCGAGGAAGGCGCGTTCGAGCACATCAACATGCTCGCGAAGAAGTACCTGGGCGAGGACAAGTATCCCTACCTCGGTCCGGGCGAGCGGCGCGTGATCATCGTGATCCACCCCGAGCGTGTCGACGGCTACGGCGCAGGCGCGTAGTCGTCGGTCGCTCTGGCTTCAGTCCCTTGCCGGCCCATGGCACGGCAGCATCTGATGACGTCGCGACCTGCGGACGGGATCAGGCGGTCGCTCGCTGTCTTCTCGACGGCAGCCGCCGGCAGGGGCCGAGTTCAAGGGCTTCTACGGTTTCGCGGACGGCGCCGGCTCACTCCGATCGTGCCGATCGAGGAGTCGTCTGCGATCGCCGGCGAGGCAGTCGGCTTCCGCGACTCGGTCAGCTAGCGGATGGTCGTGGGGTGGAGGCGCTGTCCCTTGCCTCCTCCATCCGCGGCTACGCTCTTCGGGCCGACATCGGTTCGGTAACCGGCGACCCGCCGCGCGCGGGAGCGCTTGCGGCTCGACGAAGAAACCACAGCCCGCGCCGGCGACGCGGCCGAGGCGACGCGGCCTCGGCGTCACGCAGCTGGTTCAACAGCTCCTGGTTTCTCAGCGCCACCGAGACACGCTCGGCGAAATCGATCGCTCAGCTGTGGTAGGTGGGGATAGAGATGCGCGCCACAGCCGTAAGCGTACGCGCACGGCGGCGCGACCGCGCTGACGTCCTGAACGGGCTCCCGTTCCCTCAAGGCTCAGCCGATCGGCACGCCAGACTGTTCGGGTGGACGCGGGTCAACGGGGGCACCGCCAGCGGATTCGTTTCCGCGTGCGTGAACGGACTCAACGCGCTGTCGCCGACCGCCGCGTCTTTCCCTTCCTCGCTGTCACGACGCTCGGCCTCGCGGCTGGCTGCAGGATTTCTCGTCACGCTCGTCGACAGGAAGGACTTCCCGAGCTTCGGCATCGCCGTTTGGTGGGCGATTGTCACGCTCGGGACCGTCGGGTACGGCGACGTTGTTCCGCATACCGCATGGGGCCGTGTGGTCGGGAGCGTCGTGATCATCCTCGGCGTCACGTTCATCTCCTTCTTGACCGCAACGGTGACGTCGTTGTTCGTTTCTGCAGAAGAAGAGAAGAGCAGGGCTGCCGAACGTCAGGACCGGCTCGTCGGACAGGCGCAGACGAACGAGGCGTTGGAACGAATCGAGCAACGCCTGACCGAGATCGAAGCCCAGCTCCGCAACTCCGGGTGACGCGCGCGCAAGCCGTCCGCCCCGACGCCCGGCAAGGCGGCGAACGTGACCTGTTCCGGCACCGCTTCCCGTGAGCATGAGAGGATCCGGCGATGCAGGTCGGCGACACTGCGCGGCGTTCCCGCTCCATCAGCGATCGCGACATCGCGCTCTTCACCGAACTGACGGGCGACCGCAACCCGCTCCACTACGACGCGGACGCGGCCGCGAGGAGCCGGTTCGGCGGGATCATCGTTCAGGGCGGCGTTACCTCCGGGCTTCTGAACGCCGTGGTCGCCGAGGACCTGCCCGGCCCCGGCAGCGTCTTCCTGCACGTCGATTGGTCCTTCCGTGCGCCGGTGCGGCCGGGAGACGTGATCACCGCCGAGGTCGAGGTGCTCGAGGTCCGCGAGGACAAGCCGATCTCGACCCTGCGTACCACGATCTCGAACCAGGACGATGTGGTCGTGCTCGAGGGGACGGCGCTCGTCTACCGCGCTCCTCTCTAGAAACCGCTCGATCCACACCCCGACACGCGAGGGTGCTAGTCCTCGTCCGCGGGCCGCGGCCGAACCGTCTCCCAGCGTTTCGCGAGTGCCGCGGCGTCGAGCCGCTCGGCGGCTTCGAGTGCTCTTGCTGCCCGTTTCGACGTCGAGCGTCCGAAGGCGCCGGTCAGCACCCACTTGCGCGTGAGCCGAACAAGGCGGAGCTTGTCGTCGTTCAGCTCGGGAATCCGTTTCGGTTCGAGGTACAGATCGATCGCCACTTTCTTGACGAGCGCCGGATCGCCGGGAGCGCCTGTCACCTGTTCGAGCTTATGGGCGACGAGCGACCCGAGCACCTGCAGTTCTCGTGCACCCGTCCGAACAGCGACGCCGACCGAGATCGTGCTCGAAGCGACCATCACGTACGGGGCGCGTGTGAGGCGGGCGCCACGAGAGATGCGACGGACGACCGGCATGGCGAGCACGACGACGCGCTGGATGTTGCCCGCGAGCGCCTCCGTGTCCTCGCTGCCGGCGAGCGTCCGCTTGCCCTCGGCGGCCGACGTGACGCGCTCGTCACTCAGCAGCGCGCGATTGATCGCCTGCTCGGCAAGCCTGCCGACGGCGCGCACGAGCGCGTCGTTCGTCGTTCTCGCGGAGGCACCGGCACCCTTCGCCGCCGCAGAGGCACGATCTCGAAACGAGCGTCCAGGTGTGAGCGCCACAGGAAGCGCTACGCGGCTTCTTTGGGCCGTCCGGGCAACCGGCGCGTGAACCAGAACGAGAGCACCGCGAGGAACGCGACCGCGAGCATCGACGTCTTCAGCGCGTCGAGCTGGGCGTTGCCGTAGTCGGCCGTGACGGCGTCTGCTTCGGCGGGTTTCAGCCCGGCGTCGAGCAGGGCCTGGTGCGCTTGGCCGGCGGTGATGATCGGGATGCCCTGCTCGGTGGCGGACGCGATCTGCGTCTTCACGTCGGCAGGCACCGCTGGGTTTTGCTGGATCCGCGTGTTGAATCCGTGCAGCAGTCCGAGCAGGAGCACAGAGCCGATCAGCGCGGTGCCGAGGGATGCGCCGAGGTTTTGTGCGGTCCCCTGCAGTCCACCTGCCTCGTTCGTATCACCGGGAGGGACGGAGGACATGATCACGTTGCCGAGCTGCGACATGAGCAGCCCGGCGCCGATCCCGAAGAAGACGAGCGACACGGCGAAGGCCGTCCCGTTCAGGGTCACGTCGATCGTCCCGACGAGCACGAGTGCAGCGATCGCCATGGCTCCGAGGCCGACCTGGACGACGGCTCGCGGCCCGAACCGCACTGCCACCTTCGGGCCGATGAGCGCAGCTGCCAGCATCGAGACCGACATCGGGAAGAGCCGCTTGCCCGTCTCGAACGCGTCGTAGCCGAGCACGACCTGGAGGTACACCGGCAGGACGAAGAAGGTGCCCATCACGATCAGCTGCTGTGCGCAGAGCGAGGAGAGCCCGCCGCGCAGCGTCTTGATCTTCAGCAGCGTGCGGTTGAGGAGCGTGCTCCGGCCGAGCCGTTCACGGCGCTCCTCCCAGGCGAGGAAGCAGCCGAGAACGGCGAAGCCGCCGATGATCAGGAACGGCACCAGCGAGAACCCGAGCGGTGTGAGCTCGTGCCCGTGGATCGTCGGCGCGGCGATCGGCCTGATCCAGCCCCAGGTGCTGCTCTTCAGGATCCCGAACACGATCAGCCCGAGCGCGATCGCCGAGAGCGCCGCGCCACCGTAGTCCAGCTTCGGCGGCTGGTCCGGCTTGGGGGCGCGCTTCATCCGGCGGTGGACGGCAAGCACGAAGAGCACGACCACGACCTCGCCCACGAAGACGTACCGCCAGCTCCAGGTTGTCGTCACGTAGCCGCCGATCAGCGGTCCGGCGGCGATCGCCGCGCCGGCGGCGCCGCCGATCATCCCGTAGGCGAACGCGCGGTCCTTGCCCTCATAGTTGGCCGCGGTCAGCGCGGCGATCGCCGGGATCACCAGCACTGCGCCGAGCCCTTCGATCCCCGACCAGCCGATCAGCAGCACCGTGAGGTTCGGGCTGAGCGCCGTGATCAGCGAGCCGAGCCCGTACACGGCCAGGCCGAGCCCGAAGGCCCCGTCACGACCGAGAATGTCGCCGAGCTTCGCACCGACGAGCATGAACGCCGCCATCACGAGCGTGTACATCGTGATCGCGCTCTGGACGCCGGTGACCGTCGTGTTCAGGTCGGCCACGATCTGCGAGATCGAGACGTTCATCACGCTCGAATCGAGCACCATGATGAACTGGGCCGACGCGAGGATGATCAGCGGGAGCCACTTGCGCACCGCCCGACCCTACGCTACTCAGGCGGTCGGTTCAGGCGATGGCGGAGCGGCTTGCGGTTAGACCGATGACGGCGATCACGATCATCATGACGCTGAACGTGACGACGTCGCCGAGCGGGTTCTTTTCGAGGGCGAGGAATGCGCCTGTTGCGATCGGCCAGACGGCGACGGGCCACCACGGTGCGAGCCGGGCGCGCCAGAGACCGAGCCCGAGGACGATCGGGGCGAGGAGCAGCGCGAGGAGCGGGAGCAGGAAGATCGCAAAGGCGGAGGCGTTTCCGATCTGCGTGAGCGCGCGAACCGCAGTGTCGCGAGCGAAGCCCGGCTGCGTGAGGGTGTAGAGCATGAGGGCGAACATCGCGCGGCCGGCCGACATCCAGATCGCGGAGACGCCGAAGAGGACACTGCCGAGCGTGATCAGACGGGAGCCGCGTCCGGAGGCGGCGGATGCGAGCCCGATCGCTGCCGGTACGAGCAGCAGTCCGCCGAGCAGGAAGAGCGCCGCGGAGAGCAGCTCGGGTGTGCGTGCGTTCGCCACATCGGTGAGTTGTGCGGCGTAGTCGGCCTGGGAGTGGTCGGACCGCACGAGCTCTGCGGCGAGCAGCACCGGGGCGGCGGCGATGAGCAGTCTGCCGCCGAGACGTGATGTGAGCATGTCGAGGCCTCCGTCGAGTCGAGTGTTTGTGTGCTCGACGATAGGAAGCCCGCTCGGAG
Organism: uncultured Thermoleophilia bacterium; assembly: GCA_963779535.1. GTDB lineage: Bacteria > Actinomycetota > Thermoleophilia > Gaiellales > Gaiellaceae > PALSA-600. The sequence continues at coordinate 97,053 of CAVZYP010000002.1, read as the reverse complement.
TCGTCTTCGGCCGCCGGTTGGATCCGATGTCCGCCCGTGGTGGGGTTCGCGGCGCGGCGAACCCGCCTACGGTCGGATGCGCGGCCGAGCGCGGCACGCTAGCTTCGGTACATGAGACAGGAGACTCGAGCGGCCCTTTGTGGTCGATGCGCTGCTCGCGCTTGATCCTCGTCGTCCTGGCCGAGGTCCATGTGTGGTCTGGGGCCTCGGCGGGCTCGAAGGCGGTAACTGCGCCGGCCGGGCTCGTGATCGCGGGCGCCGTTGCGTGGCGTCGCCGTGCTCCGCTCGCCGCGGTAGCGATCTCCATGGCCGCGGTGGTCGTTCAGACCCTGCTCGCGTCGTCGCCGCAGGCGTTGTGGGTGATCGTCACCTGGATCCTGCTCTTCTACTCGGCGGGTGCCTCCCTGCCTCGTGCTCGGGCGGTCGTGGCGCTCGCCATCGGACTTGTCGGCGCGGCGATCGACGAGGCAGGAGCGACCGACCGCAGCGTTCAAGGCTTCGTCTTCGGGCTTGCGCTGGTTTTGGTTCCGTGGCTCGCCGGCCGTGCCGTGCATCGGCGTGAAGGAAGAGCAGAGGCGCTCGAGTTGCGCTCGGCCCACCTCGAACGTGATCGGGAAGAGGCAACGCATGCTGCCGTTAGAGACGAACGGGCGCGGATCGCACGGGATCTTCACGACATGGTCGCGCACGCCGTATCGGTGATGGTGTTGAACGCGGAGGCGGCTGACGCCGTACTCGGGTCAGAGCCCACGCGCGCGCGCGAACAGTTGGTGTCGATCCAACGGACGGGGCGGCAGGCACTTGCGGAGATGACGCGTCTGCTCGGGATGCTCCGTGAGGGCGAGCGGCTTGAGCTTTCGCCGCAGCCGCGGGCCGCCGAGACTCGGGTCTCTGGTCGATGAGGTGCGCGCGGCCGGGCTTCCGGTCTCGCTCGAGATCGAGGCTGCTCGCTGCGCAACCCGAGATCAGGGTGCTCGTTCTCACGACCTTCGACGACGACGACTACGTCTACCAGGCGCTCAAGAGCGGCGCGAGCGGCTTCATGCTCAAAAGCGCCCCACGCGACCAGCTGATCGCCGCCGTGCGAATCGTCGCACGGGGTGAGCAGCTTCTCGCGCCGGCGATCACGCGTCGTCTGATCGAAGACTTCGTGCAGCGGCCCGCGCCCGGCAGCTCCCGGCCGCCCGACCTCGGCGCACTCAGCGAGCGCGAGCTCGACGTGCTCAAGCTCATCGCCAAGGGCAGCTCCAACACACAGATCGCAGACGAGCTCTTCATCAGCGAGGCGACCGTGAAGACCCACATCGGCAAGATCTTCTCCAAGCTCGACCTCCGCGACAGAGCGCAAGCGGTGGTGATCGCCTACGAATCGGGTCTCGTTCGCCCGAAAGCCCGCTGATCAGGCGCCGTCCGCTGCGCTTCAGGTCTGGCTGTCGCCCGGGCGGACGAGACCGGATTCGTACGCGAAGACGACGGCCTGGACGCGGTCGCGCACGCCGAGCTTGGCCAGGACGCGCGCGACGTGCGACTTGATCGTCGAGGGCTCCACGACGAGCTCGCGCGCGATCTCGGCATTCGTCAGGCCGCGGGCGATGTACTGCAGGACCTCCTGTTCACGACCGGTCAGCTCGTCGAGCCGCGGATCCGTCACGGGTTGCGCGAACTGCTCGATCAGCTTGCGCGTGCTCACCGGAGCGATCAGCGCTTCGCCGCCGTGCACCGTGCGCACCGCCGCGACGAGCTGGTCGCGCGGCACGGTCTTGAGAAGAAAGCCGGATGCCCCGGCACGAAAGGCGTCGATCACGTACTCGTCGAGGTCGAACGTCGTCAGCATCAGGACGCGGGTCTCGGGGAGCTTGTCGAGGACCCGGCGGGTCGCTTCGATCCCGTCCAGTTCGGGCATGCGGATGTCCATCAGCACGATGTTCGGCCTGGTCCGCGCGGCTTCGTCGACTGCCTCGTTCCCGTTGCCGGCCTCGGCCACCACGTCGATGTCGGCTTCGGCGTTGAGAATCAGCCGGAAGCCGTCGCGGACGAGCGTCTGATCGTCGGCGAGGAGGACGGAGATCACTGCACGCCGCTGATCGGGAGCCGGGCGTGAACGGTCCAACCGGTCTGGCTCCGCCCGGCAGTGAAGGCGCCGCCCCAGAGGGCGACGCGCTCGCGCATGCCGACCAGCCCGTGGCCGCCCGCAGTACCGCTTCCGTTGAGCGGATCCCTGGCCGTCGTCGTCGATCTCGATCTCGACGGCGGCGCTCTCGTAGCGGACGGTCACGCGTGCACGAGCGCCGTGCGCGTGCTTCAGGCTGTTCGTGAGCGCCTCCTGCACGATCCGGTACGCGGACAGATCGATCCCTGCCGGCAGTACGGTTCGACGTCCCTCGATCTTCAGCTCGACGTCCAGCCCCGCATCTCTCACCTGGGCCACGAGCGCCTCGAGGTCGTCGAGGCCGGGTTGCGGGGCGAGCGCGAGCCCGTCGTCGGCCCGCCGTAGCACGCCGAGCAGGCCGCGCATCTCGTCGACGGTCTGGCGGCCGGTGGCCTCGATCGCCTCGAGAGCGCTCGGCAACCTCGGGCTGGTCGCCTTCGAGCACACGTGCGGCCGCACCGGCCTGGACGACGATCATCGAGATGTTGTGCGCGATGACGTCGTGCAGCTCGCGCGCGATGCGCCCGCGCTCGACCGCCACCGCCGCTTGCGCCTGCACCTCGCGTTGCTCCTCGAGGACGTGGTTCAGCTCCTCGAGCTCCGCCGCGCGTGAGCGCCACGAGCGGATGATCCGTCCGATCAGCCACGCCGCGAACGTCCACACGAGGATCGGGAGGGTGTTGCCCAGCTTCTCCTCGCCGAAGGCCACGGAGATGATGCCCCCGACCGCGCTCACGAGCAGCGTGCCTGCGACGTTGAGCGTCGACGTCCGGCGGTCGGCGTTGGCCCCGAGCGAGTAGTAGGCGACGACGAGCGCGACAAAGGGCTCGAACCCGGCCTGCTGCGGAGCGGTCAGAGCCGCGCCCACGGCGCCGGCGCCCAGCACGGTCCAGAGGGTCGCCGCCGGATGCGAGCGGCGCCACAGGAGCGGCAAGGAGATGCCGACAGCGACGGCGATCTCGAGCGGCCTCCAACCGGACCACCCGTTGCCGGGCCCGCCTCTGAAGCAGGTCGATCAGCGCGCCGACGAGCAGAACGCCGGCGAGAGCGTAGTCGGCAACGCGCGACAGACGTGGATCGCGGGAGAGGTCGAGCAGGCGTGTCACCATCCGCCCGACCGTAGCGCGTGACGAAGGCGATCGCATCCGCCGCGCGGCGGAACAGAACTTCCCCCACACGGCGGTCCGAGATTCGCTCCGGCGGCCGATGACCGGGGGCGCGGCGCTTCCTAGCCTCGGGGCAATTCGACCCGGAGGTGCTCAGTGAACGATCGTCCCATTCCCCGTCTCGCCGCGCTCAGCGGCATTTTTGCAGTCGTCCTCATGTTCGTCGGAAGCGGGATCGGAGGCAGCAGCCCAGACCTCGGTGCGTCCCGCGCCACCGTCTCGGCGTGGGTCGCGAAGCAACACGCCACGACGGCTGCCTACGCGGGTGGCTTACTCGAGCTCGTCGGGATCCTGACGATGATCGTGTTCGCCGCGACCCTCTGGTCGGTCCTCCGTCGCGCCGAGGGCGGCGACGGCGTCGTATCCGCGACCGCGTTCGGGGCGGGACTCGTCTCCGTCGCCCTCAAGCTCGCGTCGGCCCCTGCGCTGTTCGCCGCCGTCTGGCGCTCCGACCAGCGAGTCGATCCGCAGCTCGCGACGGCGCTCGTCGACATGAACAACGTTGCGTTCGTGCTCACCTGGACGGTCGACGCCGTGATGCTCGCCGCCGCGGCGATCGTCATCCTCAAGAGTCGGGCGCTCCCGCGCTGGCTCGGCTGGCTCGGCGCCGTCACGGCCACCATCTCGATGCTCTCGGTGCCCCTCGCAGACCGCGTGCCGCCCGTCGGCATCCTCCTGACCTTCGTCTGGATCGTCTCCGTCAGCGTCGTCCTGTTCCGCCGCCCGGCGCTCGGTCTCGTCTCCGCCGCGAGCGCGACCGCCTAGACCTGGGGCCGGGGGCGACTCGCTGTCGTCCCCGGCCCCACGCTTCGTCGCAGACGGGTTGTCACGTACTCGCACGGTCGGTGCCCGACGATTTGTAGGGTGGGGGCGTGCCCAGCGCCACTCCAGCGGATCTCGAGCCCGTTCCGCTCTTCGGTTCGCTCGCCGACTCGGACCGCGCGGCGATCGCGCCGTGGTTCGAGGTGCGGGAGGTGAGTCCCGGCGAACGCCTCGTGGGCGAGGGTGCGACCGGGGAGCGCTTCTTCGTCATCAGCGAGGGTGAAGTGTCGGTGACGGGGCTCGGGCACAAGATCGCCTCGCTCGGACCGGGCGAGTTCTTCGGCGAGATCGCGCTGCTCGGTTACGGCCAGCACATCGCGACGGTGAAAGCGTTCTCGCACGTGCGCGTCCTCGTTCTGGCTCGCGACGACTTCGATCGCCTCCGCGCGAACTACCCCGACGTCGCCGCCGAGATCGGAGCCGTCATGCAGCTCCGGCTCGAGCAGTTGTCGTAGCGCTCACTCGCGCGAGGGACTCTCTTTTACACCGCCCTGACACTCGTGGTGGAAGACCCGACCATGATCCGTCTGTTCACTCCCCTCCGAAGGAAGTCCACATGCGGAAGTTGATGATTGCACTGGTTTCTGCGGCGCTGCTGGTGCCGACGGTTGCGTTTGCGAAGGGCAAACCGAGCGATCCCGGCTCGCAGGGCAAGGCGGCACCAAAGGTGATGTACGTCCTCCGTGGCACGCTGACCGCCTACACGCCGGCCAACGGCACCACGAACGGTTCGGTCACGATCATGGTGACCGGAGCCAATCACCACGGTGCTTCCCTGAAGGGCAAGTCACTGATGTTCGCCGTCTCCTCGGCGTCGAAGATCGTCGGCACGTTCACCGCGAACGACCACGGCATCGTCAAGCTGCGCGGCGCGAAGGCAGGTCTTGGCGACCCCTCGACGTTCCCGACGCTCGTCGTTTGGCAGGTCATCGATCAGCACGGCTCGACGTAAGACCGACGCCCCCTCGAAGGGCGCGACGTGAGGCTCCCGCGGCGACGCGGGAGCCTCAGTCGTCTTCAACGCAGGCCCAGTCTGACGAGCCACGAGGGGTAGTCGTTAGTGTCTCGGTCGTGTTGACGAATCGTTCTGCACCGCCTGCCACGGTGACTCCGGTGCTCGTCTACCCGGACGTGCGAGCGGCCGTGGCGTGGCTCGAGGCCGCGTTCGGCTTTGGCGAGCGGGTTCGGATCGGTGATTCGCATCGTGCTCAGCTGCGGGTCGGATCAGACGGTGCCGTGGTGGTCGCGGAGGTCGGTGGCGACCGGGTTGCGCCGATTGAGGGTGTCGCGACGCATGTGATCAAGGTGCGCGTGGAGGACGTTGACCTGGCCTTCGCTCGCGCCCGCGACTGTGGCGCGACTGTGGTCGAGGAGTTGAGGACGTATGAGTACGGTGAGCGTTCCGGCGTCGTTGAAGACCTGGCCGGGCACCGCTGGGAGCTGACGCAGACGGTGCGCGACTGCGAGCCCGAGGAGTGGGGCGGCACGACGATCGCACCCTGGTGAGGTCGGCTGCGCCGTGATTGAACTTGTCGAGGAGGTGACCGACGAGGTCGCGGAGGCCCTGCCGCGACTCGTCCGGCAGTTGTCGGCGTCCGCCTCGGCGCTGCGACGCGAGGATGTCGAAGCCATCGTCTCGTCGGACGCGAGCCGCCTGCTCGTCGCTCGGGATGAGGCGGGGCAGATCGTTGGTGCGCTCACCCTGGTCGTCTTCCCGATCCCAACGGGGGTTCGAGCGTGGATCGAAGACGTGATCGTCGATGAACAGGCTCGTGGCTCGGGTGTAGGCACGGCGCTCACGCGCGAGGCGGTGCGGTTGTCGCGAGTCGCCGGAGCGAGAACGGTCGACCTGACCTCCCGGCCCTCACGCAAGGCAGCGAACGCGCTCTACCGACGCGAGGGCTTCATACAGCGGGAAACGCACGTCTATCGCTACACCCTCTAGGACGGTGCTTCGAAGAATCGGTACCTGGTACCGCAGGTACCAGGTACCTGACTTGTGACGTTCGCGGGCGCCCCGATCCTTGTGCCAACCGCCACAATGGCTGAACCGCGACCATCGGCGGGGATCCTCTAGACGATGGCCGGATGAGCGCGGCGCTCGATGTGCCCAGAATCAGAAACAGGGTTCTAGGTTCCAGGAGAGGTGGAGGGTGGAATGCGGCGAGTGACCGAGGAGACGCAGGACGAGGGTCGGCTCGGTGCCGACAAATGGTGGAACGACTGGTTCGCCGAGCAGCTGGGCGACCGGTGGCAGACGTCGGGCGACGGGATCTACACCTACGTTCCCGACGAGCAGCTCGAAGATTAATCACCTGCTCGAGGCTCTAGTCTGCGAGCCGTGAACGTCTCGTCGCTGGGCTTTCGGACCGACCTCGCGCTCCTGGAACGGGCGGGGTCGACGGTGGAGGACCACGATGACCACCTCGTGGTCCGCAGCCCCCGGAACCCGGGGTTCTACTGGGGCAACTTTCTCCTGCTCGATCACGTGCCCGGTGCGGACCGAGTCGAGGAGTGGCTCGACCGGTTCGCGGCGGCCTTCCCCGAGGCGCGGCACCGAGCGTTCGGCTTCGACACGCAAGGGACAGTCGACGAGCTGTCTGGTTTCGCGGCGCAGGGGCTCGGAGTGGAGGCATCGACGGTGATGACGGCGAGCTCCGTGCGCCGGCCGGCCCATCCCAACGACGAGGCGACCTATCGAGCCTTTCAGTGCGACAACGACTGGCTGCAGAGCATCGAGCTTCGGATTGCCTGCGACAACTTCGATCAGTCGGTGAGCCATCGCGAGTTCGTGACGCGCCGGGCGAGCAGCAACCGGGCCGTCGTCGAGGCCGAGCACGGCCAGTGGTTCGGCGCATTCCTTGGTGACACGCTCGCAGCGCAGATGGGCCTGGTCACCGCCGCGCCGGGACTGGCGCGCTTCCAGTCGGTCGAAACTCACCCCGATCACCGCGGGCGCGGGCTGGCCGGCACCCTCGCACACCATGTCAGCCGGTACGGCCTCCGTGAGTTGGGGGCGAAGACGCTGGTGATGGTGGCCGATCCCGACTACCACGCGATTCGCATCTACCGCGCGATCGGGTTCACCGACAGCGAGGTGCAGCTTCAGGCCGAGCGAGCGCCCGACGCACCGACAGATCGCGCGGCCTGAGAGAGCGGCGCTCCACCCGGGCAACGGCGGGCCCTTGCGGCGGTGAAAGACACTCCGAAGGTTCAGTGCGCCGGCGGCAGAGCCCCTCCTACGGTCGTTGGATGGGCCATCTGCTGTTCGCCGCTGCGCTCTTCGTCGGGCTGGTTCTCATCGTCGAGTGGGTCCTCCTGCGCCGCGACGAGAAGAAGCGGCCCGACAAGCGCTTCTGACCGCCGGGATGTTCACCTGAATAGGGGACGGGGCACAGCGGGCGCGAGCGTACGCTCAGAATTCGGTCGGCGTGCCACTGGGGGGATGCGCGCGTCGACTTTGCCGGGCTGGGGATGCGAACCTCAGGCGTGTTCCTGGCCCGGCCCTTCCTGAGGCAGCCGTACCCTGAGAGTTCCGACGCATACCGATCGAAGCTTCGGATCAGGGTCGGGAGGTCCGGCCACTAGAGTCGCGCACATGGCAGCCGACAGTCGAAAGCGTGCTCGTGCTCGCAGCGTCCACGTCACGGTCTGCACGGTCCTGTGCGCGTTGATCGCGCTCGGTGCCGCCGGCGCGGTGCGCGCGGTCGGCAGACAAACGACGGCCGCGCCTCCGACCGAGGCGACCTATCGCAAGCTCTGTCGAGCGATCCGCGGCAGTCACGTCCGTGCGCTCTTCACCGCCCCGGTTGCGCCGATCCAGCTCGGCGGATCGAGCGACTGCGCGTTCTTTCCAAGCGGAGGGACCGCGTTCGGGGGCGGCATCCAGGTCTTCCTCCGGATCGACGACGGCGACCAGACACTGTGGCAGCACCGCGGTGACCACCCCTACGGGAAGTTCCGCTCGTTGGCGGTCGCTGGCACGCAGGCGAAGTGGGGCTACCAGGGCGGCCGGCGGCCATCGGTGGTCGACGCTCGCGAGGGCACGTTCACGTGCACGCTCATTCCTGCGAGTGGCGAACGCGGCTTCGTCGGATTCCCCGGCCCGGCTCTGACGGCCGCCCGCTCGTTTGCGGAACGCGCGGTTCGCCTGTGCGAGGACGTCTTCGCGGCTCATCGTTGAGCGGTGTCGAGTCGATTCACAGGGAACTCTGCGGTTCCGCCTAGGTCCCCCTGTTCTGATGGGGAGCAATCGGAGAGAGGAGGATCGATTTGGGCCGATTTCGCATGTTTGCTGTCACGGCCGCGGTCGTTGCGGTGAGTGTCGGTGGCGGAGTTGCGTATGCCGCGAACGGTCACTCGACCACGACCACGCCGAACACGACCCCGGCTCCGAGCACGACGCCGGGGACGACAACGCCGAACACGACGCCAGGCGGGACCAAGAGGCCCTGCCCGAACATGGGGGGCAGTTCGAGCTCGTCGAGCTCGAGCGGCGCCTCGTACATGCCTTCGGGCAACGTCTAGCGCCGAGCCGGGGGCCACGGGTGGATCAGCCCGGGGCCCCCGGCGGGCCTTCAGGCCCTGCGCCTTGATTTCGTCCGGGTCGTGTGCGAGCCTCGGCCGACCCGGCGCCCGATCGTGCCGACGAGCCAAGTAGTGCCCTGACGCCGACCGAACACATCCACCTCGGGCGAGGAGTTGCGTTGGCCGCGGCGATCGCGGCTGCCGTCGTCGCGGCCCTGCTCGTCCCGACGTTCACGTCGTCCGGGCCGCCGATGGACGAGGGGATACTCGTCTCCTATCCGGCGCTCATCCTGCACGGCGCGGTGCCGGGCCGAGACTTCGAGACGTTCTACGGGCCTGGCGGGCCGTATCTCACGGCCGGCGCCTTCGAGTTGTTCGGCCCGCATCTCTGGGTCGAGCGTCTCGTGGGGCTGTTCGCGCGGATCCTCATCGTCCTTGCGATCTTCGTTATCGCGCTGCCGTGGGGCCGACGGGTCGCTGCCGGTGCGGCGATTGCGGCAGGCATCATCATGTTCCCGCTCGGGCTCGCCGCATACTCGTTGCTCCTGGCGCTCGGCTTCGTGCTCGCCGGTCTGGCGTCTGCCGTCGCAGGCGAGATGCTGGCCCTCGCGCCGAGCAGGCGCACGGCTGCGTTCGTGCTGGCGGGCTGTTGCGCCGGCGCCGCGTTGCTCTTCAGGCCGGACCTGCTCCCCGCGGCGGTTCTCCCACTCCTCCTGGTCGTCCGCGGTCGGCGCCGGTGGACAGCAGTGCGCGGCGGGATTCGCCGTCGCCGTGATCCCCCTCATCGTCTACCTGGCCTACGTGGGGCCGAGTCGTCTCGATCTCCTCGTGCGCGATCTCTGGGCTTCGAGGCCCGGCCGACGCTTGCCCCCGCCGGCTCTCTCGGTGAGCGAAGGACAGCTTCTGTGGGCAGCGACCGTGGCGACGATGCTCTTCCTCGTCGTAGGGGCGACACGTGTGTGGCGTGCGCGCGACGACGCGCGGTCGCGCCTTCTGCTCGCGATCGGCGTGCTGCTCGTCTCCCTCTACCCGGCGATCTTCAACCGGGCCGATAACGCGCACATCCTGCCCGTCGCCGCCGTCGCCATCCCACTGTTCTCGATCCTCGTGCTCATCTTCGTCCGGGAGCGAGGCCGGGGCAGGCTGACGGGGCTCAAGTTCGTTGCCCTGGGCGCTCTCACGCTCTTCGTGACGTTGACGTTCGTCCACGTCGCGTTCTCGGGATTGCGAGAGGACGTGCGGATCGTCACGGGCGGCGACCGGGGGCACCGGGTGAGCCTCACCGCCGGCCGGAGCTTCCTCGTCGACTCCTCCTCGACGGCCCACGACCTCGATCGCATGCTTGCGGTCATCGGCCGGATCGCCTCGCCGGGCGACTCGCTGTTCGTCGGGCCGCGCGACCTCCGGCGAACCAACTACAACGACGCGTTCGTCTATTACCTCCTGCCGCAGCTCAGGCCGGCGTCCTTCTACCTGGAGCTCAATCCAGGATCGGCGAATCGAGTCGGCTCCAGCCTCGCGGAGGATCTGAAGCAGGCGGACCTGCTGCTTCTGACTACACGCTACGACAGTTGGAACGAGCCGAACGATTCCCGGAAGCCGGGCTCTCCGGCTCCCCTCGGCAGTGGTCGCGGCGCGCTTCTGCGCGGTTGCGAGGAGCGGCACCTACACCGTGCTGCGGCGGTGCCACGCGAAAGCGGGCTACACGGGACGCCGCCGCGCGGGGGAGAGAAGGGTCGCGCGGACGACGCCCTCAGGCTTCGATTCGGCCCGGCGAGAAAAGTTGGTGCGCCGGTTCGCCGGCCTAGTCGTCGCGGAGCAGCCGCAGGAGCGACAGCAGATCGTCGCTCAGATCGCCCGATGCGAGGCGCTCGATCGCGGCGGTCCGCTTTGGATCCGCGGCTCCGCTGAACGCCGCATCCATCTTGGCCCAGCCCTCGTTCGGCGGGAGCTGCGGGAACAGCATCTGCCGGACTCGGTCGAGTTCCGGCGAGCGGTCGGGCTCGGGATCGCTCATGGGTGCACTATCGGGCCGGCGCCCCAGGGGGTCACCTGCGCTTCGGGTGGGACGGATCGTCCGATCGTCCAGGTTCGTATTGTTCATCGAGAAGGGAGCAGCATGACGGAACCTCAGCCACCCGACGGCCCATCCGGCCAGAGCAGCGACCAGGGCTCTCGGGCGTGCCGCCGTGGCCGGCGGAGAGCCGGCCGGCGCCCGGGCGAGCCGTCATCTGCAGCGCGCTCGGCTCTACACCAGAGCCTTTGCATTCGTCGGGTTGATCGCCGTCCTCATCGTGTTGATCTCGGCGAACACGCGAACGGTGAAAGTGAGCTGGGCCTTCGGGGCGACCCGGGCGTCGCTCGTCTGGATCATCCTCGCGACCGCCGTGATCGGCTGGTTGCTCGGGATCGCGACGGCGTTCACCTTTCGCCGGCGAACCCGGCGACGCTCCTAGAGCTCGGTCAGGAGCACGGCGACCCGGTCGCGGATCTCGTCGCGGATCGCCCGCACCTCTTCGATCGGGCGGTTGATCGGATCTCGAACATGCCAGTCGAAGCGACGCTTGCCCGGTGTCACGGGGCACGCTCCGTCGCACGTCGCAACGACGACGTCCGACCAATCGAGGAGCGCTTCGTCGAGCTTCGTCGGCACGTGATCCGACGCGTCGATGCCGACCTCGCTCAACACGGCCAGCACCTCCGGGTGGGTCGTGTCACCCGGCATAGCTCCCGCGGAGCGCGCCTCGTGGCCGGCGCCCGCCGTTGCGCGGAAGAGCCGCTCGGCCATCACCGAGCGGCCCTGATTCCCGATACAGACGAAGAGCACGTTCACTTGTTGCAGCAGTCACAGCCGCAATCGCAGCAGTCGCAGTCGCGGCAGTCGCAGTCACACAGCATCAGCAGCACGCCTCCTTCAGATCGGTCACGGCTGCGAGCTTGCGCACCGCGACGTTGCTCAGTGAGTAGTACGCGCACCGGCCGCGCTGCTCACGGTCGAGCAGGCCGGCTTCGTGGAGCTTCTTGAGGTGATGCGAGATGGTCGGCTGGGCCAGGTCGAGTGAAACCGTCAACTCGCACCCGCACACCTCGCCGCCGACCGTGGCGAGGATGTTGACGATTCGCACGCGCGCCGGATCGCCGAGCGCTCTGAAGAGCGCAGCCGTTGCCTCGGCCTCGTCGTCCGACAGCGTCGGCGCGGCGAGCGGAGCGCAGCAGGCGATTGTCTCGGCGAGCGGGCTTCCCATCGACAAGCATCAATATATTGACAAACATCAATGGATGTCAACTCTTCATGCAAGGTCTGCCCGCCTGCGGCGTCTTTGGTCGGTAAACCGACCTGAAGGAGTCCTGCTCATGAAACGGTTGATCGTGGTGCTCGTCGTCGCGGGGGCCTTGCTCGCACCCACCGGGGCGTTTGCGAGCGGCGTCGTCATCAAGGTGCAGAGAGCCACGCACCTCGTTGTCGTCACCCGCACGCCCTCGAGCGTCGTGCTCGTTCATACCTCTGCGAGGGTGTCAGTGGGCGAGCGCATCGCTCTGCAGGCACGCCGGCTCCGCAACTCGACGTTCGCCGCTTCGCACATCGCCGTGCTCGGGCGGGTGCGGCACGTGAGGTTCCGCGGCCTGCTGCTCTCGAGCTCCGGCCCGAAGCTGATGGTCTCTGCCGGCGGTGCAGTGATAGCCCTGCACCGTGGTGCGCACACGAATGACTCCGCGCCGAGGCCCGGGAGCGTCATTTTGGCGACGGTGACGATCGGCGCGAACGGCGAGCTCGACGAGGACGACGCGACGACGGTCTCCGCCACCGCTCCCGGCGGCCAGATCGAAGGCCGGCTGCTCCTCGGCACCGGGACGATCACGGTCAGTTCCGAGCACATGAGCCTCGTGCTGAAGGTTCCCGCCGGGCTCTCGCTGACGTCGTTCGTCTCGGGCATGGAGGTGCTCGCGACCTTCTCGCAGGGGGCCGACGGCTCGCTGACCCTGACCGCCCTTGCGGCCGACGGCGACGCCGAGCAGGCGGATGACGACGGCGGTGGCGACCACGGCGGTGGCGAGCCACGACGGGGTGGTGGCCACGACGGCGGTGGGGGCGAGCATGGCGGTGGAGGAGACCACTAGGCCAATCCGTCGGGGTCGTCGCGCCGGTAGAGAAGACGTGAGCCCGTTCTTGCTCCGGCGCCTCTCGGACGAACAGCTCGGCAGCCGCCTCGCCTCTGGCGAGGCGGCTGCGTTCGACGAGCTGTACCGGCGCTACGTGCATCGGCTGTCCGCGTACGGCGCGAACCTCCTCGGGGATGCGGTGTCTGGAGACGACGTCGCCCAGTCGACGCTGCTCAAGGCCTACGGCGCGTTGCGGGACGGCCGCGTCCCCGACCGGGTCAGGCCGTGGCTCTATCGGATTGCCCACAACGCTGCGATCGACCTCGTCACACGGCGGCGTGAGCTGCCGTCTGGGGAGCTGCCGGAGCGCTCGACAGACAGCGGGGAGCCTGTCGAGCGCTCCGGTGCGTTGGTCGCGGCACTCGCGGCTCTGCCCGACCGTCAGCGGCGCGTGTACGTGCTGCGTGAGCTGCATGGGCTGCGGATCGACGAGACGGCAGCGGAGCTGGGCCTGTCCTCGGCTCAGGTCGAGCAGTCGCTCTTCGTGGCGCGGAACCGGCTTGCCGAACATCTCGTCTTCGGCGACCGGCTCAACTGCGTCGCAGTCCAACGTCTCGCACTCGGGCCGCTCGAGCGCGACGAGCGCCGTGCTCTGAAGACCCACCTGCGCGCCTGTGCGTCCTGCCGCGGCGCGCTGGGGCTACGCGGACGGGTGCAGACCGTGCTGCCGGGGGCCCCGTTCGATTGGCTGCGGGGCCTGCTCGTCGGAGCGGCGACCGGTGGCGCTCCAGCCGCGGCGAAGGTCGGTGCGGTCGTCGTGACGGCGACTCTTGCCGCCGGCGTTTCGGGGGCCGCCGACCAGGCCTCGCATCACGCACGGCCCTTCCAGCCCGCCGACGCCCCGATCATGCACCCGCATCGCCCGGTCGTCTCGCGCGCGCCTATTGCGGCACGTTCCCCCGCAGTGATCGCGAGTCTTGTCAGCGCCCGCCTGCGAGTCGCGCACGAGACCAAGGTGACCGACCACCGGGCCGAACGGAAAAGCGGCCATGGCTCTGAGGTCGCCCGAAAGGCTGAAGGCCACGATGGCGGCGGGGGAGGGAGTGAGGATCCGAGCAGTGGGACGACCGGGCGGCCCGCACGACGTCCCAAGGCTCCGACGACGGCGGCGGCAGTGGTTCGCCCGGCGGCGGCACGTCCGGGCCCGGCGACGGCGGTCAGACGGCCACCGTGCCGCTCGTCGTCCCGACGACATCCGTCACCACGGAGGAGGGAGGCGGCGACGGCCCGTCCCAGACGGTGACCACGACCGATGCAGCATCGACGACACCGGCGAGCGGCTCGCAGGACGGCGGTGGCAGCGACGGCGGCGGTAGCGGTAGCGGTAGTGGTTCCAGCGGTAGCGGCGACGGAGGTGGCGGGGCCGGGCATGATTCGGGCTCCGGCGGCGGTTCGCCGGACGGCTAAACCGAGGGGAGCAACGAGATCAGCGAGCGCACACCCATCCAGTCGGTCGCGGTGCTCATCGGGAGCGTCTTCCTGCTCGTCGGGATCCTCGGGTTCGTCCCCGGTGTCACGACCCACTACGGCGACCTGAGCTTCGCCGGTCACGGCAGCGGCGCGAAGCTGCTCGGCACGTTCCAGGTGTCGATCCTGCACAACCTCTTCCACCTGCTCTTCGGCGCCGTCGGTCTCGTCCTCGCGCGAACCGCCGAAGGTGCGGGCACGTTCCTGACGGGAGGTGGGATCGTCTACCTCGCGGTCTGGGTGCTCGGCGCCGTTGGCGTCGCCGGCTGGCTGCCCGCGAACACCGCCGACAACTGGCTGCATTTCCTGCTCGGGATCGGCCTGCTCGGCCTCGGTTTCGCCACGGCTCGCAGCCGCGACGGCACGCGCAGCCAGGGGCGCGCGGCGGCCGCCTAGCCTAGTTCTGCGGAGCCTCGCCCTTCCTGTGCACCGCGAGCATCTCGGCGATGATCTCCAGTGCGATCTCGGCGGGCGTCTCGCCGCCGAGGTCGAGACCGACCGGGCCGCGAACCTCGTCGGCGACGGCACCAAGCTGTTCGCGCCGCTTCGCCTGAGTGCGTTTCGAGCCGAGTGCGCCGACGTAGAACGCGCCGCCCTCGATTCCTCGCCGCAGCGCAGGCAGATCGATCCGCTCCTCGTGCACGAGTGAGACGAGCGCGGTCCCCGCGTCGACCTCGATCTCGTCCGGCCAGGCAACGATCACCTCGTCGGCGCTCGGGACACGCTCGCGGGTCGCCAGGCCCGCACGTGGATCGACGACCACCGTCCGCCAGCCGAGCGGGCGGGCGAGCGCGCACAGCGCCTCCGCGATGTCGCCGGCGCCGACGGCCACGAGCCGGGGCGGTGGGCCGATCGCCTCGACGAACACGCTGCGCCCCGCCTCCTCGCGCAAACCGGTGCGAGCAGGCTCGTCGGCTTCCCAGCGCTCCCCGACGCCGTCTCCCTCGACGACGACGTAGCTCGTGCCACGCGCCAGGCTCGGAGCACCGGCGAACGGCTCGAGGAACACGTCGATTTCCCCGCCGCACGGCAGTCCCACCGTCCAGGCCAGCTCGTCCTCGATGCCGTACGAGACGACACCCGCGACCTCGCCGTCGAGCACCGCCTGGCAGCGTTCCGCCACGTCGGCCTCCACACAGCCGCCCGAAACGGAACCGAACATCCGCCCCGAGCGCGTCACGGCCAGCTTCGAGCCGAGCGGGCGAGGGGCACTGCGGCGTGTGGCGACGACGGTCGCGATCGCGACCTCCTCGCCTGCGGCGCGCCACTCCTCCGCCTTGGCCAGAACGTCGTCCATCTACTCTGCATCGTAGTCATGGACGCCCTGGCTGAGCTGCTCACGCGCGTCGACGCCGGGGAGCTGGGCGATCCACTGCCGGTGCTCGCGTACGTCGCCGGACAGGCCGTCGAGCTCGACGAGGCGGAGCTGAACGGTGCGCGGCGTCGTGCGCTGCTCCTCGTCGCAGCCGGGGGAGACCCGCACCGCGACCTCGAGGTGGACGACCGGGCCGTCAAGGCGCTCGCCGCCGATCTCTACACGGACGACCGGCGCGAGCAGCTCGGCCGCAGCATCGACGCACTCGTTCTGCGCGTCCGTGAGCTCGCGACCGCGCGCGCGGCGGCTCTGTTTCTCGCGGCGGACGTCGATCTGGCGTGGCGCCTCTTCTGCCTCGGGCTGCTCGCGGAGGAGCTTGCAGAGTGACACCCGCCGTGCAGGCGGCCGAACGGGCCGGCATCGACTTCACCCTGCATGAGTACGAGGGCGTGGAGCTCGGAGACGGCGACTATGCGGCCGGGGTCGCGACTGCGCTCGGACTACCGCCGGAGCGGCTCTTCAAGACGCTGGTCGCATCGGTCGACGGCCGCCTCTCGGTGTTCGTCGTGCCCGCCGACCGCCAGCTCGATCTGCGCGCGGCGGGCAAGCGGGTGACGCTTGCCGACCGCTCCACAGCAGAGCGCGCGACCGGCTATGTGATCGGCGGGATCAGCCCACTCGGTCAGCGGAAGCAACTGCCCGCGACCGTCGACGAGTCCGCGCTCGACTGGGAGACGATCGTCGTCAGCGCCGGACGCCGCGGGCTGCAGATCGAGCTCTCACCGTCCGATCTCGTTGCCCTCACCGGTGCGAAGGTCGCCGCGATCGCGAAGTAGGGGCGGTTACGTGCCCCACCAGAAGCTCGCCGCGATCACGACGTAGAAGCCGATCAGCACCACTCCCTCCTGCCAGGTCGATTCCCCGTCGTTGACGACGAAGGCGCCGAGGATCGCAGCGATCACCAGTACGAGTGCCAGCAACGGTGGAAAGACGAGTGTCAGATGCGGGGAGAAGAACAGCGAGACGAAGACGACCACCGGCGTCAGCGCGAGTGCGACCTGCAGCGAAGAGTTGACGATCACCGAGATCGCGAAGTCGGCGCGGTTGCGAGCAGCCAGCTGCACGCCGACCACGTTCTCGACGGCGTTGCCCGCGATCGCGACGATCACGAGCCCGGCGAACTCCTGGCTCATGTGCAGGGCGTCGATCGCCGGCGTCAGCGCGGTGACGAACCAGTCGGACACGAGTGCGGCGCCGACGGCGGCGATGCCCAGCACGATCGCCGTCGTCGTCACCGTCCAGCGGGGAGGTGGATGCTCTTCGCCTTCCGTCCCACGTAGGAAGAGCGGCAGCGCGCAGAAGTAGACGACGAGCAGGACACCCGCGCAGATCAGCGACAACGCGCCCGAGTGCGCCTCGGCGGGCGCGTGGAACGTGTGTGCGAGCGACGGCGTCGCCATCGTGGCCGCCGCGAGGAGCGCAAGTGTCGAGACCATTCGAGTCCGTTCGGAGCTGAATCGCTGCACGCCGTTCTTCAGGCCGCCCACGAGGAAGGCGATCCCGAGCACGAGCACGCTGTTCGCCAGGATCGACCCGACGAGCGCCGCCTGCACGACGGTGACGAGCCCGCTGTTCAAGGCGAAGAGCGCGACGAACAGCTCGGGCAGGTTGCCGAGCGCCGACTGGACGACGCCGGCACCGCCCGAGCCGAGCCTCGAGCCGAGCTGCTCCGTCCCGCTGCCGACGAGCCGGGCAAGAGCGGCCAATGCGATCGCAGCGACGACGAACGTCGTCACGTCGCCGAGCGCGAAATGGCAGACGGCGGCGATCGCGACGAGCCCGAGGGTGATTGAGAGCTCGATCAGGTCGCGGCGGTTCACAGGCGCGAGACGCTAACAGGCCATCCCTCGATCGAGGGAACTCGTGCGAGGGATCGCGCCTTCAGCCGGGAGCGCCGACACAGACTGGGAAGTCGTTCCCGAGGAGGAGAGCCTCGTTGCGGTATGTCCCATTTGTCTTGACGGTCGCTGTGGCGTGCATGTTCGCGGCAAGCGCGAACGCCTCGCAGCTGATCGACCGGAATGCCCATGACGTGCGGCTTGCCGTCGACGCGAAGGGCGAGGCGCTGGTCACCTACACCGCTGGAGGCAAGGTCAAGCACGTGCTTGCCTGGGATGCCGTCAATGCGATCGCTCCGACGCATGCGCGTGCGCAGGTCGCGTTCAGGCTCGACTACGCCGGTGGGTGGGGCAAGTCGCGCACGGAGTCCTGGAAGACGTTCGGCGACCGGTGCGGCGCCTACGACGGCCCCCCGCTTGCGTGGAAGGTTGCAGCCTGCAAGGCGCCCGACGGGTCGTACTGGGCGCTGCAGGCGTGGCAGCGGATGCTGCCGAACTACGGCGGCCTCCCGAACGGGCAGCAGGCTGCGTGGGAGCTTCGGCTCTCGCACTGGACCGGCGAGTTGCCGGTGCTCACGATCGCCACCGACTGGGCGTGGCACCAGTGGGACCACCTCTACGGGACGTTCACCTATAACGGCCAGCCCGTCTACGGCTTCAGGTCGACAGCGGCCGGCAACCCACTCGACACCTTCGGCCGCAACATCTACGTCGACACGTTCGACTCGGCCTACGGCGCGGGCTGGAAGCGCGAGAACAGCTTCCTGGCCCACAGCGGGACCGGCGTCTTCTGCTACAGCTTCAACCCGCACGGATCGCATCCCGCGGGCAAGGGAACCAGGTATCGCGCCACGGTCGAGGGGCCTGGTGTCACGCCGGATGTGATGTGGCAGGGTGACGCACCCGGGGCCTACGACAAGACGCTCGACCTGCAGGCGAACGACGCCATCGCGCAACTCGGCGACAAGGTCTGTCGCGCGAATTAGGCCGGACGCTCGGCTAGGCTCGACCCGTGCAAGATCGCGGGGCAGAACAACGAGCACTCTTTCGCCGCTGGCCGGCGGGAGTGTCCGTCGTCGTCGCTGAAGTCGACGGGCGCCGGCACGGGCTGACCGTTTCGTCGCTCGTCTCGCTCTCGCTGGACCCGCCGCTCGTCGGCATCTCGGTCGCACTCGAGGCGTCGCTCCACGAGCTGCTGCGCGGCGCCGGGGAGTGGGCGGCGTCGCTGCTCTCGGGTGACCAGGAGGAGCTCGCCCAGCACTTCGCGCGCAGCGTGCCCCCGCTCGTGCTGTGGAACGGAATCGAGCTGCGTGAGGACGACGAGCGCCTGCTGGTGGGTGCAGCGGGCTGGCTGACGGCCCGCACCGTCGAGCAGATGCGGACGGGTGACCACACGTTCTTCGTCGGCGAGATCCTCTCGATCGAGGAAGGCACCGCCGCGACGTCGCTCTCGTACGTGCACCGCGGTTACCACGCCCTGTGATCGAAGCCGTCGTCTTCGACCTGGACGGCGTGATCGTCGACTCCGAGCAGGTGTGGGATGACGTGCGCGAGGAATACGTGCGCGAGACCGGCGGGACCTACACGGCAGCCGCGACGCGCGACATGATGGGCATGAGCTCCGTCGAATGGTCGCGCTACCTGGCGGACGAGCTGGGGGTTCCGGGCTCGCCGCAGGAGATCAATGCCGAGATCGTGCGGCGGATGCTCATCCGCTACGGCGATGCGCCGCCGCTGATCGACGGAGCCGTCGAGGCCGTGCGCATGGCGGCCGCGCGGTGGCCCCTGGCGATCGCGTCCTCATCGAACCCCGAGTTGATCGAGGTGGTGCTGCGCGCCGCGGGGCTGCGAGAGCTCTTTCCGGTCACCGTGTCGTCGCAGGAGGTCGCGCGCGGCAAGCCGGCGCCCGATGTCTACCTGGAGGCGGCGAACCGGCTCGCCGTGGAGCCCGCTCGCTGTGTCGCAGTCGAGGATTCGCACAACGGCATCCGGTCGGCGAAGGCGGCAGGCATGCGTGTCGTCGCCGTGCCCAATCCGCACTTCCCACCTGACGAGGACGCGCTCGCTCGTGCGGATGCGGTTGTCCGCACCGTTGCGGAGTTGACTCCCGAGTTGCTCTCCGGCTAGCGCGTCAGTCGGCGCGGCCGAGCAGGACGCAGCCGTTGTGGCCGCCGAGCCCCATCGCATTCGATAGAGCGACGTCGACGCGCGCCACGCGGGCCTCGTTGGGGACGTAGTCGAGGTCGCACTCGGGGTCGGGCTCCCGGTAGTTGATCGTCGGCGGCAGCTTGCCGTCGTGCAGCGCGAGCGCGCACATGATCGCCTCGATCGCGCCTGCAGCACCGAACGTGTGGCCCATCATCGATTTCGTGGACGAGACCGCGAGGGCATGTGCGTGGTCGCCGAAGACGTCCTTGATCGCCTTCGTCTCGGCGGCGTCGCCTTGCGGCGTCGACGTGCCGTGCGCGTTGATGTAGCCCACCCGTTCCTTCTCGACGCCCGCACGCTGGAGCGCGGCGCTCATCATCGCTGCAACGCCGGTCGCTTCCGGTTCCGGCTGTGCCATGTGGTGCGCGTCGTTGGACGCGCCGTAGCCGAGCACCTCCGCATAGATCCGTGCGCCGCGCCGCTCTGCGCTCTCCCAGTCTTCGAGCATGACGCCGCCGGCACCCTCGCCCATCACGAAGCCTGCGCGCGTCGCGTCGAACGGCCGTGAGGCGCGGGGCGGATCCTCGTCCTCCGCTGCGAGCCCGCGCATGGCCGTGAAGCCCGCCAGGATCAGGGGGATGATGCACGATTCCGTGCCGCCGGCGAGCACCGCGTCGGCGTCGCCGCGCTTGATCATCTCGGCCGCCTCGCCGATCGCGTGCGAGCCCGTTGCACAGGCGGAGACCACGGCGTAGTTGGGGCCTTTGATGCCGAGAGAGATCGCGAGCTGTCCCGAGATCGAGTCGACGAGCACGTTCTGCAGGAAGTTCGGCGAGACACGGCCCGGCCCGCGGTCGCGCAGCGTCTCGGCCTGCTCGACGATGCCCGGCACGCCGCCGATCGCCGAGCCGAACACGATCCCGACCCGCGCTGGGTCGAATCCGTTCAGGCCTGCATCAGCGAGCGCTTCCCGGCCGGCGGCGACCCCGAGCAGCACATTGCGCTCGAGCTTCCGGGCGTCCTTCGTCGAGACGACCTGGCTCGGGTCGAAGCCCTTCACCTCGGCGGCGATGCGCACCGGCAGTCCGTCGGTGTCGAACGTCGAGATCCAGTCGATTCCGCTCTCGCCGGCGAGCGCAGCACGCCACGTCGACGGCGCATCGAGCCCGAGCGGAGAGACGGCACCCACGCCGGTGACAGCGACGCGCTTCATGAACCAACCCTACGTCACGGTTGTGCGCCGGCCGCGAGCGAAGCTCCGTGGTGGTCGGGCCGACGCCGAGCGTCAGCGCCAGAAGGCGTAGGTGATGACCAGCGCAAACGCGATGCACAGCGTGATCAACAGCAGCAGGAAACGACCCACCGGCATGCTGCGCCGGATCTGCTGCGGCGTCGAGAATGCAGTGCTCTCCTCTGCGCGGGCGTCCTCTTCCGCCTCGGCGACGTCCTGGGCGTGGTGACTCCAGCCGACCTCCTCCGGAGGCTCGTTCGTCACTGAGTCCTCGGTTGGCACGTCTCGATCTTAGGTCGTCCCCGGGGCGGTTGTCCACCTCGCCGGCCGGCGCGAGCAAGGGCCTCGGTGTGGTTCGATGCACACGGTCCCCGTGTCCGCGACGTCCGCCCATCTGCACGGCCTGGTTCCGTTTCCGCCCATGGAGGCGGAGCTCGTCCGCGAGCTGCCGGTCGGTGAGGGCTGGCAGTACGAGCCCAAGTGGGACGGCTTCCGAGGCGTCCTCGAGAATGCCGGCCCCGAGCTCGCTCTGTGGTCGCGGAGCGAACGGCCTCTGCTGCGCTACTTCCCCGAGTTGCGGCCCCTTGGCGATCTGCTGCCGCCACGCTCGGCGCTCGACGGCGAGATCGTGATCGCGCGGGACGGAGCGCTCGACTTCGACGCCATGCAGATGCGCCTCCACCCGGCCGAGTCGCGGATCCGCCGGCTCTCCGCCGAGATACCGGCGGAGTTCGTCGTGTTCGATGTGCTCGTCTGGGACGGCGAAGCCGTATGGAAGCTGCCGCTCGAGGAACGCCGCGCGCGTGTCGAGGCGCTCGACGGTTTCAGGCTCTCGCCTGCAACACGAGACGTCGGCGAGGCGCGGGGCTGGCTCGCGCAGTTCGAATCGCTCGGCCTCGACGGTGTGATCGCGAAGAAGCTCGGGGTGCCGTACCTGCCCGGTTCGCGCGACGGTGTCGTGAAGGTGAAAGAGCACAAGACCGCCGATTGCGTAGTCGTCGGTGTGCGCTGGAAGGGCGACCGTTCGTCGATCGCGACGCTCCTGCTGGGGTTGTACCGCGAGGACGGTGGGCTCGACTACGTCGGCTCGTGTGCAGTCGCTGCGAAGACGCGCGCCGACGTGGCGGCGCGCGTGCTGCCACTCCTCGACGAGTCGTCCGAGCAGCGGTTCTCGGAGCCGAACCGGTGGGGCTCGGGCGAGCTCGAGGAGGCGCCCGTCCGGCCGGAGCTCGTCGTCGAGGTGCGCTACGACAAGGTGCAGGGCTCGCGGTTCCGTCACGGCACGAAGTTGATCCGCTGGCGCGAGGACAAGCGGCCGGCCGACTGCACCTGGCACGAGTTGCGGCCGCCGCGCGATCCGAATGCGCCGACGGTCGAGACGCTCTTCGGTTGGGCCTAGCGCGTCGAGAAGAGATCCTCGACGGTCGATCCGAGCGCGCGGGCGATCGCCAGCGCGAGGTTGACGGACGGCGTCGACCGTTCGAGCTCGATCGAGCGGATCGTCTGCCGCGATGCGAACACCGCGGCCGCGAGCTCGGTCTGGGACAGCCCGCGGCAGTGGCGGAGCCAGCGCATGCGGCTCATTCGCCCGGGCCCGAGCGAGTAGGCGTGCGAGAGGAACACCGGAGAAGCGTGCCGTGCCCCTCCGAACGCCGCAAGGCGCGATTTCAGACGTGCCCTCTCCGAGCAGGCAACCGCACTACCCGTCGGCTGCCACCGGAAAGTGAACTAGCCCGCCTTTCGAGACGGCGAAGCGCACTGAGCGGTGGCAGCCACCGGAAACTGGACTCGCCCGCCTTTCGAGACATGACCGCAAGGGGCCCGCTCGGGGCGCGCTACCGCCGGCTCCGCTTCCCGGGGTCGGGCTCGGGTTCGGGGGCTGGCGCCGGCGCGGGGGCCGGAGCCTCCAGATCGAGACGCTCGAAGCGCGGACGCAGCGACGGCGGGTTGCGCCACATGGAGCGCATCGGATCGCCGACGGCGGCGATGCGGCCCGGCATCGTCTCGAGCGTGAACGCCTCCGGCTCGACGGCTTCGACCTCGTCCCACCGCAGCGGAGCGGAGACGCGCGCGTCCGCCGTCGGCCGGACCGAGTAGGCCGAAGCGATCGTCCGGTCGCGCGCGTTCTGGCCGAAGTCGACGAACACGCCGACGCGATCCGCGACGCGCCAGGTCGTGGTGGCAACGGCCTGGTCGTCGATGCGCCGTTCCACCTCCTGTGCCAGAGCCTTCGCAAAGCGACGCACGTCGGGAAATAGGAGATCCGGTTTGATCGGCGCGAGTATGTGCAGGCCGGTTGCGCCGGACGTCTTCGGATAGGAGCGCAGGCCGAGCTCCGCGAGCACGTCGCGCACGACGAGCGCGATCTCCCGCACGAACGGCCACTGGCCGTCCGAGGTGGGGTCGAGGTCGATCAGGAGGTAGTCCGGCTGCTCGATCGCCGGCACCCGCGAGTGCCAGGTGTGCAGCTCGATGCAGCCGAGGTTCGCGACCCAGGCGAGCGCTGCGGCGTTGTCGACGATTGCGAAGACCGTGGAGTGCCCGCTCGGGAACTGGACGAACACCTCGTCCACGAACTCCGGATGGTTCGCGGGCACGCGCTTCTGGTGGAAGAAATCCTGCTCGACGCCGTTCGGGAAGCGCTTCATGTGGAAGGGCCGGCGGCGGAGGTGGGGGAGCGCGAGCTCCGCGACACCCACGTAGTAGGAGACGAGGTCGAGCTTCGTCAGTCCCCGAGCCGGAAAGAACACCTTGTCGGGATTGGTCACCGGAACGTCGTTGCGGCCGATCTGCACGTACGGAGTATCGTGAACCTGTGTTGGAACGGCAGCCACTCACCGACGCGACGCTCGAGCCCCTGGACGACCATCTCGTCGTCGAGCAACTCGACGAGTCGGAGCTCCCGAGCGGGCTGATCGTCCCCGCGAACGAGGCGACCCAGGTGCACAGCGGGATCGTCGCCGCGGTCGGTCCGGACGTCGCCGCGGTCGAGCCGGGCGACAAGGTGCTCTTCCCGCGCGACGCCGGCTTCGAGGTGCGCCTCGCGCGCTCGTCGCATCGAGTGCGCGTGCTCCGCCGCGAAGACGTGATCGCGCGCATCCACGACTGACCCCCGCGACGCGGACAGGTACCCTGTCGCCCGACCGGAGGGGTGGCAGAGCGGTCGAATGCGGCGGTCTCGAAAACCGTTATCCGTCGTTAGGCGGATCGAGGGTTCAAATCCCTCCCCCTCCGCTTGCTGAGCCAGATCCGGCGGAGTCACGCGGGATTCTGGCTGGGCGGAGAGCGGGACAGCGATCGACAAAGCCGGACCATCCTGGTCTACTTTCACCGGGTTGAGAGCAAAGGTGACGACACTCGCCGCATGAAAGTTGTGCCCCCAGAGCGACACCTGTTGCGGGCCAGGGACCTGATCGATGCTCGTTACTCGGATCCACTCGACGTCGCCGATCTGGCTCGCGCGGCCGGTCTTTCACGGTCCCACTTCAGCCGCGAGTTCAGCCGTGTGTTCGGCGAGTCTCCGCCGCGCTGATCCCTCGTTTCCTCCGGCGTCCCAGCACCGTCTTCGGAAGAGGAGAGAAAACCATGATCAAGATCGGGTTCGCAGGCGTCTGGGTGCACGACCAGGACGAGGCGCTTGCCTTCTACACCGAGAAGCTCGGCTGGGAACTCCGCGCCGACGTCACGCTTCCCGAGCTCGGCAACTACCGCTGGCTGACCGTCGGCCCGCCTGGCCAGCCAGATGTCTCACTCCTGTTGAACGCGATCCCAGGGCCGCAGGTTCTTGACGCCGGTACAGCCGACCAGATCCGAAGCCTCATGGCCAAGGGCTGGGCGGGAAATGTCCTGCTCACCACGACAGACGCACAAGCCTCTTACGAGGAGCTCACCGCTCGCGGGATCGAGTTCACCGAGCCGCCCGAGGAGAGGCCGTATGGAATCGATTCCGCATTCCGCGACCCCTCCGGCAACCAGTTCCGCCTGACCCAGGTGCGCGAGCCCGCGATGGCATGACCTGAGAATCGCCGGAATGACCGTTGGAGGGGTTCGAAGGGGAGGGTGCCCGTGCGCCCTCCCCTTCGTCGCTGATCAGCAGCCGAAGCAGTCGTCGGGCTTGTTGCCGGCGATCACGGTGCGTGTACGGGTCAGCCCGTTGGTCGTGTAGACACCGCCGCCCTGCAGGGGTAGGCCGGCGCTCCCGCTGAGGCGGTTCGCGGTCACCACGCTGTCGGTCAGGGTCAGCGTCGCCGCCGGGATGCCCGGCGCTCCGTTCGAGATGCCGCCGCCGAAGGCGCTTGCGACACCGCCGAACGGCATCGGTCCGGCAGCCCCGGCTGCGGACACCTTGTTGGCGACCACGACTGTCCGTTCGAGCGTCAGGTCGGCGCCGAACATCGCGATCCCGCCGCCGAACGCGATTGCGCCGAGCGGTGCCTGTACCGACAGGCTGTTCCGCGCCACCAGGCTGTCGCGCATCGTCACGGGCGAGTCGATCTCCAGGCCACCTCCGTCGCCGCCGGCGTAGCCGGCTGCGGTCATGTCGACGCTGTTGTCGGTGAGTGCGACGTGGTCGAAGAGTGCCGACGAAAACGAGGCAACGCCGCCCGCATACCCCGAGGGCGTCGAGTTCGGGTTCGTGTTCGAGGCGGAGACG
Organism: uncultured Thermoleophilia bacterium; assembly: GCA_963779535.1. GTDB lineage: Bacteria > Actinomycetota > Thermoleophilia > Gaiellales > Gaiellaceae > PALSA-600. The sequence goes on along the minus strand of CAVZYP010000002.1, from coordinate 71,515 downwards.
TGGTTGCCGGTGATCTTCGTGTTGCGGACGATCGCGGGCGGATGCGGATAGAAGTCCTCCTGGGCGACGATAAGTCCGCCGGCGAAGCCGGACTGTTCGTCGAAGTCCATCGCGCCGGTGTACTCGACGGTGTTGTTGCTGACCGTGCTGTCCTCGATGTCGAGTTGGCCGGGGCCGCCGATGCCGCCGGCGCTCGCGCTGTTGGCGATCGGGCTGTTTGTGATCACGTGGTTGCCGCTGACCAGGCAGTTGTGCATCACGAGGGTGCTCGCGAAGCGGTTGTCGATGCCGCCGGAGCCGGCGTCGCTCGCCGCGGACGGCATCGTGGCGGTGGATCCTGCGGTGTTATTGGTGACGCTCACATTGGTCAGCGTGAGCGCTCCGCCGTTGTCGATGCCACCGCCGTCGTTGAAGCCGCAGGCGCGGCCCGGGCAGAAGCCCGGTGGGATGAACGAATGGGACGTCACCGTGTTTCCCGTGATGACGCTGTTCGAGATCGAGACCGTCGCGCCGAGCCCGTTGAACGGCGGATGGTCGAGTTGCGCGACCGCGATCAACACGCCGCCCGCGAACGTCACGTGTGTTGTCGGGCTGCGAGTCGTTGACGCCGCCGGTAACCGTGACTCCAGCCGAGGAGACCGTCATGCCGGCAGGGTCGTTCGCGCGGCCAATCGTGATCACGGGGCCGCCGCCGCTGATCACCGTACGTGTGGCGCCTGCGCCCTGGAGACGGACGCTCTTGTCGATCGTGATCCCGCCCGCGTAGGTGCCAGCCGCGACCGTGATCGTGTCGCCGGCGCTCGCGGCCGCGACCGCCGGCTGAATCTGTGCGAAGCAACCCGCCTGCGATCCAACGCAGAGCGTTGCCGCCTGGGCGGAGCCGCCGCTCCAAAGCGCCGCAATCGCAGCCAAATAGCACGCCGTACCGTTTCATCGGGTCCTTCCTTTCCTTCACGGTGCCCGGGTGGGCTTTGCGGGGAGGGCGCCACTCGGCGCCCTCCCCGGGGTCATCTCTCAGCAGCCGACACAGTCGTCCGGCGCGTTGCGGGCCACGACGGTGTTCGTCAGCGTGACCGGGAACCCGACTGTGTAGATCCCTCCGCCGGACAGCGTTGCTCCGGCGGAGCCGGACAGTCTGTTGTTCGTCACGCGGCTGTTCTGCAGCGTGAGCGGTGCAGGCCCGCCGAAGAGGCCGTTGGCGATACCGCCGCCCGTGCCGACGGCGCTACTTCCCGTTGCGATACCGCGATTGCCGCTGATCGTCGAGTTGACGACCACCAGCGGTCCGTTGTTGAACAGCCCGGCTCCGTCGACTTCGGCCGCGCCGTTCGGGGCGTTGGCGGTCATCGTGTTGTTGCTGATCGAGCTGTTCGTGAGCAGCGTCGGAACGTCGCCGCCTGGGAAGAAGGCGACCGCCCCGATGAGCCCTCCGCTGTCGCCGCTCGTCGTCACCGCGCCCGTGTTGCCGTCGATGTGTGTGTTCGTGATGTTCGTGCCGTCTCCGTCCGCTTCGAAGATCGCCGGGCCGTTGGGGCCGTAGTCGCTCGCCAGTGCGGTGATGAGCAGCTTGTTGCCGTCGACCTGGGCGTTGGCCAAGGTGAGGGACACGCCGCCGCACGCGCACAGCGCCGCGTCGGCGCCGAACGACTGGTTGGACGGCGTGTTGACGGACACGGTGTTGCCGTTGAGCGTCGAGTTGCGGATCGTGGCCGTCGAGCCGTCGTTGAGGAAGATCCCGCCGCCGATCGAGTTCGAGGAGTCAGGGTTTCCGTCCTGGATCGGATACGGGGTGGACAGTGAGCTGGCCAGCAGAGCCGAGTTGCCGTCGACAGAGCTGTCGTCCATGGTCAGGGTCGCATCGCCGTTGACGAAGATCCCGCCGCCCGAGACGAAGCGTCCGGTCGGTGCCGTGGCCGCGGCGGAATTGCCGACGACGCGCGAGGCTTGCAGCGAGAGTGACGCACCCGAGTGGACCGCGATCCCGCCGCCGTTCGACTGCGCCGGCGCGGACGCATGATTGTCACTGACCGTCGAGCCGATCAGCGTCATCGTGCCCCAGACGTCGATGCCGCCCGCGTCGCCGAAGGCTGCCGGACAAGGCCCGTTCGCGCACGTCGCCTTGACGCTGTTCGTCGTCAGGGCCGGCGTCGCCCGGTTGCCGGTGACGATGCTGTGCGCGAGCGTCACCGTCGTCCCGGCGAATGTCTCGATGCCGCCGCCGATCGCTGTCGCGTCGGCGTAGCCGGGCCCGCACACCGGCACGTCCAGCCCGCATTCAGGGGCATGGGGATTCGAAGTCGTCAGGCCGCCGCTGATCGTCAGGTTCGTGAGCGTTACTGTCGGCGCGCTCGTCGTCGATCCGATCGTCACGACCGGTCCGCCGCCCGAGATCTTCGACGCGTGAGCGTCGACGCCGGTGAGCGTGAGACTCTTGGTGATCGTCACCCCGCCCGGGAACGTGCCCGGGCCGATGCGGATCGTGTCGCCGTCGCTCGCCGCGTCGACCGCCGCCTGCACGGTCGAATAGCAGTGCGGCCCGCCGACGCAGAGCACGCTCGCCGAGTGGCCGGTGGTCGCGAGTGCCGAATGTGTCGCCCCTGCCGAGTGAACGGCTGACAGGCCGGCAGCGACGACGGATGCGACGAGGATCAACCTGCGCATTCGTCCCCTCCCTTCGTCGTGGGGCCGATCCAGACGGTCTCGATCACGCGCTCGCACGGCATTCCGGCCCGTTCGCTCGCCCGTTTGACCTCAGCGGGGGAGGAGGACTCGAAGAGGCAGAGCGCGAGTTCGTCGCCGGGGAGGTAGAGCGCCCCCCGGAAGTCCGTCTGACGTTCCCCGGTTTCGCTTCCCGCCAGGGCGGCCGCGTGCCGAAGCTTCCACCTCGGTCGCGCCCGGCCAGAAGCACTTCGCTGTGTACAGCACGGCATCGAGGTTCTCGCGACCGTGTCCCAAAGTTGTCTCAACTGCGTCCCGACGGCTGGAACAAACGTCACCGAAGGAGCAGGATTGTGCGATGGCGAGTCGCCTCGAGTTTCGGATCCTCGGGCCGCTGTCGGTGCGGGTGGACGGCGAACCGGTGCCGATCGGCGGCCCGAAGCAGCGGGCGCTGCTCGCTCTCTTGCTTCTCGGTGCGAATCGCGTCGTTTCTCGCGACCGCCTGATCGGCGAGCTCTTCGCCGAGCAGAGCGTCAACTCCGCCGACCACGCACTTCGCAACCACGTCTCGCGGCTGCGCAAGGTGCTCAACCCGGTCGCCGGCGACGAGCCGCGCCTGGTTGCGCGGCCCCCCGGCTACCTGCTGCGCGTCGAGCCCGGCGAGCTCGACCTGGAGCGCTTCGAGCGGCTGGCTGACGAGGGGCGCGAGGCGCTGGCCGGCGGCAATGCGCTCGCGGCGGCCGCCTCGTTTCATGAGGCAGAGGCTCTGTGGGAAGGCAGGCCGCTCGCTGACCTGGAGTTCGAGCCGTTCGCACGGGTCGAGGTCGAGCGGCTCGAAGAGCTGCGGCTTGCCGGCGTCGAGGAACGAATCGATGCGGAGCTGGCGCTCGGCCGGCAGCTCGCGCTCGTCGGCGAGATCGAGTCGCTGAGCGCGGAGCATCCCTATCGCGAGCGCTTCCGTGCTCAGCTGATGCTCGCGCTCTATCGGTCGGGTCGTCAGGCAGAGGGCCTCGACGTCTATCGACGGACGCGAGCGTTTCTGAGCGACGAGCTCGGGCTCGAGCCCGGCGGCGAGCTGCAGGAACTCGAGCGCGCGATCCTGACACAGGACCCTGCGCTGGATCTCGGCTCGAACGGTGTCGGGCTCTCGCCACGCGAACGTGACATCTGTCCCTATCAGGGCCTGGCGCCGTTCGAAACGGCCGACGCGGAGTTCTTCTTCGGGCGAGAGCGGCTCGTCGACGAGCTTGCCGCCCGACTCGTAGAGGCGCCCCTGCTTGCGCTGATTGGTGCGTCTGGGAGCGGCAAATCGTCGCTCCTCCGGGCCGGCCTGCTGCCCGCGCTCGACGGCTTCGACCATGTGCTGCTCCGACCGGGCGATCCACTGCCGAAACCCGCGGCCGGGCGGCGCACCGTCATCGCGGTCGATCAGTTCGAAGAGCTCTTCGGCGCGGCATTTTCCGAACGCGCTCGGCGCGACTACGTCGATGCGTTGGTCGAGGCCGCCTGGGATCCGGAGCGCCGGGCGATCGTTCTGCTTGCACTGCGCGCCGACTTCTTCGGACGCGTCGCTCCATATGTCGAGCTCGCCGATCTGATCGGGCCGAATCACGTCCTGCTCGCGCCGATGAGCCACGCCGAGCTGCGTCGCGCAATTGAAGGGCCTGCGGCGCAAGTCGGGTTGGACGTCGAGCCTGCGCTCACCGACGCGCTCGTCGACGACATAGCCGGCGAGGCCGGAGGCCTGCCGCTGCTGTCGACCGCGCTCGTCGATCTCTGGAGCGAGCGCGAAGGACGGCTGCTCGGGCTGGCCGCGTATCAGCGGATCGGCGGCGTGCGCGGAGCGGTCGGGCGCCATGCCGAGGCCGCGGTGGCCCTGCTCGACGACAGCCAGCAGCAGATCGCGCGGCGCGTCCTGCTGCGTCTGGTCGCGGGCGGTCAAGGCGAACCGCTGACACGCCGCAGGGTCTCGCGCGCCGAGCTCGACGCGGACAGTGATCCGCGCGTGGCGAGCGTCATCGAGACGCTGGTCGAGCGTCGCCTGCTGGTCGCGGACGAGGGGGCGTACGAGTTGGTCCACGAGGCGCTGCTCGATCAGTGGCCGCGGCTCGCCGGCTGGCTGGAGGAGGATGCGCAGGGCCGCCGTGTGCGAAGGCAGCTGACCGAGGCGGCGGTCAGATGGGACGCGGGTGGGCGAGATGCGGGCGAGCTCTATCGAGGCGCGCGGCTCTCGGCGGCGCTCGACTGGTCAGAGACGGGAGGAGCCGGGTTGAACCGGCTCGAGCGGAAGTTCCTCGACGAGAGTCGCGCCGCTTCCGTGCGCGCGAACCGGCGACTGCGTGCCCTGCTCGCCGCTGCGCTGGTGCTGCTGGTTCTGGCCGTGATCGCGGGCCTGGTCGCGCTTCAGGCGCGCGGGAGGGCGCGGCAGCAGGCGACTGCCGCCGTGGCTGAACGGCTCGGGGCGCAGGCGCTCGTGGAGCCGCAGATCGATCGCGCCCTTTTGCTCGCGCGGGAGGGCGTCGAGTTGGACGACACGGCTGCGACCCGCGGCAACTTGCTGGCGGCGCTGCTGCGCGCTCCGGCTGCGCTGGCCGTCGTCCGCGGGCCCGACGACCAGGTCCTCGACGAAGCGCTGTCGCGCGACGGACGGCTGCTCGTCCTGCGCGGCAACAGCGGCCAGGTTTCGTTCTTCGACACGCGAACACTGCACGAGGTAGGTCGACGCTTCAAGGCCGACGGGCAGCTCAACTATTGCGGTGCGATCGTCAGGCCGGTGCGGGCGGTGGCGGTCAGCCCCGATGGCCGAACCGTCGCGGTTGGAGACTTCGACGGCCACCGTTCGACGCTCTACCTCGTCGACGCAGGGACAGCATGTCCCGCGCGCAACTCAGGTGTCGGGGACCGGAGCGACCGACGACGTCGCGTACGCGCCCGACGGTCGCACGCTCGTAACGGGGCAGACGACTTCGTGCGCGTCCTCGCCGCCTCCGGAGCGGCTGGTGCTGCGGCGCGCGAGTGACGGAAGCGTCCTGCGCCGGTCGAGCGTCATCCCAGGGGGCCGCCTGATCGGCTTCACGCCAAACGGGCGATTCCTGCTCGCAACAAGCGGTGAGACCACGAGCTACCTGCTCGACGCGCGCACGCTCCTCGCCGTGCGGGCGTACAAGGTTTCCGGCTCCGGCGCCGTCTCACCGGCAGCAGACGAGGCAGCGTTCGGACAGGACGACGGGTCCGTGAGGCTCGTCGATCTCCGCACCGGCGTTGTTCATTCGATGGACCGCCGTGCGACGGGCAAGGTGATCGGCGTCGCCTTCAGTCGTGACGGCAAGGTCCTTGCGACGACGTCCGACGACGGCACCGTCGACGTGTGGGACGTGCCGACGTTGCGCTTCAGGGAGACATTCACCGGCCACGCGGGGGCTGCGGTCAGCCCGGTCTTCAGCGTCGACGGCCGCACGCTGTACACGGCGTCGCACGACGGCAGCGTGATCGCCTGGGATGTGCACGGGAGCCGGCGGCTCGGACGGCCCTTCCGCTTCGCCCCCGTCGCGGCCGGCGGTGCCGGCCCGCTCGGACGCGGAGACGGGGCGGGCGCGGTGGCCGTCAGTCCGGACAGCTCGCTGTTCGTGACGTCGCCGGGACCGGGTCGCGTGACGCTCTGGCGCGCTCGCGACCTCGCCGTCGCCGCGGAACTGCGGGGGCCGTATGGTGGGGCTCAGTCGTTGGCGTTCAGCCACGACGGACGGCTCGTCGCCGCGACCGGTAACGGACGCGAGACGGTGGTGTGGAACATTCGCACCCACAAGATCGACCGGTTGCTCGGTCCGGCCGGGCACGGCGGCAATATCGGCGTCAGCTTCTCACCGGACGACCGGATCGTCGGCACGGCAGGGGAGGACGGCACTGTCCGGCTCTACGACGTTCGCACGGGCCGGCGGGTCGCCAAGCTGATCGCGCGCGGCACCGAGCAGGATCTCGACTTCTCGTCGGACGGCCGCCTGGTCGCCGCGGCGGGCCTCGGCGAGCAGATCTCGATCTGGAACGCGAGGACGAACTCGCTCGAACGCACCATCGACCACGACCAGCTGATCTTCGCGATGCGGTTCTCACCCGACGGATCACAGATCGCCACCGGCGACGTGAAAGGGAACGTCGACTTCTGGGACGTCGCGACCGGGCGTCGTGTAGGGCGCGAGATCGGCGGACACAACGGCGCCGTGATCAGCGTGACCTACAGCCCCGACGGCAAGGAGATCATGACGACCAGCAGCGACGGCAAGTTCCGGTTGATCGACATCGCGACCGGGAAGCTCGTCGGCGCGCCGCTGCCCGGTGACGGTGGCGCTGGGTGGGGCACGTTCTTCCCGAACGGGAAACAGATCGTCGTGGCGCTTTGGTCAGGGGACGGCGTCGTCTGGAACGTCGATCCGTCCGCGTGGGCGGCACAGGCTTGCCGGATCGCGCACCGGAATCTGACGCCCGCCGAATGGCGCGACTTCCTGCCGGCGCGCCCGTACCGACGCATCTGCGCTTGACGCACGGTGGCCGGCGCGGCACATCGTTCCCGAACAGCCGCGCGTAGTCTCTGAGGACATGGTGATCGCTGCCTGCCTTTCGTCGCCGTGAACGACGTTTGCTGAGAATGCTCCGCCGCGTTACCGGTCGTCTCCGGGACGGCTATCTGTGGCTCGAAGAGAAGCCGCTCGTCGTCGTGCTGGTCGCAGCCGGCGCAACGGTGGCGGTTGCGCTGGTCCTCGCCTCGTACTCCGGTTTCCCGCACGTCTGGCGGTTCGTGCAGGCGCGCCACAACTGGGTGTGGCTTCTGGGCTGCCTGGCCGGAGAGCTCGTCGCCTACGCCGGGTACGTGCTCACGCTCAGAGACATGGCGCGAGTCGACGACGGCAACGACGTCGATCTCGCGGCTTCGACGAAGACAGTCGTTGCAGGCTTCGGTGTCTTCGCCGCCACGCGGTCGTCAGGCGGCTTCGCCGTCGACTACTGGGCGTTCCGGGAGGCAGGTTCTTCCCGCCGCGACGCAGCGCGACGCGTCATCGGACTCGGACTGCTCGAATACGTGGTCCTCTCGATGGCCGCCCTCGGCGCGTCGGCGCTTCTGTATTTCGGCCTCGACGGTCACGCAAGCGACGGCGTCACCCTACCGTCGCTCGTGATTGTCCCTGCTCTGGCCCTCGGGTACTGGATGGCATCGTCCAACCGGGCTGCGCGGCTCAGCCGGCGCCGGTCTGGGCTCCTCCGGCGCCTCTTCTCCGACACCGTCGCCGGTTGCGTGACCGTTCGCGAGCTGTTCATGAACCCACGCAAGCACGGGCTCGGCGTCCTCGGCAATATCCTCTACTGGTTCGGCGACATCTTCTGCTTGTGGGCGGCCCTGCGGTTCGTTGGTGTCCAGATCTCGGGATCGCTCCTCGTGCTCGCATACTCCGGCGCGTACATCCTCACCCGACGGGCGCTTCCGGCCGGTGGCGCGGGTCTCGTCGAGGTGGCTCTGACGGTCGCGCTCGTCGGGATGGGTGTTCGGTTCACGCCGGCTCTCGTCGGCGTCCTCGTCTACCGGCTCTTCAACTTCTGGCTTCCGATCATCCCCGCGCTCGCGCTCGTGCCTGCCATCCGCGACCTACGGGAACGCTTCCAGAAGGCGGAACAGACCGCCGCGTAAAGACCGCCGTCGGAAGGCGGCCTGACTCACACCGGGGCGGCGTGGAGCTTGAACGAGATCGCATCGAGTGACGGTGCGATCAGCTGGTTGAGATCGGTCGGCGGGCTCGCGCCGTCGACCCTGCCTTTCGACGTGAACTGGTGTGCGATCACCTTGAACCCATGTGTGTCGTGGATCACGCCGTGGTCGGTCCCGTCGTTCCGGCCGTAGTCCGCAAACCAGAGCGGGTACCTCTTCAGCGCCTGCTGAACGGGCGGTGTGGCATGGGTGAGCGCGCGGGTCAGGTAGTCGGGGAACGTGTACAGGATCGGCTTGACGCCGATCTCGGCTTCGACGTGCTGCAGGAAGGCAAGCGCCTGCGCCGCGTCGGGCGGGTTTTGCTCGAAGTCGCAGGCGGGCAGCAGGTCACCCGGGTGCAGCGACAAGCGCGACAGGAAGAAATCGGCCTCCTCCTGCGGTGTGCTCGAAGGGATGGCGGTCGTCAGGTAGTGGTAGCCGCCGATCTTGATCCCGGCCGCTTTCGCAGCCGGCGCGTTGTGCCGGAACCACGTCAGGATCGCCGGGTTCGGCGACCCGCCGGCGCCTTCGCTGACCTTCAACCACGCGAACCGGATGCCCGCGGCGAACACGCGCTGCCAGTCGGGGTTGCCCTTGTCCTGATGTACGTCGATGCCTCGCATCTCAACTCCTCTGTCGGTGGGTCACAGCCCGCCGGGGGCCGGCCCTCGCACATCGCGGTGGTTCTCAGAGGAGCTATGTGCTGCGGCGCCTGCCATTTGTCCGGCCTGCCGCAGCTGGGAGCGAGCCTACCACCCCGTCGCTGGGGGTCAAAATGCCGTCCACCGCTGGCGCCCGGTGCGCAGATCTGCAATTGTCCGACGCCGTGGAGGCTGCCGTGCTCGTCGTGCCGACCCAGACGTGAAGATCGTCGTCGTCGGGGCCGGCGGCGTCGGCGCAGCGGCGTGCACCATTGCGCAGCGGCGCAACTTCTTCGAAGAGATGATCGTCGGCGACCTCGATCTCGACCGGGCGATGAGCGTCGTCGCAGGGCTCGACGACGGCCGGTTCTCGGCGGCCCGGATCGACGCCTCGGACGTCGAGGGGCTCACCGCCGTGCTGCTGGACGCGCAGGCCGACGCCGTGCTCAATGCGACCGATCCGCGCTTCAACCCGCAGATCTTCGCCGCGGCCTTCGAGGCGCGCTGCACCTATCTCGACATGGCAGCGACGCTGTCGGAGCCGCATCCGGAGCGCCCCTACAGCGAGCCTGGCGTGCTGCTCGGCGACCTCCAGTTCCAGGCGACCGAGGAGTGGGTCGCGGCCGGGCTGCTCGCGATCGTCGGGATCGGTGTCGAGCCGGGGCTCGCGAACGTCTTTGCGCGTTACGCGGCCGACGAGCTGTTCGAGGAGCTCGACGAGGTCGGAATCCGCGACGGCGCCAACCTGGTCGTCGACGGATACGACTTCGCGCCGACCTTCTCGATCTGGACGACGATCGAGGAGTGTCTCAACCCACCGCTCATCTGGGAGCGCGATCGCGGCTTCTTCACGACGGAGCCGTTCTCCGAGCCGGAGGTGTTCGATTTCCCGGACGGGATCGGGCCTGTGGAATGCGTCAACGTCGAGCACGAGGAGGTGGTGCTCGTCCCACGCGAGCTCGACTGCCGGCGGGTCACGTTCAAGTACGGGCTCGGGAGCGAGTTCATCGACGTGCTCCGAACGCTGCACAAGCTCGGGCTCGACTCGGTGCAGCCTGTGCGGGTCGGCGGCGTGGAGGTCTCGCCGCGGGACGTCGTGGCCGCCTGCCTGCCGAATCCGGCCGCGCTCGGCGACCGGATGCACGGCAAGACCTGCGCCGGCACTCTCGTCACCGGCACGGGGAAGGACGGTCGACCGCGCGCGGTCTACCTCTACCACGTCGCCGACAACGAACGGACCATGCGCGACTACGGTCACCAGGCCGTCGTCTTCCAGACCGCGCTGAACCCGGTCGTCGCGCTGGAGCTTCTGGCTCGGGGCGCCTGGAGCGGCGTCGGCGTGCTCGGTCCCGAGGCGTTCCCGCCGACGCCGTACCTCGATCTGCTCGCCGACTACGGCGAGCCGCACGGGCTGGTCGAGGGCGACCCGCGTCTCGAGCGCTAGCGAGCAGGCAAGGCGTGCGCCGGCTTCGTCTGAACAAGTCCGTGCGAGGGCAGACGACCCCGTGGTGGGTGCTCGACGCACCGCCGGACGAGGTCGCGCCGGCGCTCGAGGGAACGGTCGAAGCCGACGTCGTCGTGATCGGCGGCGGCCTCACCGGGCTCTGGACGGCGCGTGCGCTCCAGGAGCGGGGCGCGTCGGTCGTCGTCCTGGAGGCGGCGACCTGCGGCGCGGGTGCGAGCGCGCGCAACGGCGGCTTCCTGCACGGCTACTGGTCCTCGCTCCAGCGGCTGAGCGAAGTGGTCGGGGCGGAGGGTGCGCTGGAGACGGCGCGCGCGGCAGACGGTGTGATCCCCGCCGTGCGCTCGCTCGGAGAGGACGTCTGGCTCCAGGAAGGAGGGCTCCTCTTCGTCTCCGCGGCGCCGGCTCAGGACGAGCACGTGGACCGGGCGATCGCCGTGGCCGCCGAGCTCGGTGTCCCGGACGAGGCGGTGCGGGTCGACCCCGCCGACCGGCTGCGGTCGCCGGCCTTTCGCACTGCCGTGTACTACCGGGACGGTGCCACCGTGCACCCGGCCCGGCTGGTGCGGGCGCTCCGGCGCGGCCTCCGCATCTACGAGCGGACGCCGGCGCTCGCGCTCGAGGCCGGGCTCGTGCGCACACCGGGCGGCGCCGTTCGCGCGGGCGAGACGGTCCTCGCAACGAACGCCTGGGCTGCGAGCTGGCCGGCGGAGCGCTACCTCGCGGTCCTCCGCAGTGCGATCGTGCTGACCGCGCCCGTGCCGGACCTGGCCGAGCGTGTCGGGTGGGAGGGCGGTGAGGGCGTGTTCGACGGCCGTACCTTCCTGAGCTACTTCCGCACCACCCGCGACGGGCGCGTGCTGATGGGCAGTGCGGGCGGCTCGGTCGAGCGGGCCGAGGCGGCGCTGCGCACGTTGCTGCCGGCACTCGCCGACGTACCTGTCGAGCACGCGTGGGAGGGACCGATCGACGTCTCCAGCGACCGGCTGCCGTTCTTCGCCACCGTTCCCGGCACACGGATCCACTACGGGGCGGGCTACACCGGTAACGGGGTCGGTCCGAGCTGGCTCGGCGGGCAGATCCTTGCCTCGCTCGCCACGCGGGCCGACGACCGATGGGCGAACCTCCCGCTCGTCGGTCGCGCCCAGACCAGGCTTCCGCGTGAGCCGCTGCGTTCCGTCGGACAGGCGCTCGTCACTCGCGCGCTGCTCGCGATCGACGACGCGGAGGCCGCCGGAACACAACCGAGCGTCGCCGCGAGAGCTCTCGCGGCGACGCCTGGTTTGCTCGGTTTTCAGATCGCGAGCCGCTGAGCCCGGGCCGTGCGCCTAGCCGAGTGTGTCGGCCAGGTCCCGGAGCTTCTGCTGCAGCGACTGCATCGCCGTGGTGCGCTCGGAGAGCTCGGTGTTCCGCTCGGCCAGTTCGGCGTTCCGGTCGGAGAGCTCCTCGTTCCGGTCGGCCAGCTCCGTCTTGCGCTCGGAGAGCTCGGCGCGGAGCCGGGCGATCTCGGTGCTGTCGCGCTCGCGCTTGCGTTCTGCGTCGACGACGATCTGGCGGAGCGAGGCGAGTTGCGAGCTCATGGCGTCGCTCAGCGTCCGCGCCACCTCGTCGAAGTCGTTGGCTGATTCGTCGTTCAGGTCGTTGTCGAAGTGCTCGTGGTGCGTGTCGGTCTGCGCCTCGACGCTGTCGGAGACTCTCGCCTCGGTCTCGACCTGCTCGGCCTCTTCGACGTCGGGGATGTCGGCGACGTAGGCGGGACTGCTCCCGTCCTTCGGCAGCAGATCGCTGCGCAGGCCGGCATCGATCGCCGTCTTCGTCACGACGACGCAGTCGATGCGGTCGCCGAGGAGAGAACGGAGGGCCAGCAGCCGTGCATCGGTCGGTTCGGCGAGGGCCACCACAACGGCGCCGTCGTCGTTGATCTGGATCGGCAAAGCTTCGAGCCTGGTCGCTTCCTCGCGGGACATCCTGCTGAGCGCGTCTCCGTTGAAGGAGATCTCCGAACGCTCGACATACCGGAGGTGCCACTGGTCGGCGAGAATCTTGGCCAGGTCGTCTTCGCTTGCCCAGCCCATGCGAACCACGACTTCGCCGAGCCGCTCGCCGGTGTCCGCACCCACGCGGAGTGCCTCGTCGAGCTTCTGGTTGTCGAGGAATCCGCGCTCGATCAGAAGCGTCCCGAGAGCGGTTCGCATGCCTGTTTCGTTCGATTGGTCGATCACCGCATCGCTCATCTGTACTCCAGCCCCTTCTGATCGTAAGTTGCGACGATTGTCGGCAGAACTGCCTCAGTCCTTGAGGGTTGATTCGCGAGGGTGCTCGCACAGGGCGATGGCGGCTACGCTTGCGCTCGGGCCAGGCCGGCCGGCGCCGCGCTGAGGCGTTTGCCTTCCGGCTCGAGATGGAGGGGTGTCCGAGCGGTCTAAGGAGCGCGACTGGAAATCGCGTATGTGCTGAAAGGTGCATCGAGGGTTCAAATCCCTCTCCCTCCGCTCCCCCGAAAGCCCGCGCCTGCGCGGGCTTTCGCGTGCAGGGGCTGCGGTACGATGCGCCCGCCCGGAGAAGTGGCCGAGTGGCTGAAGGCGGCGCCCTGCTAAGGCGTTAGGTGGGGAAATCCCTGCCTCGAGGGTTCGAATCCCTCCTTCTCCGCTGAGAAATCACCCTTCCGGGCGATGCCCAGGCGCCGCACGCCCCTGAAGATTGCTCTTGCCGGCTCCCCCTGATCACCACCGGCGATTGACGTAACTGCGGCGATTCCCGTCCCTCCCCCGGGCGGGTTTCGTCCGTTCTGGGGCCTTTTTTCTACTGCGAATGGGTCGACGCGTAGACGAACGCGGCGACGTCCTGGATCTGCTTGTCGGTCAGCTGGCCCTTGAAGGCAGGCATCGGCCCGCCGCCGTTTTCGACCTGGACCACGATCCGGTCGAGCGGCGGCTTCAGCTGGTCGAGATTGGGGCCGACCGTCCCGGTCGAGCCGGCGGCCTTCAGGGTGTGGCAGCCCCCACACCCCGCAGAGGCGAACACCGCTTTGCCGGCCGTCGGGTCACCCTGGCTTGCCGACGCCGTCGAGGTCGGGGCAGTGGTCGGGGCGGTGGTCGGGGCGGTGGTCGTCGCTGCCGGAGCCGTCGTCGTGGGGGCCGTCGTGGTGGTCGGCGTCGAACCGGCTCCCGCTGCCTCCGACGGCTCACGGTCGAAGTAGAGGACGGCCGAGATCATTGCGATGAAGAAGACCACGCAGACCACCACGTACCAGCCCAGGTGCTTTCCGGGGAAGTCCGGGTTGCGCCGCGGCAGGACCAACGACGAGATCAGCGCGAAGGCGACGAACAGGAAACCCACGGTGGCGAGCCCGATCTTGTTCGCCGTGGACAGACCGGCGACGACGAGTGCGACCGTCGAGAGCATCCGGAGCGGGAACCTACCGGAACTAGCTGGGGGGCGCGTCGCCGGGGGCGGCGGCGTTGCGCAGATAGAGCAGCTCGTACGTGGCCGCGGCGATCACCGCGCCCGCGAACGGGCCGATGTACCAGACCCACCAATTGGCCCAGTGGTCGCCTACGAGCTGTGGGCCGAAGGCGCGGGCCGGGTTCATGGCGCCACCGGTGATTCCGTAGGCCATCAGCACGCCCATCGCAATCGTGAAGCCGATCGCGAGCCCGCCGACCTGCTTGGCCGTGCCGCGCAGGTCGACTGCCGCGGCGAAAACCACCCAGACCAGGAAGAACGTGATCACGGCCTCGACGACGACGCCCTTGCCGGAGCTGATCCCCGTTCCGAGCGCCGGGACGCCGAGTTTGCTGCCGTCCTGGGGAGCGGTGGGCAGGACCCACGCGACGAGCAGGACCGCGAGCGCCGCCGCCCCGAACTGCACGATCCAGTACCACACCGCCAGCAGGGGCGAGATCCGTCGAGTGACGAGGAAGCCCAGCGTGATCGCCGGGTTGAAGAACCCGCCCGAGATGAATCCGACGGCGACGACCATGACCCCGATTGCGAAACCGTTCGCAAGTGCGAGGTCGGCCGGCGTCCGCGCGTACGCGGCACCTCCGCAGGCGATGAAGAGCAGCGCAAAGGTGCCGACGAATTCGGCCGCACCCCGGCGGATGTAGTCGCCTGCCAGCACGACGCAACCCTATACCGTCGGGCCGGACGGCATCGTCAACAGGTGACTCACGCGAGCGAGTCGACCAGATCGCCGTGGAGGGCGGAGCGCGCGACGAGCGCGCTGCCCACGATCGTCAGCACCGCGACCGACTGAAGGGCGAGCACCGCGGCGATCACGTCGCGCGTCGAGAAATGGGTGAGCGCCACGCCGGCGAGCACGAGCCCGACCGGTGCGGAAATGCAGCTGAGGACAGCCGCGAACGCGAGCGCCTGCGTGCGCAGGTCACGGGGGATGCGCAGCATCACGAACGCCTGCATCGGTGCGTTGACGAGCGACATGAAGAAGCCGCCGCACGCGATCGCGGCCGCGGCGAGCAGCCAAGGCCCCGGCACCACGACCACCCACATCGACGCCATCTGGCAGACGAACGCCCCGGCTGTCAGCGCCAGCGGCTCGAACCGGCGCACGACTCGCAGGGCGACGAGCGCTCCGACGAGCGCGCCGCCGCCGAGAGCGCCGAACAGCCAGCCCAGGACGTGCGGATCGGCGCCGTACCGCGTCACCACCAGAACAGGGAGCGTGGCGAAGAAGACCATCCAGCAGACATCGAGCAGGGTGAACGCGGGCTGCCAGATGCGGAGGAGCCGGTCGCGAAGGATGAAGCGGGCTCCGTCGAGCGCTCCTCGGCTGTCCTCCGGCGCGGCGACCTCCGGCGGATGGACGAACAGCCAGACGAGCACGAACGACACGAGGTAGGTCGCGGCGTCGACGTACAGGATGTTCGCCGCGCCGAGCACCGCGATCAGCACGCCGGCGAGCGGCGGGCCGAGGAAGATCGTCAACCGGTTCGCCGCCTGGAAGAGCGCGGTCGCCGAAGCAACGTCGCCGTGCTCTTCTCCGACGAGCTCGGGGACGACCGCGCGCTGCACGCCGAGGTACGGCGCGATGAAGATCCCGCTCACCGCCACGAGCGCCATCAGCATCCAGAACGGCAGCAGACCGAGCGAGTTGAGGATCGGGATCGCGGCGAACAGCGGCACGCGGGCGAGGTCGCAGAACAGCATCGTGCGGCGGGTGCCGACGCGGCCGGCAATCGCGCCGCCCCAGAAGCCGAGCACCGCAATCGGCACGATCTCGGCGATCAGGACCCATGTCATGCGCTGCGGCGACCCGGTTGTACGGAGCACGAACCAGGGCAGCGCGACCCACGTCATCTGGGTGCCGAGCGACGAGATGACCTCCGCCGCGAGCAGCGTGGCGAGGCGCCGATCCTTCAGCAGGGTCATTCCGCCGCTGCGCCGAAGCTGACTGCGACGTGCCGCGTGCCGCGCCGCTGGCCGCGGCCGCGGAACTCGTCGAGCAGGGCCTCGAACCGCTCGCCCAGTTGCTCGAGCTCCGTTGCGGTCAGCTCGAGCTGGGCCGACGACGTCTGAGCTGCGCGGCGCCAGCGTGCGGGCAGCTCGTGCTCGTGCCGGAGCGCGTCGCGGATGCGCTGTTGTTGCCGTGCGACGAGCTCGTCGCGCAGGATCGCCGACTCGACTCCGTCGGAGCCGAACTCGATGCGGGCGGCGGTCGCGCGCCACGGCCGCTCGCGGCCGGCGCCGCCCTCGCCTTCCGCGACGAAGCCCCATTTGGCGAGAGCGCGGAGGTGGTAGCTGCACGAGGACGGGCTGTCGCCGACGACGACGGCGCATTCGGTGGCGGTCGCCTGATCGAGCGTGTGCAGGTAGTCGAGCAGCGCCAGCCGCGTCGGGTGCGCGAGCGCGCGCATCGCACGCGGATCGTTCAGAGTGAGTGTGCTGTCGAAAGAGATCTTTCGAAACTACTCTTTCGAGAGCCAGTCGTCAAGGACCTGCTCCTCCTTCTCCCGTGCGAGGCCTGCCGGCGCCTCCGTTGGTGCCTCGCCGCTCAGGGCCCAATCGAGCGTGGCCCGGACCGTGTCCTCGAGCGGCCGCGGTTCGAGGCCCGCTGCGAAGGCCGCCGCCGGGTCGACCGCGAGCATCCCGGCGTACTCGGGCGAGTCCAGCCAGAGCGGCAGCTCCATCCACTCCCCGACCTCGTGCTCGGCGAGAAAGCCGCCGTCGACCCAGACGAACTCGGCGTCGCTGCCCGAGACGCGGCGGCAGGTCTCGAACACGATCTCGCGAGTGGTCGGCCGGTCGACCGCGTTGAAGGTGCCGGCCGTTCCGTTCTCGGCTGCGCGGACGATCCAGCCGGCCAGGTCGCGGACGTCGATCACCTGGGCCGCAGCGTCCGCCGGTGCCGGCGCGAGCACCCGCCCGCCGTCGGCGATTCGGCGCGGCCAGTAGGTGAAGCGGCCGGTCGGGTCCCAGGGGCCTGAGATCAGGCCCGGGCGGGGGACGAACGCGTCGGGGAACCGCTGGAGCACGGCCGCCTCGCAGAGCGCCTTCAGCTCGCCGTAGGCCTCGCGCCAGTCCTCGGTCGGTTCGGCGAGCTGCGCGACCGGTGATTGCTCGCTCGGCGGCGTCGCGAGACTCGCGTAGACGGAGATGGACGACACGAACGTGTAGTGGCCCACGTCGTCCAGCGCGGCGAGCGTCTCGCGCACGATCCGCGGCACGTAGCCACTCGTGTCGACGACGGCGTCGAAGCTGCGCCCACGGAGCGCGTCGAGGTTGCCGTCGCGGTCGCCGCGCAGCTTTTCGACGTTCGCGAAGAGCTCGGGCCGCGTCTGGCCGCGATTGAAGAGCGTCACGTCGTGACCGTGCTCGAGCGCGGCGTCGACGACGTGGCGACCGAGGAACTGCGTTCCGCCGAGGACGAGCATGCGCACTACGCTCACCCTATGCACATCCGTCATGCCGACCCGTCGGATTACGGCCTCGTGATCGGCGTCGTCGATCAATGGTGGGGCGGTCGGTCGATGGCGGCGATGCTGCCGAAGCTCTTCTTCGTCCATTTCCGCGACACGTCGTTCGTGATGGACGACGACGGGAAGATTGCAGGCTTTCTCTGCGGCTTCCGGTCGCAGACCCATGCCGACGAGGCGTACATCCATTTCGTCGGCGTCGATCCCGAGCGGCGTGGCGCCGGCATCGCGCGCGCTCTCTACGAGCGGTTCTTCGAGGCTGTAGCGCCGAGGACGATCGTTCGCGCGGTCACGGCGCCGGTGAACGAACGCTCGGTTGCGTTCCACCAGGCGCTCGGATTCGAGATCGAGCGCGTCGACGAGGACTACGACGGGCACGGCGAAGCACGGGTTCTGCTCGTCAAGCAGCTGATCCGCCCGGAGTAGTCCCCCGTTTCGGGGATGCCGCCGACCGGGCAGCTCACCACGATAGGCCGGTGGGGGTTCCCGTCTACCGGGGAGAGTTCGGAGTGCCGCAGGCGGAACGGCTGCTTTGGCGCGCCGGCTTCGGCCCACGCCCGGGTGAGGCCGAGGCGCTCGCGAAGCAGGGTCTCCACGGTGCCGTGCACTCGCTCGTCAATCCGGGCCTCGAGCATCTGGTCGGCCCGAAGCCGCACGATTCCAACGGCCACCCGCTCGCGCCCACCGACGCGTGGGGGCACGACCACTGCTGGTGGCTCGACCGCATGGTGCGAACCTCGCGCCCGCTCGTCGAGCGCATGGCGCTCGTCTGGCACGACTGGTTCGCCACGTCGAATGCGGGGGTCGGCAGCCAGAAGCTGATGCTGGCTCAGAACCAGCTCTTCCGCGACCACGGTCTCGGCTCGTTCCAGAAGTTGCTGCTCGACGTGACCAGGGACCCGGCGATGCTCCTCTGGCTCAACGGCAACCAGAACGAGAAGGGCTCGCCGAACGAGAACTACGGCCGCGAGATGATGGAGCTCTTCACGCTCGGCGCGGATCGCGGCGCCTACACGGAGCGCGACGTGCGCGAGCAGGCACGGTCGCTGACCGGTTGGCGGAACAAGTGGAAGCCGGGACTCGGCGACTACGGCTTCCATCTCGACCCCACGCGGCACGACGCGGGCATGAAGACGGTGTTCCACAACTCGGGTCGGTACGACTGGCGGGCCGCCTGCAGGCTGTGCATCTCCCATCCGCTGCACCCGTCGTTCTTCGTCAACAAGCTCTGGTCGTACTTCGTCCCGACCACGCCCGATCGCGGGACCGAAGCGTCGCTGATCGCGATCTACCGCAACGGCTGGCAGATCAAGCCCGTGGTGCAGGCGATCCTGGAGCATCCGGTGCTGTACGACGGCCCGCGGATGGTGAAGCCGCCGATCGTCCACCTGGCGGGGCTGCTGCGCAGGATCGGCGCGGGGATCACGACCACCGACTGGGCCTGGATCGGCTCGCTGTCCGGACAGCAGCTCTTCTACCCGCCGAACGTCGCGGGCTGGGACGACACGCGCTGGCTCGACACTGCGACCTTCCGCGGGCGCTGGATCGCCGTCGAGCGAATCCTCCAGGATCGCAAGCTCGATCCCGCCAAGGGGAAGAAGGCGATGGACGCCGACACCGTGCTCCGGCGGGCGCTTGCGTTCTGGAACAAGCCGGCGCTCGCCGCCGGCACGCATGCAGCGCTGATGCACTACGCGCGCACGGCGCTCGGGGACGCCGGCAAGGACACCTGGAAGCAGCAGCAGTATCCCGTGCTCGTCGAGAACGCCCTGCGCCAGTTGATCGCCATCTCGCCGGAGCTGCAGACGTCATGACGACGAGCAAGGTCGGCAACGTCGTCTGCGACGAATGCACGCGTGCGGACGCCCTGCGCGCCGTGGCCGGCCGGGGCCTGCCGTCGATCGAACCGGGCATGCCGACTCCGGCGGGGACCGGTTTGTCGCGGCGCAGCTTCGTCGCGCGCTCGGTCGGGCTCGCGCTCTCGGTGTACGGCGCCGGGCGCCTGCAGCTCTTCGACGAGGGCATCGCAGCCGCCGCGACCACGCCCGCGCAGCCGGTGCTCGTCTCCGTCTTCCTGCAGGGGGGTGCGGATGCGCTCTCGCTGCTCTATCCGGACGGCGACCCTCTGTATCGCAAGCTGCGCACCCAGCTCGCCCTGACGGGCGGCACGCCGTTCGCCGAGGATGCGCGGCTGATGTGGCATCCGGCGCTCGCGCCGATCGCCCAGCTCTACGGCGAAGGCAAGGTCAGCGTGCTGCCGGCGGTCGGCTACGACCATCCCGACCAGTCGCACTTCACCTCACGTCATTTCTGGGAGGTGGGCGCCACCGATCCGCGGTTGTTGACCGGGTGGATGGGGCGCTACCTCGACGACGTCGGGACGGTCGACAACCCGTTGCAGGGACTGTCGCTCACAGGGTCGTTGCAGCCGACGCTCGCCACCGCCAAGGTGCCGGTCGCCGCGATCGATGGGCCCAGTCAGTACGACTTCTGGGTGCCGGGCGTGTGGGGCCAGCCCGAGAAGCGGATGCTCGACGCGATCGGGACGCTCGGCCGCATCCGCTCGAGCGACCCGTCCGTGCGCACCGTCACCGGGGTCACGGCGCACGCGGACCGGTTGCGCCGTCAGTTGCTGCCGTTCGCGGCCGAGGGCGCCGTGAAGCCGCCGGCCGGTGTCGCTTATCCGACCGGGAACGACTCGTTCCCGACGAGCCTGCAGGGCCTCGCGGCGATGGTCGCAGCAGGGCTGCCGCTGCGCTGCGTCGCGTTGGAGGCGTCCGGCTCGTACGACACGCACGCGGGACAGACCGCTGCGCTGACGCCCGCGCTCACGTTGACGGCGGCGTCGCTCTATGCGTTCCAGCGTGATCTCGAAGCCCGCGGCGTCGCCGACCGCGTGCTCACGCTCGTCTGGTCGGAGTTCGGCCGGCGGGCCCAGGAGAACGGCTCGGGCGGCACCGATCACGGCGCCGCCGGGACCGGCTTTCTGATCGGCTCGCGGGCCGCCGGGAAGCAGATCGGCGAGTTCCCCGGGCTCTCGTCAGGCCTGGACGCCGACGGCAATCTGAAGGCGACGTCCGATTTCCGTGCCGTGTACGCGTCGTTGCTCGAGCAGTGGCTTCGGTTCGACGCGGCACGGATCATTCCGCGCGCGAACCGGTTCCAACGCGTCACGCTGGTCAAGTGACGCGCCTCCTCGTTGCGGGCGGCTTCGTCGCGGCAGGCGTGTTCGCTGCACTCGCCTTCGGCGGCGTCACGTTCTCGCGCACGCAGGTCGTCGCGAAGGAGTACTCGTTCGCGCTCTCGCGTACGCATCTGAAGGCGGGCCGTGCCGAGATCGAGCTGGCGAACTTCGGTCAGGACCAGCACGACCTGCGCTTGCAGCGAGTCGGCTCGCGCCATGTCGCCGGGATCGGCATCGTCGACCCCGGCGCGCGCGCCGACCTGAACCTGAACCTCGCGCCGGGGCGATACTTGGTGT
The DNA here is from genome assembly GCA_963779535.1 of uncultured Thermoleophilia bacterium. GTDB lineage: Bacteria > Actinomycetota > Thermoleophilia > Gaiellales > Gaiellaceae > PALSA-600. Next base: position 50,604 of record CAVZYP010000002.1, on the reverse strand, counting down.
GGTGCTCGGTCGCGAATCACCGCGCGCTCGGAATGCGGGCGACGCTCGTCGTCTCGCGCTGAGCCTCGACGACGTCGGCGACCCGGCTGGTCGGCCGGTCGTCTACCTGCACGGCGGCGGCGACTCTCGGCTCTCGCGGCATCCCGACGACGGCATCGCGGCCGGGCTCGGGATTCGCCTGCTCGCGGTCGACCGGTGCGGGCCTGCTGTGCGTGTGCACTCGTTGCGCGAGTGGGCGGAGCGGGTCGTCGCGGCGCTCGACATCGATCGGTTCGGCGTGATCGGGTGGTCGGCCGGGGGGCCGCATGCGCTCGCCGTCGCCGCCGTTGCGCCGGAGCGGGTGTCCCGGGTCGCGCTGGTGGCGTCGATGCCGCCGCCGGACGGCGTCGACGAGCTGCCCGCCGATGTGCGTCGGGTCATGCGCCTGGCCCGGATCGCTCCACGGCTCGCCGCGCGCGCCCTCGAGCAGTGGGGAAGGCGTCCGACACCGCCGACCGGCGACCCGGTCACCGATGAGGCGTACGCGCGCGGCCGTGTGGAGTCGTTTCGCGACGGCGGGCTCTGGCTCGCGCGAGAGCTTGCCTACCTGGGGCGGCCGTGGGGCTTCGACCTCGCCGACGTGCGTGCGCCGGTGTCGCTCTGGTGGGGCGAGCGCGACGTCGTGTGCCCACCGCCGATCGCGCGGCTCTACGAGGAACGCCTCGCGGACGCGACGCTGCACCTGACCGACGACACGCATCAGATCCTCTTCACCCGCTGGCGCGAGCTGCTCGCAGACGTGTCTCGTCCAGACACGTCCGGGGTCTGACCCCAGCGCTGTCTCCTGTGGACGCGTCTTCTCTTCAGCCGGCGCTGCGTGAAGGATCTGCGGCCGTCTCCGCCTCGGGCTCCTCGCCCGTTCGGCCACGGCTGGGGTCTGACCCCGGTTGAAGCGGTCCGCAGCGGCGGGAACCGCGGTCAACGGTGTGGCGGTCTCAGTGCTGCGAACTCGTCCGTCACCTCGAGCCGCTGCGACGCGAAGTGGAAGAGCGCCGCCGGGCGGCCGCCCGCACGGCCCGGAGCGCGCAGCCCCTCGACGCGCTCCAGCACGCCCCGCCGGACGAGCACGCGCTGCAGGTTCGTCGCCGACACGTCGTGCCCGAGCGCCGCGATGTAGATCTCGCGCAGCTCCGAGATCGTGAACGTCGCCGGCGCGAGCGCGAAGCCCACGTTGGTGTACGAGAGCTTCGCGCGCAGCCTCGCCTGCGCGGCCGCGACGAGCTCGGCGTGGTCGGGCGGCAGCGCAGGCTCGGAGCGCCAGTCGCCGTCGACGCTCGCATCCGCCTGGGCGAGACCGAGATATGCGGTCGCGATCCGTCCGTCGCGCAGCACCCGCGTCTCGAGCTGCTCGACGTGTGCGAGTGAGCCGACGTCGAGTGCCCGCGCGAGCGCCGTGGCGAGCGGCTCGTGCGCCGCGAGGCCGGACTCCGGCAGCCGACGTCCCGCGAGCAGCACCTCGAGCTGCCCGCCGCGGGCACGAAGGGCGACGCCGAGCACGGTGTGGGAAGTAGAATCGGACACGGTTTTCGTCCCACAGTCTAAAACCCCCTCGGAGGCCTCGTTGAAGTCCCTGATCCCGCTGCTCCTCGTGCTCGCACTCGCGGCCACGGCGTGCGGCTCGAAAAAGAGCGCCGCGACCACGTCGACCGCCGCGAGCACGACGAGCACAACTGGCGCAACCGCCTTCAAGGTTGGCCTGAACACCGACATCGGCGGCCTCAACGACCGCGGGTTCAACCACCTGGCCTACGTCGGGCTCCTGCAGGCGCAGCGCCGCCTCGGCGTGCAGACGAGGGTGATCCAGTCCGCGTCGCCCGCCGATTACATCCCGAACCTGAGCAAGCTCGCCGAGCAGGGCTACAACCTCGTGATCGGCGTCGGCTACACCGAGATCGACGCGCTGAAGGCGGTCGCGAAGCAGTTTCCGAAGACGCACTTCGCGATCGTCGACGTTTCCAACGCCGACGAAGGCGGCCTGAAGAACGTTGCAGGGCCTCCTCTTCAAGGAGCAGGAGGCCGGCTACCTCGCGGGCTACGCCGCCGGGCTCGTCGCCAAGCAGCGCGGCGGCAAGGCGGTCTCGTCAGTGGGCGGCGAGAAGCAGCCCCGGTCGACCGCTACATCGCAGGCTTCCAGGCGGGCGCCAAGGCGGCCGACCCGGGCGTCAAGACGCCGAACGCGTACTCGCAGGACTTCGACAACCAGGCGAAGTGCAAGGAGGTCGCTCTCAACCAGATCGCCGCCGGTTCGGTCGTCGTGTTCCAGGTCGCGGGCGGCTGCGGGCTCGGTGCGCTCGACGCGGCGAAGGAGCAGAACGTGTGGGGCGTCGGGGTCGACGCCGATCAGGGCTACCTCGGGACGTACGTGCTCACGTCGGCCCTGAAGCGCGTCGACACGGCCGTCTACGACTCGATCCGCGACGCGAAGGCCGGGAAGTTCAAGGGCGGCACGGACGCCGTCTACGGTCTGGACATCGGCGGCGTGGGCATCGGAAAGTTCTCGCCGAAGACGCCGGCGGGGATCGCGGCGAAGGTCGCAGCGATCAAACAACAGATCGCATCCGGCAAGATCACGAACATCCCGACGACGGTCAAATGACGGCATTGAGCGCACAGCACCTCGAGCTTCTGAGGGGTGACAACTTCGGTGTCATCGCCACTGTCGGCGAGGACGGACGGGTGCAGACGAGCGTTGTGTGGGTCGACACCGACGGCGAGAACGTCCTCGTCAATACGACCAACTGGCGCGCGAAGGGACGAAACCTGCGCGCGAACCCGCGCGTCTCGATCAGCGTCTGGGACAACGAGGACCCGTACAAGTACTTCGAGGTCGAAGGCCCGGTCGAGCTCACCGAGGAAGGGGCGAACGAGCACATTCACGAGCTCTGCCGCCGCTACGAGGGGAAGGACTTCCACACGCCGGTCGATCGTGTGATCGTGCGGATCAAGCCCGAGCGTGTGCTCGATCACGGCATCTCCACTGGCTGAATAGCTGCATGACCAATATGCTCGGGCCCATGCCCGTGAACGACCTACGCGGAGCCGCGCGCGACCACCTGTGGCTGCACTTCACCCGGATGTACGAGTACGAGCCGCCCGTGATCGTGCGCGGAGAGGGTTGTTACCTCTGGGACGACCACGGCAAGCGTTACCTCGACGCGCTCGCGGGGCTCTTCTCCGTGAACATCGGGTACTCGCACGGCGAGGAGATCGGCCAGGCCGCGCTCGAGCAGATGCGCGAGCTGCCCTTCTACACCAACTGGTCGTACACGCACCCGCGCGCGATCGAGCTCGCGCACGAGCTCGCGCGCCTCGCGCCGTCGCACATCAACCGTGCGTTCTTCGTCTCCGGTGGCTCCGAGGCGGTCGAGGCGGCGTGGAAGTTGGCGCGCCAGTACCACATGGCGCGCGGCCAGCGCCGCTGGAAGGCCGTCTCCCGGCGCACCGCGTATCACGGCACGACGATGGGCGCGCTCTCGATCAACGGCATTCCCGCGCTGCGTACGCCGTTCGAGCCGCTCGTGCCCGACGTCGTCCACGTGCGGAACACGAACCGCTACCACCGGCCGCCCGAGGAGACCGAGGCCGAGTTCACGCGATTCCTCCTCACCGATCTCGAGGAGTCGATCGTGCAGGCGGGCCCTGAAACCGTCGCGATGGTCATCTTCGAACCGGTGCAGAACGCGGGCGGGTCATTCACGCCCCCGGCCGGCTATTTCCAAGGCGTGCGCGAGATCTGCGACCACTACGGGATCCTGCTCTGCGCCGACGAGGTGATCACCGGGTTCGGCCGCACCGGCGCCTGGTTCGCGAGCGAGCGCTACGACATCAAGCCCGACCTGATCACGTGCGCCAAGGGGCTGTCCTCCAGCTATGCCGCGATCGGCGCGTTGCTGATCGCCGACAAGGTCGCCGAGGCGTTCGACAGCGAAACGGCGATGTACACGCACGGCATCACCTTCGGCGGGCACCCGGTCGGCTGCACGATCGCGCTCAAGAACCTCGAGATCATGCATCGCGAGAAGGTCGTCGAGCACGTCGCTGAAACGCAGGACGACTTCCGCGCGCAGCTCGAGACGCTGCTCGACCTGGAAATCGTCGGCGACGTGCGCGGCACCGGCTATCTCTATGCGCTCGAGCTCGTGAAGGACAAGCAGACGCGCGAGACGTTCAGCGCCGACGAGTCCGAAACGCTGCTGCGGGGCTTCCTCTCGCCGGCTCTCTTCGAGGCAGGGCTCATCTGCCGGGCCGACGACCGCGGGGATCCAGTGGTGCAGATCTCGCCGCCGCTCATCGCCGGGCAGGAAGAGATCGGGCAGATCGTGGGCATCCTCGGCGACGTTCTCGTCGAGGCGTGGGACCGAATCGGCTAGCCCCGATCCGGGTGCGGCAGAGGCGGCGCGACGCCGCTGCGTGTAACTACGCTCCTTCGCATGGGTAGGTCGATCGGCATCACGCTCGTGGCGGTGGCCGCGGCGATGTGGGGGCTCGATGCGTGGATCCGTAAGCCGCTCGCCCAGTCGACCGAGGTCGCCACGATCGTGTTCGGCGAGCATCTCGTGCTCGTGCTCTGCACGCTGCCGTTCCTGCTCGGAGCGCTCGCGACGGTCTTCCGCCTGGGCTGGCGCTACGTGCTTGCGGCCGTCGTGATCGGGGCCGGCTCGTCGGCCATCGCCACGATCCTCTTCACGCAGGCCTTCGTTGACGGCGACCCGGTCACGCCGGTGGTGCTCCAGAAGGTGCAGCCGGTCATCGCCGTGATCGCCGCCCGCATCATTCTCGGCGAGCGGCCGCGGCCACGTTTCGCCCTCTACCTCGTCCCCGCGCTCGTCGGCACCTGGCTGATCGGCGTCAACCATCCCCTGCATCCGACCGCGCAGGGGCTGAAGCCGATGCTCCTGGCACTCGGCGCCGCGGTGCTGTGGGCGCTCGGCACCGTGCTCGGCCGGTACCTCTCACAGCGCATGAAGTTCCAGTATGTGACGACCCTTCGCTTCGCCTTCGGCCTGCCCGCCGCGGCGATCGCGCTGCTGGTGCTCGGCGCGCCCGCGTTCGCGTCCGGGCACGACCTGGGCTGGATCGCCGTGCTGGCGCTCGTGACCGGGCTGATCGCGCTCGGGCTCTACTACTACGGCCTGCAGAGCACCCCGGCGGTGGCCGCGACGATCGCCGAGCTGGCGTTCCCCGTCAGCGCGACGCTCGTCGGCTACTTCAAGTTCGGCTACGTGCTCACCGGCTGGCAGTGGGTCGGCGTCGCGCTCACCACGCTCGTGGTGGCGCTGCTGCCCGCGCGCAGCGAGCGGATCGAGCGGGTGCCGGCGCCGGCGCCCGCACCGGCACCCGCGCCCGCTTAGTCAGCGGGGCGCCTCCTGGTTGTCGCGGGCCACGCCTCCGGCGACCGCCGCGGCTGAGACGGCCTGCGCGACGTTCGGAGCCACGCTCCGGTCGAAGACGCTGGGGACGATGTAGTCGGAAGCAAGCTCGTCGTCGGAGATCGCCGCCGCGATCGCGTGCGCGGCTGCGAGCTCCATCTCCGGCGTGATCGTGCGCGCTCGAACGTCGAGGGCGCCGCGGAAGACCCCGGGGAACGCGAGCACGTTGTTGATCTGGTTCGGATAGTCGGACCGGCCGGTTGCGATGACCGCGGCGAACTGCTCGACCTCCTCCGGCTCGACCTCGGAGCGCGGGTTCGCCAGGGCGAACACGATCGGGTTCTCGGCCATCCGCTCGATCCCGGCGGCTGTGACCGCGCCGGGCACCGAGACGCCCACGAAGACGTCTGCGCCCGCGAGCAGCTCGTCGGCGCTCCCGCGCTCACCGGCGGGATTCGTCAGCTCGGCGTACTCGCGCTTCGCAGCGTCCAGGCCGGGGCGTCCCCGATAGAGCGCGCCGCGCTCGTCGCACCCGATGATCAGGCGCGCGCCTTCGGCGAGCAGGATCTTCGTCACGGCGGTTCCGGCCGCGCCGCAACCCGTGGTGACGATCTTCACGTCCTCGATCCGCTTGCCGACGATCCGCAGCGCGTTGAGCAGCGCTGCCAGCACCACGATTGCGGTGCCATGCTGGTCGTCGTGGAAGACGGGGATGTCGAGCTCGCGGCGCAGGCGCGCTTCGATCTCGAAGCAGCGCGGCGCGGAGATGTCCTCGAGGTTGATGCCGCCGAAACCGGGGGAGATCGCCTTCACGACCGACACGATCTCGTCGACGTCCTGGGTCGCGAGGCAGATCGGGAAGGCGTCGACGCCGCCGAACTCCTTGAAGAGCATCGACTTGCCCTCCATCACCGGCAGCGCCGCTTCCGGCCCGATGTCGCCGAGGCCGAGCACGGCAGAGCCGTCGGTGACGACCGCGACCATGTGCTGCTTGGTCGTGAGCGCCCAGACCTTCTGCGGATCCTCGGCGATCGCCCTGGAGACGCGCGCAACGCCCGGTGTGTATGCCATCGAGAGGTCGTCGCGCGTCTTGATCGGCGTGCGCGGGACGACCTCGATCTTGCCGCGCAGGTGCATCAGGAACGTGCGGTCGGAGACGTGCAGCACCTCGACGCCGTGGACGTGCTCGATCGCGGTCACGACCGCTTCGAGGTGCGTCGCGTCCGCGCAGAGGACCGTGACGTCGCGAACCTTCGTCAGCCGCTCGACCCGGACGATATCGATGGCGCCCAGCGACGCACCGGCCTCGCCGATCGCGGCGGCAAACCGCGCGAACGAGCCCGGGCTGTCGTCGAGCCGGACGCGGACGGTGGCGCTGAAGGAGGCGGAAGGATGCATGCTGACGGCGGTACGACCGCCCTCATTGTGCGCCATCGGGTGAAACTACGGGCGGATGGACGTGACGATCTGCGATGTCGGCCCCCGCGACGGGCTCCAGAACGAGCCCGAGTCGCTCGCGCCCGGGGTGCGGGCCGAGCTCGTCTCGCGCCTCGCATCTGCCAACGTGCCGCGTATCGAGGCGGTGTCGTTCGTGCGCGACGACCGCGTGCCGCAGATGGCGGGCGCCGAAGAGGTCGTTGCGGCCGCGCAGAGCGGCGACGCCGAGCTGTCGGGGCTCGTGCTCAACGAGCGTGGCTACGAGCGCTTCGCGCAGACCGCGGCTCGCCCGGGTGAACTGCACGCTGGCCGCGACCGAGAGCTTCAACCGGCGGAACGGGAACGCTTCCCTCGACGAAGCGGTCGAGCGGGTGCAGGCGATCCTCGTCGCTGCGCGGGTCCCGGCGACCGTCACGATCTCCTGCTCGTGGGGCTGCCCGTTCGAGGGCGAGGTCGATCCGGCGGCCGTTGCCGATCTGTGCGAGCGGCTCGACGGCGCCGACGAGCTCGTCCTGGCCGACACGATCGGCGTCGCAACGCCGCGCCGGGTCCGGCGGCTCGTCGAGCGCGTCTCGATCCTCGGCAGACCGGTCGGTGCGCATCTGCACAACACGCGCAACACGGGCTATGCGTCCGCCTGGGGCGCGCTCGAAGGCGGAGCAACCGTGCTCGACGCGTCGGTCGGCGGGCTCGGCGGCTGCCCGTTCTCGCCGAACGCGACCGGCAATGTCGCCACCGAGGATCTCGTCTGGCAGCTCGAACGCGACGGCGTGCGAACCGGCGTCGACGTCGGGGCGCTGGTCGGCATCTCGCAGTGGCTCGAGCAGCTGCTCGGCAGGCGGCTCGAGGGCGGGCTCTACCGCGCGGCGAGCTGGCCCGCGTAGGCCGCGAGCGTCCGTTCGACGTCCTCGTCGTTCGTCTGCCAGTTCGACACGGAGATCCGGATCGCGGCGCGGCCGTCCCAGGTCGTGCCGCTCATCCAGGCCTCGCCGCTCTCCTGCACTGCGCGCAGCGCCTCGTTGGTCTCGGTATCGGACGAGAAGCGGAACAGCACCTGGTTCAGCTCGACATCGTTCAACACCTCTGCGCCCAGGTCTTCCAGACCGGCTGCGAAGCGCCTCGCGTGACGGCAGCACCGCTCGACGAGGTCGGCGATTCCGGATCGCCCGAGCGAGCGGATCGCTGCATACACGGTGAACCCGCGCGCACGGCGCGAGTGCTCGGGATTCCAATCGATCTGCTCGCGCTGCGTGTCGTCCGAGGTCAGGTAGGCAGCGCGGGCGGAGAAGGCGGCGCGGTGCGACTCCGGGTGCGCGGTGAACGCGATTCCGCAGTCGTAGGGAACGTTCAGCCACTTGTGCGCGTCGGTCGCCCACGAGTCCGCACGTTCCACGCCGTCGACGTACGGGCGCAGTGAATCCGAGACCGCCGCCCAGAGGCCGAACGCGCCGTCGACGTGCAGCCACGCGTTCGGTGCAGCGTCTCGCGCATCTGCGATCGCGTGGAAGGGATCGAAGGCGCCGGTATTCACCTCACCTGCCTGCGCGCAGACGATCGTCGGTTCGTCGCCGATCTCGAGCCGATCGGCCAGCAGCCGTCCCTGGTCGTCCGCCGGAACGATGTCGGTGGGCGTCCCGAGGCCGAGCATGCGCAGCGAGCGGTCGATCGTCCCGTGTCGTTTCTCACCGACGATGACGCGAATGCGCGGAGAGCCGTTCAACCCGTCGCGCTCGACGTCCCAACCGGCGTCGGCGAGCACATGGTGGCGGGCCGCAGCGAGCGCTGTGAAGTTCGCCATCTGCCCGCCGGTGACGAAGCCGAACGATGCGTCGCCCGGAAGGCCGAGCAGCTCGAGGAGCCAGGCGCCTGCGACCTCCTCGACCACCGCGGCCGCCGGGCCGCAGGCGTAGAGGCCCGCGTTCTGGTCCCACGCGGAGGTGAGCCAGTCCGCGGCGAGCGACGCGGGCACTGCACCGCCGATCACGAAGCCGAAGTAACGGCCCGCCGGCTCCGCGACGAGGCCCGGGTCGGTGGCGGCCGCGAGCGCCTCGATCACCTGACGTGCATCGGACGGCTCCTCCGGCACCGGCCCCGCGAGGGCCTCGCACAGCTCGGCGTAGGTGGCGCGCGGGAACACCGGCCGGTCGGGCAGCGTCTCGTGGAAGTCGGCCGCGAGGCCGGTTGTCAGCTCGAGCAGCTCGCGCAGGTCGTCCATCGTCGAAGCCTAGACATGCGACTCGGCCTCGCGGCGGCGCCGGGCGGGCTGCTCGCCGCTCACCGGCCGGTAGCCGGCGAAGCTCGAGTCGAGGACGCCTTCGCCACTCGTCAGGCCCGGCAGCCGCCGCTGGAGCTCTTGCGCCTGGGTCGCGGAGAGCTCGGCGTCGATCGTCGCCAGCTGCCGCCGCAAGGACGGGGTCTCGACCGCCGCACCGAGGCGTGCGAGAGCGGCGGTCACCGCCCCGATCGCGTCCGTGGGCAGCTCGACCCTGACGTGCGCCATCGGCTCGCACACCGCCGTCCCCGCCTGTTCGAGCGCCTGCCGGACGACGAGCGGGGTGAGCTTGCGGAAGTCGGCGGCCGTGCTCAGGGGGCCGCGTCTCGACGGCGGGCCGTCGGGGACGCTGTACGTGCACTTCGTCATCGTCACGACGCAGTCGTTGACGTCCCAGCCGAAGAGCCCGTCGTGCAACGCCTCGCGAACGTACTGATCCATCCGCTCCGCGAAGCCGTCGAGCGTCTTGTAGACGTACAGCGGGGTCGTGCGAGGATCGACCTGCAGCCGGAAGTCGATCCCGAAGCCGGCAGGCGCAGGGTCGATGCGGAGCCCGATCGTCGCGAGGTACGGATTCGTCTCTGCGTGGAGAAGCTCGATTGCCTCGCCGGTCCGGATCGGCCGTTCGATGTAGATCGGCGTCGTCTCGCAGAACGTGACCTCGAGTCCGAAGTCGTTCGCCAGCGTTGCCTGGATGACTTCCTTCTGGACCTCGCCGTACAGCGAGACCGACAGCTCCTGGCGGCCGTCGTCCTGCCGAACGTCGATCAGCGGGTCCTGCTCGGCGAGCTGCGCGAGCGCGATCCGGAGCTGCGCGCCGTCGTCGGGCCGTTCGGGGGCGACGACCGACTCGAGCGTCGGCGGGGCGAAGTGATGGTCCGGTCCGGCGGTCCCGAGCTCGCCGATCCGGTCGCCGATCTGGATCTCGGCCAGGCCCCAGAGCTTCGCCACTGCTCCGGCCGAGACCGCCGGCCGCTGCACGGCCGGGCCGTGCTCGAAGACGGCGAGCGCAGTCACCTTGGCGCCGAGGCCTCGGCCGAACTGCAGCCGCTCGCGCACGTGAATCGTTCCCGCGAACATCCGGACGTACGCGACCTTCTCGCCGTTCGTGCCCCGCTCGATCTTGAACACGGCCCCGGAGACGGGGCCGTCGGGATCGCCGGTGCCCGCGGGCAGCAGCTCGGTGATCCCCGTCCGCAACGATTCGAGACCGTCGCCCGTCACGGCCGAGCCGAAGAAGACCGGGTGCACGAGCGCCTTCGCGGTCTGGGCCGCGAGCGACGCGTGCAGGAGGTCGGGCGGCACGCGGGTCTCGTCCTCGACGTACGCCGCCATGATCCCGTCGTCGCGTTCCGCGAGCACCTCGGCCAGCCGGGCTCCGCGCGTCCCGCTCGGCACAGCGGCCGGCGTCAGCCGTTCCGAGATGTCGCGCACGACACGTTCGCCATCGGCTCCGGGCCGGTCGAGCTTGTTCACGAACAGCAGCGTCGGAATGCGCAGCCGCTGCAGCGCACGCATCAGGATGCGCGTCTGCGGCTGCACGCCTTCGACGCCCGAGATCACGAGCACCGCGCCGTCGAGCACGCTCAGAACGCGCTCCACCTCCGCGATGAAATCGGGGTGGCCGGGGGTGTCGATCAGGTTGACGTGCACGTCGCCGAGCGCGAACGATGCAACCGCCGACCTGATCGTGATCCCCCGCTGACGCTCGAGCGCGAGCGAGTCGGTCTGCGTCGTGCCGGCATCCACGCTGCCGAGCTGGTCGATGGCGCCCGCCTCGTACAGCAGGCGCTCTGTGAGAGTTGTCTTACCGGCGTCTACGTGCGCCAGGATCCCAAGGTTGAGCTCTTTCGTCGCCACGCGTCATACCCTCCGAATAGGTCACAAAGCCCTTTTCGATTGACATGAACGCTTGACGCATGACAGCTCCTTGGTCGATCGGCGCCGGCAACTTGCTCAGAGGAAGCATACGCACTCGAACTGATTCACTGAGCGGCGTGGCGCCGCAGGAGCTCCTCCCCGACCTCGAGGCGATCCTCGAGCTGGCGCAGGAACTGTGGCCCGACAACGAATGCACGTACGGCCAGATCGCATGGTGGGCGGCGACCCTCGCGCACGGGGAGACCGAGGTGCGCCTCTGGCGCGACGGCGGCCGGCTGATCGGCTGGGGCTGCCTGACCGGCGGAACGGAGCTCGAGTTCGACGTGCGCCCGGGCGACCGCGACGTGCTCGACGAGATTCTCGACTGGGCACAGCCGAAGCAGCTCGTGGTGCGGTCCGACCATGACGACGCGATCGCGCGCATCGAGGCGCATGGGCTCGTGCACGATCCGGAGGCGCCGTGGTTCAGGCTGAACGCACGGTCCCTGGCGCAGATCGACGAGCCCCGGCTGCCCGACGGATACCGGGTTCGCACCGTCGAGGAACGTGACTGGCCGTCGTGGGTCGAGGTGCACCGGTCGGCGTTCCAACCGTCGCGCTTTCGCGAGGACGTCTATGCGTTCGTGCGTTCGACGCCTGCGTATCGCGCCGACCTCGACTGCGTGGTCGAGGCTCCCGACGGTGCGATCGCCGCCTACACGCTCGGCTGGCTCGACGAGGTGAACGCGGTCGGCCAGTTCGAACCGGTCGGAGTGCACGCCGACCATCGGCGGCTCGGCCTGGGTCGGGCGGCCGGCCTCTATGCGCTGAGCCGGCTGCGTGAGCTCGGCGCGACCTCAGCGCTCGTCGCCTGCCGAGGAGACGCGGCGTACCCGGTCCCGGCGAAGCTCTACGAGTCGATCGGGTTCCGCGAGGTCTCGCGCTCGTCGGCGTACCGCTCGCTCGCAGTCGGAATCTGATTCGCGAAGCGAACCAGATTCCTGAGTTGCCTGCCGAGGCGCGAAAACTCGTGAACCTGGTTCGGCTGCGCCGAATCAGGTTCAGCTTTGACCTCGTCAGACGCTGATCCGCGAATTGCCTGGCCGTGCGGACGGGTCTACACTCGGTGCTCCGATGGCCCCGGATTCGATCGACGCCGACCCGCAGTCGCTGCCGCGCTCATTTCGCGGCTACAACCGGCGCGCGACCGAGGAGCTCTTCAGGCGCGTCGCCTGGGACTACGCCGTTCTGGCCGGTGAGCACCGAAAACTGAAGACGGCGCAAGAGCAGCCGCCGGCGGTCGTCGAGGAGGCCCAGCCGGCCCGCACGCAGCGGGCGGAGTTCGACGAGGAGGCCCATCGGCTGCTCGGCGCCGCGCAGAAGGCTGCACGCGACCTGCGCGAGTCGACCCGTGCCGAATGCGAGCTGGCGCTGAAGAAGGCCAACCGTCGCGCTGGGGAGATCGAGGAAGAGGCGTTTCGCACCTCCGGCGATGCCCGCGCGGTGCTCGACGCGGCGGCGGCGCTTCGCGCGACCCTCGAGGACGCATTGCGGACACTCGAGCGCGACGCCGCGTCCGGTACGAAGGGTGCCGATCGTCGCGCTGCCCAACTCGGCTCTTGCCAACACGGCGCGGCCCGAGCCGCTCTGATCCCAGAGGTCTTTGCTTACGGCTTCGGGTAGGGCGCCCACTTGAGGCAGAGCCCCGGTGGACGAGCGCCGTGCCGCAGATAGAAGAAGAGCTCGCGGGCCGGGATCTGGATGATGTGCCCCTGCCAGCAGATCGAGATCAGGTGGCCGTACTGCCACTGGAACGGGTAGTGCGCGGGCGCCGGGCCGCCACTCGTCGTCGTATGGCTCGGGGACGCGTTGACGGGGTGAACGACCACCGTTCTCCTGGGCGGCGAGACGAGATGCACGACGCTGATGCCGAACGAGTGCACCGAGCCGCCGGCTGAGCCGAGCGCGCCGGCCGCACCGAGCGAAGCGGCGAGTGCCGCGGTGACGGCGGCGACGAGTGCGATCTTCGGTAGCGCGAAGCGCCGCATGCGCTGCATCGGCCCGATCTGGCGGCTGAGCATGCGAACGAGCTCCGCCGGCGGCTGCGGACGCTGGGCGCGGAGCTCGCGCTCGAGCGCCGTCTCGTCGGTCTTCTTCCCGAATCCCATCTCGCCCCTAGTACCTGCGCACAGCCCCGGACCCTTACACTGGGACTACGGCTTCGTCGCGCTCGGCGGGTGCTCGAGCTGCTCGAGCTCCGGGGCGGCCGGATTGAGCGCCTGCACCCGGGCGACCGCCAGGTCGTGTACCGGCCCGCTCGTCGCCGCGGCGAGGTCGTACCAGGTCTCCCAGTCGCCGGGATCCTTGGCCGCGGCTCTTCGCAGGTCTGCAACACCGGCTCCTGTGTTCCCGATCAGGACGTTCCCGTCGCCCAGGTCGCGCAGCGCCTGCGCCGACCAGGGCGCCCAGCGATGCGCCCGTTTCGCCTCCGAGACGACGACCTTGCCCTTGTCGGCCAGCAACGCCTGTTCGCTGCGTGCGAGCGCGATGTTCCCGATCAGACCGACGAAGGCGACGACTGCGGCAACCGCAGCGAGCGCACCGATCACGATTCGCACCCTTCGCCCGAGCGGCCGCGCGGCCGCCTGGCTCTCGCCGCGGGCAGCGACGACGAGCGCGGCTCCGGCGAAGAGCGCGAGGAGTGTGACGGCGGGCACCTGCCAGTCCCAGTCGACGATGCAGTGCACGAGGTAGGCGACGTACGCGCCGAGCGCGGTTGCGGCGAGCGGATGCCAGCGCGCCCGGATCGCGGCGACGAGCGGTAGGCCGAGGAAGAGCGCGAGCAGGACGCCGCCGATGAGGCCGAGCTCGCCGAGCGTCTGCGCGTAGAGGTTGTGCGCGTCGGTCACGAAGTAGCCGTTCGTGCGATGGGCGAGCCACCAACGCTGGAAGCTGCCCGCGCCGCCGCCGGCGACCGGGTGGGCCTGAAACTCGTTCCACGCAGCCCGCCAGAGCACGGTGCGCCCGTTGTTCGAGAACGAGAAGAGGCGGCTGTTCAGGTTCTGGTCACCGGTCGGCGGGCCTGTGAACGAGTGATAGGTGCGGTGAGCGATCTTCGACGGTGAGCCGTAATGGGCGAAGAAGCCTGCGAGCCCCGCGAGCAGTGCGATCGCGACCACCACCGCCACGCCGATCCGCACGCCCTTGGAGATCCTGAGTCGCCCGGCGAACGTCGCGTAGGCACCCGCGACTGCTGCCTGCAGCAGCGCGACGATCGCGAGTTCGATCGCGAGGCGGTGCCCGGCATGCGATGCAGCCGCGATCGACGCCGAGCGGTCGGTGAGCGCCGCCGGTCGCGACGCGAGCCAGACCCCCAGAGCGGGCAGCGGCAAGAAGACGAAGAGCGCCACGAAGAGACGCTCGCGCCAGGGGCTGTAGAGCAGCGTGACGAGGAGGCCGGCGATGAGCGCAGCCCAGGCGCCGCGGCTGTAGGTGTAGTAGAGCGTTGGCAACAGCACGACGAGCGAGCTGCCGGCGAGGATGCGCAACGCCGTGATCCGTCCCAAAACTGCGGCGCCGAGTGCGAGCAGCGCGGCGGCGCCGGCGAAGATTCCGAGCGCATTCCAGTAGCCGACCGGGACGAACAGGCGATAGTCGGGCTTCGGGCCGCCGAAGTGATCGGCGAAGAGTCGCGTTCCGAGCGAGTAGAAGCAAATCGCTGTCGCGCCGAACACGAGACCGGCGAGCCAACGCTCGAGGTCGCGCCGGCGGAGCAGCAGCAGCGCACCGGCGGCCGCCGTCGCGTACACGACGGCCCGCTGGCCCTGGTCGATCGCGGTGCCGGCCGAGCCCGCCCAGACGGCCGAGGAGAACGAGAACACGCAGAGCAGTGCGGCTGCCACCACCCAGGTGGCGTCGAGGACGCCCCAGCGGGGCGCGACCAGCACGACGGCGACGAGCGTCACCCATGCGAACGCAAGCGCGGTCCAGCCGAACGCCGTCGGGAAGTACCCACCGTTGGCAGCCGCGACGGCGAGCACCGCAATCAGCGGCAGCAGCAGCGACAATGCCGACCACAAGGGCAGCGGTCGCCGTTCCAGCCGGGCGGTGTCCGTGAGCGCGTGGCTCGTCATTCGGCCGCTCGTAGGGTTCGCTCGTCTTGTGGCTGCTCGCTGCTCTCCAGTGCGTCGCGCAGCGTCTGCAACGCGCGGTGCAGTGCAACCTCGACGGCGTTCGTCTTCACCTCGAGCACCTCGCCGATCTGGCGCGCGGTGAGGTCGGCGCCGTAGCGCAGCGCGATCAGCTCCCGGTCGCGCGCGCCGAGGAGCGACACCGCCTGCCGGAGATCGAGCCGGACGGCTGAGTCCGACGCGAGCTCGCCGGGGGCGACCTCCTCCGGGATGCTCTCGACGGGAACCGGCCGCTCGCCGAAGTGCTCGCTGGTGCAGCGCCGGGCGATCCCGATCAGCCAGGCTGCGGCATCGCCGCGACGGGGGTCGAACCGGTCGCGGTAGCGAAGCGCGCGCTCGAGCGTGGCCGAGGTGATGTCCTCGGCGTCGGGGCCGTCCCCGACCCGGTAGGCGACGTAGGCGTAGACCCTCCGGATCAGCGGCTCCGGGTCGGCCAGCGGGTCGCGTTGCGCCACCGGCTCAGACTAACGCCGATCCGGTTTCGCCCGGCCCCTGGTAGCTGACAACGGCTTGCGACGAGGGTAGGATCACCGAATGCGGCGCTACATGATCGTTCGCGCGTTCGACTGCGGCGAAGC
This sequence comes from uncultured Thermoleophilia bacterium, assembly GCA_963779535.1. Classification (GTDB taxonomy): domain Bacteria; phylum Actinomycetota; class Thermoleophilia; order Gaiellales; family Gaiellaceae; genus PALSA-600. The sequence goes on along the minus strand of CAVZYP010000002.1, from coordinate 34,859 downwards.
GGAGATGCCCGGCGTCGGGCGCCGCTCGCGCGAGATTCTCGAGACCGAGGTGACCGACGTCACCTGGGAGCACAGCCACGTCGTCGTCGACGACACGGGCCTCGTGCGGACGTTCTGCGTCTACTCGGCGCCGGACGAGGAAGCTGTGCGGAACCACTCCACCCGGCTCGGGCGGCACAAGATCGAATCGATCGACGAGATCGTCGGCGACGTCACGCCTGCGGACTTCCCGCCCGTTTGACATCCGCCAGGTGGAACGACGCCGAGCTTGCAAGAGCGAGTCGGCGCCGCACCATGTTCCGGCGTTCGGTGTCCTCCGCCGGCACGAGCTCGAACGCTTCGCGGTAGAGAGCTGCCGCATGGTCTTTCGCCCAGCCGCGCTCGGCGAGCTCGGCTGCCCGGACGAGTTGTTCGACCGCGCGGTCGTTGTCCCCTGCGGCCCGCCAGTGGCGGGCGAGAGCGCCGATTGCCTCGCCTGAGACGCCTGTCGTGGTGCCGACGAACTCGGCGATCAGCGCGTGTCGTCGCATTCGGTCGGCGCGGGGCAGCAGGTCGTAGGCGACGTCGCGGATCAGCATGTGGGTGAAGGCGAACTGCTGCTGCCCTTCGATGATCGACGAGGTCTCGCGGCGGACCAGGTCGCGGCGCTCGAGCTGCTCGAGCAGCTGCAGCTGGTCGCCGCCGGTCGACATCGTTCGCAGGGCGTCGAGCCAGAACACCTTGCCGACGACCGCGGCATCGAGCAGCAGCGAGCGCTCCTCGGGCGGCAGCGCGTCGAGCCGCGCGGCGACGATCTCGCGAACGTTCGTCGGTAGCTTCCCCGGCCCCAGTTCGCCGATGCTGGCGGCGAGCTGCTCGATGAAGAGCGGGTTGCCCTCGGCAAGGCGGATCACTGCTTCTGCCTGATCGCCGCGTCCCGAGTCTGCGCACGGTCAGCTCCCGTGCGTGCTGCTCGTCGAGCGCGCCGAGCGTCAGCGCCGTGTAGCCGGTCGAGCCGGAGCCCCAGTCGTCCTGCAGGTCGAGCAGCTCCGGGCGCGCCAGCGTCACGAAGAGGAGCGGCAGGCCGCGCACGCCCGTCGCGAGGGCGCGGATCAGGTCGAGCAGGTTGGCGTCCGCCCAGTGGACGTCCTCGAAGATGAGGATCGTCGGCTGCTCCCGCGCGACGGCTTCGATGAACTCCCGGACCGAGTAGAAGAGGGCTTCCCGGTCGGAGGCCTCGGCGCCCGCCTCGACGCCCACGAGCACGCCGAGGTGCCCGCTGACCGCGCCCGGGTCGGCTTCGGTCCCGGTGAGCAGCGCCGTGGCGCTCGAGTGCAGCTTCTCGGCAACCAGTTCCGCCGGATCGCTCTCGTAGACCCCGGCGAGCTTCATGACCTGCGCGGCGAGTGCGCCGTAGGTGCCGCTCTCGCGGTAGGGGAGCGAGCGGCCCTGCACGACCCGGGCCCCTTGCTCGGCGGCGCGCCGGCCGAACTCCGTTGCGAGCGTCGTCTTGCCGACTCCGGCCGGGCCGAAGACCGAGACCAGATGCGGCAGCTGCTCGGCGGAGGCTCGCTCCCAGAGCGCGTTCAGGATCGTGAGCTCGAAGGTCCGGCCGACGATCGACAGGTTCGAGACCGGGCGCTGCCCCGCCGCCGTGATCGTGCGGACCGCGAGCCACGCCTCGACCGGGTTCTCCTTCCCTTTCGCGATCACCGGTGCGGCAGGCGCGTACTCGATCGCGTTTCTGGTCGTCAGGTAGGTCTCTTCACCCACGACGACCCCGTTGACGGGAGCCGCTGACTGGAGCCGCGCCGCGGTGTTGACCACGTCGCCGGCGACCATCGATTCCCCGAACGCGGGCCGGGCTCCGAGCGAGACGACGGCCTCGCCCGTGTTGACGGCGATGCGGATCTGCAGGTCGCCGCCGGCGAGCTCATCGACGATGTCTCGGACCACGAGCGCGGCGCGCACAGCGCGCTCGGCGTCGTCACCGTGGGCGACGGGCGCTCCGAAGACTCCCATCACCGCGTCGCCGATGAACTTCTCGACGACGCCCCCGAACGACTCGATCTCGCGGCGGACGCGGTCGTGGTACGGCGCGAGCACCGCGCGGACCTCCTCCGGGTCGAGCCGCTCGGCCCTGGCCGTGAACCCGACCAGGTCGACGAAGATGACGGTGACGATCCGCCGCTCATCCCTGGGCAGTGGGATCGCCTCGCCGATCGAGGAGCCGCAGGCGAGGCAGAAGCGGGCGACCTCGGGGTTCTCCTGGCCGCAGGCGGGACAAACAACCATCGGGAGAAGCCTACGGCCGCCGGCGACAAAAGTCGCGCCGGCCGCTCCGAACCAGGTTCGCTGCTGCCTGACGAGTTGCTCGGGGCGTCAGGCGATGAGCACCTGGAAGCGTGCGTCGTCGCGCAGCGTCGCGAGGTCGTCGTCGCCCGTGGCGAGCTCCTTGTACTTCGGCCAGGCGGCGAGGGATTCGCCGAGCGACTCGAGTGCCTCTTCCGGATGTCCGAGCAGGTTCTCGAGACAGGCGATGTTGTAGAGCATCAGCGCGTTGCCGGGATACGCTTCCAGCCCTTCGCGGCAGGCCGCAAGCGCGCCCTCGTAGTCCCCGTCCCGGTAGAGCCGGGCGAATCCCGCGGCGGCCTCGCCGGGGCCCGGCCGGAACGCTTCGCCCGGGCGGCCGCCGACCACGAGCACGATCGTCTCGTTCTCGGTCGTCTGCGCCGAGCGCCTCGCGGCGGGATCGCGCACGAAGATCGCGGTGCCCTGCGGCGCTGCCACCTCCTCGCCGTCGACCGTGAACGTGCAGCCTCCCTGGATCACGACGTAGAGCTCCTCGTGGCCGCTCGCGCCAGGCCCGGTCTCGTCGTGCTCGCCGATCACCGGCGCGCCGGTGATCGCCTGGTAGAAGGCGTTCACGCCGAACGAGCTGATGTCGAAGTCGCGGCGCACGGGCACGTTGCCCCGTCGCCCGTCCTCCGGGCCGGGATCCGCCACGAGCCCGAAGCCGCGCTGGGCTGCCGCAGCAGCGGCCTCGTCGAGCGAGAGCACAGAGTACGAGGTCTTCGTCGTAGCCATGGGTCCCTCCTGGCCGAGTGGGAGATGTAGTTTGAGATCAAACTACTTCGGGTTGACGATAACAAGCTGGTCTTTTGACGTCAAGAGACTTTTGCTGGAAGCTTCGGTCATGGCCAAGCCGCGCGAGCGCGATCACGTCGACCGTTTTCTCGAAGAGATTCGCGGCGAGCTGCCAGAGGCGATGGACCTCGTCGTCGAGGGGATCGTCGACCGGATCCAGGGGATCAACTGGCGCCTGCGGAAGATGCTCGACGAGACCCTCGAGCCCTACGGCCTCGCCTCGGGCGACTGGCGGGTGCTGAGCGCGCTGCGCTGGGTGGGGAAGCCCTACCGGCGCTCCGCCGGCGAGCTCGCTCGCAACGCGGATCTTTCGAGCGGCGCGATGACGAACCGTCTCGACCAGCTGGAGAAGGCGGGCTTCGTGAAGCGCCGGCGCGACCCGGCCGACGGTCGCGGCGTTCTCGTCCAGCTGACTGCGAAGGGGCTCCGCCTCCATCGCGAGGCGATCGGCGTGCAGGCCGAGAAGGAAGCCCTGCTCGCCAGGGCACTCACGGCACGCGAGAAGGCCCAACTGGAGTCGCTGCTGCGCCGCTTGATGTTGACCCTCGAGCAGCGCACGCCAAAGAGCTGACGCGGGTGCTCTCGCCGAGCCCGGCCGCAGTCGTCAGCCGCCTCCACACCGACGAGCGCGTGTTGCAGTCTGCGACCGGTGCGCGGTTCGTTGCGGTTGCACGCGACCGACAGCTCGTGATCCGAGCGCTCGCCCGCAACGGGAAGGAGGCTGCGGCGGTAGCGAAGCTCGCGCCGGCCGAGCGTGACGATCTCGACGCGCGCCGCGATCTCCTCGAGCTGTCGGCGGAGAGCCCCCCGCAGGTCGGCGGTGTGAGCGTTGGCCCGGCGCGGCACGCGGGCACGCTCCGCTCCTTCTACCGGGAGGGGGAGGCGCGGTTCGGAATCCGCTGGCAGCTGCTGGCGGCGATCAACTTCGTCGAGAGCGACTTCGGCCGCGCCCGGACGACGGCTCGGGCGGACGCGCAGGGCCCGATGCAGTTCGAGCCTGCCACGTGGCGCGCATACGGGATGGGCGGCGACGTCGACAACCCGCACGACGCGATCCTCGCTGCCGCCAATCTGCTGGCGGCAAACGGCGGACGCACGAACGAACGGGCGGCGCTCTCGCACTACAACCGCTCGCCGCTCTACCGGGACGCGGTGCTCCACCTCGCCCACCGCATGGCGACTGTGCCGACTGCTTTCCGCGAGTACTACGCGTGGCGGCTCTACCTGCGGAAGCGCTGACGAGAGCTGCGCCCGGCCGTGCGCCACGAGCCGCCGCATGCTCCAGGCCACGAGCGCGAACGCGGCGCCCTGGAAGACCAGTTCGCTCGGGATCATGTACGGATTGACCCCCACCAGCGCCGTCGCGATCGAGATGCCCGCCGCCAGTTCGACGAGGTAGAAGGCCACCGTGGTGCGGTTGCGCTGGCGAAGAACGATCCAGCCGCCGAGTGCGAGGCCGGCGCAGAACAACACGCCCACGACTGCGGTATGGAGCCAGTCGAAGACCACGTCGACGGCGTACGGCGTCAGGGGAACGGCGGCCGTGAGCGCGAGAATGCCGCCGACGGCGTAGCGAAACCGCGTCGTGGCAGCGCTGCGAGGCTGGAGTCGCGAGAGCGCGAGCGCCGTCAAGGCGATCGACGCGCCGAAGCCGATGCTGTACGGAACGATCGTCTCGGCGGAGTTGCCGTAGTAGCTCAGCCCACGTCTGACCGCGAACCAGGATGGCTGGATCGCGCAGCAGCTGAGCATCAGCATCAGAAAGCAGCATTCGCCCAAGAGGGCGTAGCCGAAGGGATCGCGTTTGCCGAAGAACCGCCCGTCTTTCATCGAACGCTCCTACCCCGAAACCCGCCCGCTGGAACGCTCCAGGGAACGTCCGCGGCCTGGCGGCATTATCGTTCGCCGAGGTCGTGGTCGTCGATCTGAACGCCGATGTGGGGGAGGGGTTCGACGCCGACTCGGCGCTGCTCCTGCTCGTCACGAGTGTCAACATCGCCTGCGGCTTCCATGCCGGCGATGCGCAGACGATGCGAGCCGTCTGCACGGCCGCCGTCGCCGCGGGCGCCTCGATCGGTGCTCACGTGTCGTATCGCGACCGTGAGGGCTTCGGTCGGCGCGCGCTCGCGGTGGACGCGGCGACCATTGCGGCCGACGTCGCGGAGCAGATCGACGCGCTCCAGGCGGCTGCGGCGTCGGTAGGCGGCCGGGTCGGATTCGTCAAGCCGCACGGGGCGCTCTACCACCGTGCAACCAGCGATTCCGAGTGCGCGGACGCCATCGTTGCCGCCGCGGCCGGGGCCGGGCCGCTGGCCGTCCTCGGCTGGCCGGGCTCGGAGCTCCTGGCGCACGCTCGTGACGCAGGCCTGCCTGCCGTCGCCGAGGGATTCGCCGACCGCGCCTACGCCGCTGACGGCATGCTCGTCCCGCGCGGCGAACCAGGGTCGATGCTCGCAGCGGACGACGCAGCCCGGCAGGCGTTGGCCCTCGCCGAGGGCCGCCTCGGCGACGGGGTGCGCTCGATCTGCGTTCACGGCGACACTGCCGGCGCCGCCGTGCTCGCCGCGGGCGTGCGCGACCAGCTCATCGCCGCGCACGTCGAGCTGCGGGCCTTCGCATGACGCCGGCTTTCCGCGCGGTCGGAGACCGCGGTGCGCTGTTCGAATTGCCCGACAGCGCTGCCGCTCTTCGCGTGGCACGCGCTCTGTCCGCCCGTGCGGACCTCGTCGATGTCGTTCCGGGCCATTGCACCGTGCTCGTCACGTGGGCGGGCGAACAGCGTCCGCACGACCTCGAGCAGCTTGCGGCTTCTGCGCTCGCGAGCGGCCCGGCGCCCGAATCGGCGGTGAGCGTCGAGATCCCGGTGGTCTACGACGGTGCAGATCTCGAGGAGGTGGCGCGGCTCGTGGGCGTCTCGCCCGAGGAGGTGGTCGAGCGGCATGTCGCGGCCGAGTACGTCGTCGCGTTCATCGGCTTCTTGCCCGGCTTCGCCTATCTGCTCGGGGGCGACGAACGGCTCGAGGTGCCGAGGCTGCCGCGTCCTCGCGAACGCGTTCCGGCGGGAAGCGTCGCGATCGCCGGTCCTTACTCGGGGGTCTACCCGCGCGAGTCGCCGGGCGGCTGGCGGCTGATCGGTCGCACCTCGATGGTGCTGTTCGATCCGCAACGTCCCGCGCCCGCACTCCTCGGAAGCGGCGACCAGGTCCGCTTCTCGCGGTTGTGAACGAGGTCGCGGTCGTCAGGGCCGGCCTGCTGACGACCGTTCAGGATCGCGGCCGTCCCGGCCTGGCGCGGCTCGGCGTCCCGCCGTCGGGAGCCGCCGACCAGCGGGCGCTCGAGCTCGGGAACCGCATCGTCGGGAACGACCCGAATGCCGCGGCGCTCGAGGCGACGCTGCTCGGGCCGGCGCTGCGCTTCGCCGGGCCGGCGCTCGTTGCGGTCACGGGCGCCGACGCGCAGGCCACCATCTCGGGGGCGCCGCTCAGGCGGGGCAGGCCTGCCGAGGTGCCCGCCGGCGGCCTGCTCGAGCTCGGCCGCTGTCGTGACGGCGTCCGCGCCTACGTCTCCGTCCGGGGCGGCTTCGCGGTGGAGGCAACGCTCGGAAGCCGTTCCCACGACCTGCTGACCGGCCTCGGCCCGCCGCCCCTGCGCGACGGCGACGTGCTGCCCGTGGGGCCGGAGCCTGCCGGCCGGCCGGATCCGGCCGCGAGGCTGATCGCGGCCCCTGGGGGCGAGCCGACGCTGTCCGTTCTCCCGGGGCCGCGCGACGACTGGTTCCCGCCCGAGACGCTCGAGGTGCTGACGAGCGTGGCCTGGCGGGTCGGCGCGGCGTCGAACCGCATCGGGATCCGCCTCGAAGGGCCGGAGCTCGCGCGGCTCGACCGCGGCGAGCTCCGCTCCGAAGGGGTCGTGACCGGCGCGATCCAGGTGCCGCCCTCGGGGCAGCCGATCGTGCTCGGCCCGGACCACCCGACCACCGGCGGCTACCCCGTGCTCGCGGTCGTCAGCGCCGCCGACCTGCCGCTCGCCGGCCAGCTCGCACCCGGCGCGAGCGTGCGGTTTCGTTGCACCTGACGAGACCGATCTGCGAACATATGTTCGTGTCAGCCGTGGGGACGATCCTCCATGCCGACGCGGACTCGTTCTTCGCGTCGGTCGAGCAGCGCGACGATCGCCGCCTGCGCGGCCGCCCGGTGATCGTCGGCGGTGGTGTCGTGCTCGCGGCGAGCTACGAGGCGAAGGCCTGCGGCGTGCGGACGGCGATGGGTGGGCGGGAGGCCCGCCGGCTCTGTCCCGAGGCGATCGTCGTCCCGCCGCGGATGGACGCGTACACGCAGGCGAGCAAGGATCTCTACGCGGTCTTCGACGACATGACGCCGCTCGTCGAGGGTCTCTCGATCGACGAAGCGTTCCTCGACGTGCGCGGGATGGAGCCGATCGCCGGCACACCCGTCGAGATCGCGGTGCGGCTGCGCTGTGCGGTCCGCGAGCGGGTCGGGCTGCCCGTCAGCGTCGGCATCGCGCGCACGAAGTTCCTCGCGAAGGTGGCGAGTGCGCTCGCGAAGCCGGACGGGCTGCTCGTCGTCCCGCTCGACGGCGAGTTGGACTTCTTGCATCCCCTGCCCGTCGAGCGGGTGTGGGGCGTCGGCCGGGTGACGGCGGCGAAGCTGCGTGCCTGCGGCGTCGAAACCGTCGGCCAGCTCGCCCGCGTCGACGAGCCGGTGCTGGCCGTGCTGCTCGGCCGAGGCGCGGCACATCACCTGCACGCTCTTGCGAACAACGTCGATGCCCGGGCTGTCCGACCGCGCCGCCGTCGCCGCTCGATCGGGTCGCAGCGAGCGCTCGGGCGGAGGCCGAGAGCACCGGCGGAGATCGACGCCGACCTCGTCGCGCTCGTCGACCGCGTCACCCGTCGGCTGCGCGCATCGAGACGCGTTGGACGGACGGTCGTGCTCCGGCTGCGCTTCGCGGACTTCTCCCGCGCGACGCGCTCGCACACACTCGAACATGCGACCGCGCAGACACAGGTCGTCCTGGCCGTCGCCCGCAGTCTGTTGTCCGCGGCACAGCCCTCGATCGAGGTCCGCGGCCTGACGTTGATCGGTGTCGCAATCACCAATCTCGGTCCCGATCTACCGCGCCAGCTCGCCCTCCCGCTCGAGGCCGAAGACCGCGAGGTGCTCGACGGCATCCTCGACGAGATCCGAGACCGATTCGGCTCGGCGGCCATCACGCGCGCGGTGCTCCTCGGCCGGCGCCCCGGGCTGGCGATGCCGTTGCTCCCGGGCGACGACGCGCCCGGCGAGAGCGAGCTCTGATGGTGCTGGCATAGTCGCCTCATGAGCCCCGAGCGGATGAACGCGTTCACCGACGGCGTGGTCGCGATCCTGATCACGATCCTCGTGCTCGAGTTGCGGCCGCCCGCAGGGCATCAACTGTCCGACATCCTGGACGAGAAGAGCAGGCTGCTCGCGTACGTGTTGAGCTTCGTGTTCGTCGCGATCTACTGGGTGAACCACCATCACCTGATGCAGGTCGTGTACCGGATCGACGGCCGCACGCTGTGGGCGAACATCCTGCTGCTCTTCTGGCTCTCGCTGACGCCGATCGCGACCGCGTGGCTCGGGCAGTCGGGCGTGGAGTCGGGCCCGGTCGCCGCGTATGCGATCGTGCTGCTCGGCTGCGCGATCGCCTACACGCTCCTCACGCTGGCGCTGCTCGCCTCGCACGAGCGCGACTCGAAGCTCGCTCAGGCGATCGGCAACGACGCCAAGGGCAAGGTGTCGCTCGCCGCCTACGTCGTTGCGTTCGCGTGCGCGTTCGTCGTTCCCTGGGTCTCGGTCGCGCTCTTCGTCGCCGTTGCGATCATCTGGTTCATCCCGGACCGGCGGATCGAGCGCGTGATCGTCGACAGGCCCTAGGCCGACGCCCAGTCGGGGAGCTCGAGCCCCTGCTCGTCGATCATCCGCCGCACCCCCGGCAGCGCCAGTGTGCGCAGGAAGTGGGCGCGGAGGTTCGGCCGGTCCCAGGCTGTGGGCTCGAGGAAACGCCCCCAACGCGTGAGCATGAAGAGGAAGAGGTCCGCGGCCGTGCGGTGCTCGGCGGCGAGCCAGTCCCGTCCGTCGAGGCTGCGCTCGATCAGATCGAAGTGCCCCTGAGCCTCCACGGCCGCGACCAATGCGACCCGGCCGCCGCCGTATCGCTCCGGATAGAACATCCGGAGCATCGTGGTCTGGACCGTGTTCGTCATGAAGATCAGCCAGCGGTAGAGCTCGGCACGGTTCTCCGGCGCCAGTCGCGCCTCGGGATACCGGTCCGCGAGATAGAGCATGATCGCCGCGGACTCGCTGAGCACGACGTCGCCGTCGACGAGGGTCGGCACGACACCGAGTGGATTGAGCGCCCGATAGGCGGGGTCGGCCTGCGCCTCTTCGCGCTCGATCAGAACGAGCTCGTACCCGGCTCCGATCTCGGCCAGGGCAGCGTGCGGCGCCATGGACGCGCTCCCGGGGCGCCAGTAGAGACGGAGGGGGTCCACCGCGGCACCCTACCGCTCACCTAGTCGGCGAATCGCCGTCCCCAGCGCGCCTGGTAGGCGCGTGCGCGTTCGAGCTTCTCTCCGCGGTAGAACCGGCGAGACCACCACGACTCCGGTGCGGCGAGCGCGAACGCGCCGTACCAGACCAGCGGGAAGAGGAGACACAGGCCGGCGAGGATCAGCGTCCAGCGCCCCTTCAACATCGTCACCACCCCCGCTGGGATGAGTGAGAGCAACACGCCGAGCCCGACCAGTTCTGTCCCGTGCACCGTCCACGATCGTAGACGCGACGAAGACCATTACGCTCCGCGGCATGACGTCTGCACGGCTGCGGGTCACGCGAGCACAGATCCTCGCGTTCCGCCGGCGCGTCGGAGCGCTGGATCAGCGACTCCCGGCGGGGCGGCGTTCGCTGCGGCAGGCAGCGTGGGCCGGCCTCCAGGACAGCATGCCCCGCGCCGCGCTCCTGTCGATCCACGCGCGCGTGGCAGGTACCGGGCCGTCCGCCCTCGCTGACCCCTCGCTCGTACAGGTGTGGGGACCGCGGTACCACGTGTACGTCGTCGCGGCACGCGACCTCGCCGTCTTCACCCTTGGCCGGCTGCCCGAGGGTGGCAAGACCCGCCGCACGGCGGAGGATCTGGCCCCTCGACTGCACGCGCTCCTCGACGGGGGCCGGATGAGATACGACGATGCGGGAACGGCGCTGGGAACACATGGGAACAACCTCCGCTACGCCGCCTTGACGGGAACGCTCGCGATCCGGTGGGAGGGGGCGAGGCGGCCCGTCGTGTGGACGGTTCCTCCGCCGGACCTCGATGAGAGGACGGCGACCCTCGAGCTCGCGCGCCGCTTCCTGCACATCTTCGGCCCGGCGGGGCAGGAGGGGTTCGGCAGGTGGGCCGGCATCGGCACGCGCCATGCCGCCCGGGCCTTCGACGATCTTCGCGCCGAACTGGTGCCGGTGGTGATGCCCTCGGGCGCGGCCTGGCTGCTCGCGGACGACGAGCCGGCGCTCCGCGAGCCTGCCGCGCCGGCGGCCGCCGCTCGACTCTTGCCGAGCGGCGATGCCTACACCCTCGGCGTGACGAGCGAGGATCGTGAGCTCCTCGTGCCGGATGCGGGCCAGCGTGGCGAGCTGTGGACTCCGCGGGTGTGGCCGGGTGCGCTCCTCGTGGCGGGGAAGATCGTCGGCACCTGGCGCCGCGCCGAGCGAACGTTCACGATCCGGGCCTGGCAGCGTCTCTCGCGAACAGCGCGCGAGGCGGTGCTCGCCGAGGCGGAGTCACTGCCGCTGGAGGCCGCCGCCGGACGGATCGTCGTTCACTGGACGTGAGCTAGATTGCCTCCCGGCGTGAGGCAGGGATGATCTCCAGATCGGTCGCGGCCCTTGCGGTGCTCACGGTGTTTCTCTCGTGCTGCCTCTCTTCGCCGGGCGCGGTTGGTGCCGCGGCGCCATCGTGGACGACGTTCGGCGCCGGTCCGGCCCGGCTCGGCGAAGCACCGGCTCCCGCCTCGAGCTCACGCGTCGCGCGCCGGTTCGTGGTGCCCTTGCCCGGGCGGATCACGGCCCAGGTGCTTGTCGCCGGCGGTGTCTTCGTCGCGGCGACCACCGGCGGCGATGTCGTCGGTCTCGACCGCAGCGGTTTCGTGCTCTGGCATGACCGGCTCGGACAGCTCGCGAACAGCTGCCCGCAGTTGAACGGGTACGGCGTCGTTTCGACCGGAGTGATCGATCCGGCGTCGCGGACGCTGTATGTCATGGACGGCTTCGGCCGGCTGCACGCGCTGGCGCTCGCGACCGGCGCGGAGCGCTCGGGCTGGCCGGTCCGCGTCTTCGCGGACTTCGACCGTGAGCTCGACTGGGGCGCACTGACGCTCGCGGCAGGGTCGGTGTACGTGCCGACGGCGGCGTACTGCGATCAACCGGGAACGCCCGGCGGCATCTACCGCGTCGACCTCGCCACGCGGGGTGTCACGCGCTGGCTCGCGGTCCCGCTCGACCGGGGCGGTGGCGGCGGCCCCTGGGGCTGGGGCGGGCTCGCGTACGACCCGGCAGCGACCAGCCTGTTCGCCGGCAGTTCGGGGGCGTTCTCCGGCGGCTCGAACACCGGATCGGCGTACACCGAGACCGCCGGCTTCGGCGAGCGACTGATCCAGTTCTCGACCGGCCTGCAGGTCCAGTCGTCGAGCCATCCGGCAGGGTTGCCGGACCGGATGGACCTCGATTTCGTCGGTTCCCCGCTCCTCGTCCCCGGCACCTCCTGCGGGCCGATGGTCGTCGCCGCGACGAAGAACGACACGGTCTACGGCTGGCGGCGCGACAGCGTGACCGCGGGCTGGGCGTGGAAGGTGGCGGTCGAGCCGTACGCGCTCGCCGACCCGTTCGTCTCTCAGCTGGCCTGGTCGACCGCGACGTCGTCGGTGTACGCCGTCACCGGAACGCAGCTCGCTCGGATCAGGATCGGCGCGAACTGTTCCGCGTCGGTCGTCTGGCGCAAGCCGCTCGGCACCCACACGGAGAACGGCTCGCCGACCGTGGCCGGCAACGTCGTCTGGTTCGCGAACAACGGGACGCAGACGCTCGTCGGCTACAACGCCACGACCGGCGCACGCGTCTTCTCGGCGCCGCTTGGCGGAACGACGCTGCAGGCGCCGACGATCGTCGGTGGTCGCCTGGTCATCGGGACGTTCACCGGGCTTGTCGAAGGATTCACGACCGCGCGCGAGGCGCCGCCGGCAGAGGCCGCAGCGGGCAGACATGCGCCGACGAGCTGGGCCGACGCCGAACACGGCTGGCAAGGCCGGGCGAGCGGCGTCTATGCGACGGACAACGCGGGCAAGAGCTGGCGCCGGATCTATCCGCAACCGGCGCTCGCGCTCGCGCGGGTCTCGCCCACCTCAGGGGTCATCTCGACGGGCTCGACCCCGGGCGCCTGCATGTGCTCGACGCGGCAGCTCTGGACGAGCGATGCGGGCAAGAGCTGGCACGCCACCAAGACGATCAGCGGCAACTTCGTCGGCGGCGGAGGCCGCGTCTACTTCTGGGAGGGCGGCACGCTGCGAACGCTGTCGTTGCCGGCCCGGGCGAGCGGCGGACGGCTTGCGGCACAGACGATCGGGTCGGCACGGAACGGGACGATCGTTGCCGGTGTCCCGACGAGGGCGGGCGCCGCGGTGCTCGTGTCGGCCCGGGTCGACGGTCAGGGCTGGGACACCGCGCCGCGCGTGATCGTCGCGAGTGGATCGACGGCGCATGTCGTCACGCTGCCGGCGCAGGCCGGCCAACCGCTGGCGCAGACCATCAAGGCGAGTGGCCGTCGTCTGACCGTCACCGCTTTCGACTTCACCGACCAGCCGGCCCGCAAGCTCGTCTGGACGTCGGCCGACGGCGGGTCGACCTGGTCGGGGGGCTGAGCCCGCGGTGAACCTGATTCGGCGCAGCCGAACCAGGTTCACGAGTTTCGAGCTGCGACTGCCTTCCGAGAAACTCGCGAATCAGATTCAGAGAGCGAATCTGGTTCGGTCGCGCACACCTCTGCGACCGGTCAGGCGCCGAGTCGGTCGCCGCTGACCGGGTCGAAGACGTGCGCCTCGTCGGCGCGCGGCTGCAGGGCGACGCGCTCGCCGCGCTCAGGGGCGCGCTTGGTGTCGACGCGGGCAACGAGCTTCGTCCGCTCGCCCGCGATCTCCGCGACAGCGAAGACGTACGAGTCCGCACCGATCTCCTCCACGAGCTCCACCTGGGCGGGGATTCCCTGGGCGGACAGCTCGACAGACTCGGGCCGAAGGCCCAGAACGACCTGGTCGCGGCCGTTGCTGCGTGCCTCCGGCGGCAGCTCGAGCGCGACCCCTCCGAGTGTCGCCGTCCCGTTCGCATCGACCGGCAGCGTCCAGAAGTTCATCGCCGGTGAGCCGATGAAGCCCGCGACGAACGTGTTCGCGGGTCGTGCGTACATCGTGCGCGGGCTGTCGCACTGCTGCAGCCGTCCGTCGTGCAGGACTGCCACCCGATGGCCGAGGGTCATGGCTTCGGATTGGTCGTGAGTGACGTACACCGTCGTCACGCCGAGCCTCGACTGCAGCGCGGCGATGTCCGCGCGCATCTGGACGCGCAGCTTCGCGTCGAGGTTCGAGAGGGGCTCGTCCATCAGGAAGACGCTCGGCTCGCGGACGATCGCGCGTCCCATGGCGACGCGCTGGCGCTGTCCGCCGGAGAGCTGCCCCGGCTTGCGGGCCAGCAGGTCGCCGAGGCCGAGCAGCTCAGCCACCTCGCGCACGCGCCGCTCACGTTCCGCCTTCTTCACCCGCGCGATCTTCAGCGGGAACGCGATGTTCGCGGCCACGGTCAGGTACGGGTAGAGCGCATAGTTCTGGAACACCATCGCGATGTCGCGGCGCTTCGGAGCGAGGTCGCTCACGTCACGGTCGCCGATGTAGATCGCGCCTGCGTCGACCTCCTCGAGGCCCGCGAGCATTCGGAGGGCGGTGGTCTTCCCGGATCCCGACGGCCCAACGAGCACCATCAGCTCTCCGTCCTCGATCCGGAGATCGAGCCGGTCGACGGCCGCAAGGTCGGCGTTGGGATACACGCGCGTTGCCTGCTCGAAGCGGACGTCAGCCACCACGCACCTCTGCTGTGTCGTGGCGGCGGGCCTCGCCGAGCTCGCGCCGTGCACGCAGTTTTGCGCCCGGGTCGGCGCCGAGCGCGTCGAGCGCGAGCAGTGCGGAGCCGACGATCGGCGGGGAGGTGGTGACGTGCATCGTGATTGCCGGCGACAGCGCGCGCAGGCCGGCCTCGACCGAGCCGAGCAGCCGTTCGTCTGCGGCGGCGAGAACCCCACCGCCGAGCATCACCTCGACCGGCTCGTCGAGCAGCCCGAGGCGTTCGAGGGCGACGCGGGCGAGGGTGACGACCTCCGTCGCCAGTCGCTCGACGATCTCGGCGGCGACGGCGTCGTCGGCCGCGGCCTCCAGAACGACCGGTGCGAGCTCGAGGATCCGCTGCGCGGCGATTCGCCCCGAGTGCAGGGCTTCCGCGACCTCCGTCGGCGTCGCGAGCCCGTAGTGCGCCGGCACGGCCTGCTCCAGGCTCGTCCGCGGCCCGCGGCCGTCCTCGCTGCGGGCGGCTGCCGCCACCGCGGCGAGGCCGAGATCGTGGCCGCCGCCCCAGTCGCCCGTGATCGCGCCGAGCGCGGGGAACCGTGCGTGCCGGCCGTCCGGTGCGACGCCGACGCAATTGATGCCCGCGCCGCAGACCACAGCGACTCCCCAGCCGCGCTCGCTGCCGGCGCGGAGCAGTGCAAACGTGTCGTTGCCCACGAGCAGATGCTCTGCCCAGCCGAGCGCCGTCACTGCCTCCGCGAAGCGGCGTTCCTCGGCCGGGAAGTCCAGGCCCGCCAGGTGCAGCGACGCGATCTCCGCCAGCGGGCTGCGGGGCGGGAGCATCGCCTCGCGCGCTGCCTGGTCGAGCAGGCGGTCGAGCACCTCCAGCGCGCCGTCGAGGCCGAGGTGATGCGGCGAGCTGAGCGGGCCGCGGGCGAGCGCCAGCACCTCGCCGTCGCCGCGGACGAGCGCGAGATCCGTTTTCGAGTTGCCGCCGTCGACGGCGATCGCGAGCGATTCGCTCATGCGGGCGCCTCGGCCGAAAAGCGCGGCAGGTGCCCGCGGTTCTCCGCGAGCAGCCGTTCGAGCAGCTCATCGGCGAGCCCGGTCTGCGCGATCAGAGGGTGCGTGAGCAGCGCCTTCCGGGCGACAACTGTGTCGCCCGTCGTCGCCGCCTCGACGGCGAGCCGCTCGTACGCAGCCACGTGCTGAACGAGGCCGAGCAGCTCGGGCCGAAGCGGCTGCTGCGGCAGCGGCGCCGGTCCGTCCTTCGTCACTGCCGCAGGAACCTCGACGACGTCGTCGGGCGCGAGCCCCGCGAGCGTTCCGTTGTTGCGGATGTCGACCTCGTGGATCTTTCCGTCGCCCGTGTGGAGCGACGCGACGAGCCCGATCGCAGCCTCGCTGTAGAAGGCGCCACCGCGGCGTTCCAGGAGCGCCGGCTTTTCGGTCAGTCGAGGATCGCGGTACAGGTCGAGCAGCTCACGCTCGATCTCGGCCACCGTCGTCGCACGCGGCACACCCGTTTGCTGCTCGGCGAGCACGAGGTCGTGCTCGTAGAAGTAGCGCAGGTAGTAGGACGGAATCGCACCCAGTTCGTCGAGCAGGCGGCGCGGCAGCTCCACCTCGGCGGCGAAGTCGTCGCCGTGCGCGGTCAGGAGCTCGGGCAGGAGGTCGCTGCCGTCGACGTGCACAGCGCGGATCCAGGTCAGATGGTTGAGGCCGACCTGGTCGACGACCACTCGGCCGGGCTCGACTCCGAGCAGGCCGGCGATCGTCCGTTGGAAGCCGATCGCGACGTTGCACAGACCGACGGCGCGGTGGCCCGCGTCGAGCAATGCGCGGGTGACGATCCCGACGGGGTTCGTGAAGTCGACGATCCACGCGTCGGGTGCTGCGAGCGCGCGCACGCGGTCGGCGATGCCGAGGACGACCGGCACGGTTCGCAGGGCCTTCGCGAATCCACCGGCCCCGGTCGTCTCCTGGCCGATGCAGCCGCACGGCAGCGGGAACGTCTCGTCGACGAGCCGTGCCTGCTGGCCGCCGACCCGGATCTGGATCAGGACGTAGTCGGCCTGCTCGACCGCCCGGTCGAGGTCGTCGGTCACCTCCACCTCGATGCCGCAGCCCTCGCGGTCGAGCATCCGCTTCGCCATCCCACCGACCACCTCGCGACGCTCGGCGTCGATGTCCTGGAGCACGAGCTCGCCGACCCCGAGTGTGTCCTGCAGGCGGGCAAGCCCGGACACGAGCTCCGGCGTGTATGTCGAACCGCCTCCGATCACGGCGATCTTCATCAGCCCTTCACCCCCGTGAGGGTGATGCCCTCGACGAACGCCTTCTGGGCGAGCAGGAAGAGAATGATCACGGGCATCATCACGACGAGTGTCGCGGCCATCGTCAGGTTCCACTCGACCTGGTGCAGCGTGCGGAACTGGGCGAGCCCGACCGAGAGCGTCCAGTTGTGCGGGTTCTCGCCGGTGTAGAGCAGCGGCCCGAAGAAGTCGTTGAAGCAGAACAGGAACGAGAACAGGGCCACTGCGGCGATCGCCGGCTTCGCCAGCCGGAACATGACCGAGTAGAGGATCCTGACCTCACCGCAGCCGTCGACGCGCGCCGCGTCGAGGTACTCCTCGGGAATCGTGAGGAAGAACTGGCGGAGCAGGAAGATCGAGAACGCATCGCCGAGCCAGTTCGGGAGGATCAAGGGCCAGAGCGTGCCGACGAGGTGGACCTTCGACCAGAGCACGTAGACGGGGATGATCGTGACCTGCGGCGGCAGCAGCATCGCGACGAGCACGAGCACGAAGGCCGCGTCGCGTCCGCGCCAGCGCAGGCGCGAGAGCGCGTAGGCGACGGGGGCGCTCGACAGCACGAGCCCTACCGTCGCCAGGCCGGCGTAGACGAAGCTGTTGAGGGCATACCGCCAGAGCGGCGCCTGTTCGAAGACGGCGACGAAGTTGTGCCACACGAACGGATGCGGCCACAGCTTCGACGAGAGCGCCTGGTCGTTCGTCATCAGCGCGGTCAACGTGATGAAGACGAACGGCGCCAGGAACATGATCGCGGCCGCGATCAGCAGGCTGTGGTCTGCGACCGAGATGAGGAACCGGCGACGCCGCACGGCCGGCGGCGGCCGACGGCGCACGAGCGGCGGGGCGACGATCTCTGCGGCGCTCAATGCCCGCCTCCCGCGTAGTGCACCCACCGGCGCGAGTAGCGGATCAGCAGGAGCACGAACACGAGCGAGACCGCGAGCAGGAGCACGGCCATCGCCGACGCGTAGCCCATGTTGAAGTAGTCGAAGCCCTGCTGATACAGGAGCACCGGGTAGAAGAGGGTCGAGTTCTCGGGGTAGCCGAGACTGGTGGCGCCGGCGCCCGCCGCGGAGGCGTTGCCGCCTGCGATCGTGCTGGCGACGTACGCCTGTGTGAAGTACTGGAGCGCGTCGATCACTCCGAAGACGACCGCGAACAGGATCACGGGGCTGATCGACGGCAGCATCACGTAGCGCATGCGCTGCAGCGCGCCGGCGCCGTCGAGCTCCGCCGACTCGTACAGGTGGCGAGGCACGTCGATCACCGCCGCCAGGAAGATGATCATCGTGTTGCCGATGCCCCAGAGGGCGAGCAGCGTGAGCGACGGCTTCGACCAGGTCGGTGAGTCGAACCAGAGCGGCCCCTGGATCCCGAGATGGGCGAGCACGACGTTGACCGGGCCGGTGGCGGGATTGAGCAGGTAGACGAAGCCGAGCGTCGCGGCCACCGGCGGTGCGAGCGCCGGCAGGTAGAAGACCGTCCGGAAGAAGCCGACGCCGCGCCGCGCGCGGGCGACCAGCATCGCGACCCCGAGGGCGAACAGCACCTGGAGCGGCACCATGAACACGATCAGCCAGAGCGTGTTCCGCACCGCCGGCCAGACCTGCTGGTCGACCGTGAAGAGGTAGCGGTAGTTCGCGAGACCGACCCAGCGGGGCGGCGACAGCAGGTCGTAGTGGGTGAGCGAGTAGTAGCCGCTCATCACGAGCGGGTAGCCGAAGAAGATCGTGAAGCCGGCGATCCACGGGCTCATGAACAGCGCGACCGTGCCACGACGGCGCCAGGCGGCTTTCCGCCTGGCGCGTCGCCGGTCGGCCGAGTGCGGCACCGCGTAGGTCCCGCCGGCCGCTGTCACCTCACGGAACCTGACTGCCGCCGCCCGCCTGCTTCAGCTGGGCGTTGATCTGCTTGTCGACGTTCTTCAAGCCGCCGGCGAGATCCTTCGAGTGACCTGCCTGCCACGAGTTGATGAACGTCGAGAAGGTGTCCTGGTTCGCCGACCCGATCAGCGTGACCGGCGTCGTCGTCGTGTTCGGGTTGTTGAAGATCGAGACGAACACATTGAACTTCGGCGGCGTCTTCAAGAGCTTCGAGTGCGCCGCGCTGCTCGTCGTGGGCACGTTCAGGATTCCGTTTGCGAGCGTCGTCTCGGCGACGTCGTTCGTCGCGAGGTACTTCACGAGCTGCCAGGCCTCGTCCTGGTGCTTGGACGTCTTCGGGATGCCGATGATGCTGCCCGTCGTGTAGCCGCCGCCGTACAGCTGCGGCTTCGAGTCGTCGACCGGGAACGGTGCGACGCCGTACTGCAGCTCGGGGTGCTCCTTGGAGATGAAGGACACGCGCCATTCTCCGTCGAGGTTCATCGCCACCTTGGCCCGTTCGAACGCGTTGGACGGCGCGAACTCGTCGCCGGCGCCGGCCTGGAAGCGAACCAGGTTCGAGTAGCCGTACCAGTCGACCAGATTCTTCTCCCACTGCATGTACTTCGTCCAGCCCGGGCTCGTCGCCAGGGTCGAGTTGCCCTTGCCGTCGACCCACTTCGCCCCGAACGCGGGGGCGTAGTGCGCGGCGGCGTTCTCGTACCAGCCGTTGAACGGATCGAAGCCGACCACTTTCAACGACCCGTCCTTGTTCCGCTGCGTCAACTTCTTCGCGTCGGCGGTGAGCTCGGAGATGGTGCGGGGAGGATGCGCGATGCCGGCTTGCTTGAAGAGCGTCTTGTTGTAGTAGAGGCCGTAGGCGTCCGCGAGCATCGGCAGCGCGCAGCGTGTGCCGTTGATCTGCGTGTAGTACCGCGGCGCCGACGGGAACAGGCTTGCGCTCACGTGGTCGTGCTGCATGTACGAGTTGAGGTTGATCCACGCGCCGGTCCCGCAGTACTCGCCGGTGTTGTCCGACGAGCCGGACTGGGCGACATCCGGCGCGTTTCCACCGCGGATCGCCGCGAGGATCTTCTGGTCGCTGACGCCGCCGACCACGGTCACGTGGATCGACGGGTGCGTCTTCTCGAACTGCGCGATCACGTTCTTGACCACGGTCAGTTCGGGGTTGGAGAAGTAGACCCAGATTGTGATGTTGGTCGTGTGCGCCGACGCAGTCGAGCCGGAAGCTGCGCCGACGGCGGCCAGGATCGCGAGCGTCGCCGCCGCGAGTAGGGCTGCGATCTTTGCTCCACGTTTCATCTCACCCTCCTCGTTAGGGACACTTACGAGGCGACGCTACAACTCGCTCCGCCGAGCGTCAAGTCCGGAGATCGAGGCCTATTTGAGTTAGGGTTCCTCACCATATGGCCATTCCGCCGCTGCTCAAGGACATCAACGAGCGAGCTGTGCTCGAGACCATCCGCAGCGCTGCGCCCATCTCGCGCGCGGAGATCTCCCGGCGGATCGGCGTTTCGAAGCCGACCGTCTCGCTCGCGCTGCGCTCACTTCTCGCCGGCGGCCTCGTGCGTGAGGCGGCTGGGGACGTGCGGCAACCGACGTATGGCGCCGTCTACTTCGAGCCGGTCCCCGAGGCGGCGGTCGTTCTCGGCATCGACCTCGGAGCGCGGTTCTTGCGCGGCGCGATCTGCGATCTCGCGGGTCGGACCCGCGCGCGCCGCGATGTGGAGCTCGAGGGCGCCGACTCGGCGTCCGTGGTCGCGTCGATCGTGGCCCTGCGCAGCTCGCTGGTGGAGTCCACCGGGCTGCCGGAGCGGATCATCGACGGGATGGTGGTCGGCGTTCCGGGTGTCGTCGAGCCCGACGGCGAGACGGTTGCGCTTGCGGCGAACGTGCAGGAGATCGAGGGGGCGTCGTTCGTCCGCGAGCTCCGCGACGCCGTCAGCGGCTCGGTGACGCTCGAGAACGACATCAACCTCGCAGCGCTCGGGGAGCGCTGGAGCGGCGTCGCGCGCGGCGTCGACGACTTCGCGTTCGTCTCGGTCGGGACGGGGCTCGGCGCAGGGATCGTCCTCCGAGGCGAGCTTCACCGGGGACATCGCGGCGCCGCCGGCGAGATCGATCTCGTCCGCGTCGGGCTGCAGGACGACTTCGACCCGGCGGCGCCCGCCGTCGCGGCGCTGGCCGAGCAACGGGTCGACCGGGGCGGGTCGCCCACCTCGCTGATGGTGCCGCTCGACACCCGGGCGGTCTTCGCCGCTGCGCGCACGGGCGACGTGCTCGCGCTGGAGGTCGTGGCGGAAGAGGCGCGTCGGATCGCGCTCCACATCGCCCCGATTGCCGCCGTCGCCGACGTCGGCCTCGTCGTCCTCGGTGGGGGGATCGGCGCGAACGGTGCCCTGCTGCTACCCGTGGTGCGCTCGCTGCTCGAGCAGTGGCTGCCGTATCCGCCGCGGGTCGAGGTCTCGGCTCTGGGCGACGCCGCTGTCCTCACAGGCGCGCTGTCGGTCGCCCTCGAAGCGGCCCTCGACAACGTCTTCATCAATCGCCCGCGGCCCCTCGCCGCGCACTGACCGGTGTCTGACACCTCTTCGGCTGCCTCCCGAGCAACTCGCGAACCAGATTCAGAGAGCGAATCTGGTTCGGTCACGGTCCGTCGGGTGAACCTGATTCGGCAAAGCCGAACCAGGTTCACGAGTTTCGAGCCGTGACTGGCCTCCCGAGCTCTCTTCGAGCGTCAGGCCGCGTAGGTCACCTTGAGATGACCATGCCGGCGCTCCGCCTCGTCCGCAGCCTGCAGGATCAGCGACCACGCGAGCTCCGCGCAGGTGAGCCGCTCTTCACGACGACCGGGCGCGTCCCCGAGGTCGGCGCTCATCTCTGCCGTCCACCTGGTCGTGGCCAGCCATTCAACAACCGACATGTCGTCCAGTGTGAACACCGTCGACTCCTTTTCCGCAGATTTGCCGCCGCGCCCCGTTTGCCGCAGGGTCGCGCCGACCGCCAGGCACATTGAGCCGGTCGACAGCCGCCCGCGCCTCCCCCGAAAAGGGGCATCTGCGCCCACCGGCGAGGTTAGGCTCCCGCGCGATGAGTGCCGAGCAGTCGACGGTCGTCCTGGTGCACGGCGCCTGGGGCGGCAGCTGGTGCTGGGAACGGGTCGTGCCGCTGCTCGAACGGCGCGGGGTGCAGGCGATCGCCGTCGACCTGCCGAGCGTTGGGGCCGATCCCGCCGAGCCGGTCGATCTTTCCGGCGACGCTGCGGCAGTCGCCCATGTTTTGGATGAGACGGGCGGGACGTTCGTCCTCTGCGGCCATTCGTATGGCGGCATGGTCGTCACGGTCGCGGCGGCGGGGCGTTCCGATGTCGGCCGGCTCGTCTATCTGTGCGCGTTCATGCCCGACGCGGGCGAGTCGCTGTTCGCGCTCACGGGCGGTGGGCTCGCGCCGTGGATCGACGTGCTCGAGGACGGCCGGACGATCCCCGACCTCGTGCACCGTGGAGAAGTCGGGTACGCCGACTGCGACGACGAGACGCGGACGACTGCGATCGCTCGTCTGCGTCCGCAGGTCGCGCTTCCTTTCGCGGAGACCGTGACCACCGCGGCCTGGCGCACGATCCCTGCGACCTACGTCGTCTGCACCGAGGACGAGTCGCTGCCGGTCGAGGTCCAGCGCAACGTCTTCGGCCCGCGTGCCGGCGAGGTCGTCGAGCTCGCCTCGAGTCACGCGCCGTTCTTCTCGCAGCCGCAGCGCGTCGCCGAGCTGCTGGCGGACGCCGCGGAGATGCGGAGCCCCTCACCCTGATCGGATGATGGTTCCCACCCCGCCGGTCCCTAGCCTCGTCGTGTGAAGTATGTGACAGCCGCTGTAGCGGGCTTTGCCCTGGCGATTGCCGTTGCGTCCTGCGGAGGTGGCTCACATCAAGGAGCTCTCTCGACGGCGATCTCGTCACTGACGAATCGCACGACGAGCACCGAGACGACCACGCCGACCACCGAGCCGGGGACGGTGCCGGAGCTGCCGACCACGCCCACCACGACGCGCGTGCCGACGACCACCGTCATCGCGACGACGACAGCGACCGTGACGACGACTCGGGTGCAGACGGCGACCGTGGTCACGACCGCGCCGGAGGCGACAACGGCTGCGACGCCCGGAACGACCATCACGACCACCACCGTCGAGACGACCACCGGGCTCAGCCCCGGCGCGGCTGCGGCGGCAGGAGCTGCGGTCGCGTCGAAGAATGCGGAGTCCACGAGCAGCGAGACACCGTGGGGTTGGATCGCGTTCGGGATCCTGGCGGTCGCGGTGATCGCGGGCGGCATCGTCTGGTGGATTCGTCGCCACCGGAGCTCCTCCGCCGCCTGATCGGGATCGGCCGGGACCCCGGGTCACATGGGCCACCGGTGGACAAGCGGGGTCAGAAACCCGTAAATTCCGGACTTCCACGAATCGATGTGCGCTTGCGCAGCTTCGGAGCAATCGAAAAAGGAGACGCTAGGTGGTCGCTGACAGTTACCCGTTCTTGAGCGTGATGTGGACGATGCTCGTGTTCTTCTGCTGGATTCTGTGGTTCTGGCTTCTCTTCGTCGTCTTTGCGGACGTCTTCCGCCGCCACGACCTCTCGGGTTGGGGGAAGACGGGCTGGATCATCTTCGTGATCATCCTGCCGTTCCTGGGTGTCTTCATCTACCTGATCACGCAGAACGATGGGATAACGGAGCGCAACCTCCAGCGGGCGAACGCCCAGCAGGCCCAGATGGACAGCTACGTCCGTCAGACGGCTGGCGGCGGCGGGGCTGCAGGCGAGATCGAGAAGGCGAAGGGGCTGCTCGACAGCGGCGCGATCACGCAGGCCGAGTACGACTCCATCAAACAGAAGGCCCTGGCGTAGGAGCCTGATGACGATCGTCTCGGCGAGCTGCGGCCCGGGCCGGAGAACCGGCCCGGGTGGCAGCTCGCCGAGCCGGCGAGAGACGAGCCGATGATCACCCGACCCACGATCGGTGAAGCCGCGCGGTCTGCGCGGCGGCGGAGAAACATCAAGGTCGCCGGCCTGCCGGTTCTCGAGGCCGACGCGGCGGTGCACCTCGATCAGCCGATCGCGCTCGTCTGCGAGTGTCGTCGCGCGAGTTGCGGCGCCGAGATATCGCTGCCGGAAGCACTCTTTCGCGCGCTGGTCGAGGCGGATGAGCTCTGGCTCGTCGCTCCCGGACACGTTGGCCCTGACGAGCACGTCGTGGCGTCGTCCTCCGGCTATCAGTTGATCGTGCCGCGCAGCTACGTCGTCGCGCTCGAGCCTGTCCTCGCGGATTAGCTCCCCCGTGTCCCACCCCAGCCGCGCGAACGCGCTCGATCATGTCGTCGCGGTGCTCTTCGAGAACCGCTCGTTCGACAACCTGCTGGGCCGCCTCTACGGCCCGGGAGACGGCAAGACGTTCGAGGGTGTGCTCGGGAAGCAGCTGAGCAACCCGATCCCGGAGTGGGCCGAGCATGGCGCCGACCGCAAGGAGGTTCCATACGGGATCGCGACCGACATGGACTCACCGAACCCCGATTCCGGCGAGGAGTGGTACCACACGAACACGCAGCTCTTCAACGCGATCGACGAGCACAACCGGTTCAAGATCGCGGACGGCGTGACGGCGCCGTGGAACGCACCGCCGGAGGGCGCAACACCCACCATGGACGGTTTCGTTGCCGACTACATCAGCTGCTTCACCGGTGAGGTCGGCCGGCAGCCGACCTACGAGGAGTACGCGCACATCATGACCGGCTACACGCCAGAGCAGGTGCCCGTGCTGAGCGGGATCGCGCGCGATTTCGGCGTCTTCGACCACTGGTTCTCGGAGGTGCCGTCGCAGACGTTCATGAACCGGTCGTTCTGGACCGCTGCGACGTCGTCGGGTTTTGCGGCGAACTCCCCGTTCCACAAGTGGCGAAAACAGAACGACGCCGAGACGATCTTCGAGCGGCTCGAGCAGCACGGTCGAACGTGGAAGGTCTACGTCGCCTCGCCGATGTGCGTGTCGTTCCACGGCATCATCCATGCGTCGCGGCTGCACGACCGATTCGCAACCAACTTCGTGCCGTTCACCGAGTTCGAGCGGGATGCGGCCGCGGGCACGCTGCCCGATTTCGCGCTGATCGAGCCGAACATGGTCGGCGGGCACGGCGACTACCATCCGGCGTGCGGGCGCTCCTTCGTCGGCCACAACTTCGACCTCGACGTCGACCCGCCCTCGTCGATCCTGGCGGGCGAGGCTTTCCTGGAGCGGGTCTTCGCTGCCTATCGGTCGGCGACCTCGCCGTCCGGTTCGAACGTGTGGAACACGACGCTGCTGATCGGCTGGGACGAACCGGGCGGAACCTACGACCACGTGCCGCCAGGTGCCGTGCCGCCACCGGATCCGGCCGCGCCTCCGGGGGAGTTCGGTTTCAAGTTCGACCGCTCCGGCTACCGCGTTCCGGCGATCCTCGTCTCACCGTGGGTCGAGCAGGGCGCGGTGTTCAGCGACGAGTACCGTCACACCTCGCTGATCGCGACCCTGCGGAAGAGCTGGAGCCTCGGTGACCCGTTCACCGAGCGTGACGCCGCGGCGCGCACCTTCGACCACCTTCTCACCCTCGACATCCCGCGCGACCCGCAGACCTGGGCGACCGTCACCGCGCTACCGGTCCCGGACTGGCACATGGACGAAGTGGTGGTGGGCAAGGCACTGAGCACGCTCGGCAAGGCGATGGGCGGGGCCTTGATCCACCATGCCAGGGAAGCAGGCATTCCGCTGCCGCCGGAGTTCGCCGACGAGACGAGGGAGCCCGCGCCCGAGGCCATCGTCCGCGCCCTCAGAGAGATCGCCGCCCACATCTTCCCCCGCCTCGCAGCGGACAGGGCCGTCGGCGCGCACGTGCCTGCTGATTGACGGTTGCTAGTAACCGCCGCCGCCCTTGCCGCACGCGGTCAGAAACAGCACCACGAGCAGCAGGACGAGCAAGAACGGAACGAAGCGGTTGAAACGCATACCTGCACTACGGGGCCGAGGGTCGGGCGGATTCCGCCGATCGGGCGCTCTCTCCAAAACCAATCGGGCCGAATTGACGAATCACCTGGCGAGATGCACACGCGGAAAGACATTCACCTGGTCTTCGGACTGGTCGTGGTGCTGGCCATGGCGATCCTGCTCTTCCATCACCTGCCGGCGTAAGAACCTCGGCCTCACCTCTCCTCCGGAGAGGTCGTCGCGTGGGAGTTCCGTCTCCCCCCGGAACTCCCACACGAGGTGTCTCACCGGTTTCGGTAGCTCGCTGCCTGGCCGGTCACGAGCTTGACGAGGTTGCCGAGTGCGATGTTGAGGTCGAGGATGTGGAGGCCGAGGATCGGCTGTTGGAACCGCGTCAGCAGCGGCCGCTGGTCGCGAGCTCCCGGCGGTGTGGGCGATCTGGAGCCAGCTTGCGTTCCCGGAGGTCTCGCAGCGTGCGGTGTAGCCGCCGGAGAAGGCGACCCAGGGTGTGGTCGCGGCGAGCGGCGTGCCGTTGAAGGCGAGCACGGCGGTCGGGATGTACGGCTCGAGGGTGCCCTCGCCGCCGCCTGGGGCGGCGGGGTTGACGCACATGATCTGCAGGTTCGGTGGAAGGCGGCGCGGCGCGAGCAGGCCGACGCCTGCGTCGGAGCTCGTGCGCCCGAACTGGCTGTTCTTCGGCGGCCTCGAGGTGAAGCTCGAGTAGGCGACGACACAGCCGGCCTGTCGGCTCGACGTGCAGGCCGGGATGTGGGCGAAGTCGCCGCCGGTCGTGCGGTTCTTCCGGACCGTCACGTTGCCGCCGAGCAGGAGTGCCGAGACCAGGCGGCGACGGAGCGCCGGCTGCGGATCGACCTCTTGCTCGAGCAATCGCGTCAGGATCGTCGCGCCCTGCGAGTGTCCGATGAACACGATCCCGCGGCCGTGGTTGTAGTGAGCCAGGTAGTCGCGGAACGCGGAAAGAACGCTGCGGTAGGCGAGCAGCGCGTCGGCGCGCGTGATTCGCGCCGGGTGCTCCAGCGCCGCAAGCGTGATCTGCCGGTAGACGGGCGCGTAGACCCGGCACGTTTGCGAGAAGCGCGCGGCCTGCGCGGTCGCAACCTCCTCCTCGGTGAACCCGGCCGTCAGGTTGGCGTTCACCGTGGGCTGCCCGCTGACCGTCGGATAGACGTAGAAGCAGTCGACGGGCGGAGCCGCCGCCGGGACTGCACGTTCGACGTTCGTCGCGCCGCTCGCAGCCACCGCCGTCGTCGTCAAGCTGCCCAGGCACGGGTTGGGGCGCTCGCCGGGACGGCAGAGCCACACTGTTCCGAATTGATCGCGCGGGCCTGAGGCCGGCGCGGTGCTCGTGGTCGCACTCGTCGAGGTCACAGCGTGCGTGGACGAAGAACCACCGCACCCGGCCAGGAGCACGCCGGCCGCGAGGGCGGCCAGCGAAACGGTGAACGTCGAATCCCGGCCCACGATCCAGGGCTCAGGGTACGCGCGCAGTTGGGTATGGGCCGTCCCACTCTTCGAACGTGTCGATCGGGGCGGCCGGTCGACGGCCGACAGCTCGAACCGATCGACGGATAGCACGCGGTCCACTTGCACGACACGGGCTTAGCAGCGGCGGCGGCCAGGGGAGAGGAGAGTGACCGCCGCCGCTGTGCCCTTCCGATCGCCGCAAGCCACTCGCAGCGCACGCTAGGCGGTGCAAAACTTCACTCGGCCGAACTGCACTTCTACCCGCCACACGTCGATCCGGCATCCCTTGAAAGGGTGAGTGCGAGAAAGGGACGAACCCGTTTGTGTCGCGTCGGCGGGCGATCGAGGCCGAACAGCGAAGCTGCGAATCTCAGCGTGCGGCCGGCAGGCCGATACGATCGATCGTGTTGAGTCTCCCTGCCCGAATCCGAACCGCGTTTCGTCACAAGCTCCACTGGCGCATGGATTCAGCAACGGCTAGCGAACACCGTCGATGACAGCTGTCGGGGCCCCAGAAGCTCCAGCGGCACGGTCGCTCGTGCGGCAGGATCTTTCGCAGGTCGTCGAATTGGTTCTACACCTCGCCGGGAGAGAGGCGTCTTCACGCTATCGCTTCACCTTGCTCGGTTGGGCGTGGCCGTTGACGCGTCAACTGGCTCAGCTCGCGATTCTGGTTTTCATGTTCTCGAAGGTGCTGCCGCTCCACATCGCGGATTTCCCCGTATTCGTCTTCAGCGGCTTGGTGGCGTGGTCGTGGTTCGCGTCGGGTGTCACAGCTGGGACTTCCTCGGTTGTGGCCAACCGCCACCTGGTGTTCCAGTCGCGGTTCCCCGTGGGGGTGCTTCCTCTGGTTGCGGTGGCTGTGCCGTTGATCGACGTCTTGATGGCGCTTCCCGTTCTGTTGATCATGCTCGCGATCGCTGGAGACATCCATGTGACGATTCTGTTCCTGCCGGTGATCCTGATCGTGCAGTTCATTCTCATGGCAGGAATCGCATGGTTCGCTGCTGCGAGTCAGGTGTACCTTCGAGACGTCTCGAATATCGTTGGCCTGCTGGTTTTGATCACGTTCTACGTGACCCCGGTCTTCTACGATCGGGCAAGCGTCTCTCAGTACGGGTGGTTGTTGCAGCTCAATCCGATGACGACCGTGATCGAGTCTTGGCGCGCGGTGATGCTTGATGGAGTACTGCCGTTACGGCTCGCATTCGGAATTCTGATCGCCGTAAGCATCGTGACAGCGGGGCTCGGCTACCTGGCATTTCGGTCACTCCAGCCGGGTTTCGTCGACGAACTTTGACGTTCGTTACGGGCGGTCATCGCCTCGCCGACCAGGTCACCGAGAATCTTTGGAGCGATTACACACGTGTGAAGGGTGATGTACATGCCGATGTATTGGCCGATCGTCGGCCGTGTTGGCAGACGATGCAGTCCCGGTATTCGCCGGCGCGGGAGGTAGTACCGCGTCTGTTGAAATAGACGCGGGTAATCGCCCAGCGTCCCGCCGTTCAAACGTCGGTGTGTCGCGAGCCCGAGTCCCATCAGGAACGCCTTCTGAGCCAATCGCCTGGTGTTCCTGGCCGGATGAACGACGTGGACTGCAGGGTCGTAGACGATTGTCGCCCCACCTCTCACAGCCCGCTGGCAAAACTCCTCTTCTTCGCCGTACATGCCCAAGCGCTCATCGAACCCGCCGTGGCGCTCGAACATGTTGCGTCGGCACCACAGGTTGGCTCCGGCACCGAAGTCCCGTTGGATGTATCGCTCCTGGTCAAGGTGTGTGACGGCGTCGACGAGAGCAGCCATGCTCGGCCGCCGCCGGAGGACGATGGTGATGCCGCCCGTGAGGATGTCGCAGTCCTCATCGTCGAGGCGGGACAGTCCGCGGGCCAGCCACGCTGGGTCGGGCACACAGTCTGCGTCCGTGAAGACGACGTAATCGGCGCGCGCAAGCCTCACGCCAAGGTTCCGTCCGGCCGCCAGGCCGATATGCCTTGCGGACCGGAAGACCCGCGCTCCGCTGGCGCGTGCGATGTCAGCCGTTTCGTCCTTCGAGCCATCATCGACAACGATCACTTCGAACTCGTGTCTTTGGAGTGTTTGAGCTTGCAAAGCTCGTAGGAGGATCGGGAAGGGCGTGCCTCTCGTTTCGTGCGGTCACGATCACCGAGACGGCGGGCCTTCCCAGACCGCCGACTCTCGCGACGCCGAAGCTCCCGCTGCTCACCGGCATGACTCAGCCGCGGGGAGCCAGGGGTATGATTTTTCAAGTTGTGAGCTGGGCGGTGCCACGCGGGTGCGTCGGAGGCGCGGTCCCGCCAGCATGATGCCGGCACGTGCGAGATGTCTAATCCTCCGCTGCGCCACGGCGAGCGCCACGTATTCGCGTGCGGCATCGATCCGTCGGTCCGATTCGCGGTAGCGGCGTACTAGCCAAAGGGAGAATTCGGCGCCGCCCACGCGTTCGCTGTGACTCTTGGCGAGGTCTTTGTGCTTGCGTCGCAAATCTCGTAGTTCTCGCCGGAGCCCCGCAACGCCTGCCGTGTGCATGTTCGTGTCGTGGATGCGGTAGCCCACGAGCACCTGCGGGCTGACGAACGCGACGCCACGCTCGCAGAGCCGAAGCCATAGATCCCAGTCTGCGAGGGTGGAAAAGCGCGGGTCGAAGCCGCCTACGTCCTGGAGGGTCGACGCGCGTGCGATGACAGACGAGGGGCCGCCAATGAGATTCGTCCGGATGAGGCCGCGCACCAGCTCTCTCGGCTCCGGGGTCCGCCGATGCTCGATAACGGCGCCTGCCGCGTCGATATAGACCGAGCCTGTGTAGCCGATGACCGAGGCAGGATCGTGGGCTGCGGCTGAGAGTTGGAGGGCCAGCTTCTCGGGTGCCCAGACATCGTCGTCGTCGAGGAACGCGACCCATTCGCCTCGAGCGGCCGTGATTCCCTGGTTACGAGCCACAGAAACGCCTCGGGGCTGCTCATTCCGTATGAACCGTACTCGCGGATCGGACAGGCCTCGAAGAAAGTCCGTGGTGTCGTCCGTCGAGCCGTCAACTATCGCGATTACCTCGAGCGTGACAGATTTCTGGCCAAGGGCTGACGCGATCGCGTCGCGCAGCATCGCTACTCGATTACGAGTTGGAATTACGACGCTGAATTGTAGATTCGGGTCGGTTGCCACAGAGGACGCAAGGCGCTAGGCGCAAGCCCCAGTTCGCACATGTTGCGACAGGCAAGCAGGACCTCTGCGAAGGGTAATGGGACACATCGGAGTGAAGTGTAGGTCGCCCGAATGACAACGCGCGACACCCATGAGTGCCTCAACGTGACGCTAACGTGTTTCGTGATGGCGGCCAGGCTCGCACTCGAAGACGTTTGGAAGGCGTACCCCCGTTGGGATGCCGGAACACGCACCGTGAAGGGTATGGCAAGCCGACGCCTGTCGTTGGTTGCCCGGCACGGCGACAAGCGGTGGGCCGTCAGGGACGTCTCGGCGACGGTAGACCCGGGCGGCAGTCTCGGCATCATCGGACAAAATGGTGCCGGTAAGTCGACCTGCCTGCGGCTTGCCGCTGGCCTTGCGCGCCCAACTCGCGGACGCGTCACGACTCCTTCGAATGTCGCCGCCGTCCTCAATCTCGGCACTGTCTTCGATCCCGACCTTACGGGACGTGAGAACGCAAAGACGACGGCGGTCGTAAACGGCATGCGCAGGGGTGAGGCGCGGCGCATCGTCAGCGAGGCGCTGGAGTTCGCAGAGCTCGAGGAGTATGCGGATGCTCCACTACGCACCTATAGCGAGGGAATGAAGCTCCGCCTTGCCTTCGGTGTGATCGGACGCCTGAGGCCCCAAGCCCTGATCGTTGACGAGGTCCTTGCCGTCGGCGACCTTCGCTTCCAGGCGAAGTGTCTGGAGCGAATCCGCGAGATGCGGGAAGCTGGAACCAGCCTCATGTTCGCTTCGCACGACCTCGATCAGGTCGTGGTCGAGTGCCAGCACGCGCTTTGGCTCCAAGGCGGCTCGGTACGTGCATACGGCGAGTCCACGGCAGTCGTCGAGGCGTACCGCGGCGCGATGATGACAGCCACCATCGACCGTACACCGCCTGAGCGGGCGGGCAGCGGTCAGCTTGAATTGCGGCGGAACCGCTTTGGGAGCCAGGAGGTGACGATCGACGACGTCGTGTTGAGGCACGCCGATGGCACCCGCACTGAGGAAATCGTCGGCGGGTCTCCGTTCGCAGTGTCACTTCGGCTGACCAGTGCGATCGGCGCAGTTCGCGGAGCAGTCGTCGCGATCGCCCTTCGGCGAAGCGGCGATGGAGTCGTGTGTCTCGATTCGAACACTGAGGTGGATGGCTTTTCACTTGGGACGCTTGAAGCAGCAACGACCGTCACGCTTGCCTTTGAGCGAGTCGACCTGCTTCCCGGCGCCTACGACGTCGAGGTAGGTGTCTATGCGGCCGACTGGGAGTACGCGTTCGACGTCCATGCCGGCGTCTATCCGATTAGGATCAACGGAGCCCGTGAAGCAAAAGGTGTCGTGCGGGCACCCCACCGATGGGGCGTGAGTTCGTCAGGATCGTGACAACCTCACCACTCTCCTACACCCTTGCAGTCTGATCGTTGTTCGGCTGATTGGTGAGTTCGGCGGCGAAGTCCTCCAGCCTCCTGCTCTCGCTGACATCGATGCGTCGAAGTTCCAGGGGAGGGTCGACGAGTTCGCTCAGGCCCCTTCGGCAAGTGAACCCGTACAGGTAGCCGCATGCTCCGACGAGGTGCGCGACGATCGGATCGACATCACCGTACGGGTAGGCGAAGGATTCGACAGCCTCGCCGAGTTCCTCTTGCAGGGTGTACCTGGATCGTGCGGCCTCGTGGACGACCGCCGCGTGACTCAGACCCGTCATCGGTACATGGGTGTCACCGTGCGAACCAAAGACGACTCCTGCGCGGTGGAGGGACCGCACTTCGCTCCAACTGAGCAAATCGGCCGGCCGCCCAGTTGCCTCGTCCCACGTGCTCGATCCGCCGACCCGGGCGGCGACTAGGAACACGACCGCGTTGAACCCGTAACGATCGAGCGCAGGCCACGCCTGATGGAGAAAGTCACGATAGCCGTCGTCGAACGTGATCATTACGCCGCGCCCGGCGAGCGGAACCTTTCGGTCGAGTGCTATCGCCCATTCCGAGGGATGCACGCTCCTGTACCCGGCATCACGCAGGTATCGGAGTTGCTGCTCGAAAACATCCGGATCGACACGGAATGGTCTGCTCGAGTCGGTGCCTGGGTCAGCGGTGACGCGGTGATACAGGAGTATCGGAAGTCGGTCGGTCGTCGACGACACGTGCCCGGCGCCGTCCGGCGGGAGCTCCGTTTTCGCTGGAGGCAGCCGTCGGTCGACGAGGTCAGGGAAAACATCGGGCGCGTAGGCGATGGCGGCCTCTTCGCGCGACTCGCCTACCTGGATGATCGGTTCACCAAGACTGCGAGCCGCCTGAGCGACAACGTCCACGGCAGCCATCGGCAGACGTGCACGGCGGGAAGCGCTGCTCCCTGGGGCTTCCGCGCTCCGCCTGCAAACCACGACCCCCGTGCCCACCGGGGCCAACGCGTCTGCGAGAGGATCCCTCGGACATGCAGCGGCGTCCGCGAGTCGTTCGCGGAGCGAGGCTCCCATCAAAGGAGCTCCCAGCAGCCCCTCCCGGACGGCCACCCGACAGAGTTCGAAACCTCCGCCGACCGTAACGACGGATCGAAGTTCGCCGGCACCGATACGACGCGACCCGGACAGTCGAGCGATTCCAATCGCAGCACCTCCGACCCGATACTCGACGACCACTTCTGCTTCGCTTGCGTCGAGGGCGGGAAGTTCTACCGAGACCTCGATCGCCGCACGTCCAGCGACTGCCTTGACTCCGGACTCGGCGAGCGACGCGGTGGGATCGTAGAAGACTCCTTCGGAGGCCGCCTCCGGGCAGCCCCAGAGCTCCTGGAGGAAGACTTCCCACCCGACGCGATCGTGGTCGGTCGCGTGGTCGCTGAGCCCGCGGGCGGGGTACGCGTCCAACGCGAAGAAGCCACGGAGAATTGGCCACGCGTAGCGGGCTGCGATCGCGTCCGCGAGAACGAGTGCCGGAACGATGTTGTCGCATACCGGAAGCTCGAGAGGCCCGAGTGCCTTCCCTTCGAGCAGCAGATCGCACAACACCACATCGGCGTCCGTCCGGACATCCGAGAGAGGCTCGCAGCACTCCACCGCGAGGTGCAACATCGTTCCGATCCGAGCCAGACCTCTGGTCCTCTGCAACAAGATGCGGTCAAGCCCCCGACGTGCGCGGCGTGCGAGGAGGGTCGATGAGGACATTGCCTCAATGGCGGACAAATAGATGTCGACAGATGGTCGAGCGAACGCGTCAGTTTCAACGTCGCGCTGGGAGGACGCACTCTCGAGCAGTGCGTCGACGGCAACCTCCGGCGAGAGCAGCGCGTCGAGCGCTCCCCGCAAAGGCTCGAGCTCACTGCGCGGATCACCGCCGCGTAAGGCCACGGTGGCCGCCCTCAGAAGTGCGCCTTCGAAATCCCGACGGGGCTGACGCTCGGCCGGCATGCTTCGCCCTATCGTAGGAGGTTCGCCGAGGCCACGCGCTTGCGGACGTGGAACCATCCCGACGAGTAGGTAGACGAACGAGACGTCCATCTCTAGCTTGTGATGACGGGTGGGAGCGGCCCGTTGCCTACCATGCCAACCGCGGTCATCGATGTCGATCTGGAAGCAGTTCCGTGCGAACTCGATCTTCGCGCTGACTGCACCGCCGCGCTCGTCCTCATTCGTTTGGGTGGAGTTCCGGTGGGCAAGGCGGTACTCCCGGCCGGAGATGGCAAGCTTCAAGTGCCGAATCTCAGAGCGGCGCTCATCGAGTCGTGTGGCTGGGCTACCTGGGACCGGTGGCTCGCACAGGCGCTCGACCCTCCGGCGCGACGGCATCGGCCCGGCGGCGTCGCCGACGGCCACGATCGCGGTTTGCACACGGGATCGGCCCGACGATCTGCGCGCCTGCCTTCGGGCTCTCCACCTCCTGCCCGACGACGGGCAGGAGGTGATCGTCGTGGACAACGCCCCGAGCACCGACGAGGCTCGTGCGGCCGTCGAAGAGTTCGACGGCGTTCGTTATGTTCTCGAGCCTGCACGCGGGCTGAACCGTGCCCGCCGACGCGCTCTGCTAGAGGCGCGCGGAGAGATCGTCGCGTTCACCGACGACGATGCCCAGCCCGACCCCAGCTGGCTGCGATCGCTGCTCGCAAATTTTGACGATCCACTCGTGCTCTGCGTCACCGGTCTCACGATGCCGCTCGAGCTGGACACCCGAGCGCAGGAGCTGTTCGAACTGATGACGCCTTTCGCGCGCGGCTTCTACCGGCGCGTCTACGAGTCGCCACCGCACAATCCCCTGATCGCAGGCCCGATCGGAGCCGGCGTGAACATGGCAGTTCGGCGGGTCGCGATCGAGGAGCTCGGAAGTTTCGACGAGGCGCTCGATGCCGGCACCCCCACGAAGTCAGGAGGCGACCACGAACTGTTCACGCGCGTGCTGGGGGCGGGGTACCGCATCGTCTACGACCCGGCAGCCCTGGTCTGGCACCGCCACAGACGAGAACTGTCCGAATTGCGGGCCACCATCTACGGCTACGGCGTCGGGGTCTACGCAGCGTGGACGCGTGCCCTGTTCGTCGACCGTGAACTCGGCGTCCCCGCAGCCGCCTGGCGGTGGTTCTGGCGCATCCAGCTTCGACAGCTGGCGCGCTCGCTCCTCCGGCGGCCGAACGCGATCCCAGCCCGACTCGTGCTCACGGAGCTCCGCGGATGAGCAATACGTACGGGTCGCAACGACATAAT
>CAVZYP010000001.1:0-580924 GCA_963779535.1 uncultured Thermoleophilia bacterium | reverse complement strand
GCTACCTTAGGACGGTTATAGTTACCGCCGCCGTTTACCGGGGCTTGGATTCAAAGCTTCGCCCGAAGGCTAACCTCTCCTCGTGACCTTCCGGCACCGGGCAGGCGTCAGCCCCTATACGTCGTCTTACGACTTCGCAGAGACCTGTGTTTTTGGTAAACAGTCGGTTGGGCCGTTTCACTGCGGCCATCTCGGGCTTTAATCCGCGGGGGATTATCACCCTACCATGGCGCCCCTTCTCCCGAAGTTACGGGGCCATTTTGCCGAGTTCCTTTTCGAGGGTTCTTCCGATCGCCTTGGTATTCTCTACCTGCCTACCTGTGTCGGTTTTGGTACGGGCACGTCCCACCTCCCTAGACGCTTTTCTAGGAGGCATGGTGGCGGCCACTTCGAGCTGAACGCTCTCGGCATCCCGTCTCAGGCTATGTGAGCAACGGATTTCCCTATTGCTCGCCCTACGCGGTTACCCCAGGTCGACCATCGCCTGGGTTGGCTTGACCTACCCCGTCCCGCCATTGGTGATAGCGGTGGGTACGTGGTACTGGAATATCAACCAGTTGTCCATCGCCTACGCCTTGCGGCCTCGGCTTAGGTCCCGACTAACCCTGAGCAGATTAGCTTTACTCAGGAACCCTTAGGCATTCGGCGGACATGTTTCTCACATGTCTTTCGTTACTCGTGCCAGCATTCTCACTTCCCAAGCCTCCACGGCTGGCTTACGCCGCCGCTTCGCTGGCTTGGGAACGCTCCCCTACCACTCCATCCGAAGATGAAGTCCGTGGCTTCGGCTCCATGCTTGAGCCCCGTTACATTGTCCGCGCCCGACCACTTGACCAGTGAGCTGTTACGCACTCTTTGAATGGTGGCTGCTTCTAAGCCAACATCCTGGTTGTCTCTGCAATCGGACATCGTTTCCCACTTAGCATGGAATTAGGGGCCTTAGCCGACGGTCTGGGCTGTTTCCCTTTTGACCACGAAGCTTATCCCCCGCAGTCTGACTCCCGCACTCTGGAATTACGGCATTCGGAGTTTGCCTGATTTCGGTAAGCTGGTAGGCCCCCTAGACCAAACAGTGCTCTACAACCGCAATTGAACATGCGAGGCTATACCTAAATATATTTCGGGGAGAACCAGATATCTCTGAGTTTGATTAGCCTTTCACTCCGATCCACAGGTCATCCGCCCAGTTTTCAACCTAGGTCGGTTCGGTCCTCCACGGGGTCTTACCCCCGCTTCAACCTGCCCATGGATAGATCACTCAGTTTCGGGTCTACCGCCCACGACTGAACGCCCTGTTCAGACTCGCTTTCGCTACGGCTCCGTTTCCTTAACCTCGCCGTGGACGAGTAACTCGCTGGCTCATTATGCAAAAGGCACGCCGTCACCGGACCAAAGGCCGGCTCCGACCGCTTGTAAGCACACGGTTTCAGGTGCTATTTCACTCCCCTTCCGGGGTACTTTTCACCTTTCCCTCACGGTACTAGTTCACTATCGGTCGCCAAGGAGTACTTAGCCTTGCGGGGTGGTCCCCGCGGGTTCCGACCGGGTTTCCCGTGCCCGGCCGTACTCAGGTACTCGAGAAGTGAGGCTCAATCGTTTCGGCTACGGGGCCCTTACCCTCTGCGGCGTGCAGTTCCATGCACTTCGCCTACGACTGAACTTTGTAACTCACCGACCCGTCGGCAGACGGATCAACTCGAGCCCTACAACCCTCCCGTGACAACGCCTGCCGGCTATCACATCACGGAAGTTTGGGCTCTTCCCTTTTCGCTCGCCACTACTCAGGGAGTCGAGGTTTCTTTCCTTTCCTCTGGGTACTTAGATGTTTCAGTTCCCCAGCTTGCCTCGCGCACCCTATGTATTCAGATACGCGTCCCAGCGCATTACCACTGGTGGGTTTCCCCATTCGGAGATCCCGGGGTCAAAGGTTGGTCAGCACCTCACCCGGGCTTATCGCAGCCGCCCACGTCCTTCTTCGGCTCTTGGCGCCAAGGCATCCACCGTGTGCCCTTATTCTCTTGATCGTGAAGAACTCATAATTTCGCAGCTATGGAGTTTTCAAGGTGCGCGCGAGCTCGTGCGCTCGCCAACCAGAGAACGCCGGCCCAATATGCCGTTGTACGGCACCGCTGGCCCGGTCTCTCAAAACTCAACAGCAAACGTCTTCTCACGTCGAGGTCGACGTTGATCTAGGCGAGCCAGAACATGGACGGATGAACGACATCCATCGACAAGCCTGGCAGCCACCAGTGGTAATTGCCACTGGGATCCCTAGAAAGGAGGTGATCCAGCCGCAGCTTCCGCTACGGCTACCTTGTTACGACTTCACCCCAATCATCGACCCTACCTTCGACGGCTGCCTCCCTTACGGGTTAGCCCACCGGCTTCGGGTATTGCCGACTTTCGTGGTGTGACGGGCGGTGTGTACAAGGCCCGGGAACGTATTCACCGCGGCAATGCTGATCCGCGATTACTAGCAACTCCGCCTTCATGAAGGCGAGTTTCAGCCTTCAATCCGAACCGGGACCGGCTTTTTGGGATTCGCTCCCCCTCACGGGTTTGCAGCCCTTTGTACCGGCCAATGTAGCACGTGTGTAGCCCTGGACATAAGGGTCATGCTGACTTGACGTCATCCCCACCTTCCTCCGATTTGTCACCGGCAGTCTCCCATGAGTCCCCGTCTTTCACGCTGGCAACATGGGACAGGGGTTGCGCTCGTTGCGGGACTTAACCCAACATCTCACGACACGAGCTGACGACAGCCATGCAACACCTGTGCACGAGCCCCGAAGGGCTGCCGTGTTTCCACGACATTCCCGTGCATGTCAAGCCCAGGTAAGGTTCTTCGCGTCGCGTCGAATTAAACCACATGCTCCGCTGCTTGTGCGGGCCCCCGTCAATTCCTTTGAGTTTTAGCCTTGCGGCCGTACTCCCCAGGCGGGGTGCTTAATGCGTTAGCTTCGGCACAGAGGGAGTCGACACCCCCTACACCTAGCACCCATCGTTTACGGCGTGGACTACCAGGGTATCTAATCCTGTTCGCTCCCCACGCTTTCGCGTCTCAGCGTCAGTACCGTACTAGAGAGCCGCCTTAGCCACGGGTGTTCTTCCTGATATCTGCGCATTTCACCGCTACACCAGGAATTCCACTCTCCTCTTCCGGACTCTAGTCAGATGGTTTCCATCGGCGTCTCGAGGTTGAGCCTCGAGTTTTCACAACGGACCTACCTGACCGCCTACACGCTCTTTACGCCCAATAAATCCGGACAACGCTTGCCCCCTACGTATTACCGCGGCTGCTGGCACGTAGTTAGCCGGGGCTTCTTCTGGAAGTACCGTCACCCTCTGGGCTATTCACCCGAGTGGCTTCGTCCTTCCTGAAAGGGGTTTACAACCCGAAAGCCTTCTTCCCCCACGCGGCGTCGCTGCGTCAGGCTTTCGCCCATTGCGCAAGATTCCCCACTGCTGCCTCCCGTAGGAGTCTGGGCCGTGTCTCAGTCCCAGTGTGGCTGATCGTCCTCTCAGACCAGCTACGGATCGTCGCCTTGGTGAGCCGTTACCTCACCAACAAGCTAATCCGCCGCGGGCCCGTCCTTGGTCGGAGGCCGAAGCTACCTTTTCCAACCGCCCCGAAGAGCTGTTGGGCCATCCGGTATTAATCCGAGTTTCCTCGGGCTATCCCGGTACCAAGGGTGGGTTACCCACGTGTTACTCACCCGTTCGCCGCTTTCCCCAGGCCCGAAGGCCAGGTTCTCGCTCGACTTGCATGTGTTAAGCGCGCCGCCAGCGTTCGTCCTGAGCCAGGATCAAACTCTCCGTGAAGATATGGATTGCCGGACTTCGAAAAGCCGGCAGACCTTTCACTTCGAGCTTTCTTGCTTGCTCAAAGGCCATCCGTTGCGGTCGAGACCGCGCGGGACGACGAGGTATTGATAACTGGCTCAACTCTGCATCAAACCTTGCGTTTGACGGCAGCGTTGGACCAGGTCTCGACACTCGAAGAACGTTCGCTGTTGAGTTTTCAAAGACCGGTGCCTGTCTGTTCGACGGCGTAAAAAAGCCTCCGACTCGCGCCAGAGGCCTCCGTGGTAACGAGTCGTATTGGCTACGAGTCGGGCCGGGAGGCTCCTAGGTCGCGGGTTTCAGGACAGTCCTACGCCGCCCTTCCGGACGGCCGAAGCAGTATAGCGGGTTTGCCTACGGTGTCAAGCGGGCGAAGCGGCGCTTGCCGACCTGCAGCAGCGCGCCCGCGAGATCCGCCCGCGGCAGGTCGAGCTCGGAGACGGCCTCGCCGTTCAGCTTGACCGCCCCCTGGCCGATCAGGCGACGCGCCTCGCTCGTCGAAGAGGCCAGCCCGCCGTCGGCGATCAGCTTCGGCAGGTGCACCGGATCGTCCCCGTCGAGAGCGAGCTCGGGGACGTCCTCGGGGGCCTCGCCGCGCCGCACAACCCGCGTGAAATGGGCTTCTCCGGCCGGCCGCGCCGTCCTCGCCATGCCAGCGTGCGGTGATCCGGCGGGCAAGCTCGAGCTTCCAGTCCAGCGCATCCGGTGGGTGCTCGCCGTCCGCCAGCATCTCCCACCACTGCGGCAGTGCTTTGTCTGGGATGGACATGACTTTGCCGAACATCTCCTCGGCAGGGTCGGTGATCCCGATGTAGTTGCCCCGCGACTTCGACATCTTCAGCTCGCCGTCCGTGCCCACGAGCAGGGGGAACGTGACCACGATCTGCGGCTCGAGCCCGTACTGCGGCATCACGTCTCGGCCGGCCAGCAGGTTGAAGAGCTGATCGGTGCCGCCGATCTCGATGTCCGCCTCGATCGCGACCGAGTCGTAGGCCTGCATGATCGGGTACAGAAGCTCGGAAAGCGAGATCGGGACATGGGCCTCGAACCGTTTGGCAAAGTCCTCGCGCTCGAGCAGCCGGGCGACGGTCATGGTGCGGGCGAGGCGCACAGTGTCCGCGTAGCTCAGTTTCCTGAGCCACTCCCCGTTGAAGCGCACCTCCGTCTTTTCCCGGTCCAGCACCCGAAAAGCCTGCTCGGCGAAGTACTGCGCGTTCGCATCGAGCACATCGTCGTCCAGAATCGGACGCTCTCTCGAGAGCCCCGACGGGTCGCCGATGCGCGCGGTGTAGTCGCCGACGATCAGGACGACGGTGTGCCCGCCGCGCTGGAAGTCGGCGAGCCGATCGAGGACGTAGGCGAAGCCCAGGTGGACGTCCGGCGAGGTCGGGTCGACCCCGAGCTTCACCCGCAAAGGGCGCTCGAGCTTCAGTTTCGCTTCGATCCCGCCTTCCGGCAGAACGTCGACGGCGTGACGGGTGATGTCCATCGGGGGGCTAGACTACCCCGGTTCTGGCGCTCTTTCGGAGAAAGTCACGCCGTCCCAAGCGGCGGCGCATCCGCAAGCTCAGACTCCTTGCCCTCCTCGCGGTTCTCTTCGCGGTCGGCACGGCGTCGTTCACCGTCGGTCTTTTGACCGCGGTCGCTGCCAAGATCCCGCAACTCGACCCGTCGCGGCACCAGACGCAGGCGAACACCTACGTCTATGCCGCGAACGGCCATACGGTGCTCACGATCCTGCGCGGCTCGCAGGCGCGGATCATCGTTCCGTCGAAGCAGATCTCGCCGTGGCTGAAGCATGCGATCGTCGCGATCGAGGACAAGCGCTTCTACGAGCATCGCGGGGTCGACCTCCGAGGCATGGCCCGCGCGCTCTGGGCCGACATCTCGCACCGAGGCACCGTGCAGGGCGGCTCGACGATCACCCAGCAGTTCGTCAAGAACGCCTACCTGACGAGCCGGCAGACGGTCGGGCGCAAGCTGATCGAGGCCGCGCTCGCCTGGCAGCTCGAGCAGAAATGGACGAAGGACCAGATCCTCACCGCCTACCTGAACACGGTCTACTTCGGGAACGGCGCCTACGGGGTCCAGCAGGCGGCGAAGATCTACTTCCAACACAGCGCCGCCACGATGAAGCCCGCCGAGGCGGCGCTCCTCGCAGGGATCCCCGAGGACCCGAGCCTCTGGGACCCGGTCGCCCACCCGAGGCTCGCCCGGGCCCGCCGCAACCTGGTCCTCCGGCAGCTCTATGCGCAGGGATACCTCACTCAGAGCCAGTTCGTGAACTCGCTCGTCTACCCGATGCCCGACCCGAACAAGGTCGGGCTGCCGTCGACGGAGGGCAACGCAGCGCCCTACTTCGCGAACTACGTCAAGGACCAGCTCGTGAACCAGTTCGGGCCGCAGAAGGCCTTCAGTGGCGGGTTGAGGGTGAAGACGACCCTCGACGTGAACCTGCAGAAGATCGCCCGCAAGGCGATCGCCGGGGTGCTGCCGCAGAACGGCGTCAACCCGGCGGTCGCGCTCGTCGCGATCGACACCGAACACGACCCGGGCGCGGTGCTGGCGATGGTCGGCGGTGCGAACTACCACAAGAACCAGTTCAACCTGGCGACGCAGGGCGAGCGGCAGCCCGGCTCGGCGTTCAAGCCCTTCGTGCTCGCAACCGCTCTGCGCGAGAACATCTCGCCGTCGAGCACCTTGACCTCCTCGAAGCAGGTCGCGATCAACGCCGGCGGCCGGCTGTGGGTCGTGAACAACTACGAGGGCGAGGCCCTCGGGCCTATCGATCTGACGAAGGCAATCGCCGTCTCCGACAACTCCGTGTTCTCACAACTGACCGCCCTGGTCGGCCCGCAGCGCGTCGCCGACACGGCGAAGGATCTCGGCATCCTGACTCCGCTCCAGGGCTACTTCGCGATCGGCCTCGGTGCTGAGCCGGCGACACCGCTCGACATGGCCCGCGCCTACACCGCCTTCGCAGACGGCGGCCGGCGAATCGACGGTTCGATCTTCAAGAACCAGCCACGTGCGGTCGAGTCGATCACGTCCGGTGGCCACACCGAGACGAACGCGCCGGTGCCCAGGCAGGTGCTGACCCCGACCCAGGCGGCGACGGTCGACCAGCTGCTCCAGGGCGTCGTGCGGGGTGGGACCGGCACCGCGGCGGCGCTGCCTGGACGCGAGGTCGCCGGCAAGACCGGCACGACCGAGAACTACGGCGACGCGTGGTTCGTCGGCTACACACCGCAGCTCGTCGCCGCGGTGTGGGTGGGCTACCCGGACAAGCTGGTCCCGATGACCTACCAGTTCCACGGGCATGCGGTCGCCGGCGGCACCTTCCCGGCCCTGATCTGGAAGGCCTTCATGACGAAGGCGCTCGCCTACATGAAGGCCCCGCCGGAGAACTTCGCCTCCCCGCCGTATCTCTCTGCATCGCCGGTCAGGGTGGTCAACCGAAACGGCGCGCTCGAGCGCGACAACGGC
Organism: uncultured Thermoleophilia bacterium; assembly: GCA_963779535.1. Taxonomy (GTDB): domain Bacteria; phylum Actinomycetota; class Thermoleophilia; order Gaiellales; family Gaiellaceae; genus PALSA-600. The sequence goes on along the minus strand of CAVZYP010000001.1, from coordinate 573,595 downwards.
GTGTGCAAGAACGCCTACACGATGGAGTTCTACGGCGGCGAAGGGCCGGCGCGCACCGCCGGCTGCAAGCCGAACGAAGTGGAGATCCCGAACGTGGTCGGGGAGAGCATCGAGGCAGCCCGGACGCGACTGGACGGGCAGCCGCTCACAGCGGAGGTCGTCTACAAGCCGGCGAGGACCGGCGACCGGATCGGATACGTCGTCGGACAGTTCCCACGCCGCGGCACTGCGTCGGCCTACGACAAGATCACGCTCGTCCTGGCGAAGTCGCTGCACGGTGTGGTCCCGCGCGTCGTCGGGCTCCGGCTTCCCCGAGCGGAGCGAAAGCTGTCGCGCCTGCATCTCAGGGTGCGCACAAAGGGACCGCTGAGCGGCCGCGTCGTCCACCAGTCGCTGCCTGCGCAGACCGCCTCGGCCCCGGGCCGGACGATCGTCCTCACCCTGACGGGGAAAACGGCCGGCTGACGAACCGCGAGCCGGCGAGGCCGTAGCGCCACCGTCGATCGGCGGCCTTCGTGATCCCGATCCGCGTCCCGGTGACCACCTCCACCGGCCCGCGGCGTGCGCGCAGCTCGAACGGCGGCTCCTCGACCGACCGGCCGTCGTGCTCGCGCGTCACGGCGAGCGCCTGGCAGAGCCGTCCCGGACCGGAGCAAAGGAGACGGGGGTCGGCGACCCCACGCCTGACCCGCATCTCCTCGAGCCCCTCGGTCGGCTGCAGTGCGCGCAGGAGCACGGCATCTGCAACGCCTTCCTCGCCACAAACGACGTTCAGGCACCAGTGGATACCGTAGGAGCGGTAGACGTACGCCACGCCGCCCGCGAGGAACATCGAGGCGTTGCGCGCCGTCCGCCGGTTGCCGTAGCCGTGGGAGGCGGGATCCTCGTGATCGTAGGCCTCGACCTCGACGATGATCCCGCCGACACCGTCGACGTAGAGCTCTGCGCCGATCAGCTCGGGCGCGACCTCGTGAGGGCTACGCGCGAGGTTCACGGGCGTCCACGAGGGAGGCGAGGCCGAGCAGCCCGACGAGCGCCGTCGACCCGGTGAGGTTGTAGACCTGATACGGCACGGCGACGAGGCCGATCGCACCGCCGATCGTCGAGACCGCCTGACCGATCCAGAGGTTGCGAAAGTCGCGATGGCGGAGCGGGCGCGTGTCGACCCGCATCCGCCGCCAGAAGCCGCCCGGCGGTCCGCCGGTGTTGTGTGGATCGGCCGCCACTAGTCGTCTGCGAGGCGTTCCCAGAGCAGGTGGTCGGTCCAGACCCCTCGAATCAGGAGATGTCGCCGCAGTGTCCCGACGAGCGTGAAGCGGTTGTGCTCGAGGACGCGCTGCGACGCGATGTTCGCAACCGCGGTGCCCGCCTCGACCCGATGCAGCCCGAGCTCGCCGAAAGCGTGCTGGAGCGCGTCGGCGACGGCACGGGTCGCGAGGCCCCGCCCGCTGTGCGCCTCGTCGACGAAATAGCTGAGCATCGCCGTCTGGATCGGCCCGCGATCGATGCCCGTCAGGGAGAGCATGCCGGCGAGCTCGCTGGGGGCGACGATCGCGAACCGGACTTGACCGTCCGTGATCCAGTCGCGGACGCCGTCGACCGTGTACCAGCGCTCCGGATCGTCGGCGTCGAGCTCCCACACCTCGAGCTTCGCGCGGTTACGCAGCCGAAGTGCGGTCAGCTCGTCTGCATCGTCCCGTTCGAGCGGCCGAATCACCATCGTGCTCACAGGAGTTGGGCGCCGTTGGGCCCGTCAAGCAATCGCCGCGCGAAGCGCATCCGCGACGCGCTCCTGGTCACCGCGGTCGAGGCGGCCGTGGAACGGCAAGGCCATCGTCCGCTCGCTGCAGTCCTCGCTGACCGGAAGCATTCCCTCCGAGAAGCCGTACAGCTCGCGCATGTACGACTGCAGGTGGATCGACGGCAGGTACGGCGCCGTGGCGATCCCCTGCACCGAGAGCTGAGCCATCACGTCATCACGATCGACCCCGGAGGGGAGCTTGACCACGTAGACGAACCACGAGCGGACATGGTCATCGTCGTCCGCCAGGGGCGTCTCGACGTCCACGTCGCTCAGTAGTTCGTTGTACTGCACGGCCACAGAGCGTCGGGCGTCGAGCATGCGTCCGAGCTTCTCGAGCTGCCCGATCCCGAGCGCCGCCGAGATATCGTCGAGGCGGTAGTTGAACCCAAGGCGACCGTGCTGCAACCAGCTCGACGTCTCGAGGCGGCCTTGATTACGAAGAGACACGAGCAGCTCGTGCTGCTCGGCGTCTCCGGTCGTCACTGCACCGCCCTCGCCGGTGGTCATCTGCTTGTTCGGGTAGAAGGCCCAGACCGCGAGATGTCCGTGCGACCCGAGTGGCTTGCCCTTGTACTGCGCGCCGAGGGCCTCGCACGAGTCCTCGATGAGCGCGATGCCGTGCTGCTCGCAGAGTGAGATCAGTGCGTCGTACTCGGCCGGATAGCCGAAGATGTCGACGGTCACGAGCGCCTTCGTACGCGGCGTGATCGCGGCCTCCACCGCGGCCGGATCGAGATTCAGCGTGCTGGGGTCGATGTCGGCGAACACGGGCGTCGCCCCTTCGTAGATCGCACAGTTCGCGGAGGCGACGAACGAATAGGGAGAGGTGATCACCTCGTCCCCGGCGCCCACGCCGGCGAGCCGCATGCAGAGATGGAGACCGGCCGTCCCCGACGAGACCGCGGCGCAGTGCGGCGCCCCGACCGCGTCCGCGAGCAGCGACTCGAACCGCGGCCCGGTCGGGCCCAGCGAAAGCCAGCCCGAGCGCAGTACCTCGAGCACGAGCTCCTCGTCGCGCTCGTCGATCCACGGCGCGCTGAGGTTGATCCGGTCGGTCGTCGTGCTCAACTGTGCGCGAGCTGAGGCACCGGCTCGAGCCAGTGCGCCCACCGCTCGGTCTGGCCGCGCACCGTGTCGAGGTACGCCTCCTGGATCGCGCGCGTCACGTCTCCCACGCCGATCTCGTAGTCGTCGACGGCGCGGAGCGGCGTCACCTCGGCCGCGGTCCCGCACATGAACAACTCGTCTGCGAGGTAGAGGTCGGAGCGGATCAGCGCCTTCTCGATCACCGTGTAGCCGAGATCCGAGGCGATCTGCTTCACCGTGTCGCGCGTGATCCCGGGCAGGATCCCGCTCGAGAGGTCGGGCGTGTAGATGACGCCGTCGCGGACGACGAAGATGTTCTCGCCCGATCCGTCTGCGACCGTCCCCTCGGGGGTGAGCAGGATCGCCTCGTCGTAGCCGCCGTTGTTGGCTTCGGTCACCGCGAGCATCGAGTTGATGTAGACGCCGGTCGCCTTCGAGACGTGCGGGACGATGTTCGGCGAGACACGCTGCCAGCTGGAGATCTTCGCGCTGATGCCGTTCTTCAGGCCGTCCTCGCCGAGATACGAGCCCCAGGGCCAGCTCATGATCACCGTCTCGACCGGGTTGCCGCGTGCCGCGACGCCCAGCTCGCCGTACCCGTAAAACGCGATCGGGCGCAGGTAGCACTCGGGCAGGCCGTTCGCCCCGACGAGCTCGTTCGTCGCCGTCTTGAGCTCGTCGACGGAGTACGGGATCTCCATGTGGAGCAGGCGCGCCGAATTGTGCAGGCGCTGCATGTGCTCGCCCAGACGGAAGACCGCAGGCCCCTTCGGGGTGTCGTAGCAGCGGATGCCCTCGAAGACGCCCGAGCCGTAGTGCAGGCCGTGCACGCCGACGTGGACCTTCGCGTCCCCCCAGTCGACGAGCTCGCCGTTCATCCAGATCTTCTCGGTCTCCTGCACCGTCCGCTCCTTTTCTCGGGCCTGGAGCCCGGATTCTACCCGCGGCCGACGATGTCGACCGCGCGCGCCTCGGAAAGCCGGAGCAGTTCGGCCGGGGCGATGGACGCCATGTGGCGCTCCGACCCGGCTCCGATCCAAAGCACGTCGTGGGCGAAGAACGACCGGTCCATCAGGCTCTGCGTGACCGCGCGCCGCGGAAACGGCGCGACCGCTCCGGGCTCGAAGCCGGTTGCGTGGACGACCTCCTCCGCCCGGGCGACGCGCACGAGCTGGGCGGAGACCTCCGCGCCGATGGCGTCCTCGTCGGCCCGCCGGTCGCCTGGGACGAGCGCGAGCACGAAGGCGCCGTCACACACGAAGACGAGCGACTTGACGATCTGGGCGAGATCGCAGCCCACCGCCCTGGCGGCATCGCGCGCCGTCGGCGTGCCGTCCGTGAACTCCTCGATCCGAGCCTCGACGGCAGCGCCACGAAGGAAGGCCGAGACGCGCTCGACGGAGTCGGGCCAGGTCATGGCCCTAGATGATCACATAGGCCTCGTCCATGCCCTCGCGGAGCTGCTCGACGAGCTCGAGCGGCGGTGTCGAGTCGATCGAGAGCGCCATCAACGCCTTGCCGCCTTCGCGGTTCCGCGAGACGGTCATGTTCGCGATGTTCACCTCGGCCTCGCCGAAGAGCGTGCCGATGCGGCCGATCACGCCGGGAATGTCGTCGTAGAGCAGGAGCACCATCCGCGACGCGAGCTCCATCTCGAGCTCGAATCCGAGTGCCGCCGACGAGGAAGTGACGCGCATCGGTGCCGATCGTGGTGCCCGCCACCTGGATGCCGTCGGCGGAGACGGCAACGAGGTTCGTGTAGTCCCGCGACGAGCGGCTCTTGCCCTCTGCGACCTCGATGCCGCGGTCGGCGGCGATCACCGGCGCGTTGACGTAGTTCACCGGCTGGTCCGTGTGGCCCTGGAAGACGCCGTTCAACGCAGCGACCGTGAGCAGCCGCGTGTCGTAGTCGGCGAGCTCCCCGTACACCTCGATCGCAATCCGGCGCACCTCGCCGGCCGCCAGCTCACGCGCCAGGTGGCCGAGCTTCGCCGCCAATGGCACGTACGGGCCGAGCACCTCGAGGTCGTCGGCGCCGACGGTCGGGATGTTGACAGCGTTCGTGACGAGGCCGCCTTCGAGCGCAGCCACCACCTGCTCGGCGACGATCACGCCTGCGCGGTCCTGCGCCTCGTCGGTGGACGCTGCGAGATGAGGTGTCACGACGACGTTCGGCGCTTGCAGCAGGGGACCGCTGTACGGCTCCACGGCATACACGTCGATCGCTGCGCCCGCGACCTTGCCCGACTCGAGCGCCGCGATCAGCGCCGCCTCGTCCACGAGCTCACCGCGGGCCGCGTTGACGATGCGCACGCCGTCACGCATCTGCGCGATCGCCGCGGCGTCGATCGCGCTGCGCGTGTCGTCGGTCAGCGGCAGGTGGAGGGTGAGAAAGTCTGCGCGCGCGAGCACTTCCTCGAAGCTCGCGCTGTCGACCCCGAGCTCGCGAAATCGCTCCGCGGAGACGAACGGGTCGTAGGCAACGACCTTCATCTGGAGCCCCACTGCCCTGCGTGCGACCTGCCGGCCGATGCGGCCGAAGCCGAGCACGCCGAGCACCTTGTCGGCGAGCTCGACCCCGCCCCACTTCGAGCGCTCCCACCGCCCGGCCGTGAGCGCTGCATGGGCCTGAGGGATGTTGCGCGCGAGCGCCAGGAGCAGGCCGATCGTGTGCTCGGCGGCCGAGACGATGTTCGACTCGGGCGCGTTTGCGACGACGATGCCGCGCCTGGTGGCTGCATCGACGTCCACGTTGTCGACGCCCACACCGGCGCGGCCGACGACCTTCAAGGAGGTGGCGCGTGCGATCAGGTCGGCGGTGACCTTCGTCGCCGAACGGACGATCAGGCCCTCGTACCCGTCGATGATCTCGTCGAGCGGCGACTCGGTGTCGACGTCGACTTCGAAATGCTCCCGCAGGAGGTCGATTCCTGCGTCCGCGATCTTCTCACGGACAAGAACGCGCATGATCAAGCGGTGACGGGGCTCTCGAACGCCTCGAACGCACGTGGCACCGCAACGCCGCGCTCGATGTCGGCGCCCAGCTCGATCAGCGAGAGCTCGACGGCCGCGAGCGCGGTCGCGATGTCGAAGACGTCGAACCAGCCGATGTGCCCGATCCGGAAGATCTTCCCCTTGAGGTGCTGCTGGCCGGGCGCAAGCGTGACACCGTGCCGGTCGCGAAGATGGAGCAACAGCTCGTCGCTGTCGATCCCCTCGGGCGCCCGGATCGCGGTGACCACAGCAGCGGTGTCGTCGTCCGGTGAGAAGAGCTCGAGCCCCATCGCCTTCACGCCTGCGCGCGCGGCCCTGCCGAGGCGGACGTGCCGTTCGAAGCAGGCTTCCAGCGTGTCCGCGAGGATCAGGCCGAGCGCGACGTCCAGGCTGCGGATGAGCGAGACGGCCGGCGTGAACGCTGCGTCGAGTGCGTCCTGTGCCTTCTTGTTCCGGCGCCAGTCGAAGTAGAAGCTGCGGGATGGCTTGACGCGCTCGAGCACGTGCGGCGGCACCGAGGCCAGCGCGAGCCCCGGCGGGCACATGAGCGCCTTCTGCGAGCCGGAGACGACGACGTCGATCCCCCAGGCATCCGTCTCGAGCGGCACGGCGCCGAGCGACGAGATCGCGTCGACGACGAGCAGAGCGTCGCCGACCGCTTCCTTGACCGCGCGGACGTCGGAGACCACCCCGGTCGACGTGTCGGACTGCTGGCAGAACACGAGGTCGACGCCCGATTCGCGCACAGCCGCGCCGACCTCGTCGGCGTCGGGCACCTCGCCCCACTCGTAGCGGAGCGCCTGGACGTCGAGGCCGTGCTGTTCGCAAATGGCGATCCAGCGCTCGCCGAAGGATCCGTGGCTGACGACCGCCACGCGGTCGCCGGGCGCGCAGAGGTTCGCGACCGCCGACTCCATCGCCCCGGTCCCGGACGCGGTGAAGAGAAGCACGTCGGCGCTCGTGCGGCAGACCTCCTTCAGGCGCCCGAGTGTGCTCGCGTACACGTCGCGGAAGTCGGGCCCGCGGTGGTGGACGATCGGCTCGGCACCCGCCGCGAGCACGGCCGGCGGCACGGGAGTCGGCCCGGGCGTGAAGAGGTAGCGCTTTTCCAAGAACCTCAGCCTAGCGCCGCCCACGGCGGGTCCAGACGAGACAGGCCTGGGGTCAGACCCCGGACGTGTCTCGCGACGACACGACTCGGGCTCGAACGCAAGACTTCTGCACAGCGATGCACCCGGGGTCAGACCCCGGACGTGTCCTGGTGGGACGAGAACCGGGGTCAGACCCCAGACGTGTCTCGACGAGGCACGGCCCGTCCGGCGACCCCGCGGCGGCGTGGGGCATGAGCACCTTCACGGCTGCGGGGGCCGGAGCACCACGCGGCGAGCGCGGCGGGGAAGCAGACTATTGCCGTGGACGTCCTTCTGTCGCTCGCGGCGGCGCTCATCTCCCTGCGCCTGGCAGGCCTCCTGCTGCGCTCCCATCACTACGCCTGGGCCGGCGGCGTGCTCTCGCTCGCCGCGGCGACCGCCACGATGGCCTGGGGCACCGCTCACGGCTGGGACGACCGGTCGTTCCGCGTCTGGTATCTCGCAGGCGCCCTGCTCTCTGCCCCGCTGCTCGGCATCGGCTCCCTCTCGCTGTGGGGCCGCCGGTGGGCGACGCCGGTCGGCCTCGTCTACACCGGCCTTGCCGTCGGCATCGCCGCCGTGATGCCCGTCCACGGCACATTCGGCTCGACGAGCGTGCCGCACGCACAGGACCACGTCGACGCGCTCCCCCGCATCGTCGCGATCGTCGGCAGCTCGCTCGGGACACTCGCGGTGGTGATCGTCGCCGTGGCGACGATGAAGCGTCGTCGCCTCGGAAACAGCCTGCTGCTCGGCGCCGTCGCAGCCGCGGGGGCCGCCTCCGCGCTGACCCAGACCGCCGTCGGCGCAGCCGCAGCCTGCTTCGCGCTCGCAGCGGTGCTGCTCTACGCCAGCGCGAACCTGCCCGTCGATTCGCCGCGCGTCGATTCGCCTGCCGTCGTCCCGACGAACCTCAGCCGGTGAGCTTCGCGCGCACGCGCTCGTTCACGACCCGCGGGTCGGCCTTGCCGGCCGTCTCCTTCATCACCTGGCCGACGAAGAACCCGAGCAGCCCTTCCTTGCCGCCGCGGAACTGCTCTGCCTGGCCGGGATTCGCCTCGATGATCCGGTCGATGATGGGATCGAGCTCGTCCGTGTCGGCGACCACCTTCTGCTCGAGATACGGCGCCGCCGCAAAGTCCGGATCCCCCACCCGCGCGAGCGCCTCGTCGAACGTCGGCCGCGGGATCTCCGCCCGCGCGGACACGAGCTGCGCAAGCTCCACAGCGTTCACGGCGTCGGCCGGGATGCCGGTGGCGACGAACTGGTTGGCGAGCACGTTGGCTGCTTCCTTCGGATCGGCGCCGGCCGCCACGAGCGACGACCAGAGCCTGTCGAGGCCCCCGGTCACGAGCACGTCGGCGTCGTAGAACGACAGCGTGTCGGCGATGCGGCGAATGCGCGCGCCGGGGAGCTCCCCGATCTCACCGCCGAGCCGGAGGACGAGCTCGGCCGGCGGTTGCACCGGCACCAGGTCGGGCTCGGGGAAATAGCGGTAGTCCTGCGCTTCCTCCTTGGAACGGGACGGCGGCGACTCCTCGTCGCCCGGAACGAAATGCAGCGTCTCCTGCTGCACCTCTCCACCGGCTTCGTAGATCTGGATCTGGCGCGCGATCTCCCGCTCGATTCCCTTGGCCGCGAAGTTGAACGAGTTCATGTTCTTCAACTCGGTGCGCGTCCGCAGCTCGTCGGTGCCTGCGGGACGCACCGAGACGTTGACGTCGAAGCGCATCGAGCCCTTCTCGAGCTCGGCGTCCGACAGGTCGAGCTCGACGACCGTCTGGCGCAGCAGTTGCAGGAAGCGCTTTGCGGTCTCGGCGTCGTGCAGGTCGGGCTCGGTGACGATCTCGACGAGCGGTGTGCCGCCGCGGTTGAAGTCGACGAGCGTTGCCGTTGCGCCGTGCAGCCGCCCCGAGGCTGCGACGTGCACGTTCTTCGCCGCGTCCTCTTCGAGGTGCGCGCGGGTGATCCCGATCACCACCTCACCATCCGCAGTCGGGACCGCGAGCCTGCCGTTCGAGCACAGCGGCTCGTCGTACTGGCTGATCTGGTACGCCTTCGGCAGGTCGGGATAGAAGTAGTTCTTGCGATGGAAGACTGCCCGCTCCGCGATCGTGCAGTCGAGTGCGAGGCCGAGCTTGATCGTCTCCTCGATCGCGCGACGGTTCGGCACAGGGAGCGCACCGGGAAACGCGAGGCACACCGGGCACGTCTGGGTGTTCGGCTCGCCGCCGAAGCCGTTTCTGCAGCGGCAGAACATCTTCGTCTCCGTCTTCAGCTGGACGTGGATCTCCAGCCCGATCACCGGTTCCCACGATCCCGCCGTCATCTGAGCCTCGCCGGGACGACGTCGAAGCCGATCGCCTGCTCGAGCGCATGCCCGGCCTTGAACAGCGTGTTCTCGGAAAACTGGGGGCCGATCAGCTGCAGCCCCACCGGCAGGCCGTCGCTGAGCCCGCACGGGATGTTCAGGCCCGGCAGGCCCGCCATGCACGACGGGATCGTCAAGAGGTCGTTGAGGTACATCGCCAGCGGGTCGTCGATCTTCGCGCCGAGCTCGAAGGCAACCGTCGGGCTCGTCGGCGACACGATCAGATCGAACTTCTCGAACACCGCTTCGTGCTCGCGCTTGATCACGGTCCGCACCTTCTGGGCGGTGCCGTAATACGCATCGTAGTAGCCCGACGAGAGCGCGTAGGTGCCGATCATGATCCGCCGCTTCGGCTCGTCCCCGAAGCCTGCATCTCGCGTCCGCATGACCATCTCGCGAAAGTCGTCGCCGTCGACGCGGAGGCCGTACCGCACGCCGTCGTACCGCGCGAGGTTCGACGATGCCTCCGCGGGTGCGATCAGGTAGTAGCAGGCGACCCCGTACTCGACCGAGCGCGGCAGTGAGCACTCCCCCACTTCGGCGCCGAGCGACACCGCAAGCTCGATCGCAGCGTTCACGGCGGCGGTGACACCCGGCTCGATGCCGGCGGCTCCGTTCATCTCCTTCGGCACGCCGATGCGAACGCCCTTCAGACTGTCCCCTGCGGGAAGCTCGACGGGCGGGGCGTCGACCGTCGTCAGGTCGTTGTCGTCGCGGCCGGAGATGACCGAATAGAGGAACGCGCAATCGCGGACGTTCTTGGCGACCGGGCCGACCTGATCGAGTGACGACGCGAAGGCAACGACGCCGTAGCGCGACACCGTTCCGTACGTCGGTCGGAGCCCGACGTTCCCACACAGTGCGCTCGGCTGCTTGATCGAGCCGCCGGTGTCCGAGCCGAGCGCCCACGGTGCGAGCCCGCCGCTCACCGCAGCCGCGCTGCCGCCGCCCGAACCGCCCGGGACGCGCGTCGGGTCCCACGGGTTGTGGGTCGGACCGTAGGCCGAGTTCTCGGTCGAGGAGCCCATCGCAAATTCGTCGGTGTTCGTCTTTCCGAGCAGGCGGAGCCCGTGCGCCTTGCAGCGCGCGGCCACCGTCGCGTCTTGGACCGGCACGTAGCTCTCGAGGATCTTCGAACCTGCCGTCGTCGGCACGCCCTTCGTTCCGATCACGTCCTTGATCGCGATCGGGATGCCCTCGCCACCCGGATCGCCGCAACGATGCAGGAACGCGTGCAGGTCGTCGTCGCGCCCGCGGTAGGCCGCGAACAGCTCCGCGCCCGAGAGCTCGCGCGCATCGAGCAGCTTCTTCGCCCCTTCCGCTGTAAGTCGAAGGGTGTCGATCATGCGGGCGGCACCCTGAAGAAATCGTCCTCGCGGTCGGGCGCGTTCGCAAATACCTCGTCGAGCTCCAGACAGGGCCGCGGCACGTCCTCCGCCCAGGCGTTCGCGATCTCGAGCGGGTGCGCCGTCGGCGGCACGTCCGAGAGATCGAGCTCGGAGACCTTCGACACGGCTTCGAGGATGTCCGAGAGCTGCTCCTGCAAGCGGCCGACCTCGTCGTCGCTCAGCTCGAGGCGCGCGAGCCTCGCAACATGCAGAACCTCGTCCCTCGTGATCTTCGCCATTCGTCTTCTCCCGTCAGACGACGAGAGGCTCCTTTCGGAGCCTCCCATCCAACTTGGTTCCGAAAGGGTTTAGAGCGCCGTGACGTTCGACGCCTGCAGGCCCTTATCGCCCTGCACGACTTCGAACGCAACGCGCTGACCCTCGGTCAGCGACTTGTAGCCCTCACCGGCGATGGCGGAGAAGTGGACGAACACGTCCGCCTCGCCGTTACCGCGCTCGATGAAGCCGTAGCCCTTCTCGTTCGAGAACCACTTGACCGTGCCTTCAGCCACTTGCACCTACTCCTTGCTGGATGACTACAAGTCCGCCGCTACCGACGGAGCGCGCGCAACATTAGCACCGAATTACCCTGGATATGCAAGCTCCCCTCGGCGATAACGCGCGCAGCGAACCGCGTTTTGGAGCAGGCATGCGATCGTCATCGGGCCGACCCCGCCCGGAACGGGCGTCATGAAGGCCGCGACCTCGGCGGCGCCTGGATCGACGTCGCCGACGAGGCCCGCATCGGTGCGGTTGATTCCGACGTCGATCACGACGCCGCCGGCCCTCACCATGTCGGGCGAGACCATCGTGGGAACACCCACCGCGGCGACCAGGATGTCGGCATCCAGGGTGTGGCGCGGCGAGGTCCCGCGTGTGCGAGTGGCAGACCGTGACCGTCGCATTGGCCTGGAGCAGGAGATGCGCCATGGGCTTCCCGACGATGTCACTGCGGCCGATGACGACGGCGCGGGCGCCGTCGATCTCGATCTTGTGCTCCCGCAGCATCTCCATCACGCCGACCGGTGTGGCACCGACCAGCGTGGGCTTCCCGAGAAAGAGCTGCCCCGCGTTGAACGGATGCAGCCCGTCGACGTCCTTGGCCGGGGCGATTGCCCGCAGGATCCGCGCTTCGTCGATGTGAGCCGGGAGCGGCAACTGGACGAGGATCGCGTCGATCGCGTCGTCCGCGTTCAGGGCCGAGACCCTGGCGAGCAGTTCTTCCTCGCTCGTCTCTGCGGGGAGCCGCACGTCGTGTGCGTCGAAGCCGCCTTCGAGCGCGGCCTTGTGCTTGAGCCTGATGTACACCTCTGAGGCCGGGTCGTCACCGACGAGAACCGTCACGAGCCCGACGTGGCCGATCGCGTCCACCTGCTCGGCGACCTCAGCCCGGATGCGCTCCGCGATCGGTTTCCCCTTGATGAGCGTCGCTGACATGGGTACGACTCTAGAGTCTCCCCATGCGTTGGCCCCGGAAGAACGATGCAGAGTCGATCCGTAGCCGCCGCGAGGCCATGAGCCTCGACGGCGGTCTCGTCACGTCGGTCGACCTGCAGCCGTTCGCGGACGCTGCCGAATCGCTCGTCGGCGTGGCCGTGATCCCGGTCTCCGCCGTTCCCGTCGAGATCGAGCTCGGCGAGTACGAGCTCAGCGACGCCGGCGCCGTGGTCGAGAACGGCCGGGGAACCGAGGTGGTGCACGTTCCGCTGGCTCACACCGAAGGAGGGCTGACCGCGTCGATGACCCGCGGGGCGCTCGCCGCCGGTGCGATTCGCACCTACGTGCTGCACGACCGGATCACACGTGCATCCTGCTTCGTCTGCCGGAACGCGGGCAACGCGGTGGAGCTCGCGAAGTGGGTCGAAGCGGAGCTGCCCGGCATGCGGGCGTTTCTCGAGTCTGGCGACGACCCGTCGCTCTCGAAGCGGGCACTGCTCCGCGGCGCGAAGACGCACGTCGTCGGGCCGATGTGCCACGTGCTCTGGCAGTGGACGACCGGCGACGCCGTCGGCCCGAACATGATGACGCGCAACTCCTACGCCCTGAACATGGCGTACGTGATGCAACGGGCGCCGGTCAAGCCGGAACGCGCGATCCTCGAGGCGAACATGGGCGGCGACAAGAAGCCGTCCGCCGAATACTTCCAGTCCGGGCACGGCAAGACGGTGCTGGCCGAGGCGTTCCTCTCGGACGAACAGATCCGGCGCGTGCTCCGGACGACCGCCGAGGATCTGGAGGCGCTGTCGTGGGCAGGCACGCATGGGTCGGTCGCGAGCGGGATGCAGTCCGTCGCCTTCACCCCCGCCTCTGCGGTTGCCGCGGTCTTCGCAGCCACGGGCCAGGATCTCGGGATGGTCGGCACGAGCTCGATGGCACACGGCACGGCGCGCCGTGTCGAGGGCGGGCTCCAGGCAACGATCCGCTTCGGCGGCCTCGAGGTCGGCACCGTCGGAGGCGGCACCACCCTTCCGTCGGCACGCGACTGGCTCGCCTCGATCGGCTGCGCGGGACCGGGCCGGGTCTACCGCTTCGCCCAGATCGTCGCCGCAGCGGCACTCTCGCTCGAGATCAGCGCGTCGGCCGCGATGGCGACCGCAGGCAGCGAGAACTTCTTCAAGGCCCACCACGAACGCGGCGGACTGAGGTGATCGCGCTCGTCTTCCGCTACGAGGTGCGCGATCCCGTTGCCTTCGAGCAGGTCTACGGGCCCGAAGGCGAATGGGCGCAGTTCTTCCGGTCGGGGGAGGGGTACATCGGCACGGAACTGCTGCACGACGTCGACGAGCCCGACCGGTATCTCGTGATCGACCGGTGGGAATCGGCGGACGCCTACAACACATTTCTCGCCGAGCATCAGGCCGAGTACCTGAGCCGCAGCGACGAGGCGCGGTTCCACTTCGTCCAGGAGCTCCGCTTCGGGACGTTCGAGAACGTCTGGCGTGCAGATCCCTCCGCATCATGATCCGGCGTGCTGGGGTTGCGGGGACAACCCCACGGGGCTGCACCTGCCGCTTCCCGCAGCCGAGGGCCTGACCGAGTACGAAGCGTACTTCTCGTTCGACGAGCACCATCAGGGCGGCCCGGGCATCGTGCACGGCGGGCTCGTGGCCGGCGCGCTCGACGAGGCTGTCGGCCTCCTCGCCACCTGGTACGCGTTCCCGGCCGTGACGGTGCGGATCTTCGTCCGCTACCGCCACCCGGTGCCGATCAACACCGAGCTCCTGCTTCGCGCCTCGCTCGACGACGCACACGGCCGCCGGCTCCACGTGAACGCCACGCTCGGCGACGGCGCCGAGGCATTCGCCGAGTGCAAAGCGGCACTCCTGCACGTCCCGCTCGAGCATTTCCTGCGCACGGCGGAGGGCCGCGCGGCGGCCGAACGCTGGGCTCAGGAGCCCGGGAGCACCTCGTAGACCCCGCGCAGGCGCGTTGCCAGAAGCGATGCGGCGCGCGAGCTGTCCAGTGACACGTCCGGCGCCCGGTCGGGCGTCGTCCGGCCGCGCTTCGAGCCGTGCAGGGTCGGCGCCGAGCAGCACGGCGAAATCGAACCGGGACACGGCATCGGCGCCGGCGACATGCAGCGGCCCGGGGGCCGACAGCTCGAGCAGCTCGAGGAGCGCGTCTGCGAGATCGCCGACCTGGACGGGTGACCGGATCTCGTCGACGTAGAAACGCCGGTTCTCCTGCGCCAGCCGCTCCTGCGGGCCGGGGGCGGAGCCACCGTAGATCAGGGACGTCCTGACGACCGTCGCCTCGGGATGCGCCTCGGCAACTCGCCGCTCCGCCTCCGCCTTCGATCTCCCGTACGAGTTGACCGGCGCGCGCTCGTCGCGCTCGCGGTAGCCGCCGCGCGACCCGTCGAAGACCAGGTCGGACGAGAGCTGGATCAGCCGCCGGCCTCGTGCCGCCGCGGCGACGGTCGCCGAGCCGTCGACGTTCACCGCCCACTCCCCCTCGCCCTGGACATACGCCGTATGGATCACCGCGTCGACGCCGTCGACCGCACGTGCCAGGCAATCCGGATCTCGGACGTCCGCGTGCATCCACTCGGCTGCACCGCGCGGCTCGCGCCGCCACCAGGTCGCTCGAACGTCCCAGCCCGACGCGGGCGCGCGGCGAACCAGCTCGCTCCCGAGGTACCCGCAGCCGCCGGTGACCAGCAGCCGCGCCGAGCTACCAGCCGCGGCGCTCGAGCAGGTCACTCGGATCGAGCGACTGGGTCGAGATGCCGACCATCGCCTCACCGAGGTTGGCCGAGACGCGCGCCAGCACGTCTGCGTCCATGTAATGCGTCGTCGCCTCGACGATCGCCCGCGCCCGTTGCGACGGGTTCCCGGACTTGAAGATCCCCGACCCGACGAAGACGCCGTCGGCGCCGAGCTGCATGCAGAGCGATGCATCGGCAGGTGTGGCGATGCCCCCCGCCGTGAACGTGACGACCGGGAGGCGACCGTGCTCGGCGACCCAGCGCACGAGGTCGTACGGCGCCTGCAGGTTCTTGGCCTCCGCGAACAGCTCTTCGCCGCGCAGCGACTGCAGCCGGCGGATCCCGCCGAAGACGGAGCGCATGTGGGTGACGGCGTTGACGATGTCGCCGGTGCCGGCCTCGCCCTTGGTGCGGATCATCGCCGCGCCCTCGGCGATCCGCCTGAGCGCCTCGCCGAGATTCGTGCAGCCGCAGACGAACGGAATGGTGAACTGCCACTTGTCGACGTGATGCTCGAGGTCGGCCGGCGTCAGCACCTCGGACTCGTCGATGTAGTCGATCTCGAGCGACTGCAGGATCTGCGCTTCGGCGAAATGGCCGATGCGGCACTTCGCCATCACCGGGATCGTGACGGCCTCCTGGATCCCCTTGATCATGTCCGGGTCGGACATCCGGGCGACCCCGCCGTCCCGGCGAATGTCGGCGGGCACGCGCTCGAGCGCCATCACCGCGCAGGCGCCTGCCTCCTCGGCGATCTTCGCCTGCTCGGCGTCGACGACGTCCATGATCACGCCGCCCTTGAGCATCTCGGCGAGACCGCTCTTCACCCGCATCGTCCCGATCTCGTTCATGGCCTGATCGTAGCTCAGGGCGGATGCTCAGCCCGGAGTGGAGACGGGCAGCGCAACCAGACGCTCGATCGCGGGCCGGACGCCCCAACGGTCGCGCAGCTCGCGATACTCGGCTTCGGCGCGCACTGCCCGCGACGTTGACGGCGCGCGCTCGGCGCGCAGCATCACGTTCTTCGCCGTGTGCTCGGCGGAGACGAACTCGATCACGTCGACGCGATAGCCGAGCATCTCCATGGCCGAGGCGCGGAGCGCGTCGGTGACGAGGTCGGCCTGACGGCCGAGCAGCAGCCCGTGCCGGAGCAGCGCATCCTTTCCGCCGGTCGCGATCTGGGCGGCAAGTTCATGGTGGCAGCACGGCGCGACGACGATCGCATCGGCGCCGAGCCTCACGCCGGCGGCGATCGCTTCATCGGTCGCGGTGTCGCACGCGTGCAACGACACGAGCAGGTCGACCGGCGCGTCGCTCGCGTAGTCGACGATCGCGGTCGCCTCGAAGCTCGCTTCGTCGTACCCCAGGCTCTCGGCGACACCGCGCACCGTCTCGATCACCGCCGCGTTGCTGTCCAGCCCGACGAGCTCGACGCGCGTGCCGACCTCTCGCCCGTAGGCGACGAGCGCGAGGCTCATGTACGCCTTGCCGCAGCCCGCGTCGACGACCCGGATGCGCTCGCGGTCCCAGAGCGGCAGTGCCCGCAGCAGTTCGACGTAGTGCTGCACCTGCCGCGCCTTGTCGCGCGAGATCTTCGTCGCTCGGAACAGCGGGTGGTCGGCGGGCAGCGGATGGCGAGGCGCGCGGTCGTGCTCGCGCGACGGCGCAGCGCCCGACGACGGCCTGCCGGAGGAGACGAGCCAGGTTCCTTTCTTCGTGCGCCGCGCGTGAACGTCGCCGTCCGGCGTCAGCAGGTGCACGTTGCGCGCGTGGTCGAGCAGCGCGTCGAGCCTGGCCGGCCATTCGGCGCGGGGCACCGTCTCGGTGCGCGGCCCGTCGACCACCTTGACCGCCGCGCCGCGGCGAACGTCGACCGGCGTGGCGGTGACTCCGTCCACCACCAGTTTCCGCCAACCGTCACCGAGCGCCCGCTCATGCAGCTGCTCCATGTGTCAAGTGTGCCAACCTCAGCACCTCCAGCTCCGGCGGCGGCCTGCGGATGAACGACGCGACCACCCGGAGCTCGTCGGCCGCCTCCGGTGCGAGGGTCGGCTCGGCTCGGGCGACGGCAGCGAGACCCGCCTGCCATTCCACTCCGTGCGGCCCGACGAAGGGCCGCACGCCGACGACCTGCCCTTTGGCGACGAAGAACGCGCGGCGGGATCCCGCGCGCTCACCCGGCACGACGATGCACACAGCCATCAGGCGCAGCTGCTGCATGCGGCGAATCTCCCGCGCCGCATCTTCGAGCGCGTCGATCCGGTCTCGCAGCCGGGCGGCATCCTCGAAGCGCAGATCGCGCGCCAGACGCTTGAGCTTCGCCCGCAGCTTCGGAAGAGCGTCGTCGAGCGTCTCCCACTCGACACCCTGCAGGGCACGCGAAGCCAGTTGCGCCCGCTTGCGACTCGTCAACGGTCCGAGCTCGGTCGGCTGCGAGGTGCAGACGACGCTGTCGCCACGGCGGCGGAGATAGAGGTAGCGGTCGGGCCGCACCGACCGCGCATTCGCCGGCGGACGCAGCTCACGGATGAGGCGGAGCTCCTCGAGCGCCGCCTCGAGCTCGGAGCCGGTGACACGCCACTCGACTCGCTCGAGCGCGGCGAGCGCGGCCTCGACGGCCGGCCGCTGGCGATCCGAGCGAAAGTACGAGCGCAGCCGCGCGTGGAGGTCGCGGGCGCGCCCCACATAGAGCACCTGGTCGTGCTTGTCGCGGAAGAGGTAGACGCCGGGCCGTTGCGGCGCCCCGAAGGCGAGGCTGCGCTTGCGCTGCACCCGCCGCGGCTTGGTGGCCGCCAGCTCGACGAGGTCGCCGACGGTGCGTGCCCCGCGCTCCTGGGCCATGCCGATCAGCCGCAGGAGGATCTCGGCCGTCGCCTCGGCGTCGGGCAACGCGCGATGGCAGGGCCGGACGTCGGTCGCGAAGCGGTAGGAGAGAGCCCCGAGATTCGCCGGCTGGCGTCCGAGCAGCCGCCGGGCCAGCCCGACCGTGTCGACGACGGTCGCGACGGTTCGCTTGCCGGTGAGCCGCATCGTCTCGTGATCGAGAAATGCCATGTCGAACCGGGCGTTGTGCGCGACGAGCACGCTGTCACCGGCAAAGGCCAGGAACCGCCGGACGACTGCGGCGACGGGCGGCGCCCGCCGCAGCTCGTCGTCACGGAGCCCGGTGAGCGCGGAGACGGCCGGTTGGAGTCGTTGTCCCGGGTTCGCGAGCAGCTCGAAGCGCTCCGTGAGCTCGAGGCGTTCGACCCGCACGGCGCCGAATTCGCACGGACGCGCCGACCCGGGACGCAGGCCCGTCGTCTCGAGGTCGAACACGACGAAGGTCGCCTCCTCGAGGGGCAGCAGTTCGCTCGGCGCGCCGGCCAGCCCGATCAGATCCCCGGACCAGCGCAGCCGGGCATCGCTCGAAACCGCATCGTCGAGCAGCGAGCGCGCAAGGCCGACGGGAACCGCGCTCCCGAGCTTCAGGACGGCCCGCGCGGCCTCATCGGCGGCAACCGGGCCCCGATGGTCCTCCACGAGCTCGACGAGCCGATCGGCGGCATCGAGGCGCAGCTGCACGCCGTGATGCTAATACGAACGTGTGTTCGTGTCCATGCTCCTTCCGCAGGGCCAGCCCCGTGAGCACTTCGCGGACGATGCGTTCGGCGACGAGTGCCGTGATGTCCGCCGAGCCGATCGCGGTCGGAAGCACCTCCACCACGTCCGCTCCGACGAGCTCGACCGACTGCTGCGATCGTGCGCACGGCCCAGAGCAGGTCGACCGAGGTCATCCCGCCCGGCTCTGGGGTGCCGGTGCCCGGAGCGAACGCCGGGTCGAGAACGTCGACGTCGACCGTGAGGTAGACCGGCCCTGCCCCCACCTGCCCGAGCGCGCGCGAGACGACCTCCTTGATCCCGAGCTCGGTGACGTCGTGCATGAAGAAGCTCGCGATGCCGTGACCGCGCTGCCATTCGAACTCGGCCGGCCCCGGCCAGTAGCCACGTAGGCCGATCTGGACGTACCGTGCTCCGGCGACGCGCCCGGCGTCGACGAGCCTGAACATCGGCGTGCCGTGTGAGCGCTCACGGCCGAAGACCTCACGGCCCGTGTCGGTGTGGGTGTCGAAGTGGATCAGGCCGACAGGACCGCGGCGCGCCGCGATCGCCGCAATGCACGGCTCGGTGATCGAATGGTCGCCGCCGAGCGTCAGCGGCAGGACGCCGGCGTCGACGACCTCGCCGATGATCCGTTCGATCGCGGCGTGCGAGGCTGCCGGATCCGCAGGCACCACCGGCGCGTCGCCGTAGTCGACAATGCGCAGCGCGGCGAACGCGTCGATGCCCGCTTCGAGGTGCGGGCCCGGCGGGCACGATGCGCTCCGGATCGCCCTTGGCGCGAAACGCGTGCCAGGACGGTCGGAGACCAGGTCGTCTGTCGGCGCTCCGACGATCGCCACGTCGACGCCGGTGAGCTCCGCCGGCTCTTGCGTGAGCGGCAGCCCGCCGAACGACAGGAAGCCCGCGTAGTCCGGCTTGTCGGGCAACGGGCGCCAGCGCTTCTGCGGGTCGAGCACGGTCAGCGAGCCCGCAGTCCGCCGATGAGGGTGCCGATCACTTCGCGCTCGGCGGCCGCGACCGCCTCGGCATCATCCGGCAGCTGCCCGAGCACCCAGCCCGTCAGCACCTCTTCGAGCGCGCCGTAGAGCATCCAGGCGGCGATCTGCGGGTCGAGGCCGGCGCGGAACGTCCCCGCTCGCTGCCCCCGTTCGATCACCCGCTGGAAGGTGGCGAAGGCCCGGCCGATCTCGTCGAGCTCGTCCTGGACGTGCGGGCTGCGCGTGATCTCGCGCACGAGCAGGCGGACGAGATCGGGGTCGTCGCGCCAGGAGCGAAGCACGATCTTCACCGCGAGCTCGAGCTGCTCGCCGGCGTCGTCGCCCGTCTCCTCGGCGAGGGCGAGAGCCGCGAGGAGCCTTCCCCACTGCTCGTGGAAGACCGCCTCGAGCACCGCTTCCTTCGAATCGAAGTAGTGATAGACGAGGCCGTAGGCGACACCGGCTTCCCTGGCGATGTCCCCCACGCGAGTCGCCTCGTAGCCCTCCGCCGCGAACACCCGAACCGCAGCCTGGAGGATCAGCGCCCGCTTGTCCTCGACCACAGCCATCGCAGAAAACCCTACTCCCGGGCCAAAGAGCCCGCCCCGCCGCCCGGATCGGGTGAGTCCGAGGCCGGTTTACGTTGCACTTACGTCAACCAGATCGGGCTGTGACCTGGAGGGAAAGACTGCGGTCCATGACTTCGACTCCCCCAAGGCTCCTGGAGGCCTCAAAAATGCGGCAGATGATCCTCATGCTCGCGCTGGTCGCGGCTGTGGTGCCGGTTGCGGCTTTCGCCGATGCGACACCACCCACGCCGGCGAGCACGGCGAACACGTCGTGCAAAGCGAAGCTCCAATCGATGGGCACCGCAACGTTCAAGCAGACCTACGGCACGTTCGGGAAGTGTGTCTCGCAGAGTGCCTCCCAGGCACAGCGGGCCGTCTCGAACGCGGCCAACACGTGCAAAGCACAGCAGGCCGATCCGAACTTCTCCGGGTCACACGGCGGCAAGACGTTCGACCAGTACTACGGGTCGAATGGCGCGAAGGGCAACGGCGCAGACAGGAACGCCTACGGCAAGTGTGTCTCGCAGCAGGTTCAGCAATCCGTGCAGAACGAAACGGCGGCTGCCGTCTCTGCGGCGAAGACGTGCAAGGCGGCCCTCAAGGCCGACGCCAAGACGTTCGCAAGCAAGTACGGCACGACACGTAACGCGTTCGGCAAGTGCGTCTCACAGACGTCGAACAAGAAGTAACTCTCCTTGGTCAGGGAACGGCTGAAGGGCGGGGTGACCCGCCCTTCAGCCGTTCGACCCCGAGCGACGCTTACCCAGCTTCTGTGCGGTTCCCCGAGAGGTCGTAGGCGGTGACCGACCAGTGATGCAGACCGGCCCTCAAGGTTGCGGCCACACCCGTTTCGCCGGTCGACAACGTCGATGTGCGGCCGTCGAGCACGAATCGGTAGCCCTCGAGCTCGGGGTCGTGGGCGGAGCTCCAGGCGAAGCGAACGCGAGTCGTTCGGCGCAACCGGAACGTCGAGGCGGGACCGGCGGCAGTGAACGGGGTCGGTGGCTGTGTATCCGGATGCATGAGTGCCGCCAACGCGCCTGATGCGGACAGGAGCCCGTTCGCCTCGACCTTGCCCTGCAGTTGCGGCACGTCGCGATTGGCGCCCACGATGATCGCGCGGCGGACCTGGGCAGCACTGGCTTGCGGGTCGGCGGCGAACAGCAGGGCGGCGACCCCGGACACGGTCGCGGCTGCGGCGGACGTGCCACCGAGGTATCCGCCGTTTTCGCTCCCCGGGTAGTCGCCCCAGAGGTCGGTGCCGAGGGATGCGATCTGGACGTGTCGCTTGCCGTAATTCGAATCGTCCGCCAGCGTGTTCCGGTTCGTGAAGTTGGCGACGGTCAGCGTGTTCGGCAGGCCGTATCCGTCGGGAAACTCGGTGTGCTTCCCGTCGTCGAGGTCGACTCCGTCGTTCCCGGCAGCGATGACGACCAGAGCTCCAGCAGTCCGTGCGTCCGCCAGGGCGCCCTGGAGCCCCGGGATCGGTGTGTCGAGCCCGCCGAGGGAGAGGTTCAGAACCCGGGCGCCCCGTCGAAGTGCGTATTCGACTCCCCGTACGACTGCCTGGTCGGACCAGGCGTCGCCGCCGTCGCCGCCCATGACCTTCACCGGCAGGATCTTCGCGTCAGGAGCGATCCCGATGAAGCCGCCGTTCCCTGCCGCAGCTCCGATGATCGACGCGATGGTCGTGCCGTGGCCGGCCCCGTCGGAGGTGTCCCCGTTTCGGTCGAAGGAGTTCCAACCTTGCAGCAGGTTCGGGGCGAGGTCGGCGCTGGCCGGGTCGACGCCGGTGTCGATCACCGCGACGGTGACTCCTGCTCCCCGTGACCGCTGCCACACCGGCAGCACGTCGAGACCCGGAACCTCGGTCTGATTCAGGCCCGGTTCAGGGCTGCCGCCCAGCGGAAAGTCCGGCAGCAACCAAAACGCGCACGTCTCGCCGTTGGCTCGCCCGTCGGCACTTCTCGTGTCGACCAGTCCCGGCGGGCAGTAGTACCAGTACGTGCTTTCCGGGCCCGCTGTCCCGCGGGGACCGGCACCGAGCGACCCACTCGTCGCCGGACGCGCAACGAGAATCGCAACGGGGAGCAGCGCGACGGACACGATGAGCCAGAGGCGATCGGGCACCCGATTCGCCACTGTACGACACGCCGTTCCAGCGGGCCGTGTGAACGCACGGCCCGCGGCCCACCAATCGAGTTGCCTTGCGCGAACGTGGTGCTCAAGCCCCGGCCGGTGAAGGCCGGAGCTTCAGCATCACCCTATGCAGCTGCGACGCAGTAGACGTACACCTTCAGGCTGTCCGTGTTGCCCGAGGACTGCGTGACCGTCCAGGCGTTCGTCCCGGTCGGGTTGCCCGTCGAGCTGCTGCGATACGACTCGGTGACGGAGCCCTGGGCCGAGAAGCCGCCCGAGATCGCGAAGTCACCTGCGGGACAGGAGACCGTGGTGGTCTTCTGGCCACTGATGCCGTCCTGCTCGACCGTCACGATCGACGACCCGTTCAACCCGGCCGCGCCGGCGGGGCCTTGCGGACCAGCGGGGCCGGCAGGGCCCTGAGGACCGACAGCTCCGGCTGCGCCGGTGTCGCCCTTGGCACCCGCAGAGCCGGCCGGACCGGCTGCGCCGGTGTCGCCCTTGGCACCCGCAGGACCGGCCGGGCCCGTGGCACCGGCAGCGCCGGTATCACCCTTGGCACCCGCAGGACCTGCCGGACCCGCAGCGCCGGTATCGCCCTTGGCACCCGCGGGACCTGCCGGGCCTGTGGCACCGGTATCCCCGATCGGGCCTTGCGGACCTGCAACCCCGGGCTCACCGTTCGCGCCCGTCGCGCCGGTCTCGCCCTTCGCACCCGTGTCGCCCTTCGCACCGGCAGGACCGGTATTGCCCGTCGCTCCGGCCTCGCCGTTGGCACCCGAGGCGCCCTTGGCACCCGCCGGCCCGGTGGGGCCTGCCGGTCCGGTCGGGCCGATCGGGCCGCCGTCGCCCTTCGGGCCCTTCGGCCCGTTGACCGCAAGACCAAGGCGCCGCACCTCTCCAGGACGGCACTTCCCGGTCCTGATCAACGCGACCGACCGAACCACGCCGGTCTTCAGATTGATGCAGAACGGGCCCGCCAACCTTCTTCCCTGATCGCTCGAGTGCGCACCCGCGACGCCAGCCGAAGTGAGCACTGCCGCGATCGTTACCAGGAGTAGTTTCCGCATGTTTACCCTTTCCCTTTCATCCCTCGCCGCAGGGCCAACCTCCTGCCCGCCGAGCGAAATCGGTTTTGCCAGGCTCAGGTTGAGCGGAGACCGTCGACAACTCGCCGGACAAAAGTCCTGAAGGTGGGCCTAAATCGGTGTGCCTCGTTCGAGGGATGGCCCGCGGTCGCCCTGCGAGCTGCTTCTCAGCCGGCTCTGGCGTGGAAATGCTCGGGAAGCCCGCGTTCACCGCTTCCGCTCAAGGGCCCGCCTGGATTCGAACCAGGGACCAAGGAATTATGAGTTCCCTGCTCTAACCGCTGAGCTACGGGCCCGGAGAGCCAACGCTACTCGTTAGACTCGTGCTGCGATGAAGGTCTTCCAGGCGGAACGGCACTTCCAGACGACCGGAGGCCTCCACGTTACGGACATCACTGCGGAAGTGGCAGAGATCGTCCGCGAGTCGGGCGTCGTCGACGGGATCTGCTGCATCTACTCCCCGCACACCACCTGCTGTGTGCGCGTGAACGAATACGAGCGCGGGATGTTCGAAGACTTCGGAACGCTCCTGCGGCGGCTGATCCCCGCCGAGACGTACTACGCCCACGACGACTGGGATCGTCGCACGGAGAACATCTGCGAGGAGGACATGGAGGCGGCGAACGGCCACGCCCACTGCATGTCGATGATCCTGGGCTCTGCCGGCGAGTCGATCCCCGTCGGCGAGGGCGAGCTCTGCATGGGCCAGTGGCAGCGCGTGCTCTTCATCGAGCTCGACCGCTCGCGGCCGCGCCGCTGGATCTGCAAGGTCGTCGGCTCCTGAACTGAGCCCACCTCCGCGACCTTCAACGAACGCTTACAGCGGGGCCACTGCCGGCTTCATGCTCGTCGGGAACCCTGGCCGGGATGCTCTTCGTCACCGTTCACCCGCTGCCCCAGGCCGTGGTGCCCGACGGATCGGTCACCGGCTGGATCTGGCTGATGGTCGTGCTCGCCCTCATCGTCGCGGGCGGCCTCGTACTTACGTCGCGCCGCTAGGTACCATCGATCCGCCATGTGGTGGCTCTACATCCCGCTCCTGATCATCGGCGCCGTCCTCGTCGTCTTCCTGCTGCTCGTCCTGCTCGGGCGGTACAAGAACGGCGCGCTCCTGCGGCCGGTGGTCGCGAAGCTCTCCGAGATCGGGTTCATGCGTCGGTTCTTCACGCGCGTCAGCACGGCGGCGATCGAACGACAGAACCCCGAGCTCGCGAGCGCGCTCAAGAAGATCAATCCGGTCGCGGCGAACCCCAACCCGCAGGCCGTCCAGAAGGCGATGAGCCGCCTCACGCCGGCCGAGCGGCGCGCCTACATGGAGGCGGCCCAGGAGCAGGGAGCCGTCCCGGAGAGCGCGAACCGCCAGATGCGGCGGCAGGCCGAGCGGATGCAGCAGCAGGCCCGTGGCGGCCGCCCGGGCGGCGGCAGCTCGCGCAAGCGCAAGCGCTAGCGGCCGTACGCCGAGAAGAGCAGACGGCCGTGCTCGCACACGGCCGTCGGAGGCGTGACCCGCACCGTGCTCGTCCCACCACCGCGAGCCGTGACCCGCAGACGGTACGCGGTCCGCTCACAGGCTCCGATGGTCTGCTCACCGATGCCCGGGACGTCCGGCGAGAAGCGTGCGGTCGCCCGCGTCGACTGGCCCGGGCGCAGCGTGACGAGGATCGCGCTGAGCGCACCGGGAAACGCTGCGCGGATGTTCGTCGGGAGCGGCCCACCGCAGGCGCCCGAGCAGCCTCCCTTGCGGCAGCCCCGTCACGCTGCACGACGTCTTCGACACGTTCTTCAACCGAAGCCGATAGCTGATGTTTCCCGCGCCGGCACTGCCGGCAACGGCGGCGAAGCTGCCCGTCAGCTGCGATCCCTTGCACATGACGATGCCCGTTGCGCCCGCCGCGGTCGTTCCGGCCAGCACGACCGAGAGGGCAGTGAGGATCAGGACGATCTTCATATGGTCTCTACGCCGCCGGTGGCGTACGGCGTCACACCGCAAGCCTAACGAGCGTTGATGTACTCGGTCAGATACTGGATCTGGACGCTCTGCTCCTTCGACTGGAGCTTGACGACATCTCCGATCGAGACGACGCCCACGATCTGCACCGTGCTCGGCCACCGGCAGATGGCGGATCCTCTGCTCGGTCATCAGGGACATGCATTCCTCGATCGTCGTCTCCGGCGTGACGACGATCAACGGTGACGACATGATCTCGCGCACTGCGGTCTCGCGATCGTCGCGGCGCTCGAGTGTCACCCGGCGCAGATAGTCGCGCTCGGTGACGATGCCCGTGATGCGCCCGCGCACCGAGACGAGCATCGCCCCCACGTTCGCGTCGATCATCTTCTGAGCCGCCTCGAGCACAGAGGCGTCGGCGTCGACGGACAGGACCCCGCTTCCCTTCCCGGCAAGGATCTCCGACACGCTGCTCATACACGCACGATGCCACGCCTCGCCCCGGCCGTCAAAGCCGGGAGCTTGCGCGCGAGGTCGGATTGCGCTCGGAGGCCGACTACGCGTTGCGGGCGGCCCGGCCCACCGTCAGGTCAAGCACCACGGTGCAGATCGAGAGGATGATCGCCGCCCAGATGGCCGTCCAGAAGAACGAGTCGATCGTCAGGTTGCGGCTCAGCCAGTCCGTGAGCTCCAGGAGCAGGGCGTTGACGATGATCGCGAACAACCCGAGCGTCAGGATGATCAGGGGGAACGTCAGGAGACGGAGGATCGTTCCGATGATCGCGTTGACGATGCCGAAGAGCGCCGAGACCCAGATGTAGCCCCAGACACCGCCGGACACCGTGAGGCCGGACAGGATCCATGACGTCAGCGCGAACGCCACGGCGAGCACGGCCCACGAGATCAGCAACGAGCGAAGCACGGCGTGCGGCACCCTATCTCAACAGCTATGCGCAAGTCGAGATCGCGGCTGAGGCTCTAGGCTCATGGCGTGACCGCGGCGGAGCGCTACATCCGGCTCGGGCTGCAGCTCGGCCGGCTCGAAGAAGAGCTCGTCGACGCCTACTTCGGCCCTCCGGAGCTCGCCGCGTTCGTCGAGGCGGAGACGCCTGCCGAGCCGAGAGCGCTCGTCTCCGCGGCGGAGGCCCTGCTCGACGAGCTCGAGGACGGGTGGCTGCGCGACCAGGTCGCCGCGCTGCGGACCTACGCGGGCGTGCTCGCAGGCGAGTCGAGCTCGTACGCCGACGAGGTGGAGGGCTGCTACGGCGTGCGCCCGGCCTACACGGCGGAGGCGGTCTTCGCCGCCGCGCACGGCGCAGCTCGAGGAACTGCTTCCCGGCGACGGGCCGCTGGCCGAACGTCTCGAGCGCTGGGAACGATCGGTCAACGTGCCGGCCGAGCACGTCGCGGCCACGGTGGCCGCGGTCGTAGCGGAGGCGCGCGCGTGGACGTGCGACCTGCTCGAGCTGCCGCCTGGCGAGAGCGTCGACCTGGAGATCGTCCGTGACGAGCCCTGGCTCGCCTTCTGCCGTTACCTCGGCGCGTTTCGCAGCCGGATCTCGATCAACGTCGACCTCCCGCTCTCTGCGCCGGAGCTCCTCCGGGTCACGATGCACGAGACGTACCCGGGTCATCACGCCGAGCGCTGCTTCAAGGACGCCCTGCTCGTGCGGGACCGGTGCCTGCTCGAGGAGACGCTGGTGCTCGTGCCGACACCGCAGTCGCTCGTCTCTGAGGGAATCGCGCAGCTCGCGCCGTCCATGGTGCTCCAGAGTCACCGCGGGAGCACGCTCGCCTCGATCCTGCGCGACACCGGGATCGATCTCGACCTCGCCCACGCAGTGAGCATCGAGCGAGCGGCCGAGCCGCTCTCGTGGGCGATCGTCAACGCGGCGTTGCTGCTCCACGAGGACGGAGCGAGCAACGCCGAGGCGCACGCGTACCTCGAGCGCTGGGCTCTGATGACACCCGAGCTCGCAGCGCACCTGATCCGGTTTCTGAACGAGCCGTCCTCGCGGACGTACGCGATCACCTACGCGGCCGGGCGCGAGCTCTGCGCCGCCTACGCGGCGGCCGTGCCAGACGGCTTCCGCCGCCTGTTGACCGAGCAGGTGCGGGTCGGCGAGCTCCTGAAGCAGCGGGCGAGGGCTTGCCCTCCGGCCGAACGGCACGCACACTGACGCAATGACCGCAGGCCCTTCCGAGAGCACGGCCGGCCGGGGCGGCAGCTCGACGCGGCTCGCGCGGGCGCGCCGGAACGTGCATCTCAGCGTGGAGGAGCGCGTCGCCCGCGGCAAGGAGGCGCGTCAGGCGGCACCGAGGGCGACCCACGGCGCGTGGAAGCCGGCGGCCGACCGGCCCGACCCGATCGCGCTCCTCGAGGAACAGTCCGCGAGCCGGGTGCCGGAGCTCGTCCCGATCCGCTACGGGCGGATGTTGGAGTCGCCGTTCGCGTTCTATCGAGGCTCGGCGCTCGCGATGGCCGCCGACCTGGCCTCGACGCCGCGCTCGGGCGTCAACGTCCAGCTCTGCGGCGACGCCCACCTGTCGAACTTCGGGCTCTTCGGTTCACCCGAGCGACAGATCCTGTTCGACATCAACGACTTCGACGAAACGCTTCCCGGCCCCTGGGAATGGGATGTGAAGCGACTTGCGGCGAGCGTCGAGATCCTCGGCCGCGAACGCGGGTTTTCTCCCTCCGACCGGCGCATCATGGTCATGGCCGGCGTCCGCGAGTATCGGCTGGTGATGCGGCACGCAGCCAACCTGGGGACGCTCGAGGCCTGGTACGACCACATGGACGCCGAACAGGTCATGAGCTGGGTGCGCACGGAGGTCGCCGCAAAGCGCCTCGGCAAGAAGGAAGGGAAGCAGGCGGCGAAGGATGTCGCCAAGGCAAGGACGCGCGACCACATGCGGGTCTTCGCGAAACGCGCCGACGAGATCGACGGCAAGCTGCGAATCGTCCCGGATCCCCCGCTGATCGTCCCGATCGACGAGCTGGTCCAGGACGGCATGAGCATGAGCGCCGACGACTCGGAGAAGCTGATGCACTCCCTGATCCAGAAGTACCGGCGCTCGCTCGCCGACCACCACCACCCGATCGAGGAGTTCGAGTACATCCACACCGCGCGCAAGGTGGTAGGTGTCGGCAGCGTGGGGACTCGCGCCTGGATCCACCTCTTCGTGGGGCGCGACGAGCAGGACCCATTGTTCCTCCAGTCGAAGGAAGCCGAGGCGTCGGTGCTCGAGCGCTTCGTCGGCAAGAGCGAGCACAACCACCATGGCCGGCGAGTCGTGGTCGGCCAGCGCCTGATGCAGGCGGCCAGTGACGTGTTCCTGGGGTGGATCCGCGTCAAGGGGCTGGACGGCCAGATGCGCGACTACTACGTGCGCCAGTTCCACGATTGGAAGGGCAGTGCCGACGTGGAGAGCCTGCTCGTGCCGGGAGCGACGGCGTATGCCCGCCTCTGCGGGGCAACGCTCGCCCGCGCACACGCCCGCTGGGGCGATCGGATCGCGATCGCCTCCTACCTCGGCGGCGGGAACGCGTTCGATCGTGCGATCGCGGACTTCTCGGCCGCCTACGCCGACCAGAACGAGCGGGACTACGAAACGTTCACAGCCGCCGTCGACAAGGGCCGGCTCAAGGCGCAGGCCGGCCTGTAGCGAAGGCGCCGCCCAGGCCGATCTCGGCCGGCAACCTGCCCGGGCCCGCTGCGGCCGCGAGCTCGTGTCGAACACGCATGTCGAAGTAGACGTACGCGGTCGTCAGAGCCACGAACGGCATCAGCACCGCGTAGATGATCCCTGCGACCACGTCGAGCAGGACCAGCGGGGCGTTCGTCAGGAGAAGCAGAAGCGATCCGGCGAGCGGGCCGGCGACCAGCACCACCGCCGCGCCGAGAATCGTGAGCGAACCGACCTTCCACCAGCTGTGGCGGACGAGCCGGCTGCTTCGCCGCAACGCCTGCAACGCCGAGAGCCGCTCGAGCGCGATCGCGGGTGCGATCAGCGCCCATCGGACCACGAGCCAGATCGCGATCGGCACGAGGAAGACGGACGTGGCGAGCAGCACGACCACGACCGCCGCGACCACCAGCGCACCGAGGAGCGGCAACAGCGCCGGGGCCGCCAACCGGTACGCGCCCACCGGGCCGACCGGCCGGTCGTGCGCGATCTCGACCAGCGCCCGCGTCGTCGCGACCTGGACGAGACCGATCGCGAGCAGGGTCAGGGCCGCCCCGAAGCCGACCAGCAGGAGCACGAGCAGCCCGGCTCCCTGGCCCTCGGTCGAGATGCCGACCGCGCTCGACGTCCTGAACATCAGCGTCTGCAGCACCGCGAAGAAGAGGGAGATCGGGACGAGCAGGAGGCCGATCCCCACGAAGAGCCCGATCCGTTGTCGATACATGCGCCCGGATGCCGCGATGATCTGGCCCCAGGCCCGCCGCCGGGCCGGATCGAGCGGTGTTGTCGGCCGCCAGGTCGCGCGGGACAGCCCGAGCAGCGCAAGCAGCACGATGACCGCGAGCGCGAGCAGGACGGGGCCCGGCTCGTGCACCAGCCGCCGCAGGATGTCCGAGCCTCCCGCGACCGCGCCGCAGAAGAAGTCGGTCGTCCTCGTCCCGAGCACCCCGCCGGCCGGGACCGCGTAACTGCGGCTGCGCCACCCGTCGGACCACGTGATCGGCTCCGTCCATTGCTCCTTCAGGTTCGGGCCCGTCGGGCCGTTGAAGAACGCTCGCTGCAGCTCGCCCCAGCGGCCCTGGAACCCGAGCCATGGGAACGCCGCGTGCGCGGCAGTCGCTGTGCTGGGGATCGTCTCTACGACCGGCCGAAGATCGTCCGAGGGGCCCCGCGTGTCGTCACACCCCACCCCCTGTGAGGCCGAGCTCCCGAGGTAGAGCGCCTGGCCGAAGAAGTTCGCATGCGAGCCGGCGGCGACGTTCACGACCGGGTGGGTGCCGTCGACCACCTCGAGCTTGTCCTCCCCCCAGCCGGCCCGCTCGGCACCCTCGTGCTGGCTGTATCCAACCTCGACGGGCTGCTCGTTCAGGGCCTCCTCCGCGGTCGCGGCGTCGAAGTCGAGCTGGATCATCTCCCAGTCGCCTTCATGCGGGTTGTTCCAGTCGTTGAAGACGTAGAAGAGCCAGTACTGCAGTGCGAGCTTTCCCGGCCGCCCCTTTTCGGTGGCCACGTGCGCATAGACGGTGGGCTTCGTGCCGGCGGAGATCACGCGCTCCCACTGCTCGTACGAGCAGCCGGGGTTGAGTGCGTCGCCGGGGAAGTCGAGGTGATAGTTGTAGAGCCCCTTGCCAATCTGAGCTGCGGTCGGGCCGATCGCGATCAGATCCGTGCGGTTCCACGGACCGCGCAGCGAGACCGTGTCGGCCCCGAAGAGGACGTTGACGTCGATCGGACGGTAAGGCTCGCCGGGCCCGCACTCCTTCGTCTGGGTGACGAGCCGGACGACGGGCGCGTACCGGTCGGCGAGCTCTCGCTCGGCCTGGAGCCCGGCGGTCGCTGCTCCACTCGAGCAGAGCGCACCGAGCGCGATGAGGACGAGGATGGTCCTGCGCGTGTGCACGGACCAGCGGGTGAGGACGGTCCGCGCGATGCGCGGACCGTCCTCACCGTGGTCGTTCAGCTACGAACCTCGTCTGGGTAGCCCTCCCAGCGAGCACACAATGCATAGAGCACGATGATGTTCAACGTGATGATCACGAGCGCCCAGAGCGGATAGGCGCTCGCTCCGAGCCAGCTCAGCTGGCCGATGACGTTGATGATGACCAGAACGATCGTCGTCCATCTCGCCCAGCCCGCACCACTCCAGAGTGCGAGACCGACGAGGAACAACACAACGCCCCAGATCATCATGAGCCAGCCCCAGGTGGTCGTGTCGAACACGATCAACTGGCTGCCGTGGATCACGTAATAGTTGTCGCGGATGACCGCGATCAGGCCCTCGAAGAAATCGAGTGTCCCGATGACCACCATGATCACCCCGGCGAACCCGATCCAGCCTGCCATCGGTGGTTTCATGCTCCACCCTCTCTTTTTGATGTCACTGACGGACTCCGATTCTGTTCGAGCCAATCAGACTCCGGCTCTTGTTTCAACACGTTTCGGCGCAGTCCTACGCCTCGCAGTCGCCGGAAGCGGTGAATAACGGCGGATTCTCGACGCCCCCAGGCTCCTGGCCCGACGCACAAACCCATTTGGTTCGGCCTCGCTGCCGGCGATCGAGCGCCTCGCGGGCAAAAGTGAACTACAGCCGCCTGTTCATTTTCATCAGTGCGGACGCCGAGACCGGTGGCTCCCAGCGGAGATCGCACTCGTCCAGAAGGGCTACGTCCTCACCGGCCCGACGTGCGCGCCGCGGGACGATGGCACTCGACCGTGACCCGTATCTCCTCGGTCGAGCGTCCCGGATCTTCGGCGGCCCGCTACAGCCCCGTGAAACGTGTTGCTGCCGCCGTCGGCGAGGGAAGCATGGCGATCGCCTTCGTGCACCAGTACCTCAGTGAACGCACCTGAACCGAAGTCGGGGCTCGGTTACACACGCCCTGCCGAGCTCCAGTCGAGTCCAGACGCTTGTGGTACCAGAGCACGTCCGTTCCCGATGGGAAGTCCTCGACTCGACCGACCAGTTCGTAGCCAGTCTGCTCGTAGAGGGCCTGGGCCTGAAAGCCGTAGGTGAAGTGGACGGTCTGTGTGCATCCGCGCACCGCCGC
The DNA here is from genome assembly GCA_963779535.1 of uncultured Thermoleophilia bacterium. Lineage (GTDB taxonomy): Bacteria > Actinomycetota > Thermoleophilia > Gaiellales > Gaiellaceae > PALSA-600. Next base: position 541,554 of record CAVZYP010000001.1, on the reverse strand, counting down.
CTCGGCTTCCGCCGCGGCGATGAGCCGAGTCGCGAGGCCGCGACCTCGGAGACTCGGCTCCACCCAGAGGCTCTGTAGCTCACAGCAGTCCCCCCAGGTCCACCCGCTGATGCCTGCCACGATCCTGCCGGCATCACGCACGAAGATCGCCAGCTCGACCTCGTCACCGAGCCCCGTGGCGGCGGACGCCTCGCGACGGATCTGCGTTTCGAGGAATTCGACGTCGAGCGGATCCGGATCGTGCTCGGCGTGGAGCTCCATCGCGCGCGGTTCGTCAGGCTCCGGCGATCTGCTCGATCAGCGTCAGGTCGTCGAAGTACGTCCGGAACGACCGGATCTTCCCTGCGCGGAAGTCGGCCACTGTGGCGCCGGCCAACCGAACACGACTGCCGGTTGCTTCCAGAGCCGCATCCTCGGCGAGGAAGAGGGGGCCCGTGTGATCGGCTTCGATCAGCCATTCCGCGAACGCCTTGTTGCCCACTTCGTCGAGTCCTCGCAGCACGAGGACGACGTTCGAGAACGCGATCTCGCGGAGGGCGATGAGCTCGACGAGCGCCGTCAAACCCGAAACGCTCGCGTACGGCGACCAGCCGACGACGTCGTCGGTGAACAGAGTGCCCGGATCGACCGATGCCAAGCCGACCTCGGTCTCGAGCGCCTTGAGCAGCACTTCCTTGCGCGATTCACTCACGTGCAACCCCCTGTGCTAGCAGTCATGGATCGTCTCGACATTTCTGAAGCGAGGTGCCTTCAGATGCCCTAGGGCTTTTGCCTTGGCTGCCGCGAACTCTTCGTCGGTCAGTGCCCCGGATTCGTGCAACTTCGCGAGATGCTCGACCTGGTCTGCCGGATCCGGCGGAGGCGGCGCAGATTGCGTCTCGTCCTGCTCGTCGTCGGCAGGTGCCTGGTCGTCGACCTGGTCTTGCTGCTTGTTCGCGTGGTGATGAGCAACGCCCGCGCCGATTGCCGCGCCGGCGATCAGCCCCCGGCGCCGTGTCCTTCTCCTCATTCCCATCTGAGAGAGCTCCTTCCATTCGCTCGTTCGAGTAACCACCGGGCTTCCCGGCGTCCTCGAGTCGGCTCAGGCTGGCACGAGCACTCTCGCGGCGCCTCATTCGAAATGGATGATACGTCGGCACCGCGAGACCCGACGCTGCTCAGTCGCCGATCTCCTCCCAGACCGACTGCTCGTCGTGCTCCTCCCACTCGCCGCCCGGCAGGGCGATGGCCCAACTCGTCCAGGTGCCGACCGGCTGAGCCGGGGCCGTCCTCACTCTGGCCCGGACGCTCAGGCCGGGCGTGAGCTCTATGGGCCCGCGCAGCGGGGCCGTCGTCATCCCCCAATGGGTTGGCGGATCGCCGGGCCCGATGGAGAGCGAGATGCCGGGCGCGAGGTCGGTGCTGAACCAGAGCGCGAATGCGTTGGCCGTCCCGTGATCGCGGACCTGCAACAGCGTCTCGGCCTGGTGAGGCGCCTCCGCCTCCTCGAGCGAGATCCGATCTGCGTCCGTCGTCCACAGCCGGCCGGGCTCGGAGCGCCTATCGCCCTCCGCAAGGTGACGGAACGTGCCGGAATACAAGATCTCGTTGACCGTCATCTCGACCAGCCCGTCGAGTGTGAGGCCGTACGGGTTGCCGCGCAGGAACGCGACCGTCTCGTCGAGATAGCGGTCGTGCACCAGCCCGGCCCACGCCGTGACCGACTGCGGGATCATGGCTCCGCCCGGCTTGAGCCAGCGGTCACGGGCAGCGATGACCGGAGCCAGCATCCCTTCGTCGATCCCGAACCCTCCGAGCCACTCCGAGACGATCACGTCGACAGGCTCCGGAAGCTCCACGTCCAGCACGTCCCCGTGGATCACTTCGATGAGCTCTCCGAGCCCGTTCGCGGCGGCAAGCTCCTGCGCGAGCACGGCGACCGTCGTCCGTTCCACCGCGTACACGCGCGCAGCTCCTGCTTTCGCCGCGAACATGCTGAGGATGCCGCTGCCCGCTCCGACGTCGAGCACAACGTCGCCCGGGCGCACCACGGCATCGATCGCACGCCGGAAGCTCTCCGTCCGCACGCGGTCGCAGATCATCGTCCGGTGCACCTCGATCTCGGCATACATCGGGTCCGGCGGGTTCCTGATCGGCGTCCGCATTGATCGCTCCTATATTGGATTCAGGATCGGAACCGTCATCATCCGAATCGGTTGAAGACTCGGCAGCTTCAGCCGGCTGCCGAACCACTCCGACCGAGTGCGAGGTCGATCGCCTCGTCGAGCGAGAGCGCAGCCCCTGCGGCAAGCTCGGATGCCAGCAGCTCGGGCCCGAGCGCAGCCTCGAGCCTCGCCAGCGTTGCCCGCTCGTCGTCCTCTTGCTCCTCGTTGGCGGCACCGAGCTGCGATTTCAGTTCCTTCATGCGGCCGAACAGACGAGCCCCCGTGCGAGGTTCGCCGATCTCGGCTTCCACCATGGCCAGGCCGAACAGGGCCCAGAGCTGACCCTCGACCAGCCCGATCTCGGTCGCCGCCTCCAGCCCACGTTTGTAGAAGTCGCGCGCACGGTCGAGGTCGCCGAGCTCCTTCCGTGCCCAGCCCAGATTGTTGTACGCCCGTGCGCGCCGGTCGAGGTCGCCGCGCGCCTCGCCGATCGCCAGGCTCTCCTCGAAGAGCTCGGCGGCGCGCTCGTACTCGCCGTGGCCCATCAGCTCGTTGCCGAGGTTGTTCAGCGCGATCGAGAGCAACCACTGTTCGCCACCGCCCCGGCCGATCGCCACCGACTCCTCGAGCAACGCGAGTGCCTGGTCGCGATCACCCCGTCTGCTCGCGACGATCGCCAGCAGGTGGATCGCCACCGAGTAGAGATGCTCCTGGTCCGACCGCGGTCTTCGAGATCTCGAGGATGCGTGACGCGAGCTGCTCGCCTTCGTCGATGTCGCCCTGCCACTGCGCGAGGATCGATCCGCCCCACAGCGAATTGACGAGTCGCTCCGGCTCGAGGTCGGCTCCGAGCGCGACGGCGGCACTCAGATAGCGCCGCCCTTCGGTCCAGTAACCGCGCGTCTGCCAGTACGGCCAGATCGCCCCCGCCAGCCGCAGCGCACCGTCCGCGTCCCCGCTCTCGAGCAGGTGCTCGAGCGCGGCCCGCAGATTCGCGTGCTCGGCGTCGAGCCGTTCGAGCCACGTGCGAGCCTCCCGCGCCCGCAGCTCAGGGCGCGCACGCTCACCGAGCTCGACGTACCAGGCCGCGTGACGATCCCGGAGCGAGGTTGCGTCCGCGAGCTCGTCGAGCCGTTCGGCGGCGAACTCGCGAATCGTCTCGAGCATCCAGTAGCGGTCGCCGGTGCGGCGGAGCAGGCTCTTGTCGACGCAGCGAGGCGATCGCGTCGACGTCGGCGCCGCAGATCGCCTCGGCCGCGTCCAGCGTGCAACCGCCGGCGAACACGGCGAGGCGGGCGAACAGCTCTTGCTCCGCCGGCGCCAGCAGGTCGTGGCTCCAGGCGATCGTCGCGCGCAGCGTTCGCTGCCGCTCGGGGGCGGAGCGGGAGCCGCCGGCGAGCAGAGGCAGCCGCTGCTCGAGCCGTTCGAGGAGCGCCGGCAGCGCGAGCACCTTCACTCGTGCGGCCGCCAGCTCGATCGCAAGCGGCAGACAGTCGAGCCGGCGACAGATCTCGACGACCTCGCCGTTCGCAGCGAAGTCGGAGCGAACGGCTGCCGCCCGCTGCACGAAGAGCTCGACTGCTTCCCGCTCGCGCAACGGGTCGACGGCGATCTCCCACTCGCCGTCGACGTGCAGCGGCTCGCGGCTCGTGACGAGCACCGTCAGCTGCGGGCACGAGCCGATCGTCTCGGCCACGCCGGGAGCGGCGTCGAGCAGATGCTCGAAGTTGTCGAGCACGAGCAGCAGCCGCTTGTCTCGCACTGCAGCCGACAAGGTGTCCTTCGAGCCGAGCGCCTGAGCGGCGGCAGTCTCGACGAGCCTCGGATCGGCGAGCGAGGCGAGCGGCACCCACCAGACACCGTGGTCGTAGTCGTCTGCGGCAGCGGCGGCCGCCTGCAGCGCGAGCCGCGTCTTGCCGCTTCCTCCCGGTCCGGTGAGCGTGACGAGCCGAACGTCAGGTCGCCGCAGCAGCGCCGCGACCTCGTCGATCTCACGCTCGCGGCCGAGGAACGGCGTCGCCGGAACCGGCAAGTTCGTCTCGTGCAGCGTCTTCAGCGGCGGGAAACCTTCCGTCCCGAGCTGGAAGAGGCGCTCCGGCGCGCTCAGATCCTTCAGCCGGTGCAGGCCGAGGTCGCGCACATCGGCGCCGGCGAGGTCGGCCGTCGCCTGCGACAGCAGCACCTGTCCGCCGTGTCCGGCGGCCGCGATGCGCGCCGCGCGATGCACGTCGAACCCGACATAGCCCTCGTCGGTGCGAAGCGGCTCCCCCGTATGCAGCCCCATCCGCACCCGCACCGGGCCGGCCGCAAGCGCGTGTTGCGCGTCAGCCGGCGGCCGCCACTGCATCGGAGGCACGCCCGAACGCGACGAAGAAGGCATCGCCCTGGGTGTCGACCTCGACCCCCTCATGCCGCCCCCACGCCTCCCGCAGCGCACGGCGGTGCTCGGCAAGCACCTCTGCATAACCGTCGCCCAACTCCCGGAGCAGCCGCGTCGACCCCTCGATGTCGGTGAAGAGGAACGTCACCGTCCCGGTTGGAAGCTCGGGCTGCACCCGGCGATTCTCTCCCCTCCGAGGCCGCACCACCAGTGTGTGCGCTCGGTCCTGCTGAATGAATGGAGGCGGCGCCCGCGGTTGATCCGTAGGTAATCAGTCGAGCTGCTCAACGATCAGCTCAGCCGCGTCGGCAGCAGTCGTCGCTTCGAGGTCGATCGTCAGGCTTTCACGGCCGGCAATCGTCGCACGCAGCGTCGTACTCGGCGAGGAGACGCTGCAGCGTTGCGGCGTCTCTGATCTTTCCGTGGGCTCCTCTGCTCTCGTTCGTCACCCGCCGCAGAAGTTCATCAGCCGAGGCGAGCAGTTGCACGAAGGTGACGTTTCCGCCGGCCTCCTCGTACGGCGCCGCGATCGCATCGACGTGTGGCTCGTCGCCGGGCGCATAGACATACGTGTAGATGAGGTCGATCCCCTCTCCCGCTGCCGCTGAGACGAGGTCGCGCCGAAGCCTCCCGACGACGCCCCAGAACGAGTCGGTGCCGAATGGGAGCACGGTCGTCACGGCATCGATGGTCACGTGGTTGTGAAGGATGCGGAACGGCCGTCGCGCGGCAAGCTCCTGGGCGACCGTCAGCTTTCCAACCGCCGGCGGCCCGTAAAGGAAGACGAGTTGCGGCATGCCTCGTGAACTACTCATTTGGCCGTCATCTTCGGCCAAGAGTGAGGGCGTCACAACTGACCCGTAAAGGGGCAGGCGGTTCGGAACCGGTACCTGGTACCGCAGGTACCAGGTACCTGACTCGCGAAGCTCTTGGGCGCTGGCCCCCGCCGAGCTCCGTTCCGCGCGGACCTTCAACCCCGAGTTTGTTGGGTCAGTAGCTTAGTTGCGCCCGCAGGCAACAGCGTTCGAGTGACACGATCCACCGATGGAATCGGTCGAGGACCTGCTCGACGCTGTCGTCGCCACCGGCGTGCCCGGCGCGGTCGCGCTAGCCGTTACGTCGGACCGTAGGGTCGAGGCGGCCTCGGGGGTCGCAGACCTGCGAACGGGCGAACCGCTCACAGTCGATCACCGCTTCCGCATCGGCAGCGTGACCAAGATCTTCGTCGCAGCCCTGGTGCTCCAACTCGTCCAGGAGGGGCTGCTCGACCTGGACGGCGACGCCGCACCGTTCGCCGAGGGGATAACGATTCGCCAACTCCTGAACCACACGAGCGGCCTGCCCGATTTCGTCGACGACATAGTCGCGTTGTTTGCGCCGTATCGTCGGAACCCGGCCCACCGTTGGGAGCTCGACGCTCGCGATGAGCTGCGACTGGTGATGGCGAAGCCGCGCCTCTTCCCGCCCGGCGAGGGGTGGTCGTATCACGGCAGTAACTACATCGTGCTGCGGCTGATCGTCGAGGAGGCCACCGGCATGGCGCTCCCTGACGCGCTGCAGCAGCGCATCCTCGTGCCGCTCGGCCTGGAACGAACCGCCCTGGTCGAAGGCCCCCTCGGCCGCGATTGCGCACACGGCTATCTCCCGGCCGACAATCCGGTACTTCCCGGCGGGCGGGGGCCGGTGGACGTCACGGCGATCGACGTGCCCTTCCACCGGGCTGGGGGCGGCGTCGTCTCGACTGCCGACGAGATCGCAACGATGCTTCGAGCCTCGCTTGCAGGCGAGCTGCTACCAGACCGCCTTCGAACCGAGATGCTCCGGGCCGTCGGCTCGGACTGGGAGGAGACTGACCGTTACGGGCTCGGTATCGGCGAGATCAGCACCTTGATGCGTCGACAGCGCTCGCCGTGCGGGTCCGCGTGGGGCCACCTCGGCTTCTCGGTCGGATACTCAGCAATCGCCCTCTCGAGCGAGGACGGTCAACGCCAGGTCGTGATCTTGGCAAACGGCATCCCAAGCACCGCCAACTCCGACGCGTTCTGGGACGCCGCGGGCCAACTCGCCTGGAACCTCTACTGCACGTGACGCAACCCATTTCTGGAGCTGTTTGCGAAGCTCTCCGAATGGGGTAGTTCCAGCGCGACGATCAAGAACAGGACAGCTTCGGTGACGGAGATAAGCCGGTCGCGCCACTCATGTGGGTCCGGCGCATCAGCCGCCACGCTGAGTTCCTTGCTCGTCGCAGGGAATCGTGAGCCTTGCCTTGATGACGGCTGCCTCTTGGTCGAGGATGCGGATTGTTCGCTCCATCGCGACCGGCCGGAGGCTTCCTGGGCCGGAATGGTAGGGATGGTCGAGAAACCACAAGAGCAGCAGCGTCGATGTAATCACGATCGCAATGCCGCCCATCATCGTCGCTTGGACAAGAGCCCGCTCGTGGCTGTCCGCGAAGAACAGCATGAACACGAAGATGATCACCGCGCTCAGGAACAGCACGATCCAAAGCGGCAATGGGATCACACCCTCGGCGCCGTGGGTGCGGTCCGCCCGCGCGGTCTCGCGGTCGCTGCGCTGGTCGAGCCACTTCGCGTAGGCCGCCTGCTCCGAGGGAGAGCGCGGCTCGATCCCCTTGGTGATGCGGAACATTGCGAAGGTCCAGGGATTGACGCTGTCCCCGAGGGTGCCCGCCTGCATTCTCGGCCACTCGCTGTGGATCACCGTACGCGCGTAGCAGACGAGCTCGCCTGAAAGCCGGGGACGCACAGCGACCGGCAAGAGCTGGGCCGTCTCGAACTGCTCCCTGACGATTTGTGCCTCGGTCTCGGCGCCACTTCGTGACGTGTCGAAGCTCTCGAAAGCGAGGAAGACGACGAAGCCGAGGAGCACAGCAAGCCCGGTCGCAAGGACACCAAAGACTCCAGCTGCGCGGTCCCCATCTTCGAAATAGCTTCCGGCCGGAGCGCGGCGGCGAACAAAGAGCATCGCCGTGATCGCCACCATCGCGACAGCCGCAACGACAAGACCGGCCCAGAGGAGGCTCACGACTACGTCACCGGCCCTTGAGCAGGTCGAGCCAGCTAGGCATGTCACGCCGCCGCAGGACATGCCCCGCGCTGAACGCCGTCCCGAACTGTCTAGACACCCGTTTCGGCTTTGATCACCCCGTCGCTGACCGCTTTGCTAAGCGACTCGTAGTCGCGTCGACCGTACTCAGGTGCTCCACGCGCCCACGCTGGCTCCTCCGTTTGGCCTTGCTGTTTCTTGCGATCTCAGATCTGTGTTCGTCGAGCCCTCTCTTCACGAGCAACCTCCAGTTCAGTTCGCACCGTGCCTTCGCGTTGTCAGCATCTACGAGCAGCTGAGCGACGACGCCGTGGACTGCGCGGCGGCATCGAGCTGCTGCCCTGCCTGCTGGACGCTGGTCACCGCGTCCGAGACGGAAGACGCGTTCGGGATGTCCTTGACAGCCGACTCGAAACTGTTCCAGGCGCTGTCGAGGCTGCCGGTCGATGCGTTCTGTACGGCCTGCGCATCGCTCTGCACCTGGTCCCATGCCGTCTTAACCGCGTTCACGTCGCTCTGAAGCTCGCTCTGGGTCGTCGTGCTCGCATCGATGCTGGTCACCGTCTTGAGCGACGACTCGAGCCCTTGGAGGCTCGAGCACAGGCTCGACACGGCCTCGGTCTTCGACGGCTCATTGCGTGTGCCGAGCACACCGATCAGAACGGCCAGGCCGACGCCTGCGGCGACGAGGATGAGAATGATCCACCACGTCTTGCTCATGACCCACCCCTTGCCGGCGTCGCGGCGAGCCCGTAGACGACCAACACGCCCACGACGATCGCGGTCGCCCCGTACCACGGAGCGAGGTTGATGACGGTGAAGCCATGGACGATCACGAGCACGCCTGCGATGTAGCCGAACACCCGTCCGAATTCCCGGCCTGCAAGGACCGACATGCCGGCGATGATCGCGGCCGCGGCGATCAGGAGGTCCCAGACTCCCCACGCCCAGTTGTGCCCGCTGAAGAGACCGTTCGTGAAGTTGTTCAGTTTGTAGCTGTTCGCGAAGTACGTGATGGCGGAAATGATCCGGAAGAACCCGATCGCGAACAACACGACGGCCGCGAACTCGAGCCAACCGGATTTCTGCGGTTCCATCTCTTGTGTCGACAATTCAGTGCGCCTCCCTGATTCTTGCGTCGGGTAGTTAGTCGGTTCGCCTGGCGCTTGGAGTGTCGCGTTCGTGTAGGTGAGCGGTCGTTGCCCGACTGTGGGTTCACCTAGGTGAACCCACAGTCGGTCGTCGTCACTCGTACCTCGCTCAGAAAGATGCCGGCCGCCTCGCTCACCGCCAGGGCTTATCGGTTACCGAAAAGTTCGCCAGTCACCCGGCGCACGAACCGTCCGCGCGCATGACCCAGTCGGACCGCTTCGAGGCGTCACGAGGGCGATCTCGAGCAGCCGAACGATGACCTCGCGGCGATACGCCCTCTTTTTCGCCTACCCGGCCATCGCCGGTGGCCGCATGAACGCACCGATGATCCAGAGCAGAGGGAAGAAGATCCCGAAGAAAAATAGCCACCCGTGTCCGTTTCTAAGCGTCATCAGCCCGAGCGTGAACGCTACGAGGAGGTACAGCAAGACGGCGCCGATTCCGATTCCCCACCACATGATTCCTCCCACCTTCTCCTTTGTGAAGGGTGCCTGCTCACCTGAACGGCCAGCCCTTTCTTGTCAGAGCAGCGAGTGTGGCATGGGCGACTCAGACTCTCCTCCCCCAAAACGGATGAGACTCAACCTGGCGCGATCGCAGGGAACGCCGACTGTGGGTTCACCTAGGTGAACCCACAGTCGGGCAACGACCGCTCACCTACGCGAACGTGACACTCCAAGCGCCGGCGAACCGGTAACTGCGAGAGAGGTGGCTGTGGTCGGCGGATCGAGTGTGGTGCGGAGCGCGGCCGAGTTGGTGGAGGCGCTCCAAACCGGAGTCAGGGAAATCGAGGTTCGGGGCACGTTGAGCGGTATGCCGATGGTCACGCTGCCGCCGGGTGTGCGGCTACGCGGCGGGACGCTGAAGTTCGGCGCGAAAGGCCTTCGACTGACCAGCGACAACGTGGTCGAGGGTGTCACCGTGCTCACGGCTGATCACGAGGTTGCGATTCTCAACGACACGACCGTCGCGGACCTCGGAACGTTGACGCTTCGGGACGTCCGGACGACCGGTCAGGTGTTGCTGCTTGCAGACGGATCCGTTCGGACTGGCCACGTCTTGGTCGAGGGTCTAACCGTGGAGCGTGCGGATGTACGCGGGCGGGTGGAGAGGCCAAGCGCGTTCGGCGTCGAGGCGTTGCAGGGCGCGTTCACGCTCTGGAACCGGCAACCTGATGCGGCCGCCGTCATCACGGCCGACTTGCGCGATATCGCTGCGGGGTCTGACGATGCTCCGGTACGGGGTAGCGGTGTGTTCGTCGGCGGTCACCGCGTCGAGAACGTGACGGGTGGCACCGTTCTGGTGTCGTTGTTGCGCACGGGCGAGATCCACGCCGACGGCGGCATCCCGCCCGGTACCCCGGACCTGATCAGCGGCGGCGTGTTCGTGATCTCCGGTGCTGTAGTGGAGAAGGTCGTCAACGGCGGAGCGGTCACCACCAACGGACAGAACGACATGGTGCTCGACAACTGGGGAGAGGTGACGCACTGGACAGCAACAGCTCCGGTGACCTCCCATGGCCCGAGCGGGATCGGCTTCGTCAACTTCGGTGAGATCGACCGCCTCGACATGCAGGCGCCGATCGAGACGTTCGGCACAGGCGCGCGCGGGTTCAACCTGTACGGCGGGTCACTTCGCCACGCTTCGTTCAAGAGCATCGCCACCCACGGTGACGGTTCGATCGGCGTCCAGGTGAGCAAGCCCTTGCCGCTTCTGGAGATCTCCGGCGACCTGACCACCGAAGGCGGCGAGGGCCAGAGCCTTGTCAAAGGCGTCCAGGTCTCACTCAAGGCGATCGCCCTCAGCATCAAGCCGGGTGCCGAGGTCGGCTCGATCATCGTCGGCGGACAGGTCCGAACCTCCGGCGACAACATGATCACCGTCGAGCTCGACGGCGACGTGGGACAGATCGAGATCGCCGGAGGCGTCGCCGCCCAAGGAAAACACTCCGACGCCGTTCACGCTCGCGGCGCGATCCCCGGCCTGGCCGACGTGTCCATCAAGACAGCCAACGGACTGGACATTGTCCAGACCGCCTGACGTCGTGACCGGTCAGCGGCGTGGCCGCCGAGAGTTTGGCGGTGAGGTGGGACATCGCTCCGCTCTTGGCGGCCGCCTCGACGACCTAAGTAGCTGGTCACCGTCGTGCCGTCCTGCGGTTGCGGAGCGAGGTTGAGGGGTTGCTCCGGTCCGCTCATCGGCGCGGCCGAGCTGCCGTGTCTCTGGAAGTCCACAGAGACACGCAAAGTGATCAGGATTCCGAGCGCCCTATCGCGGGTTTGCTGGGTCCTAGTTCTGGAGCGCGAACACCATTGTCTGCTCGAACGTCATCTCGCGGCCGATCAGAACAGCTGTGGCGAGCTGCTCCTCGCCGAGCTCCGTCGCTGGGCGCAGGCGCCGACGTCCAATAGCGTCGTGAGCAGAACTCGACCCGAATTCCGGACGCGGATCCCTAATACGTCAAGACCTCGTCCCTGGCAGAGTGCCCCCGTGGACGTCGACGCCGCAGAGGTCTGGGCCGCCGTCAACGCGGTCTACGCCGGCTTCCTCGCCGGCGACCGTGCGGCGATCGACGCGAACATCTCGCCCGACGCGACCGTCTGGGATTCCGCGCACGAGCCGCTCCTTCGCGGCAAGGTCGACCTCGACGCCGTCCGCGACGCCCGCCCCGCCGACGGCCCGACCCCCACCGATCTCGAGGCCACTGACCCGGTGATCGACGTCTTCGGCGACCTGGCGCTCGTCCGCCACGTCCTGCTCGTGCACCTGCCCGGGCGGCACCGAGCGCATCCGCAACACCTCGGTGTGGCGGAGGACCGAGGGGCGCTGGTCGCTGCATCCACAACCACGAGGACGTCGTCAGCTAGCGTCACGGTGTGTTCGACTACGCGGCCAGGCAGGATCGGCTCTCCGAGCGGCTCGAGCAGGAAGGCGTCGACGCGCTCTTCCTCTCCCGTCCGCCGACCTCGAGTACCTGACCGGCGTCGAGCGTCAGCTCCCGATCTTCGGCGAGGTCAACTACGCCCACGGCTGGGTCACCGGCGCCCTGTTCCGTCCCCGCCGCGAGCCGGTCTTCCTCTTCCCCCGCATGTTCGCAGCCTTCGACCTCCGCGCGGAGCCGCAGGGTGAGGTGATTGTCGTCAGCGAGACCGACGACGGCGCCGCGATCTTCGAGCGGGTCGCAAAGCAGGTCGACGGCACGGGCGGCGTCGCGGTCGGCGACCGCGTCTGGGCCGAGACGCACTCCACCTCGGCCGGGCGCTCGGCTTCGATCGCCTCCGTACCGGCACGCGCATCGTCAACGAGCTCCGCCGTACGAAGGACCCCGACGAGCTCGCCGCGATGGGTCGTGCGATCGACACGGTCGAGCAGGCGATGGCCGCCGTGGCGCCGCTCGTCGTCCCCGGCGTCTCGATGCTCGAGCTCGCCGAGGCCGTGGAACACGAGCTGCTCGCGGCCGGCTCGCGTACGCCCTCCTTCCCCACCCACATCTTCACCGGCCTCGATGCCGACTCGTTCGACTCGCACACCGACACGAGGCGCAACCCGATCCCGGACGGCACCTCGGTCATGTTCGACTTCGGCGGCGTCGTCGACGGCTACTGCTCCGACTTCGGCCGCACCGTCTACTGCGGCGATCCGCCCCAGGACTTCCTCGACGGCTACGCGACGATGCTCGCCGCCTACGAGGCCGGCAAGGCGGCGGCGCGGACCGGAGCACGAGCGCGAGAGGTGAACGCCGCCTGCCGCGCGCCGATCGAAGAGGCGGGGCTCGGCGAGCACTTCCGCCACCGCATGGGCCACGGAATCGGCAAGGACGTCCACGAGAGACCTTTCCTCTCGACCGAGGACGAGACCCCCCTCGAGCCGGGCATGACCTTCACCGACGAGCCGTCGCTGATCGTCCCGGGCCGCTGGAGCCTCCGGATCGAGAACATCATCGTCGTCGAGGACGAGGGCGGCCGGAGCCTCAACTCGTTTCCCGACCAGCTGATCGTCAACTCGTAGAGGGTGCAGCTCCGCCCACCTCGCCGACCCCGAGCGGCGGGTCGCCCCGCCGCCACCTGAGGGAGGACTCGCCTTACTTCGGCGCGACCTTCGTGACGTCGACCGAGTAGACCGCGTTGTAGACCGCGTTCTTCAGATCGGACGTCGCCACGAACACCTGCGTCGGCTGCATCAGCGGGAAGTACGGCCCCGTCTGGTTCAGCTGCCGCTGGAACTGCTGGAACAGCTTCTCACGCACCTTGCTGTCGGTGGCGGCCGCCGCGGCGGTGGCCGTCTTCTCGATCGTCGGCGACGTGCCCTTGTCCCAGCCCGACGCGCAACCCCACGAGGTCGCCCGGGGCGAACGTGAGGTAGTCGGCGGGATCCGGGTAGTCCGGGCCCCACAGCGAGAGGCCGAAGGCCATCTTGCCGCTGCGGTAGTTCGTCAGCCACGTCCCGGTCGGCGAGCCCGCCAGCTGCACCTTGATGCCGATCGCCTGCAGATTGGCCTGCACCTTCTGCGCGAGCGTCGCGAACGGGACGCCGTTGATCGTCAGGTCGCTCGGATACTCGAGCGTCACCGAGTCGCCGGCATGGCCCGACGCCTGCAACGCCGACTTCGCCTTCGCGACGTTCTGCTTCACCTGGTCGCTCTTCGGCAGCGCGCCGAGGAACATCGACGGGATGATCCCGGGCGTCTGGTAGGCGCCCGGCCCGGCGACCGACAGGATCGACTTGTAGTCGAGGCCGTAGCGGATCGCGTTCTGCCAGCTCTTGCTCGACGTGACCGCCGAGACCTGTGGGTTGTTGTTCGCGAACAGCCAGAAGACCCAGGTCGACGGCTGCAGCGAGACGCTCAGGTTCGACTTGCCCTTCAACGACTGCGCCTGGTCAGAGGCGAGGTCGATCGCGACCTCATGCGAGCCGCGCTGCACGTTGATCAACTGCGTCGCAGCGATCATGTTGCGGACGACGACACTCTTCCACGCCGGCTTCGAGCTGCCCCAGTAGTTCTTGCTCGGGACGAGCGTCACCTGCGACGTGGTGCTGTACTGCTGGAGCGTGTACGGGCCGCTGCCCGCGCCGGCCGACGCCGATGAGTTCAGCCACTGCTCGGCCTTGTCGGTGGTCGAGGCGCTCGAGCCGTCGGTACCGCCGTGAGCCTTCACGAGCTTCGAGTTCAGGATCCCGGTCGACGGGTTCGCGAGGATCGCCGGCAGCTGCCCGTCCGGTGTCTGCGAGCTCATCACGACCGTGTACTTCCCAGGCGCCTTGATCCGCGTGCCCGTGAGGAGGAACGCGGGGTTCCCCTTCAGGTTGATCAGGCGGTTCAGGGAGAACACGACGTCCTTCGCGGTCAGTGGGTCGCCGTTCGCGAAATGGACGTTCTGCTTCAGCTTGAAGGTGAATGTCTTCGCGCCGTTCGTCGCCTTGTAGGACGAGACGAGCAGCGGGACGGGATGCGCCAGGTCGCCCTTGTTGTACGTGAAGAGCGTGTCGAAGAGCGCACGGTCGACGATCGAGCCGGTTGGATCGAATGCCCGGCCGGGATCGGAGGTCTTCAGCGTGAACGAGTTGTCGATCACAAGCGTCGAGCTCGCGTCGTGGCGCGAGCTGGATGCGAACGCAGCCGCGGCGCACGCCAGCGCGGCGAGCGCGGCGAGCGGCACGAGCCATTGCCAGTGTCTGACGGGGGTATGGGTCACTCTCTCTCGTCCTCCTCCTAGTGGTCCTCGGAAATCTATTTAACGCCTATTCGACGTCGCGCACCAACGGCGAAGTTGGCGGCGCGGGCGCCGAAGGGGCTCCGCCGGCTGCCCCGGGTGCTGGAGCCAGCAGGCCGCCTCACGGCCGTCGACGAGCTCGAGGAGCGGCGGCTCCTCGCTGCTGGCAGCGGTCGAAGGCGTACGGGCAGCGGGGGTGGAAGCGGCAGCCCGACGGAGGCCGCGACGGGTCGGGAACCTCGCCGGGGAGCGCCTCGGGCAGCGTGCCCTCGCCGTCCGCGTGCGGGATGGCCGCGATCAGCGCCTCGCTGTACGGATGCGCCGGACCGCGCCACAGCGGGAGAGTGGGGCCGGTCTCGACCATCCGGCCGAGGTACATGACGCACACCTCGTCGGCGACGTGGCGGACGATCGCGAGGTCGTGCGAGATCAACAAGAGTCCCAGCTCGAGCTCGCGCGAGAGCCGGGTCAGCAGGTTCGCGAGCTGAGCCTGGGCCGATGCATCGAGCGACGCGAGCGGCTCGTCGAGCACGATCACCGACGGGTCGGCGGCAAGCGCGCGGGCGATCGCGATCCGCTGACGCTGGCCGCCCGAGAACTCGTGCGGGTAGCGGGATGCAGCGTTTGCGGAGAGGCCGACGAGCTCGAGCAGGTCGCCGACCCGCTTCCCGCGGCCCCGGGCGCCGTCGGCGACCTGGCTCCCGACCGTCCGGCGCGGGTTGAGCGAGGAGTACGGGTTCTGGAAGACGAGCTGGAGCCGAACGAGGTCGGCCGGGCGGGCACGGCGCGTCATCGCGGTCACCGGGCGGCCCTCGAACACGACGCTCCCGCCCGCGGCCGGCACCAGGCCGACGGCGGCGCGGGCGAGACTCGACTTGCCGCAGCCCGACTCGCCGACGAGGCCGACGATCCGGCCGCGGTCGACGCTCAGGCTGGCGCCGGCGACGGCGCGCACCGTGCCGTCGCGGCCGTGGTAGTCGACGACGACGTCGGTCAGCTCGAGCGCGCTCATCCTGCGAACGGGTCGACGTGGCAGGCGAGGAGGCGCGTGTCGACGGGGTCGAGGGGCGGTACCTGCGCGACGCACACGTCCTGGACGTAGCGGCACCTCGGGTGGAAGGCGCAGCCGGTCGGGATTCGGCCGGGCGTCGGCGGCGTGCCTGGGATCGCGACGAGGTCCCGTTCCTTCGTCAGCTCCGGGTGCGGCAGCGCGTCGAGGAGCGCCCGGGTGTAGGGATGGCGCGGGTGCTGCAGCACGTCCTCCCGCCGACCCAGCTCGACGACGCGGCCGGCGTAGAAGATCCCGACGCGGTCGGCGATGCCCGAGAGGACGCCAAGGTCGTGGGTGATCAAGATCACGGCCAGATCGTGCTCGCTGCGCAGGCGGTCGAGGAGCCGCAGGATCCCCGCCTGCACGGTCACGTCGAGCGCGGTAGTCGGCTCGTCGGCGATCAGCAGCCTGGGCCGGCAGGCGAGCGCGATTGCGATCGCAATGCGCTGGCGCATCCCGCCCGAGAACTGGTGCGGGAACCGACCGAGGGCCGCGCGAGGGTCGGGCAGGCGCACCTCCTCGAGAAGCTCGACCGCCCGCGCATCGGCGGCGGCCCGCCCGAGGCCGAGGTGCAAGCGCACGTGGTCGGTCAGTTGCCGCCCCACCGAGAGCATTGGGTGGAGCGACGTGAACGGGTCCTGGAACACCATCGCGAGCTCGCGGCCCGAGATCCCGCGCAGGCGACGGCGCGGCATCGCGAGCAGGTCGTCGCCGCCGAAGCGCGCCGTCCCGCCGACCAGGGCGCCCTCGGGCAGGAGGCCGAGCAGCGCGAGCATGGAGATCGTCTTCCCGCTGCCGCTCTCGCCCGCCACCCCGAACACCTCGCCGGGGTGCACCTCGTAGTCGACGCCGTCGACGACCGTCACCTCGCCCGCCGGCGTCCGCAGGCGCACGTGCAGGTCCTGGACCGCGAGCACGCTCATGACTCCTCCACGCGACGAGCGGTCTGCGGGTCGAACACATCGCGCAGGCTGTCGCCGAGGAAGTTGAAGGCGAGCACGACCGTGAAGATCGCGAGTCCCGGGAAGGTGCCGATCCACCACCACTGGAAGTACTGCGTTCCGTCGGCGACCATCGAGCCCCACTCCGCCAGCGGAGGCTGCGCACCGAGGCCGAGGAACGAGAGGCCGGCGAGGAGCAGGATCGCGGTCGCCAGATCGAGCGTCGCCAGCACAAAGATCGGTCCGGCGACGTTCGGGAGCACGTCGCGGAAGAGCGTTCTGTGGCTCGACGACCCGAGCAGCCGCGCGGACTGCACGTACTCCGACTCGCCCACCGAGAGGACGAGCCCGCGCGAGACGCGCGCATACGACGGCCAGGCGACGACGACGATCGCAAGCGCCGCGTTGAAGAGGCCGCGGCCGAGCACGGCGGCAACAACCATCGCGAGGATGATCGGCGGGAAGGCGAAGACGAGGTCGGTGAGCCGCATCAGCGTGCCGTCGGTCAGTCCGCGGAAGTAGCCGGCGATCGCGCCGACGAGGCTGCCGATCGTCAACGCGAGCGCGACGAGCACCAGTGCGATCGGAAGCGACGCGCGGGAGCCGTAGATGACGCGGCTGAAGACGTCGCGACCGAGCTCGTCCGTCCCGAAGAGATGCGACCAGGAGGGCGACTGCGCAGGCGTGAAGCTCTGCTCGAGCGATCCGTACGGCGCGATCAGCGGCGCGAAGATCGCGATCAGGATCCACGCGACCGCGATCACGACGCCGACGATCGGCGAGCGGCTGCCGCCACGCGGCCGGGATGTGCATGCGCCTGCGCGCGGGCCGCGCCTCGACGGCGACGTCGGTCATGTGATCCGGATCCTCGGGTCGATGACGCCGTACAGCACGTCGACGATGAAGTTGACGCTGACGTAGACGATCGCGACGAAGATGCTGACGCCGGCGATCGCCGGAACGTCGAGGTTGACGGCCGCCTCGTAGGCGTACTGGCCGACGCCCGGCCAGCTGAAGATCTTCTCGACGAGGACCGCGCCGGTGAGCACGTTCGCGAACACGAGCCCGAGCACGGTCACGATCGAGGGCAGCGCGCCGCGCAGGATGTAGCGACGGACGACGACGTTCTCGGGAATGCCCTTTGCGCGGGCCGAGCGGACGTAGTCGTTCCCCACCACCTCGAGCACGGCCGAGCGCGTGAAACGGGTCAGCAGGCTGACGCTGAACGCGGCGAGCACGAGCGCCGGCAAAACGATGTGGTGCAGCGCCTGCGTGAACAGGCCGAAATTGCCGTCGATCAGCGCGTCGATCGTGTAGAAACCGGTCACGCTCGGCGGCGGGAGCGTGCCCGGGTCGAGCCGCCCGGCGCCGGGGAACCAGTTCAGCCGGTAGAAGCCGACGTAGAGCGCGATCAGCGCGATCCAGAACGTCGGCATCGAAATGCCGGCCAGCGACGTCACGCGCAGGGCGTGGTCGGTCGGCCGGTTCCGGCGGAGCGCCGAGACGACGCCGAGCGTGACGCCGACGATCGCCGCGAAGAGCACCGAGTAGAGCGCGAGCTCGGCGGTCGCCGGGATGAACTGGCCGAGATCGTGCGTCACGGCGTCGTGAGTGAGCGACGACTGGCCGAGGTCGCCGTGCAGGAGATGGTCGAGGTAGAGCACGTAGCGCAGCGGGAGCGGCTGGTCGAGGCCATAGTGGTGGCGGAACGCCGCGACCGCGGCGGGGTCCCCGGCGGCCTGCTCGCCGAGGTTCGTCGCGACGGCGTTCGACGGCACGAGCTGCGTCAGGAAGAACGCGACCGCAGTGATGCCGATCATCAGCAGAACGAGCGCGGCGAAGCGACGCAAGCACGAAGCGCGCTAGGCCGTGCGCGCGGCCGAGGCGCCGCACGCGCACGGCGGGAGCCTCGGAGCTGGACGTCGGAGCAGTCGCCACGTGGCGACTGATCGTAGCGGGGGCTATCCCGTAACCCGGAGCGCGGGCAGGACGCGGTCGAGGAGCAGGTCGAGCCCCTGCGGGTCGCCGAACTCGACGCGCGCGACGCCGGCCTCATAGAGGGCAGCCGCCTGCCGCGTGACCTCGGCGGGCGTGCCGGCGAGCGCGAACTTCTCGAGCGGCGGGGTCTCCCCCGGGCCGAGCTCGAGAGTCGGGTCGAGCCGGCCGACGACGTCGAGGTACATGCCGACTCGGTCCTTAGCGTTCGCTCGGGCGGCGGCGCCATCCTCGTCGACCACGGCCACCGCGCCCACGACGATCCGCGGCCCGTCCTCGCCGAGCCACGAGCGCATGAGCCGAACCATGTCCGGGTTCGCGCAGCCGCCGATCTTCACCTCGTCGGCGACTGTGGCGGCATACGCCGCGGCGCGGTGTCGCCAGGTACCGAGCAGGAGCGGCACCTCGGCGCGGAGCGGCTCGTACTGGAGGCCGGCTCCCGGCGCGAGCGTGAAGCACTCGCCCGCGAAGCCGGTGAGGTCGCCGGCGAGGAGGCGCCGCGTCACTTCGACCGCCTCGCGGAGCCGCGACAGCGGCCGTTCGTCCTCGAGGCCGAGCCGGTCGAGCCATGAGCCGGCGACGAGGCCGAGGTAGGCGCGGCCGTGCGAGGCGAGGTCGAGCGACGCAACCTGACCGGCGATCTCGACCGGGTGGAGCGTGCGTGCGTTCAGGCCCGCCGGGCCGAGTCGGACGCGCTCGGTCGTGCGCGCGAGCACGAGCAGCGGGAAGATCGCCGGCTGGTAGAACAGATCGTGGAAGACGGAGATCACGTCGACCCCGGCCGCCTCGGCGCGCCGGGCGATCCGCTCGTACTCCTCGACGGACTTGTCGGACTGCAGGCCGAGCCCGAGCTCGAACGACGTCAGGTCAGCTCCTCGGTGGTAAGGACACGCTCGCCGATCCGCTCGATGAGCATGACGACGCGCTCCTCGGGGTCGGGGCAGCAGACGAGGGTGTCGCGCTCGAGCCAGTCCTCGTCGGGGAGCTGCCGCTGCTTCGCAGGCAGGAGCGGCAGCACCGACTGGAGCGCGTAGATGCAGAAGTGGCGGCCCGCGGGGATGCGGACCCGGCTCGACTCGGTCAGTTCGAAGTAGTCGCCGACCTCGAGCCCGCAGACGGACCGGCCCTCGATGCGTTCGACGGTCACCCGCAGGTCGAAAAGCCGCATCTCGGTCACGCTGCGAGAATACGCGCGTGGCGAGGCGAATGGTGCGCGACGGAAGCGGCTTCGAGGAGCTGGCGGGGTACTCGCGGGCGGTGCGGATCGGCACGCACGTGGCGGTCAGCGGGACCGCCGCGCTCGCGGACGGCGTCGTCCTCCACCCCGGCGACGCCTATGGACAGACGCGCGAGGCGCTCGCACGGGCGCTCGCCGCGGCCGAGCAGGTCGGCGCGTCGGCAGCCGACGTGATCCGAACGCGGCTCCTGCTCGTCGACGGCTGCGACTGGCACGCTGCAGTGCGCGCGCACGGAGAGGTGTTCGCGGCGATCGCGCCGGCGAATACGACTTTTTTCGTCACGGACTTCATCCCGGAGGGAGTGCTCGTCGAGGTCGAGCTCGACGCCGTGGTGGGCAGCTAGACGAGTTGCGGCTCGGGGACCAGTCGGCCTGAGGCGAAGCGATCCGCGCCGAGAACGTCGAGCACGTCGTCGTGCTCGCCGAGCACCGCGCCCGCGACGATCCGGCCTACGGCCGGGGCGATCATGAAACCGTGGCCGCTGAAGCCGCAGGCCACGTGCAGGCCGTCGTCGATCGCACCGAGGATCGGCTGGTGGTCGGGCGTGACGTCGTACACGCCGGGCACGAGCAGCGAGAACGAGACGTACTCGAGCCGGGGCAGGAGCTCCTCGACCCCGGCCCGGATCGTGGCACGCCAGCGGGCGCGGCCCTCCTCCGGGTCGCCGCGACCCGCCAGGTCGCTCGCGAGCACGCGGCCGTCCGCGAGCTGTTTCGCCGCGAATGCGAGCTCCGGCGCGACGACGAGCGGCTCGAGGAGGCGCTCCTCGATCGGGTCGCTGAGAAAGAGGTAGCGGTCCTCCGGCGTCACGGGCAGGTCGAACCCGAGAGGCGCCAGAAGCGGGCGCGATTCGACCCCGGCCGCGACCACAACAGCGTCGAAGCCCGACCCGTCGACGGTCCAGCCGGCACCCTCGCGGCGGATCGACCGCACCTCGTGGCGCCGTATCTCGAGCCCGTCCGCGAACGACTCGACGACGGCCTGCGGCCGATCGAAGTAGCCGTCCTCACCGCACCACGCACCTCCGGCGATCGTTTCCTCACGCAGCCCGGGCACGAGCTCTGCCGCCTCGCCCGGCAAGACGACGACCGAAGGAATCCCCTCCTCGTTCTGCACCCGCACGTTCTCGGCGAGCCGCGCGAGCGTCGCCTCGGTCCGCGCGACGAACAGGTACCCGCTCTCGCTGAGCGTCAGCGGGACACGCGAAGCGAGCCGCTCGTCGGCCTGCCGCCAGAACGAGACCGATTCGCGCGCGAGCCGGCAGGCGACGCGCGTTCCCCACTGCTGCCGTACGCCGCCGGGCTGGACGCCCGACGCGCCCGCGCCGACCCCGGAGCGCTCGAGCACGACCACCTCCGCGCCGCGCCCCCGCAGCTCGCGCGCGACGGCGAGCCCGACGATCCCGGCCCCGACGACCGCGCAGCGCATCACGCCTCTAGCTCGACGGGAGTCGATCCAGAGTCGGCGGCCCGACCCCAGCTCATTCCGTCAGGCAAGACGCTGACCTTACCTCAGGCGGGCCCGGGCGATGGAAACGCGCTGTTTCCGGTCTTCGAGGTAGTACGGGTTGACATAGCCCTCCGAGGTGGCCCCGTCGGCTTGCGATCTCGGTTCGTACGGCCGAGCGCCACCGCGAGAACGCAATGAAGAAGATTGGCGCTGCGTCGCGAGCGGATGTGGTTGGCTGGGCGCTCGGCGATGGCTTCAGGTTTCGGCGCCTCGGCGCGTCTGAGGCGCCTGTTGGAGTCGTAAGTCCGTTCTCGTAGTAGGGCTCAATGCGGTCAAGCCGCTCGTTGATCTCCCGCACGTTCCGCTCAGTTGCCGGGCGGCATCGTCGGAGTGCCCCGACGGCAGGCTAGAGACGAACGATTCATCCGATCTGGACGATGGCTCGACGAGTAGCGGATTGTAAATTCGAGCGCTTCGAACCATGACCTAACGAGGTGAACGATGGGCATTACTCAAACCGAGCCCGCGACCCGTCCGAGTCATGTCCGCAAGGTCGAGCACTTCACGCCCGCCGAACGTGCGGCCCGGGGAAAGGCTGCTCGCGCGGAGGTGCGTAGGCGCGCGCACGCGGACTGGGAGCCAGCGCCACAGCGACCCGATCCGGTCGAGTTGCTCGAAGAGCAAGCGGCGTCACGCGTGCCGGAACTTGTCCCGATTAGGTACGGCCGGATGCTCGTCTCGCCCTTCACGTTCTACCGCGGAGCGGCATACCTGATGGCATCCGATCTCTCAGTCGGGCCTCGAACTGGCCTGTACGCACAGCTCTGCGGTGACGCGCACCTGTCGAACTTCGGTGCGTTCGCCTCGCCCGACCGTCGGCTGGTGTTTGGCGTGAACGATTTCGACGAGACCCATCCCGGCCCGTTCGAATGGGATCTCAAGCGTCTCGCTGCGAGCTTCGCCGTCGCCGGGCGCGACAGGGGCTTCGACACGAAGATCCGCGCCCGAATCAACGCTACGGTCACGGCGGCCTACCGAGCTGCGATGCACGACTACGCCGCGATGCGCAACCTCGACCTGTGGTATGCGCGCATCGACGTCGAGCAGATCGTCACGGAGCTCCGGGCGCAGGCATCGAACGCGCAAAAGAAACGGATGGAGAAGAATCTCGCCAAGACGCGAACGAAGGACAGCCTGGCAGCGTTCGGAAAGCTGACCGAGATCGTCGACGGACGAGCATCGGATCGTGAGTGACCCGCCACTGATCGTCCCGGTCGCCGAGCTTGCCCCGACGGGGCGGCAGGAGGACGTGGAAGAAGCTTTCCGTGAGCTGATCCGTAAGTACCGGCGGACGTTGCAGGGCGACCGGCGGAGACTGATCGAACGGTTCCGTTTCGCCGATGCCGCCCGCAAGGTCGTCGGCGTCGGGAGTGTCGGTACGCGCGCATGGATCGTTTTGATGATCGGACGTGACAACGGCGATCCGCTGTTCCTGCAAGCGAAGGAAGCTGAGGCGTCCGTGCTCGAGCCGTTCGTCGGCAAGAGTGAGTTCGCCAACCACGGCCAGCGGGTGGTCGAGGGCCAGAGGCTGATGCAAGCAGCCAGCGACATCATGCTCGGGTGGCTTCACACGACCGGTCTCGACGGCGTCGAGCGCGACTTCTACATTCGCCAGCTCTGGGACGCGAAAGGGTCGGCAATCGTCGATGCGATGGAGCCCGACGCCATGGGCGCCTATGCACAGCTTTGTGGCGCCACGCTTGCAAAGGCTCATGCCCGTTCCGGCGACGCGATTGCGATTGCGAGCTACCTCGGAAAGAGCGACGTCTACGACAAGGCGCTCGCAGAGTTCGCAGAGACATACGCCGACCAGAACGAGCGAGATTACGAGGCGCTGAAAGAGGCGGTCGCCTCGGGCCGGGTCAAGGCGGAAACGGGCCTATGAGCTAGCAATCAACCGCGAACGGAGGCGTGGGACGGCGTTGATCAACCGCTCCTCGTCAAGCTGACCCATTTGCGTCGACGTGGGTGTCAGACAGAACCATCTCGGCGCGATCCTTCGCCGGTTGTTCCCAAAGCAGGTGACATGACCCAGGTCCAATTGTGTGAAGAGCAGGTGGCGACGTCACGCAGCGGCGCCCATCTCCGCGGGCTCCGATATGGGTGATCTGTTCGAGATCCTCCTACTTGGGCTCGTAGCGATGTTCTTCCCGGTGCTGCTCGCTGTCGTCCTAATCGCGCTTCGCGCCGGCCGCCCGCAGCTGCTGCTGGCGAGCTTTCTCGCGGGCGGACTGTTGTCGGCGATCAGCGTCGGTCTCGTTATCGTCTTCTCGCTCCAGGGTGCGTCGGTCGACTCGACCTCCAGCTCCTCGCTTGATCCGGCCATCTACATCGTTTGCGGCGCCCTCTCTCTGCTTGCCGCCTTCGTGGTGCACCGAAAGCAGCTCCTCGTCAAGAAGCAGATAGATCCGCCAGATGGAAGCTCGGACAAGAGCGAGCCGGACCGGCTGGAGCGCGCACTCGACCGTGGGGCAGCGTACGCGTTCGTCGCCGGCATCTTGCTGTGTGCGCTCCCGGGCTTCTCGGCGCTCGTGGCGATGAAGGACATCGCCCAGCTCGGGTACTCAACGGGCGCCACCGTCGCCGTCGTGATCGGGTTCTATCTGATCATGTTCTCGTTCATCGAACTACCGCTGATCGGGTACTCCGTCGCGCCGGAACAGGCCGCGGAAAAGACAGTTACTTTCAACGCGTGGCTCGATCGCAACGCGAACCGCCTCGCCACCGGCGTCCTCGTCGGCCTGGGTGTGTTCTTGATCATCCGCGGCATCGCCGAACTCTTCTGAGCCTCGCTGCGGCGATCAGTCTCTGCGATCCTCGCGGCGATCCCGACGATCGTCACGGCGATCGTCGCGTCGGTCGTGACCGTGCTTGACAACCGCAGCGGTGCCGACAACCGCCGCAGTTCGCGTCACCGGGCCGCCGATCACGCCACGCCTGCCCGCTCGTCCAGGTCCCAGCGGCATTTCAGACTCCTTCCATTACGACTTCGGACTCCATCGCAGCGAGGAGTGCCTGCGTCGGGATCCGACCGTTGGCGACGAGCTGACCGCCTGAACGTCGCACAGAGGACGCGAACGGTGCGGCCCAGCGGTTCTCGTACACGAGCACGGCGGCTATGGAGCCAGGCTCGATGATCTCGGCGAACTTGTCGATGTCTTCTGCGGCGAGCAGCATCGCCAGATCACCCTCGAGCGACAGCAGCTCTCCTACTGTGGCCGCGTCGGAATGCGACAACTCGGCCGCTTCCACCGACCCATCGTCGTTCTTCACGAGCAGCACCAGGTCCAGTACGCGAACGAGTCCGCGCTCCACCAGAGATGCCAGCTCGGCCGCCATCTCGCCGGAGAAGTTGGCTTTGTCCGCCGGAAACTCAACGACCAGATAGTCGACCGGCCCCAGCATTTCCTCACTGCTCATAGCTGCTGCTCCTCTCCTCGTTACGAAACGATTCTGAACGTGGACACGAGCGTTCGAACCTCTAGTACGCCGACGCCGCCGTGTCCGGCGGCCGCATGAATGCGCCGAAGATCCAGAGGATCGGGAAGAAGATCCCGAAGAAGAACATCCAGCCGTGCCCGTTTCTAAGCGTCATCAGGCCGAGCGTGAACGCGACGATCAGGTACAAGATCACGCCGCCAATTCCGATCGCCCACCACATAGTGCCCACCTCCTCTCTCGAGGTAGTGGCAAGTCAACTCACGAAGCGATCAAGTATGAGGGCACAAATGCGTTGCGCCTCACCCCATCGGGATGAACTTGGGATCCCCGCAGTCGGCCTCACGCCTCTGCGGCGTCAAGGACGGTCGCTATGTGGCCTCCACCGCTTCGTGGCCGGTTGTCTTCGGGTTGGCCTTGCGGAAGCGGCTCAATGTGATCGCGCCGAACGGAAGTGGCACGATCGAGTAGAAGACACGCCAGAGAAGCGCCGCGGCCACGAGTGCATCGTCGGAGGCGGGGCTCATCTCGACGAGCATGCCGATGAGGACGGCATCAACGACCCCTAGGCCGCTGCCCGTGATCGGGAACACCGCGCCGGCCCAGAACGCGATCGCGAAGGCAGCAAAAGCATCAGGCGCGGAGAGCTCAGCACTCGAGACGCCGACGAAGCGAAGCGACGCGAGCAGGATCAGGTAGGTCAACAAGAGATTCGCCGCGACTCCGATCGACCCGAGCTGCCACCCCTCGCGCAGGACGGCGAGCGCTTTGGCGCGAAGCTCGGCCGCCTTCGCCGCGCCGTCCTCGATCGCGTCACGCTTGACCTTCACGAGGAGCCAGGAAAGTGGTCGTTGGGTCTTCGCTCCAATCCAGCGCGCGGAGCGCTCGGTGCGTAGGAAGACATAGCCTCCGACACACGCGGCAGCGGTGACGACGAGCGAGAGTGCGCCGGCAACCGCGACCGAGCCGTTGACCTCACTGGTGATCAGCAGCAGGACGACCGCGACGAGCGGAAGCACGAACCGGCCAATTGTCGGGAAGAGGAATGAGCCGAACGCTGCCAGTCCAGCAGCCTCTGTCGCGAAGCCTTCGGCACGGAAATAGCCGTACTGAACAACGCTCGCGGTCGGAGGTGGAAGCAGTTGCCCCGCGAAGTTCGACGAGAGGTACGCCTCGCTTCCACGCCACAGACGAAGGCCCGGCAGGAACGCCCGATACATCACCGCCTCGGTCGTAACGCGAGCGAGCCCGAGCACAAGCAGAACGACCACCTCCCACCCATCCAGCTGCGTTAGCGCGTCCCAGACCTCTTCGTAGTCGATGAACTGGGGCAGGAGCCAGACGAACACGACCACAAGTCCTGCGACCATGAGCGCCGGCTTGAGCAAGCGCTTCCACATTGGCCGCGACTCGGATGGTGAATTCGTGTCGGTCACAACAGGATCGAATGAATTCTGACCGCATGATCGGCTTGTGTGTGTGGTCCCTGGCACCACCAGATCCAGCACGAGCGAGGCCCGATCGGCAAGCCGCCGCAGTTGAAGCGTCGTGTGTTTATTCCACCGGCGGATCGACGGGTGCCTCGACCGTGCGGCTCGCCGCGGACAGGCGCTGGCGGCCCGGGCTCACCGCCCGACCATGGATCGGTCTCCTGAGAGACCACCGCGCCGGAGGTCGCGGCGGTGCGCGAGCGCAGGCGAGAGAGCCGCGGCGAGGACCAAGATCGTGGCGGCAACGATGATCCAGAAAATCATTGCCATCACGATCCCCAGCGCGCCGTAGGTCTTCGAGTACCACTCGAGCCAGTGTTTGAGCAAGACGCCCGAGATGATCCGCATTCCAACCAGCCCAAGCATGGTGAAAACCGCGCCCGGCAAGATGTCGCGAGCAGCAACCCGATTGTGAAGGAGGATGCGCGGCGCCCAGACGAAGAACCCGAGCAGCAGAAGGAACCAGCCGGCATCGAGCACCCAGCCGATCCACGAAGGCTCGCCTCGCAAGGCCTTGGTCTCCAGGACGAAGACGAGGGCCATCGCTGCGAGGGCCCCCAGAACCTCGAGGTACAGCACCTGGTCCAGCACGACGCGCTTGCGCAGGTCGAGCCCCCAGGAGCGGGCGTGAGCCAGCTGCAGCACACGCCCGAATCCGAGTCCGAAGAAGAAGAGGTCGACGGCGGCGATCAGCGCTGCCGAGAGCTTGTGCCCGGACGCCCCCGACACAACTGTCTCGAAGAGCTTCGATGTGCCTCCCTCCAGCCGGAGCCGTCGGTCGATCCGCTTCGCCAGTGCCTCGGGATCGCTGTACACGTAGCTGGTGAAGACGAGAAGCAAAGGAACCAGGGTGAGGAACAGATACGCGGAGAGCAAGACCGCGTAGAGCTGCCCGTCAGCCGCCTGATAGCGCCTCACCCAACCGATCGTTGCTCCCTTGCGTGAGGCCGGATCCTGGT
Source organism: uncultured Thermoleophilia bacterium (assembly GCA_963779535.1). Classification (GTDB taxonomy): domain Bacteria; phylum Actinomycetota; class Thermoleophilia; order Gaiellales; family Gaiellaceae; genus PALSA-600. The sequence continues at coordinate 514,480 of CAVZYP010000001.1, read as the reverse complement.
TCGCGATCCAGAGCCGGCCGCGCTCGTAGGCTTCAGTTCCCCGCGTCTGAGTCGAGTCGTAGACGCGCCGGGTCCGGGACGAAGGCTTCGGTGTCGAGCTTGCCGGGCCTGCCTCCTTGTCCTCTTCGGTCATTTGCGACACGCGCATCGGATTAGGGCCCGGTGTCCGCCGGTTGGACACCGGCGGACACCGACTGGGCCTGTGTGACGGTTTTCCCGCCTAGGCGCTGATGCCGTGCGCCGTGGCGACATGTGCGCCCGACTCGTGCAACGCTTTCTCGTCGTTGTGGCTGCCGGGCTTGAGGTCGAAGACGACCTTCTTGACCGTTCCGGTGAAGGGGTACGGTGATTTGGCCGCGTAGGCGCGGTCGACCGGCAGACCGTTGTCGCGGCCGATGTCCATGCCGGCGTACCCGGAGAAGCGAACGGCGACCGTCTTCTCGATCCGTCCCTCGCCGATCTTCTCGTCGTTTGCAAACAGAGAAACGCTGCCTCCGGCCGAACGTTCCTGCCGATCGGCCTGAAACAGCATCCGGACCATGACGTCCCCGGTCGGGATCGGGTGAGTTGAGACTTGCCTGTACTGCTCGACGCCCATCATCGAGTAGCTGTGATGCAGGAGCCCTTTCTCGTCGACCCAGAGCGAGAAACCGCCCATCTCGTCCGCCTCTGCGACGATCACGCCCTCGGCGCCGCCCTCCGGAACAACGAGCTCCGCCTCGATCGCGTAGGAGCGGCCGTAGATGCGGGGGATCATCCCGGAGGCAACATTTTCGACGTCGCCGTAGAAGGTCTGGGTCGTGATCGTCGGCATTGGCGGCAGGATCCCGAAGAAGACCGAAAAAGCCGCGAGCAAAGGCAGCACGTTGTGTTTCTCCGCCTCCTCCCAGAAGAGCTCCTTCAGCTCGGCGAGCTTCTCCGGATTCTTTGCGGCGAGGTCGTTCGCCTGGCTGTAATCGTCGGGGAGGTAGTACAGCTCCCAGGTGTCGTGCTCAGGGTCATAGGCTCCGGGTGCGAACCTCGCCATGGTCGGAGGCGAGATATCCCAGGGGATCCGATCGAGCTTGCACGCGGCCCACCAGCCGTCCTTGTAGATCGCCCGGTTACCGACGATCTCGAAGTACTGGATGGTGTGACGCTCCGGTGCGTTCGCGTCCTCGAAGCTGTAGAGGAAGCTCGTCCCCTCCATCGGCTTCTGCGCGATCCCGTCCACGACCTCGGGCTCCGGGATGCCGGCGGCTTCCAGGATCGTCGGACCGATGTCGATGCAATGCGTGAACTGGGCGCGCAGCCCACCGGCGTCCTTGATCCGTTTCGGCCAGGAGACCACCATGCCGTTGCGCGTGCCGCCGAGGTGGGATGCAACCTGCTTGCCCCACTGGAAGGGCGCGTTTCCCGCCCAGGCCCAGGCGGATGCGTAGTGCGGCGCGTATGCGTCGGTGCCCCAAGCCCCGAGGCCGCCGTACTGCTCGATCAGCGAGAGCTGCTGCTTGGCGGTGAGCGCAATCCCGTTCTGCATCGTCAGCTCGTTGAACGAGCCGGTGATCGTGCCCTCCAAGCTCGCGCCGTTGTCGCCGAAGATGTACATCACGAGCGTGTTCTCGAGTTCCCCCATCTCCGCCACTTCATCGAGCAGGCGGCCGACGTTCCAGTCGGCGTTTTCCTGGAAGCCGGCGTACACCTCCATCTGCCGCGCGTACAGCTTCTTCTCGCTCTCCGAGAGCGAATCCCACGCTGGGAGCTCGTCCGGTCTTGGCGTCAGCACCGCGTCGGGCGGGATGACGCCGAGCTTCTTTTGACGCTCGAAGGTTTCCTCGCGAAGCACATCCCAGCCCTGGTCGAACTTGCCGCGATACTTGTCGCTCCACTCGAGCGCCACCTGGTGTGGCGCGTGCGAGCAGCCGGTTGAGTAGTAGATGAACCACGGCTTTTCCTGGTCCTGCGCGCGGACCTGGTGCAGCCAGCGCACGGCCTGGTCGGTGATGTCGTCCGGCCAGTAGTACTGCTTGGTGTCCTCGCCCTTCGGGACGCCGAGGGTCGTGTTGTCCTGCGTGATCACCGGGTCGTACTGGCCCGCCTCGCCACCGAGGATGCCCCAGAAGCGGTCGAAGCCCCAGGCGTTCGGCCAGCGGTCGAACGGCCCGGCCGCCCCCTGAACGTGGTCCGGGGTCATGTGCCACTTGCCGAACCCCGCGGTTGAATAGCCGTTGCCCTGCAGCGCACGAACGAACGGCGCACAGTCCTTCGGCACGTTGGCCGAGTAGCCGGGGAACGGGCCGGGGAACTCCCCGATCGAGCCAAACCCCACGGTGTGGTGGTTGCGGCCCGTCAGCAGCGCGGCACGTGTCGGCGAGCAGAGCGCGGTGACGTGGAAGCTGTTGTACCTGAGCCCCTGCTCCGCGACCCGCGTCATCGCCGGTGACTCAGCAGGCCCGCCGAAGGTGGACGGGTTCCCGAACCCCGCATCGTCGATCAGCACGAGTAGAACGTTCGGCGCGCCCTCCGGCGGCTTCGGCGTCATGTTGATCGTCCAATCGGCAACCGACGCGTCGAGCGTCCTCCCGATCGTCCCGCCGAAATTGGGATCCGGAATCGGCAACACCGTCCGGTCCGGGCTGAACTTCCCCATCGCCTCCGCCAGCGACTCCTTCAGCGCGGCCGTACCCTCCTTGTCCCCCTGGACGACCGAGCGGAGCAGCGCACCCGAGAGCGCCTGCTCGACCCCCAGGCGCTGAACGTCGTCGAAGACGGCGATGATCCCGGCGGAACCCGGCGGCAGGTTCTCGCCGATCTTGTCGTGAATCTCGTTCTCGACCCGGTGGTCGACGAACTTGCCGATCACCCCGCCTGCAACTGCCCCGACCGCGACCGACGCAAGCAGCGGCGGCGCGAACAAGCCGACCGCGAGCCCGACCCCGCCGCCCCAGCCCATCCCCTTGCGACCCAGGTTGTCGCCCGTTTGCCGCACCGCGACACTGCCGTCCCGTGCATGCGTGACGAGAATCACACCCTCGATCTCGAGCTTCTTCTCCTTGACGAGCGCGACAAGCGCCTCGAAGTCGCGCGTTGCCTCCTCGATCTCCTGGTAGCCCGCAACGAGCACGTCGGTCGGCGTCTCGGCCATCACGACTCTCCCTTCGGTCCTGAGAGCATTCAGCGACAGGCAGGGTGGTCCAATCGGTGTCGCAGACTAAACGGGTTGTGTCTCACACACGTCACCCTCTGAGGATGAAACCGAACGGTCGAAACCAGCCGTTCACACTGCTCTCCGCTCGGACGATCCGCTCAGGTCGAGCCGGAAAGCGGCGAATCCGAGGTCGCGCCGGCCGTGCGCCTCCCACCCGGGGCGGCGCCGATTCGGGCGTCGACGTACGCGGTCAGGGTTTCGCTCGTGAGGTAGGCGACCGCGACGGCGACGACGATCAGGGGTGCGACTGTGAGGCCGGCCTTGGCGCAGAGCAGGCTGGCGATCATCACGGACGCGAGCGGAAGGCGGAGGACAGAGACGCAGGCTGCGCCCACGAGAGCGGCCACAGCCTGTGTCTCGGCGTAGCCGGGCAGGTGCGCGGCCATCAGGCCGGCCGCGACGCCGAGGAAGATCGCGGGGAAGGTGGGGCCGCCGCGAAAGTTCCCCAATGAGATCGACCAGGCGAGCCCCTTGAACAGGAGCAGCAGTGCGAGCGTCGAGAGCGAGACCGTGGCGGCCTGACCGAACAGCTTGCCAAACGCCTCTTGGCCCGAGAAGAGCACGGCGTCGGGAGACTCGCCGCTTGCTTCCGCGAAGGCGATCGCAAGCCCGCCAACGGCGAACCCGGCTGCCGTCGTGAGCAGGTACGGATGCTGGTCGACCACCCGCTTTGACCGGCGGCCGAGCTCCATGATCGCGAACACGACGACAGCGGTGATCACCGCGAGCAGGATCGTCCAGCCGAAGTCGCCCCAGCCGGGCCCGCCGAAGGAGGGCAGCGGAAAGGGGGACAACTGCCATGCGGCGGTGCTGAACCCGGAGAATGACCCGAGTCCGAGGAAGACCATTGAGCCGACTCCGGCAGCCAGCAGCCCGGGCAGGAGCACGAGAGGCAGAGTCGCGCCGCCCAGCCCGCTCGCCTCGATGATCAGCACGGCGCCGATCACCGGCGACCCGAAGATCGACGAGACTGCCGCGAAGCTTCCCGCAGCGGCCATCAGACTGACGGCCTGGTCGGGCGCGTCTCGCTTGACGAGGCGCATTGACAAGGCTCCCAGGCCGAGCCCGATCGCAATCAGCGGCCCTTCCGGTCCGAGCACGAGGCCCAGCCCGAGCGTCGCGAGCGCCGCCAGGAGAATCCCCGGGAGCTCCACGGGACGAGTCGGCGAGCCACCGGCGCTCAGCCCCGCCGCCGGGACATGCCCACCGTGCCCTGGGAGGCTCACGACCGCGAACGCCGTCAGAAGCCCGGCCAGCCCCACCCACGGAAGCGGCCACCAGACCGGAACGCTGTGGTAGCCGACCTCTCCTGGCAACTCCTGATACACCCAGATCTGCAACTCGTGGACCCCCTCCAGGAAGCACCACGACGCAGCCGAGACAACCACACCGACCAGCGCCGCGAGCACCAGCAGCACGCGGTACTGACGGCTGCGCATCATCGCGGCAGGATCGGAGGAGGCGGGAACGGCGCTCACGGGCAGGGCGAGTCTCAGTCGGTCTCGACGGTGATCCGGCCGACGCGTTGGTGGGTGAGCCCGGCTCCGGACCAATCGACGACCGCCTTCGCGCGGTCCTCGTTGGTGGGCAGCAGCGCCAGGTGAACGGTGCCCCAGGCAAGCTGCGCCGCCTTGCCTTTTATCGTCCTACCGCGGAGCGTCTGCACGACGGCCGCGCCCCGACCGATCGTCGCCATCGTGCCTTTGTCGCGATACCTGAAAGGCTTCGGCGCCTTACCCTCGAGCCGATGGGCGATCGCCTTGCCGGCATGCTCGCCCGACTGCAGCGCGACTGATCCGAGCTGCGGCAGGACGTGCTCCGTCTTCTCGTCGGTGATCGCGGCAATGTCACCGAGGACGTACACCTCGGGATGCCCCGGGATCGTGAGGTCCGGCCCCACGGCGACGCGGTTGCCGCGTTCCAGCTCCAGTCCAAGCGACTCCACGAGCCGGTTGCCCTGCAGGCCCGCGCCCCAGACGAGCGTGTGTGCGTCGAACACGGCGCCCGATTTCAACGTTACGAGCTTCGGCGAGACCGAGGCGACGACCTCGCCGGTCATCACCTCGACCGTGCGCTCCTCGAGCGCCTTCGCCGTGTACGCGCGGATGTCGGGCTTGAACATCGAGAAGACCTCGGGGCCGGCCTCGACCAGCACGATGCGCGCCTTGTCCTGCGGGATGTTCGGGTAGTCGCGTGCGAACACGGCGCGATAAAGCTCCGCCAACGCACCCGCGCTTTCGACACCGGTCGGCCCGCCACCGACAACGACGATGTTGAGGGTGCCTTCTTCGATCAGGGTCGGATTCTTGTCTGCGGCCTCCCAGCAGGCCAGGACGTGATCCTTGAGGCGCACGGCGTCCGGAAGGGTGTACATCGGGAAGGCGTGATCGGCCGCGCCGTCGGCGCCGAAGAAGTTCACCTCGGCGCCAAGACCCAGCACGAGGTAGTCGTAGCCGAGCGGTGCCATTTCGGCGAACTGCACCTCCCCCGCCTCTAGGTCGATCGCCGTCACACTCGTCTGGTGCACGGTGACGTTGCCCTGGTCCTTGACGAGGTCGCGCAGAGAGTGTCCGACGCCGGTCGTTTCGATCACGCCGGTGGCGAGTTGGTAGAGCATTGGCTGGAAGGTGTGGTAGTCGTGCTTGTCCACGAGCACAACCTCCGCGTCGGCCTTGCCAAGTTGCTGTGCCGCGCCGACGCCGGCGAAGCCCCCACCCAGGATCAAAACCCTAGGGCGCCCACCCGCGGTCATGGAGTGGCCTGGTCGCCGCTGCAGCGCTTTGATCTGAGCTCTGACACGGATCCTCCCTGTCGGCGCGAGCTGCCTGGCTCGATCATAAGGGAACGACCCGGCCGAACAGAGCGAGCCCAACACCTTGCATGACCGGCACGTCCTTGCAAACCGTTGCCGGGATGACTATCGCCTAGTGTGCTGCGGGTGAGAGTAGGGTCCGCAGGGGTCGGTCACTGGCTCGTACGCGCGGTGCCTGCGACTCGGTGGCTGCCGTCCTTCCGGCTGACTGTAAAGCGGGACACGCTGGCGGCGTTGGCGGTGTGGGCGGTGCTGGTTCCGCAGGCGATGGCGTATGCGACGCTGGCGGGCGTGCCGCCGGTTCGCGGGCTCTACGCGGCCTGTGCCGGATTGCTGATTTACGCGCTGCTTGGGACGAGTCGGCAGCTCAGTATCGGGCCGAGCTCGGGCGTTGCAATCCTCTCTGCGGCGACGGTCGCGCCGATCGCCGCTGGGAGCTCCGATCGGTTCCTGAACCTGACGGCCCTGCTCGCGTTGATGACCGGTGGGCTGCTTGCGCTCGGCGGGTTCGCGCGCTTCGGCTTCATCGCCGAGTTCCTCGCCAAGCCGGTACTGGCCGGTTACATGGTCGGTCTGGCGCTCGTGATCCTGGTCGGCCAGATCTCGTCACTGCTTGGCATCCCGGGCGGCTCGGGCAACTTCTTCCAGGTTTGCTGGAACGTGGTTTCGAACCTCGGCAACGTGTCCGGCTGGACAGTTGGGTTCGGACTGGCCTCGTTAGCGCTCATCCTTGCCTTGCAGGCGGTGGCACCGCAGCTACCGGCCTCGCTGATCGCGGTCGTTGCCGGGGTGCTCCTCGCCCGTGCGCTCGATGCTCAGAGTCACGGTGTCGCCGAGCTCGGGAAGATCACCGCCGCGCTGCCTGGAGTGAGCGTGCCGAGCGTCAGCTTCGCCGACCTCGAGCGGCTGTTTGCGGGCGCGGTCGGCCTGGCGCTGCTCGCCTATGCAGAGTCGATCGCCGCGGCGCGTTCCTTCGCCGCGAAGCATCACTACGAGATCGACGCCAACCAGGAGCTCGTGGCTCTCGGTATGTCCAACATCGGATCGGGTCTCCTTCAGGGCTTCACGATCGACGCGAGTGTGTCGCGGACGGCGACGGCCGACAATGCCGGCCAGCAGCACTCAGCTCGCCGGTCTCATCAACCTCGTGCTCGTCGTCGTCACGCTCGCCCTGCTGACACCGTTCTTCGCCGACCTGCCGAAGGCAACCCTGGCCGCGGTTGTGATCGCGGCCGTGCTGCCGCTGCTGAAGACGGCCAGTCTCCGTTGGCTCTACCGAATCGACAAGGTCGACTTCTCTGTCGCGGTCGTTTGCGTCGTCGGCGTCCTGGTCGCGGGTGTACTGGGCGGCATCCTTGTCGCGGTCGTCGCGTCCCTTGTCGCACTCGTCTACCGCACATTCCGGCCGGAGGTAGCCGTGCTCGGGCGATCGCACGCCAGGGAGACGGACGAGGACGTCGGCTTCCGGGACGTCTCCCGCCACCATGACGTCGAGACCTTCCCAGGCCTTGTCATCTTCCGCTTCGACCAGGAGATCTTCTTCGCCAACGCCACGTTCTTCCGCGACCAGATCCGACAGCTCGTTCGATCGAACAGCCCGCCGACGCATGTAATCCTCGTCGACGCCGAGGCGATCACGCACATCGACAGCACCGCCATCGACATGCTGGGCGACCTCCATGACGAGCTCTCGTCCGAGAGCATCGGCCTCCTGTTCGCCCGCACCAAAGGGCCGGTCCGAGACACCCTCGCCCGAGCCGGGCTCGTCGAGCGATTCGGCCCAGAGAGCTTCTACCCCACGCTCGAGAGCGGCCTGGCAGCGTTTCTCGCGAACGACACGCCGAGATGACGACTGGCCGTGGCTTCCTTGCGATTCGACTTGTTAGTGCGGAACCGGACCGATGACTCCGACCGCGGCCAGGCCGTCGAGGACGAGCTGCACGGCGATCGCAGCGATCAGGAACCCGAAGACCTTTTCGGTGACCAGCATCCGGTTCTGGTCGAGCTTCTCACTGACTCGGTTGGCCCAGCGGAACACGAGCACATCGAGCAGCAGGACAGCCGCCAGGATGCAGAACTCCACGGCGAAAACACTCAGCGACTTTGCCTCGGCAGAGATCGTGATCAGGCCGACGATGCCCACCGGGTTGAGGAGATACGGCACGGCCAGCGGGAACTGGGCAAGCTGCATCGGGTCTTGCCCGGCTGTGCGATGACTGCTCCCATCTGGAGGCGCGAGCACCATCCAGACCGCGAGCACGAGCAGGATCACGCCGCCGGCGATGGACAGCGAGCCGATCGTGAAGTGCAACAGGATCCGCAGCAGTTCACCGAGCACCATGAGGATGACGGCAACCGATGCCGCTGTGGTGAGCATTTTTCGCAGTACCCGCTGCTTGACGACCGGGTCCAAAGAAGCGGTTATTTCAACGAACGGGACCAATGCGATCTTCGGTCCGATGCCGATCAGGAGCACCAAGAACGTGTCGATCGCGCCCGCGGCGGTGATTGATGTCTGATCCATTCTGTGAATTGTCGCTCACCCTGGCCTTCGGTGCAGCAGGCTGCCTCGCCCTTCGCTGAAATAAGGGTCAGTTCGTGACACATTCGTTTTGGTACCGATTACGCAGGATCGTCCCGAAGCTGGAGGGTCACCGATGAGCGAGAACAGGTTGGGGAGAAAATCAGTGGAGCGCCGCCGAGACAGATCTCACCGACGGGAACCGGTTTTCGGGCCGTTTCGAACGAGCGGCGCGGGATTCGAATCCTTGCGCGAGAACGGTGAAGCGCGCCCGGGCCGACAGCCTTAACCGCGCGGACGATGCTCGACGCCTCGATTCAAGTGCTTCTCTATGGTCTCCTGGCTGGGCTGAGCGCACTCGCGTTCACTGCCACGCTTGCCGTGATGCCGGGCGGCCGGCTGAAGACGCTCAGCTTCGGCGCGGGATTCGTCGGCGCGCAAACCCTCACGTGCGCTGCGTTCGTGACCTTGGGAATCGGTGCCCTCGGCGCAAGCAGCAAGAACCATCCCGGCCTTCGCGCCGCCTTGGCGTTTGCACTTGCGATCGTGCTGGTCGCGCTCGCCGTCAGGGTTCGACGGAGGCCCCCGAGCACGAATCCGCGTCACGCCAAAAGAGCCGGGCACCCGGGAACAGGCGCTGCTCGAGCGGCTCGGCCGTCTGCACGTCTTGACAACCTTCGTCGCGGGATTGCTCCTCGGCGTTGGCGGCCCCAAGCGGCTGGTGGTGACGAGCCTCGCCGCAACAACGATCGTGACAGCGGGAGTCGGCGACGCCGACAAGACGGCGCTGAGCGTCCTCTATGTCGCAATCGCGACAGCGCTGGTCTGGATCCCGGCGCTCGTCTTCGTGCTCCTCGGTAAGCGGGTGATCGTCCTGATGAAGGGCGCCGAAGACGGCGTCGCTCGCCGGCAGCCGCAGATCACCGTCTACGCGCTGCTCATACTCGCCGGGCTCCTCATCGTCGACGCCGTCAGCATCGTGCTCGCCTGATACCGAGGGCGATGCCCGGTTTGTCCAACAAGGAATGAAATGAGTCGAATGGAGGCGGCGGGAATCGAACCCGCGCAAGATTTCAACCGATGGCGCGGACTACCCGCTCGACTCCTGGCCTCGCACGAGCTCGACAGCCTGGTCCCAGCTCATCTTTCGACCCTCTTCGAAGAGGGCGGACGCTCGCGGCTCGCCGAGTCTGGCGCGGGCGCCGCCGAGGTCGCGCTCGCGCCAGGTCTCGACGACCCGCGGGCGAGCTGCGACGCCGAGCTCTTCCCAAGTCGCGTCGATAGCTCCCTCGAGGCGAAGGGCGTCCTCGTTTCGTCCGAGGGCCGCCAGGGCCATGGCGAACCCGAGCACTTGAAAGGTCTGGCTGACTACGTCTCCTTCCCGGATCGAGAGCTCGAGGTGGCGGGAGTAGTGTCGCGCGGCAAGCGTGTAGTCCCGCCGGTGCATGGCACAGTCGGCGAGGTAATGATCGATTCTGGAGCTCTTCGGCCAGCGGCTCCGCGCGCTCGAATTCCCCGGTTGCCAGGAGCAGCTGGCAAACACCGCTGAGGGAGGTGGTGACGAGTGATTGCCGACCCAAGCTGCGCGCGAGCTCGAGGTTCTGTTCGTACACTTCGAGTGCCTGCGGGCTGTCTCCGCCGCGGTAGAGGACCATGCCAAGCTCGTTGCGGGTTCCGAGCAACTCGGACTCGTCCGCGCCGGCGCGCCAGATCTCGATCGCCAGCCGGAGACGACTCTCTGCCGTTGCGTAACGCCCCCTGTACGACTCGAGAACGGCGAGCCAGTGCAGCGCCCTGGCGGTCAGCCGGCCGTCGTCCGCGCGTGGCGCCAGCGCGTCCTCGAGCCGCCGCGAGGCCTCCGCATACGGCGGCCTGATCGCCCAGAACCAGCCGAGCGCCCCGGCGAGCTGGAGGTAGCCGAGGGAGTCGTGCTCTCGCATGAAATCGAGCGCGGAGCGAAGGTTGTCGTGTTCCTCGTCGAGCCGCTGCGACCAGGCCGGCCCTGGCGAGGTGATCAACGACAGCCCAAGCTCGGACCGCTCGGCATAGGCAGCCTCGGCGAGTCCGAGGAAGTGCGCGGCGTGCTGAGCGGCGTACGACGTTGCTCTCGCCGTGTTGCTCCAGCAGCTCCCTGGCGTACTCACGGATCGTCTGCAACATCCAGAACCGCTCACCGGAGTGCCGGAGGAGATTCTTGTCGACGAGCGACTGCAGGGTGTCCAGGTCGGCCTCCGCGACCTGCTCGGCCGCCTCGAGTGTGCAGCCGCCGCGAAAGACGCCGAGCCTGGTGAACAGGAGCTTCTCCTCGTCCGTCAACAACTCGAATGACCACTCGATCGTCGTCCGCAACGTCTGCTGGCGCGGATCCGCACCACGGCCCGCCCGGAACAAATCCAGTCGTCCCGATATCCGCTCGAGGATCTGAGCAGGTGTGAGCACGCTCACCCGGGCGGCTGCGAGCTCGAGTGCCAGCGGCAGGTTGTCGAGGCGGCTGCACAGCTCGGCGACGTCCTCATCCGACTCGACTCGCGCCCGCGCGCAGAACAGCGCGACCGCTTCGGGCTCGGCGAGCGCCGGCACCGGGTACACGACCTCGCCGTCGACTCGCAGCAACTCACGGCTGGTCACCAACATGCACAGCTTCGGACACGCCCGAAGCATGCCGCCAGCTCAACCGCCGAATCGATCACCTGCTCCAGGTTGTCGAGCACGAGAAGGAGGTTCTTCTCGCCGATGTGCTCCGCCAGCTCCTGGGTCGCTTCGAGCGTCTGCGCGATCGACGCCAAGACGAGTGCCGGGTCCCGAATCGGTGCCAGCCCGATCCAGAAGACTCCTGCGCCGAAGTCGCTCACCAGCTCCCCGGCTGCTTCGAGCGCCAGCCGCGTCTTTCCGGTCCCTCCAGGCCCTGCAAGCGTCACGAGCCGCGCCGCCTCCTGGCGAACGAGAGAAACGACCTCCCTCACCTCCCGCTCGCGGCCCACGAACGAAGAGAGCGCCACAGGCAGGTTCGTGTTCGAGATCGTCCGAAGCGGCGGAAAGCGCTCGAGCCCGAGCTGGTAGAGCAAGACCGGCTCCGCGAAGTCCTTCAACCGGTGCCTGCCCAGCTCGAGCATGTCGCCGACGACCAGCTCGTGCGTCGCCGCCGACAGCACCACCTGCCCGCCGTGGGCTGCGCTCATGATCCTGGCCGCCTTGTGCACGTCTGCGCCGACATATTTGGGCGGATCGAGCAGAGCCTCGCCGGTGTGCACGCCGATCCGCACACGCACCGGCCCCTCGGCCAGCGACGCCGTCGCCTGCCTCACCGCTCCCACCGCCTCCGACGCCGACCCGAACGCGTAGAAGAGCCCGTCACCCGCCTCATCGACCTCGTAGCCCGAATGCGCGGCAAACACCTCTCGCAAGACCGAACGATGTTCGGCCAGCGCCTCCCGATACGCCTCCGCACCGAGCCCGTCCAGAAGCGTCGTCGAGCCCTCGACATCCGTGAAGACGAACGTGACCGTTCCCGACGGCTGCACCGCCACCGCCGCATGATCCCCCGCTGGCACTTGACGCACAAGCGTAAGTCCAGACCTGTGAGTGAGTGGAGGCGGCGGGAATCGAACCCGCGTCCGCGGACGCACCGGATTGAGCGTCTACAAGCTTAGGCCGCCGTTTGGTTTCGCTCGCCGGCCGGTTGGCGACCGACCTACCGTCGAGCTAGTCCTCCTGAAATGTCGCGCCGCCGGCGAGTGACTCTCCTTTGGCGCCGAGCCCGCTAGTTGATGCCGATCCCGGGCCGCAGGCACTCCCGGGGCGACACGCTGTTCTAAGTCGCTAGGACTTAGGCAGCGAGTGCGAGATTGTGATCCGCACTTGCGTTGTTTCCGGTGGTTTTACGAGGCCGACCGGAACCTCGGCTTGCAGCTCAACCGGAGAACCGACCACGTCGAAGCCATGGCGCCCCCGTATGTGTGTGTTGCTCGCAGTGTAGCTGCGACTAGCGGCGGCTCTTGAGCGCGCGCTCCATCTGGCGCTTCGCATCGCGCTCGACCACATCCCGGCGCTTGTCGCGCTGCTCCTTGCCGCGCGCGACCGCCAGCTCGATCTTCACGCGGGAATCCTTGAAGTAGAGCCGCGTGGGCACGATCGTCAGGCCCTTCTCGCGCACCTTCCCGTAGAGCGAATCGATCTCCCGGCGATGCAGGAGCAGCTTGCGGGCGCGCATCGGCTCGTGGTTCGCGCGATTGCCCTGATCGTAGGTCGAGATCTCGAGGCCGTTCAGCCACGCCTCGCCGTCGCGGATGTCCGCGTAGGCCTGCGCCAGCGTGGCACGGCCGTCGCGCAGGGATTTCACCTCGGTCCCCGTGAGGACGAGGCCCGCCTCGAAGCGGTCCAGCAGGTGGTAGTCGTGCCGCGCCCGGCGGTTCTCGGCGATCAGTTTCTCGGCCATCGCAGCCCGAGAGTAGCGTTGAGGGTCGGACCAGGGTGATGCCGGATAGCCACAGGGCCGGCCTGCAGGCAACCTCGAGACATGAGCGAACACATCACACACACACCCCAGGTCAAGCGGCTCGAGCGCAGCTCGGACGACAAATGGATCGCCGGCGTCTGCGGCGGCCTCGGACGCTACTTCGACCTCAACCCGGCCGTCTTCCGGCTCGGGCTCGTCGTCCTCACGCTGCTCGGCGGCGCGGGGATCCTCGTCTACCTCGCGGCCGTCCTGGTCGTGCCCGCCGAGAACAAGCCGTCGATCGCCGCCGACGTCATGGCGGAGCGGCGTGACCACCCCTGGCCGCTCGTGGCCCTCGGGCTCGCCGGCGTCGCAATCGCCGTCCTGCTCGCCCGGGCGAGCACCTGGCCGACGATCGGCGCAGGCTGGATCGTGATCCTGATCGCCGGGCTGGCGGTGCTCTGGGCCTCCCGGAGCGGCCGCCGCGCCCATCGCATCCTGATCGCCCTCGCAGCGTTCTTCGCCGTCCTCGCGGTGCTCTGCGTGGCCGCCGTCGTCACCGCGTTCTCGTGGTTCAACGTCAGCCTGAGCGACGGGACCGGGAACCGCGTCTACACGCCGACGACCGCCGCGGCCGTCCGGCCCTCGTACACCCTCGGCATCGGCGACCTGCGGGTCGACCTCTCGCGCGTCCAACTGACCACACCGATCCACGTCAAGGCACGGCTCGGCATCGGCGAGCTGAAGGTGATCGTGCCGACCGGCGCCTCGGTCGTCGTCGACGCCCACGCGAAGGCCGGCGACCTGTACGTGCTCGACCAGCACGACGACGGTCGCAATGCCTCCGTGCACGCAGGTGCAGGGAACGGCAAGATCCTCTATCTCGACGCCCGGGTTGGAGCCGGCCGAATCGACGTCGTCCGGGCGGGATGACCCAGATCCCCGCCCTCCCCTTCGAACGCAGCGATGACGACAGGATCATCGCTGGAGTCTGCGGCGGCATCGCGTCGTCCCTGAACGTCGACGCGACGCTCGTCCGGCTCGTCTTCGCCCTCCTCGCACTCGCCGGCGGCGCCGGCATCCTCCTCTACCTGGCCCTCTGGGCCTACTCCGGCACGACGCGCCCGGGGGCCGGCGCCGCCCTGGTCGTGATCGCGGCGCTGGCACTCCTCTTCGCACTCGGCCTCTCAGGCGCCGTCGTGCTCGGCATGGGGCTGATCGTCGGCGGCGTCGCGGTCGCCTTCGGCCGCGGCGGCTCGCTCAGACCGGGAGGCCACCTGCCGGTGGCCGGGATCGTGCTGGTGATGATCGGCACCCTGATCCTGCTCGACCACATCGGCCCCTCCCGCACCTTCATCGGCCCCGGCGCGGTCGGCGGCGCGCTGATCCTCGTGCTCGCCCCCTGGCTCTGGCAGCTCTCCGCCGAGCGCACCGAACGCATCCGCCTCGCCGAACGCGCCGAGGTCGCTGCCCGCATCCACGACTCGGTTCTGCAGACCCTCGCGCTCGTCCAACGGCACGCCTCCGACGCAGCTCGCGTCACCGCACTGGCGCGCCGGCAGGAGCGGGAACTGCGACGCTGGCTCTACGGCAGCGGCTACGGCGCGTCGGCCACGTTCGCCGACGCACTCGCCGACGCGGTCGCCGACACCGAGGAGGCGCACGGTGCCCGCATCGAGCTGGCAAGCGCGGGCGACGCGCCGCTCGACGATCCGCTCACGCAGCTCGTGCTCGCCGCGCGTGAGGCGATGGTCAACGCCGCGAAGCATTCGACCGCCGACGAGATCTCGGTCTACGCCGAGGCGGGGCCGGAGGCGGTTGCGGTCTTCGTCCGCGACCGCGGCGTCGGCTTCGACCCGGCCGCCGTCGCGGGCGACCGCCGCGGCATCAGCGAGTCGATCGAAGCGCGGATGGCCCGCGCAGGAGGAACCGCCACGATCTGGTCGGAGCCCGGCAAGGGCACCGAGGTCGAGCTGACGTTGCCCCGAGGTGCCGCGTGATCCGCGTCGTGCTGGTCGACGACCACGAGCTGTTTCGCGCAGGCGTGCGAGGCGAGCTCGGCAGCGGCGTCGAGATCGTCGGCGAGGCGGGCAGCGTGGCCGCCGCCGTGCCGCTGATCCGCGAGCTCGACCCTGACGTCGTCTTGCTCGACGTCCACCTCCCGGACGGCGGCGGCGAGGCAGTGATCGCCGGAGTCGCTCCGGAGCGGCCCGGCGTGAAGTTCCTCGCGCTCTCGGTCTCCGACGCCGCCGAGGACGTGATCGGCGTCATCCGCGCGGGTGCGCGCGGGTACGTGACGAAAACGATCTCCAGCGCCGAGCTCACCGATGCAGTCGCGCGCGTCGCCGAAGGAGATGCCGTCTTCTCGCCACGGCTCGCCGGCTTCGTGCTGGACGCCTTCCGTGCAGGCGATCCGGTCGGTGCGGATGCGGAGCTCGAGACGCTGACGCCTCGGGAGCGCGAGGTGCTGCAGCTGATCGCGCGCGGTTATCGGTACAAGGAGATCGCAGCGCGCCTGCATCTCTCGATCAAGACGGTCGAGGCGCACGTGTCGAGCGTGCTGCGGAAGCTCCAGCTCTCGTCGCGCCACGAGCTCACCCGCTGGGCGCACGAGCGCCGGCTCATCTAGCGCCGCGTCGCACCTGGATCTGACCGGCACAGCTCGCGAACCAGGTTCAGGGCAGAGCGAGCTCGACCTTGCCCTCGTTGCGCGCAATCGACTCGACGCGCACCTCGATCGGGTCGCCGAGACGGTAGGTGCGTCCCGTTGTCCGCCCGGCGAGTGCGGTGCCGAGCTGGTTCAGCTCGAAGAACTCGCCGTGGAGGCGGCGGGCCGGCAGGAAGCCCTCGAACACCTCGGCGAACCTGATGAAGAGCCCCGAGCCGATCATCCCCGTGATCTCCCCCGCGAAGTGCTCCTCCCAGCCGAGCTCGTACAGTCGGCGCTCGAGCAGCCACGCGAGGCAGATGTCGTCCGCCAGATACTCGACCTGGCCCGCCTCGCGCTCCCTGGCCGAGGTGTGCTCGGCGAGGTGCTGCAGATCGGCCGGGAGCGGATCGTCGGACAGTCCGAGCTCGCGCAGGAGCGCGCGATGGACGATCAGGTCGGGATAACGGCGGATCGGCGAGGTGAAGTGGCAGTAGGCGTCGCTCGCCAGGCCGGAGTGGCCGAGGTTCTTCGGGTCGTAGCGCGCCTGCTTGAGCGCTCGCAGGACGAGCGCCGGGAACGCCTCGCGCCCGCGCCCCGACTGCTCGGCGTACTGCGCGACGAGCTTCGATATCTCACCCGCAAGCGTCGCGGCCTGTTGCGGCGCCAACCGTTCGGGCACGGGAGGCGTGGGCACACCGAGATCGGTGAGCTTCGCGAGCAGGTGCTCCACGGCCTGCGGGTCCGGCCGCTCGTGGACGCGGTAGAGCGCCTCACGCCGCCGCCCGGCGAGGAATGCGCCCACCTGCTCGTTGGCGAGAATCATCAGCTCCTCGACGAGCATGTGCGCCCGCGGCTCGCCCTCGAGCCACGCGTCGGCGACCCCGCCGGCGCCGTCGAACCGAAACACCTCCTCGGGCGTCTGCACCTGGAGCGCGCCGCGGGCGAACCTGCGGTCGCGGAGGATCGTCGCGAGCTCATCGTTCAACGCCAGCTGGTCGAGCAGCTGCGGCGGAGCTTCCCGGCGCTCGGCCTGGCCGTAGGTGAGGCGCGCATCGGAGCGGATCACCGAGCGATAGAACTGCGGCTCGCCGCTCGGCGGCAGCTCGACCGTGACACACAGACGGTCGACGTTCGGGCGCAGCGAGCAGAGGTCGTCTGCGAGCTCGTGCGGCAGCATCGGCGCGACGGCCCCCGGCACGTACGTCGAGAAGGCCCGCTCCGATGCTCCGTGGTCGAGCGGCGTGCCGGCGCCGACGAAGAACGACACGTCCGCGATGTGCACCCACGCGCGAATCCCGCCATCCTCGCGGCGGAAGGAGAGCGCGTCGTCGAAGTCCTTCGCGGTGTCCGGGTCGACGGTGTAGGTGGGCAGGTCGCGCAGGTCGATCCGGCCGGAGAAGTCCGGCTCGGGCGGGTTGTGCGGCTCGAACGGCATGCGCGCCCCGCGTTCGACGAGCAGCGCCTCGAGCACGTTCTCGACGTGGTCCGACGGGCCGAGCACCGCCTCGACCCGCGCACGGCCGCGGCCCGTGTGCACCACGGCGAGATCGCCGGGCGAGACATCGCCGATCCCTTTCGACTCCAGGACGACCGGAACGCCCGGCGTGAAGTACGGCTCGCCGACGATCAGCTTCCCGCGGCGTCCGACCTCGACGACGATGCGCTGCTCGGCCAGCTAAACCTTGAGGAAGCGGCGCATCGTGATGCCCGACCCGAAGGCGCCGACGCCGAGCCCGAACAGCAGGACGACGAGCGAGATCAGCGGGAAGCCCCACGAGTGCACGTCGGGGTCGTTCGTCAGCCTGGGCACGATCGCGGGCAGGACTGCTGCCTTGCCGATCACGAGGAAGAAGATTGCGAGGAGCGCACCGGCGAGCCCGCAGAAGACACCCTCGAGCATGAACGGGCCGCGGACGAACCAGTTCGTCGCTCCCACGAGCTTCATCACCTCGATCTCTCGTCGCCGCGAGAAGATCGACAGTCGGATCGTGTTCGAGATCAGCAGCACCGACGCGATCAACAGAACGCCGGCCGCGAGTATGAAGAACACGTCGATGTAGTGAGCGACGCGCAGGATCGCATGCGACTGCTGCTTTGCATCGTGCACGTTCGCGACTCCCGGCGGGAGCTTCGGCAAGACGATCGACTTGTAGAGCTTGTCGATGTTCTCCCCGCGGGTCGGCGTCACCTGCAGCGAGTCGGGCAGCGGGTTGTAGGCGAGGCCGGCCACCAGCTGCGGGTAGTGCTTCTTCTCGTAGGCGAGCGCCGCTTCCTTCGACACGTACTTGACGCCGTTCTTCCGCACGTACGGGTTCTGCTGCAGCTGTGCTGCAAGCGTGTTCTTGTCCCGGATCGTGGCGTCGGGCTGGAAGTAGATCTTCACGAGCAGCTCGCTCTTCACATGCGTCGACCAGGAGTCCATCCAGGTCCCGAAGCCGATGAAGAGACCGAGCATGAACATGCTGATCAGCACCGTCATCGTCGCCGCAACCGTCGTCGAGAGGTTCGCGCCGAGCGAGCGCCAGGCCTCGCTCACGAGCAGTTTGAGCCGAGCGCTCATTCCTCGACCGCGTAGCCGCCGCGGCGCTCGTCGCGCGCGAGGCGGCCCTCCTCCAGCTGGATGACGCGCTTGCGCATCTTGTCGACCATCTCGCGGTCGTGGGTCACCATCAAGATCGTCGTGCCGCTGCGGTTGATGCGGTAGAGCAGCTGCATGATCCCGACCGACGTGTCGGGATCGAGGTTCCCGGTGGGCTCGTCGCACACGAGGAGCGGCGGGTGGTTGACGAAGGCGCGGGCGATCGAAACGCGCTGCTGCTCGCCGCCGGAGAGCTCGTCGGGCAGGGAGTTCATCTTGTGCGAGAGCCCGACCATCGCGAGCACCTCGGGCACCTTCTTGCGGATCGCCGAGGTCGACTCGCCCTGCACCTTCAGGGCGTACGCGACGTTCTCGGCAGCCGTCCGGCGCGGCAGCAGCTTGAAGTCCTGGAAGACGCAGCCGATGTTTCGGCGCAGCCTCGGAACGTTCGAGCGCTTCAGGCGGCCGAGCTCGCGGCCGCCGACCACGATCTTGCCGCTGGACGGCTCGAGCTCCTTCAGGAGCAGGCGCACGAGCGTCGACTTGCCGGAACCGGAGGCGCCGACGATGAAGACGAACTCGCCCTTGTCGATGTGGAACGTCACGTCGCTGCAGCGCGACCACGTCGGGCTCGTAGACCTTCGTCACCGAGTCGAAGACGATCATCGACCCGGCGCCGGGGCTCGGCGTCCGAACCGGCTCGTCGACGACGGCGGCCGCTTGGTTGTCTGTCAGTTGGGGTTCCTGCACGGTCATGTGACGGGGCGTCGCGCAGTACGAGGCGCCTGGGTGCGAAGGGGAAGGTCAGTGTAGCCCACGGGCTAGACGGCCCTTCCGGCGGCACGGGCCAGCAGGTACTCGCGAATGAACGGGTCCAGCTGCCCATCCAGGACGGCCTGGACGTTTCCCATCTCGTAACCGGTACGCGTATCTTTCACAAGTTGGTACGGCTGGAGGACGTAGGACCGAACCGACTCACCGCCGAAGCCGGTGTCGGCGGATCCACCCCGCTCTTTCGCCATCACGGCTTCCCTCTCCTCTTCGGCCTTCTCGGCCAGACGCGCCCTGAGGACGCGCATCGCCGTCTGCTTGTTCGCCGACTGCGAACGCTCGTTCTGGCACTGGACGACGATCCCGCTCGGGAGGTGTGTGATCCGCACGGCGCTGTCGGTCTTGTTCACGTGCTGGCCGCCGGCGCCCTGAGCGCGATAGGTGTCGATCTTCAGATCGCCGTCGTCGATCTCGACCGCGGCGTCGTCGGGGAGGAGCGGCGCAACGATCACGGTCGAGAAGGCCGTATGGCGGCGATGAGCCTGGTCGAACGGGCTGAGGCGCACCAGGCGGTGCTTGCCGCGCTCCGCCTTCAGGATCCCGTACGCGTTCTCGCCGGCCACCGTGAAGGTCGCCGACTTGAGGCCGGCCTCCTCGCCGGGGCTCGCCTCGAGCAGCTCGACCTTGAAGTCGCGGCCGGCGGCCCACCGCTCGTACATGCGGAGCATCATCTCGGCCCAATCCTGTGCGTCGGTCCCGCCCGTGCCCGACTGGAGCGTCACGACGGCGTCGCCCGTGTCGTACTCGCCGTTGAAGAGCGCCGCCTCCTGGAGCCGGTCGAGCTCGGTCCGGAGCGGCACCAGCGCGACGGCGATCTCGCCCTCCATCTCGCCCCCGTCCAGCTCCGCCAGCTCGCGGGCGTCCTCGTAGTCCTGCGTCAGCTTGCGATAGCCCTCGAGCCGCCGCGAGACGCGCGCATGCTCGGCGGAAACCCTCGCGGCCGTGGCCTGATCGTCCCAGAAGCCCGGCGCGTTCATGCGCTCCTCGAGCTCTACGACCCGCTTCTCGAGTGAAACCGGGTCAAAGGTACTCCCGGACCCAGTCGAGCTGGGCGCCGAGCTCGGAGAGCTGATCCGCGATCGGTTTTCCGTCTTCGATCATGCCGGGACTGTACTACCTCACTTCGCGCAGACGCGGCGCGGCGTCAGCCCGGTGAGCGTCTCGAGACCGCGCGTGACGTTGACCGACACGCGCAGATCGACGAGCCCGGCGCGCGGAGCGAGCAGGCGGAGCATCCCGTCGGGACCGCGCCACACGCAGCCCGTCGATGCACGCCAGTACGGCGACCAGCGGACGCGCACCTCGTAGCGGCCCGGGCCGTCGACGAGCGCGACGATGTGCGTCGGGTACAGCCAGAGCACGCTGGCGTCGCCCGCGCCCGTGATCAGCGGCGTCGCCCCTGGCAGCTGATAGACGATCACGTGCGCGGAGCGGAAGACCGGCACGAGCGACGTCTTGCCCGAACGGATCAGCCTCGCCTCGTTGAGCGCGCTGTAGTCGAGGCGCGCGTCGGGGAGCAGCACATAGCGGACGCCCTGGCTTCGCAACCACGCCTCGTAGGCTCGCGGGCCGAGCGTCTTGTCGTAGAGCAGCTCGTTCTGGGGGAAGTCACTCTGGCGGTACCAGCCGCGGACGATCGGGATGCCCGCGTCCGGCAGGTATGCCGCCGCCCAGTGCTCCTTCGTGTCGACCGCCTCCACGCGGAACGATGGACTGAGGTGCGCATGCAGGTAGCCGATCGCAGGCGCCCAGTAGGCGTCGGTGTGGGCGGGATCCGCGGTGGCGCTCTTCGCCGTGTGGGCGAGCGCGGAGATGTTCCAGAACCCGGCGACGCCGATCAGCGCCGCCGCCAGCACGATGCGCTTCGGTGCCACGATCGCGGCGGCGAGGAGCGCAATCGGGATCGCCGCGAACTTCAGCCGCTCGACGTTCGAACCGAGATCGCTCGGAACGGCGAAGGCGACGAGGATCGCAGCCAGGAAGACTGCGAACAGGCCGAGGAGCCGCCGCGCGCGCGGGATGCGTGCCGTGACCAGGATCCCCAGCACCGCGAACGCCACGCCCGGCACGAAGTCGGCGACGGAGAACGGGAACTCGCCCCCGCTCGGGAAGATCCTGCGCAGCAACAGCTCCACCGCGCCTGCGCCTGCAACGACCACGACGGTTGCGCGACGCGGCCTGCGTTCGAGCGAACTGCCGGCCAGGATCAGCGCCAGCAGGAGGAACGCGAGCGGGCTTGCGAGCAGGGTGAGGAACACGAGCCCGGCGAAGATGCGCGTCCGGCCCTGTTGCAGCGCGCTCATTGCGAGCAGGGCGAGCGCCGCGCCGAGTGCGAACGGGAAGGCGGCCGAGAGAGCGACGCCCGTCCAGAGGACGGCAAAGGTGCGGCTCGAGAACCGCGCCGCCTTCCCCCATTCCTGCCACACGACGAGCGTGAACGCCAGGGCGGCGGCGCTGATCGTCGCGACCGCCAGCACCTTGATCCCGATCACGGCCGCAAGCGGGTAGTAGAGGAAGCTGTACGTGACGAACGAGTAGCGGCCGCCGTACCAGAAGTTGTTCCAGAGCGCGAAGCCGTGCTCCAGGAGGAAGGTCCGCTGGTAGGCGTGCGCCGCGAGGTCCACGCCCGGCGGACCGAGCCAGACGATGAGTGCCGTCAGGGTCGCGGCGACCGCCGCTGAGATCGCCGCCTCCCGGGCGAGGAGCCGCCGCTCGACTGTGCTCACAGGTGCCAGCCTAAGGCACCGGGGGATCGTCGCGCAGCCGGGACCAGACACCGACGTCGGCTCGCCGGCCCTCCTTGACGTGGGCCGACCGGCGAACGCCCTCCAGCCGGTACCCGGAGCGCTCCGCAACCCGCTCGGACGCGGGGTTGGCGACGTCGATCTCGAGCACGAGCCGGATCAGCCCCAGGTCGTCGAACCCCCAACGCGTGAGCAGCCCGACCGACCGGCGGGCAACGCCGCGTCCGCGCGCGGCCGGTGCGACGGCGTAGCCGATCTCGCCCTGACGGCCGTCCAGATCGAGCTGAACGATCGCGGCGAAGGCAAGAAAGCCGCCCGCCGCCGCATCGCGGGCGGCGAAACCCGCACAGCTTCCGTCGGCCCAGCCGTGCTCGTACCGCGCGATCCAGCCCGAGATGAAGGTCGCGTCGGCAGCGGTCGGGACGAGCGTGTACGCGCGAACCGCATCGTCGCCGACCAGGGCGAGCAGGTCGGCGTGGTCGGATTGTGCAAGCGGCTCGAGCCGGAGGATGTCGTCGGCGAGCGGCGGAGCGGGCGCCGTCAGGCGCCGTGGCACTTCTTGTATTTCTTGCCGGAGCCGCACGGGCACGGGTCGTTGCGGCCGACGTTCTCGAACTCGGAGTTCACCTTCGGCCGCTGCGCGACCGGCGTCGAGACCGCACCGCCACCGCCGCCACCACCGGTGACGTACGTCGATGCGCCGCCGGCGGCGAGAATGGCGTCCGCTCCGGCGAGCGACTCGTGCTCATAGGTGAGACTGCCGTTCCCGTCGCCCCCCTGGGGCTGCTGCAGTGCGGCGCTGCCGTCGTCGGGCGTCACCTCGGCGTGGTAGAGCAGGGTCACGACCTCCTCGCGGATCGCGCGGTTCAGGTCCTGGAACATGAGGTGGCCCTCATTGCGGTACTCGACGAGCGGATCCTTCTGCGCCAGACCGCGCAGGCCGATGCCCTCGCGCATGTAGTCCATGTTCTCGAGGTGCTCGCGCCACCGGGTGTCGACCGTCTGCAAGACGATGAAACGCTCGAGGTCGCGCATCAGCCCTTCCTGGACCTCCTCCAGCTCCTTCTCGCGCTCGGCGTACGCGTCGACCGCGTCGTCGAGGAACTCCTGCACGATCGCCGGCCGGTCGAGCCCGTTCAGCTCCTCCACCGCCACGCCGGTCCCGTAGAGCGCATCCATCGCGCCGACGAGATCGCCGAGCTCCCACTCGTCACTCGCCTCGTCGGCGGTGTAGTCGGAGACGACGTTCGAGACGACCTCGGGCAGCCATTCGTCGCGCAAGTCCTCGCCGAGGTCCTCACCGTGCAGTACGCGGTGGCGCTGTTCGTAGATCACCTGCCGCTGCACGTTCATGACGTCGTCGTACTTGAGGACGTTCTTGCGTTGGACGAAGTTCTGCTCCTCGACCTTCTTCTGCGCGTTCTCGATCTGGCGCGAGAGGATGCCGGATTCCATCGGCTGGTCGTCGGGCAGCTTGAAGCGCTCCATGATGTTGTGAATGCGGTCGCCTGCGAACAGGCGCACGAGATCGTCATGGCCCGGAGAGGTAGAAGCGCGTCTCGCCGGGATCGCCCTGGCGGCCGGAGCGGCCGCGCAGCTGGTTGTCGATCCGGCGGGCCTCGTGGCGCTCGGTGCCGAGCACGTAGAGGCCGCCCAGCTCCCGCACCGTGTCGTCGATCTTGATGTCGACGCCGCGGCCGGCCATGTTCGTGGCGATCGTCACCGCGCCGACCGTGCCGGCGTCCTTGATGATCTCGGCCTCGCGGGCATGCTCCTTCGCGTTGAGCACGGTGTGCGGGACACCCTGCCGCTTCAGCAGCTCGCTCAGATACTCGGACGTCTCGACGGCAATCGTGCCGACGAGCACGGGCTGGCCCTTCTCGTGACGCTCCTTCACGTCGGCCGCCACGGCGTTGAACTTCGCCTCGACGGTCTTGAAGATGAGATCGTTCTTGTCGTCGCGCGCGACCCGCACGTTCGTCGGGATCTCGACGACGTTCAGGTTGTAGATCTCGACGAACTCCTTCTCCTCGGTCTTCGCCGTGCCGGTCATGCCGCCGAGCTTGTCGTAGAGGCGGAAGTAGTTCTGGAGCGTGATCGTGGCGAGCGTCTGATGCTCTTCCTGGATCGCCACGCCCTCCTTGGCCTCGACGGCCTGGTGCAGCCCCTCGCTCCAGCGGCGGCCTTCCATGATGCGGCCCGTGAACTCGTCGACGATCATCACTTCGTTGTCCTGCACCACGTAGTCGACGTCGCGCTTGTAGAGCGCCTGGGCCTTGAGCGCCTGGATCAAGTGGTTGACGAGCTGCACGTTGCCCGGGCTGTAGAGGTTGTCGACCCCGGCGGCGCGCTCGACCTTCTCGATCCCGGATTCCGTCGGGGAGATCGTCTTGTGCTTCTCGTCGTAGAGAAAGTCGTACTGCTGTGCGAGGCCCTCGTCCTCGAGCTTGGTGCCTTTCGTCTGCGCGCCTTCCAGGCCCTTCACGATGCGCGCGAAGTCGTGGTAGGTGCGCGCGGCGGTCGTCGGCTCACCGGAGATGATCAGCGGCGTCCGAGCCTCGTCGATCAGGATCGAGTCGACCTCGTCCACGATCGCGTAGGCGTGCCCGCGCTGCACGACGCCTTCGAGGCTGATCGACATGTTGTCGCGCAGGTAGTCGAAGCCGAACTCGGAGTTCGTCCCGTAGGTGACATCGGCGTCGTAGGCGGCCTTGCGGCGCTCGAACGGCATGTTGTTCTCGATGAAGTCGACCGTCACTCCGAGCCGCTCGAAGACGCCGCGGTTCCACTCCGCGTCGCGCTGGGCGAGGTAGTCGTTCACCGTCACCAGGTGGACCCCGGTGCCCGGCAGCGCGTTCAGGTAGAGCGCCAGGCTCGCCACGAAGGTCTTGCCTTCACCGGTCTTCATCTCGGCGATGTCGCCCTCGTGCAGCACGATCCCGCCCATCATCTGCACGTCGAAGATCCGCTGGTCCGACTCGCGCAGACGGGCCTCGCGCACGGCCGCGAACGACTCGAACAACAGATCCTCGAGCTGCTCGCCGTTCTCCAGCCGCTGGCGGAACTCGACGGTCTTGCCGCGCAGCTCGTCGTCCGAGAGCTTCGTGAACTCCGGCTCGAGTGTCGCGATGTAGCTGGCCTGCTCGACGAGGCGCTTCATGCGGCGGCCCTCGCCGAACCGCAGTGCCTTCTCGAAAGTGCCCAGGGCCGACGACATCGGGAACAGGGTACCGGCCTCCACAGGGGCCTCGGGCCACCTACAAGGGCGACGCCTCGACCTGCCAGAGGTCTCCGTCGAGCCGCTCGGCCCGGACGACGTACTCCGTCCCCTCCAGGCGGCCGATCTCCTCGAGCGCCGGCGCGTGCCCGAGCCTGGTCCGCCCGTCGACCGTCAGCGTCCGGCCCTCACGGGTCACGACGAGCTCCGCGTGATCACCGCCGAGGCCGGGAGCCGAGACGACCCTGATGCGCGAGGCAGCGACCGCCCAGGCCTCCGGGCCGCGTCGTACGGCCTCCGCCCGGTAGGGCGACGGGACGCTCGCCTCGACCGCGTCGGCGAGCGGCGCCAGAGCGTCATCCGGCTCGTCCTCCTGCACGAGGAGCTTCCCGTCCGGGAGCGCGACGAAGTGAACGATCTCGCCACGCAGGCCGGGTGCGGCGGCGGTCGCGACCGCGTCCCACCGGCGGGGCCGTGGCACGCCGTGAATCCCCGGCTCCCCCCGCTGCTCGCCGTCCCACCCCGGCGGCTCGCTGCTCAGCCCGGTCGGGGCGGCGCCGGCGGAGCCGAACGAGAGCTCGCCCGCCTCGGCGAGCTGCTCGTGCAGCGACTTGCGCCGCCGGAAGAGGCGCACGGTCTAGGCGGCGTCGCCGGGACTGACGCCGTTGTGCTCCACGTGCCGGCGAGGCTCGACGGTGCGCATCTCGCGATAGCGCTTGACCTGCCGTTCGAGCTTGTCGACCAACTGGTCGATCGACGCCTTCATGTCGGGTGACGCTTCGCGTGCGCGAAGTGTAGGTCCCTTCGTGAAGATCGTCGCCTCGGCAACGTGACTCGCCGCGATCGAAGGGTTGCGCTGCTCGGAGAGCTCGAGCTCGACCTGCGTCTGCTCTGCCAACTGCTTCGAGAGCTTCGAGAGCTTTCGCTCTGCGTACTCGCGAATCGACGGGCTGACCTCCACGTTCTTTCCCTTCACCTGAAGCCTCATCGCTGCCTCCTTCGGTGGTGGTCGGTACCCGGTTCAACCCTAGCGCACGCCCCTGAGCCCGAATGGCACGAATGAGCCATTGCGATCGCCGATGAGATCCATACGCTGAGGCCGGTGTCAGAACGCCTCTTGCGGTTGTCCGCACCCTTTGTGGCCGCGGTCTGTTTCGCCCTGCTGGTCGCAGCGGCGGGCTCCGGGTCGACCGGGAAACCGTCGCCCGCCTATCCGGTCGCGCGCGACCAGGTGGCGAAGCTCGACCCACGGCTCGCGGACGTGGTAGCGACTGCGGCGGCCAAGGGAGCGCCGGCAGCACTCCTGTCGGGCCGGCGCGCGGGAATTGCCGTGCACGGCTCGGACGTCCGGGTGGTCGTCTCGGCGAGCCCGGGCCGCGAGGCTGCGGCGCGCACGGCGGTCGCGGCGGCAGGCGGCACGCTCGTTGCGAGCGCAGGTTCGCTCTCCGAAGCACTCGTTCCCCCGTCGGCGCTCGGCGCGCTCGCTGCGAAGTCGGCGGTCGCCGACGTTCGGCCACCGCTGCCGCACACGCCGGATGCGATCGACGAGGGTGTCCATGCCACCGACGCCGACGTCTGGCAGAGCGCCGGCTACACGGGCGCTGGCGTGAAGATCGGCATCGTCGACCTCGGCTTCCACGGGTACAGCGCCTTGCTCGGCACGGCGCTTCCCGCGTCGGTGACGGCGGTCGATCACTGCAGCGGCAACCTTGCCGCCGCACCCCCCGACGGCAGCGAGCACGGCACTGCCGTCGCGGAGCTCGTGCATCAGATGGCCCCCGGCGCGCAGCTCTACCTCTTCTGCATCGACTCCGAGGTGGGCCTCGCTCAGGCCGAGCAGGACGCGATCGCAGACGGCATCAAGATCATCAACGAGTCGGCCTCGTGGTTCAACACCAGCCGGGGCGACGGGACCGGGGCCGCGGGCACACCGGACGCGATCGTTGCCGATGCGCAGGCACACGGGATTCTCTGGGTCAACTCGGCCGGAAACCAGGGCTACGACCACTGGGCGGGGCTGTTCACGTCCGACGCCACGAACCCGGACCTGAACGACTTCTCGCCGGGCATCGCCGAGAACGACGTCACGATCGCCGCCGGAGAGCAGGCGTGCGCGTACCTCAAGTGGGACGACTGGCCGGTCTCGACCGAGGACTACGACCTCGCGCTCGTTCGGAAGAGCGACCAAACCGTGGTCGCGGATTCGGCGAGCGACCAGGCCGACTCGCCGTCGACGCCGACCGAAGCCCTCTGCTACACGAACACGAGCGGCTCCGATGCGGTGTACGGGCTCGAGATCGTGCGATACAGCGCCGCCATCGACGATCGGCTCGACCTCTATTACACCGGCGGCGACACGCTCACCTATCCCGTCACCCAGAGCGTCACCGAGCCCGCGTCCTCACCCGCCGCACTGGCGGTCGGGGCAGCTTGCTGGCAGACGGACGAGCTGGAGTTCTACAGCTCGGTGGGGCCCACGATCGACGGCCGCACGAAGCCCGACCTCGTCGCGCCCGACAGCGTGTCGACGGACACCCTCGGCGCGGCAGCGAGCGGCAGCGGCGGTTGTGGGACTTCGGGCTTTGCGGGCACCTCCGCCTCGTCGCCGCAGGTCGCCGGCGCGGCCGCCGACCTGCTGCAGCGCCATCCCGCTTACACCACCGGGCAGCTGGTCGCTTCGCTGGAGGAGACGACCTTCGCCTACGGCCAGAACGGCACGTCCGACGCGGTCGTGAACGACGACTCGGGCGTCGGGCCGCTCCGGCTCGGGCTCGCCGCACCGCTCGGGACGATCGCTTATGACGCAGGGGGCACGACGTTCCTCACCGACGGCGAGGCAGTCCAGAAGTTCTCAGTGAGCGGCGGCGACCCCGCGTGGGATCCAAGCGGCAGCGAGCTGCTCCTCGCGGACGGCAGCGGCCTCACCGAGTACTACGGGCTCTCGTCCTCCCCGGGCGGGTTCAAGAACCACGCCGGGACGACGGTCGCCGGCGACGTGCAGCCCTCGTGGGGACAGAAGGCACCGTACGGCGGCACCGCCGCGTTCTTCAACCAGGGGCTGCCGGGCATCGAGACCCAGGGCGTGGGAGCGACCGCCACCACCCCGACGCAGCTGACCAGCGACCCGAGCGACCACAGCCCCGTCTTCTCCCCACTCGACTCGACGATCGCCTTCCTACGCACGACCAGTGGCCTGACAGACGTGTGGACGATGGGCCCGGACGGCTCGAACCCGACGAAGCTCACCTCGATCGGGACGGCCGCCGCACAAGGGACGACGGGTGACCGGATCGCCTGGTCGCCCGACGGCAACCATCTGGCCGTCGTCGTCGGCAGCGACCCCTTTGCGATCTGGACCGTCGACGCGAACGGGACCGACGCCCACGCGATCACGACACCGAGCGGCTCGCCGCTCTCCTCCGCGTTTGCGCCTTCCTGGTCGCCGGACGGGAGCAAGCTCCTCTTCGCCGACTCGGGCACGTCACTCGACCTGATGAACCCCGACGGAACGGACGTCCAGGTCCTGAAGACACAGCCGGCCGGAGCGCCGCCGATCCGGACGACCTCGTGGACGGCGGCGAACCACATCTACTTCCTGAAACAGGCGCAGATCACCGGCACCCCCGAGGTCGGCGAGACGCTCCAGGCAGGCCCTGCGCCGTTCCTCGGCCTGCCTGCGGCCGCATCGATCTCGTACGAGTGGCTGCGCTGCAACGCGGCAGCGTCGTTCTGCCCATCGGTCACGGGCACCGACGCGAGCTACACGCTCACGCCGGCCGACCTCGGCTCGACGATCATTCTCTTCGTGGTGGTCAACGACGGCACGACCAATCAGTACTCGTCGTCGCCGGCGACCGCCGTCGTGACGCAGGCGCCGCCGAGCGCCTCCTCTGCCCCGACGGTCTCGGGAGCCACCTCGGTCGGCTCGACGCTCACGATCGACTCCCCCGGCTCCTGGAGCGGCTCGCCGGCCTTCGACTACCAGTGGCGCCGCTGCGCGAGCGACGGAGGCACCTGCAGTGTGATCGCCGACGCCGACGACGCTCCGACCTACCAGCTGACGAACGCCGACTCGGGCAGCACGATCCGCGCCGACGTCGAGGGATCGAACGACAGCGGCTTCGACATGAGCAGCTCACTTGCGACCGCGGTGGTGACCGGGGGCACGAGCGGCGGCACGAGCGGCGGCGGAGGGGGCGGCAGCGGGGTGCCGAACCTGAAGGTCAGCTGGACCGCGTCGAACGCCAACCCGGCCCCGGGGAGCGAGGACGATTTCACGGTCACCGTCGCCAACGTGGGAACGGCGAGCGCGCTCCAGACCCACCTCCGGATCACCCTGCCCGCGACCGTGACGCTCCTCGGGACCGCCCTACTACGAACGTGGCTCAGGCTGTACGGGAACGCAGGCGCTCGACTGCTACCTCGACTACATCTCGAACGGCACCTCGACCGTCGTCAAGTTCTCGACGAAGGTCAGCGGCAGCGGCGCGCAGCTGCTGACGGCGAACGTGACCTCCGACCGCGAATCGGACCCGAGCGACAACAGCGCCACCGAGACGATCCAGGTCGGCGGCGGCTCGTCGACCCCGCCTCCGCCCGCGCCGAAACCGCCCCTCGCCGCACCGCTGCTCAAGCAGGTCAAGGCGAGGGTGCTGAGCTCCGTCCGGCACGGCCGGACGGAGCTGGTCGACGGAAGCTTCACCACGAACGAGGCGATGAAGCTCGTGCTCAGCGTCACGCGTGTCGGCTCGGCGGGAAAGCTCGCGCTCCTGAAGGGAAGCAAGCTCGCCGGTGCCAGGGTGGCGAAGACGACGCAGAGCGTCAAGGCGTCGGCCGCGCGCGCGGGGACGTTCTCCTTCCACGTGGTCGTGCCCGGCGGCCTGCTCGTCCACGGCAGGACGTACATCGTGCACATCGGTGCGACGAACGCCCACGGCCGGTCGACGACCCTCACCGTTCGCTTCCGCGCGTAGCGCGCTGGTCACCGAGTCGCGCGGGCGAACGTCACGACGACCACCTCCCTGGCGCCTGCTTCCCGCAGGGCCGCCGCCGCGGCCGAGGCGGTCGCGCCGGTCGTGTAGACGTCGTCGACGAGCACGACGCGCTCAGGACAGCCTGGCGATCCGACGAACGCGCCGCGGACGTTCCGCCGCCGCTCGTCGAAGCCGAGGCCCGTCTGGCGCGCCGTCCAGCCTCGCCGGGCCAGCAGCGCCGCCGGCGCAAGCTCCCAGCGCCGTCCCAGCTCGGCGGCCAGACCTTCGGCAGGGTGCTGACCGCGCCGGAGCTGGCGCACCGGGTCCGGCGGGATCGGAGTGACGACATCGCCCGCCGGACGCTCGACGTGTGCGGCAACGAGCTCGGCGGCGAGGACGGAGGCACGGCGGAGCCCGTGCTCCTTCCACGCGCGGACGAGGGCACGGGCAGGCCCGCTGTAGGCGACCGCCGCGCGCGCCTGCCCAAACGCGAGACGGCGGTGCGCACATTCGCGGCACTCGTCGACCGGCCACACGGTGGGAGCTCCGCAGCGGCCACAGCACGGCGCGCCGAGCGGCCGCAGCTCGAGCAGGCAGGCCGAGCAGAGCAGATCCGCCGAGCTGCGACAGGCGACGCAGGAACGAGGGAGAAGAAGATCGAGCAGCCACGCCCGGAACGCTAGGACAACCCACGTAACGTGTCTGTCACGGAACCGGAACAAAGTGATTCCCGCTCCGGCGCGCGAGCCGGCACCTCCGCTACTGTGCGCTCCGTCAAGCCTACGCCGCAATCCCCGTTCCGCGTCCGCTAGTCGGGCGAGTAGCGCTCTCGCTCCGGCAGGCCGGCAGCGGCCCGCAGCCGGTTGTCCGCCTCCAGCAACTGCTCGTGGTTTCCGATGTCGTACCAGGTGTCATCGAACACCCAGCCGTACACCGGCTCGTGCAGCTGCAGCCAGCCGACGAAACGGCCCGGCTGGTCGGCGCCGTGCCCGCCCTCGAGATAGGTCCCGATCAGCCGCGCGTGCTCGCGATGGAAGAGATACGTCGCAGTGGCTGCGAGCGTCGAAGGTGGGTCGTCCGGCTTCTCCTCGAAGTCGACGACGCGAGCGTCGTCGTCGAGCGCGACGATCCCGTATTGCGAAGCGAGCTCCAACGAACCGACATCGCGCACCGCCACAGCGCTCGCGGTTCCCTTCGACTGCCAGAACGCGGTGAACTCGGCCAGGCTGAACTCGAACAGATTGTCGCCGGCGATCACGAGCAGGTCGTCGTCCAGGGAGGCCTGCTCGACGACGAAGAGCATGTCGCCGATCGCGCCGAGCCGATCTTCGTTCGAGCTGGTCCCGTCGTCGTGGACGATCACATTCCGCCCTTCGGCCCAGCGCGCGAACGCGTCGACCTTGCGCGCGTTCGTGACGACGTGGATCTCGTCGACCAGCTCGACCGCGTCGATCGCAGCCACGATCCGGTCGATGATCGGCCGGCCTCCGACGGGCAGGAGCTCCTTCGCCCGCGTATCGGTGAGCGGACGGAGCCGCGTGGCGTACCCAGCTGCGAGGATGATCGCCTTCACGCAGTCGCCTCGACGCGGGACAACGATCGCGCATACGGCGCCCGGTGGACGCCTTCCTCGGTGATGATCGCCGTGATCAGGTCGGCCGGGGTGACGTCGAACGCCGGGTTTCTGGCGGCGAAGCGGGTGGTGATCTCGCCGGGGTCGCGCTCCTCGATCGGGATCGCCGCACCGTCCGGCGTGGCCGGATCGAAGGTGGTCGTGGGCGCAACGACGTAGAGCGGGATCGAGTGGTGGCTCGCCAGCACGGCGAGCGAATACGTCCCGATCTTGTTGGCGGTGTCGCCGTTCGCCGCGATGCGATCCGCGCCGGTGATCACACAGTCCACCTGCCCCGCGGCCATCAGCGAGGCGGCGGCCGAATCGGCGATCACCGCGTGCGGGATCGATGCCGCTTCGAGCTCCCAGGCGGTGAGCCTGGCGCCCTGGAGGAGGGGCCGGGTCTCGTCGACCCACACGTGCGCCAACAGCCCGCGCTGCCAGCCGGTCAGCAGGGCGCCGACGGCGCTCCCGAAGCCGCCGGTCGCCAGGCCGCCGGCATTGCAGTGCGTCAGAGCGCGCGTTCCGGGCGCAAGGAGGTCCGCAGCATGTGCGGACATGCGGCGGCAGCGGTCGACCTCATCGGCGTGAATACGGC
Source organism: uncultured Thermoleophilia bacterium (assembly GCA_963779535.1). GTDB lineage: Bacteria > Actinomycetota > Thermoleophilia > Gaiellales > Gaiellaceae > PALSA-600. The sequence continues at coordinate 482,322 of CAVZYP010000001.1, read as the reverse complement.
GGGCGTGCTCGTAGGACGGGTCGTCCCGCATCTCGTCGAGAGCCCAGGCGAGATTGACGGCTGTCGGGCGTGACGAGCGCAGCACGCGGTCGGCCTCCGACAGATCCTCACCGTTCGCGGCCGCCAACGCGATGCCGTAGGCGGCGGCGACGCCGATCGCGGGAGCGCCGCGGACGACCATCTGCTCGATGGCCTCCGCAAGCGCACCCGCGGTCTCGCAGCGAACCTCGACTTCCTCGAGCGGCAGGAGGCGCTGGTCGAGCAGGACGACGGCGTCCTGCTCGAGGCGCACGATCCGCTCAGGCTCGAGCATGCGCGCGGTCGAACTGGATCAGGTGCCCTCGTCCCAGGATGCGAGGTACTTGGCCTGCTCCGCGGTCAACTGGTCGATGGTCACACCCATCGTCGCGAGCTTGAGCCGGGCGATCTCCTCGTCGATCTCGGTCGGGACCGGATAGACCTTCTGCTCGAGCGAGGCGGCATGCTGCACGGCGTACTCCGTGGCGAGCGCCTGGTTCGCGAAGCTCATGTCCATCACGATCGCCGGGTGGCCTTCCGCGGCCGAGATGTTGACCAGCCGGCCCTCGGCGAGCAGGAAGATCCGGCGGCCGTCGGCCAGCTGGAACTCCTCGACGAAGTTGCGGGCCTCGCGTGTCTCGACTGCGAGCGCGCGGAGCGCCGGGATGTCGATCTCGACATTGAAGTGGCCCGTGTTGCAGATGATCGCGCCGTCCTTCATCACCTCGAGGTGCTCGCGGGCAACCACATGCTTGTCGCCGGTCGCCGTGCAGAACACGTCGCCGATCCTGGCCGCGTCGGCCATCGGCATGACCTCGAAGCCGTCCATCAGCGCCTCGAGCGCGCGCATCGGATCGACCTCGGTGACGATCACGTGCGAGCCCAGGCCCTTGGCGCGCATCGCCACGCCCCGCCCGACCCAGCCGTAGCCGGCCACGACGAACCGCTTGCCGGCGAGGAGGACGTTCGTGGCCCGGATGATCCCGTCGATCGTCGACTGGCCGGTGCCGTAGCGGTTGTCGAAGAAGTGCTTCGTCCGTGCATCGTTGACTGCGATCACGGGGAAGGCGAGCGCGCCGTCCGCTTCCATCGCCTTCAGGCGGATGACGCCTGTGGTGGTCTCCTCCATGCCGGCGATGATGTCGCCGAGCTGCTCTCGCCGGGCGCTGTGAAGCACCCCGATCACGTCGGCTCCGTCGTCCATCGTCAGCTGCGGCTTGTGATCGACAGCAGCCTCGATGTGCGAGTAGTACGTCTCGTTGTCCTCACCCTTGATCGCGAACACCGAGATGTCGAACTCGTCGACGAGCGCCGCAGCGACGTCGTCCTGGGTCGAGAGCGGATTCGAGGCGCACAGCACGACATCGGCTCCGCCTGCCTTGAGCGTCCGCATCAGATTCGCGGTCTCGGAGGTCACGTGGAGGCAGGCGGCGATGCGGTACCCGGCAAGCGGCTGCTCACGTTCGAACCGCTCGCGAATCGCCTGCAGCACCGGCATCTGCCGGTCGGCCCACATGATGCGCCGCACGCCCTCGGGGGCGAGTGACAGGTCTTTGACGTCGTGTCGTTTGGTCGTAGCCATGAATCCTTCCTCTTGAGTCGCGGGGAGTGTAGTCCGGGCTTTCTCGATCAGGCCGCTAGGAGCCGCTCGTGCTTTCGCTGCTCCCATTCGACCCAGGAGCTCGCGTCCTCGCCGGCGGCGAGAAACGCGTCGACCGCAGCGCGGAGCTCCGGATCGCGCCGAAGGCGGCGGGCGAAGGCGAGCTCGGCGAGCTCGAGCCCGAACCGGCGGCGCAGATCACGCAGGTTCCGCAGGCGGTTCACCTCGGAGAGCCCGTACAACCGGTAGCCAGAGGCGGTGCGGCGCGGCGCGACGAGCCCGTTGTCCTCCAGGTAACGGAGCATGCGCGCAGACCAGCCGGTCTCACGGGCGGCGGCGCCGACGGTCAAAGGCTGCTGCACGGCCAGAACCTTACCAGAAGCGTGTGAAGGTAGCGCTGGGGCGCTAGGCGCCGGAGGTGCCCTCGCGGCCGTAGGCGTCCTCGAGCCGCACGACGTCGTCCAGCTGCGGCGTCGACACCTCGAGGATCGTCGTGTCCTCGAGCGCCGTGACCCGATGCACCGTCCCGGGCGCATAGTGGAAGGCGGCGCCGGGCCCGATCACCTCCTGCTTCAACATCGTCTCCCCCACCTCGCCGAGCTCGAGCTTCGCGCGGCCCGACTGGACGAACCACGATTCGTCCTTCTCGCGGTGGAACTGCAGCGAGAGCGAGTGCCCTGCCTTCACGAACAGGATCTTGCCGCAGTAGACGTCCGTGAGGGCCCAGATCAGCTCGTGGCCCCACGGCTTGTCGACCTTCCTGACCTCGAAGGCCCACCGGTCCAGCAGGTCGATGTTCGGAGAGTCGACGCCCATCGGTTCCGATCCTCTCATCCAGCGGTCACTCGAGCCACTCCGGATGCGACTCGACGTGCTCCGAGGCGGTCCGTAGTTCCTTCGGCGTGTTCACCGTCAGCCAGAGGCCGCCGTGGCGGAACGCGCGCAGACGACCCTCGGCGGCGAGCTCCGGGAACGTCGACGACTCGTGGTCGCCCTGGTCCGGGAACCGATCGATCGCCTCCTCCGAGAGAACGTAGGCACCGCAATTGACCCAGAACGACACCTGGCCGCCCTCCCGGAACCCGTGGACGCGGTCGTCGTCGTCCACGTCGACGAGGCCGAACTGCGATCTGGGCTGCGCCACGGCGATGGTCGCGAGCGCACCGCCGGCCCTGTGCGCCGCCAGCAGGCCCGCGTAGTCGATGTCCACGAGCTCGTCGCCGTTCAGAGCGAAAACATCCCCAGGACGGGTACGGAAGGTGGCGGCGAACTTGATCCCACCGCCGCGTCCGAGCCGCTCGGGCTCTTCTGCCACGACGATCTCCGCGCCGAGGCCCGCGAGCTCGGAAGCGAACAGGGAGCCCTGGCCGGCAGCGCACGCGAAGATCACACGCGTGACACCGGCGCGGGCCAGGCGACCGACCTGGTACGCCGCGAGCGGCCTCCCGGCGACCTCGACGAGCGCCTTCGGCCGTCCCCCGGCGGCGTCGCCGAGCCGCTCGGCCTTGCCCCCGGCGAGAATGATCGCCTCCACGCCGGGGGTCAAGCCTCCTGAGCGGCCTGCGGCTCGGGCGTCTCCGGGAGGACGTCGGTGAGGGACGTCGGGCGGCCGATGCCCTCGTAGGCAAACCCTGCACGACGAGTTTCGTCGGGGTCGAGCAGGTTGCGTCCGTCGATGATCAGCGGGTTCGCCATCGCCTCGCGCGTCTCGGTCGTCGCCAGATCCTTGAGCTCGGCCCACTCGGTCACGATCACCGCGGCATGTGCCCCGCGCACCGCGTCCGCCACGGTGTCGACCACGTCGACGCCCCTGGGCAGCTTTGTCCCGTCGGCGACGGGGTCCCAGGCACGCACCTCGGCCCCCTCGGCCAGCAGGCGCGACGCCAGGACGATCGACGGCGCCTCTCGCATGTCGTCCGTCTCCGGTTTGAAGGCGAGCCCGAGCAGCGCGACCTGCTTGCCGCGCAGCGAGCCGAGATGGCGCTTCAGCTTTCCGATCACCCGGCGCTTCTGCAGCTCGTTCACCTCGATCACCGCGGAGAGCAGCTGGAAGTGGTAGCCCGAGTTCGAGGCGAGCTGCTTGAGCGCCAGCGAATCCTTCGGGAAGCACGAGCCCCCGTAGCCGATGCCCGCGCGCAGAAAGTGCGGCCCGAGCCTGCGATCGAGTCCGATGCCCTCCGCGACCTTGACGACGTCCGCCCCGGTGGCCTCACAGACGTTCGCGATCTCGTTGATGAACGAGATGCGGGTCATGAGGAACGCGTTCGCGGCGAGCTTGATCATCTCGGCGGAGTTCACGTCGGTCCGCACGATCGGCGCTTCGACCGCCGAGTACAGCGCGGCGACGGCGTCGCCGTCGGCCGAGTCGTACGCGCCGATGACGATCCGGTCGGGCTCCATGAAGTCGCGTACGGCCCGGCCTTCGGCGAGGAACTCGGGATTGGAGGCATACCCGACGTGGTCGAGGCCGCGCTGGTCGAGGCCCGCGCGCACCTTCTCGCCGGTCCCGACGGGCACGGTCGACTTCATCACGAGGACCGGTCGCCGGTTGAGCTCGGGGAGCTCATCCACGACCGTCCAGACACGCGACAGGTCGGCATCGCCGGAGTAGGTCGGCGGCGTGTCGACGCAGACGAAGAGGAACTCGCAGTCGGCGAGCTCCGACACGTCGAGCGTGTAGGTCAACCGGCCGGCGTTGCGCTCGAGGAGCTCGGGCACGTCGTCCTCGTGGAACGGGACCTGACCTGCCCTGAGCGCGGCGATCTTCGCGGCGACGACGTCACGGATGACGACGTCGTGGCCCAGTTGCGCGAGGCAGGCACCCGTGACGAGCCCGACCCAACCGGCGCCGAAGATGCCAACCTTGCTCACGGGCTCCGAGTCTACTTCCCGCGTGTTAGAGGTTTGAGGCCCTTGGCGATCGCGAGCATCGTCTCGTTCGACAGATCGTCGAGCAGCGTGTTCACGACCCAGTAGGTTGCGCCGTGAGCGTGCAGCACGACCATGTGCAGGTGCGAGCCCGAGTAGTAGAGATCGAACTCACGTCCGCCGAGATCGTGGCGGAAGCTCTTGTCGGTGAGCGCGGGCGCGCCGCTCCAGTCGGTCTCCTCGATGCCCCAGTAGGTGTTGCCGTCGTGGAACACGAGCCGAACGGCACGATGGCCGCCTCGCCGGTCCATCCAGTACTGGCGCACCGGCACGTCGCCGGGCAGCGTGTCGGGGTACGAGCTGCGCTCCAGCACCGTCGGCACCATCAGCGGGAAATTCACCTTGCGCGCCAGCGGCTTCAGCAGATCGGTTCCCGGCGCCGCGTCGTAGCGGACGAACGCCGGCTGATGCGCAGGGATGTTTGCCTGCGGAGCCGGCGCGATCGAACCGTGGAAGGCGCTCCCGAGCACGACCAGGAGCATCGAGCCCGGGTCGAGTGCGAGCAGGCCGGGGCGCCGCGGCAGCTTGGCGATGTCGGCCGGCTGCATCAGGTTCTGCAGGGCAGTCGCCGCGAGCTTCGACCCCTTCTGTGCAGGGTCGTAATAGATCACCGAGTGGAACCTGGCCGGCCCGTTCGCCGAAACGCCGTTCGGCGGCGTCTGCGTGACGTAGCCCCGCTGGGCGAGCAGATACGACGTGTTCGCCGCGGCACCCTGCACGCCGCTGCCGTTCAGCACGGTGACCGAGACCGACGACGCCGGCGGGGCCTTCTGCTTCAGCTTCGTGCCGAGCGCCGCCGCATTCGCCGCCTTGGGGGCAGTCACGTCGGGGTTCGCGAACTGGTCGACGGCGGCCTGAACGTCGCTCGTCGAAGCAGTGCAGCCGAGGCTGCATTGCACGTTCTCGATCTTCTGCTGGAAGAGGTGGCCCGGCGGGAGGGACTGCGCAAAGAGCGCGTAGGAAATGACCTGCTCGCCCTGCAGCGCGTGGCCGCCTTCACCGACCTCGATGTTGTGCGTGATCGTATTGACCAGGCTCGGCAGCTCGGTGAACGAGAAGTTGTGCGCGACCTGATCCTTGAACGCGCGCACGAACTCCTGCTGGCGGGCGAGCCGGTAGAGGTCGGAGTCGGTGTGCCGGAACCGGACGAAGTCGAGCGCCTGCTGGCCGTCCAACCGCTGGTAGCCGGGCTGGAGGTTGATGTTCGCGTAGTTGTCGTAGGCCGACCCGGTGTTCTTGTTGTAGTAGCGGCGGTCGACGTCCATCCACACGCCGTGCAACTTGTCGACGACTTCCTTGAAGCCGTGGAAGTTGACCGTGATCAGATAGTTGATCGGGAGCGAGGTCAGGTGCTTGATCGTCAGCACCGTGCCCTTGGAGCCGCAGCGGGAGTACGCGGAGTTGATGCGGTCCGTTGTGACGACATGGCCGACGGAATCGGAGGCTGACGAACCGCAGTAGATCGGGACGTCGAGGTCCCGTGGGAACGACAGCAGCGAGATCGTCTTCGTCTCCGGGTCTGCGCGGATCAACATCAGCGTGTCGGACAGCGACGGCCGGTTCGACTCGACGCCCGCGCGATGGTCGTAGCCGATCACGAGCGCGATCGCGGCGTGATGCGCAACCGGGATGTCGAGGCTCCGGGCCGCGCGGACCACGTCCGGGGTGTGCGCGCGAACGCTCGCAACGGACTGGTGGAAGTACAGGTACGAGCCGCCGGCGACCGCGATCACGAACGAGAAGAGGGCGAGGAACGTGCCGACGAGGATGCGGCGGAGCAGGCCGAGACCGGTACGTCCGGGCGGCGGCGGCTGGCGGTAGCGCGTGACAGCGCTGATCGTTCCGGGTGGGAAGACAGCAGCGCCGTTGCCGTTTGCGCTGGCGGCTCTACCGACCCCTCTCTTCAATGTCGTCCGCATAAAAACGTATGCGGCGCCCTAGGGGCGCCCGCCGGGTCAGGATAGCCGAGTCGGCGGAGGGCCTATCCGAGGCTCGAGCCGAGCCAGCGTTCGGCCTCGGAAACCGCGATGCCCCGGCGTGCTGCGTAGTCCTCGACCTGGTCGCGCCCGATCCGGCCCACAGCGAAATACCGCGATTGCGGGTGGTGGAAATAGACGCCGCTCACCGCGGCTGCCGGGAGCATGGCGTAGGTCTCCGTCAACGCCAGACCTGCCTTCTCCGCACCGAGCAGGTCGAACAGCTTGCCCTTCTCGCTGTGGTCGGGGCAGGCCGGATACCCGAATGCCGGCCGGATCCCGCGGAAGTTCTCCTTGAGGAGATCCTCCTCCGAGAGATGCTCGTCCGGTGCGTACCACTCGCGCCGCACGCGCTGATGCAGGAACTCGGCGAACGCCTCGGCCAGGCGGTCGGCCAGCGCCTTCACCGCGATCGACGAGTAGTCGTCGTGCGCCGCCTCATACCGGGCCGAGAGCTCCTCGGCCCCGTGGATCCCGACGGCGAACGCCCCCATGTAGTCCTCCGCGGGCGCCACGTAGTCGGCGAGACAGCGGTTCGGACGCTCGTCGCCGTGATCCGCTTGCTGGCGCAGGAACGAAAAGCGGACGCCGTCGATCACGACGTCGTCGCCTTCGGCGTGAGCCGGCCAGAAGCCATAGATCCCCACGGCGCGGAGCGACGCTCCCTGAAGGATCTCGCGCAGGAGCGACCTGGCATCGTCGTAGAGCTCCTGGGCGGCCGGGTTCGCGAGGATCGCCGGGAACTTGCCCTTGAGGTCCCAGGCGTGGAAGAAGAACTGCCAGTCGATGAACGGGACGAGGTCGGCCAGCGAAGGCTCGACGAGGCGGGCGCCGGCGAACGGCGGCGCAGGCGCAGCGCTGTGCGTGACCTTCACCCGGTTCGACCGCGCCTGGGCAAGCGGCAGCAGCGGCTTGCGGACCTTCTCGGCGTGCTGGATGCGAAGGCGCTCCTGCAGCGCGCGGTTCTCCACGTCGAGCGCGGCCCGCCGTTTCGGATCGATCAACGCCGCCACCACGTCGACGACCCGGCTCGCGTCGAGCACGTGCACGGTCTCGTTCTCGTACTCGGGCGCGATCTTGACCGCCGTGTGCTGGCGTGACGTCGTCGCGCCACCCACCATCAGAGGCAGTTCGAGCCGGCGGCGGTCCATCTCGCGGGCGACATCCACCATCTGGTCGAGCGACGGGGTGATCAATCCCGAGAGGCCGACGATGTCGACCTGCTCGGCTTCGGCGGTGTCGAGGATCTTCTCCGGCGGCACCATCACGCCGAGGTCGATCACGTCGTAGTCGTTGCACCCCAGCACGACGCCGACGATGTTCTTGCCGATGTCGTGCACGTCGCCCTTCACGGTCGCGAGCAGCACCTTGCCCTGCGCACCGTGGGTGCCGTCCTTCTCGTCCTCCATGTACGGCTGCAGGTAGGCGACGGCGCGCTTCATCACCCGCGCGGACTTCACGACCTGCGGCAGGAACATCCGGCCGGAGCCGAAGAGGTCGCCGACGACGCGCATGCCGTCCATCAGCGGGCCTTCGATCACGTCGAGCGGCCGCTTGGCGGCCTGGCGCGCCTCTTCGGTGTCGTCCTCGATGAAGTCGACGATCCCGTGCACGAGTGCGTGCTCGAGCCGCTTCCCGACCGCGCCCTCGCGCCAGCGCAGGTCGAGCTCACGCCTCGTCCCCTCGCCCCGGAACCGGTCGGCGATCTCGACGAGGCGCTCCGTCGCGTCCGGCCGACGGTTGAAGAGCACGTCCTCGACCCGTTCCTTCAGCTCGGGCTCGATGTCCTCGTAGACCGCGAGCTGTCCAGCGTTGACGATGCCCATGTCGAGGCCGGCGCGAATCGCGTGGTAGAGGAACGCCGCGTGCATCGCCTCGCGCACGACGTCGTTGCCGCGGAAGGAGAAGCTGAGGTTCGAGATGCCACCCGAGGTGCGGGCCCCGGGGCAGCGCTCCTTGATCCTGGGCAGGCACTCGAGGAACGCGCGCGCATAGTCGTCGTGCTCCTCGATCCCGGTCGCGACCGCGAGCACGTTCGGGTCGAACACGATGTCCTCGGGCCGGAAGCCGACCTCGCCGACGAGCAGGTCGTAGGCGCGGCCGCAGATCGCGACACGCCGCTCGACCTCGGTGGCCTGGCCCTCCTCGTCGAACGCCATCACGACGACGCCGGCGCCGTAGTCGCGAATGCGGCGCGCGTGGTGCAGGAACTCGTCCTCGCCTTCCTTGAGCGAGATCGAGTTGACGATGCCCTTTCCCTGCAGGCACTGCAGGCCCGCCTCGATCACGGTCCATTTCGAGCTGTCGATCATCACCGGCAGGCGCGCGACCTCCGGCTCGGTGGCGATCACGTTCAGGAACGTCCGCATCGCCTGCTCCCCTTCGAGCAGATCCGCGTCCATGTTCACGTCGATCAGGTTTGCGCCGCCGCGGACCTGCTCGAGCGCGACATCGACCGCGGCGTTGAAATCGTCCGATTCGATCAGGCGGCGAAAGCGTGCGGAGCCGGTCACGTTCGTGCGCTCGCCGATCAGTACGAAACCGGTGTCCTCCCCGATCTCGAACGGCTCGAGGCCGCTGAACCGCGGCGAGCGCCGTCCCTGAGGGACCGCACGCGGTTCGAGGCCCCGCACCGCCGCCGAAATCGCCTTCGTGTGCTCGGGCGTCGACCCGCAACAGGATCCCGCGACGTTGAGGAAGCCGTCGCGCGCGAACTCGTGCAGCAGCGCGGACGTGACGTCCGGCGTCTCGTCGTAGCCGCCGAAGGCGTTCGGCAGGCCGGCATTCGGATGGGCTGAGGTGAGGCACGATGCGATCCGCGAGAGCTCGGCGACGTAGGGCCGCATCTCACGGGCTCCAAGCGCGCAGTTGACGCCCACGATCAGGGGATCGGCGTGCTCGATCGACGTCCAGAAGCCGTCGATCGTCTGCCCGCTGAGTGTTCGACCCGAGAGATCGACGATCGTGACGCTGATCCAGAGCGGCAGTTGAGGGGCAACCTCGCGCGCGGCGACCAGCGCAGCCTTCGCGTTGAGCGTGTCGAAGATCGTCTCGATCAGCAGCAGGTCGACGCCGCCGTCGGCGAGCCCGCGAATCTGCTCCGAGTAGGTCTCGACGACCTGGTCGAAGGTGTGCGTCCGGTAACCGGGATCGTCGACGCGCGGACTGAGCGACAGCGTGATGTTCAACGGCCCCACCGAGCCGGCCACGAACCGGTCCGGCCCGGCGGCAGCCCGGGCGATGCTCGCTCCGGCGACGTTCAGGTCGTAGACCGCATCCTCGAGCCCGTAGTCGGCCTGGCCGACGGACGTTGCGGTGAACGTGTTGGTCGTGGTGATGTCGGCGCCGGCGGCGAAGTAGGCGTCGTGCACCGAACGAACGATCTCCGGCTGTGTCAGGTTCAGCAGGTCGGGATCGTTGAGCAGGTCGCGCGGATGATCCGCGAAGCGCTCACCCCGGAAGTCGGCCTCCTTGAGCCCACGGTTCTGTAGGAGCACACCCCAGGCGCCGTCGAGCACGAGGATGCGCTCCTCGGCGAGGCGTCTGATCTCATGGGCGACGTTGCGGTCGGTCATAAGCTCTTTAGGCGTTTGGTGACCCGGTCGCCAAGCTGCTTTTCAAAGCTTTCCGGGACTTGGATCCTAGCGAAAGCGGTCCGACCCCAAGGTGTCGGACGCCGGGCTCAGGAGCGGCCGGCGACCGCGAGTTGGTTCTCGGCGTGACGGAGGCGCTGCTCGATCTGCCAGCGGTCTGCGGTCGAGTCGCCCCGGTCGATCGCCTCGAGCTCTGCCTGCGCTGCCTCGAGCTGCTGCCGGGCGCGTGCGTCGTCGATCGCGCTCGCCTCGACGGCATCGTCGACGAGGGCGATCGCGCGATCCTGCAGCACCTGGAAGAAGCCCGGCCCGGTTGCGAACTCGAGCACTTCGCTCTCGCTGACGTGCACGCGCGTCGACCCAGCCTTCAGAGTCGCGATCAGCGGCGCATGCCGCGCCAGCACGCCGATCTCACCTGCCGCGCCGGGCACGATGATCATCTGTGCGTCCCCTTCGTACGCCGGCCCGTCGGGCGTCACGACGGAGACGGAGAACTCGCGACGATCGGCCATCCGTTCAGGCGGCCGCGGCGGCCATCTGCTTCGCTCGCTCGACCGCGCCTTCGATCGGGCCGACCATGTAGAACGCCTGCTCGGGCAGGTCGTCGTGCTGCCCGGCGAGGATCTCCTGGAAGCCGCGGATCGTGTCCTCGAGCTTGACGTACTGGCCCGGCGTGCCGGTGAACTGCTCGGCGACGAAGTTCGGCTGCGACAGGAAGCGCTGGATCTTGCGCGCGCGCTGCACGATCAGACGGTCTTCGTCGGAGAGCTCCTCGATGCCGAGAATGGCGATGATGTCCTGCAGGTCCTTGTAGCGCTGCAGCACCTCCTGCACCTGAGTCGCGGTCGCGTAGTGCTCGTCGGAGACGATCCCGGGCTGCAGTGCGCGCGAGGTCGAGTCGAGCGGGTCGACGGCCGGATAGATGCCCTGCTCGACGATCGCCCGCGAGAGCGTGGTCGTCGCGTCGAGGTGCGCGAAGGTCTGCGCGGGTGCCGGGTCGGTCAGGTCATCAGCGGGAACGTAGATCGCCTGCACGGAGGTGACCGCGCCCTTCGTCGTCGAGGTGATGCGCTCCTGGAGCTGCCCCATCTCGGTCGCGAGGGTCGGCTGATACCCGACGGCGCTCGGCATGCGGCCGAGCAGTGCCGAGACCTCGGAGCCCGCCTGGACGAAGCGGAAGATGTTGTCGATGAAGAGCAGCACGTCCTGGCCCTGGTCGCGGAAGTACTCGGCCATCGTCAGCCCGGAGAGGCCGACGCGCAGGCGAGCTCCCGGCGGCTCGTTCATCTGCCCGTAGCAGAGCGCGACCTTGTCGAGCACGCCCGACTCCTCCATCTCGAGCAGCAGGTCATTGCCCTCGCGCGTGCGCTCGCCGACGCCCGAGAACACGGACACGCCGGAGTGCTGGCGGGCGATGTTGTGGATCAGTTCCTGGATCAGCACCGTCTTGCCCACGCCGGCGCCCCCGAAGAGGCCGATCTTGCCGCCGCGCACGTACGGGGCGATCAGGTCGATCACCTTGATGCCCGTCTCGAAGATCTCCACCTTCGGGGTCAGGTCGGCGAACGCCGGCGGGTCGCGGTGGATCGACCAGCGCTCCGCATCCTTCGGGGCCTCCTTGTCGTCCACGGGATCCCCGAGCACGTTCCACACCCGGCCGAGGGTCACGTCGCCCACCGGAACGGAGATCGGCCCACCCGTGTCGAACACATCCGCGCCGCGCGCGATCCCGTCGGTCGCGTCCATGGCGACTGCGCGCACCCGGTCGTCACCGAGATGCTGCTGCACCTCTGCGATCAGGTCGGTGCCGTCGGGCCGCGGGATGCGCAGCGCCGAGTAGATCTCGGGCAGCTTGCCGGGGAAGACGGCGTCGACCACGACGCCCTTGATCTCGAGCAGCTTGCCGGTATTCGCGTTGCCATTCGTCGACACGTCTAGAGCTCCTGGACGGGTGAGGGTGTGAGTTCCGGGCCGCGTCGGGCGCGGCGTACGCGCGCCAGCAGCCTGGGCAGGCGCAGCCTAGCGGAACGCTCGTCCGGACCGAAGTGCCAACGGAGCTCCGCTCGTCTCAATCCTGCCGACACACGGTCGGCGTGATCGAGGGCTCAGACGTAGGAGCTCACAGGATTGGGGAGCACTGTTCCGCGCCTCCTCTCAGGTCGGCGACGTGTTGTTCACACACGATACTCCCCTTGGTAACGTCAGAACATCGCTCCACTACCAGCATCGCCAAGAGCCCGCAGGCGTCTTCTCTGGGTCGGCGTCCTGCTGGCCGCGGTCGGAGGGGTGGTCGCGGTCGCACTGCTCGTGCCGGGTCACGAACCGCCGGTCGGGAAGACAACCGCGGACGAAGGTGCCGCGCAACTTGCGGCGCCGCGCGCGCGGCTGGTCCCCGCCGATCGCCAAGCGATCGACGACACGCTCGACGCGTTCATCCCGGGCGGCATGGAACGACACGACGTCGCGGCAGCCTGGGCGCTCGCCGGGCCGGAGATGAAAAGCAGCTCGACGCCTCGCCTCGTGGAAGCGCGGATCTTCGCCGATCCCGTACTTCCTCGCGCGCGAGAAGACGTTTCACCACTGGCAGACGATCGATGTGGGTCGCCGTTCCGTGATCTTCAACCTGTTGCTCCATCCCGTTCGCAGATCGGTCGGCTCGTACGTCTTTTCAGGGCAGGTCGTGAAGCTCCGCGGCCGCTGGCTCGTGAACAGGCTCTACACGATCGCGATCATGAAACCACCGACCCGCACCGGACTGCACGAGGTCGGGCCCGCAGACTTCGCCGCGCCAATCGGTACGGGACCGAGCCCCCCGGCGAAGGCAGTGCTCGGCGGACTCGGTATCGTCCCCGTCGTCTCGGTGCTCGCCCTCGCCCTGCTCATCCCGCTCTCACTCGGCGTGCTCGCCCTCGTCCGTGCGCGCCGCTGGCGGCGTCACGTACGCTCCACCGGCCGAACCGAGCTGCCGCCTCTCCCGTCCGGGTACCTCAGGTCGGACGAACAGTCGCGCGACCCTTCAGGGCAGGCCTAACTTTTGGGTGCTACGTAGTCTCAGAGGGTCATGGTGAACCTGAGCGGCATTGGCGGCTCCCTGTGGGGCACGCCGCGCAGACAGCGGAGATTTTTCTGCCTGAGCGGAGCCGTGCTCGCTCTGGGCGTTGGGGCAGTGCTCGCCATGCTCGTCTTCCGCGGAACCAGTAACGCTTTCCCGGACACCCTCTCGAACCAGCCGGCGCAGCTGAACCACCCTCAGAAGCCGGTGCCGCTGACGAAGTAGGAGATCCAACTCGTCCGCCGCTTCATCGAGACGACCGTCGAGCGCAAGAACCTGGATGCCTCCTACTCGTTCGTCCACCCCGACCTACGCGGTGGGCTGACCCACAAACAGTGGGACAAGGGGAACATCCCGGTCGTCTACTACCACGCGGACAACGCAAAGACCGTGGCTTTCAAGGTCGACTACAGCTACCGAGACCCAGGCACTCCTCGAGGCGAACCTGCACGCCCAGCCCGGGACCGGACCCGTCCGTCGCTGCTCTTCTTCATCGGCCTCAAACGCGAGGGTGGGAAGCCGAACGGACGTTGGCTCGTGAACTACTGGGAGCCGCACTGGCGTCCGCCGATTCCGGCGTCACCCGGCTAAGTCGGGTCGCCTCGGATGCTCCTCGCCGCCGCCCGCCGAATCACGGTCATCTGTGTGCCGGTTGTTCGGGGGGACGGTCGGTCCTACTCGGCACTGCTGGGGCTCGCGGCGGGGGCCGGGATCGAACGCTCAGTCTCGGTCGGCCTCTACTTGCTCGGCGCGCTCCTGCTCGGCTGCTGTTTCATCTTCGAGGTCCGGGGCCCGCTGCGCGGCGTCTCCGAGAAGGGCGAGACGGTGCCGCTCCTCGGCGCCCGCAGGATGCGGCGGGCACCGGCGACGAACGCCACGAGGCCACGCATGTGGCGCGCCGCGCTCTTCGTCGCGGGAATCCGCGTGATCGTGCTCGGCAGCATGATCGATCCTACGCATCGGGCGTTTTGAGAGGTTGCGATGGCAGCACTAACTTCAGGCCTGGGGGTGCGTCACAGAAGGGCCGATCGAAAGAACGTATGAACGCTTCCGCGAATCGACATCGCTCGGCCTCGACGGAATGTTCTCCGCGAGCAGGTGGCACTCCGAGTTCGACGCCACCAGGCCGCTATGAGTTAGTTAACAGTGCGAATTGCCTAGAACGCCTGATGAGCCGGATCGATCAGCGGCCGCGACGAGAAGCACCTAACCGAGGGTGAAGAGGAACAAAGCCGGTCTGAACCGAGTCGGCACGCTCCTCGCCGTCACGCCACCGGGCTCACCGGCGCCAGACCGTCACCGCCGCGGCTGCGGTTGACACCCCGGAGCGGGCCTCGGCCACCGAACCGGGGCACCGGCAGCAGCGCCGCCCCGGCCACGTAGAGCCCACGGACACCGGACCGGGCGACGCTGCTTCCACGAGGAGGCCGCGGATCATCGACGCGGCGACCGTGACGCCCGTGATCGCGCCGAGGATCATCGCCATCCGGCGTGCAGCACTGCAGCAGCACGGCCGGCGCCGTGCTCGTCCTAGTCGGCCGCGCCACAGGGGCGCTCTGAGCGTGCCGCATCTCGTCCTCGGTCATCGGCCAGTGCTCGAGCGGGAAGTGACAGGCGGAGAGATGCGTTGCATCCCCGCCGACCGGCTCGAGCAAGCGGCGTGTCCACGTCGCACTTCCCCTCCACGAACCGTGGGCAGCGCGGATGGAACTGGACAGGCCTTCGGTGGGTTGAGCGGGCTCGGAACGTCGCCCTGGAGGACGATGGGCTTGCGCGAGCGGCCGAGCTCCGGATCGGCGATCGGCACCGCCGAGAGCAAGGCCCCCGAGTACGGGTGCTTCGGCTCGCGGTAGAGCTGCGTCACGCGAGCCGATCTCGACAGCCTGCCCAGGTACATGACCATCACGCGCTCGGAGACATGCCGCACCACGTTCAGGTCGTGCGCGATGAAGATGTAGGTGAGCCCGAAGTCCTTCTGAAGATCCTTCAGGAGGTTGAGGATCTGGGCCTGCACCGACACGTCGAGTGCCGACACCGGCTCGTCGCAGATGATCAGCTTCGGGTTGATGGCGAGCGCGCGGGCGATGCCGATGCGCTGGCGCTGACCGCCGGAGAACTCGTGCGGGAAGCGGTTGTAGTGCTCGGAGTTCAGGCCCACGATCTCGAGCAGCTCCTGGACGCGGCGCTTCCGCTCCGCGTCGGTGCCGATACCGTGCACCTCGAGCGGCTCGCCGACGATCGCACCGACGCGCTTGCGCGGGTTCAACGAGGCATAGGGGTCCTGGAACACCATCATCATCTCGCGTCGAATTGGCCGCATGTCGCTGCGATCGAGCTTGGTGATGTCCCGCCCGTCGAAGATGATCTTCCCGCCGGTCGGCTCGAGCAGCCGCGCGACACAGCGCGCCATCGTCGACTTGCCGCAGCCGGACTCGCCGACGACACCAAGGGTCTCCCCGGTGTTGACCGTGAAGCTGACGCCGTCCACGGCCTTGACCGCGCCCACCTGGCGCTGGAAGACGAGCCCCTGTGTGACCGGGAAGTGCTTCTCGAGCCCCTCGACGACGAGCAGTTCACTCATACGACCACCGACCTGCTGCCGGGCGTCATGCAGCGTCCTCTGCCACGATCGTCGCGTGCTTGGCGGCCCAGATCCGCTCCGCGCGCCTCGTCGTCGAGGTGGCACCGGAACCGATGATCGTCGCCGACGGGCGAGCGCCTCAGCTCCGGCAGCGTCTCGCTGCAGATGCTCATCACGTACTCGCAGCGGGGATGGAACGAGCACCCTGCGGCGGATGGAGCAATGACGGAGGCTGTCCGGGGATCTGCTCGAGGCGGCCGCCGGAAGAGTTCAGGCGCGGCAGGGAGCCGAGCAGCCCCCAGGTGTATGGCATCTCCGGCTTCGCAAAGAGATCGTTGACCTTCGCCTCCTCGACGACGCGGCCTCCGTACATGACGATCACGTCGTCCGCGAGCTCGGCGACGACGCCGAGATCGTGGGTGATCATCACGATCGCCATCCGGAACTCCTGCTGCAGGCGCTCCATCAGGCGCAGGATCTGCGCCTGGGTGGTCACGTCGAGCGCGGTCGTCGGCTCGTCGGCGATCAGGATCTCCGGGTTGTTGATCAGCGCCATCGCGATCATCACGCGCTGGCGCATACCGCCCGAGAACTGGTGCGGATAGCCGTCCACACGCCGTTCGGCATGCGGGATCTCGACCTGCTTGAGGACCTCGATCGCGCGCTTCCGGCGCCTCTTTCTTCGAGATGTCCTGGTGGATCAGGACCGCCTCCTCGAGCTGCCACCCGATCGTCTTGACCGGATTCAGCGAGGTCATCGGATCCTGGAAGATCATGCCCATCTTCACGCCACGGATCTCACGCATCCGGTTCTGCGAGGCGCCGAGCATCTCCTCGCCGTTCAGCAGGACCGACCCGGACACCTCGGACTGCTTCGGGTCGACGAGGCCCATGACGGTGAGGAACGTGACGCTCTTCCCCGAGCCCGACTCGCCGACGACTCCCAGCGTCTTGCCCTCCTCGACCGAGAAGCTGACACCCGAGACGGCCTTGACCACTCCGTCGTCGGTCCGGAAACGTGTCGTGAGGTCCTTGACCTCGAGCGCTACCGCCATCAGTGGGGTCGGACTCTCGGGTCGAGGAAGCCGTAGCTCACGTCGACGATGAAGTTGAAGACGATCACGCAGACCGTCGAGAAGACGACGATGCCCGGTGATCATCGGCAGGTCGTTGAACTGGTAGGCGTTGATCACCTCGTGGCCGAGCCCCGGCAGGTTGAAGATGCTCTCGGTGAAGAGCGCGCCGCCGAGCGCGAGCCCGAGATCCATGCCGAGAATCGTCACGACGGGAAGCAAGCTGTTGCGGAGCACGTGCTGCACCATGACGCGGCTCTGCGAGGCGCCCTTGGCGCGCGCGGTCCGCACGTAGTCCTCGGACATCGTCTCCATCACGTTGGCTCGGACCAGGCGGACGTAGAGCGCCGCGAAGAGGATGCTGAACGTGATCCAGGGCAAGATGAGGTGGTAGGCCCAGTTGACTGGGCCGCTGCATTGCGCCCCCACTGTGCCCGGGAAGAAGTTGCAGTAGCCGGCGATCGGGGTGAGGTGCAACCGGTAGCCGACGACGTAGGAGAGGATCAGGCCGATCCAGACCGGGTGCGCCGAGATGCCGATGAGCACGAAGGTCATCGAGAAGCGATCCATGATCGACCGCGGCCGGAGCGCAGAGAGGATCCCGATGGGGATCGAAAGCGAGAGCCAGAGGATGGCGCCGCCGAACACGAGCGAAGCCGTGACGGGCGCGTCCTTGGCGATGGTCGAGTCGACGCTCTGGCGGTTCACGAACGAGTGCCCGAGCGAGCCGTGACCGATCAGGAGCCAGACGAAGCGCAGGTACTGGCGCCAGATCGGCTGGTCGAGGTGCAGGAAGTGGCGGACGCGGGCGATGTCCGCCGGAGTGGCGGACTTGCCTGCGGCGAGTGCGGCTGGGTCGGCGGGAATCACCCAGAAGATCACGTACGTGATGATCGTGGCCACGAAGAACAAGAAGATGGCCCAGAAGATCCGCCGGATAAGAAACTGTGTCATGTCGTTCGTCTTCTCGCTGTCTGGGGACGAGAGACCGGTTGGGGCTGGAGAGGCGCCCGAGGACGCCTCTCCAGCCTTGCTACCGGATGCTGCATCTTACGTTGGGGCTAGCCGACCGCCAAGGCGTTGAGGTACGGCGCGCCGAAGTACGTGCTGTAGATCCAGTTCTTCGTCCGTGCACTGACGAAGTACCGGTTGGTCGCGATCAGGTACGGCACCACCGGTGCGTACGTGACCATCAGCTGCTGGTCGAGCTTGGCATACGCCGCGGCGCGGGGTGCACCGGAGAGCGCAGAGGCCTTGTCGAGGCCCTTGTTGAAGAGCGCAGCGTTGAAGTACGTGTAGTTGTTGTTGTTGTTGGCCTGGATCTTGCGGCCGTCGAACAGCACGTTCAGGTAGTCGAACGGGTCGAAGTAGTCGGCGCACCAGCCGCCGTTGGTGACGAAGTTGTAGTTCGTCCCCTTGGTCTGGATCACCTGGTAGTAGTTCGTCGCCGGGGTCGGGACGTCGTTGATCTTGAACCCGACCTGCTTGAGGTTGTACTCGGCGACCTGTGCACGGTTCGTCGAGTAGGAGCTCGTGGTGTGCACGACGTTGAGCGTCGGAGCAGCGGCAATCGCAGGGCCACCGACTTCCTTCGCCTTCGCGACGTCAGCACCCTTGATCGCGTAGACGTTGAACTTCTTGTAACCGGGGATGCCGGGGACCAGGATCTGGTCCGTCCGCGCGCCGGCATACGCGCCGAGCAGGCGAACCTGGGCCGGACGGTCGATCGCCCAGTTGACCGACTTGCGGAGGCTCACGTTGTTGAACGGAGGACGGGCGGTGTTCATGCCCATGTAGTCCACGCACGACGTGGCGCCCACGAAGAAGCGGCCCTTGTTGATGCCATAGGTCTTGGCGAGGTCCGAGGCCGGCCGTCGGCGGAATCTGGCCGAGGTCGAAGTCGGCCTGGCCGGCCTTGATCTGCAGCAGGGACTGATCGACGTTCACGTTGGGGGTGATGACGATCTGGTCCGGGTTGGCCGGGCGGTCGCCCTTGTAGTACGGGTTGCGCGCCAGCACCGTGCTGCGGCCCGGGTCACGGCTCTTGATGTAGTACGGGCCTGCGGCCGGGTACACGTTCAGGCCGTCTGGCCGAGTACGGCGTGTTCGGCTTGACCGCCGTGAACCACTGCATCGAGAGGATCGAGACGAAGGTCGCGTTCGGCTTGACGAGCTTGAACGTCAGCTTCTGGCCCTTCGCCGTGATGCCCGAGATGTGCTGGCGTCTTGCCGGCGAGGAAATGCAGCGCCGCCCACGACCGTGTTCTGCAGGTCGAGGTTGACGCCGAGCGGCGAGCCCATCTTCGGGCTCAGGATCCGCTCCCACGACCGCTGGTACGCCGCAGCAGTCACCGGCGTGCCGTCACTGAACTTCAGGCCCGAACGGATCGTGAACGTGTAGGTCTTCCCGTCCTTCGAGACGGTCGGGAAGGCCGTCGCGGCCTGCGGATACAACTGGCTGCCCGCGGCACCCGACTTCTCCGGGAAGCTCACGAGCTGCATCGCAGTCGAGAAGAGCATGTCCCAGTCGTCGGTGCGGTAGGCGAGCTGCGGATCGACGAAGTCGAAGTCGGCATTCGCCTCATTCACCCTGCAACGTCCCGCCCTTGGTGACGCCCGCCTTGCCCGTCCGCTGAGTCGCCGAAGTGGCGGCTCCCACGGTCGTGGCGGCAACGAGCAACGCAACTCCCAGCACGAGCATAAACAGGGAGAGCATCTGCTTCTTGCGCATCAATACTCCTTCCTCTTCCTCTGACGGACCCCGCTCGCCCCTGACGAGCGGCGCCGCATGGTAACAGGGCTGTTACAAGACACCAGCTTGCGACTACGACGCTGCCGCGCACGAATAGTTAGCTCCTCCGGGCGGCTACTCCTGCTTGCTTTCGGGGGTCTCTAGATGCGGGCGCGCGGGTCGAATGCATCGCGCAAACCGTCGCCGAGCAGGTTGAAGGCGAAGGTCGTCATCAGGATGAAGAGACCGGGCCAGACCATCAGCCACGGCTGGGTGAGGTAGTAGTCGGGGGCGGCCGCCAGCAGGTTGCCCCAGCTCGCCGTCGGCTGCTCGATCCCGAGGCCCAGGAACGAGAGGCCGGCCTCGGCGATGATGTTCGAGGCGATGATCAGCGTCGAGTAGACGATGATCGGCGCCACGAGGTGCGGCAGGAGGTGCGACCGCATGATCCGGAAGTCGCTCGCGCCGGTCATCCGGGCCGCCTCGACGAACTCCTTCTCCCGCAGCGACAGGACGACGCCGCGGATGATCCGGGCGGGATAGAACCATCCGAAGACGGCGAAGATCAGGGCGAGCGTGAAGACGCCTGGCGGCGAGGAATCCGAACGTGATCTGGTTCAGCGTGTTCCCGGCCACGACGCGGATCGCGATGATGAAGAGCAGGAACGGGAAGACCATCACGATCTCGATCAGCCGGGAGACGACCGTGTCGACCCAGCCGCCGAAGTAGCCGGCCATCAGCCCCATGATGACGCCGAGCCCGACCGACCACGGTCGTCGCGAGAATTGCGACCTCGAGCGAGGTCTGCGCGCCGTAGAGCAGGCGGAGGAAGAGATCGCGGCCGAGGCTGCCGTCTGCGCCGAGCGGCAGCAGCGTCGTCGTGAAGTGGCCGCTCGCGCCCGGATACGGTGCCGTGCTGATGTGCGTCCACGGCCCGACCGGCGCCAGCGAGGTCGGATCGACGCCGTCCGCGAAGATGTCGTTCGGGCCGTGTCCGAGGATGTGCGCGAAGATCGGCGCGAGCACGAACGAGCTGAAAAGCAGGAAGAAGATGAAGCCGACGCTGAGCAACGGCGAGCTTGTCGCGCTTGAACCGGCTCCACACGAGCTCCCAGTAGCCGCGGGCCTTGACCGCCTTCGCGCCGCCGTCGGCCGGCGCGATGTCGATCGGAACGGCGTCGCTGGGCCCGAGGTCGATCTTGTCGACGCTGGTGCTCACGAGACCCGGAACAGTACAGGGCCGCAGGACGAAAAGCGCGCCATTTGCCCGTGTGACGCCAACGTTCGGAGAAAGTTAGTGCGAATTGCGATTAGCCGGACAGGGCGTCGGCGCCGGCAACGACCTCGAGGATCTCCTGGGTGATCTCGGCCTGCCGCGCCCGGTTCATCGCCAGGGTGAGGCTGTCGATCAGCTCTCCGGCTGCCTTCGAGGCGTTCCGCATCGCGGTCATGCGGGCGCCCTGCTCCGAGGCGGCCGATTCGAGCAGGGCGCGGTAGAGCTCCGTCTCGACGTAGACCGGCAGGAGCCGGGCGAGGATCTCCTGAGGCTCGGGCTCGTAGATGAAGTCGGGCGTGTGGCCGGGAACGTCCTCTTCCGCCTCGGACGCCTGCGCGATCAGCTCCTGGGAGATCGGGAGCAGCTCGCGAACCGTCACCCGTTGCGTGAGGGCAGAGACGAACGCGTTGTAGACGACCACCACCCGGTCGACCTCGCCGTTGACGAACGCCTCGGAGACGGCGTGGGCCAGCACCTGCGCGTCGCGGTACGCCGGCCGTTCGCTGAAACCCGTCCACGAGTGGATGACGTTCAGCCGGCGAAACCGGAGCGTCGACGCGGCCTTGCGCCCCGTGCTGAACCAGACGACCTCCTGCCCTGCGGCCTGCGCCTCGCGCTGGAGCGCGAGTGCCCGTCGGATCACCTGCGCGTTGAACCCGCCCGCGAGCCCGCGGTCGGCCGAGATCGGCACGATCGCGACCTTCTGCACGTTCTCGCGCCGCTCGAGCAACGGCAGACGCACCGCGCCTGCTGCCTGGGAGACGCCGGCCATCAGCTCGAGCATCCGGTCCGCGTAGGGCCGCATCGACTCGATGCGCTGCTGCGACCGCCGCAGGCGGGCGGAGGCGACGAGCTCCATCGCCTTCGTCACCTTGCGGGTGTTGGTGATCGAGCGGACGCGCCGCTTGAGGTCCTGCGTCGAGGCCAACTACGAGGCCCCGTCGGACGTGCTGAAGCGCGTTTTCAGCTTCTCGATCTCTCCGTTCAGCGTCTCCGCGACGTCGTCGGACAGATCCCCGCTCTCGCGGATCGTCTTGTAGACCGAGCTTTCCGCGCGGAGCTGCTCGCGCAGCTCGTCCTGGAAGCGCGGGACGTCGGCGGTCGGGATGTCGTCGAGGTAGGCGTTGACGCCTGCGTACAGCGCGACGGCCTGCTCCTCCATCGGCCACGGCTGGTACTGCGGCTGGTTGAGCGTTGCAACCATTTTCTCACCGCGGTTCAGCGCGTTCTGGGTCGCCTGGTCGAGCTCCGAGCCGAACTGCGCGAAGGCCTCCAGCTCGCGGTACTGCGCGAGGTCGAGGCGGAGGCGCCCCGCGACCTTCTTCATCGCCTTCGTCTGCGCGGACGTGCCGACGCGCGACACCGAGGTGCCGACGTTGACGGCCGGCCGAACGCCGGAGAAGAAGAGGTCGGACTGCAGGAAGATCTGACCGTCGGTGATCGAGATCACGTTGGTCGGGATGTACGCCGAGATGTCTCCTGCCTGCGTCTCGATGATCGGCAGCGCCGTCAACGAGCCACCACCCAGCTCGTCGCTCAGCTTGCAGGCGCGCTCCAGGAGCCGCGAGTGCAGATAGAAGACGTCACCGGGGAACGCCTCGCGGCCCGGCGGCCGGCGCAGGAGCAGCGAGAGCTGGCGGTACGCATCCGCCTGCTTGGTCAGGTCGTCGTAAATGATCAGCGCGTGCTCGCCCTTGTAGAGGAAGTACTCCGCCATGGCGCAGCCGGCGAACGGCGCCATCCACTTGATCGGCGCGGCTTCCGAAGCGCCGGCGACGACAACGGTCGTGTACTCCATCGCCCCCGCTTCGCGCAGCCGCTCGACGACCTGCGCGACCGTCGAGGCCTTCTGGCCGATCGCCACGTAGAAGCACTTCACGTTCTGGTCGTGCTGATTCAGGATCGTGTCGATCGCGATCGCGGTCTTCCCGGTCGAGCGATCGCCGATGATCAACTCGCGCTGGCCGCGGCCGACGTTGGTCATCGAGTCGATCGCCTTGATCCCGGTCTGCAACGGCTCCTTCACGGGCTGGCGCTGGATGACGCCGGGCGCCTTCCACTCGACGGGCCGCGTCTCGGTCGATTCCACCGGACCGAGACCGTCGATCGGGTTTCCCAGCGGGTCGACGACGCGCCCGAGCAGGCCCTCGCCGACGGGCACGGACGCCACCTTGCCGGTGCGGCGAACCGGCTCGCCCTCGGTGACCTTGTCCCAGTCGCCGAAGAGCGCCGCGCCGACATTGTCTTCCTCGAGGTTGAACGCGAGGCCGACGACGCCATGCTCGAGCTCGAGCATCTCGAGCGCGAGGCAGTTCTCGAGGCCGTGGATGCGCGCGATGCCGTCGCCGACCTGCAACACGGTGCCGACCTCGGCGAGGTTCGACTCGGTGTCGAAGTTCTCGATCCGTTCTTTCAGGATCGACGTGATTTCTTCTGGACGAAGCTTCATCTGGTCACTAACTCCTTGCGTGCGTCAGGTCGTTGCGAAGACGTTGGAGCCGGCCGCGCACGCTCGCGTCGAGCCTCATCGATCCGGCCTGGAGGACGATGCCTCCGATCAGGTCTGGGTCCACCTTGCGTTCCGCCTGCACTGTTCGTCCAGACGCGGTCTCGATCTGCTTGAGAATGCGGTCGAACTCGGTGTCCGAGAGCTCGTGCGCGGTTGTCAGCTCCACGTCGAGCACGCGGTTCTCCGCGGCGACGAGCGTGTCGAGCTCGGCGACGATCTCGGCGATCTCCGCCGCTCGCCCTTTCTCGGCGATCAGGCGCAGAAAGTTGACGACGGTCTCGTTCGAGCCGGCTGCCACGCGCACGAGCACGTCGGCTTTCACCCGCGAGTCGATCTCGGGGTTCTCGAGCATCGCCTCGAGGTCGGGCGCGCCGGCGACTGCGTCGCGGATCTGCTGGAGCTCTCCGTGCACCACGTCGAGGGCGCCGGCGTCCTGCGCGGCCTCGAAGACCGCGCGGGCGTAGATGCGGTGGGCGACGGCTACGACCGGCTCCCTTCGAGTTGGCCGAAGTCGATCTCGGCGAGCGCCTCGTCGATCAGCCTGCTCTGGTCGGCGCCCGTGAGCGACTTGCGCGTGATCTTCTCGGCCGCCAGCAGGCTGAGCCTGCCGACCTCCTCGCGGATCTCGCCGAGCGCCTGCTGGGTCGCCTGCTCGATCTGGCGCCGCGTCTCCTCCAGGCGCCGCAGGCGATCCTCCTCGGTCTCGGCCCGGACGCGCTCGCGCTGCGACTCGGCGACGCGCCGTGCCTCGGCGAGGATCTCCTCCGACTCGGTCTTCGCCTGGCCGATCAGCTTGCGGTGCTCCTCGAGCAGGCTGCGCGCCTCGTCGCGTGCGCTGTCCGCCTCGGCGATCGCCTGCTCGATGCGCTCGCGCCGCTGGTCGATCATCTGCTGGACCGGCCCGAACGCGTAGCGCTTCAGCACGAACAGGACCACGAGGAAGCAGACGATCGTCCAGATCATCAGCCCAGGCGTGACCTGGATCAGTGGATTCGACGCGAGCATTGCCTCCGCCCTTCTCTAGACCAGGACGTACGCGAGGATCGAACCGAGCAGGCCGTAGAACACGACCGCCTCGGTCAGGGCGAACCCGAGCCACTGGATGCCCTGCAGCTCGCCGCGCAATTCGGGCTGGCGGGCCACGGACTGGATCATCGAACCGAAGATGTTGCCGATGCCGACGCCGGCGCCGAGCGCGCCGAGGCCGACGCCGAGGGCGAGACCGATGGCCTTACCGGCCTTGGTCACATCCCCGGTGGTGGCAAGGATGGTGCCGAGCATGAGATTCCTCCTAGTGCTCCGGCTCGATCGCCGAGCCGATGTAGATGGCGGACAGTGCAGCGAAGATGAAGGCCTGGATGCCGATCACGATCAGGACCTCGAAGAGGTAGAAGAGGATCCCGACGGGCACGACGACGATTGCCAGAACCCAGCTTTGCAGGATGAAGATCAGGCCGATGAACGTGAGGATCAGGATGTGGCCCGCGAGCATGTTGGCGAACAGACGGACGGAGAGCGAGATCAGGCGCATGAACTGCCCGAGGATCTCGAGCGGGACGATCAACAGCAGCAGCGGCTTCGGCGCCTCGGGGATCCAGCTCTTGAAGTAGCGCACCGGGCCGTTCCAGCGGATTCCCTCGTAGTGCGTGAAGACGAACGTCAGCAGCGCAAGGGCAAGCGTGACCGAGATCGAGCTCGTGGCGGCGTAGATGCCCCAGACCGGGATGCCGTGGTAGGTCTCGCCGGTCAGCGGCAGCGGAATGAAGCCGAGAAAGTTGATCATGAAGATGAAGAGCATCAAGGTGGCGACGAAGGGGAACCAGCGGCCGATCGCCTTCGTCGGCAGCCCCTGCTCGGCAACCTGCGTCTGCGCGATCTCGTAGACCATCTCTCCGACGGTCTCCCTGCGTCCCGGCTTCCGACCGGCCTTCGTGCGCATGAAGAAGAGGCCGAAAGCGATCGTGAGGATGCTCCCGAGCATCAGATAGGCAACCGCTTTGGTGATCGAGAGGTTGAGCGGGCCGAGATGGATCGGCACCCACTCGTGCTGCTCGAACTCCTTCGTCGGGTCGAACGTGCCGCGTGCGAAGGCATTCGCGGGCAGCAGCAGCGCGATCGTGCCGAGCGTGACGAGCGCGCGCTTCATGCCGCAGCACCCGCCTTCGGGCCGCTGTAGTAGGCCACCAACTGGAGCCCGAGCGCGGCGGAGTAGCCGGCTGCGTAGGTCAACGCAGCCGCCAGCCCGACCCATTTGTCGGACACAGCGATCACGAAGACGACCACCATCACCGCGATCGCGCGAAAGAGCATTCCGAAAGCTGCCACGCCTGCGGCGGCGAGGTTACCCGTTCGGGTTCGCAGACGCGTCAGGATCGCACCGAACGCCTCGGAGCCGAACCACAGCACCGCTCCGATCGCCCAGCCCTTGACGGGCCAGCCGGCGATCAGGAACACCGGCAGCGCGAGCAGGATCACGAGCCCACCCGCGACTGCGGGCAGAAGGCTCGGCGGGGCCGTGCGCGGCTCGGTCCAGGAGTTGGGCATCAGATGTTGCGGTAGCGGATCACGGTGACGGCGACGCCGACGGGGATGCCGACGACAGCGCCGAAGGCGAGCCCGTAACCGAGGCTCCCCACCGCCCAGCCGATCAGCGTGCCCGCAACGACACACGCTGCGGTGAAGCCTATGAGCACGCTGCCGGCCCCGGCGAGGGAGAACGTCGATCGCGGGGGGTGCACCGCCCCGGAGCATACCAGGGCTTGTGACACCTGTTTTCCCTTCCCCAAGCGGCGGAGGGTGGCGCTTGTGACGCTCGGTCAGGCCGCCTTGGAGGATGCGTCGCGCCGGCGCGGCCGCCGGTTTGCGAGCTTGACGATCTCGAGCAGGTAGACCACGTAGAGCGAGAAGCCGAGCACCGCGAGGCCCGCCCCCGCGTCGATCGCGGCGTTCGCGAGGTGCCATTGGCCGTGCTGGTGGGGCGGCGCGAACCGGGTGGCGAGCGCCGCCAGTGCGAGCATCGCGCACCACGTCCACAGGTACAGGACCGCGCGCCGCTGCGTGTAGCCGAGCCGCATGAAGCGATGGTGCAGGTGACGGGCGTCCGCGACGTAGATCGGCTGCCCGCTGCGGACTCGCTTCGCGACGACGAACGACGTGTCGAGCACCGGCACGGCCAGCACGAGCAGCGGCAGCACCAGGGTCGCCAACGCCGCGGTCTTCAAGAGGCCCTGGACGGCGATCGTGGCGAGAGTGAACCCGAGCAGCATCGCACCGGAGTCGCCCATGAAGATCCGGGCGGGATAGAAGTTGTGGCGCAGGAAGCCGAGACACGCCCCGCAGACGATGGCGGCCAGCACGGCGGCGCCGATCCGTCCGAGCGACAGCTCGATCACGGCGAACGTCAGGCCCGAGATCGCGCAGACGCCGGCCGCGAGCCCGTCGAGCCCGTCCAGGAAGTTGACCATGTTCATCACGGCGACGATGCCGATCACCGTCACGGACGCACCGAGCCACATCGGCACGTCCTGGCGGCCGATGAACGGGAACGTGAACGTGTGCAGGTAGATCCCGAAGCCGACGGGAATGCTGGCGGCGAGCACCTGGCCGCCCAGCTTCTGCCACCAGCTGAGGCCGCGGAAGTCGTCGATCGCCCCCACCGTCGTCGCGACCGCGGCGCCGAGGACGATGCCGCGGAGCTCGCCGCCGGGCGGCAGGAACGCGAGCGACGGGACGAGGATGCCGAGGAACAGCGCCAGCCCGCCGAGCCGCGGGATGGTCGGGCGTTCCCGCTCGCCCTCCGGCTTCCGCTCGATCAGCCGCAGGTAGCGCGCGCTCGCACCGACCGCGGGCGTCAGGACGATGACGATCACGAACGCGGCGGCCGCGCCGTAGAGCACCTGCAGGTGGTCTGTCAGTTCGCTCCAGACCATCTCCGCAGACTACTTCGTGCCGTACAGCCGGTCTCCCGCGTCGCCGAGGCCGGGAACGATGTAACCGTGCTCGTTCAGGCCGCGGTCGACGGCCGCCACGACGATCTGGACGTCGGGATGACTGTCGACGACGTTCTGGATCCCTTCGGGGGCAGCGATGATCGCGAGCAGCCGCACGCTCGTGGCGCCGGCGTCCTTGACGAGCTGCACTGCGTGCACGGTCGAGTTGCCGGTCGCGAGCATCGGGTCGAGCAGGATGACGTCGCGGTCGGCAACGTCGGCCGGCAGCTTCACGTAGTACTCGACCGGGCGCAGCGTCTCCTCGTTGCGGTAGAGGCCGATGAAGCCGACGCGCGCGCCCGAGATCAGCGTCAGCACGCCGTCGAGCATCCCGAGCCCGGCACGCAGGATCGGGCACACGGCGACCTTCTTGCCGGAGATGCGGGGGAACGGGTGCACCTCGAGCGGCGTCTCGATGTCGACGTCCGCCGTCGGCAGGTCCTTCGTCGCCTCGTAGGTCAGGAGCAGCGTGATCTCCTCGACGAGCTTGCGGAAATGGACGGTCGGCGTGTCCTTGTCCCGCAGGTACGACAGCTTGTGCTGGACGAGCGGATGTCGTACTTCGGTGACGCTCATTGTGTTGCGTAACTGGTGTAGCCGCGGAACCCGGGGTAGAGCGGACGTGAGTCGCAGAGGGTGAGCGCGCGGGCGCGGAGCTCGTCGACACTCGCGCTCTCGTTCAGCGAGTCGACGATGATCGACCCGACCTCTGCAAAGTCGTCCACGTCGAAGCCGCGCATCGTCGCGGCCGGGGTGCCGAGGCGGACGCCCGAGGCGACCATCGGCGGCCGCTCGTCGAACGGAACCGTGTTGCGGTTCGCCGTCAGCCTGCACTCCTCGAGGCGCTCCTGTGCGGCGAGCCCGGTCCATTCGGTGCGCCGGAGGTCGAGCTGGACGAGATGAGTGTCGGTGCCTCCGGTGAGAACGTCGTACCCGCCTTCGATCAGCGTCGTCGAGAGCGTGTCGGCGTTCGCCCGGATCTGGGCCTGGTAGTCCTTGAACGCGTCGGTCATCGCGATGCGGAAGCAGGCGGCCTTCGCAGCGATCGCGTGCATCAACGGGCCGCCCTGCATCCCGGGAAAGTTGGCTCGATCGACCTTCGACGCGTGCTCCTCGCGGCACAGGACGAAGCCCGCCCGAGGCCCGGCGAGCGTCTTGTGGCTCGTCGACGTGACGAAGTCGCAGTGCGGGACCGGGTTGGGATGAAGACCGGCGGCGACGAGCCCGGAGAAGTGCGCCATGTCGCACATCAGCAGGGCGCCCACCTCGTCGGCGATCTCGCGGAACTTGTCGGCCTCGACCGTCCGCGGATAGGCCGAGCCGCCGCAGACGATCAACGCCGGGCGGACCTCCTTCGCCTTCGCGAGCACGTCGTCGTAGTCGACCTGCATCGTCTCGCGCGACACGCCGTAATGGTGGAACTCGTACAGCTTTCCGGAGAAGTTGACCTTCAGGCCGTGAGTGAGATGACCGCCGTGGTCGAGCGAGAGCCCGAGCACCCGGTCGCCCGGCTCGAGCACCGCGAAATAGACCGCCATGTTCGCCTGTGCACCGGCATGGGGCTGCACGTTCGCGTGCTCGGCGCCGAACAGCTCCGTGGCGCGGCCACGGGCGAGCTCCTCGATCTCGTCGACGACCTCGCAGCCGCCGTAGTACCGCTTCCCCGGGTAGCCCTCGGCGTACTTGTTCGTCGCGACCGACCCGACGGCTTCGAGCACGCTCGGCCAGGTGAAGTTCTCGGAGGCGATCAGCTCGATCTGGCCGCGCTGCCGCTCCAGCTCGCGCCCGAGCAGCGCGGCGACCTCCGGGTCGACGTCGGCGAGCCCGGCCGTACGGAGCTCTTCGAACGTCTGCTGGACGACCGCCATCGACCCGGATCGTAGTGCTTCAGCCGGAAGGGGCGGCACGCACCCGTTCGATCGCCTCGCCGGCCGAGGCGGCACCGTCGCGCAGCACGAGCGGCTCCGGGCCGGTGAAGTCGATCACCGTCGACGGAGTGCCCGGCAGCGGGCCGAGATCGAGCTCTGCGGCGACGGCTCCGCGGATCCGGCCGGGCACATCCTCGAGCGTTGCGGGGCTCTGCCCTCCCGGCTCGTTCGCACTCGTCGCGAGCACACAACCGGCCGCAGCCAGGACACGCTTCGCAGCCGGGGGAGATCGGGCACGCGAACGCCGATCGCGTCCGCGCGCTCCCCGTTCAGCCACGGATACCGGCAGGCGGGATTCGAGAGCACCAGCGTGTACGGCCCCGGCAGCAACGCGCGGACGATCACCTCGGACCGGCCGCGCAGCTCCGGAACGCACGCCAGCAGCGTCTCGACGTCGGGTGCGAGCAGCGCGCTGGGCTGAGCCTGCGGCCGGCGCTTCAGCCGGTACAGACGCAACGCGTACTCCTCGCGATCGGCACTCGTCGCGAGCCCGTAGACGGTGTCGGTCGGGAACAGCACGGGCAGGCCCGCCCGGACGGCGTCGATCACTCGGTCGACGGGGTCGAGCCCCACCACGCCTCCACGACTCGCTCTTTCCCGGCCAGGTCGTTCACGATGCCGACGCGCGAATACCCCTCCCGTTCCAGCGCCTGCGAGATCGCGTGCGCCCGCAGCTCGTGCACTTCGAGGACGAGCCAACCGGCGAGTACCTGCCCGGCCTCACGAACGAGCCGCGCGGTCTGGCCGTCGTCGACCAGCGCACTGCGCGGCTCCCAGTCGCGCACCTCCGGCTCGAGCGATTCGAGCTCGTCTGCCTCCACGTACGGCGGATTGGAGACGACGAGGTCGAACGGCCCTTCGACCCCCGCGAGCAGATCGCCCTGCCGGAACGAAACCGACAGGCCGTTTGCCTCAGCGTTCTCAGCCGCCAGGCCGAGGGCCTCCACCGAGATGTCGGTCGCATGCACACGAGCGTCCGGGCGTTCCTGCGCGATCGCGAGGGCGATCGCACCGCTGCCCGTGCCGACGTCGATGACCCGCGGCGACTCGGCGCCGTCGATCAGTTCGAGGCACCGTTCCACGAGGCGCTCGGTCTCGGGACGCGGCACCAGGGCGCGCCGGTCCGTCTTGAGCGTCAGCCGCCGGAAGTCCCAGTCGCCGAGGACATAGGCGAGCGGCTCCCGCCGCCCGCGCCGCTGGACGAGCTCGCGCGCGGCCGAGCGCTCGGCCTCCGACAGGGGCGATCGTGCGCGGTGTAGAGCTCGATCCGGGCCAGACCGAGCGCGCGAGCGAGCAGCAATTCGGCGTCGCGGCGCGGATTCTCGACCCCTCGCGCCGCCAGGTAATCGGTCGCGCCGCGCAGCACTTCGCCGAGCGTCACCCTTCGAGCGCGCGGCGCTGCTGATCCGACGTGAGGGCATCGGTGTAGTCCTCGAGGTCGCCCTGCAGCACCTGGTCGAGTCGGTGCGTCGTCAGCTTGATCCGATGGTCCGTGACGCGATTCTCTGGAAAGTTGTAGGTACGGATCTTCTCGGCCCGCGCGCCCGTCCCGACCTGTGCGCTCCGCGCGGCGGCCTGCTCGGCCGCCTGGCGTTCGCGCTCGGCCTCGTAGATCCGGGCGCGCAGCACTCGCATCGCCTTCTCGCGATTCTGCAGCTGCGAGCGCTCGTCCTGCATCGCGACGACGATCCCGGTCGGCACGTGGGTGATCCGAACGGCGGAGTCGGTCGTGTTCACCGATTGCCCCCCTGGGCCGGACGAGCGATAGACGTCGATCTTCAGGTCGCTCTCCTCGATCTCGAGGTCGACGTCGTCGGCCTCGGGCATCACCGCGACTGTCGCCGTCGACGTGTGGATCCGGCCGGCGGACTCGGTCTCGGGGACACGCTGAACGCGGTGCGTTCCACCTTCGAACTTGAAGATCGAGTACGCCCCGTCACCCTTGATCGCGAACACACCTTCCTTCAAACCGCCGCCCTCGTTCGCGTTCAGCTCGATCTGCTCGAACTTGAACCCCCGCTTCTCCGCATATCGCTGCAGCATTCGCTGCAGCTCGGCAGCCCACAAAGCGGCCTCGTCACCGCCGACGCCTTGACGGATCTCGACGATCACGTCCTTGTCGTCGGCCGGATCGCGTTCGGCCAGTGCGACCTTCAGCTCCTCCTCGAGCCGCAGCACATCGGCTTCGTAGCCGTCGGCCATCTCGGCGAGCTCCGGGTCCGCGCGGGCGGCATCGAGATCCTCCCGGGCTTGCTTCCACTGCTGTGCGAGCTTGTAAGGCCCTTCGAGCTCCTTGAGCCGTCGTCCGACGTCGGCCGCCTCACGGTGGTCGTTGTAGACGGCAGGGTCCGACAGGCGCGCCTGCGCCTCCTCATAGGAGCGATCGAGCTCCGCGATCAGGTCGTCGAGTGCGGCCATTGCCGCAGTCTGCCTATGCGAGCGACGCTACGAGCGACGTCTCGGGAATGCCGGCCAGGGCTTTCGAGACGGGGCAGTTCTGCTTTGCGGTCTCCGCCGCCTCGACGAATGCGTCGGCGTCGATTCCCGGCACGGTGCCGCGAACGGTCAACGCACCCTTGGTGATGCCTTCGCCGGGCTGAAACGTCACCGTGACCGACGTCTCGAGCCGCTCGGGCGGTGTCCCGCCCTTCGCGAGCCCCGCGGACAACGCCATCGAGAAGCACGACGCCCACGCCGCTGCGATCAGCTCCTCGGGGCTCGTCTTGCCGTTCGGCTCCTCCGAGCGCGACGTCCACGAGACCTCGAGAGACGGAATCGCACCGCTCGTGACGTTCTCGATGGTGCCGCCACCGCTCATCAGGTCGCCCAGCCAGACGACGTCTGCTCTGCGATCAGTTGCCATTACGCCATCACCTCCACGCGTCGATCGGTTGGTTCGACCCGCCCTTCGCGTTCCAGGACCTCCCGGAGCGCGCGAATGGAGACTTCGAGCTGGTCGAGTGTCGGTTCCCGCGTCGTCAGGCGCTGCAGCCAGAGGCCGGGCGCCAACAGCGTCATCAGCACGCGGTTCTCCGAATGGCGCCCGGCAAAGCGGATCAACTCATATGCGATGCCGGCGATCACCGGTAGCAGGACGATCCGGCTGACGATCAGCCAGTACCAGATGGGTCGACCGAGCGTCGCGTAGACGAAGACGCCGACGACCATCACCCAGAGCAGGAACGCGGTCCCGCAGCGCGGGTGGATGAGGGAATACCGCTGGGCGATCTCGGGCGTCAGCTCCTCGCCTGCCTCGTACGCATTGATCGCCTTGTGCTCGGCGGCGTGGTACTGAAACACGCGCCGAAGCGACGGGATCATGCTGAGCACCGTGAGGTAGACGACGAACACGGCGACCCGCACGAGACCCTCGACGAACACGAAGTACTGGCCGTTGGAGATCGGGAGTGTGTCGGTGAGGAGCGCCGGGCCGACCTTGAAGACCATCACGGCGAACCCGATCGCCACGAGGAACGCGAATGCCAGCGCCCAGCGTCCGATCTCCGCCGGCTCTCCGTCGCCTTCCGCCTCCTCCTGCGCCGCATACGAAGCCGACACGCTGAGCGCGCGGAACCCGATCGACAGGCTCTCACCCAGGGCGACGACACCGCGCACGACCGGCAGGCGCAGCGCCCAGTGGCGCGCGGCGAGCGGGTCGATCGGACGGGAGACGTGCACGATGTCTCCGTCCGGCTTGCGCACGGCGACGGCCCAGTTGCGCGGACCGCGCATCATCACGCCCTCGAGGACGGCTTGTCCTCCGATGGCCTGCGCCATGATCTACGACGACGCGCGCGCGGCGCGCTCGGCCTTCTCGAGCCGCCGCTGGAAGCGCTCCACCCGGCCGCCCGTATCGACGAGCTTCTGCTTGCCGGTGTAGAACGGGTGGCAGTTCGAGCAGATCTCGACGTGCAGCTCGGACTTTGTCGAGCGCGTCGTGAACGTGTTCCCGCAGCTGCAGTGCACAGTGGCGAGGACGTACTCGGGGTGAATATCGGTCTTCATTGCCGGGCCAGGATAGCAGCGGCCGTTTCCCTGGCGACGTTGCCGCCCGAGACCAGGAGCACCGGTCGGTCGGCCTCGATCTTGCCCGCGAGCCACGCCGCGGAGGCCGCCGCACCGGCGGGCTCACAGGCGAGCTTGGCGCGCGCGTAGAGGAAACGAAAGGCCTCTTCGATCTCCGCCTCGGTGACGAGGACACGCTCCAGATCCTTGGTGATCTCCAGCGGCAGCCGGCCGGCGAACGGCGCATTCAGCCCGTCGGCGATCGACGTCGGCGTGACCTGGGTCGGCTCGCCGCGCTCGAGACCGGCATGCAGCGCGATGCTCGTCTCCGGCTCGACGGCGATCACTCGCACATTCGCGCCGACAGCGGTCTGGATGCCGGAGATCAGCCCACCGCCGCCGACGGGGACGACGATCGCATCCACGTCCGGCGCGTCCTCCTCGATCTCGAGCCCGACCGTCCCGGCGCCTGCAAGCACGAGCGGGTCGTCGAACGGGTGGACGAGGGTCCGCCCTGTTCGGTCGATCAACTCGTCGAGCCGCGCGAACGCGTCGCCCGGCCCGGTCGCCTCGAGGTCGACCGACGCACCGTAGCCGCGCGTCGCCGTGATCTTCTGCTCGGACGCGCCCTGCCACATCACGACCAGCGCGTCGATCCCCTCCGCCGCCGCGGCGTAGGCGGTCGCCTGCGCGTGATTGCCGGCACTGATCGCGATCACCCCACGGCTCTTCTCCTCGGCCGTGAGGCTGCGGATCTTGTTCAACGCGCCGCGGGCCTTGAACGAACCGGTGCGCTGGAAGAGCTCGCACTTGAGCCGGGCATTCAGCGTGCGGCTCGAGAGCAGCGGGGTACGCGGCAGCCGGTCGCCGATCGTCGCGCGCGCGCGCTCGACATCGTCACGGGTCGGGATCACGAACCGAACCGTAATCGGACGGGCGGCGAATGAGCGCCGTCAACCAGCCAATCGGGGGTTCACCGTTGAAGAATCTGAAGACCTCACTCGTACTGCTCTCGCTCCTCGCGCTCGCCGTGGCGGCCGTCGCGTCCGGCGCCCTGACCCGCCCGGCCGAGACCGGCCACGGCTCGATGGCCGGGATGAAGATGCCGATGTCGCACTCGTCGGGCGCGGCATCCTCGAAGGCGGTGCAGCTGCGCATCACGCTGAACGAGCTCCTCGGGGAGCACGCAATCCTCGCCGTGCAGGCAACGCAGCGCGGCCTCGTCGGGGGCAAGGACTTCCCCGCGCTCGCGAAAGCACTCGACAACAACTCCGTCGCCATCTCGAAGGCGATCGCGTCGGTCTACGGCGCAGCGGCCGGCAAGCAATTCCTGAACGGCAAGAACCTCTGGCGCGCCCACATCAACGACTTCGTCGCCTACACGGTCGCAACCGCGAAGCACGACAAGGCAGGCCAGACGAAGGCCGTCAACGACCTGATGACCTACATCCAGACCCAGGCCGCGTTCTTCGCCAAGGCAACCGGGCTCCCCAAGCAGGCACTCGTCAACGACCTGACCGCGCACGTGCTGCAGCTCAAGGGTCAGCTGGACGCGTATGCGGCCGGAAACTACGCGCAGGCGTACACGCTCACCAACGCGGCGTACGAGCACATGGGCATGACCGCCGACCTGCTGGCGGGTGCGATTGCCAAGCAGAAGGGCCTCGGTTCGATCTCGAGCCCGAAGGCGAATCTGGAGGTCACGCTCGACCGGCTGCTCGGCGAGCACGCACTGCTCGCCACCTGGGCGACCCAGGCCGGCGTGATCGGCGGGAAGAACTTCCCTGCGCTCGCGAAAGCGCTCGACAACAACTCCGTCGCCATCTCGAAGGCGATCGGATCGCTCTACGGCGCGTCGGCTGCACAGACGTTCCTGAACGGCAAGAACCTGTGGCGCGCCCACATCAACGACTTCGTCGCCTACACGGTCGCAACCGCGAAGCACGACAAGGCCGGCCAGACGAAAGCCGTCAACGACCTGATGGCCTACATCCAGACCCAGGCCGCGTTCTTCGCCAAGGCGATCGGGCTGCCGAAGCAGGTGCTGGTCAACGATCTGACGGCGCACGTGCTGCAGCTCAAGGGCGCGCTGGACGAGTACAGCGCGGGGGAATACCCGCAGGCGTTCTCGCTCGTGCACGGCGCGTATCAGCACATGTTCATGACGGGCTCCGCCCTCGCCGGAGGGATCGCGGCGCAGAAGGGACTGAAGTAACTGAAGTAAGGGTCAGTCAGGCCGGGCCGCGCGCTGGCGCACGGCCTCGAAGAGGAGAACGGCGGCGGCGGTGCTCGCGTTCAGCGAGTCCGCCGCCGTTCCTCTCATCGGAATCGCGACCTCCGAGTCGGCGAGTGCGCGCCAGGCGTCGTCGAGGCCGGCGTCCTCGGCGCCGATGAGGAAGGCGGTCGGGACGGTGTAGTCGTCAGCCGTGTGTGCTTGCGTCGCCCCGACGACGGCGGCGACCTTCCTCAGCGGCAGCGCGCTCACCTCTGCCAGGGTCGCCTCGACGATCGGGAGGGTGAACACGGCGCCGGTCGACGCGCGAATCGAATTCGGGTTCCACGGATCGAAGTTCGGGCCGCACACGAGCAGCGCGTCCACGCCGGCCGCATCTGCGGTGCGCGCCATCGCGCCGAGGTTGCCGGGCTTCTCGATGTTGACGGCGACGAGGACGAGGGTGGCGTCGGACGAGAGCGCACGTTTCGGCGCCTCGAAGACGCCGAGCAGGCCCTCGGGCTCGGCGCGATACGCCATCTTGGCAAGCACGTTGGCGCTCACCTCTTCCGCCCCGGCCCGCGTCCACTCCGGGAGCAACTCGGGCGCGACGTAGATCGCGCGCGGCGCGAGCCCGGCCGCGAGCGCGCGCTCGACCTCCCGCGTCCCTTCGGCGATGAACAACCCATCCCGCCGCCGCTCCCGCGACTTCCGCAGTCGGAGGACGTCCTTGACGCGCGGATTGTCGGCAGAGGTGATCACTCCCTGCCGAATCTAGCCACGTCTGGCGGCTGCCACCGTCCCGGAAGTGAAACAAGCTTGTGCCGAAGGTGAAACAGACACAGACGTGTGACAACCCGCTCCCTAGCCTGATGGCCGTGTCGACTCCCCTCCGCGACGAGAGCCCCGGCTATCACCACGTGGTCACTCGCGGCAACAACAAACGCAGGATCTTCGAGACCGACCGCGATCGCGGGTTCTTCTGCATGACCGTCGACCGAGTGGCGATGAAGTACGGCTGGACCGTGCTCGCGTACTGTCTGATGGACAACCACTACCACCTCATCATCAGCGTCGGCGAGCGCGGCCTCTCTGCAGGAATGTGCGAGCTCAACACTGCCTACGCGGTGTGGTTCAACCAGGAACATGGTCGCGTCAACCATCTGTTCGGCAAGCGATTCTGGAACCGGCGTTATCGCACGGACGCGTCGTTGCTCAACGGCATTCGCTACGTCATCCAGAACCCGCGACGCGCCGGCGAGCAAGGACCGCTCGAAGCGCACATCTGGACGAGCTACGCCGCGACGATCGGTCTCGCGTTTGCGGCGATCAGACTTGCTCGAGACGAGGTGCTGGCGTTCTTCGGGCAGACACCCGAGCGCGCCGTCCGACGTTTCAGCGAGGTCTGCGAAGAACCTGTCCCGCGCGAACACGTCCGGTGGCAGCCACCGTGACGAGACGCGCGCTGGAGGGTCACGTCAGCGTGTACTCGGGGCCGCTGCCGCCTTCTGGGGGCGTGAGGCGGCCGCCTTTGGCCGTGATGGCGCCGCACTGGACGCAGTTGGACGGGGCGATCTTCACCTCGACCGTGCCGTCGCCGTCCGCCTCGCCTACCTCGTACACATGGGCCGGGCACATCCGCGCCCACAGCTCGGCCACTTCGCGCGGCACCCGGGTCTGCACACGAATGTGATTCGGCTGGTCGTCGCGCGTCCGGTTGCCGGACGCGAAGACGCTCGACAACTTGTCGAAGGTCAAGACACCGTCGGCGACGGGATACGTCTTGGCGCGATCGGTGACGATCAGCGACTGCTCCGCGTCCCGCTCCGTCGGCTTGTCGCCCGACGGGAACCTGCCCTTCGTCGCCGTCATCGCACCTGCGAGCGCTCCGCCGACGTAGAACCCGCGGCCGAACGCCTGCCGCATGTTCCGAACCTCTTTGAGATCGCTCCAGATGAACGACTGGCGGACGGACTCGTCGTACGACGCGAGCGCCTCCCGCCCGGACGCGCCACGCTCGAGCGTGCGCCACGCCGCCTCCGCGGCAAGCCTGCCCGACTCGATTGCGTAGTGGATTCCCTTCAGCGCCGGCACGTTCACGAACCCGACGCCGTCGCCGCACATCAGCAGCCCCGGCGCATGCAGTTTCTTCGGCAGCGCGACGAACCCGCCCTCGGGAATCGTCTTCGCGCCCCACTGGACACGCTCGCCGCCCGCAAGGATCTTCTGCACGCGGGGATGCGTCTTCAGCTCCTGCAACAAGTCGTGGACCGACAGTTCGGCGTCCCGGTAGTCGAGGCCGACGACCATGCCGACCGTGACCATGTCGTCGCCCATCGGGTAGATGAACGAGCCGCCGAACTCGCGGAACTTGCGCCCGCCGCGCAGCGGCCAACCCATCGTGTGCACGACCTCGCGCAACGGCTTCGCGACCTTCCAGACCTCCTTGACCCCGAGCGCCCACACCTGCGGGTTGTCGCTGCCCAGGCTGAAGTGATCGAGCGCGGCGGTGGTGAGATGCCCCTGAGTGCCCTCGGCGAGGATCGTCACGCGTGCCGCGATGTCGGAGCCGGGCTCGAAGTTCGCCAGCTCCTCTCCCGCGCGGCCGCGCCCGCGGTCACCGGTGCGCACGCCCGACGACGCGCCCACCGTCGACGAGCAGACGGCCGGCCGACGTCTCCGGGAGGATCGTCACGCCGAGCGCCTCGGCCTCGTCGGCGAGCCAGCGGCCGAGCTCCGACAGGGACGCGATGTAGTTGCGGTGATTGACCATCGTCGGAGGAGTGGGAAGGCGCAGCGCTCGTTTCCTCGTGAGGAACAGCACCGACTCGCCGTGCACCTCGCCGTAGAACGGCAGCTCGTCGATGCGCTTGCGTCCCTTGAACAGCCGCTGCAATCCACGCGGGTTGATCACCGCGCCCGAGAGCAAGTGAGAGCCGGGAGCCTTCCCCTTTTCGAGCACTGCAACGGGAACCTCGCCGAGCCGCTCCGCCAGCTCGGGCTGCTCCTCGACCAGCTGCCCGAGGCGGATCGCCGCCGCCAGTCCGGCCGGCCCCGCGCCGACGACCAGAAAACCGACGTCGATTCGCTCGTCGACCGGATCGGTCGGCGAGACGATCGCCTCCGACGAAGACCACGGCGGCGGGAACTCAGCTGGACTGACGCTCACGATGTGCGAGCGCGGACGAGCTCGACCAGCTTCGGCACGATCTCGTGCAGGTCGCCGACGACGCCGAGATCCGAGAACTCGAAGATGGGCGCGTTCGCATCCTTGTTGATCGCGACGATCACGTTCGAGCCCTGCATCCCGACCTTGTGCTGGATCGCGCCCGAGATGCCGAGCGCGACGTAGAGCTTCGGCGAGACCGTCTTCCCCGTCTGGCCGACCTGCGCCGAGTAGGGGTACCAGCCGGCATCGACCACCGCCCGCGTCGCGGCCACCGCGCCCCCGAGCGCCTGAGCCAGCTCCTCCGCCAGCGCGAACTTCTCGGGCTCGCCCAGTCCGCGGCCGCCCGCCACGATCACGTCCGCCTCCTCGATCGATGGGCCCTGCTGCTCCGCGTGCGCCTGTTCGAGCATCTCAGCTTGCAGCGAGAAGTCCTCGAGCTCGACGGCCGCGTCCTTGACCTCCGCCGTGCCACCGGTCTCGCTCGCATCGAACGTGCCCGAGCGGAAGATTGCGAGCTTCACGTCGCTCGACCAGCCGACGTCGACGACCACCGAGTCGGCAAGCGCGGGCCGCTTGCCGACGTTGTCCGCGGTCAGGTCCACGAGGTCCCAGTTCAACCCGGCGTCGAGACGTGCCGCAAGTCCGGCGGCTACATCGGCGGCGAGGACCGACTGCGCGAACAGGATCCTGTCGAACCCTTCATCGCGCACGAGCTTGGCGAGCACGTCCACGCGCGCCTGGGGCAACGGCGCGCTCAGGCGCTCGTCGTCGGCGACGAAGACCGTGGCGGCGCCGAACATTCCGGCCGACTC
This sequence comes from uncultured Thermoleophilia bacterium, assembly GCA_963779535.1. Classification (GTDB taxonomy): domain Bacteria; phylum Actinomycetota; class Thermoleophilia; order Gaiellales; family Gaiellaceae; genus PALSA-600. Next base: position 442,869 of record CAVZYP010000001.1, on the reverse strand, counting down.
GGCGATGTCGCGCACTCCGGAACCGATCAGCACGCCGGCCACTGGGCCGTTCAACTGCACCGCCTTCGCGAGCACGCCGAGTGCCCCTTTCTGGATCGCCCCGTCGTGATGCTCGAGGAAGACCAGCGTCCCGGCCATCAGATGAGCCTCTTCTCCGCGAGGAACTCGACGATCTGCTCGGCGGCGCTGCCGTCGTCCTCGATCTTGCGCGCCTCACCACGCGCAGGCGGCGGCGCGAGCGCGGTGACCGTCGTCGCGGCGGCGGCTGCACCACCGACCTCGGCGGCCGCCAGCGTCGCCTGCGGCTTCTTCTTCGCGCCCATGATCCCCTTCAGTGACGGATACCGCGGCGTGTTGATCGCATCCGAGACCGCGATCACCGCGGGCAGCGGCGCGCGGATCGTGTCGTACCCGAACTCGGTCTGGCGCTTGCCCGTGACCGAGGTGCCGTCCTTCGTCAATTCGCTCACCTGGGAGATGACCGGTCTGCGCAACCGCTCCGCCACGGCAGACCAGAGACATGCACCGCCGCCGTCGGCCGACTGCTGCCCGAACAGGATCAGGTCTGCGTTCTCCTGCTCGAGCGCGCCGGCGAGAGCCCGCGCAGTCCCCAGCAGATCGGCGCCTGCCAGCTCCGAGTCCGTGATCAGCACAGCGCGATCGGCGCCCATGGCAAGCGCTTTGCGCAGCGCATCCATCGCCTTCTCCGGGCCCATCGAGACGACGACGACCTCGCCGTCGCCGTCTGCTTCCTTCAGACGCAGCGCCTCCTCGACCGCGTAGGTGTCGAAGTCGGAGATCGCGAGCTCGACCGACCGGTCGATGCGGTTCGTGGACGGATCGATGCGCCGGCCCGCAGCGGCATCCGGGACTGCTTTCACGCAGACGGCGATCTTCATGCGCGCCCGACTCTAGCTGGACGAAACCGGAACATGACCCTGCAGGAAGTCGACGATCTCGCTCGTCGGAGCGCCGGGCGTGAAAACCTCGGCGACCCCCTGCTTCTTCAACTCGGTCACGTCGTCCTGCGGGATCGTGCCGCCGACGAGGACCAGCAAATCCTCGGCGCCCTGGCCGCGGAGCAGCTCGAGGATGCGCGGAACGAGCGTCATGTGTGCGCCGGAGAGGATCGAGATCCCGACGGCGTCGGCGTCTTCCTGGATCGCCGTCTCGACAATCTGCTCCGGCGTCTGGTGCAGCCCGGTGTAGATCACCTCCATCCCCGCGTCGCGCAATGCGCGCGCGATGATCTTGGCGCCGCGATCGTGCCCGTCGAGCCCGGGCTTCGCGATCACGACTCTGATCTTCCCTGCCACGCCGCGCAGTATAGGAACGCTCAGAAGACCGGCGTCTCGCGCCAGGTCCCCCAGACCTCGCGCAGGGCGTCGCACATCTCGCCCATCGTGACGTACGCCCGGGAGGCCTCGACGATCGGGCCCATCAGGTTCCGCCGTTCGTGCGCGGCGTCCTCCTTCAGCTGGGTGAGGGCGGCTTCCGCCGCGGCGGTGTCGCGCCGTGCGCGGAGGGCTCGCACCCGCTCGATCTGCTGTCGCTCCAGAGCTGGATCGATCTTCAATATCTCAAGCTCAGGTTCACCTTCAAGCTTGTACCGGTTGACGCCGACCACGACCCGCTGCTCGGCCTCGACCTCGGCCTGGTAGGTGAACGAGGCCTCGGCCAGCTCGCGCTGGAAGAAGTTCTCCTTGATCGCAGCGACGACGCCGCCGAGCTGCTCGATCCGGTCGAAGTAGTCGTAGGCCTGGCGTTCCAGCTCGTTCGTGAGGTGCTCGAGGTAGTAGGAGCCACCGAGCGGGTCGATCGTGTTCACGACCCCGGTCTCGTGGGCGATCACCTGCTGCGTGCGCAGGGCGATCCGCACCGCGTCCTCGGTCGGCAGAGCGAGCGCCTCGTCGTAGCTGTTCGTGTGCAGCGACTGGGTGCCGCCGAGCACCGCCGCCAGCGCCTCGATCGCCGTCCGGACGATGTTCACCTCCGGCTGCTGCGCCGTCAGCGACACCCCGGCCGTCTGCGTGTGGAAGCGCATCAACCACGATTTCGGGTCCTTCGCGCCGTATTTGTCGCGCATCACGGTCGCCCAGATCCGCCGCGCCGCCCGGTACTTCGCGATCTCCTCGAAGAAGTCCAGATGCGCGTTGAAGAAAAACGACAAGCGCGGTGCGAAATCGTCGACAGCCAGCCCCCGCTCCAACGCCCACTCCACATACGTGAACCCGTCCGCGAGCGTGAACGCGAGCTCCTGCGCCGCCGTCGACCCGGCCTCTCGAATGTGATACCCGGAGATCGAGACCGGATGCCACAACGGCATCTCCCGGCTGCAGAACTCGATCATGTCCGTCACCAACCGCATCGACGGCTCCGGCGGGAAGATGTACTCCTTCTGCGCGATGTACTCCTTCAAGATGTCCGTCTGGATCGTCCCGCGCAGGCTCTCCCGGGCCACGCCCTGCTCCTCGCCCACACACACATAGAACGCGAGCAACATCGCCGCCGGCGAGTTGATCGTCATCGACGTCGACACCTCACCCAGAGGGATCCCCGCAAACAACGTCTCCATGTCGGCGAGCGAGTCGATCGCCACCCCCTCGCGACCGACCTCGCCCTCCGAACGCGGATGGTCCGAGTCGTAGCCCATCAACGTCGGCATGTCGAACGCGGTCGACAGCCCCGTCTGCCCATGCTCGAGCAGATACCGAAACCGCTCGTTCGTCTCCGCCGCCGTCCCGAACCCCGCAAACTGCCGCATCGTCCACAACCGGCCCCGGTACATCGACGGGTACACACCACGCGTGAACGGAAACTCGCCCGGCGAGCCCAGATCCCGCCCGGGATCAACCGGCACCGACTCCGCCGTGTACAGCGGCTCGTTCTCGACACCGGAGATCGTCGAATGGAGCGGCGCCGCGGCCTCCTTCCGGTCGCGGCTGCTCAGCGTTCGCCCCCGGGCAGCCACAGCACCTCGGTCCCCTCGGCGTTCGCCGCGCGGGCGAGGATGAACAGGAGGTCGCTGAGCCGGTTCAGATACGCGACGGCGAGCGGATTCACGGGTCGGGACCGCGCCGCCTGGAGGACATCGCGCTCGGCGCGGCGGCAGATCGCGCGGGCGACGTGCAGGCGCGCCGCGCTTTCCGATCCGCCCGGCAAGACGAAGCTCTTCAACTCGGCCAAGCCGGCGTTCGCGTCGTCGCAGTCGGCCTCCAGCCGGTCGATCGCGGACTGAGTGATCCGGAGCTTCCCGTCGCCGTCGGCGAAGGGCACGGACAGGTCGGCACCGACGTCGAAGAGCTCGTTCTGAATGCGTGACAGCCGCCCGTCGCGAGTCTCCACCTGAGCCCAACCGAGGACGGAATTGAGCTCGTCGACGGCGCCATAGGCCTGGACGAGCGGGTCGAGCTTCGACACGCGAGAGAGATCGCCGAGTGACGTCTCGCCCGTGTCGCCGGCGCGTGTGTAGATCCGCGTCAGGCGGACGGGCTCGTCAGGACGCCGGGGCATTCGTCCGCTGTTCGAGGATCTCGCGCGCGATCACGAGCCGCTGGATCTCGCTCGTGCCTTCGTAGATCTCGGTGATCTTCGCGTCGCGGTAATAGCGCTCCACCGGGAACTCCTTCGTATAGCCGTACCCGCCCAGAACCTGGATCGCCTCGGCAGTCTGACGGCGCGCCATCTCCGAGGCGAACAGCTTCGCCTTTGCCCCAGCCCCGGTGTGCCGGCGGCCCTGTGCCTTGAGCCAGGCCGCGCGCAACGTGAGCAGTCGCGCCGCGTCGATTTCCATCGACATGTTCGCGAGCTTGTGCTGGATCGCCTGGAACTCCGCGATCGGATGCCCGAACGCCTCGCGTTCCTTCGCGTACCGGCGTGCCACGTCGTAGGCGGCTTGCGCGATCCCGACGGCCTGCGCTGCGATCCCGATCCGACCGCCGTCGAGCGTCGCCATCGCGATGCGAAACCCGTGGTTTCGCTCACCGAGCAACCGATTCGCCTCCACATGCGTATCGATGGCGATGTCGTTCGTCACCGACGAGTTCAACCCGAGCTTCTCCTCGGTCCGTGTGATCGTGATCTGGTCCGTGTCGACGACGAAGGCCGACACTCCGCGGGCGCTTCTCGTCTCGGCGTCCGTTCGCGCGAACAACAACACGGTGCCGCCGAACGCAGCATTTGTGATCCATTGCTTCGCGCCGCTCACGCGCCACCCTTCGCCGTCCGCATCCGCACGCGTGACGAGCGCCCCGGCGTCGGAGCCGGAGCCCGACTCGGTGAGCGCGAAGCAGCCGATGCGCTCGCCCCGCGCCAGGGACGGCACGAACCGCGCGCGTTGCTCTTCGGTGCCGAACTGGAGCAGCGGCAGCGTGCACGCCGACGTGTGGACGGCGACGGTGACCCCGACGCCGGCGTCGGCGCGCGACAGCTCCTCGAGCACCAGGATGTACGACACGAAGTCGGCCCCGGCGCCGCCGTACTCCTCCGGCACGCAGACGCCCATCAGTCCCAGGTCGCCGAGCTTCCCGAGCAGCTCGCGCGGAAAGCCGTGGTCCCGGTCCCACGTCGCCGCGTGCGGTTCGATCTCCGCGTCTGCGAACTCGCGCGCCAGCGACTGGATCTCTTTCTGCTCCGGGGTCAGCTCGAAGTCCACGGCGGGCAGACTATCCCCATGAGGCTCGCAGCGATTGCGGTCGCCGTGCTCGCCGTCAGCGCGTGTGGCGGCCACAAGACGGCCTCCCCAGGCGAGGTCGTGCGCGCCTGGAGCGCGGCGCTCGACCGGAACGACAGCGAGGCTGCCGGACGGCTGTTCGCCGACGGCGCACGCGTGATCCAGGGCGATGTTCAGACGCTCGCAACCCACTCCGACGCCGTGCAGTGGAATGCCAGCCTGCCGTGCGGCGGGACGATCACACTGCTCGAGCCGCGAAGCAACGGCGAGGTGCTGGCGGTGTTCACCCTCACCGACCGGCCGCAGCATCTCTGCGACGGACCGGGCGACCGGGCCGCGGCGTTGTTCCAGGTGAAGAACGGGAAGATCGTCCTCTGGCACGAGGTCGATGTGCCGTCGTTCCCGCCGGCCGGCTCGCTCGCCTAGATCTTGACCTCGGCCTTGAGCTCGGGCTCGAGCTTGTAGCCGACGCCGAACCGCGTCTGGATGAACGAGTGCTGGGACGCGTTCCGGTCGACCTTCTGCCGCAACCGCCGGACGAACACGTCGACCGTCCGGTCGCGGTGCGTCTCGCGCCGGCCCCAGACCTTCTGGAGCAGCTCGTCGCGTGTGACGACGCGCCCTCGGTCGAGGGCGAGCGTGTAGAGCAGCTTGAACTCGGTCGGCGTCAGGTCGGCGCTTCTGCCGTCGACGAACGCCTGCACCTCTCTGGGGTCGATCCGCAGCTCCTCGATCTCGATCGCCTCCCCACGCCGCTCTTCCTGCGGCCGCACGCCGCGCCGCGCAGCCGCGCCGACGCGCGCCACGAGCTCGCGCATCGAGAACGGCTTCACGAGGTAGTCGTCCGCGCCGATCTCCAGCGCGTGCACGCGATCGTGCTCGGTCCCGCGTGCGGACACGACGACGATCGGCGTCCCGATCCCCTCCGCGCGCGCGGTCTCGATCAGTTTCCACCCGTCGAGCTCGGGCAGCATCAGATCGAGGACGCAGACGTCGGGGTTCTCGAATCGGAGCCTGGCGAGCCCGAGCTCGCCACGGCCGACCACGATCGGGTCGAATCCGGCCGCGGTCAGGTGCTTCGCCATCCCGTCCGCGATCACGTTGTCGTCTTCGACGATCAGGATCTTGGCCACGGCCCGTACGATAGTTGGGGGGTGGGTTTTGTCCGGGTTTCGGAATGGTGACGATCTGGTGTATGACCGCAGCTTCGATGAGCTCCGCACCGGCTTCACGGCCGCGGTCTCGCACGAGCTGAGGACACCGCTGGCCCGCATCCTCGCGCTCCTCGATTCGGCCGACCTGCCCGGAGCCGACGTCGGCGAGTTGATCGAGCAGGCGAAGGCCGAGGTGGAGAACGCGGGCGTCCTCATCGACGAGATCCTGTTCCTCTCGGAGCTCGAGAGCGGGAAGGAGGTCGTGTCGCTCGGGCACACCGTCGCGGTCCCGGTGCTGCAGGACGTCGTGGACGGCCTCGCCGGGGCGGCCGAGCGTGCCGGGGTCGATCTCAGTGTCGAAGGCGACCCGCAGGTCGACTGTGCCGCTGCGGCCGCGCATGCTTCGCATCGTCGCAGAGAACCTGACCGAGAATGCGATCCGATACGCGGGCCACGGGTCGCAGTTCAAGATCACCGTGCAGCGGGCAGGCGACTTCGCCGTCATGACCGCGGCCGACGACGGTGTCGGCGTGGACGCCGCGAACCTGAACCGGCTCTTCGAGCGCTTCTACCGCGCCGACGCAGCCCGGACGTCGCGCGGCACCGGCCTGGGGCTCGCGATCGTCAAGCACGTCGTCGCGGCCGCAGGCGGCGACATCGAGGCCGACGGCGGGCCCGGCCGCGGCCTGCGCGTCCGCTGCACGTTCCCCGCGTAGAGACGACCAGCTTTTCGTAGGGGCGCCTGCTGCCTCTTTGAATGAGTCGAGGCGCCTGCGTGGGCGCCTCGACTCATTCCCGTAGTGACGGCAGACCTAGCTATGGATCGTCTTGAGGAGCTTCTCGGAGAGCACCAGCACCGGCTTCGGGATCGGCACGTAGCGGAGCTTCACCCCGAGCGGCTGACCCTTGGTCAGCGCCCAGAAGACGAACTGCTTGAGTGAAGCGGCGTTGGACGTCTTCTGCGGGACGATCACGTAGGTGTACGTCGAGATCGGGTACGCGGTCGGCGCCGACTTCGGCGGGTTCACGATGTGCACCTCGCCCGTCGTCCCGACGTTCTTGAATGCTGCGGAAGCCGCAGAGATCGACTTGATGCCGGGGGTCGTGTACTTGCCGCCGGCGTTCCGAACCGCCAACACCTGGATGTGGTTCGTCACCGCATAGGCGATGTCGGCGTAGCCGATGGCTCCGTCCGTGCTCTTGACGACGCCGGCGACGCCGGAGGAGCCCTTACCACCGACGCCAGTTGGGAAGGGCGGCTGCGTCGAGACGCCAACCTTCGACTTGAACGCCGGGCTCACGGAGGACAGATAATCCGTGAAGTTGTACGACGTGCCGGAGCCGTCGGAGCGATAGACCGGCGTGATCTTCTGGCTCGGGAGTGAGATGCCCGGGTTCAGGGCCTTGATCGCCGGGTCGTCCCAGCTCGTGATCTGTCCGAGATAGATCTTCGCCAGCACAGGGCCGGTGATGTGCAGCGGAGCGTGCGCATTCGTCTTCAGGTTCACCATCACCGAAGTCCCGCCGAGCGCCCACGGGATCTCGACGCACCCCTTGCAGTTGGTGAGCTGATCGGGCGTCAGAGGCGCGTCGGAAGCGCCGAAGTCGACGGTGCGGTTGGTGATCGCCTGGATCCCGCCGCCCGAGCCGATCGGCTGATACACGATGTTGGTGCCATTGACCGCTGGGTAGGCCGACTGCCACTGTGACACGAGCGGCTGGACGAAGGTACTGCCCGCGCCGACGAGCTGGCCACCAGTGTGCGTGCTCTTGCTCGCAGTGGCGCTTGCTGCCAAGCAGCCGCCAATCAGCGCTAGCCGCAACCAACATTGGCACGGTGCGCTTTGTGACACTGAAACTCATTTTTGACTTTCTCCCTTCACGGTTTCAAAGGCCGGGGGGCTTCGCGCGCAAGTGTCGCCTGGCTCGTCGCCGGAATGGGCGGACCCACCGTGACGGTTTGGCGGCAATCTGGTGAACGGCTACTACCGCGCCCGCAGCTTCCGCTCGCGGCGCGAGAGGATGTAGCGCGCGGTGAGGCTGAGGACGAGCACGAAGATCATCAGGACGAACGCTGCCGCCCATGCTTGGTTGTTCAGGCTCTGGTCCGGCGACTCGGAGTCAAAAAGGATGAGCAGCGGGACCGCAGCCATCGCGTGACTGGGATCCGTCACGACCTGGTTCGGCAGGAAGATCGAAGTCGTGAACAGGAGTGGCGCCGTCTCGCCTGCGGCCCTGGCGATCGCGAGCGTCGCTCCGGTCATGATCGAGCCGATCGCCGACGGCATCACGACGAAGAGCACCGTGCGCCACTTGCTGACTCCGAGCGCATAGCTGCCGTAGCGGAGTGCGTCGGGCACGAGCCCGAGCACCTCGATCGTCGATCGCCCGACCACGGGCAGCATGACGATGGCGAGAGCCACCGAGCCCTTCCAGGCGGCGTATCCCGACCCGACCACCAGCAGTGCGTAGGCGAAGATGCCGACGACGATCGAGGGCACGCCGTTCAACACGTCAAGCGCCAGCCTGATCAGGCGCGAGACGCGACTCCCACCGAACTCGGCGACATACACGGCGACGAGGATGCCCACGGGCAGTGCGATTGCGGTGGCGATCGCGACCATGATTGCCGTTCCTACGAGACCGTTGGCGATACCGCCTCCGGTCTCGCCGAACGTCACCTGGCTCTTGGTGAAGAAGTCGAGGTTCAGCGCCTTGACTCCGCGCACGAACACGGAAATGACGACGAGGGCCAGCACTCCGATCGCGAGGAATGCGGCGAGGACAGCCACGCCCTCCGCGACCTTATTGGCGAGCCGGCGCCGACGGGACCGACCGGTTCCCTTCAGCGAGATCGTGGGGGTGACGCTGCCCGCTTCCAAAATCACACCCTCTGCGCGATGTCGTAGCGCCGCACGATCATGAGCGCAAGGAAGTTCACGATCAGCGAGATCACAAGCAGGATCGCACCTAGATAGAACAGCGATGAGACCTGGAGATTGGATGCCGCAGCCTGGTACTGCGCGGCGATCCGGCTCGCGAGCGTGTCGCCCGTGTCGAACAGGTTGGCCGTGAGGTGCGCGGTGGTCCCGATCACCTGCGTGACTGCGATCGCCTCGCCGACCGCACGTCCGCCGCCGAGAAGCACCGCGGAGATGAGACCGCCGCGCGTATACGGCAGCATGACGCCCCGCACCATCTCCCAGCGCGTCAACCCGAGGCCCAGGGCACCTTCCTTGATGTCCGCCGGCACCTGCAGGAAAAGGTCGCGACTGATGGAGGCCGTGATCGGAACGATCATGATCGTCAGCACAAGGACGGCGGTGAACATCGTGCTGCCGGAGATCGGCTTCGTGGCGAAAAACGGCGTCCACCCAAACGCGTCGTTCAGCCACGGCCCGAACTGATTGTGCACCACGGGGCCGAGAATGATGATGCCCCACAGCCCGAGAACGACGCTGGGGATAGCCGCGAGCATCTCGACGAGCGAGCCAACGACGCCGCGTACGCCACCGGGCGCGAGTTCGCTCAGATACAGGCCGATTGCGATCGCCACAGGCGCGGCGATCAAGACGGCCAGACCGGTGATGTAGAGCGTGGCAACCAGGAAATCGAGTGCGCCGAACTGGTTGGTGACGGCGTTCCAGGTCTGGTGCCAGATGAAGCTGATCCCAAAGGCCGAGAACGCCTCCCGTGACTGCCGGATCACCTCGTAGACGATCAGGGCGATCAGCGCAACGACACCGACCGCGGCCAGCCCCGAGATCCAGAGCAGCGAGAAATCCCCGATGCGATCGACCAGCGAGCGCCGCGACTCGAGTGTGTCCTTCGGCGGGTGGGCGGCTGGGACGTCCATGGCTCCGGGCCGAAGCCTTCCAGGTTTCCGGGCGCCCCAACTGCCGTTCACCGCCCCGACACGAGATGTTCACACCTTCGAGACCCGGCTGTTCCAGAGGCTCCGCATACACTCGTCTCATGCTGCCGTCGGCGTCGAGCAACACGTCGGTGCACCTCTCCGCGGCCGTCAAGGGCAGCGAAAACTTTGCCGCCGCGCGCGAGGCCGTTTTTGGCGTACACGACCTGAGCGTCTCGTACGGGTCGTCGTTGGCCCTCGCCGGCGTCAACCTGGAGATCTACAAGAACGTGATCACCGCCCTGATCGGTCCCTCCGGTTGCGGCAAGAGCACGTTCATCCGCTGCCTGAACCGGATGAACGACCTCGTCCCGGGAATCAAGGTCGAGGGGCGAACCCTCTACCACGGAGTTGACCTGTACGGGCGTGACGTGGATCCAGTCGAGGTGCGGCGTCGCATCGGCATGGTGTTCCAGCGTCCGAACCCGTTTCCGAAGTCGATCTACGACAACGTTGCCTTCGCTCCCAAGAAACTCGGTCTGGCGGGAGACGTGGACGAACGTGTGGAGCGGGCGCTTCGTGGGGCGGCGCTCTGGGACGAGGTCAAGGACCGCCTCAAGAAGTCGGCGCTCGGCCTCTCGGGCGGTCAGCAGCAGCGGCTCTGCATCGCACGTGCGATCGCCGTTGAGCCGGATGTGATCCTCCTGGACGAGCCTGCCTCGGCGCTCGACCCGATCTCGACGTCGGCGATCGAGGATCTGATGCATGACTTGAAGGACGACTACACGCTCGTCATCGTCACGCACAACATGCAGCAGGCGGCGCGCGTCGCCGAGATGACCGCCTTCTTCAGTCTCGACGTGAAGGAGGACGGCTCGCGGCACGGCATTCTCGTGGAGTACGACGCGACGGAGAAGATCTTCACGCAGCCGTCCGACGAGCGGACCGAGGGTTACGTCACCGGCCGGTTCGGCTAGTCATGCGCGTCTCGTTCACCGAGGAGCTGTCGCAGCTCGAAGCGTCGCTGCAGGAGGAGGGCGATCTCGTCCTGCGCGCGCTCCGTTCGTCGCTGAACGCACTGGCGCGAGGCGACGAGGAGCTCGCGGACGAGGTGATCAGCTTCGACGACGAGGTCGACCGCCGCTACATCGCGCTCGAGGAAGGCGTCCAGTCGCTCCTCGCGCGCCAGACGCCCGTCGCCGTCGATCTCCGGCTCGTGCTCGCGATCCTGCGCGTCAACCTCCATCTCGAGCGGATGGCGGACTACTGCGTGACCGTTGCCAAGCTGACCAAGCTGATGGGCGATCTCAACGTCTCGGACGAGCGGATTGCGCAGTCGATCGAGGACATGGGCCAGCGCGCCGAGCAGATGATCCGCGTCGCGCTCGACTCGTTCGCCTCACGCGACCCCGACAAGGCACTCACGCTGGTCGAGCTCGACGAGCTGATCGACCGCGCCAATCGCAATGCGACCGAAGATGTCCTCTCGCTCGGCAACTCACCCGAGGAGCGTGAGTACGGTTTGCGCATGCTGGTCGTGTCGCGGTGCGTCGAGCGGATCGGCGACCACGCCGTCGACATCGGCGAGCAGGTCGTCTATCTGGTCACCGGTGAGTTCCGCGAGTTCAGCGACGCCTCGCACCCTGCGTAGACGCAGCACGAACCTTGCCGTGCGCGGTCAGGACCTCTAGCCGCGGGTCAGCCTAGAGCTGCTACCGCTTCGACCTCGACGAGTTGATCTCGCCAGCCAAGCACCGTGACGCCCGAGCAGCGTGCCGGGTGGGTCGTGGTCGCCAAAGTGGCGCTGCACAACCTCCCAGGTTGCGGCGAGGTCGTCCCGGTCTTGCGTTGCGACATAGACAGTCGTCTTCACGACATCCCCGAGTTGGGCTCCGGCTGCCTGTAGTGCAGCCTTGAGGTTCTCCATGACCTGCTCTGCCTGGCCAACGACATCGCCGGGAGCAACGATGTCCCCGGCCGGGTCAAGCGGGCATGCTCCCGCAGTGACAATGAGCCTCGCCGCGCCGTCGACAACGGCTGCGTAGGCATAGGGAACGTCACGGGCGAGTTGATCCGGCCGCACAAGCTCGATCGCCGCCCCCCGTTTCACCTTGTCGAGGCTAACAGCCGAGCAAAGAAACCATCGCGTGCCCCGCTCAGCCGACCCCGCGGCGATCCCGGGATCGCCGCCTGCAATAAAGGTTCCGACGCGCGTCAGACTCTCTCTGGAGATGGAATCGATCGAGCAGCTTTATCGCGACCGCTTTGAAGGCTTTCAAAACGCGCTAGCGCCAATCGTCGGCTCGACAGAGGTGGCCTGCGAGGTCGTTCAGGAGGCGTTCGCGGTGGCGCTGCGCGAACAGCGCAAGCTCCGCCGCGATGAGTCACTTGCCCCGTGGGTGTGGCGGATCGCCTACCGGCTCGCGCTCCACGAGAGAGGCCGTCACAGCGAAAAGGAGCTGCCGGCTGAGCTGTCGATTCTCGACGAAGAGCGCGACCCGGCCCTGGCGGCAGCGATCCGAGCGCTGCCGCCCAAGCGACGCCTCGTGTTGTTTCTCCGATATTTCGCCGACTTTTCCTACACCGACATCGCCCAAGCGTTGGACATCTCGGAGGGGACGGTCGCAGCGACGCTCACGCAAGCCCGAGCCGCGCTGCTTCAGGAACTGACACTGAAGGAGGTTGCAAGATGACGGATCTGCTCGCCGAGCGGTTCGCCGCTCTCGTCGAACCGGGCCACGAGGATTGGGCCGATGTGCTTCAGCGCGCGCGCCCGCACAGGCGCCGCCTTGCATTCGCGGTGGCGGTCGTAGCCGTGCTCGTCACGGCGGCGGCCGTCGCGGCTGCCGGGGGCTGGCTCTTCACAAAGCACGGAGACACCGTGAACGGCCAAACCTCCGTGCTGTTCCACGAGGCGAGCTACACCGTCTATGCCGAGGTTTCAGGCGGCCGCGACCTCAGCCTCGTGCTTCTGAAGGGCAAGCCGTCACTGGCTGGGGTCGAGCAGCCGCTCGCGTTCGCAAGCGGTGGTTATGTTCTCGCCGCGCCGGGCGTGCCGGCCGAACCCGCGCTGCGGAATCCACCGGCCCCGTCCGGACCGCCGATCGCCGGAAACGCCTACGTACGAGGGGGCGGCGAGATCGTCTTCGGCGACGCCCGACCCGACGTCGGGCGCGTCGAGCTTCGCGACCGCAAAGGTCACACCTTTTCGGCCGCGACAGCCGCGGCACCATTGCAGTTCCAGGACGCTTTCCGCGTCTGGGTGATCGCACTCCCTTCGTCGACCGCCGACACGATCTCGGCATACGACAAGCACGGAAAGCTGATGATGCGCGCGCCGTTCTACCCGACCAGAAACATCTCCCTGCACTGAGCCCCCGCCAGCCAGCCGAGACGGCGATATGAAGGATCGGTACCTCGTACCGGAGGTACCAGGTACCGAACTTGCGAGCGCGGTCAGCTGACGAAGTAGATCGTGCAGGCGATCCCGGCGACGAAGCAGTAGATCGCGAACGGCATCAACGTGTTCGTCTCGAAGTAGCGCATCAGGAACTTCACGGAGAACCAGGCCGCCGCCGCCGAGCACAGAGCCGCGACCAGTGCCTGGCCACGGACCCCGTCGCCGGTCGAGCCGAAGAGCTCGGGCAGCTTGAGCACGGCCGCAGCGCCGATGATCGGCGTGGCGAGCAGGAAGGCGAAGCGCGCAGCATCCTCGTTCGAGAGACCGACGAGCAGGCCGCCGGCCATCGTCGCGCCTGAGCGCGAGAAGCCGGGAATCAGCGCGATCGCCTGCGCTGCACCGACGAAGAAGCCGTCACGCCAGGACACGGTGCGAGCGATGCGGGCGTCGTCGTCGGCCTCGGTGACGGGTGCGCGCCGGCGCAGCAGCTCGGCGCCGTAGAGCAGCACGCCGTTGAGCGTGAGGAAGATCGCGGCCGAGGTGGGCGAGGCGAAGATCTTGCGGAGCGAGTCCTGCAGCGTCAGGCCGAGAATCCCGGCCGGGATCGTGCCGACGATGAGCAGCCAGCCGAGCTTGGCGTCGGGGTCGTCGGCGGAGATCTCGCGGTCACGTAGAGATCGCCCGAGGCCCCTGAAGATCCGCATCCAATCGCGCCAGAAGAAGATGAACAGCACGATCGCCGTCGCCAGATGCGTCGCGACGAGGAAGGTGAGGAAGTACTTGTCGTTCTGGTGGATGTTCCAGCCGAGCAGGCTCGGGAGGATGACGCTGTGGCCGAGGCTCGAGACCGGAAACAGCTCGGAGACGCCCTGCAGCAGCCCCAGAACGATCGCCTGCGGGTACGTGATCAGGTCTGCGAGGATCACGGCTCGGCGGTCGAGCGCTTCGGGCCGGTCTGGAACCAGGCGAAGGCGAAACAGGCCAGGCCCACCAGGAAGGCTGCGATGCCGTGCTTGACGTGATGGTGGCTGGATCCGGCCTGATGGCCGGGAAAGAAGCTCGGCAGCGAGCTCGCCGGCTCAGCCCAGTAGATCACCGCGATGACGATCAGGACGACCCCGAGAACGACGGCGAGGATCGCGAGCAGGCGGTTGTTCGTCATCGCGCGTAGAATACGGACCGCACGGCCGGGCCGAGTCGGGATCCAGATCGACACCAGCCGTTCAGGACCGTTCCGGAAGGATTACAACGCTTTGGCGACGATCATTCAACCGCGCTCCGAAGGCGGCTACGACACACTGCTCAACCGCGAGCTGTCGCAGGTCGACCTCATGCGGCGGGTGCTCGAGCTCGCGGCCGACCCGAACGAGCCTCTCCTCGAGCGGGTCAAGTTCTGCGGGATCGTCTCGTCGATCCTCGACGAGTTCTTCATGGTCCGGGTCGCCGGCCTGCAGGACCAGGTTCTCTCTGGGCTGTCGGTGCGCTCGCCCGACGGCCGCACGCCGCAGCAGGCGCTCGCCGAGATCAGGGGCAGCGTCCTCGATCTGACGGCGCAGCAGTCGACCCTCTGGCGCGACAAGCTCTGTCCCGCGCTCGCCGCCGAGGGGATCCTCGTCGGCGGTGTCGAGGACGCCACCGAGGCAGAGCGGACCGAGCTCGAGCAGGTGTTCACGCGCCAGATCTTCCCCGTGCTCACGCCGCTCGCCGTCGGCCCGGGCCAGCCGTTCCCCTACATCTCGGGACTGTCGCTCAGCCTCGGCCTGCTCGTTCGTGATCCGGAAGCCGGTGAGGAGCGCTTCGCGCGGGTGAAGGTGCCGGAGGGCCTCGACCGCTTCGTCTCGATCGGCACGCGGGGTCTCCTCGTCCCGCTCGAATCGGTGCTGTCGCACTTCCTGCCCCGCCTGTTTCCGGAGATGGAAGTCGTGCAGCGCGCGCTCTTCCGTCTGACGCGAGACGGCGACACCGAGATCTCGGACGACGCGGACGACCTGCTCGAGGCGGTCGAGTCGGATCTGCGGAGGCGGCGTTTCGGCGCCGTGGTGCGCATGGAGGTGTCCGGTTCGATCTCGCGCGACATGCTCATGCGCTTGACCGAACGGCTTGGAATCGCAACCGACCAGGTCTATGCAATCCGAGGACTGCTCGACCTGGCGGACGTGATGCAACTGCACTCGCTCGACCGCCCGGACCTGAAGTACGCGCCCTGGGTGCCGTTCACGCAGCGCCGACTCGCCGTGTCGAACTACGACGAGCTGTTCGAGGAGATCGCGCGGCGCGACATCATCGTCCAGCACCCGTACGACTCGTTCGGGACGAGTGTCGAGGCGTTCCTGCAGGCGGCCGCGGAGGATCCGCAGGTCGTCGCGGTGAAGACGACGGTCTACCGCACCAGCGACGACTCCGCCATCGCACCGTCGCTGGTGAAGGCGTCGGAGAACGGCAAGCAGGTCGTCTGCGTGGTCGAGCTCAAGGCGCGATTCGACGAGCGTCGCAACATCGACTGGGCACGCGCCCTGGAACAGGCCGGCGTGCACGTCGTCTACGGATTCCCCGACATGAAGATCCATGCCAAGACGACGCTCGTCGTTCGCCGCGAAGGTGATGAGCTACGGCGCTACGTGCACATCGGCACGGGCAACTATCACGCGACGACGGCCCGCATCTACGAGGACGTCGGCGTCTTCACGGCCGATGCCCAGATCGGCGAGGACATCGCCGACCTCTTCAACTTCGTGACCGGATTCGGGCGCCCGCAGCGATTCCGCCACCTGCTCGTGTCGCCGTTCAATCTGCGCAAGAAGCTGATCGAGCGGATCAAAGACGTCGCCGATGCTGCCGCCGCGGGCAAGCACGCTCGCATTCGGATCAAATGCAACAGCCTGACCCATCCCGAGGTCATCGAGGAGCTCTACAAGGCGTCGCAAGCGGGCGTGGACATCGAGTGCATCGTTCGCGCCAACTGCAGTCTCGTGCCCGGGCTGCCCGGACTGAGCGAGAACATCCACGTGCGGTCGGTGCTCGGGCGCTTCCTGGAGCACAGCCGCCTCTACTGCTTCGAGGCCGGAGACCGCCGGGACTATCTCCTGGGCAGCGCCGACCTGATGCCTCGCAATCTCGATCACCGCATCGAGGTCGTGATGCCCGTCGAGGACAACCAGGTGCGAAACGAGCTCGACTCGATCTTCAAGGCCCTCCTCGCGGACAACTCCCAGGCCTGGGAACTGCAGTCCGACGGGTCCTGGAAGCGCATTTCGCCGAAGAAAAGCGAACGCCGCCGGTCTGCCCAGGCAGCGTTCATGCGCAGGCGTGAGCGCGCGCGCCGCATCACACGCTCACACTGAGGCCGCGCCGTGCCGTCGTGTGGGTTCGTCACCATGTCCCGCGGATGGTCGGGGTCATCGATGTCGGCTCGAACACGGTTCGCCTCGTCGTCGCGGAGGGCAGTCGGCAGATCCTGGCTCGCCGGGAGATGCTCCATCTCGGCGCCGACGTCGAGCTCCACGGCTCGATTCCGCAGGAGAAGCTCGCGGCCGCCGCGCGGCTCGTCGGCTCGTACGCCGAGGCGGCGCGTGCCGCAGGCGCCGTCGACATCGCGGTGCTGATCACGAGCCCGGGCCGGCAGGCAGAGAACGGAAACGAGCTGCTCGATGCGATCTGGGCGGCAGCCGGCTGCCCCACTCGCATCCTCAGCGCGACCGAAGAGGCTCGGCTCGGGTTCGCCGGTGCGCTCGAGGTGGCGGCGCCGCCGACGCGTCGTCTGGTCGCCGTCGTCGACGTCGGCGGCGGGTCGGCACAGGTCGTCGTCGGGACGCGTCGAGGTGGTCCCGAATGGCTGCGTTCGATCGACCTCGGCTCTCAGCGTCTGACCAGCAGGCTGCTCGACGCCGACCCGCCCGGACGCGCGGCAGTCGCCGCAGCACGCGCCGAGGCGGCGCGGTACCTCGACGAACTCGATCCTCCCGAGCCTCGCCTCGCCCTCGCCGTCGGAGGGAGCGCCCGTGCGCTCAAGCGCATCGTCGGCGGGAGACTCGGCCGCGACGACCTCGAACGAGCACTCGCGCTGTTCGCCGAGACGCCTGCCGTCGAGCTCGTGCGGCGCTTCGGCATCGAAGCCGACCGCGTCGGCACCCTTCCAGCGGGCGCGGTGATCCTGACCGAGCTGCAGTCGCTTCTTGCAACACCGTTGAGAGTGGTGCGAGGCGGGGTGCGCGAGGGCGCGCTGCTCGAGCTCAACGAGCGCCGCGCCGCGGCCTGAGGATCTCGAGCAGCTCGAGCTCCGGGCCGAGCACGAACACCGCGCCTTTCTTCCACTTCGGCGCCCCCGACACGATCCAGTCGAGGCCGCCGTGGCCGCACACGACCACGTCCTGACCGGCGAGCGAGCGGACCAGTGCGGTCCCGTGCTCGCCCTGGAGCTGCTCGCCCAGCTCCTCGCGCGCGTCGATCTCGAGGCCGCGAGCTCGCGCGAGCGGCTGCACCGTCTCCACACAGCGCCGGGTAGGGACTCGTCAGGATCGCCTGAACATCGAACGAGCCGAGTTGCTCGACGAGCTCCTCCGCATCGCGGCGTCCGCGGTCGTCGAGGGGCCGCTCACGGTCGTCTCCCTCCCACGTCGTCCGGTCGCCGGCGGATGCGTGGCGCACGAGCAGAAGCGGCATCAGCCGAACGCCTTCGTCCCTCGGCGCAGGACCGCCGTCAGCACGTCGGGATAGAGACGCCGCTGCTCGGCCCGCCGGAGCCGCTCGCACGCGATCAACCGGCCGGCCGCGATCCCGGTCTGCTTTCGCGACAGCTTGCGCAGCGTCAGCTCCGCCACCACTGCGTCCTGATGCTCGCCGACCACGTCCTGGAGATTCTTGAGCGCTTCGAGATACCGCTGCAACTGCTTGGTGCTGCGACCGGTCGCCATCAGTTCCGCGCCGTACCGCGCGCGTTTGGCCGTGATTCTCAGGCTGTGCAGCTCATCGTCGGTCGGCTCTGGAGGGAGTTGTGTCGCTGCCAGGCGAAGCTCCCGAAACTCGGCTCCCGCGATGTCGCGAGCCTGCTCGTCCGACTTCACCTCCGGCAATGCGCCGACCGCGACGGCGAATGCGTCCAACAGCTCGAAATACCGCGGCGAGCCGAGTGCGGCGAGCAGCTTGTCGCGCGAGCGCTCCCTCGCGTCCTCGATCCGCGCAACGAGCAGTTCACCGGCCTCGCGGTCACAGTCGAGAGTCTGCACCTCGGCGCGAAACCGCTCGATCAGAACGTCACGGTCACGAACCGGCCCGAGCAACCGGGCGAGCCACTTCAGCTGACTCGCGAGCGGCGTCAGACGGTCCCCGAGCATCGGCTCGGTCGCACGAATCAACGCCCGGCTGCGCCGTGTGGCGACCCGAAACTGATGGATGTCCTCGGCGTCGTCGCCCAGTCGAACACCGGGGTCGTGGCGGAGGAGCTCGCGCAGCTGCTCCGACAGCAGCACGTGCAGCAGCTCGATCGCCGGGGCATCCTCACCCGCCTGGGGACGTGGCGGAGCCGGCAGGACGCGCAACAGCTTCGGTGTGCCTTCGGATTTCTTGGCTCCCGCTTTCCGCAACGTCCGCCCCAGGCGCTCGAGGTCGTCGTCTTCGCCGTCGACGAGCTCGATCTCGATCTCGGCAAACCCGCCGGCCGATCTGCCGGCGTCGAGAACGGCAACCGAGTCGAGTGTCACGTCGGCGATCGTCCGGCCGTTGTCGGCGACCCGCACCCCGGTGCGGCGCGTCCGCAACGTCGCGACCGGGCCCAACTGCCCGTGCCGCACGTGAGCAGCGAGGAGGGTCGCGAGCGGCGCAGGAGGCCCGACGGGGCCGCCGGGAGCCTCGACCTCCGCGCGTGCGTTCCCGCCGCGCGGCAGCTTGAGCTGCCAGCGCGAAAGGCCGTTCTCGACCCGTCGCCGCAGCGTGATTCCCGCGCCTGCGAGCGAGCGGTCCGGAGTGTCGTGGTAGGTCGAGGTGAACAGACGCGATTCGAGCGGCTCACCCGGGAGGTCGGGGAACCTGAATCCCTCGGCCAGTTCGAGCTTCAGCTCCCGTTCGACGAAAGTGCCCATCCAGCCAGATCGTAAGGGGCGGCGCTCCTCACGTGCGTCATGGGTTACAGACCCGCGTCGATCGTGAGTCGAAACGGCGGTCGGCCCTTCACAAACGAGAGCAGAAAAGCGACGATGTTCGCTATGAGCACCTTTGCGGTCGTCGCCCACCGCTTCACCCCGACCAACACCCGGCTCGGGACCGTGCTGTCCCCCGCCCAGGCGCTGGCACGGCTCGGCCCCGACGACGTCGCGCTCGGCCGGCTCGACGTCCTGCCGACGCTCGACGGCGTGGAGCCGGGGCTCTGGGCCCTCGAACGCCTCGCGACGATGGGCGTGACGCTGCTGAACGGGCCGCGCACGCTCGTCGCTGCACACGACAAGCTCGTCACGGCGCAGGCCCTGGTCGGCGCCGGCATCCCGCACCCGCGCACCACGCACGTTGCGCCCTGGCTGCCGCGGCCTTCGCTCGAGCCGCCGCTCGTCTTCAAGCCTCGCTTCGGCTCCTGGGGAGAGGACGTCATCCGCTGCGACGACGAGGACACGATCGAACGAACGCTCGCCTACCTCGAGACGCGAGCGTGGTACGCAGCAACAGGCGCCCTGGCGCAGGAGCTCATCGCTCCGCGTGGCTACGACCTGCGCCTGGTGATCGCAGGCGACCAGGTCGTCGGGGCGGTAAAGCGTGTGGCTGCAGCCGGTGAATGGCGCACGAACGTCGCGCTCGGGGCGAGGCGTGAGCCACTGCAGCCACCCTTGGCTGCGTGTGACGTCGCTCTGGCCGCCGCGCGCGCGATCGACGGTGCGCTCGTCGGCATCGACCTGCTGCCGGCAGAGGACGGGACGACCTGGGTCGTCCTCGAGGCGAACGGCGCTGTCGACTTCACGAGTGCCTATTCGCTGGACGACGATGTCTTCGCGGCCGCGTCCGCCGCGCTCCTGGCGGCGCCCCGCGAGCCGAGCGCCGCGCTGGTCGTCTAGTAGACGTAGAAGCCTCGGCCCGACTTGCGGCCGAGGCGCCCGGCCTGCACGTACTGGCGCAACAAGGGACAGGGCGCGTACTTCGGGTTGCCGAGGCCGCGGTGCAGGACGTCCATGATCGCGACACAGGTGTCGAGGCCGATCAGGTCTGCGAGGGCGAGTGGGCCCATCGGGTGCGCGAATCCGAGCTTTGCGATCGTGTCGATTGCCTCCGGCTCGGCGACGCCCTCCATCAGCGCGTAGGCAGCCTCGTTGATGAACGGCATCAAGATGCGGTTGGACACGAAGCCGGGGAAGTCGTTCGCTTCCGCCGGCTCCTTCCCGAGCTCGCGCGCCAGCCCGACGATCGACTCCGCGGTCTCGTCCGAGGTCTGCACTGCCCGGATCACCTCGACGAGCTTCAGCACCGGCACCGGGTTGAAAAAGTGCATGCCGATCACCCGATCGGGTCGCAACGTCACCGCTGCGAGCGACGTGATGGGGATCGAGCTCGTGTTGGAGGCGAGGATCGCTCCGTCCGGCAAGACGCCGTCGGCGAGGCGAAAGAGCTCTTCCTTGGCAGCGGCGTCCTCGGTGATCGCCTCGATCATCAGCTCCGAAGCGACGACGCCGTCGACGGGCTCGATCCGCGCGAGCGTGGCCTCGACATCGGAGCCGAGCCTGCCGAGGCTCTTCTCGATCGCAGCCAGGCCACGCTCGACCGCGCCCGGGAATGGATCGTGCAGCGAGACGCGGCGCCCGGACGCGGCGACGACCTGAGCGATCCCCGCACCCATCTGACCGGCCCCCACGACGAGCACATGCTCGAACTTCATGATGACGTTCTAACCGATAGCCGGTACCAGTGTGCGGGCAGCTCTAGACTCGCGCCGATGAGAACCGGCTCGGAGGTCGCAGTGTTCGTGACGCGTCGCGGTGGGGCCGAGGTCCTCCTCGTGCACCGTTCTCCGGAGCAGGGAGGCTACTGGCACGTCGTCGCGGGCGGCGTCGAGAGCGGCGAAGCACCGGGCGAGGCTGCTGGCGCGAGCTCCGCGAGGAGACCGGCCTCGTCGCCGAGGTGATCGGTGGAGTCGACGCGGTGGAATACGCCTACCCGCTGACCGAGGAACCCGCCGGCGACGGAACCTGTACGACCCTTCGGTGGAGGGTTGTCGTGACGTGCTTCCGGGCCGTCGCACCAGACGATTGGGAACCGACCCTGGACTGGGAGCACGACGGCTACCGCTGGTGCGACGCTCGGGCGGCGTTCGAGACCCTGCGTGGCCCGAGACTGCGAGGCGCTCGAAGGCCCCGCCCGCCGAGGTCAGAGTGGCAACCACCGGCGACGCCGACGGGATCGCGGACGTGCAAGAGCGGACGTGGCAGGCGGCGTACCGGCACGTCTTCCCGGCGCGCGAGCTCGATCGCGGCGGCTTCATCAGGCCCGAGCGCTGGCGCGGGCGCGTCGCCAAGCCGCCGGCGGGCTGGACGACGTTCGTCGCGGTCGACGAGGGCATCGTCGCGGGGTTCGCAGCCGTCGGCCCCAGCCGCGACGAGCGCGGAGTCGGCGAGCTCTATGCGATCTACGTCGAACCGGAGCGATGGTCGACGGGCCTGGGGCGCCTGCTGATCGAACAATGCGAGGAGCAGCTGCGCGGTCTCTTTCAGCGAGGCGACGCTCTGGGTGCTCGAGGACAACCCGCGCGCCCGGGCATTCTACGAGCGCGCCGGCTGGTCCCCCGACGGCGGGCGCAAATCGGAGGAGCGCTGGGGGGTGCGCGCGCCCGAGGTGCGCTACCGGAAGACCTTACGAGGTGTCTGACACCGTTCCGGTGTCAGACACCTTGTCGAGCAGCTTGCGGTCGCGGTCGTGCGTGAGCAGGGCGCGCGCCTCCTCGAACGGCGCCCAGCGCACCTCGTCGACCTCGTTCTGCGCGAACGCCTCGCCCTCGCTCGTCATCCGGTAGTACCGCACCTCCTTCGGGCCTTGCGCCACGAAGTACCGGGTCGAGCCGACGAGGGGCCCGACCTCGCACCTGAGCCCCGTCTCCTCCTCGACCTCGCGGATCGCGCCGTCCTCCCACGACTCGTCGCCCTCGAGCTTGCCTTTCGGGAAGGACCAGTCGTCGTACCTCGGCCGGTGCACGAGGAGGACCGACCCGTCGCGAACGACGATCCCTCCTGCGGCCCGAACGACCAGCCGCACGAGGGCCTACACCTCGATCAGCAGCGCATCGCCCTGGCCGCCGCCGGAGCAGATCGCGGCGAGGCCCAGGCCGCCGCCGGACCGGCGCAGTTCGTGCACCATCGTCGAGACGATGCGGCCGCCGGAGGCGCCGATCGGGTGGCCGAGCGCGATCGCGCCGCCGTTCACGTTGACGATCGCCTCGTCGGCGCCCAGGAGCCTCGTCGAGTTCGACGCCACCGAGGCGAACGCCTCGTTGATCTCGACGCGCTGGACGTCCGCGATCGTCTTGCCCGCCCGGTCGAGCGCCATCGCGCCCGCGTTCGCCGGCGTGCGGGCGAGGTAGGCGAAGTCGTCAGCGACGTATCCCTGCGCCAGGATCGTCGCCAGCGGCTCGAGACCACGCTGCGCGGCCCACGCCTCGGAGCAGACGATCACGCAGCTCGCGCCGTCGTTGACGCCGGGCGCGTTGCCCGCGGTGGTCGTCCCTTCGGGGTCGAAGACCGGAGCCAGAGCGGCGAGCTTCTCGACCGTCGTGTCGCGTCGGACACCCTCGTCCGCAGCCAGATCTCCCACGGTGATGAGCTCGTCGTCGAACCTGCCGGCGTCCTGCGCGGCTGCGGCTCGCTCGTGCGACCGGGCCGCCCAGGCATCCTGCGTCTCACGTGAGATGCCGAGCTCGCGCGCGACCTGCGAGTTCTGCACCACCATGTGCAGCTGGTCGAACGTCGACGTGAGCCCGTCGTAGACCATCGAGTCGATCAGCGCGCCGTCACCGAGGCGGTACCCGAAGCGCGCCTTCTTCAGGAGGTACGGGGCGTTCGACATCGACTCCATGCCGCCGGTGACGACGACGTCGACGTCACCCGCCCGGATCATTGCGTCCGCGATCTCGATCGCCCGGATCGACGAGGCGCACACCTTGTTGATCGTGTCCGACGGCGTCTCCTTGGGCAGGCCCGCAGCGATCGCGGCCTGGCGGGCGGGTGCCTGGCCCACGCCGGCCTGGAGCACCTGGCCCATGATCACGTACTGCGGCTCGTGCGGCTCGAGCCCGATGCGCTCGAGTGCCGACCTGATCGCGAGCCCACCGAGCTGCGTCGCCTCGTAGCGGGCCAACCCGCCGCCGAGCTTGCCGAACGGCGTGCGCAGAGCGCTGACGATGACGCTGCGGCCGGCCATCAACGCACGAAGGACTGGGCCGGCGTCAACCGCCGCGCGAAGGCGACGATCAGCCGGACGATCGATTCGACGTCACCCAGATCGCAGATCTCGTTCGGGCTGTGCAGGTAGCGCGTCGCGATCGACAGGAGCCCGGTCGGAATGCCCGCTCGTGCGGGATGGATCTCGTCGGCGTCAGTCGATGTGACGCGCGAGTAGATCTCGTACGCGTGTGGGATGCCCTCGGCCTCTGCGGCCTGGCCGAGCAGCTCGGTGACGTGCTTGTTCAGCATCGGACCGCGGGCGATCATCGCGCCCATCCCGAGCTCGATGCGCCCGGCCCTCCTTGCGTCACCGCCCGGATAGTCGGTGGCAGGTGTGACGTCGACGACGATCGCGACCTGCGGCTCGAGCCCGAAGGCTGCAGCCCGTGCGCCGTAGAGGCCGATCTCTTCCTGCACGGCGGCGACAGCGACGACATCGACGACAGCGTCGCCCGCCTCGGCGATCCGGCGGGCTGACTCGAGCGCGATGTACGCGCCGAGACGGTTGTCGAGTGCCTTCGAGAGCAGCCGGTCGTTCGGCAGCTCGACCGGAGGCCCGGCCCAGACGCCCGGGTCGCCCACGCGGACGAGACTCTCGGCCTCTTCGCGGCTCCTCGCGCCGATGTCCAGGTGCAGGTCGGCGAGCTCGAGCCGCGGCCGGTCGCGCACCTGATCCGGCTGGATCCGCCGTCGCGAGACGGCGCCGGGAACGCGGCCGTTTCGGGTCAGCAACTCGAAGCGCTGGCCGTGCAGGGTCTCGGCGGCCATGCCCCCGAGCGGCGTGAAGGCGAGCAGCCCGTTCTCCTCGATGTTCGTGACGGCAATCCCGATCTCGTCGATGTGCCCGACAACGGCAAGTGTCGGCGCACCGTCCCCGGCGCGCACTCGTGCAAACGAGGAGCCGAGCGTGTCGGAGGACACCTCCGCGAACCTCGCGGCAGCTTCCCGCCAGATCCTGGACGGCTCTTCCTCGTGGCCCGAAGGACCGGAGGCGGTGAGGAGCGCAGTCAGAAGCTCGGGTGTCGCCATCGGCCTTGCGCATTCAAGCAGGAGCGCTAACCTTGGCCGTAGATGAGCTTCTCGATCTCCAACTGGTGGGCGTGGCGCAACGAGCGGGACGGGAGCCTGCGCGCCTAGAGCACCACGCGCACAGCAGCCCGATCCGCTCCACCCGGCGACCCGACAGGGTCGTTTTTCGTATCCGTGAACAACACAACCATCCTCAACACCGATCTCCTCACCCCGCTCGGGGCATACCTCCACCTGCGCGGAGCCGGCCGCGCTGCATTTCTGCTCGAGTCCGTCGAACAGGGGCGACTCGGCCGCTACTCGCTCGTCGGGAGCGGCGACCGCCTCGTCACGTTCGCCGAGGCCGAAGCGCTCGACGAGCCCGTCGTCGGCTATCTGGGCTACGACCACGTGGCGCAGCTCGAACCGACGGTGCAGCTTCCAGACGACGGCCGGGGGCTGCCCGAGAGCCGCTTCGTCGTGGCCGACATGCTGGTCCGGTTCGATCACGGCCGATCGGTCGCCGAGGTGCTGGCGGGCGATCCGGCCGAGGTCGGCGCCCTCCTCGACGGGGCGGTGCCATCGCTGCCGGCGGAGCAGGTGCAAACAGGCGGTGCGACCCGGCGTTCGCCGAGCCGGGCCGCCTACGAACGAGGCGTGGAGCGCTGCAAGGAGCACATTCGCGCGGGCGACGCGTTCCAGATCGTCCTTTCGCAGCGCGCGGAGCGCCGCACCAGCGCATCCGCGCTCGCGATCTACCGCTCGCTGCGCCGGGTCAATCCGTCGCCGTACCTCTTCCTGCTGGAGCTGGACGGTGTTTCCCTCGTCGGGTCGTCCCCGGAGACGCTCGTCCGGCTCGACGGGGCGCGGGCGTCGGTGAACCCGATCGCGGGATCGACCAGCCCGGGCGAAGGCGACGCGGAGCGGCTTCTCTCGTCGCAGAAGGACCGCGCCGAGCACGTGATGCTCGTCGACCTCGGGCGAAACGACCTCTCGCGTGTGTGCCTCCCCGGCACGGTGAAAGTCGAGCGGTTCCTCGAGGCCGAGCGGTTCTCGCACATCACACACCTCGTCTCGGAGGTGACCGGCGAGCTTGCTCCCGGCATCTCGCCGTTCGACCTGTTGCGCGCCACCTTTCCGGCAGGCACCGTCTCGGGAGCCCCGAAGGTGCGGGCGATGCAGATCATCTCGGAGCTCGAGCAGTACCGGCGCGGCCCCTATGCCGGTGCGGTGCTCTACTCGTTCCCCGGTGGGCCCCTGGACGCCTGCATCGCGATCCGATCGGTCGTCCTGCACGACGGGACGGCACTGCTGCAGGCCGGAGCCGGGATCGTCGCCGACAGCGACCCGCGCGCCGAGCATGAGGAGTGCCTGCGCAAGCTCGCAGCACTCGAGACCGCGATCGAGCTCGCAGAGGCAGGTGGCTGAACGGCATGCCGATCCTGCTCATCGACAACTACGACTCGTTCACCTACAACCTCGCGCACCTGTTCGGCGAGCTGGGCGCCGAGGTGATCGTGCGCCGCAACGATGCGATCACGGCCGACGAGGCGGCCGCGCTCCAGCCGTCGCAGCTCGTGATCTCGCCGGGGCCGGGACGCCCCGAAGACGCGGGCGCGACCCCCGAGATCCTGCGGCAGCTTTGCGAGCGCGTGCCCACACTCGGGGTCTGCCTCGGCCATCAGGCCCTCGTCCAGGTCTACGGCGGCACGGTCGAGCGCGCGCGCGAGCTCGTGCACGGCAAGGCGACGATCGTCGAGCACGACGGTCGGGGGATCTTCGCCGGACTGCCGAACGACTTCCTCGCGGGGCGCTACCACTCGCTCGCCGCCACGTCGGTGCCCGATTGCTTCGAGATCTCGGCGACCGCGATCGACGGCGAGGTGATGGCCGTCCGTCACCGCGAACTGCCGGTCGACGGTGTTCAGTTCCATCCCGAATCCGTCCTGACCCCGCTCGGCCGTGACATCGCGCAAAACTTCCTGCAGGGTGTGCGGGGATGATCCAGGACGCACTCGCACGGCTGCTCGACGGACAGGACCTCAGTCGCGACGAGGCTCGCCAGGTGATGGACACGATCATGTCCGGCGAGGCGACCCCGGGACAGATCGGCGGTTTCCTCGTGGCGTTGCGCCTCAAAGGCGAGACCGCGGACGAGATCGCCGGCTCGGCCGAGGCGATGCGCGCACACGCGATCGGGGTGCATCCGAAGCGCGAGGACCTCGTCGACACCGCGGGGACAGGTGGCGACGGCGGCCGGACCTTCAACATCTCGACCGCCGCAGCCTTGCTCGCCGCTGCGGCCGGCGCAGGAGTCGCAAAGCACGGCAACCGCTCGGTGTCTTCGGCCTCCGGATCCGCCGACGTGCTGGAGCAGCTCGGCTTCCGGCTCGACCTCGAGCCCGACCGGATCGCGGCGTCGATCGACGAGCTCGGCTTCGGCTTCATGTTCGCGCCCACGCACCACCCGGCGATGAAGCACGCCGGGCCGGTTCGACGCGAGCTCGCAGCGCGAACCGTCTTCAACGTCCTCGGGCCGTTGACGAACCCGGCGGGCGCCCGCGCGCAGGTCATGGGCGTCTACTCGCCCGAGCTCGTTCCGGTGATCGCAGACGTGCTCGCTCAACTCGGCGCACGACGCGCCTTCGTGGTCCACGGGGCAGGTGGAATCGACGAGCTCTCACCCGCCGGCCCGAACCTGGTCTGCGAGGTCGTGGACGGCGACGTGCGGCGACGCGAGATCGACCCGCTCGAGCTCGGCGTCGAGCGCTGCGACCCGGCGGAGCTGCGCGGAGGCACACCGGCCGAGAACGCCCTGAAGATCCGCGAGGTCTTCGACGGTGGCAACGGCGGGCGCCGGTCTGCGATCCTGCTCAACGCCGCCGGTGCGATCGCGGCGGGCGGTCATGCAAAGGATCTGAAGGAGGGCGTCGGCTTGGCACGCGAGGCGATCGACAACGGCGCGGCCGCAGAACGCCTGGAGGCACTGGTCGCGTTCTCGCAAGCAGGAGCGGGCGCATGAGGTTCCGGGCGGCGCTCGCAGCCGACGGGTTCGGGGCGATTGCGGAGTTCAAGCGCCGCTCGCCGTCGGCCGGCGACATTCGCCCCTTCGCCGACGTGTCCCGGATCGCCCGTTCGTACGAGCAGGCCGGAGCACGTGCGATGTCGGTGCTCGTCGACGAGCGTTTTGCAGGCACGTGGGACGATCTGCGCGCCGCGCGGGCCGCGACGACGCTGCCGCTGCTCGCCAAGGGCTTCTTCGCGACGCCGAACGATCTGGAGACCGCGAAAGCGGCCGGTGCCGACGCCGTCTTGCTGCTCCTGCGCGATCTCGACGACGAACAGCTGCGCACCCTCGCCGGCACTGCGTCATCGCTCGGCCTCGACACACTCGTCGAAGCGCACGATGCAGACGAGCTCGCGCGTGCGATCGCGATCGATGCGCCGGTGATCGGCATCAACGCGCGCGACCTGTCGACGTTCGATCTGGACCGGCGCCACCAGCTCGCCCTGCTCGCACGCGCGCCCCGCGACCGCGTTCTGATCGCCGAGAGTGCGATCCAGACGCGCGCGCAGGCGGCCGCGGCCGAGCTGACCGGCGCCAACGCGGTGCTCGTCGGCTCGACGCTGATGCGAGCGCCCGATCCCGGAGCGAAGCTGCGCGAGCTGCTTTCCCGGCCGCTCGTCAAGGTGTGCGGGCTGACCCGCCAGGAGGATGTCGACGCCGCCGTCGAGGCGGGCGCGGATCTCGTCGGGTTCATCCTGGCGGCCGAGAGCCCACGGCGCACGGACGCGCTCCTCGAGGCGCCGGAGACCGTCCTCCGCGTGGCGGTCTTCGTCGGCGAACGAACAGAGACGGAAGCCGATGTCGTGCAGTTCTATGCGCGCGACAACGGTCATCGTGCGCGCGATGCCGAGCTGTTGCGCGGCGACGAGCGCGTCGGAACCGTCGTCGACCTGCCGTGGGAGGAGAACGACCCGTCGCATCTCGATCGCGCCCGCTCGACCGGTGGGCGCGTGATGCTTGCGGGCGGGCTCGGGCCGGGAAACGTCGCCGACGCGATCGCGGCCGTCTCGCCGTGGGCGGTCGATTCGGCGCGCTCGACGGAATCGGCACCGGGGATCAAGGACCACGACCTGATCCGCGAGTGGGTGGCGGCGGCCCATGCATGAATCGCGTGAGTTCGGCGCCTACGGGGGACGCTATGTGCCCGAGACGCTGATCCCGGCGCTCGACGAGCTCGAATCGGCCTGGGCCGCGCTGCGAGACGACGAGGCGTTCCAGGCAGAGCTGCACGGGCTGCGCACGAACTATGCAGGGCGTCCCACGCCGCTCACGCGGGTCGAGCGGTTCGCGCCGGACCAGCGCATCTACCTCAAGCGCGAGGACCTGATGCACACCGGGTCGCACAAGCTGAACAATGCGCTCGGGCAGGCTCTGATCGCACAACGGCTCGGCAAGCACCGGATCATCGCGGAGACCGGCGCCGGCCAGCACGGCGTTGCGACGGCCACCGTGTGTGCGCGCTT
This sequence comes from uncultured Thermoleophilia bacterium, assembly GCA_963779535.1. Classification (GTDB taxonomy): domain Bacteria; phylum Actinomycetota; class Thermoleophilia; order Gaiellales; family Gaiellaceae; genus PALSA-600. The sequence continues at coordinate 413,849 of CAVZYP010000001.1, read as the reverse complement.
CGGGCTCGAGTGCATCGTCTACATGGGCAGCGAGGACATCCGCCGTCAGGCGCCCAATGTCGAGCGCATGAACCTGCTCGGCGCCGAGGTGCGCCCGGTCGAGTTCGGCACCAAAACCCTCAAAGAAGCGACGAGCGAGGCGATCCGAGACTGGATCGCGAACGTCGAGACGACGTACTACCTGATCGGCTCGTGCGTCGGCCCGGCGCCGTATCCCGAGATCGTCCGCGAGCTCCAGCGCGTGATCGGACGCGAGGCGCGCGAGCAGTTCCTCGGCGCCGAAGCACGTCTGCCGGAAGCTGTCGTTGCCTGCGTCGGGGGCGGCTCGAACGCGATCGGGATGTTCTACGACTTCGTCCCCGACGCCGACGTGCGCCTGATCGGCGTCGAGGCGGCGGGTGCCGCGTCACTCGGCAGCGGCCGCCCGGGTGTGCTGCACGGGGCGCGCTCGTCGCTGCTCGCCGACGAGGACGGGCAGATCATGGACGCCCATTCCATCTCCGCCGGCCTCGACTACCCGGGCGTCGGGCCGGAGCACGCGCATCTGCGCGACTCGGGACGGGCCGAGTATGTGGCGTGCACCGACGACGAGGCCGTCGCGGCGTTCCACCGGCTCTGCGAGACGGAGGGCATCGTGCCTGCGCTCGAGTCGTCGCACGCTCTGGCACGTGCGCTCGACTGCGGCGCCGAGCTCGTCGCCGTCTGCCTCTCGGGCCGCGGCGACAAGGACCTCGCCGAGGTGCTGGCCTACGAACCTGGGTCGCCAGGTTCGTGAAGACGCTCGTCGTCTATCTGATGGCGATGCCCGACACACCGGTGCTCGCCCAGGCCGCAGTCGAGGCTGGTGCGGACGCGCTCGAGCTCGGGTTTCCGTTCTCCGACCCGCTCGCCGACGGGCCGGTCATCCGCCGCGCCGGCGAACGGGCGCTCGCTGCAGGCATGCGCACGGCCCGCTGCCTGGAGGTGCTCGCGGAGACGCGCGCGCGCGTCGACGTGCCGCTGATCCCGATGACGTACGCCTCGATCTTCGACGCCTACGGCTGGGAGCAGCTCGAGAGCGACGCTCGAGCCGCGGGCGCGACCTCGCTGATCGTCCCCGACCTGCCCTCGGACGTGAGACCGGAGCTCCGCCGGGTGCACCTCGTCGCGCCGACCTCGACGGACGAGCGCCTGAGACTGGCCGCTTCGTCGACCGACGGCTGGCTGTATCTCGTCACGGTGACCGGCACGACCGGCGCGCGAGCGGACCTCGCCCCCAGCCTGGCCCCGCTGGCAGAGCGGGCCCGCGCCGTCACCGACGTCCCGCTCTACGCCGGCTTCGGCATCTCGACGGCCGACCACGCGCGCGCGGCCGGTGAGCTCGTCGACGGGATCGCCGTCGGCACGCGCGCGGTCGAAGCCGCGGAGCTGGGCGCGGCCGAGCTGGCGTCGCTCGTCGGCTCGCTCCGGTCCGGGCTCGACGCGGCGTAGGCTCTGCGCATGAACGAGATCGTTCGCGTCGCATGCGTCCAGGCCGAGTCGGTGGTGTTCGACCGGGAGGCGACGATCGACAAGCTGGCCGGGCTTGCGCGCGAAGCGGCTGCCGGCGGCGCGAGGCTCGCTCTGTTCCCGGAGGCGTTCGTGCCGGTCTATCCGTCGAACCGCTGGGCGCGCGAGCTCGCGCACGGCAGCGAGGGCACGAAGCTCTGGGCACGGCTCGCCCGGGAGTCGGTGACGCTGCCGAGCGACGGGCTCGCGTCAGCTGCGCGCAACGCCGGCATCTGGCTCGCCGTCGGCGTGAACGAGCTCGAGCGCGGGACGATCTACAACTCTCTGCTCGTCTATGCGCCCGACGGGACGCTCGCTCTGCATCACCGCAAGCTCGTACCGACGAACCACGAGCGCCTTGTCTGGGGCCAGGGAGACGGTCGCGGGCTCGAGGTCGTGCAAACGGACGCCGGGCTCGTCGGCGGGTTGATCTGCTGGGAGAACCTGATGCCGCTCGCACGCTTCGCGCTCTACGAGGGCGGCGTGGAGACGTACCTGGCGCCGACCGCAGACGACAGTGAGGGCTGGCAGGACTCGCTGCGGCACATCGCCAGGGAGTCACGCGCCTTCGTGCTCTCCTGCTGCGTCTTCCAGAGCACGGCGAGCTACCCGGACGACGTCCCCCTCGCCGCGGGCGACGAGCTGCTCGGCCGTGGCGGCTCGGCGATCCTCGCACCGGACGGCACCTACCTCGCCGGCCCGCTGTGGGACGAAGCCGGCATTCTCTTCGCCGACCTCGACCCGGCGCAGCTGTATGCCGCTCGACAGCGCTTCGACCCGGCCGGCCATTACCATCGCCCGGACGTGCTGGCGCTCAGGGTCACGCCGAACAGGTGAGCTCGGCCTGCGTCGTCGGCGCGGGCGTGTTCGGCGCGTCGCTCGCGCGCGAGCTGGCGCTGCGCGGCTGGGATGTCACCCTCGTCGAACAGCACACACCCGGCACGGTGAGATCCGCCTCCGGAGGCGACACGCGCCTGCTGCGTGCGGCGCACGGCGACAGCGAGTGGTACACCGCCAGTGCGGTGCGCGCCCGCACACTCTGGCTCGAGTTGGAGGCGGCGACCCGCACCCGGATCTGGGAGGGAGTCGGCCTCGCGTGGCTCGCACGACGCCCCGACGGGTTCGAGGCAGCAAGCGTCCCCGTTCTCGAGCGCCTCGGGATCGCGCACGAGTGGCTCGCTCCCGACGACGCGGGCGGGTACTTCCCGTCACTCGCCACCGACGATCTCTACGCGGTGCTCTTCGAGCCCGACGCCGGGGTGCTGCATGCCCGGCGTGCGACGCAGCTGCTGGTCGCGGACGGCGAACGCCACGGCGTGACCCTGCAAGGAAAGCGCCTCGCGCCGGGCGACGATCCACCCGGCGACGTCGTCGTCTGGGCCTGCGGCGCCTGGCTCCCACAGCTCTTTCCGGAGCTCGTCTCCGTCGAGGTCTCACGCCGCGACGTCTTCTTCCTCGGCGGCGAACGCTCCTGGCTGGGAGCCCCCGGCTTCGTCGACTACGACGGCGGGTTCTACGGGCACGGCGACGTCGCGGGCCTGGGCATCAAGATCGCCCCCGACTCGGCGAGCGACACGATCGACCCCGACCTGCTCGACCGCCTTCCGTCGCCGTACTGGGAAGCGGAGGCGCGTACCTATGCCGCGCACCGCTTCCCCTCGCTCGCCGGCGCACCGGTCCTCGGCGCGCGCGTGTGCCAGTACGACCTCTCGCCGGATACACATTTCATCGTCGACCGCCACCCCGAGCGTGACCGTTGGTGGCTCGTCGGCGGCGGGTCCGGGCACAGCTTCAAGCACGGGCCTGCCCTCGCGGAGTACGTCGCCGACTGCATCGAGGGCACGCGAGAGCGAGAGTCGTTCCATGCGCTCGGTTCACGCGCCGGCGACGCAGGGTTGCGCACCGGCAGCGCGTAAGGCGAGCGTTCGCGAGTCCGAACAGGTCTAGGACGTCTGCACGGGATAGCGCAGATGCGTGACACCCACACCGGCGACGACCGTCGGATTCCCGAGGACGGCAGGTGTGTTCGCGAGATGGTCGAACAGCCGCACTCCTGCGCCCAGCAACACGGCAGCCAGATCGATATGGATCTCGTCGAGCAGCCCGGCGTCCAGGCACTGCTGGATCGTCTGGGCGCCGTGCACTCCCACGGACCTCGTCCCGGCAGCCGATTTCGCTCGAGCAACGGCGCTTTCGATGCCGTCGGTGACGAACTGGACCGTCGACCCGTTGCGTGGCCAGCCGTCTGGCACGTGGTGGGTGACGACGAAAGCGGGGATATCCCACGGATGCCGGCCGTCCCAGCCGCCGGCGCGGTCAAACGTGCGCCGACCGGTGAGCATGGCGCCGATCTCGGCCACCAGGCCCCTCAGGTGGTCGGCGCTCGGCGGCGAGACGCGGAACGTCATGCCGGAGGTCCCGCTCGCGGTGGGGACCTCGACGTCGCCCGAGAAGTACCAGTCGAAAACATCGGCGACCCCGTCGTTCGCGTCGGCGACGTACCCGTCGAGAGACATCGACATGAGTGCGACCACCTTGGTCATGGTGCAGCTCCAGCGCCGGAGACGGGCGTCGTGGCCGGCGGTTTCATGGGTTCGTCCTTTCGGTCGTGGTGGTCTTTCTCGGTTCGACCGGCCCGGGGCGCGGAACGGACGCCGGTGTTCAGTAGACCTTGACGATCGTCACCTTGCTGCAGACGAAGCCTGAGCCCTCGAGCTGACAGCTGGCGATGACCTCGAGTTTGTGATTGGCCGAGCCGGAAATTCGGTAGCTCGCATCACAGCTGCCCTTGCACGAGGAGTCGATCTCGGCCTTGACACGGTAGAGGCCCCTCGCGTTTTGAAGAACAGTAAGGGGCTTGCTCGGCGTGGCCAGGCCTCCCGCAGGAGCACCGCCGTTCTGGCTGATCAGAACCAAAACCGAAAGCTTCTTCTCGGCCGCCGGGGCCAGGTTCTTCTTGACCGCCACGATCAGCTTGCGAGTGCCAACAGCCTTATTCGTCTTGGCCGCCGCCGGCCAGACTGCCGCCGCGCTCAAGACGAGCGCGAGCAAGACGACTCCTGCAATGAGAACGCGACGGACCATGCTCCAAGGGTACTGCGCCTCGGCGAGCGTTCCGCACGATCCCTGACCGGGGAGGTAGCTCATCTCAGTGCGCTAGCCGGCTGCGGCACCCTCGCGAAGTTGTCGGTCGTACTCGGCCTGGTCGTAGTGGCCCCGGGACTCGGCGATGAGGCCGTCGGCGCCGATCGTCCACTCCTCGAAGCCAGGGATGCGGACGGACTTGCCGGTCTCGGCGCTTGTGCCGGTGAACGTCCAGTGGTAGTTGACGACGTCGTCTGTCACGACGAGGTCGTCCATGAAGACCTCGATGTCCGGGAAGGCCGCGACGAACGACTCCGCGACGCTCGCGATCGGGGCGGGCTCCCCACCGTTGATGGCGATCGTCCCACCCTTGGCGTAGTTGGCCGCAACGCGGCTCGGGTCGCGACTGCACCACGCCTCTGTGTAGTCCAGCGCTCGTTGCTCAATCTGCCGCCGGTCGTGGCTCATCTCCGTGCGACCCTAGACTGCGCCCGCGGGCGAGGCAACGCTTGGGTGGGAAAGCGTTCGTGAACGACCCCCGAACGCCGCTGCGCTACTCGCTCCGACCGCTCGTCTAGTGCTTCGGCGGCGGTTTTTCCTCTCGTGCCTCGAAGGCGAGCATCAGCTTGCGCAGCAGGTCGTTCAACTGCTTTTGCTCCGGCTTCGAGAGCGCCGACGCGAAGAACGCCTCGCGCCGGCCCTGGATGCTTGCTGCCGTGTCCCACGCTTCGCGGCCCGCGTCCGTCAGCTCGACGATCACCCCGCGGCGATCGCCCGGCGCCGGGAGACGGCGGACGAGCCCAGCCTCCTCCAGGCGGTCGAGGCGGCTCGTCATCGCGCCGCTCGACAGCTCGAGGTCGGCCGAGAGCTCGCCCGGGGAGCTCCGGTGGTCGGCGGCGAGCCGGAGCGAGGTGAGGACCTGCCAGTCCGGATGCGAGAGGCCATGCTCCGCCAGCGTCGCCTCCATCCCACGCCTGATGCGTCGGTTGATGCCGCCGATCCGGTCGACGATCGCCTCGACATCCATGTCGATCTCCACCTCACGCGGCAGGATCGCGAGCCGTTTCAGGAAGCGGTCGATGTGGTCTTCGGAGGTTGGGGCCACCGCAGGGCACATTTTGACAGCAAAAGTCTTGACGTCAAGACAGTTGGTTGTTAGTATCTCGATATCAAGATATTCGAGGCCGAGAGAGATGAGGCCGAGAGAGAAGGGAGAGGCACATGATGAGGCCTTCCGACCCGATCAGCACGAAGATCATCACCGACGCGCACATCGAGCTGCTGCGCGGCCGCCGCAGGCCGCCGCGGCGCCCTTCGGCCCGCGGCAACTGACGGTTTCCGGGAGCGCTTAACAGGGCCGTTCCCGGTAGCGCGAGAGCTGGGCCCGGCGATCCGCACGCCGGGCCCCGCTCCCGAGCTCACTCCGGCCAGAAGTCGTCGATCGTCTCGGTGTCGCCCTGCGGATCGTCGATCCGCTTCGAGACGATGACGATCTCGGCGTCCTCCGGCTCGTCGTTCCAGACCCCGCGCCACGTCCCGGGCGGCACCCGGACCGCCTCGTGCTTGCCGAGCTCGACGATCTCGTCGCCGAGCTTGAACTGCAGCCTGCCGTTGAGCACGAAGTAGAGCTCCTCCTGCTCCTTGTGGCGGTGGCCGTACGAGCCCTTGCTGCCGGTGTGCTGCGGCATCCGCCTGTAGGTGAGCGCCGCCTGCTCCGCGCCGATCGCGTACGTGATCCCGCGCATCTCACCCGGATAGTCGCCGAGCCAGTCGTCCACCTCCGCGAGCTTCACGATCTGGTAGTCCTGCAACGTCTGCCTCCTTCGGTCGGCGAGTATCGAACACTCGTCAGGCCCGGGAATGCAAGTCGGGGCAGGCTCGCGCAGGCGACGAGAGGCCCCGCCGGCGCGGAGCCCTCGTCTGCTCTGTACCAACGTCGTCATCCGCACCTGCGAATCACCAACGGGTTCGAATCACTAGACGACGGACGGGCCGAAGATCTTCCCTCAGACGGCGGCGTTCGTGAACGTCAGCTCGAGATGCTTGCGCGACGCGTTGCCGCGGATGTCGGCTGCTTCCACGTCCAGTCGATAGCCGCCGTCGGGATGGCTTCGTGTGTCGAACGCGCCGGCGAGCAGGAAGCGAAAGAGACCTGCCGCGTTCGGGTGATTCTGGGTCGTGCCCGCCGCATAGACCTGCGGATACCGCGCGGCCGGCAGCAGCGTGGTACGGAAGTCGGCGACCACCTGCCAGGGCACGACCGCACGCCCACCGCGGATGAGCCGCCAGCGCACGAGAGCGGGCGTCACCGGCAGGCCCTGCCACGGTGGAGGCGCGGCGATCGGGGTGATGTCGTGCGCTTCGGCAATGAATGCGACCACTCCGGTGAGGAAATCCGGGGCCAGGTGCTTGCGGGCGCGTTCAACGACGATCCGGTCGACCGACGGCGCGCCGAAGTCCGCGAAGGGCGTGAGAGCGCCCTTCCGCAATGGGTTCCAGTACTGCCCACCTCTGCGCTCGGCGAAGTGCACGTGCCCCCAGCTCTTGGCGATGTGTCCGATGAGCTGGTGCTGGGCGACGTGCTGGCCGTGCTTCACGGCGGGCACGATGTGCCAGTAGCCGTGCTCGCTCGCGCCGCCGCCCTCGACGACCGCGATGTTCTGGGCGCCTTCGACGTCGATGATCCCGCCCTGCACCGCGTAGACGGGCGTCCCGTCCGCCCCGGAGACATCGATGCCGAAGTGGAAGGCCTTCGAGCCTTTGGCGCCGATGCGCGGGTCGCAGAAGAACGCGCGCACGGGATGCTGACGATCGAACGGCTCAAGCGGCCAGCAGTAGCTCACGGGCTCACCGTCCCACCAAGCATCTCGAGAGCAGTTTGGCCACGCGGGCGGACGGCCGACGTGAGAGTCTCCCCGGCGATGGAATTCCGGGCGACCGGCGCACGTTCTGGCGCACACATGACCTCCGGCGTTCGTGCAAGCCAAAGCTGTTGAGCATCGCGCATCCGGAGCGGACGACTCGCAACCGGCTGGTGCTCGTCGCCTGCATCCTCGGGTCGGTCATCGTCTTCGTGGACTCGACGGTGGTGAACGTTGCGCTCCCGGCGATCCAGGACGATCTCGGCGGCGGGCTCTCACTCCAGCAATGGGTCGTGGACGCGTACCTGCTGACGCTCGGGTCGCTCCTCCTCGTCGGCGGATCCCTGGGCGACCTGTTCGGGGCGAGGCGCATGTTCCTGATCGGGATCGTCGGCTTCGGCATCACCTCGGTCATCTGCGCCGCGGCGCCGACCGGCACGACGCTGATCGTCGGGCGCGGGCTGCAGGGCGTGCTCGGTGCGATCCTGACCCCGGCCGGGCTGGCCGTGATCGCAACCACCTTCAGCGGTGAAGCGCGCGGGGCTGCGATCGGGTCCTGGACCGCCTGGACGGGCATCGCCTTCGTCATCGGCCCGCTCGCCGGCGGCTGGCTCGTGACCAACGCAAGCTGGCGCTGGGTGTTCCTGGTCAATGTGCCGTTCGCGATCGTCACCGCGGCGCTCGTCGCGTATGCGGTGCCGGCCCGTGCTGCCGGGAACGATCGCGCGAAGGTCGACGTGCTCGGTGGTGTGCTCTGCGTCCTCGGCCTGGGCGGCCCGGTGTTCGCGCTCATCGAGGAACCGAAACGGGGCTGGAGCGATCCCCTGATCCTCTTCTCGCTCATCGGCGGCCTCGTGCTCTTCGGGCTCTTCGTGCTCTGGGAGAGCCGCGCCGCGCACCCGATGCTTCCCCTGCGGCTGTTCGAGCGTCGCAACTTCTCGTTCGCGAACCTGGAGACCCTGTCCGTGTACGCCGGCCTCTCGACGTTGACGTTCTTCCTCGTCCTGTTCCTGCAACAGCTTGCGGGCTACACCGCCCTGCGCAGCGGTTTGGCCCTCCTCCCCATCACCGTCGTGATGTTCTTGTTGTCGCCGCGCGTGGGCCGCCTGTCGATGCGGTACGGCCCGCGGTGGTTCATGGGCGTAGGCCCGTTCGTCGCCGGACTGGCGTTGATCGGCGTGATCCGATTGCAGCCGGGATTCTCGTACTGGTCGGAGCTCCTGCCTTCACTCGTCGTCTTCTCGATCGGCCTCTCGATGATCGTCGCGCCGCTCACCGCCACGGTGCTTGCGGACGTCGGCGAGCACGATGCCGGGATCGCGAGCGGCGTGAACAACGCCGTGGCGCGCGTCGCGGGCCTGCTAGGGATCGCCGTCGTCGGCGCAGCCGTCGCGGGGCCCCAGAACCAGCTCGACATGGCGGGCTTCCATCTGGCGATGGTGATCACTGCGCTGCTCGTGCTCGCGGGCGGCATCATCGGGATCGCCGGGGTTCGGAATCGCCCATGAATGCCGCCCCCGCCGCCGCCGAGATCGTGTTCGACCATGTCACCAAGCGCTACGCGGGGCGGGACACGGCAGCGCTCGACGACCTCTCGCTCGAGATCCCCGCCGGCACGTTCTGCGTCCTCGTCGGCCCGTCGGGCGGTGGCAAGACGACCGCCTTGAAGATGGTGAACCGGTTGATCCCGTTCGATTCCGGCGACATCCGGATCGACGGACGAAGCATCAACGCGCTGCCGGCGACCGAGTTGCGGCGGGGCATCGGCTACGTGATCCAACAGGTCGGTCTGTTCCCGCACCAGACGATCGGAGAGAACATCTCGACCGTGCCGAGGCTGCTCGGCTGGCCGAAGGCGAAGATCGCCGCGCGCACGGACGAGCTGCTCGAGCTCGTCGGCCTCGAGACCGCGGACGCGAAGCGGTATCCGGCACAGCTCTCGGGTGGCCAGCGACAGCGGGTCGGGCTCGCGCGCGCGCTGGCGGCCGACCCACCCCTGCTCCTCATGGACGAGCCGTTCGGCGCGGTCGACCCGATCACCCGCCTGCGACTGCAGTCCGAGCTGCGACGATTGCATCGCGAGGTCGGCAAGACCGTGATCTTCGTCACGCACGATGTCGAGGAGGCGATCCACATGGGCGACCGAATCGCGATCCTCCGCGAGGGCGGTGTGCTCGCCCAGTACGACACACCGGACGCCATCCTGGCGCACCCGGCCGACGAGTTCGTCGCTCAGTTCATCGGCGAGGACCGTGCCCTGCGGCGACTCGCACTCAAGACCCTGGCAGACGCAACGTTGGTACCTGGTACCGACCAGGTACCAGGTACCCGGGTCGCGCCGACGATCACGGTCCGCAACGCGGTGTCCCTCATGCTCGAGACCGGCGAGGACCAGCTGGTCGTCGTCGACGGCGACGCGGTGCTGGGCGTCTTCAGGCTCCACGACGCGGGAGCCCTGCTGTAGGCGGCCCCGTCGTCATCCCGAACTTCGGCCAGGGCAGCGCCTGCGTCCGGGGCGATCACACCTTCTGCTGGGGCTGGGTGAAGGAGCACTGGGGCGACACGCTGCAGCCCGCGCTCGTCCAGCACATCGAGCTGACGCTGATCGCTGTCGTGATCGGCTTCGCGATCGCCTTCCCGCTCTCGCTGCTCGCCCATCGCTACGGCAAGCTCGAGCACCCGATCGGGATCATGTCGGCGCTGCTGTACACGATCCCGAGCCTCGCGCTCTTCCAGCTGCTCATCCCGTTCAGCGGTCTCACGTGGACGACCGTCGAGATCGCGCTCGTCGCGTACACGCTCGTGATCCTGTTCCCGAACTTCGTCGCCGGACTGAACAGCGCCCCGGAGGAGGTGCTCGAGGCCGCGCGCGGGATGGGGCTCACCCGGATGCAGACGCTGCGACAGGTCGAGTTGCCGCTCGCCGTGCCGACGATCATCGGCGGCCTGCGCGTCGCCGTCGTCTCGACCGTCGCGATCGCGACCATCGCGGCGTTCCTGCTGCCCGACGGGCTCGGTTACCCCATCGTCCTGGCGCTGAAGGAGCCGACACCGTTCAAGACGGAGATCTACTCCGCCGGCGCCCTCGCGGTCGCATTTGCACTCACGTGCGACCTCTTGCTCGTTGCGCTGAAACGGGCTCTCGCGCCATGGGCGGCGAAAGGGGTCGCATGACGTTCGCGGATGCCGCCAACGCGCACACCTTCGTCGACGCGATCCAGTTCATCGGAGATCACCCCGGCTTCCTGCTCCAGAAGGCGCTCGAGCAACTCGAGTTGTCCGGCGCCGCTCTCGCACTGGCGATCGTCGTTGCGCTCCCGCTCGGCCTCGTGCTCGGCCACTTCCATCGCGGCTCGGGCATCGCGATCGGCACGTCGATCATCGGCCGCGCCCTGCCGAGCCTGGTGCTGATCGCGGCCTTCCTGACCCTGCTCGGGATCGGATTCGTGAACAACATGGTGGCCCTCGCCGTGCTCGGCAGCGGGCCGATCCTGACGGGCAGCTACGAGGGCATCGACCGCGTCGACAAGGACGTCGTCGAGTCGGCCCGAGGGATGGGCTTGACCGGGAGCCAGATCGTTCGCCGGATCGAGCTCCCGCTGGCGATTCCCCTGGTCTTCACCGGAATCCGCATCGCCGCGGTCACGATCGTCGCGACCGCGCCGATCGCAGCGATCGCCGGCGGCGGCGGGCTGGGCGACGTGATCGTCAACCAGGCGAGCTACCGGCTCTCGGGCGTGATCGCAGCCTCGCTCTGCGTGATGGCGCTGTCCGCCCTCGTCTTCGTCGCCCTAGCTGGGGTTCAGATCGGAGTAACGCCCAGAGGTCTTCGGAGTACTAGCGTTACCAGCGACCAATCCTGAAAGGAGCTGCAGTGATTCGCAAGCATACGAGGCGAGCCGCCAAGGCGGCGTTCGCGATTTCCCTCGGGGTCGCGATTGTCATCGGCTTGTTCGCGGCCGTCCTCGCGCGGCCGGCACACGCGAAGTCGACGGCCAGTCCGACCATCATCCTCGGGACGAAGAACTTCCCGGAGGAGTTCATCCTCGGCCAGCTCTACAAGCAGGCGCTCGAGGCCAAGGGCTTCCACGTCTCCTACAAGGAGAACATCGGATCGACCGAGCTGATCCAGACCTCCCTGACGAGCGGGAAGATCAACATGTATCCCGAGTACACCGGCGTGATCGTGCAGGACGTCTTCCATCACACCCTCTCGGCGAAGACGGCCAACGGCACGTACCAGCTCGCGAAGCAGCTGGAGGCGAAGAAGGGCTACACCGTCCTCAAGCCGACGCCGTTCTTCGACACCGACGTCCTCGCCGTGACGAATGCGACGGCCAAGAAGTACGGGCTGAAGTCGATCGGCGACCTGAAGAAGGCCGGTAGCTTCAAGCTCGGCGGTTTCCCGGAGTGCAAGACGCGGAACACCTGCTTCCTCGGCTACACGAAGCAGTACGGGATCACGAACGCGTCGTTCGTGCCGCTGGCCGGGATCTCGGCGTACGCAGCGCTCGACGCCGGCAACGTGCTGGCCGCCGACGTGTTCTCGACCGACCCGCCACTCGGCAAGGGCTCGAAGTACACGGTCCTCAACGACCCGAAGCACGTGACGGGCTTCCAGAACGTCGCTCCGATCGTCAAGACGTCCGTTGCGACCGCGCTGGGCTCGAAGTTCACGAACACGGTCAACGCGGTGTCGGCGACGCTGACGCAGAACGCGATCGTTGCCATGAACAAGGCGGTCGAGGTCAACAAGCAGAGTGCAGCGAAGGTCGCCGCGGCCTTCCTGAAGGCGAACCATCTCGCCTGAGTCGATTGTCGTTCTCGGTGGAGGGTCGTCCGGCGAGCATTTCGTCGGCGCCCTCCGCCGGCTCGACCGCACAGCGAAGGTGACCGTCGTCGAGCGGCGACTCGTCGGCGGCGAGTGCTCCTACTGGGCCTGCATGCCGACGAAGACGATGCTGCGGGCTCCCGAGCTCGCCGCTGCTGCACGCCATTCTCTGGGTGCGCTCGAGGTGGGCAAGCTCGATCCGCAGAAGATCTTCGCGTGGCGTGACGTCGTCGCGGAGCGGGACGACTCGTCACAGGTCGAGTGGCTCGACTCGAAGGACGCCGCACTCGTGCGCGGCGATGCGGTCGTCACCGAGCCGGGCGTCGTCCAGGTCGGCGACGAGGAGCTGCGGTACGACCGGCTCGTGATCGCGACGGGCTCGTCACCGGTCGTCCCTCCGATCGAAGGACTCGACCAGGTGGACTACTGGACGAACGTCGAAGCAACGGAGACCCTCGAGGTCCCGGGACGGCTCCTCGTTCTCGGCGGCGGCCCCGTGGGCTGCGAGCTCGCGCAGTTCTTCCAGCGCATCGGCTCGCAGGTGACCCTCGTGCAGGGCGACTCGCGGCTCCTCGCACGCGTCGACGCCGACGCGGCGGCGCTCGTCCAGGAGGCGCTGCGGGAGGACGGTGTCGACATCCGGCTCGGCGCGCGCGCCGTGAGCGTGACGAGCAACAGCCTGTCGCTCGCCGACGGCTCGCAGGTGCCGTTCGACCGGCTGCTGCTCGCGACGGGCCGCAGGCCGAACGTGGAGGGCCTCGAGCCGCTCGGGCTCGACATCTCCCGGCGCGGGATCGAAGTCGACGAGCGGCTGCGCGCAGCGGAGAACGTCTGGGCGCTGGGTGACGTGACCGGGATTGCTCCGTTCACGCACGTCGGCAAGTACCACGCTCGCATCGCGGCCTACGACCTGAACGGCCGCGACGTTCGCGCCGATCATCGCGCGGTGCCCGCCACGATCTTCACCGACCCACAGGTCGCGACGGTCGGCTCGACCGAAGGCGGCGTCAGCTCGACCTGGCAGCTCACCTCGGTCCCCCGCCTCTCGACGTACGAGCGGCCGAAGCGCACCGGCTTCGTCAAGGTCGTTGCCGATCCGGAACGGAAGATCCTGACGGGCGCGGTGGCCGTCGGCCCGGAGTCGGGTGAATGGCTCCAGCAGCTGACGCTCGCAATCCGTGCCGAGACCCCGATCGACGTGCTGCTCGACGTGATCCAGCCCTACCCCACCTTCAGCGAAGGCGTCTTCCTGGCGCTGCGCGAGCTGAACCTCGACCTCTGAGCAGTCGGGCCGCTGTCTAGCGGCCGCCGAGATACGCGGCGAGCACTCGCTGGTTCGCGACCCGGACCGGAATGATCGCCGGCAGGTCGTCCAACGGGTAGACGCGCGGCAAGCCCTCGTCGCCTTCGCGCAACTCGCCGCCGACCGCCTTCGCGACGAACCCGAACATCTCTGCCGTCCCGAACGGCGTGCCCTCCTGCAGGAACCGCGTCAACTCCCCCGCCAGCTCGATCTCGAGCCCCGTCTGTTCGAGCGCGAGCCGAACCGCCGCCTCCTCGGGAGTCTCGTCGTCGAGCACGCTGCCGCTCGGCAGCGAGGCGGGTGCGTCGGGCGAACCGCCCGGTGGGTGGGTGAGCACGATCCCGCCGTCCGCCTCGAGCACGACGAGCGCGAGGCGCGGCTGTCCCTCGCTCACGGAAGCCGCTCGCCGGTGAGGCGGGCCACGCCGAGCGAGCCGATCAGGAGCAGGGCCGCGAGGCCCGTGAACCACGACGACACCTCGCGGGTCGCACTGTGGTGGGAAATGCTGTGGCCGAGATCCTTGTAGATCGAGTCGACCTGGTTGGCGGTGGTCGCGCGGAAGGTCTGGCCGTCGGTCGCGTGCGCGATCGCGGCGAGCGTGACCGGGTCGGGCCGGACGGGGAACCGCCGCCCGGTGCCGTTTCCGAAGCCGCCGCCGAAGCCGTAGCCGCCGAAGGGACCGAAACCGAGAGTGCCGTGATCCGTGCCGAGCACGACGGTGAACACGCGGATCCCCGCGTTCCGCGCGAGCGCCGCGCCCTGCATCGGCGTCAGCACTCCGCGCGTCTGCGCGCCGTCCGAGAGCAGGACGATCGCACCGGGCAGCTTCCCGTCCTTACCGCGCGGCGCATCGGCGACCGACGACTTGACGACATGCACGGCCACGCTGAGCCCGTCTCCGATCGCCGTCCCTGCCTCGGGCGAGAGGAGATCGACGCCCTCCTGCAACACACCGCGGTCGGTCGTCGGCACAACGAGCACGTCGGGGCCTGTGCTGAACGAGACAAGCCCGATCTTCACCTTCTTCGGCACCTTCGCCGAAAAGACGTCCATCGCGTGCTGCGCGGCACCGAGGCGCGTCGGCTTGACGTCGGCGGCGCGCATCGAGCCCGAGACATCGACGAGGAGAACGACGGTTGCCTGGCTCGACGTCACCGACACGGTCGCGCGCGGACGGGCGAGTGCCGTCGAGGCCGCCGTGAGCGCGAGCAGGAAGAGCGCCAACGGGATCCACCGCCGCCAGGGACGCTTGCGCTCCGCCACCACCGATGCGAGCAGATCGAGGTTCGTGAACGCGACCGCGTAGCGCGCCCTGCGGCGGTCGAACCACAGCGCAACCCCGAGCACCGCCGGCACCAGCAGCAACGCGAGCAGGAAGTACGGCGACCCGAAGCTCACGGCGCACACTCCGCGCCGACCTGGACGATCGCGTGCACGTCGATCGACAGTGCATCCCCGGCGGAGGCGGTGACGACGACCTTCTTGCCCAGGATCACGTGGGACGCCTTGACGTAGACCGAGTTCGAGACCGGCGGCGGCTGCTTCGTCCGGAACGCAACCGAGTGCCAGGCACCCACGAGCCGCTCGGACGGTTTGCAGGCGACCCGGCCGAACCGCACCGTTCCCGGCCCGATCACGACGATCCGCGACCGAAACTCGAGCGACGGGCCGGGCGGGCTCACCGTGCGCGCGGAGACCGTGGAGCGGCCGCCGCCCCCTTGCGTGGGCACGCAACCGAGCAACGGCTGGAAGAGCTGCGCGCGCGGCGAGGTCGAGACCGCGCGGAACAGCGCGTACCGCGTTGTCGTCGCTCCCGGCTGGACAGGCGCACCGAGCCGACCGACGAAGTCGACGCGCACGTCACGCGAGGTCACCTGCGAGTCCAGTCCCGCAACGACGCTCTTCCCACCCGGGCAGCTGAGCAGGTACTGCGTCGTGCCGCGGGCGGGAACGACCACCCACGGTCCCGGGACCCGGATGCACGACTGGATCCCGTGGCATTCGTTCGTCGCGCCGCCGACCGGCGCGAATGAGGCGGCCAGGGCGAGCGCCACGACGATCGCGGCGAAAAAGGCTTTCACGGGAACCTCCTGAACCAGGCGCCGGAGAGCAACGCCCCCGCGAGCATGAAGACGATTCCGCCGGCCGCAGCCACGGCGGTCACCTCGAAGGTCTTGTGCTGCTTGCCGACGCGTGAGCCGAGCGCCGCGTACGTGCTCTTCACGTCGACGCTCGCCGCTCCCTGATAGAACCGTCCGCCGCTCGTCCGGGCGATCGCTTGCAACGTCGCAGGCTGCATCGGAACCTGGATGCGCTCGGTGTACCCGCTTTTCAGCGGCTGCAGGACGACGCCGTCCGGCGTGCCGAGTGCAACCGTCGAAACCGGGATCTTCCACTGCCTCGCCCAGGCGCCGGCCTGCTGCGGGCTGTAACGACCGGCCGTCTGCCCGCCGTCGGACAGCAGGATGACCACGGCAGGCGGACGCGTCCCCTGCTGCGTCCCCTTGACCGTGCGGCCGACATTGACCGCCTTCACTGCGGCATCGGCGAGCGCCGTCCCCTGCGGGCCGACGGTGGCGTTGGTGATCGCCGCGCGCACGGCGGTCAGATCGTGGGTGGGCGGAGCAGAGACGGCGACGTGGTCGGAGAATGTGACCACCGACATGCGATAGCCGCTCGGGAGGGCGTCGACGTACCGCAGTGCAACGGCCTTCGCTGCGGCGAGGCGCGTCGGCAGCGAGTCGCGCGCAGCCATCGAACCGGACTCGTCGAGCACCAGCACAACGGTGGCCTCCTGACGCTTGACCGTGATCTTCGCAGTCGGCCGGGCAAAGCCGACGAGCAGCAACGCGGCACCGGCGAGCAGCAGCGCCACGGGCAGATGCCGGCGCCACGCCGGCGGACGGTCGGTCATGTTCGGAAGCAGGTTGGGCGCCGCCCACGCGGACGCCCGCCGGTCGCGACGCCGGTCGAGCCACACGTAGCCCGCCACAGCCGCCGGCACGACGAGCAGGAAGACGAGCAGGGCCGGAGCGAAGAAGCTCACCGCGTGCGACGTCCTCTGCGCAGGAACGCGGCCAGCGGCCTCAGCCAGTCACCGTCGGTCGAGAGCGCGACGTGCCGCACTCCGGCCGACGCGAGCGATGAGACGAGCGTGCGCCGCTCATCTGCAGCAACGGCCGCGAAGCGCTCTCGCAGACGGCGATCTCCGGTGTCGACGCGGAGCTGCCGCCCCGTCTCCGGATCGACGAGCCTCAACTCGCCGACGTCGGCGAGCTCCTGCTCGCGGGGATCGCGAACCTCGACCGCGAGCACAGCGTGGCGTCCCGCGAGCCGAAGGAGCGGCGGCCGCCAGTCGATCGGGCCGCGAAAGTCCGAGACGACGACGATCAGAGCGCGCTGCTTCGTCACCCGGTCGGCGAGCTCGAGCGCTTCACGCAGCGTGCCTGTGCCTGCCGGAGGCAGATCGCGCAGAAGCCGCAGCGTGTCGAGCAGCGCCCGCCGACCCTGGCGCGGCCGCTCGACGACGGGCGCGGCTCCGAACGCCACTGTGCCGAGCCGGTTCCCGCGCCGTGTGGCGGCGTAGCCAACGGCGATCGCGACGCCTTCAGCCACATCTGCCTTTCGCCGATCGCCGGTTCCGAACGACATCGACGCCGAGGCATCGAGCACGAGCCACGTGACGAGCACGCGCTCCGCGAGCTCGACCCGAACGTGCGGCTCACCGGTGCGTGCCGTGACGTTCCATTCGATGCGGCGAACGTCGTCGCCCGGCTCATAGGGTCGGACCTGCCAGAGCTCGCTGCCGACTCCTGCGAATGCGGAGCGATAGTCGCCGGCCAGGAGACCGTCGACCCGGCGGCCGACCGACAGCTCGAGCGCGCGCAGTGACGACGCCGAGAGCGGGCCGGGCCCGGGCTGCTCGGGCGTGCGAAGCGGGGCGAGCGGGTCGTCGGACACTCAGACGGCTTGCGCGCGGCCGAGGTCGATTTGCGGCGTCGGCATGGCCGCGAGCACCTGTTCGAGGATCGTGTCGGCTGCGACCTCCTCAGCCAGGGCGCGGTAGGAGAGGACGAGCCGGTGGCGGAACGCGTCGCGGACGAGCGCGTCGACGTCTCCGGGGACGACGTAGTCACGGCCTCGGATGAGCGCGAGCGCACGAGCCGCCGACACGAGGCTGATCGGCCCGCGGGGGCTGGCGCCGAACGAGACGTAATCGGCGATGTCGCCGAGCCCGTGCTCGTTCGGGCGTCGTGTCGCCGTGGCGACGTCCACGGTCCAGCTGATCAAGGCAGGATCGACGTAGACCTGAGTCGCTTGCTGCTGCAGCGCAATCAGCGCGTCGAGCGACAGCACCTGCGCCAGCTCGGGCGCCGTCTCGAGCGAGCGGGCGACGACGGTCAGCTCCTCGTCGTGCGCCGGATAGTCGACCAGGATCTTCAGCATGAACCGGTCGATCTGCGCCTCGGGCAGCGCGTAGGTGCCCTCGGACTCGATCGGGTTCTGGGTTGCGAGCACGAGGAACGGGCTCGGGACCGGGAAGGTGTGGTGCCCGATCGTCACCTGACGCTCCTGCATGACCTCCAACAGGGCCGACTGGACCTTGGCGGGCGCACGATTGATCTCGTCCGCGAGCAGGAAGTTGCAGAAGACCGGGCCGAGCTCCGTCTCGAAGTCGCTCTTGTCGGGGCGGTAGACACGCGTGCCGACGAGGTCGGACGGGACGAGATCCGGTGTGAACTGCACCCGGTGGAACGAGCCGCCCAGGACCGCGGCAGTGGTCTTGATCGTCAGGGTCTTGGCGAGACCCGGCACGCCTTCGATCAGCACGTGCCCGCCGGAGAGCAGGCAGACGAGCACGCGCTCCAGCATCTCCTCCTGACCCGCGATCACGCGCCGGATCTCGAACAGCGCCTGTTCCAGCTTGCCTGCGACCTCGTCCACTGACTCCTCCTCGTTCGGGTTGGAACCTAAGAATGCACCTCCCGCCTAAGAAGTTCTCGTTAAGTTCGAGATCGGTTCAAAGCCGTCTCCCAGGCCAGGCGATGTGCTACCGCGGCATCCCGGGAAAGACTCGGCTCGTACACGGCCCCGACGGCGACCCGGGCACCGTGACCGGCCGCGAGGGCCGCCGCCCCGAGCGCGGTCGTCTCGCGCTCGGCGGCAACTTCGACCGGAATGCCGAGCAGGTCGGCCTGAAACTGCATCAAGAACGCGTTCTCGCTGGCGCCGCCGTCGGCACGCAGGACGGAAGGCCGATCGGGCAGTGCCTCGACGACATCGGCGACCTGGTGGGCGATCGCCTCGAGAGCCGCCCGCACCAGATGGGCCCTCGTGGTGCCCCGGGTGATCCCTGCGATCAGGCCGCGCGCATCGGCGTCCCACCAGGGCGAGCCCAGACCGGTGAGCGCGGGGACGAAGACCACCCCGTCGGTGGAGTCGACACTCTCGGCGAGCGCTTCGCTCTCGGCCGCGCCGGAGAGCAGGCCGAGACCGTCACGCAGCCACTGCAAGGCGGCACCGCCGACCAGCACCGCACCTTCGTGGGCATAGCCGTCCGCGGCCGCCGTCTTCAGCAGTCCGGGCGGAGGTGCCGACGCGTCGTCGCCCGTGTGCACGAGCACGAAGCTGCCGGTCCCGTACGTCGCCTTCCCTTCGCCTGCGGAGTGACACCCCTGACCGAAGAGCGCCGCCTGCTGGTCGCCGGCGATCCCGCGCACCTCCGCACGTGTCCCGAGCAGCTCACCCTCCCCCACCGCATCGTCCGACCGGATGATCCGCGGCAGTAGATCCCGGTCGACGCCGAAGAGCGCAAGCAGTTCGTCGTCCCAGTCGAGCGTCTGCAAGGACGCGAGCATGGTGCGCGACGCATTCGTCGCGTCGGTCACGTGCATCTGCCCGCTCGTCAGCTTCCAGACGAGCCAGGTGTCGACCGTGCCGAACGCGAGCCCGGCGCGGCCGTGCTCGCGCAGGAGCCACTCGAGCTTCGTGGCGGAGAAGTACGGATCGGGGACGAGCCCCGTGCGCTCGCGGACCAGGTCGGCGTCGAGCTCGCGGCAGCGTGCCGCGGTTCGCCGGTCCTGCCAGACGATCGCGTTCGCGACCGGGCGTCCGGTCACGCGGTCCCAGAGCAGCGTCGTCTCCCGCTGGTTCGTGATCGCGATCGTGTCGACGCCGTCGAGGCCGGCTTCACCTGCGGCGGCGAGAACGCTCTGCCAGATCTCTTCCGGATCGTGTTCGACCCAGCCCGGCTGCGGAAAGTGCTGCGGCAGCTCGGCGTAGCCGCGACGATGGACGTGGAGCTCCTCGTCGACCACGAGGCAGGTCGTGCCGGTCGTGCCCTGGTCGATCGTGAGGATCACGACCGCTGCGCGATGAACGCGAGCGTCCGCCGCCAGGCATCTTCCGACGCCTCGGCGTAGTCCTCCTGCTTGCGGTCGAAGAAGCTGTGCGGGGCGCCGTCGTAGATCACGATCTCGTGTTCCACGCCTTCGTTCGCGAGTGCTTGTTCGAACAGGCTGTTGTCCTCAGCGGTGATCCCCTGGTCGTCGCCTGCCTGGAGCGCGAGGATCGGGCATTCGATCGCGGCGGCGCGTTGCACGACGCTCGCCCCGCCGCGCTCACGCGTCGGCGAGCCGTAGAAGCCGATCGACCCGGCGAGGCCGTGACCCGACGCCGCGGCGATCCACGATGCACGTCCGCCGAAGCAGAACCCGACGGAGAAGACGGAAGTTGCGCCGCGGGCGCGGAGCTCGTCGACCACCGCTCGCACATCTGCCTGGACGCCGTCATCGGTCGTCTGCTCGACGTGCGGCATGTACTCCCAATCGGCGGTGCGCTTCGCGATTCCGGCAGTGCGGCCGAAGTAGTCGACGACGATCGCGAGGTGGCCACGCTCGGCAAAGCGCAGCGCAAGCTCCTCGTAGAAATGGAAGAGCCCACGCACGTCCGGCAGGATCACGACGCCGGTGGTCGTGCGCTCCTCCGGGGCCGCGACAAAAGCGGCGAAGTCGTTGCCGTCAGCGGCGGTGAGGACGAGGTCGTCGTGCGAGACGGACGCGCCGGCGATCGGCGGGATCGGAGGCTCTGAGTCGATGTCGAAGCACATCACGGGAATCTAGTCGGAAGGGTAAGCTCGAGGGCGAAAGGACGGACGCTGCGGTGCGGTGAGTACGAGTACGAACTTCGGCGCAACGGTGCGGTGATCGCCACCGGGCGCCTTCAGCTCGACGTCGTCCCGGCCGCGGGAGAGACATTCGCGCTCGGGGCAGAGCAGGTGCACGTCGAGGACGTACTGCAGCTCGGCACCTCACGCCGGCTGATCCTTCGGGCCGGCTAGCCCATCTACTGAATCTGGTTCGGCGCAGCCGAACCAGATTCACGAGTTTCGAGTTGCCCGTGGCCTTCCGAGAAACTCGCGAATCAGATTCACAGAGCGAATCTGATTCGGTCTAGGGGTCGTCGGTTACGATCGCGCATTCGCGATGAACGACGCTGCACGGAGGTGAACGAATGACCGGTAATCCGAAATGGCAGGTCGTGCGCCTCGAGGACATCGAGCGCCGCGGCAGAGACATCCCGGTGCGCGAGCATCTCGGGATTCACGCATTCGGCGTCAACGCTTTCACGCCGGGCGAGGACAACTTGCTGATCGGCGAGCACAGCGAGGCTGGTTCGGGCCAGGAAGAGCTGTACATCGTGCTCGACGGGACGGCGATCTTCGAGATCGACGGCGAGACGATCGATGCACCGGCGGGGACCTTCGTGTTCGTCCGGCCGGAGTCGCGCCGGAAGGCGACCGGGGACGGAACGATCCTCGCCCTCGGTGGGACGCCCGGCGTGGCCTACCAGGGAATCGACTGGGGTGAGTCGTGGCCGTTCCACAGAGACTCGATGGCCGCCTACGGCGAGCAGCGCTACGCCGATGCGCTCGAATCGGTCCGCGCCGGCCTCGAGGTCATGCCGGACAACCCCGGCCTCAACTACAACTTCGGGTGCTTCGCGGCACTCGCCGGCGACACCGGCGACGAGACGTTCGACCATCTCCACCGGGCCGTCGAGCTGTTCCCGCCGTTTCGCGAGCAGGCGCGCAACGATGACGATTTCGCCGCCGTACGCGACGATCCGCGGTTCGAGGAAGCCCTTCGCTGAGAGCGCCGCGCGCGCCGACAATCCACTGCTGCCGGCGGGCTGCGTCCTCGCGAACGCGGTCACCGGCAGGCCTCGCCACAGCGGCGACAGCGGTGCCGCTTCGCCGGCAGGCGCGCGCCGCAGCGCTGACAGGAGGCCGGTACACACGCTCGACGCGCTGCGGCGGCCGCCATGATCTCGTCGGTCGGGATCAGCAGGACGACGAGGCCGTCGTCGGCGTCGAGGGACGCGAGGTACTCGTCCCGGCACCCCTCGAGATCGCCGTGCCGATCGACGAGCTCGGCGAGCGCGTAGAGGTGGCGGCGGCGCGACCTCATGGCCGCACCGCCGTCGGACTGATCACCGCTGTGATCGTCCTGCCCTCGGCAACCGGCATCCCCTCGAGCCGTCCGACCTCCTTGACGTCCTCGGCGAGCCGGGCAATCAGGTCGCGACCGCGCTCCGGATGCTCACGCTCGCGGCCGCGGAAGATCACGACCGCCTTCACCTTCGATCCGTCACGGAGGAAGCCGAGCGCCCGGTCTCGCTTCCAGGCGTAGTCGTGCGAGCCGATCTTCGGTCGCAGCTGGACCTCCTTCAGTGATTCATGCACCTGATTCCGGAGCGAGGCGCGCAGCTTGCGCTCCTCCTCGTAGCGCCACTTGCCGTAGTCGAGTGCGCGGCAGACGGGTGGCTCTGCCTTGGCCGCGACCTCGACGAGATCGAGGTCGCGTGCGTACGCATACGCACGCGCCTCGTCGGCGCCGACCACTCCGATTTGTGTTCCGTCCTCGGCGAGCAGCCGCACCGGCTGGTTGCCGATCTGTTCGTTGATCCTCGCGGTGACGCGCCTGTCCTGCGCGACGGCGCCACGTTTGCGTGCTCTTCTCAACCAGAGTCCTTTCTCGCGCTGTAACGGGGACGCAGCAGCCCACCGTTCGGCAAGGACATCTGTGTTGCGCGCGCGGGTCAGCGCGCGGGCGGGCCGAACGAGAGGGCTGCTGGAGCGACTGTGTGAACCATGGCGGCCCTCCTTTCGTTCGCTGACGAGCGCCGGCGCGCGAATACTACGCGAAGCGCGAGGCGGGAGTTTGCGCTAGATCAGTTCGTTCGGCAGTTCGATGCCGCTCGGGTCGATGCCGAGCGATTTCGCAAGCCGAATGCCCTGCTCGAGGTCCTCGCGCAGCATGCGAATGTCCGTCTCGCGCATCAACGCCCCGATGAACTCGCGTGCCTTCGGCCGCCAGAGTGCATGCTGCGTGAAGATCGGCAGAAGGCGGTTTGCGGCATCGACGAGGCGGGTCTTCACCCGCGTGCCGGCGCCCTCCAGCAGGACACGCTCGTAGGCCATGCCCGCGCCGTGATGGATCCCGTCATCGATCGCGAGCCGGTTGCACAGGTCCTCGAGCACCGTGCCTCGCGACGAGCGCGCGATCATCCGGAACCGCGGGATGATCAGCCGCTCGTAGAAGACCTGCATCAGAAAGACCTTCTCCTCGAGCGTGTCCGCGTCGAGCACCTGCTGGGCGAGCCGGTCGAGGTAGGGATCGCGCTCGGCCATCCCGCCCGCTTCGTGGATCAGCTTCAGCCAGCCCTCGGTGTGGCGTGACTCGTCCTGCACCATCGTCGTGTAATAGAGCTTCGCCTCGTGGTCGGGTGCGATCGAGAAGAGCTGCGCCGCCATCTCCACCGCCAGCTCGTCCGCCTGCAACTGCTGTGTGACGACCGACCGCCAGAGATCGCGGCGCCGCGCGAGCTTCTGCGGCGAGCCCTTGTACTCCGGGATCGGCGGCACCTCGCCCCACGGAAGGTCACGAACCTGCCACTCGGCCCGCTTGGCGAGCTCGTAGTAGCGATACACACCCTGGAGGTCCCTGTCGTCGGAGGCGGCCTCGTCGACGTGCTCTTCGAGCTCCATCGCGCCACAGACTAACGATCGGTCGGGTGGGACGACAGGCTGCGGAAATACCCGAGGCCGGCTCGAAGGTGCTCCCTAGGACGTGCTCAGGGTGTTCTCAGGTGCCGCAGCCACAGTGGGCTCACCAACGACCAACGAAAGGAGCCGTCATGAACGGCACGCACCAACTGCCCGCAGCCGCCCACCCAGTCGCCGATCTGCAACCGCCGGCACCCGCGACACCGCCGTAGCGGCGTCGCCTCAACGGGCGAGAGCCTCGACCAGCGAAGCCGCGAGGAACACTGCCGTTCCGGTGAGCACGATCGTGCCGCCGGGCGGCAGGTTCCCGTAGTAGGAGACCGTCAGGCCGGCCAGCACCGACCCCAGGCCGAAGAGGATCGAGAGGCCCATGGTCGAGCGGACACTCCAGGCGACCCGCTGCGCCGCGATCACCGGCAGCACCATCAGCGCCGCGATCAGCAGGATCCCGACGATGCGCATCGAGACGCCGATCGTCAATGCCGCGAGCATCGAAACGAGCCCGTTCAGCGCCGCCACCGGCAGCCCGGCCACGCGAGCACCCTCCTCGTCGAGCGAGACCGCGATCAGGCCGCGCAGGAACACCGCGATCACGGCCAGCGAGCCGAGGCCGAGGATCGCGATCACGACCAGGTCGCTCCGTGTGACCGTCAGGATCGACCCGAACAGGTACGCGAACAGGTTCGCGTTGAGCGCGCCGGCCGCCGAGATGAGCACGACGCCGCCCGCGATGCCGGTGTAGAAGACGACCGCGAGCGCCTGGTCGCCGGCGGTCCGGCGGCGTGCGCGCAGCCATTCGATGCCGATCGCGCCGAGGATCGCCGCCGCGAGCGCCGTCCAGACCGGGGAAACGCCGATCAGGTAGCCGACCGCGACTCCTGCGAACGCCACGTGACCGATGCCGTCGCCGATCAGGCTCATCTCGCGCTGCACGAGGAAGAATCCGACCGCCGGAGCGAGCACGCCGACGATCGCGCCCGCGGCGAACGCGAGCCGCATGAATTCGAGATCAAGCATGGCTGTGTGACGGGTCGTGCCAGAGGCCCGGGAGCTCCGACGGCGGGCCGTCGAAGACGATTCGCTCGCGCACGAGCACCAGTCGTCCGACGAAGCGCTCGACCGCGCCGAACTCGTGCGAGACGTAGAGGATGGTCACGCCGAGCTCCTCGTGCAGCCGGTGGAGCAGCGCACCGAGAGCGTCCTGCGCTTCGACGTCGACGCCGGTCGTCGGCTCGTCGAGCACGAGCAGCCTCGGCTGAGCGGCGAGCGCCTTCGCGATGAACGCGCGCTGCTGCTGGCCGCCAGAGAGCGACGTCAGCCGCCGCCGGGCCAGCGCGCGCAGCCCGACGCGGTCGATTGCCTCGTCGACCGCCTCGCGGTCGTCACGATGCAGGCGTCCATACGGCTTCAGCGGCGCTCGTCCAGCCTCGACGACGTCACGCACGGTCGCCGGCGCGTGCAGGCCGATCTTCGTCCGCTGCGCGAGGTAGCCGATGCTCGTCCGGTCGCGGAAGCTCCGTGCCGGCTCGCCGTACAGCGAAACCTCCCCGCGTGTCGGCCGCTCCAGCCCGAGCGCGATTCGCAGCAACGTCGTCTTGCCGCCTCCGTTCGGGCCTGCGATCGCGACGAACTCGCCCTGCTCGACGCGCAGATCGACGTTCTCGAGCACCTGCGGGCCCTGGCCGTAGGCGAAGTCGACCCCTCTCAGCTCGAGTGCTAGCGGCACCCGAGCTCCTTGCGCAGGGCTTGCAGGTTCTGGCGCATCAGGCCGATGTAGTCGAGCCCCTGCTGCTCCTCACCAGGTGTCAGCCCCTCGATCGGATCGAGCACCGCGGTCTTCGCCCCTGCCTCGCGCGCAACCGTCTGCGCGAGCTTCGGCGAGACGAGCCGTTCGAAGAACACGGTGCCGATGTGATCGTCGCGTACCAGCTTCGCGAGCGAGGCGAGCTTCTGTGCCGACGGCTCCGACTCCGGATCGACCCCCGTGATCGCGACCATGTGGAGGCCGTAACGCGCGGCCAGGTATGCGAACGCAGCGTGGCTCGACACGAACTCGTGGCGGGCGCAGTGGGCGAGGCCGCGGCGGTATTCCCCGTCGAGGCGAAGGATTCGCGCGCCGAGCGCGCGCCCTCTGACCGGCCGGCCGAGCACGACACCCATTCGTTCGACGATGCGCGCGAAACGAACCGGATCCAGCCAGACGTGCGGGTCCACCTTGCCGGACTCGTCACCCACGCCTGCGGAGAGCGTCTGCCCCTGCAGCACGTCGAACGTCGTGCCGCGGGCGTCGCGCACCGCGTCAGCGACCGCCGGCTGGAAATCGTGCGAGAGGTAGAAGACGAACTTCGCGCTCTGGATCTCGGCGACCTCCCTCGGCGTGAGCTCGATGTCGTGCGGCTCGGCCCCTGCGGGCGTCAGGTTGTGCACGTGGACGGTCCGGCCGCCGATCTGCTCCGCCGCCCAGGCGACCGGGTAGAACGCGGCCACCACCGAGCGGCCGTGCGACGACGTGCTCGAGCCGCAGCCCGCCAGAGCGGCTGCCAGAGCGAGTGCGAGAACGATTCTCACCAAGATCTCGGGGACGATAACGATTCTCGTTATCCTCTGCCCGATGACCTGGGCCGACGATGCGAACACGCAGCTGCGCGAGGCCGGCTACCGCCCGGGTGGCGCCGGCACGCTGGTGCTCGGATACCTGGAGGCGCAGACGTGCTGCCGCGGCGCACAGGAGATCTACGAGGCGCTCGAACGCCGGATCGGGCTGGCGAGCGTCTACCGGATGCTCGACCGGCTCGACGCGCAGGGCCTCGTGCAGCGGATCGACCTCGGGGATGGGATCGTCCGCTACGAGCCGGCGCGCGCTGCACATCACCACCACCTCGTGTGCGGTGAGTGCGGCAAGGTGGAGCCGTTTGCAGACCAGCGGCTCGAGCAGGCGATCGAGGCGGTCGAAGAGCGGAGCGGCTACTCGGTGGTCGCGCACGAGGTCGTGCTGCGCGGCGCCTGCGCGGACTGTCGACCATGAACATCGGCATCTACATCTACGAGCTCGCCGAGGAGCTCGACTGGGCCGGCCCGTGGGAGGTGCTCGCCGCCTGGGCCGACCGCGCCAGCGACGTGCAGGTCTTCACGATCACCGACACGGAGAGCCCGGTTCGGTGTGCGAAGGGCTTGCGGGTGCTCGGCGACCACACGTGGGAGACCGCGCCGGAGCTCGACGTGCTCGTCGTGCCGGGGGGCGACTCGCGCGGGCCCGGTCGCGGACGAGGTGCTGATCGAGCGGATCCGCGCGTTGCGAGAACGAGGCGCGCTCCTGACGAGTGTCTGCACCGGCGCATTCGTCCTACAGGCCGCCGGTGCGCTCGAGGGCAAGCCGGCGACCACGCACTGGGGCTCGGTGGAGCGATTGCGCGGCACTCGGCGTTGAGGTGCGGGACGAGCGCTTCATCGACGCCGGCGACGTGATCACGGCGGCGGGCGTCTCGGCCGGGATCGACATGGCGCTCCACCTCGTCGCACGGCTGGACTCGGTCGAGCGCGCGCGTGACGTTCGCCGGTACATCCAGTACGACCCCGAACCGCCCGTTTGATGGACGTCGTCCGCGTCGACAAGTCCACGTTTGGCAATCCAACAGCCGGGAACGAGAACAACCGAACCCAGAACCCCGCGGGAGGTTCGACACGACGTTCGAGATCGGCAGCACCCTGCGAGAAGCGCGCAGTCGCCGCGGCGTCACGCTAGACGAAGCCGAGGCCGCAACGATGATCCGTGCGCGGTACCTGAACGCGCTCGAGTACGAACGGTTCCAGACCTTGCCACACGGGCCGTACGGGAGAAGCTTCCTCCGCGAATACGCCGAGTTTCTCGGTCTGGACGGCGACATCCTCACCGCCCAATACGACCTCTGCCTCGCACCGATCGAGCCAGAGCCCGCCCAACCCTCCGAAAGCGACGAGCTCAAGCGCCTTGTGGCGGACATCCCCGCACGGGTCCCGCTTGTCGCTGGACTGCTCCTCGCTCTGCTGATCGTCGGCGCCTGGCGGCTCGGAAGCCCGGGCAAGCCGCACTCGGCGGTGCCATCGGCTCACACGCCGCCCGTCGTGCAGAGGCCTCCGCCCGTGACCACCAACCGAACGATCTCCTCCTCCACGCATCTCTCCACCTCGCACCCGGCGCTGACGCTCACGGCTGCACGCGGCAACTGCTGGCTGTCAGTCACCAAGGCCGGGTCACAGACAACCGTCTACCAGGGCACCCTCTCGATGGGCCGGACCGTGCGGTTCGGATTGCGCCGACCTCTCATCATCCGCGTCGGAGCTCCCTGGAACATCGACGCGCGCATCGGGACACGGCTGGTCACCACAGCGCTGCCAGCCGCGACCGGAAACGTGCTCGTGACGACCAAGGAGCTGCACGCCACCGCCTAGCGGATCCTCGGTGTGGCGGGTGCTGGCGTCAGCCAGACCTTGTCGTCGTGTTGCTGATCTGGCTCGGGGTCGCTCTACCCCGCGAGTAGCTCGGCGATCTCCGGCCGGTCGCGGATCGAGTCGAGGTCGGAGTTCCGGCGGGCGAGGCCCCGTAGCCGCTCCGACTGCTCGAGCGCGTGCCTGAGATGCCGCGCCGCGTCGTCCGCGCGGCCGGCCAGCGCCTCGCAGCACGCGAGGCAGAAGAAGGCTCCGAACGCCTCTGGATGCGCCTCGATCGCCCCGCGGGCCTGGTCGGCGGCCTCGGCGTAGTCGCCGGCCTCGTACGAGCAGGCCGAACGGCGCCCAGACCTCGAAGCCGAGGACCTCGTACGCCTTGCCCGACTTGCCGCCAACGACGACGACCGTCGTCCCATCCTCCTCCGCGAACGCCGTCCGCTTCACGCCGGGCTCGGCGAAGACGAGCGTCCCCGCCGGCGCGTCCACCCGCTCGCCGTCGAGCTCGAAGGTCGCGCGGCCCTGGAGCACGAGGTACAGCTCTTCCTGGTCGTCCTCCTCGGAGTGCTCGTTGATGATCCGGTCGCCGGTCTTGCCGCCGGTGAAGCTGCTGACGCCGAAGGACGCGATCCCGAAGTAGGCCCTCACCGGCCGGTACGGCGCGCCGCCGTCGTCGATCTCGTCGATCGCGTCGAAGCGGGCGACGGAGTAGGCGGCCACCGCTCCAGGATAAAGACCGGCGTGCCGACGCTCACGTGCCAAACCCCACGTGATACTCCAGTACCTCCACGCCTGATCGCGAGGGCTCATGACGGGTGCTGATACCAGGATCGATAAGTGGCTGTGGGCGGCGCGCTTCTTCAAGACGCGCAGTGCGGCGACCGACGCGGTGCTGGGCGGCCACGTGCACGTGAACGGCGAGCGTGTGAAGCCGTCGCGGGACGTTCACACCGGCGACACCATCGAGATTGCGATCGCTGCGCGGCGACGCACGGTGCTCGTCACGGGCATCGCGGACAAGCGCGGCTCTGCGACCGTGGCGGCGACGCTCTACGCCGAAACGGCCGAGTCGATCGAACGCGGCGAACGCGAGCGCCTGCAGCGAAGCCTCGCCCGCCCTCTGGGCGCCGACCTCGGCGAGCGGCCGACGAAGCAAGCGCGGCGACGGCTCGACGCGCTGCGGCGAGCGCAGCGCGGCAACCCGTAGCGCACCTTCGGGACACGTCCCCTCCGAGCAGGCAACCGCACTACCCGGTGGCAGCCACCGAACAGTGAACTAGACCACCTTTCGGGACATGTCTGTTAGCCGAAGTCGACCGCCTCGTCACCGGCGAACTCGCGCGCAGGCGCTCCCACTTGCCGGAGCAACAGTCCACCGATCGCCGCGGCCGACGCGGCGAAGATCGCGCCGACGAAAAAGGCCGCGTGGTAGCCCCCGGTCAGCGCCTCGAGGTTGCCGTCGCCAGACGCAGCCAGCGTGTCGGTGCGTGACGCCGCGATGCTCGCGAGCACCGCGAGCCCGACCGCGCCGCCCATCATGAAGGACGTGTTGACGACGCCGGAGGCAAGGCCCGACTCCTCTGGGCCGACCTCGCTCATCGCGGCGAGCAGCAGCGGATTGAACGCCATCCCGGCGCCGACACCGAGCAGGATCATGCTCGGCAGGACGTCGACCACGAACGAGCCGTCGACGGGGGCGCGCACGAAGAGCAGCAGGCCGAGCGACGCCAGCCCCAACCCCACCGCAAGCGGCGGCCGAAAGCCGAACCGCAGCACGAGCCTCGCCGAGAGCCCGATCGAAAACGCCCCCATGATCAGATTCGCGGGCAAGAAGGCGAGGCCGACCTGAAGCGGCGAGTAACCGAGGACGAGCTGCAGATACAGCGCGGACAGGAAAAACCACGCGAACATCGCCGCCGCCCACAGCACACCGACGACGTTCGCGGTCGCGATGTTCCGACGCTTGAACAGGCTGAGCGGGACCAGCGGGTCGCGCACCCGCGACTCGAGCCAGACGAAGAATGCAAGCAGGACTGCCGAGCAGCCGAGCAGCCCGAGCGTCTGAGTGGATGTCCATCCAGCCTGATTGCCGTTGACGATCGCGTAGACAGCGAGCACGAGCGCCGCAGTGACCGTGATCGCGCCTGCGACATCGAGCGACTTGCGGCCGAGCGAGGCTTGCGCCTTCGGCAGGAGCCGCAACGAGAGGGCAAAGACGACCACGCCGATCGGCAGGTTGACCAGGAAGATCCAGTGCCAGTCGAGCGAGCCCGTCAGGACGCCGCCGAGCAGGACGCCGATGCTGCCGCCGCCGGCCATCACGAACCCGAACACACCCATTGCCTTCGCGCGATCGATTGGCTCCGTGAAGAGCACCATGATCAGCGAGAACGCCACTGCCGAGACGACGGCCCCGCCGACCCCCTGAACCGCGCGCGCTGCGATCAGCAGTCCCTTCGAGGTCGAGAGCCCGCATGCGAGCGACGCCAACGTGAAGACCGCGATCCCGACCAGGAACAGCCGGCGGTGGCCGAAGAGGTCGCCGAGCCGACCGCCGAGCAGCAGAAAGCCGCCGAACGTGAGGATGTAGGCGTTCACGACCCAGGCAAGCGACGTCTGCGAGAAGCCGAGATCGGTGCGGATCGACGGGAGTGCGACATTCACGATCGTGGTGTCGAGGACGATCATCAGATCGCCGAGGCACAGCACGTAGAGCGCGAGCCAGCGACTGCGGGCGGTCATCGAAGGCATCTGTCCCTTTCGTTCGGTTTCACAACATCCGACCGTGCTGCCCACCGAAACTCATCGTTGCGAAACCGATGATTTCCGGGATCCGAAGCGGTCCACCCTGCAGATGGCCGCGTCGCGTCCGAACCAACTCGTCTGCGACGTCAGTGCGCTCGCAGACCCGGACGTCGGCACCGTCGCCGACCTCGCGCGCCTCCACGTAGCGGCCCACAAACTCGACCTGGATGTCGTCCTGCGTAATACCTCGGAAGCTCTCGTCGAGTTGATCGCGTTCGTCGGGCTGACGGAGGTCCTACGCGTCGAGCCGAAGCGGCAGACCGAACAACGGGAAGAGCGTCTCCGTGTCGAGGAAGAACGTGAACTCGGCGATCCGCCCCTCTGAAAGCTCGAGCACCTGGAGCGCCCAGGGCTCGTACCCGCCGTCGGGGGTCGGCTTGTACTGGCCGAACGCCGGCGAACCGTTCGCCTGCCTCGTCGGGACGACCCGCGAGCCCTTGCAGCCGATTCCGGGCCCGAACCACCAGGTGAGGATGTCGTCCCGCCCCGCGAGCCACATGTCGAACGGCGGCATGGACTGCGACGCGTCCTCCTGGATCAACGACGTGAGCGCGTCGATGTCGTACCGTTCGAACGCCTCGACGTAGCGCGCGAGCAGCGCACGATCCGCCTCGTCGAGCTCGGCGGACGCGACCGC
This sequence comes from uncultured Thermoleophilia bacterium, assembly GCA_963779535.1. Taxonomy (GTDB): domain Bacteria; phylum Actinomycetota; class Thermoleophilia; order Gaiellales; family Gaiellaceae; genus PALSA-600. The sequence goes on along the minus strand of CAVZYP010000001.1, from coordinate 382,313 downwards.
GGAGGTGACGTCGCGCGAGGACAGTGTCGCCCGCGCCCGCTGCAGTGCGCTGTTCACCGATGCGACGCTGGTGTCGAGCAGCTCGGCGACCTCCGTCGCCTGCCACCGCAGCACCTCGCAGAGGATCAAGACGGCGCGCTGCCGCGCCGGAAGGTGCTGCAGCGCGGCGACGAATGCGAGGCGAATCGTGTCGTGCTCGACCGCAACATCGGCGGGATCCGGGATCGGCTGGATCCACGTCACGTCGCCGGGGACGTTCAGGTTGCTCTCGACGGGCTCTCGCGCCGGACCGAGGTCCATCGGCGTGGCGCGCCGCTCGCGGCCGCTCAACATGTCGAGGCAGACGTTCGTGGTGATCCGGTAGAGCCACGATTTGACCGCAGCCCGGCCCTCGAAGCGGTTGAAGCCGCGCCAGGCCCTGATGAACGTCTCCTGAACGGCATCCTCGGCCTCGAACGGCGAGGCGAGCATCCGGTAGGCGTACGCGGTCAGCTCCGAGCGGTACCGCTCGAACTGGGTCTCGAGCTGCCCCCCGACAGCGGACGACGATTCCGGCATCGGTGACCATGCTAGGCGGTCCACCGATGACTGTGAGGTCGAACTTGCGGCCATCGGTCCTAGAGACGCCGCTGGGGCGCACAACTCATCGGTGCACCGGGCGATGAGTTGCGCCGCGTGTAATGGTCTGGATAGCCATGACGCCCCTCCTGCTGGACATCACCATGTCGTTGGACGGCTTCGTTGCAGGGCCGAACCAGACGCTCGAGCAGCCGCTCGGCGAGGGAGGCGACCAGCTCCATCGGTGGCTCTTCCGGCTCGCGGGCTTCCGCGCGCAGCACGGGCTCTCCGGTGGTGAGGACAACGCCGACTCCGAGGCGTACGCCTGGCAGAGCGGCGCGGGGGCGGTCGTGATGGGCCGCCGCATGTTCAGCGGCGGCGCGGGGCCCTGGGCGAACGACCCGAACGCCGACGGTTGGTGGGGCGACGAGCCGCCGTTCCACGTTCCGGTCTTCGTGCTCACTACGCACCCGCGAGCGACCGTCGAGCTGCGCGGCGGCACGTCCTTCACGTTCGTCACCGACGGCATCGAGTCCGCTCTGGAGCAGGCGCGCGGAGCGGCCGGCTCACGGCACGTCCAGCTTGCCGGTGGCGCGAACGTCGTACAGCAGTATCTGCACGCCGGCCTGGTCGACGAGCTGCGGATCCATCTCGTGCCGCTGTTCCTGGGCGGCGGCGTGCGGCTGTTCGGGGACCGCGGTCCCGCCCTCGAGCTGCTGGAGGTGATCGACTCCCCGTCGGCCACGCATCTGCGCTACCGCGTTCTCAACCGCAAAGGAGACGAGTGATGGGCAAGGTTCGCTGACGTCGCGGTGCCGACTGGCGCCGCGCTAGCGTCCCTACCGTAGAACCCACGGCGTCGGTACCCGCCCGCAGCGTGTCCGCGAGGTACTGCAGATGCGGATGACGGCACCGCGGCACGATGCTTGGGCGGAGGATGAGCGCCACACTCCCGACCGAAGCGGCGCCGTGCGCCGCGCAACCGCCCGAGCTGGACACGGTCGCAATGCACTGGCAGCTCGCGCTCGATGCAGCCGACCAGGCGCTGGCCGCGGCTCACGGCCCGGTGCACATCTCGCATGCGGAGGACCGGAGACGGGAGCTCGCACAGGAACGGGTCGGGACGGCACGCCTCCTCACACAGCTCGGGCGGCTGACGGGCGTGCAGCCGCTCCCCTGGCTCTCCCCCGTGCCGCTGACGACGAGGCTGCTCGGCCTGCCCGACGGCGTGACCGCCTGTCTCTACGACCTCGACGGGGTCTTGACCGACAGCGGTGTCCTGCACGCGTGGGCCTGGGCCGAGGTCTTCGACGAGTTCCTGCTGCGCCTGAGCGAGACGACGGGCTGGCACTTCGTGCCGTTCGACCCCGGCTCCGACTACCGCGACTACATCGACGGTCGCCCCCGGCTCGAGGGGATCCACTCGTTCCTCGCGAGCCGCGGCATCCGGCTGCCAGAGGGACGCTACGGCGACTCGGCGGGTGCGGACACTGCCTACGGCCTGGCGCGCCGCAAAGGTGAGTCGATGGCGCGCGGGCTGCACCAGCGCGGCGTCAGTGCCGTTCCCGGAGCGCGCCGCTATCTCGAGGCGACCGGCCACGCCGGGCTCAAGCGCGCGGTCGTCTCGGCGAGCTCGAGCACGTTGCCGATACTCGAGCTCGCCGGTCTGGCAAGCGTCGTCGACGAGCGCGTCGACGCCGACGTGATCCACACCGAGGGTCTGCGCTCGCGCCCCGCTCCCGACCTGCTCCTCGAGGCGTGCCGCCGTCTCGGGGCGCGGCCCGCGGACACGGTCACCCTCACGCACAGCGCGGCTGGCATCGCCGCGGGCATCGCCGCCGGCCTGACGGTGATCGGCGTCGGAGAGGGCGCACACGGAGAGCTCCTCCAGGGCTTCGGGGCGGAACGCGTCGTCCCGTCTCTCCGAGCGCTGCTCGACCCTCGGCTTCAGCCGCCGCCAGGCTGAACGAGCCCGGTCTCGTAGGCATAGATGACCGCCTGGATCCGGTCGCGCAACCCGAGCTTCTGCAGGATCCGCGCCACATGCGTCTTCACCGTCGCCTCGCTGATCACGAGCTGGGCGCAGATCTCCGGATTCGACCGACCGAGCGCGAGGAGGTCGAGAACCTCCCGCTCGCGCGGCGTCAGCTCGGCGACTGCGTGTGGCAGCTCCGGAGCGAGGGCGGCCGGCTGCCGGGCGAACTCCTCGATCACCGAGCGGGTGACTGCCGGCGCCAGCAGCGCATCACCGCTCGCAACGATGCGAACTGCCGCGGCGATCTCCTCGGGCGGGGCGTCCTTCAGCATGAACCCACTCGCACCCGCGCGCAGCGCGTCGTACACGTAGCCGTCGAGCCCAAACGTGGTCAGGATGAGGACGCGAGTGCCCGCCTGCTCGCGGACGATGCGCCGCGTCGCCTCGATGCCGTCGAGAACCGGCATCCGAATGTCCATCAGCACCACATCCGGCCGCAGGAACCTCGCCTCGGTGATCGCCTCCTCGCCGTCGCCGGCCTCGCCCACGACCGTCATCTCCCCGTCGCTCTCGAGGATCTTGCGCAAGCCGACGCGCACGAGCGCCTGATCGTCGGCGATCAAGACCTTCGTCATCGAATCGGCAACAGGACGCGCACGGCAAATCCGCCGCTGGGACGACGGCCGGCGTCGAGGCGGCCACCGTAGAGCGCGACCCGTTCGCGCATGCCGACCAGCCCATGCCCGCCGCCGGCGGTACGTGCGGGGCCGCCGGCACCGTCGTCGACGATCTCCAACTCGAGCGAATCGACGCCATAACGGACATACACGCTCGCCTGAGCGTTGCCTGCGTACTTCAGCGCGTTCGTCAGCGCCTCCTGGACGATCCGGTACGCCGACAACTCGATCCCGACCGGGAGGCCGCGCCGCTCACCTTCCACACGCAGATCGACAGGCATGCCGGCCTCGCGGACCTGCTCCACCAGCAGCGCGAGGTCGTCGAGACCCGGTTGCGGCGCGAGTGGATCCGCAGCGTCGCTGCGCAACATCCCGACGAGTCGGCGCATCTCGGTCAGTGCGCCGCGACCGATCTTCTCGATCGTCTCGAGCACTTCACGTGTCGCGCCGCTGTCCGGGTCGAGCACCTTTCGCTCGGCGCCGGCCTGGACGACCATCATCGAGACGTTGTGCGCGATCGCGTCGTGCAGTTCGCGCGCAATGCGCGCCCGCTCCTCGACGACCGCCTCACGCGCGGCGACATCCCGCTCACGCTCTGCCAACTGGACGCGCCGTTCCCGGTCTCCCAGGACGTGCCGCACGATCACCATCACCACGAGCGTGACCACGGCAAACGGGATGCTGCTGTGCAACTTTCCTGCCGAGCCGGCAGCGGCGGCGACGTTGCTGACGAAGACGAATGCAGTGCCGCCGAGGAAGCGGGGCCGCGTCGACCAGGCCGTCAATCCGTAGAGCGCACAGAACCAGGCAATCGAGTTGCCGAAGATCTGCGTGTCCCCCCAGACCGCGAACGTGCCCGCCACCACGGCTTGCGCGAAGACTCCTGCCGTCGTCGGGTAGAGACGCCGAACCGCGACCGCCCCGGCGAGGAGGGGAGCAATCGCCGCTGTGACTGTCTCGTGCCGGCCCGCGCTTCCGGCCCAGATCTGGAGCTCGGCCGCGACCAGCAGCGCGCCCGCGAGGACACAGTCGAACGCAACGGGGCTCAGGGGCACGATTCGCCGCATTTGCACAGCCCGGACGTTAGAGCGCGCAGCGCCGGGTGTCATCAGCCAACCGGCCGATTCGCCCGACGCCGAAGATCAGCCCCTCGGCGGAGCACAAGATCGGCGGCGCGACCGACGACCGGCGCTGGCCCGGCGCCTAGCTTCGACAGGGTCAGCAACCCAAAGGAGCAGTCAGATGGCAGAGCACGTGCAGGATCGTTACTTCGCCGGCTTCGGCATCGCCTCGGTGGTGCTGATGTTCGCGGGATTGATCATCGGCAGCACCGACCACGACCGAACCCTCACGATCACCAGCTCACCGGCACAGGTCGCTCGCGCAATCGGGTCTCCCGCCGGCTCCGGAACGTGGGCCGGCGCGTACATCGAGCTGCTTGAGCTTCGGGTTCTTCCTCGCGTTCGCGGTCTGGGCGTGCGCGAAGCTCGGCGGAGGTCTGCTCGGCCAGGTCGCACGTGCCTGTGCGACGAGCTACGCGACGTTGAGCATCGCCTCGCTCGCCGTGCTCGATGCGATCGCCTACCGCAGCGGCAAGGGCATGAGCGTCCAGCTGGGGAGCACGCTCGTCACCGTCAACGAGGCGCTGTACGTCGGCTCGTGGTTCCTCGCCGTGTTCTTTCTCCTGTCCGTCGGCGCCCTCGCGCTCTCGTCGGGGCATCGTGTGCTCGGGCGAAGCGCAATCGCCGTCGCCGTGATCCAGCTCGTGACGACCGCCGTGTCCCTCGACAACCTCGGCCAGATGAGCTTCACCCTCTGGCTGGTCTGGATCGTCGGTGCCAGTATCGCCTTGGCGCGCGGAACGAAAGAACCAGTTCCCGCGCGAGCGATGCCGCAAAGCGCGTAGATCGTGAAAACGACGCGAGACGGGCCGCGACGTCGCACGGCCCGTCTCGTCGGCAGGCTTCACCTCCGGATGTGCCTGACCTGCGGCAAGATCGGCTGCTGCCGATTCGTCGCCGAACCGCCACGCGCGCCTGCACGCGACGGAGAGTCGATCACCGCTCGTCCGTTCGGCCGAGCCGGGCGAGGATCCTCGAGCTCACTGCTTCATCAACGACGTCGCATTCATGGTCGGCTGAGACGACGGCCTCTGCGTCGGCGGTTAGGCCCGACGCAGCGCCGGTGGAGGACGACCCTGACCCTCCACCGGTGCTACTCCGCTAGTAAGGATCCTTCGGAGACCGGTCGTCCGAGAGCGAGGGCCGCGAGCGGACGATCAGCGTCTCGATCGCATCGGCGAGGTGCTCCTGCGCGATGTTGTAGTCGCCGCGCTCGATGCGCAGCTTGTGCGCCTCGAGCAGCACGTCGGAGTGCGTGTAGCCGAACGGTGGCTCGAAGCGATACGACGCGAGCTCGATCAGGAGCCCGAGCGGATCCTCGAAGTAGATCGAGTCCATGAACCCGCGATCCTTGACCCCGCTGTGGCGGATCCCTCGCTCATCGAGCCGCTCGACGGCCTGGTGGAACGTCGCCTGGGAGAGCGAGAACGCGATGTGGTGGACGCAGCCTTGCTCGATCGACGTCCGTGTCGGATCGGGCGTGCGCTGCTCGTTCGTGAAGATCGTGATCAGACGCCCATCGCCTGGGTCGAAGTAGAGATGGCTCTCGGATGCGTTGTCGAGGTTCGGCTGCTCGAAGACGAACGGCATCCCGAGCACGCCTTCCCAGAAGTCGATCGACGTCTGGCGCCCAGCACCGACGATCGTGATGTGGTGGACGCCCTGGGTCTGGAGCTTCCGCATCACCGGTCCACCAGTGTGGACTTGTACTCGCTGCGCTGCAAGGCTCCCCACGGGACGAGCTCGACCTCCATCTGGACCACGAGCACTTCGCGCAACCTGAGGCGGATTGCGTCGGCGAGACGCGAGCGCGCCTCGACCTGCGGCGACAGCTCGACCGAGACGGGGAGCGGCGGCTCCTGTTTTACGCCGGCCTGCCGCGGCCTGACCAGAATGCGCCCGCTGACCTCCGGCGCGAATCCGCCGACGACCTCGCGAACCGCCGACGGGAAGACGTTGACGCCGCGGACGATCAGCATGTCGTCGGTGCGGCCGACGCAACGGACGCGCGGCGCAGTTCGTCCGCATGCGCACGGGCCGGTCCACACCTCGACCTGGTCGCGAGTGCGGAAGCGCAGCAAGGGAGCGGCCTCGTGGCGCAGATGCGTGAGAACGAGCTCGCCGCGTGCTCCGTCACGCAGCTCCAGCGCCTCACCGGTCTCCGGATCGATCAGCTCGGCGTGGACGAGCCCCCGCGCGCCGAGGTGCATCCCGGCCTGTTCCCCGCACTCGCCCCAGAGGGATGGCCCGATGTCGCCGATCCCCATCGCCTCGGTCACCCGGGCACCCCAGCCCTCCTCGAGCGACGCGCGGAATCCGGGCTCGCCGCCGCCGGGCTCGCCCGCAACGAGGATCCGCTGCACGCTCGAGTCGCGCAGGTCTCCGAGCTCGAGCAGGTAGGCAGCGTACGACGGCGTGAGCGCGACCGCATCGGGCCGCAGCTCCCTGATCGCGAGCAGCACCCGCTCGCTGTTCCCGGTGCCGACGGGAACGTGACAGACACCGATGCGAGAGAAGGCGTCGAGCGCTGCCCCGGCGACGAACGGACCGGCGTTGTACGTGGTGAGGAGGCGGTCACCAGCGGCGATCCCGGACGCTCCATAGCTGCGCGCCGAGCCGGTGATCCAGTTGTCGAGATCGTTCTCGGTCAGCGGGATGTAGCTCGGGGCCCCGGTCGTTCCGCTCGTCGAGTAGATGCGTGCGAGCCCGGCTGGCTCGACGCAGAAGTGCGCGCCGAAGGGCCGCTCCGGCGTGCAGGTCGCCTTGAGCTCCTGCTTCTCGGTGAGCGGCAACTGCGCGATCTCCTCGAGCTCGGCGCCGGGGTCGGTCGCGGCGAGCTTCTCGCGATAGAACGGCGAGCGTTCGACGTAAGTACGCCAACTGGCGTCGAAAGCTCTCGGCGTCGAGCGCCAACTGCTCGGCCCACGGCAGCCGCTCGGCGTCAGTGGTCGCGATACTCGATCGCCTCCTCCGCCTTCGCCGCGAGCAGGAAGCCGATCGGCTGCTCCCGCTCCTCGGCCAGGTGCGCGAGCAGGCTCGCCGTGCGCGCCAGGATCGGCACCGCCTTCACGACGGCGGGTGGGTAACCGAGATCGAGCAGCACGGCTGCGATCGGCAGCGAGACGTTCAGGGTGAGCGGTTTGTCCCATGTCTCTGCGACCGCATCGCGCAGCGCGCGCGTCAGCGCGACGTAGCGGCCGGCGACACCGCGCGTGTCTGCGAGTTCGAGGATCCGCTCGGCGCGCGGATCGAGTGGACGGTGCAGCGGGTGCCCGAAGCCGGGGATCTTGCCGCCGGCCGCATGGATCTCCTGGGCCGCCTGGTAGCGCGTCCTTGCCTTCGGCGACCAGCCCGGCGAGCAGCCTCGCGCACTCGTCGACCGCACCGAGGATCACAGGCCCCGCCCCGAGGATGCCGGCGGCGACAGCCCCCTGGAGCGACTCCGGATCGGCCGCGAGCGTCATCCGGGCCGCGACGTTGCTCGGCATCAGCCCGTGCTCGGCGATCGCGACCAGCGTCAGGTCGAGAAAGAAGCGTTCGTCCTCCGTCGGCTCGCGGCCCGTCAGCAGGAGATGGAAGTACTCCGTGAAGCTCAGGCGGCCCATCAGGTCGACCGTCAGATCCCGGCCGCGGACCTCGACCCGATCGGGTGTGGCGTGCGCGATGCGAGTGACGGGCTCCCCCGCTTTGCCGATCTGCATGTGCCGATACCTATGTGCTGCGGAGTGAACCGTCAAGCTGCTGCGTCGAACCGGGGCACCGCAACGACGTCGGCCCACCAGCGATCGCCGAAGACCGGCCGGAAGACCTCCCCGACGAGCGCGAAGGCGACCACGGTCGTGGGCGCGTCGACGACGAACTCGTACTGGTTCTCGGCCGGGTCGTGCCTCAGCAAGCGCGCTCCGACTCGATCCGTCGCGCGCCCGAGCAGCAGTTCGGCACCGGCGCGGTCGGCGCCGGTCTCAGGACCGCCCCGGACGGTGAAGGCCCCCAAGCTCGCTCAGCCCGGCGAGCCGCTCTCGGCCGGCTTGCCCGAGGCGCCGCAGAAGCGGGTCAAAGTCTCGTTCAGGCAGAGCAGTCCGAGGAGATTCCCGCGGTCGTCGAGCACGATGGCGCGTCGGTGCGGGCTCGCCGTCGCCGCGGCGAACGCCGCGTCGGCCGATTCCGTCGGCCCGATCGTCACGGGGCTCCGTTCTGCGAAGGCGAGCGCAGCGGCCTCGGGATCGGCGTCGGCCGGCAACTCGGTGACCGCGCCCCGGAACCGTTCTCCGTCTGCGAGCAGGACCAGTTGGACGCGAGGATTGTCGAGCACCGCCCGCACGTCCGCCACGCGGGCGTCGCCGGGCAGGGTCTTCGGATTTCGGAGCATCAGGTCGGCGACGACCCGGCGGTCGGTCCAGACCGGTTCGGCGGAGCGCATGGCCCTATCCTACGCAATCGCCCGAGCAACGCCTATGCAGAGATTCGGTGCAATGCCCTGCTAAAGGCGCTATCCTCGCGCGCTGATGTTCGAATTTCGCATCTGCATTGCATCGGCACACGAATGAGGAGCGCTGGAGATCGTGACGTCACGTTTCAGTAGGGCTGGACTCTTGCGGCACGGCGCCGCGGGCGGCGGAGCGCTGCTCCTCTCCGGATCGGCCGTTTCGGCGCTCGCGGCCTCCGCCGCCGCGGCCACCATCTCGGACAACGACCTCTCGAACCTGCGCATGCTGATCGGCGCCGAACTGCTCGAGATCGACTTCCAGACCCAGGCGCTCGCGAGCGGACAACTGGACAGCGCCTCGGCGGCGCTGCTCAAGGAGATGCGAGCCGACGAGAACGCCCACTACCGGGGCCTGGTCAGCCTGATGGAGGGCGCCGGCCAGGTCGCGGCCACCGCGGACGACATCACGTTCACCTACCCGCGGGGCAGCTTCGACTCCCAGGCCGCGATCATGAAGCTTGCCGGACACGCTCGAGGATCTCACCCTCGGCGCCTACCTCGGCGCCGTTCAGAACGTGCAGGCACCCCAGCTGAGGCTCCCGATCGGCCAGATCGGAGCGAACGAGGCCCAGCACGTGAGCGCGCTCGCCGTTTCCGCCGGGCGCCCTGCGATCGGCTCGGCATTCGCGCCGTCGCTCCAGATCGATGCCGTCTCCGCCGCCCTCGACGACTACGAGACCTGATCGTTGGCCAAGCAGCTCTACACGGCGAGCGAGGCAGCCGCATCGCTCGGGATCAGCCTCGACACCCTGCGCCGCTGGGACAAGGCCGGACGGATCACCGTCGAACGAGACGCGAGCAACCGGCGCGTCGTTTCGGCGTCCGAGATCGACCGGCTGCGCGGCGACGGGGGAGGCACGCACCTCAGCGCACGCAATCGGTTCAAGGCGGTGGTCACCGAGGTCAAGGTCGAGGGCTTGATGGCGCAGGTGGAGATGGTCGTCACCGAGCCGGTGCGCCTGGTCGCAGTCGTCACTCGCGACGCCGTCGAGGAACTCGGTCTCAAGAACGGCATGGCGGCGACCGCCGTCGTCAAGTCCACGAGCGTCATGGTTCAGCTCTAGTTGAAGGGAGTTCACCCAGTGTCCAAGAACAACCGTCGCCTCGTCTCCGTCGCGTTGGCGGCTGCGCTCGCTCTGATCGCACTCGCCGTCGTGGCCGGCCGGGCGTCCGCATCGCAGCGCGCCCACGGGGCCGCGCGCGCCCAGCTCACCGTCTACGCCGCAGCCTCGCTGACGGACGTGTTCCCGAAGATCGACCCGTCGCAGAAGTACTCGTTCGGCGGCTCGAACGCGCTTGCGGCGAAGATCGCGCTCGGTGCACCCGCCGACGTGTTCGCGTCGGCGAACCTGACCCTCCCGACGCAGCTCTTCAGCAAGGGGCTCTGCTCGCAGCCGGTGGTGTTCACCCGCAACACACTGGTGATCGTCGTCCCGACGGCGAATCCGGCGAACGTCCACAGCATCTACGACCTCACGAAACCGGGCATCAAGCTCGTTGTCGCCGGACCTGGAGTGCCGGTCGGCACGTTACACCCTGCAGATCCTGAAGAACATGAACCTGACCGCGGCCGTGACGAAGAACGTCGTCAGCCAGGAGACCGACGTGCGAGAGGTGCTCGCCAAGGTCGCCCTCGGAGAAGCAGACGCCGGGTTCGTCTACTCGACCGACGCGAAGACCGTGCCGGGCAAGGTGAAGGTGCTGAAGGTGCCCGCGTGGGCGCAGCCCAAGGTGCAGTACGGCATCTGCGTGGTCTCGAAGAGCGGCGACAAGACCGACGCGCAGGCGTTCATCAACAAGGTGCTGAGCAAGGCCGGGCAGGCGCAGATGCTCGCCTACGGGTTCCTGCCGCGGGTCAAGCCGAAGCCCGTCGCGAAGAAGCCGTAGATCCGTCGATGAGACGGGCGGCCGTCACCTCGATCTACGTCGCGATGGCCGTGGTGACGCTGGCGTTCCTGGCGCTCCCGATTGCGGCGATCTTCGTCCACACGCCGCCCGGCAACCTGCTCGACCAGCTCTCGAACCCGGTCGTCAAGGACGCGTTCGTGGTCAGCCTGAAGACCAGCGTGATCGCCCAGGCGTTCATCCTGCTTTTCGGCACACCGACCGCGTATCTGCTCGCGACGAACCGCTTCCCGGGGCACGCCCTCGCCGTCACGCTCGTCGAGCTGCCGCTCGTCCTGCCGCCGGCGGTCGCCGGGGTCGGTCTGCTCGTCGCCTTCGGCCACGTCGGACTGCTCGGGTCGACGCTCGACGCCTTCGGGATCTCGCTGCCGTTCACGCAGACCGCCGTCACCGTGGCGGTCGCGTACGTCGCCAGCCCGCTCTACGTCCGCCAGGCGATCGCCGCGTTCGAGGCCACCGACCCGAACCTGACAGCGGCCTCGCGCACGCTCGGCGCCAGCCCGGCGCGGACCTTCTTCCGCGTCGTCCTGCCGCTCGCCCGGGGCGGGCTGATCGCCGGGCTCGCGCTCTCGTTTGCCCGCGGGCTCGGCGAGTTCGGCGCCACGATCATGTTCGCCGGGAGCCTCCAGCATGTGACCCAGACGCTGCCGCTCGCGATCTACGCGGAGTTCGACCAGAACTTCGATGCGACACTCGCCATGAGCGGTGTGCTCGTCCTGATCAGCATCGTCCTGCTCCTCGGCCTCAGAATCGGACTGACATGGCAAACGACCTGGCAAGGCTCGTCCTCGAAGAGATCGTTGTTCCTCTTCGGTCCTTCAGCGTCCGACTGAGCCTCGACGTGTCCTCGACGATGGCCCTGGTCGGGCCGTCGGGCGCCGGGAAGACGACCGTCCTGCGAGCGGTCGCCGGGCTCGTCCGGCCGCGATCGGGTCGGATCAGCTCCGGCAGCACGGTGTGGTTCGACGGCGCCGCCGGCATCTCGCTTCCGCCGGACCGGCGAAGGGTCGGACTGGTGTTCCAGGATTACGCGCTGTTCCCCCACCTGACCGTCCGCGAGAACGTCGAGTACAGCCGGCGGCACAAGGCCGACGACTACCTCGACCGCTTCGGGATCCGCCACCTCGAGCGCGCGCGCCCGGGAGACCTCTCGGGCGGAGAGCGCCAGCGCGTCGCGCTCGCGCGGGCCCTCGCCCGCGATCCGGAGGTGCTGCTGCTCGACGAACCTCTCTCGGCGCTCGATGCCCACACGAAGGCCGACGTCCGCACGGAGCTGCACCAGCTGCTGTCCGGCCTCGAGATTCCCGTCCTGCTCGTCACACACGATTTCGAGGACGCCGCGGCGCTCGCGAGCCGGGTCGGGGTGATCGTCGACGGCGAGCTTCGTCAGACGGGAACGCCGGGCGAGCTCGTCGGCAGGCCGAACGACCCGTTCGTCGCCTCGTTCACGGGCGCGAACCTCCTCCACGGCCACGCCGAGCCGGCCGGAGACGCCACCCGCGTCCGCCTCGCCGACGGCACCGTCATCACGACCGTCGGGATGGGCCGCGGCGACGTCGTGCTCGCCGTCTACCCGTGGGACATCACCGTCTCGACGAGCGCGCCGCACGACTCGGCGATGAACCTGATCACCGGTCCGATCGACAACATCGCCGAGCTCGGCAGTCGCGTCCGGGTCACGATCGGCCCGGTCAGCGCAGAGATCACCGCCGATTCGCTGCACCGCCTCGGTCTGCGACCCGGCCACACTGCCTTCGCCTCGTTCAAGGCGACCGGCACGCGTATCGTCGCCAACGGCAATGCGAACGAGGAGGAGACGACATGAAGCTCAGTACGCGTAACCAGCTCTCCGGCAAGGTCACCGACGTCAAGCTCGGGACGATCATGAGCGAGATCACCGTGGACGTCGGCGGTCAGACCGTCGTGTCGGCGATCACGCGCGGCAGCGCCGAGCACCTCGAACTGGCCGTCGGCGACGACGTCGTCGTGCTGATCAAGGCAACCGAGGTGATGCTCGGGAAGTAGCCCGCTCTGCTCGCGCTGCGATCGAGGCCGTCGCCGTGTCGCAGCCGGCCTGCAGTGCGTCGGCGAGCCCGGCAGCGCCGGCCAGGGCGAGGAGGAGCCCGGCCGCAAAGGAGTCGCCTGCCCCGAGTGTGCTCGCGCCCTCGACCGGGTCGCACAGAGGCGCGGACCGTCCGGCCGCCCGACGCGGCAACAGCGCCCTCGCCTCCGAGCTTGACGCAGGCGACGCGGCAGTGGCGGCCGAGCTCGAGTGCCGCTGCCTCGCCCTCGAGCCCGGTCAGCGCGAACGCCTCCTCCGCGTTCGCGAGCAGCACATCGACCTCTGCGGTCGCTGCGTAGAACCGCTCGACCCCGTACGCGGTGATCAGGTTCGCGGACGCCGCGTCGACGGCGAGCCAGGTGGTCTGCGCACGTTCGATCGCGGCCCGCGCGGCCGCCTCGGGCCCCGGTTGGAGAAGCGAGTAGCCGGAGACGAGCACCGCGCCGGCCTGGAGCGGGTCCGGCACATCCTCGCGGGCGAGCAGCGCGCTCGCACCGGGGTCCGCCACGATCGCCGAGCCGCCGAGCACGATGACCGAGCCGGTCGGTGCAGCCTCGTCGCGGGCGAGCAGCACCTCCACGCCTGCCGCGGCGAGGTCGTCGGCGACCAGCCGCCCGGCCGCGTCGGCTCCAACGCGGCCGACGACCGCAGCTCTTGCGCCGAGGCGCACAGCGGCGAGCGCGGCGTTCGCGGCAGACCCACCGGCCCGCAGCTCGATCCGCCCATGGATGCGACGGCCGGGAACGGGCGCGGGGAGCGCCCCATCCAGCATGACGTCACCCACGGCAATCAGGTCACGGAGCACGAGCGCACGATCCTATGCCGCGGCGCTAGTGTGGGTGAGTGATCGCGAGAGCGCCGTTCGGGAGCACCGGGCACAACAGCACGCGCACGATCTTCGGCGCCGCAGCACTCGGTGCGGTGACGCAGGCCGAGGCCGACGCCACGTTCGAACTGCTCCTCGAGCACGGCGTCAATCACATCGATACAGCCGCGTCCTACGGCGACTCCGAGCTCCGGCTCGCGCCCTTGCTCGCGCGGCACCGTGACGAGTTCTTCCTCGCGACGAAGACCGGCGAGCGTGAACGCGCCGGTGCCCGCGAGGAGATCCGCCGCTCGCTCGACCGCCTCGGAGTCGACAGCGTCGACCTGCTCCAGCTTCACAACCTCGTCGATCCCGTCGAGTGGGAGACCGCGCTGAGCGAGGGCGGGGCGCTGGAGGCAGCCGTCGAAGCGCGCGACGAGGGGCTCGTCCGCTTCATCGGCGTGACGGGGCATGGCGTGACGGTGGCCCGGATGCACCTGCGCAGCCTCGACCGGTTCCCGTTCGACTCGGTGCTCGCTCCGTACAGCTACGTCCAGCTGCGAAACGAGCGCTACTCGTCGGACTTCGAGGAGCTTGCCGCCGTTTGCGAGCAACGAAGCATCGCCCTGCAGACGATCAAGGGGATCACCCTCGCCCCCTGGGACGGCCGCGAGCAGACGGCGGCCACCTGGTACGAGCCGCTTCGCGAACAGGACGACATCGACCTGGCCGTCCACTGGGTCCTCGGACGGCCGGGCGTCTTTCTCAACACGGTCGGCGACGTCGCGCTGCTACCGAGTGTGCTCGACGCAGCGAGCCGCTACGAGTCGCGGCCGTCGAACGAGGCGATGGACGAGCTCGCTGCCCGGCGGCAGCTCGCGCCGCTCTTCACGTAGCGGGCATGTTCCGCAACTCGGCGCGCATCTACGACGCGGTCTACTCGTTCAAGGACTACCGAACAGAAGCCGAACGCGTCCACGAACTGATTCAAGAACGTTCGCCGGGTGCGTCGAGCCTGCTCGATGTCGCCTGCGGCACCGGCAAGCATCTGGAGCAGTTCCGGCGCTGGTATCCCGACGTCGCGGGCGTCGACCTCGACGAAGGGCTGATCGAGATCGCGCGAGAGCGCCTCGACGACGTTCCGCTCCAGCTCGCCGACATGACGGCATTCGACCTCGACCGCAAGTTCGATGCGGTCACCTGTCTGTTCAGTTCCATCGGCTATGTCGGAACCGTCGAGCGTCTCGCGTCCGCGATCGCGGCGATGGCGGGTCAACTGACGGACGGCGGCGTGCTCGTGGTCGAACCGTGGCTTGCGCCGGATGTCTGGCAGGTCGGCCGTCCGTCTCTGCTCGCTGTCGACGAGCCCGATCTGAAGATCGCCCGCATGACGATCGCGGGGCGCGAAGGGCGCCTTGCGATCATGGACTTCGCCTACCTCGTCGCGACAGCGGACGGCCTGGAGCAGTTCTCGGAGCACCACGAAGCGGCCCTCTTCACCGATGCCGAGTACCGCCACGCATTCGCGGCAGCAGGGCTCACGGTCGAACATGACGAGCACGGCCTGATCGGACGCGGTCTCTACCTCGGGCAACCGCACCACGGCAGCCCCGACGAGGCAGCGAGTTGAACTGAGACGGAAAAGGCCTGCAAAGCAGGCCTTTTCTAGTAGCGGGGGCAGGATTTGAACCTGCGACCTCCGGGTTATGAGCCCGGCGAGCTACCTGACTGCTCCACCCCGCGACGCAGCCGGATTGTAGCACTGCCCTGAACCGGGAAGCGCCGGCCGGGTGGCGCGAAACCCTCTTGGAAAGGGAGAAAACCGGGGACTCGTTACGATGCCCGCATGGCCGACGCAGCCTGGATCGCGCTCGTCTTCCTCGTAGTCGCGCTGGTCGCGTCGGCGGCGGTCGCCGCCGTCCGCGGACTGCGCCTCTGGCGGGCCGTCGGTTCATTCTCCACTCGAGTCGAGAGCGCGCTCGACACCGTCATGCGCGAGACCGCCAAGGCCGAGGAGCGCTCCGCCTCGCTCACCTCGGACCAGGAGCGGCTGACCGGAGCGATCGATCACCTCAAGACGTCGCTCGCACAACTCGCGGTGCTGCGCGCCGCTGCGGCTGAGGCGAACGCCACGTTCAACCGGATCCGCAACGTCGTGCCGAGCAAATGACGCGCATCGGCGCGATCGACCTCGGCACGAACGCCACACGCCTCCTCGTCGCCGACGTGGAGGACGGACGCGTGGAGGAGCTCGTGCGCAGGACACGCATCACACGGCTCGGAGAGGGCGTCGATGCGCGCCGCCGCCTGCTGCCGGTTCCCGTCGCCCGCGTGCGGAACGTTCTGGCGGACTACCGCCGCGAGCTCGAGGAGCTCGGCGCCGAGCGGACGCTGGCCGTCGCCACGAGCGCCGTTCGCGACGCGGAGAACGGCGAGGCATTTCTCGGCGAGGTCGAGTGGTCGTACGGCTTCCGGACCCGGCTCCTCAGCGGCGACGAGGAAGCGGCGATGACGCTGCGTGGGGTCGGGCCGCTCGACCCGGGAACCGTCGTGATCGACGTCGGCGGCGGGTCGACCGAGCTGATCACCGAGAGCTTCCACCGGAGCATGGACATCGGCTCCGTCCGGTTGACCGAGCGCCACGGCGCCGACTGGGACGCCGCCGCAGCGGAGATCAGGGCTCACCTGCCGGCGCTCGCCGGCGAACGCGTCCTCGGTGTCGACGGGACGACCGCCGAACTGGCGGCCCTCGGCTCGCTCACGCTCGCGGGCATCGACGAGGTGCTGGAGTGGCTCCGCACCTCGACCGACGCCGAACGTCGCGAGCGCCTCCTGCAGCCGGACCGGAGCGACGTCATCGCGGCCGGGGTGCTGATCGTGCGTGAAGTGCTCCTGCACCTCGGCCTCGACCGGATCGCACCGTCCCCGCGCGACCTGCTGAACGGGGTGGCGCTCGAGGCCGCTGCGCTCCCCGACCGGACGGAGGCCGAGGCGCCACCAGGCGCCTATACCTGCTGCTGAAAGCAGATATTTGCGCTCGCAACCTTCTTGTGGTAAAGTACTTGCGTAATCAAGTATCAGAGGAGGCAGGGCAATGAGCACCACCAGCAAGACCACGACGGAAGTCCCGACCGGCACGTTCAAGGCGGACACCGTTCACTCCAGCGTCGCCTTCGAGGTTCCGTACGCCGTGGCGGCCTTCGGCGGGCAGGTGACCGACTTCGACGCCGCACTCGTCGACGGCAAGCTCACCGGCTCGGCCCGCATCGAGAGCATTCAGACCAAGGAGGAGAACCTCCAGGCGCACCTGCTCTCCCCCGAGTTCTTCGACGCCGAGCGCCATCCCGTCGTCAGGTTCTCCGGTGACGCTCCAGCGCGACGGCGACGCGGTCGAGATCGACGGCGAGATCACGATCAAGGGCATCACCCAGCCGGCGGTGCTGAAGGGCACGATCGTCGGCCCGGCGGTCGACCACTTCGGCGCAACCCGCGTCGGCCTGAAGCTGCAGACCACCGTCGACCGCAGGAAGTTCGACATGAACTGGAACATGCCGCTCCCGAACGGCGAGCCCGCGCTCGGCAACGAGGTCACGCTCAAGGCCGACCTGACCCTGGTCGCCCAGGAGGCGTAGACGATGCGCGTCCTCGCGATCAGCGGCTCGCTCCGAGACGCTTCGAACTCGACGGCCCTCCTCCGCGCTCTGCGCGAGGAGGCGCCGGAGGGCGTCGACGTCGTGCTCTGGGACGGCCTGAAGAGCATGCCGCCGTACGACCAGGACGACGACGTCTTTCCCGCGCCGGCGGCGCCCGCGGCATTCCGGGAGCTCGTGCGCGAGGCCGACGCAGTCTTCTTCGCAACGCCCGAGTACAACTCGTCGGTTCCCGGCGCTCTCAAGAACGCGCTCGACTGGGGCTCACGCCCGCTCGCGACGAACGCGTTTCGCAACAAGCCCGTCGCGGTGATCAGCTCCAGCGCGGGCGCGTTCGGAGGCGTCTGGGCCGCCGCCGAGCTCCGCAAGGTGCTGGGAGCGATGGGCGCTCGGGTGACCGAGGCCGAACTGTCCGTCGGTCACGCGCACGAGAAGCTCGACGAGGACGGACGCCTCGCCGACGACGACGTTCGCGCCGGCGCTCGGCGAGGCGCTGCAGACGCTGCTCGCGGAGGTCTCGCCCGTCAGCGTCGCTGCCTAGGTGTCAGACACCCTCGGTGTCCGACACCTCTTCGTCCTCTGCGAGCCGGCGCTGGACGACCGCCCGCGACAGGACCCCGACGAGCTTCCCGGCATCGACGACCGGGACCCGCTCGTAGTCGTGCTCCTCGAGATAGGCGAACGCGTCCGCGAGCACAGCCGACGCGTCGATCGTCGCATTCGGCGGCTCGGCGATCTCACCGAGCGTCGTCGTCTTCGGATCGCGACCCGTTGCAACGACTTCCCGCACGAGCGTCTTTCGTGTGACGACGCCGACGAGCATGCCTTCGTCACAGACGAACACCGCTCGCACCTCCGCACGTGCGAGAGCCTCGCCGGCCGCCTGCGACGACGCCCCCACTTCGAGCGACAGGGGCTCCGAGACCATCGCGTCCTTGACGAGCTCGTCGGACATCGGCCTACGGATAGACCCCGCGCGCCTCGAGCGCTGCGGAGACCTCGTGGATTGCGGCGACGAGCGCTGCATCGCGGAGCAGGATGCCCCGCTCCTGCGAGACGTCCCAGACGCGGTCGAACGCATCCGAGATCTTGTCCTCGAGCCGCCGCCGGATCTCGTCGCGGTCCCAGAAGAGCCGCCCGAGGTCCTGGACCCACTCGAAGTACGAGACGGTGACGCCCCCGGCGTTCACGAGGATGTCCGGCAGGACCGGGATGCCGCGCTCGGCGAGAATGCGATCGCCTTCGTTCGAGGTCGGACCGTTCGCTCCCTCGGCGACGAGCCTGCACCGCAGGTTGCCGGCGTTCGCGCCGGTGACCTGATCCTCCCGCGCGGCGAGCACGAGGATGTCGCACTCGAGCTCGAGCAGCGTCTCGTTCGTGATCCGCTCGACGCCTCGCTCGTAGCCCGCAAGCGATCCGTGCTCGGCCACGTGCCCGTGCAAGGTCGGGATGTCGAGCCCGTCAGGTGCGAACACCCCGCCCGAGATGTCCGAGACGGCGATCACCCTCGCGCCGCGATCGTGCAGCTCGGTCGAGGCGATCCCGCCGACGTTGCCGAAGCCCTGCACGACGCAGCGTTGCTCTGCGAGCGGCCAGCCGAGCCGCTCGCAGGCGCGTTCGACGCACATCACGACCCCGGCTCCCGTCGCCTCGTGCCGGAAGAGAGAACCGCCGATCGAGACCGGCTTGCCGGTGACGATCTCCGGCACCGCGTAGCCCTTTTGCATCGAGTACGTGTCCATCATCCACGCCATCGTCTGCTCACTCGTCGCCATGTCGGGTGCCGGGATGTCGAGCTCGGGCCCGATGAACGGCGCGAGCTCGGCGGTGAATCGACGCGTGATGCGGGACAGCTCGCCCTGGGAAAGGTTGCGTGCGTCACAGCGCACACCGCCCTTCGCCCCGCCGTACGGCAGGCGCAGCAGCGCGCACTTCCAGGTCATCCACATGGCGAGCGCCGCGCACTCGCCCAGATCGACGGCCAGGTCGTAGCGGATGCCGCCCTTCGTCGGCCCGAGCACCGACGAGTGCTGGACGCGGTAGGCAGGGAACATCTCGTACGACCCGTCGTCCAACTGCACCGGCAACGTGAGGATCACGGCGCGCTCGGGACCGCGCAGCCGTTTGGCGACGAAGTCGGGGATGTCCGCAAGCTCGAGCGCGTGGTTGAGCTGGGTCAACGCCTGCTGGTAGAGCGGCGTGTCCCACTCGAGCTTCAGCGCCGGATGAACGGCCTCGGCCACGGCCCGGAGGGTACGTGAAAACTCCGCCTGTCCCCTAGTCCAGGAGCGAGGCGAGCAGCGCGAGCTCCTCCGGATCGTCGGTCAGGATCGCACCGCGGACGATCGCCCAGATGCGGATCCGCAGGTCGTCGAGCCCGGCGGCGACGAAGGCCGCGATCCGGCGCTCGGTCCGCTCACGGTCGATCATCCGGTACGAGAGCGGATTGCGCAGCCACGAGAAGAGGTCGTACTCACGGTCGGACAGGTACGGCTTCGGGTCGATGGCGACGTAGCGGCTGCCGTGACGGAGGATGTTGTGATGGTGAAAGTCGCCGTGCACGAGCCACTCGCGTCCCGGCTCGAACGTCTCCCAGAGTTCACGGGCATACGGCGTCAGCGAGCTCACGTTCCCGGCGAGCCAGCGCGGGACCTCGTCGGCGACGGGCCGAAACGGCGGCCCCGCGCGGCGCCAGAGCCGCGTTGCGATGTCGACGGCAACGGCGGTCGCCTCCTCCTCGGGGAGGTTCGAGATGTCGTCGCCGGGCAGCGCGCGCTCTTCCAGCAGCGCGCGCCTTGTCCGATCCGCGCGATGCAGCCGCACTGCGCCGTTGCCGGCCCAGAGCTCGAGCGCGTCGGCCTCGTCCAACGATTCGTCGTCACCGGCCCAGGCAACCTTCAGCACCGTGTCGTCGCCGGTGGGCGCGACGTACGAGAACCGCGACAGCTCGAACGGCTCGCCGAGCTCGAGCCCCCACTCCGCCGCGACGTCGTGCGCGATGCGCCTCGTCTCCGTCAAGTCGACCGCCACGCGCTGAGCTTAAGCGGGACGAGCTCAAGTGGGGCCGGGGCTGCGGCACCCCGACCCCAGAGCGAGGGTAACCGGAGCCGGCTCGCCGTGAAGACTCAGGCGCGGCGGAAGAGAGCGAGCGACCGCGACTCGACCACGACGTCGCCCCCGGGCACCGGCCGCTCGCACGCGCAGTTCCCGGTCGCGAGGACGAGCTCCCAGTGGGTGCCGAACCGCCGAGCCGGCAGCCTGAACGTGATCTCTTCGAAGAACGCGTTGAAGAGCACCAGGAACGAGTCGTCACGCACCTCCTCACCGGCCGGCGTCTCGGCTCCGAGCTCGTCACCGTTCAGGAAGATCCCGATCGCGCGCGACTCCGTGTTGTCCCAGTCACGGCGGGTCATACGGCGGCCGTCCGGTCTCATCCACCACACGTCGGGCAGCTGCTCGCCGGTGCCGTCGAAGAACTTCGTGCGCCGGAAGACCGGATGTGCCCGCCGCAACTCGATCAGCCGGCGCGTGAACGCGAGCAGCTCTTCATCGCAGGCATCCCAGTCGATCCACGAGAGGTCGTTGTCCTGGCACCACGCGTTGTTGTTGCCGCGTTGTGTGCGTCCGATCTCGTCCCCGCCGAGCACCATCGGGACGCCTTGCGACAGGAGCAGGGTCGCGAGGAAGTTCCGCTGCTGCCGCGCTCGCAGCGCGTTCACCGACGGGTCGTCGGTCTCGCCCTCGGCTCCGCAGTTCCAGGCGCGATTGTCGTCGGTCCCGTCTCGATTGCCCTCGCCGTTCGCCTCGTTGTGCTTGTCGTTGTACGAGACGAGATCGCGCAAGGTGAAGCCATCGTGGGCGGTGACGAAGTTCACCGAGGCGAACGGCCGCCGCCCGTCGGTCTGGTAGAGGTCGGCCGAGCCCCCGAACCGGGAGGCAAAGTCTCGCAGCGGCGCGCGACCGCGCCAGAAGTCGCGGATCGTGTCGCGGTAGATGCCGTTCCACTCGGACCAGAGAATCGGGAAGTTCCCGACCTGGTAGCCACCCGGGCCGACGTCCCACGGCTCGGCGATCAGCTTCACCTGGGAGAGGATCGGGTCCTGGTGGATGATGTCGAAGAACGCCGAAAGCCGGTCGACCTCGTAGAACTCGCGCGCGAGCGCAGACGCAAGATCGAAGCGGAACCCGTCGACGTGACACTCGGTCACGAAATACCGCAGCGAGTCCATGATCAGGCGCAGGACGGTCGGGTGAACCGGGTTGAGCGTGTTCCCCGTGCCGGTGTAGTCCATGTAGAACCGCGGGTCGTCGGGCACGAGCCGGTAGTAGCTCTGGTTGTCGACGCCGCGAAAGCTCAGCATCGGGCCGAGGTGGTTTCCCTCTGCTGTGTGGTTGTAGACCACGTCGAGGATCACCTCGATCCCCGCACGATGCAGTGCCTTGACGACACCTTTGAATTCGCGCACCTGGTCGGAGGTCGCGGCGTACAGGGAGTGCGGAGCGAAGTAGCCGATCGTCGAGTAGCCCCAGTAGTTGGTGAGCCCCCGGTCGTGCAGGAAGCCCTCGTCGACGATGTGGTGGATCGGCAGCAGCTCGACCGCGGTCACGCCGAGTGACTTGAGGTAGTCGATCGCCCCGCTGCTCGCCAGTCCGCCGTAGGTGCCGCGCAGATCCTCCCGGACCTGCTCACGCAGCTTGGTGAAGCCCTTGACGTGCAGCTCGTAGATCACCGTCTCGTGCCAGGGCGTGCGTGGCCGCGTCCAGTCGTCGTCCTCCCAGTCGAAGGCCGGATCGACCACGACCGAGCGCGGAATCGCGGGCGCGGAGTCGGTCTCGTCGATCGTCAAATCGGCGTCGTCGCCTCCGCCCGGCACGTACGGCAGTGTGTTGGCGGCATCCCAGTCGACCGCTCCGTCGATCGCTTTCGCGTACGGGTCGATGAGCAGCTTCGCTCCGTTGAAGCGCCTGCCGGTCTTCGGGTCGTAGGGGCCGTGGACGCGATAACCGTAGTGCTGGCCCGGGCCGACGCCCGGGAGGTAGCAATGCCAGTTGAACGCCGTGCGTTCGTGCAGCTCGATGCGCTCCTCCTCCCCATGCTCGTCGAAGAGACAGAGCTCGACGCGGTCGGCGTTCTCGGAGAAGAGCGAGAAGTTCGTCCCGTCACCGTCCCATTCCGGGCCGAGCGGGAACGGCTGGCCGGGCCAGACCCGGCGATCGGAGGAGAGCGCCACGATCAGGCCGTGACGGGCCGGAGCCAGATGACCGACAGCGGCGGCAGCGTCAGCGAGACCGAGAACGGCTGCCCGTGCCACGGCTGCGCCTCCGCCGTCACCTCACCGAGGTTCCCGACACCGCTGCCCCCGTAGTAGGAGGAGTCCGTGTTCAGCAGCTCCGACCACGCACCGTCGACCGGCAGCCCGACGCGGTAGCCGTCGCGCCGCACCGGCGAGAGGTTGGCGATGCAGACGATCTGGCGCGCCCCGTCCCTCGAGAGTCGTGCGAAGACGAGCACGTTGTTGAGCGCGTCGTTCGGCTCGATCCAGAGGAAGCCCTCGGGTGCGAAGTCGACCTCCCAGAGCGCGGGCTCCTCGAGGTACAGGCGGTTCAGATCCCGCAGCAGGTCACGAATGCCCGCGTGCTCGGCGTGCTCGAGCAGCCACCACGGGAGCTCGTCGTCGTGCGACCACTCCCACGGGGTCGCGAGCTCACCGCCCATGAACAGGAGCTTCTTGCCGGGATGCGCCCACATGTAGGCATACATTGCGCGCAGGTTGGCGAGCTGCTGCCAGCGGTCGCCCGGCATCTTCGAGAGCAGCGAGCCCTTGCCGTGCACGACCTCGTCGTGCGACAGCGGCAGCACGAAGTTCTCGTTCCACGCGTAGACGAGCGAGAACGTCAGCTCGTGGTGGTGAAAGCGGCGATGGATCGGGTCGTGCTGGAAATAGCCGAGGGTGTCGTGCATCCAGCCGAGGTTCCACTTGAGCCCGAACCCGAGCCCGCCGAGATACGTGGGGCGCGAGACGCCGGGCCAGGCGGTCGACTCCTCTGCAGCCGAGATGACGCCCGGCTCGCGCGCGTGCACGAGCTCGTTCAGCTCCTTCAGGAAGGCGACGGCGTCGAGATCCTCGCGGCCGCCGAACTGATTCGGGACCCACTCGTCCGGCTTCCTGGAGTAGTCGAGGTAGAGCATCGACGCGACCGCGTCGACCCTGAGGCCGTCGGCGTGGTACTCGCGCAGCCAGAAGAGCGCGTTCGCGAGCAAGAAGTTCTGCACCTCGGTCCGACCGAGGTTGAAGACGAGCGTTCCCCAGTCGGGATGCGCACCGCGCCGCGGGTCCGCGTGCTCATACAGAGCGGTGCCGTCGAACCGCGCGAGCGCCCATTCGTCGCGCGGGAAATGGGCCGGCACCCAGTCGAGCAGCACCCCGATCCCGTTGGCGTGCATGTGGTCGACGAAGTAGCGAAAATCGTCGGGCGATCCGAGCGTGGAGAGCGTCGCGTAGTAGCCGGTCACCTGATAGCCCCACGAGCCCGAATACGGATGGTGCATGACCGGCAACAGCTCGACATGGGTGAAACCGAGGTCGCGCACGTACGGCGCCAGTTGATCCGCGAGCTCGCGCCAACCGAGGCCCTTCCGCCACGACGGTGCATGCACCTCGTAGATCGTCATCGGCCGCTCGAGCGGCTCCTGCTCGCGGCGGTCGTCGATCCACTCCCCGTCCTGCCAGACGTGCTCCGAACGGAAGACGACCGACGCGGTCTTCGGCGGGACCTCGGCCTCGAACGCGAGCGGGTCGGCCTTCTCGTGCCCGTCCAGGTGGAACTTGTAGCGCTGCCCGATTGCTGCGCCGGGCGCGATGCCTTCCCAGATCCCGGTCTCGTCGACCGGGCTCAGCCGGTCGGAGGCGGGGTCCCAGTCGTTGAAGTCGCCGACGACGCTGACATAGGCGGCGTTGGGCGCCCAGACCGCGAAGCGCACACCACCCTCGACCGCGTGCGCTCCGAGCTTCGCGTAGAGCTCCTCGTGACGCCCGGCCCGGGCGAGCCAGATGTCGAGCTCACCGAACGCCGACCCCGCCTTGGGCCGCGTCACACCGGCACGTCCTCGGCCAGCATGCGCTGGATCCCCGCAACGGGGATCCCCACCCAGTCGGGTCGGTTGTTCAGCTCATAGCGCAGCTCGTACACGGCCTTCTCCAGCTCGAACACACTCAGCAGCCTGTCCATTCCGCTGCCGGACGGAACAAGCGACTGTTCGACGGCCATGCGATAGCCGGCGAGGAACTCCGAGCGAGCCTGCTCCTCCCAGCCGGCAGGCGGCTCGACGCCGTGGAGCAGCGGGCTCGCCGACGCCGCGTAGGCGAACGAACGCAGCATGCCGGCCACGTCGCGCAGGGGGCTCCGCTTGCGGCGTCGCTCGGGCAGCGATCGCGCAGGCTCGCCCTCGAAGTCGAGGATCACCCAATCGTTGCCCGCCCACAGGGTCTGCCCGAGATGAAAGTCGCCGTGGTGGCGAATCACGCGACCCGCACCTCCGAGGTTCGTCAGCATGCGCAGCCGTTCGCGCACCTCCTCGCCACGTCCGCGAATCGGGTCGAGCTCCGGCACGTCGTCGGGCAGGCTGAGGAAGACCGACTCGATCTCTTCGTCGACCGTCGCGGTGAGCAGCCCGAGCGACTCGATCGACGTCTCCTCCGGGGAGAAGCTCGGGTCGTGCGAGTCGGAGCCGAGAATCGAGTGCATCCGGCCCGTCACCTCGCCCAGGCGGCGCGTGCTCGCGATGAACTCCTCCGCGCCGCTGCCCATCGTCTCGAGCGCATGTGCCCAACCGTCGCGGCCGCCGACGAACCGCTGCATGATGCCGAGCGTCACATCCATCTGGCGACCTGCGTACGAGTACCAGCCGACGAGCTGCGCGATGTTCTCGAAACCGTGCTCGGTGAGGAAACGCAGCAGCTCGAGCTCGGGATTGATCCCGGCCTCGAGCCGTCGGAACACCTTGAGGATCAACTCGTCGTCGAACACGATCGACGTGTTCGACTGCTCGGCACCGACCGGGCGCGCCTCGCGCCAGTCATCGGCGAACCCCGAGACCGCGGAGAACTCGACCGTGCCGTCTGCCCCGGGCAGCGTGACGCCCGGGCGCATCATCGACACGAGCGCGCGCACGTTCCGAGGGTCGGTCAGCGCGTCGAGCGTGTCGTCCGCAAGCAGCTGATACGTCTCGTGGGTCCCGGTGTCGAACCGGATCTCGACGAGCAGCAGCTCGAGCCGTGGGCCTTCTTCACGCAGAACCGCGCGATCGACGATCTGCGAGTGCGATACGTCCTTCGTCTTCGACGCGTACCACCGTTGGCTCGTGACGAAGTCGATGAGCTCTTGTTCTGTCGTCACTCTGCGTCGTCCCTCTTGAGCTGGAACCAGAAGAACCCTCGCGGCGCCATCGTCAGCAGGTACGGGAGCTCACCGATGCGGGGGAAGCGTGTGCGTCCGAACATCTCCTCCGGCACGAAACCTTCCCAGCGCGACAGATCGAGCTCGACCGCCTGCGCCGACCGTGCCAGGTTGTGGACGCACAGGACGATGTCGTCCTCGTAGGTGCGCACGTGCGCGAAGATGCGCGGGTTCTCGGGCCGCAGCGCCTCGTAGGTGCCGAGCCCGAACACCGGATGGTCCTTCCGCAGCGCGATCAAGCGATGCAGCCAGCGCAGCAGAGAGTTCGGCTGGCGCAGCTGCGCCTCGATGTTGACCGCCTGGAAGCCGTAGACCGGGTCCATGAGCGGCGGCAGGTAGAGCTGCTGGAAGTCGGCGCGCGAGAAGCCGCCGTTCCGGTCGCCGGTCCACTGCATCGGGGTGCGCACGCCGTCCCGGTCGCCGAGGAAGATGTTGTCGCCCATCCCGATCTCGTCTCCGTAGTAGAGGACGGGCGAACCGGGGAGCGAGAACAGAATCGCGTGCATCAGCTGGATCTCGTCCCGCCCATTGTCCAGCAAGGGCGCCAGGCGGCGGCGAATGCCCAGGTTCAGCTTCATCCGCGGGTCCTTCGCATATTCGTCGTACAGGTAGTCGCGCTCGTCGTCGGTCACCATCTCGAGTGTCAGCTCGTCGTGGTTGCGGAGAAAGAGGCCCCACTGCGCGTTGTCGGGGATCGGCGGCGTCGACTCGAGGATCTCCACCATCGGCAGGGCATCCTCGCGCCGGATCGCCATGAACATGCGCGGCATCACCGGGAAGTGGAAGGCCATGTGGCACTCGTCGCCGTCGCCGAAGTACTGCACGACGTCGGCCGGCCACTGGTTCGCCTCGGCGAGCAGGACGCGATCCGAGTAGTGCGCGTCGACCTCGGTGCGCACCCGCCGCAGGAAGGCATGCGTCTCCGGGAGGTTCTCGCCGTTCGTGCCGTCGCGCTCGTAGAGGTACGGCACGGCGTCGAGCCGGAAGCCGTCCAGCCCGAGGTCGAGCCAGAAACGGAGCACGTTCAGCATCTGCTCCTGCACCTCTGGGTTGTCGTAGTTCAGGTCCGGCTGGTGGCTGAAGAACCGATGCCAGTAGTACTGCCCGCGCACCGGGTCCCACGTCCAGTTCGACGGCTCGGTGTCCAGGAAGATGATGCGCGCTTCGCTCCAGCGCGTGTCGTCGTCACCCCAGACGTACCAGTCGCCGTACGGCCCGCTGGGGTCGGTGCGGCTCTCCTGGAACCATGGATGGTCGGCCGAGGTGTGGTTCATGACGAGATCGGCGATCACCCGCATTCCCCGCTGATGTGCCTGGTCGACGAAGAACGTGAAGTCCTCGATGTCGCCGTAGTCCGGATGGATGCCGAAGAAGTCGGCGATGTCGTAGCCGCCGTCCCGGAGGGGGCTCGGGAACGCCGGCAGCAGCCACAGGCAGTCGACGCCGAGCCACTGCAGATAGTCGAGCTTCTCGGCGAGCCCGCGGAAGTCGCCCGAGCCGTCGTCGTTGCCGTCGTAGAACCCACGCAGGTGGATCTCGTAGAAGACCGCCTTCTTGAACCACAGCGGATCGCGCTCGAACCAGTTTCCCGGTTCGGTCATCGGGTCGTGTCAACCTTGATCAGATGCGCCTTTCCGGGGCCGAGCTTGACGTAGTTGCGGCCGACGCGCCACGTGAAGTCGCGCTCCTCCAGGAGATCGTGGGCGTCGAAGGCCGGCGGGACGCCGAGCGCGACCGGGACCACGCACACTCCTTCCTGCTCTGTGAAGGGATCGATGTTGACGATGCAGATGACGTCGTCCTTGGCGAACGCGATCAGTTGGTCGTTCTCCGTCTCGAGCCAGCGGAGGTTCTCGAGCCGTTGCAGCGCCGGCTCGCCGCGCCGGACTTCGTTCAGGCGCTGGACGAGCGGCAGCAGAGGCCCGTCGAGCGCGCGCTGCTTGACCTCGTACTTCTCTGAGTCGAGGTACTCCTCGGAGCCGTTCGAGACGGCGCTGTTCTCGAACGACTCGAAGCCGGAGTAGATGCCGTAGGAAGGCGAAAGCGTCGCTGCCAGTACGAGCCGAGCCTCGAAGGCGGCCGGCCCTCCGACCTGCAGGTACTCGTGCAGGATGTCCGGCGTGTTGACGAACGCGTTCGGCCGGTAGAACTCCGACCACGCGCGCAGCTGCTCGGCGTACTCCACGAGCTCCGGCTTCGTGTTCTTCCAGGTGAAGTACGTGTAGCTCTGGGCGAAGCCCAGCTTCGCGAGTGTCGTCATCATCGACGGGCGGGTGAAGGCCTCCGCGAGAAAGATCACCTCGGGGTGCTCGCGGCGGACCTCCGCGATCAGCCACTCCCAGAACGGCGCGGGCTTGGTGTGCGGATTGTCGACGCGGAACACGGTGATCCCCCGCTCGACCCAGTGGAGCACGACGTCGCACAGCGCCTGCCAGAGCGCCCGCCAGTCGTCGCACTCGAAGTTGACGTTGTAGATGTCCTGGTAGCGCTTCGGTGGGTTCTCGGCGTACTTGAGCGTCCCGTCGGGCCGCCGGTAGAACCACTCCGGATGCTCCTTCAGCCACGGATGATCGGGTGAGCACTGGATCGCGAAGTCGAGCGCGAGCTCGAGACCGGCGGCCCGTGCAGCAGCGACCATGGCGTCGAAGTCGTCCCAGGTGCCGAGCTCGGGACTGATCGCGTCGTGGCCGCCCTCGGGCGAGCCGATCGCCCACGGGGAGCCGACGTCCCCAGGCTCGGCGCTGACGGCATTGTTGCGGCCCTTGCGGTTTGCGACCCCGATCGGGTGGACGGGCGGCAGGTAGACGACGTCGAAGCCGAGTCGGGCCAGGTCCGGGAGCACCGCGGCGACTCCGCGGAAGCCTCCCCACGAGCGCGGGAAGAGCTCGTACCAGGCCCCGAACCGGGCGAGCGCACGATCGACGTCGACGGCCAGCGCGCCCGACACGATCTCGCCGTCGCGGTCGCCGGGCTCCGCGGCCAGCCCCTCGGCGAGCGTCGGCACGGGGCCGCCGAGCAGCACGGCGCCCTCCGACAGCTCCCCTGCGAAATCCACCTGCCCGGCCTCCGCCTTCCGCCTCAGCTCGTCCTGCCAGGTGGCGATGCGATCCGTCCAGGCAGCCACGCGGAACTCCCAGCGCCCCGGCCGGTCGACCGTGAAGGCACCGGCCCAGCGGTCGTTGCCGAGGTGCGAGAGCGGTTCCTCACGCCAGCGCGATTCACCGGGCCGGCGCACCCGCACGGCGCCGCCGAGCGTGTCGTGCCCGTCCTTGAAGACGGTCGCGTAGACCTCGACGCGGTCGCCCACCGTGCGCTTCACCGCATAGCGGCCGCAGTCGAGCACCGGCTCGACCGCCTGGATCTGGATACGTGGCTGGGGGCTCTTGGGAATGGGCACCGTGTGAGATTGTCCGTCGTCGGGTCGTCCTGAACACATGCTGCTCGAACGCGCCTCCGGAATCCTGCTCCATCCGACCTCGTTGCCGAATGGGGTACTCGACGAACACGCATTCGCATTCGTCGATTGGCTTGCCGCCGCGGGACAGTCATGGTGGCAGGTCCTGCCGCTCGGGCCGCCCGAGGGCCTGACCGGCTCGCCCTACATGTCGGCCTCGGCGTTCGCGGGCTCGCCGGACATTCTCGCGCATCCGCGCGCGCGGGTGGCGCGGGACGAGGCCGAAGCCTTCCGCGCCCGGCACGCCTACTGGCTCGAGGACTGGGTCGCCTACGGCGGGAGCGTCGCAGACCAGGTCCGGTTCGAGCGCGAATGGCAGACCCTGCGGGCGTACGCCGGCGAGCGAGGCGTGCGCCTCTTCGGGGACATGCCGATCTACGTCGCGATGAACGGCTCCGACCACCGAGCCCACCCCGACCTGTTCCAGACGGGTGCGGTGGCGGGGGTGCCGCCGGACCTCTTCGCGGAGACGGGCCAGCTGTGGGGCAACCCGCTCTACGACTGGGCCGCGATGCACGCAGACGGCTATCGGTGGTGGATCGAGCGGTTTCGCCGAACGTTCGAGCTCGTCGACCTGACGCGTCTCGACCACTTCCGCGGTTTCGTCTCCTACTGGGCGGTGCCGGCCTGGGAGCCCACCGCGGAGCACGGCCGGTGGCGGCGCGGCCCGGGCGCCGCCGTGTTCCGGGCCGCCGAACGGGAGCTCGGCGAGCTCGCCGTCGTGGCGGAGGACCTCGGTGTGATCACGGAGCCGGTCGTCCGTCTGCGCCGCGAGCTCGGCTTCCCCGGCATGGCCGTCCTGCAGTTCGCGCTCGGCCGTGGCCCGTCGAATCCGCACCTGCCCGAGAACCACCACGAGCAGTCGGTCGTCTACACCGGAACGCACGACAACGACACCACGCGTGGGTGGTGGGACTCGCTCTCTGCCGCCGACCGCGACTCGTCCGGCCTCGACCCCGCCGACCCGGCCTGGTCGCTGATCGAGCTCGCCTGGCGCTCACGCGCGGCGCTGTCGATCGCACCGTTGCAGGACGTCCTCGACCTGGGGAACGAGGCGCGGATGAATCTGCCGGGCACCGAGGAGGGCAACTGGGGGTGGCGCTATTCCCCGGAGCAGCTGACCGCCGCGCTCGCGCAGCGGCTGCGTCAGCTCACCGGCTCCGCGAACCGCTGACTCGATGTCGAACTGAGGTGCCGGGGGAGGGTCTCGAACCCCCAAGTCCCAACAGGGACGACCGGTTTTAAGCCGGCTGCGTCTACCAGTTCCGCCACCCCGGCGGAGGTCAGGGTAAGAGCAGCCTCATTGCGTGGTCGGGCCCATGCCGGGCTGGTCGGCGGAGAGCGGGATCCCCTCCGGCCCGTGACCGCGGTACAGGTTGCGGAAGTCCTCGAAGGCCTTCTTCGTCGCCGCGGTGTAGTTCGGGCAGATCGCGATGTGGCCCTGTCCGTAGTAGCCGTTCTGCTGGTAGTGCGACGAGTCGCCGGTCCAGGCCGTGATCGCGATCTTGCTCCCGAGGCTGGGATACGGCGTTCCGAACGAGCCGTCCGGCTGTTCCTGGTAGAACGCGAGCAGCTTGGCGACGGTCGACGACGGGACCTTCGAGCCCCACCAGGTGACCACACCGCCGTGCTCTTCGTTGTGGACGACCATCCGCGGGTTGACCGGCTGGGTGTAGAAGCCCCAGACCGCCCACTGGGGATAGTGCTGGCCGTTCGACGGCGGGGTGGTGTTCCAGGGGAACTTCGCGGTCAGGCTGTTGACGTGCGTCCCCTCCCCTTTCGGCACGTACGCCGTGACGGTCTTGAAGGTGCAGTTCGCCGCGACCATGGCCGCACCGAGCTTCTTCGGGTCACCGGATTTCCCGCCGCCGAGCGCGAGCACGAGGACGACGATGACCAGTCCGACGAAGCCGGCGCCGGCGAGGCCGTAGAGGGCGGTGCGATGGCTCAGCCCGACGTCGTCGGCCGGCGCGCCCTTGCGGGTCGTGCCGGTTCGCCGCTGAGGCGCCTGGACGCTGGGTGGCGCCGGGGTGCGGGGCTTCTTCTTCGCCATCGGGCGCGGGTATTCAAGCGGAAACGACCATAGAGCCGCCGAAGAATGCCGCGACCGCCGCCGCATCCTCGGCGACGGGGCAGCGCGGCAGCGCCTGCAGGAATGCGCGGCCGTAGGGCCGGGTGCGCAACCGGGGATCGAGGATTGCGACGACACCCCGATCCGAGTGGCCGCGAATCAGCCTGCCGAAGCCCTGGCGCAGCTGGAGCATCGCGGTCGGCAATGCGTAGTCGCGGAACCAGTCGCCGCCCAGACGCTCGACGGCCTCGCAGCGTGCTTCGTGGAGCGGATCGCCCGGAGCCGAGAACGGGAGCTTGTCGATCACGAGCAGCGACAGCGACTCCCCCGGCACGTCCACGCCCTGCCAGAACGTCGACGTTGCGAGCAGGACCGATCCGACCTCGTCGCGAAACCGCTCGAGCAGGCGCTCGCGCGGCGCATCACCCTGCACCAGCACCTCGTACGGCACACGGCCGCGCACATGCTCGCGATAGACCTCGAGCGCGCGGTAGCTGGACGTGAGCACGAGCGCCCGCCCCTCGGAGAGCGCGAGCAGCGACACGATCTCCTCGGCCGCGCGTTCGGTGAAGCCCGCGGTGCGCGGATCGGGCATCGTGCGCGGCAGGTAGAGCAGTGCCTGCTCGGGAAAGTCGTACGGCGAGCCGACGACGGCCTCGCGCGCCTCCTCGAGCCCGAGGCGACGGCGCACGAATCCGGCGTCCTCTCCGGTCGTGAGCGTGGCGGAGACGAGAATCGCTGTCGGGCCGTCGCCCCAGAGCCGCTCGCGCAACTCGGCCGATACGTCGACGGGCGCCCAGACGAGCGCGTCCGGCTCGGCCCAGACGACGCGGTCGACGTCGCCGGGCTCGAGGCACCGCTCCACCTCTGCCGAGACGGCGAGCGTGCGGCGGGAGAGCGCATCGAGGTCCTCGCCCTGCCCCTGCAACGCGTGCGAGAGGTCGCCGAGCGCGTCGATCAGCACGAGCGCGGCCTCGGCCGGGATCTCACGCAGCCGCTTCCGTCCGGCCGCCGGGGCGACCGCGCGCAGGAGCTTCTCGCCCGTGCGCTCGACGCGGTCGATCTGCCGCGCCGGGAACGGGCGCTGCGCCTCACGGCAGGCCCGCTCGACATCGGCCGCGAGGCGGCGAAGGCCGGCCCTCGAGACCCTGCCGCCGAGCCACGAGGCGGCCGACTCCTCGAGCCTGTGCGCCTCGTCGAAGATCACGGCGTCGTGCTCGGGCAGCACGCCTCCGCCGGAGGCGATGTGCGCGAAGTAGAGCGCGTGGTTGACGATCACGAGGTCGGCGGAGGCGGCCCGTTCGCGCGCGTGCTCGGCGAAGCACGCGGAGACGAAGGGGCAGCGCCGGCCGGAGCAACGGTCGGGCCCGACGGCGAGCTCGGCCCAGAAGGCCTCGGTCGGCTCGAGCATGAGCTCTGCACGGTCACCGGTGCCGGTCGAGTCGAGCCAACCCTGCATTGCCTCCCAGGCGCGCGCGTCGCGCCCGTCCGCGAGCAGGAACGGCTGGAAGCCCTGCAGCTGGCGGCGGCAGAGGTAGTTCGCCCGGCCCTTCAGCACCTCCACGCGGACGTCGCGTCCGATCGCGGCCGCGGCGATCGGGACGTCCTTCGAGAGCAGCTGCTCCTGGAGCGCCTTGGTCGCCGTCGCGACGACCACGCGGCGACCCGACTCGAGCGCCGGGACGAGATACGCGAGGCTCTTGCCGACGCCGGTGCCCGCCTCCGCGACGAGATGCTCACCGGTCTCGAGGGCACGCTCGACGCAGGTTGCGAGCGCGGCCTGCTCACGCCTCGGCTCGTACCCGGGAAGCGCATGCGCGAGCGCCCCGCCGGGGCCGAAGACGTCCTCCATCGGCGTCAGACTACGGGAGCGAACGGACGTTCCCACGGCGCGGAAACGGCACGAAAATGCGCAATTTGCGAGTTTCGGCAGGGGGCGTGCTTGACGGCCTCGGAAGCTGCCGGATAGGTTGCCGCCGTCGGATCCGGTAGGTCTTCGGACTCGCTGGATCCGGCACTCAGCCCCGGTAGGTCTTCGGACTCGTCGGGGCTGATTTTTGTGGTCCGGCGCCGTCCGACGGCATCTCTATCGTCCGTCGGCCCATGACAGCGATCATCACCCTGCTGCTCGGCCTGGCTCTCGGCGGAGGTGCCGTTCTTCTGTGGGCGCGCGAGCGGCTCGCCCGGGCTCGCGACGAGCTCGCAGCGGCCGACAGCCACGGCCAGTGGGAAGACCGCCTGAAAGCTGCGACGGGCGATGCCCTGCTGAAGAGCCAGGCGTCCCTGCTCGAGCTCGCCGAGGCGAAGCTCGCGCCGATCAAGGAGACGCTGACGAAGTTCGAGGCCCAGTCGAGGCAGCTCGAGGACAAGCGCGCCCGCGAGGTGACCGCGATCGGCGAGCGGCTGCGCGAGGTCGCGGCCGGGCAGGAGAAGCTGCGGTCCGAGACCGGCAGCCTCGTCACCGCGCTGCGCGCGCCGCACGTGCGCGGCCGCTGGGGCGAGGTGCAGCTGAAACGAGTGGTCGAGCTCGCGGGGATGCTCGACTACTGCGACTTCCGCACACAGGCGAGCGAACGCGACGACGAGGGCCGTCTGCTCCGGCCCGACATGGTCGTGCAGCTGCCGGGCGGGAAGTGCATCGTCGTCGACTCGAAGGTGCCGATCGAGGGCTATCTCGATGCGGTCGAGACCGACGACGCGGATCTGAAGCGCGCGCATCTCGCGCGACATGCGCGGCAGGTGCGCGAGCACATCAGGAAGCTCGGACAGAAGCGGTACTGGGATCAGTTCGAGTCGACGCCCGAGTTCGTCGTGATGTTCGTCGACGAGGGCCTCTACCGGGCCGCGCTCGACGAGGACGGCTCGCTCTTCGAGGCGGGTGCAGCAGCGGGCGTGATCGTCGCCTCGCCCGCGACACTGATCGGCCTCCTGCGCACGATCGCGTACGGCTGGCAGCAGGAGACGCTGGCGGAGAGCGCCCGCGAGATCTCGGGCCTCGGTCGCGAGCTCTACGACCGTCTCGGTGTGTTCGCGGGGCATTTCGCGAAGGTCGGACGCGGTCTCGACAGTGCGGTCGGTGCGTTCAATCAGGCGGTGAGCTCATTCGAGACGCGACTGCTCGTGACTGCGCGCAAGTTCCCCGAGCACGGTGTGACGAACGACGAACTGCCCGAGACGAAGCAGATCGAACGCAAGCCTGTCGTCGTCAGCGCGCCGGAGCTCGTCGCTCTGCCGCAGCGCGACGCTGACGCTGCGTAGCCTGCGCGCGTCGCCGCCGTCGAAACGATTGACTCGCAGCCGCGCCGGGTCGAGACTGCCCACGACCCCCAAGTGCATGGAAGGAGCCGGCAATGGCGCAGACCAGGAGGCAGTTCGAGTCCCCGGACGAGACACGGGTCTTCACGGAGGACATGGGCAAGGTCGACATCGTGAGCGTTGGAGATCTCCAGATCGGGCGTGGCGTCTTCGAGCCCGGCTGGCGCTGGTCGACCCATGTGAAGCCGCTCGCGGGCACCGACTCGTGCCAGGCCGTCCACACCGGCTACGTGGTGCAGGGCCGAATGGCGGTCCGGATGGACGACGGCGACGAGGTCGTGTACGGGGCCGGCGACGCGTTCCACATGCCCGCGGGCCACGATGCCTGGATCGTCGGCGACGAGCAGTGCGTCCTGATCGACGTCACCGGGATGCCGAACTACGCCAAGCCTGCGTAGCGCTCCTTCAGGGAGCGAGCAGTAGCGGCCCCGGCCGCGCAGATGACGTCGGCGCGGCCGGGGCCAGAGCCTCGATCCGGAGGTCGGTGACGATCAGGTCGTTGCAGCATCCGGCGAACCGCCGGACCCGAGGGCGCCCTCGATCTTGGCGATCGCCGCAGCCTCGGCCTCGTCGCCGCCTTTCGCGGCGGCTGCGACCGACCGGGCCAGGTCGAGCACGAACGCCCGATAGGCCTCCAGCTCGTCCGGCGCCTTCGCCTGCAGCAATTGCACCGACGAGCGCAGCGCCTCGAGCGTGCGCGACTCGACCTCGTCGATCGGCGTCGTGACGCCGAAGCCCGTGCTGTGGCCCTGCGCGACGCGCCGGATGAGCTCGCTGTCCGACTTCTCGTGCGCGGCGGCGACGTGCTTGGCGAGCGCTCCGGCCTCCTTGAACGTGTCGAAGAAGCTCCTGTCGCTGGCCGTGACCAGCAGGCCGGACCCCATCGCCCCCATGCGCAGCGTTTCGATCTCACTGTCGTTGAACGTCTCGGGCATCTCAATCCTCTCTCGAGTGGCGTCGATCGTTCTCAGTCTGGCAAAAGCGGATCCACCCCCCGCCGGGAACACGTCGCCGCGCCTCGTCTACGCTCCAAGGCGGATGGAGGCGGCGGGGGGAGGCGTGGTCGAGACGCGCCCACGTGGACCGTGGAGGTCCACCTGGCTGCGGTTGCAGCGCGACCGGTGGTCGGTCGCGGCGATGGGCGCTCTGGCTGCGGTCGTCTTCGTCGCGCTGTTCGGGGGCGCCATCGCGACCCGGATCGTCGGCCACGACGGCTCGAGACCGTTTCCCTACGCAACGAGCTCTGCGCTCCGTCCCGTCGGGCCCTGGACGCGCGTGCCCGAGACCGACGAGATCAACATCGACATCTACGGCAACATCCTTGCGCCCGACCACCCCACGAAACGAGCGCTGCTCGTCCTCGGCGCAGACGGGCCGCTCGGCCGGGACGAGTTCATTCGCGTGCTCGACGGTGCCCGGACCTCGCTCGAGATCGCACTCGGCGCCGTGCTGGTCGCGCTGCTGATCGCGGTCCCCGTCGGAGCCGTCGCCGGGTACTACGGCGGCGCGACCGACAGCGTCGTCGCCCGCTTCACGGAGACGGTGATGGCCTTTCCCCTGCTCCTCTTCCTCGTCTTTGCGACCGCCAAGCTCAGCCCGTCGCTGCGAGGTGTCTCGTACGGCTGGGTTCTGCCGTCGGGCGTCTTCGCCGAGGCGCTCCTGATCGGGATCTTCACGTCGTTCTACCCGACGAGGCTCGTCCGCGCGCAGCTCCTGACCCTGCGAAACGCAGAGTTCGTCGAGGCCAGCCACATGATCGGCGCTCCAGACTCGCGCATCCTGCGGCGGCACCTCCTCCCGCATCTCGTTCCGACCCTGCTCGTCTGGGCGCCGATCGCGGTTGCGACGAATATCCTGCTCGAGGTCGGCCTCAGCTTCATCGGGGTCGGCGTGCAGCCGTCGACGCCGACCTGGGGATCGTTGTTGGCGACCGCGTGGGGAACGGTCTACTCGCCCCAGACGTTCGGCCACGCCCAGACCGCCTGGCAGACGATCGTCCCGACGACGGCGATCCTCATCACGGTGCTCTCGCTCAACCAGGTCTCGGAGGGCATCCGGCGTGCGCTCGAACCATGGGGCCGGCACTGATGCGGATCCTCGGCTTCGTCGCGCGCCGGCTGGGCGCAGCGATCTTCACGATGCTGATGCTGGTTGCACTCGCGTTCATCGTCTACTGGGCGTTGCCGTCCACCCCGGCGTCGTTCGTCTACCCCTCGGCGCAGCATCTGACCCCGTACCAACTGCACAATGCGAACCACCTGCTCGGCCTCGACCGGCCGAAGATCGTGCAGTACGGCGACTACATCGCCCACCTGGCACGCGGCGACCTCGGCCGGCAGTGGGGAGGCGCGGAACTGCTCCCGGGCAACAAGCTCGTCCAGCAGCCGGTCGGCGGGCTGCTCTTCCCCGCAGCCGGCGCGACGATCTCGATCATCCTGGGCGGAGCGTTGCTCGTGCTCCTGCTCGCCGTCCCCCTGGGGACGCTGGCGGGCAGCCGCGTCGGTTCGTGGAGCGACCGGACGATCTCGATCGTTGCCCTGATCGCGGTCTGCACCCACCCCATGGTGCTGGGCAGCGTGCTGCAGAAAGGCTTCGCCGACCTGCACCTCCCGTGGCCCCCGCTCGGCGGCTACTGCCCGCTCTTCTCGCACGCGAGCGGGTGCGGTGGCCCGACCGACTGGGCCGGGCACCTGGCGCTGCCCTGGTTCACCTTCGCGCTGCTCTTCCTCGCTCTCTACACGCGCATGATCCGGATCAGCGTCGCCGAGACGCTGCACGAGGACTTCGTGCGCACCGCCCGCGCAAAGGGCGCGGGCGAGACTCGCGTCCTGCGAGTCCATGTCCTGCCGAGCGCGACCCTGCGGGTGCTGACGATGGTCGGGATGGAGATCGGCACCGCGATCGGAGTCTGCGTCTACATCGAGACTGTCTACGGCGTCGGCGGGCTCGGCCGGCTCTCGGTGCTCGCGATGGGCGGCGCGACCACGTCGATCGACCTGCCGCTGACGGTCGGGATCGTCGCGCTGATCACGCTGATCGTGGTCGTCGGGAACCTGGTCGTGGACGTCCTCTACGCGGTGCTCGACCCGAGGGCCGGCCGAGAGCCGACCCTCAACCGGGACAAGAGCCTCGCGGGGGGCGTGATCTAGCCGTCCGGGAACGTCCAGCCGCCCGTTGACGTTTACTACTAGGAGAAGATTTGTTCGGAGAGGAGCCCCTTTTGAGCGAGCAGAACGTCCGTGAATTGATCATCGTCGGCGGCGGGCCCGCCGGCTATACGGCCGCGCTCTATGCCGCGCGTGCCGACCTGGAGCCGCTCGTGATCGAGGGGTTCCAGTGGGGCGGCCAGCTGATGATCACGAGCGACGTCGAGAACTACCCGGGCTACGCCGACGGCGTGATGGGGCCGGAGATGATGGCCGACTTTCGCCGCCAGGCCGAGCGCTTCGGCGCGGAGTTCATCACCGACGATGTCACGAAGGTCGATTTCTCGGAACAGCCCCTGCGCGTCTGGGTCGGAAGCGACGAGTACCAGGCGCGGGCGGTGATCGTGGCCACGGGCGCGAGCGCGCGCTGGCTCGGGATCGACTCGGAGGAGCCGCACAAGGGGCGTGGCGTCTCGGCCTGCGCGACCTGTGACGCCGCGTTCTTCCGTGAGAAGGACGTCTACGTCGTCGGAGGTGGCGACTCGGCCTTCGAGGAAGCGCTGTTCCTGACGAAGTTCGCCTCGCGTGTGCATCTCGTTCACCGCCGCGACGAGTTCCGGGCGTCGAAGATCATGGTCGACCGTGCAGAGCAGAACGAGAAGCTCGACTTCGTGCTGAGCGCGGTCGTCGAGGAGATCGTCGGGGAGGCGAAGGTCGAGGCGCTCCGCCTGCGCAGCACCGCGACCGACGCGACGTGGGAGGTGCCGGCAGACGGCCTCTTCGTCGCGATCGGGCACGATCCGAACACGTCGCTCTTCATCGACCAGCTCGACCACGATGAGAACGGCTATCTGGTCACCAAGCCGGGCTCGACGGAGACGAACATCCCCGGCGTGTTCGCCGTCGGAGACGTGCAGGACCACACCTACCGGCAGGCGATCACCGCCGCCGGCTCGGGCTGTATGGGCGCGCTCGACGCCGAGCGGTTCCTGGCCGCGTTCTCCGGACATCCCGGCACGGCGCTGACCGCACAGCGCTAGGCCGGGCCAGCCGACGCACGGGCTAGCCTCGGGGCGTGCCGGAACGTCCCGAGTGGATCGACCTGATCGACCCGTCGCGCGACGAACTGCACGACAAGCTGCCCGACGACGTCCACGAGACGGCGTTGCGAGCGCTGCTCGCCCCACACGTCCACGACGACGAGCCGCGTCCGAGGATCGAGTCGCAGGGCAGCTACGTCCTCGGGATCTTCCTCATCCCGATCGCCGTCCCGGACGAAGATCGCGTGTACTACCAGGAGATCGATTTCATCGCGACGCTCGATACCTTCGTGACGATCTCCAAGACGCCGCCGGGAGAGCAGGCGTTCGATCCGAAGCCGGCGAAAGAGGCCTGCCGCGTGCACGAGGACGTCGGCATGTACGCGTACCACCTCGTCGATCTGATCGCCGAGAGGTTTCTCGATCTCGTCGACGACCTCGACGACGAGATCGACGAGCTCGAGGACATGGTCGGCCCCGAGCCGGTCCGCGTGGTGGGCCGAAGGCTGCGCGAGCTCCGCCAGGACGTGCGGGGGATCCGGCGCACGCTCACACCGACCCGCGACGCCGTGCGCAGGATCGTCGACGATCGCGTCGAGCTCGACGAGGGCGAGCTGTTCCCGCGGCCGGTGGAGATCGCGTTCGGCGACGCCTACGACAAGCTCCTGCGTGCGACCGAAGCCCTCGAATCCTCCCGCGATGCGCTCGGCGGTGTCCGCGATTATCTCCAGGGCAAGATCGCGAACGACCAGAACGAAGTGATGAAGCGGCTGACGGTGATCGCATCACTGCTGCTCCTCCCCACCTTCATCGTGGGTCTGTACGGCCAGAACTTCCGCCACATCCCCGAGCTCGCGTGGGGCTACGGCTACTGGTGGTCGTGGGGCTGGATCATCCTCACCACGATCGGCCAGCTCGCGTTCTTTCGCTGGAAGCGCTGGATCTGAGCAGCCGGGTCGGCAGCTGCTGACTCGGGCCGATTGAGCCGTTTGAGGCTCGGAGTCGTTTGCCAGCAGGCGGGGTCGGTTCTCTCGTCCGACGCCCCGCCTGCTGGCGGACCTAGTAGGAGGTGACGCAGCCGCCGGCGCCGCTGTTGAAGGCGTTGCTCCAAAGCGACTGGACGGCGAAGGTTCCGCTGCCGAGGTTGATGTTCTGTGATGCTCCTTGGCCGGAACTGATCCAGGCGCATTTGTCGCCGTTTTCGGCGCCGTTCCCGTCGAGCCAGCCGCCGTTGGGGAACTGGTCGGTGATCGTTTCGGCCAGTTCGTGGCCTTCGACGATCGTGATCCCGTCGGTCTTGCCCGCGGTGCCGCTGTTGACGAAGTTGGCGCCGCAACTGGAACCTGCGTCGGTGATGTAGGGCAGGTTCGTGTAGGCGACGGTGCCGTACGACGACGAGGTCGAGCTGTGGTAGGCGCAGTACTGGGTGCCGAACCCGGACGGGTTGTTGCCGGTCGAGGTGGCGATCACGTACTGCGTCGAGGTGTTGCTGCCCGTGCCCGTGTTCCCGAAATGAGCTGCGGCAGCGACTGCTTCGGCGGCGAGCTGTGACTGGCTCGGCCGGCTCGGAGCGGCCTTTGCGCTGTCCGACCAGGAGCCGACGAGGATGCCTGTCGGATTGGCGGCAAACGCACTGCTGCACTGCGAGCTGCCGTTCGCGATGCCCTGGCAGTACTGCGTGACGGAGTTGAGCCAACTGCTTCCACCCACCGCACCGAGGAAGCTCTGCAGCCGACCAGCCTCACCGGAGGGGTCGTTGTTGTTCCACTGCGAGCCCCAGAAAACGAGATAGACCCTCGGCGCCGTCTCGACCCCGATCCCGCCCACGCCGCCGTGGTAGTAGAGGTTCGACGACTTGGTGTGCCTCGGCGAGCCGATCGGCTTGAAAACGTGCTGCTGCGCCTGCGGCGGCAGGGTCGCCGGGTTCGGTTTTGCAGCAGACGGAAGCGCAACCACCATCGCCACTACCGCGACAAGAGCCGCCAACCCCGAAGCTGCCACATAACGCCGTTTCAATGTTCTCCCCTTCCGGTTCCAAGAGCGGGAAATGCCGTCGCAACTTAGTCGCGCTGTGCCGAGTTGGGAAGGCACCTTTGGGCTCACATCCCTCGATCGAGGCAGCAGATTTTGCACTCACCTTGCATTGGCGATCTAGCCGGCGCGCGAACATCCCGTGCCCGCTCCATCCGACCGCCCCGCGATACTTCCGGAGATCGGATGCGGCTCCGATACACCCTGCGGCGGTGGGACGGATCTGACGTGGGCACGGTCGAGGTCTCTCGACCGGCCTGCGCAGGCGATGAAGTGCGCACGGGTAACGGCGACCGCATGCGCGTTCAGGCCGTCGTCCCCCTCGCGCAAGTGGAGGAATTCGGCGACGAGTCGCGCGTCGGCTTCCTCGTCGTCGAACCGGTCGACGATTAGTCCGCTTTTTGCGCAAAACCAGCGCCCGCGGCCCGAAGATCCGACCAGAAACCTGGTCTTTCTTCCAGCCGGAGTCCCGCTAGGTTCGCACCATCGGCGGAGCAACAGCGGCGGCCGAGGGGAGAGGTACGGGCCGCCGCTGCCGCTTTCGCCTGATCCGCAGCCTCTCATACCTGCGCGTGCACGGCAAAATCGGCGCCAACGGCCGAATCGGGGCAGGCGACGTCCGCTCCTCTCCACAGTGCGAAAGCAGCGGATCGATCGCCGCAGACGAGCCGGGCCTCCCCCGCCCGCATGCCGCTCGGCCGCAAGGGCACTGTCACCCGCTAGGCGGCGAGCCGCTATCCCTCGAAGGGGTGAGTGCGCTGGATCTAGATCACCACGGCGGACAGCTCTCCTCCGCCGCGCTCCGCGGCCTCGGCCGCTTCGAGCACGTGCAGTGCGAGCGCGCCGCTCGCGCGGTGCGGTCGACCGGCGCGAAGTGACTCGACGAGCTCGTCGATGCCCAGCCCACGGGTCTCTCGGGGCCCCTGCGACTCGTACGCGACCTGCTCGCCGGCGTCGCGGCCGCTGCGCAAGATCACCTCGCCACCGAACGCGTTGGCGTCCGGCAGCACCAGCGACCCGGTCGTGCCGTACACCACGAGGCCGCTCAGATACTGATCTCGCGCCTCGAAGCTGACGGTCAGCGTCACGAGGCCACCGCGTTCGAGTTCCAGGACGGCGGCCGCGTGAGTCGGAACGTCGACGACGATCACCTCACCCGACCGCGGGCCTGCCCCGAGCACGCGCTCCGGCGTCGGTGTTCGCGCGAAGCCCGCAACCTTCGTGATCGGGCCGAGCAGCGAAACGACCGCCGTCAGGTAGTACGGGGCGATGTCGAGGAGCGGGCCTCCCCCGGGCCGGTAGAACATCTCGGCGTTCGGATGCCAAGTGTCGGGGCCTCCGACGAGCATCGTTGCGGCTGCGCCGAGCGGCCGGCCGATCGCATCCGCGTCGATCAACCGCCGGCCCGCCTCGTAGGCGCTGCCGAGGAACGTGTCCGGGGCGCAGCCGAGGCGAAGGCCGCGACGCTCGGCATCCGCGACGAGCTCTCGGCCTTCGGCGCTCGTCGCAGCGAGCGGCTTCTCGGTGTAGACGTGCTTGCCGGCGGCGAGGGCGGCCCGCACCAGAGGAGCGTGCGCCTTGGGCGGCGTGAGATTGAGGACGAGCTCGACCTCGGGATCAGCGATGAGTGCATCGACGGACGACGCCCGCAGCCCGTGCTCTGCCGCGAACGATTCCGTGAGGTCCTCGTCGAGATCGGCGCACGCGACGGGCTGCCACCGTTCGAACGCAACCGAGTCCTTGACGTAACGCGCGGCGATGATTCCGCAGCCGACGACGCCGACGCGCATCGGCGCGGTCATGCGCTGGTCATTCGCCGCACTGCACGCAACGAGCGCTCGACCGCCGTGAACGGGTCGTCGCCGACGTCGTCCTCCTCGACGACGAGCCATTCCGCGCCGGCGCGCAGGGCAGCGGGCAGCACCTGCTCGTAGCCGACGACGCCGTCTCCGACCGGCACATCGTCGCGGCCCTCGCGGCTCGCGTAGTCCTTGACGTGGACGAGCGGGCAGCGACCGGCGGACCGCTCGAGCTCCGAGACCGGGTCTACGCCGGCCTGCCAGACCCAGCCGAGGTCGAGCTCGAGCCAGAGGAGGTCGGCCGGTAGCTCGCGCAGGAGATCGAGAAACGACGCGCCTCCGTCGAGCGGCCGGAGCTCACTCCAGTGGTTGTGGAAGCCGAGCCTCAAGCCCACCTCGGCGGCTGCTCGCGCAGCCGCGTCGATTCGCGCCACGACGAGCTCGGGCCTGTCGAGCGAATCGGGATCGATCCAGCTGACCGCCAGACGGTCGGCACCGAGCGCCGCGAGCTCGGCGGCAAGCGACGGCAGCTCGTCCTCGATCGCCTCGAGCCGCGCGTGGCGGCCGACTGCGACGAGGCCGGATTCGTCGAGCCACGCGCGCACCGTTGCGGGCTCGTGACCGTGCAGGTCGTAGAGCTCCACACCGTCGTAGCCCTGCACGCCGAGGCTGCGCAGAGTCCCTTCGAGGTCGCGGTCGCACTCGGCGCGGACTGTGTAGAG
Organism: uncultured Thermoleophilia bacterium; assembly: GCA_963779535.1. GTDB lineage: Bacteria > Actinomycetota > Thermoleophilia > Gaiellales > Gaiellaceae > PALSA-600. The sequence goes on along the minus strand of CAVZYP010000001.1, from coordinate 339,039 downwards.
CTGCAGGGCGACGTGAGCCACACGGTGACCCTACCGCGCCACGCCTCCGGCTACCCTGCCCGCCGTGCCGTACTACATCTGCCCGCATTGCAAGGAGCGCTCGCTCGACATCGACGCGCGTGAGGGCTTCTCGGCACAGGCGCCGTCCTGCCGGCACTGCGGCTTCGGGTTTCTCTTCGAGCTCCTCGACGACTACTACCCGGCACCCGACACGGGCCTGCTCGTCACCGACCAGGAGCGCCGGGTGCTCGCGATCGGTCGCGGGGTGTTCGAGCTGACGGGGTTTCCGGAGGCCGACCTGATGGGCCGCGATGTCGTGGACGCCTTGCAGTTCTCCGATGCGAAGCCGATCGATCTGGCCCGCGAATGGGGCGTCCGCCGACTCGGTGAACAGCTCTCGATCCGGACACGCGGGGGCAGCGAGAAGCGGATCGTCGCCGACGTCTTCCCGGCCTATGACGACGACGGCGGCCTGCTCGTGGCCTTGACGCCGAAACGCGGGTAGTCGCTCGATCGAACTCGGGAATCTGGTTCGGCTGCGCCGAATCAGATTCCTCCAGCCGAACCTGATTCGCGAAGCGAACCAGGTTCGCGAGTTTCACGGAGATCGCCAAGATCGCGAAGACCGTTCTGACTCAGCTTCCCAGGCGGCTCGACGGGCACAGGTCGGCCGCGAGCGGGCACGCCTCACAGCGCGGCTTGCGCGCGTCGCAGATGCGGCGGCCGTGCCAGATCAGGAGGTGCGGGAAACGCGCCCAGTCCGCCCTGGGCACGAGCCGGACCAGGTCGCGCTCGATCTTCACCGGGTCCTCCTGCCGCGTCAGACCGAGCCGTTGCGACAGGCGGCGGACATGCGTGTCGACGACGATCCCCTGCGCCGCGCCGCGCTCTGCCGAGACGACGTTCGCCGTCTTGCGCGCGACGCCGGGGAGCTTCAGCAGCGCGTCGAACTCCTCGGGCACCTCGCCGTCGTGCTCCTCCAGCAGCCGCTGCATCGTCCCGCGCAACGCCTTCGTCTTCTGCCGGTAGAACCCGGTCGCGAAGATGTCGCGTTCCAGCTCGGCGACCGGAACGGCAAGATAGTCCTCGGGACGCTTGTACTTCACGAACAGCTTCTCGGTGACGCGGTTCACGTTCACGTCGGTCGTCTGCGCGCTCAACATCACAGACACCAGCAACTCGAGCGGGCTCGAGAACGTGAGAGCGATCTTGGCGTCGGCGTGCTCGGCCGCGAGCCGCTCGATGATCGGCAGATCCGCTCCTTCTTGGGAGCAACCTTCTTGCGCCGCGCCTCTGCGAGATAGCTCCGCGCCATCAACGGAGGATGTTGCCTCTATTGGCCGCCCTCTGCGAACCAGACCACCCAGCTCTCTTGCTCCGGCGTCTCGACAGCACTCGAGCGGTAGTTCTCCCGTACCCAGGAGACGGCATCGAGCGGGGCGACACCCGCAAGGACCGCCATGCAGGCGAGGACCGTTCCCGTTCGACCGAGGCCGCCGAGGCACCCAACCTCGACAACCTGGCCGTCCTTGGCGCGTGAGAACGCCCCCCGAATCTGAGCAGCGGCGCGCGCCCCGTCGGGAGGCAGTCCGAAGTCGGGCCAGTCGATGATCTCGGCAGGCCAGGTTGGATTCCAGCGCGGATCCATGTAGAGGCCGAAATCGCGCCCATTCGAGTGCTCGTCGCGGTCAGCAAGCGATGAGGCACGCACCCGTGTCCCATCCGGGAAGATGACCTCCACCGGCGAGAGGATAGCCGCGACGATCAACGGAGGATGTTGACAGCTCGCGCGGCGACGAGCAGCAGCGTCAGGATGGAGATCACCGACTCCAACATCATCAACATCTTCGCCCAGCGGGTCAGCGGCATCGTGTCGGTCGGGCTGAACGCGCTCGAGTTCGTGAACGACAGGTAGAGGTAGTCGGCGAAGCGCGGATGCCATCCGCCTGCAGAGACTTCGGGATCCGTCATCTGCACGAAGGCGAAGTCACGGGGCCGTTTCGGATCGGCCAGCCGTCGCGGCGGACCGCCGCCGTCGAGCTCCCAGTACCACAGCGCGAAGACGATGACATTGGTGGCCCAGATCGCGAACGCCCCGTAGAGGAGTGTCCTGCCCTGCACGCCCGACCCGTAGATCAGCTCGTGAACGAGAAACACGAGCGCGAGCGCGTTGGCGATCGCTGATCATCGCGGTGAGAGTCATCGCGGCCTTTCGACGCGCTCCCGACTCGTTGACGTGGCGATGCGGTGCCGTGACGGCGAGCGGGATGAGGACCATGAGCTCGAGCGCCGGGACGACGAACCGAACCCAGGGCGGCCCGGGCACCAGCGCGTCGGGCAGCGTGAGGTAGAGGCCGGCCGCCACGAGGACGGCGACCGTCGCGGGCCAGCGCGGCTCGAACGGAGGGGTCTCCGTCATGCGGCCGCGACCAGCCGCGCCCGGCGGCTGGCGCAGATTCGGCCCGGCGCACACCAGGTCGAGGGCCGGGCACCCGGCGCACGTGAAGTCGCTGGGAGTCGGCACGAACTCGCCCGCGTCGATCCGGCGGATCGCGGCCGAGAGCTCTGCTTCGAGAACGGGCAGCTCCACCCGGTCGAAGCTGGTGACGACCACCGCGTCCGGTCGTTCGAGGAAGTGGTACACGACCTCGACCGCGTCGGCGCCGGCGCGGAAGCACGCGAGCGCATAGACGAGGCGCTGCAGCCGGTAGTCGGCCTCGACGATCTCCTCGGGCGTCCCTTCGGCCAGGGTATTCGTCTTGTAGTCGAGGACGAGTGCGTTTGGCCCAGCGCGCCAGAGCACGTCGAGCCGCCCATGGAGCAGCACGCCGTCGTGCTCGAACGCGAACGGCCGCTCGGGCGCGGCGCCCTCGAGGGTCGCGATCCGCGCCGCGAGCTCCGATTCGCAGTAGGACTCGACGAACCGGTCGATGCGCGCGAGCTCGTCGTCCGTGACGCCGGGATACCAGGCCCGGACGAGCTCGCTGTCGGGCGCAACCGGAGCCCGCAGATCGACCAGTTCGAGCAGACGATGCACCGCGTCGCCCGTCTCGGTTGCCTTCAGGCCGTGCGACGCCTGGCATGGTCCCGCGCTCCTCACGCAAGCCTGCGATCCGCTCGGTGTAGTAGCGATAGGAACAGCGCTCGAAGAGCGCAAGCGCCGAGTACGACAACCGCCGGACACGGTGCAGCGGCGGCGCCGGAAGCGGCGGGAGCTCCGGCAGCCGGTAACCGCGAGGAGCGGGCGCCGTCGGCAGTTCGGCGAACAGCGCGAGCTGGCCTTCGCCTTCCACGGCGGCTGCTTCGGCCTCGGCGGCCGGCTGAGGCGCCCACCGGTCGACGCCCAGCACGAAGCGCGCTTCACCCCGCTCGAGCTCGCCGCTCTCGAGCTCGCCGTCGAGCCCGAGCCGCGCGAGCACCCAGCCGATGGGCGTGTCCCGGTCCTGCTGGCGGTCGGGATCGATCGCGCCGGAGACGATCAGCCGGTCGATCGCGCGCGTCATCGCGACGTAGTACAGACGCAGCCGCTCGGCCGTGTCCTCCCGCTTCTCCGCCTCGCGCACCTCCTCGTAACTGAAGACCCCGCGCTTCTTGCCGGACTTGGGATCGATCACACGGAATCCGAACGTCCCGTCCGGACGCACGAGGATCTCGTCCGACGACTGGACTCCGCCGGTGTCGCGGCCCGCATCGGCGACGATCACGACCTTGAACTCGAGTCCCTTCGCTGCATGGATCGTCAGCAGGCGCACCGCGTCTGCCCCTTCTTCTTCGGAGACCGCCTCGAGCTGTGAAGCTCCGACGGCCTGCTGGTCGCGGATGAAGCCGACGAAGCCTTCGATGTCCGGGCCGCGCAGGTCCTCGTAGGAGCGCGCGAGCCGCATCAGCTTGCGGAGGTTCGCGTAGCGGCGTCGCCCATCCCATTGGGCGAGCACCGCGAGGTCGTAGTCGTGGGCCGAGACGATCTCCTCGCACAAACGCTCGAGCGACAGCCGCATGGACGCTGCGGCCAGCCGGTCGTAGCGCTGCCTGAAGGCGCGCACGAGGCGCTGGTCGTTCTCCGACAGCGGCTCGGGCAGCCCGCGCTCCACTCCGGTGAAGAGGGGGCGTTTCCCGGCGTGCCTGCGAATATGCACCAGACCGTCGTTCGAGACGCCGACGAACGGCGATGCGAGCACCGTGACGAGCGCCTCGTCGTCATAGCGGTTGTGCAGCAACCGAAGGTACGAGAGCAGATCAACGACCTGCTGCTGGCCGAAGTACCCGCGGCCCGTCGCCCGGTACGTCGGTAGGTCCTTTGCACGTAGCGCGGCCTCGTACCGCTCGGCGTCGGTGCCGGCAGCGAACAGCAGGACGATCTCCCCCGGGGACGCGACGCCGTTGTCGACGAGCTCGCGCACACGACGTGCGATCGCGCGCGCCTCACCGTCGCGCCAACCCTCCCCCGCCTCCCGGTAGCTGCGCTTGTCGGTGACGAGCAGCTCCACGGGATGGCCGAACACCGGATCGGAGAACTCGCCCGACGCGGCGAGCGGCTGGTAGCCGTCACCGAACTCCTCACTGAAGAGATGGTTGACAGCGGCGAGCACCTCGGGCCGCGAGCGGTAGTTCCTCGAGAGCGGCAGGCGCAGCGCCGCGCGCTCCCGGCGTTCCCGGAAGACCGCAACGTCGGCGTGGCGAAAGCCGTAGATCGACTGGAATTCGTCGCCGACGAAAAAGACGTCTGGCGCTCCCGGCCCGTCGCGCAGCAGATCCACGATGTCGCATTGCAGGCGGTTCGTGTCCTGGAACTCGTCGACCATGATCGCGCGGAAGCGCAGCTGCTCCGCCTCGCGGACCTCTGCGTGGTCGCGCAGGAGATCGCGCGCGTACAGCTGCAGATCTTCGAAGTCGAGCGACGACTCTCTCGTCTTTGCCGCGGCGTACTCGGCCGCGAAGAGGTCGAGCAGCTCCTGCAGCAGCTCGCTGTCGCGCGCGGCCAGCTCGTCGAAGGCGGCCTGATTGAGCCGGTCGCGCGCCTGGCGAAACTCGGCGGCGCGATCGCCGGTCGCCGCAAGATGGGAGAGGTCGAGCAACTGCTCGGGGCTCGACCTCAGAGCCAGGGCAGCGTTTGCCGCCGCAAGCTGTTTGTCGGTCACCTCGGAGTCGGCTGCCAACGCCTGCGCGGCCGCGTGCAGGTCGGCCAGGCGCTCGGGGATGCCCGCTTGCTCGCCGAGCTCGAGCTGCAGGTCGCGGCCTGCCGAACGGAGCGTCTCGTAGACGCCGGTCAGCATGCGCCGAAGTCCCTGGGCCCCGTAGGTGGCGAGCAGCCGCAGGCGCTCCGCGTCGCGCGTCGAGCAGAAGCCTGCCAGCGCGCGCTCGAACGCCTCGCCGCGGATCACGGCGCCGTGCTCGTCGTCGAGCTCGCGGAACCGCGGGTCGATGCCTACCGCGAACGGGTGCGCCCGCAGGAGGCGCGAGCAGAAGCCGTGAATCGTCGAGACCCAGGCTCCGTCGAGCTTTCGGGCCAGGTCGTGGCGGCCGCGCGCGTGCAGCGCTGCCCTGATGCGCGCGCGCAGCTCGCCGGCCGCCTTGCGGGTGTACGTGATCACGAGCACCGATTCGACGTCGAGCCCCTGCTCGCACACGGCGCCGACGAAGCGCTCCACGAGCACGGAGGTCTTCCCGGTCCCGGCGCCGGCCGACACGAAGACCTCACCCGTTGCATCGACGGCCGCTCTCTGCTCCGGGTTCATGTCAGGGACGCTCCACGCGGCACATCGTCCAGAGATCGCACCAGGGCGGGCACGTCCCACCCTTCGGGTCGTGGCGTATGTCACCGGCCTGGATGCGCTGCGCGTAGGCGAGCCCGCGATCGCGCGCCGTCTCGACGAGCGACCAGAACTCGCCTTCGTCCAGGTAGTCGTTCCGCTGGTACCCCGGCAGGTCGTCGATCGCACCGGCGTGCAGCAGGCCACGGGTGACGCGCGCGCCGGCCAGCGCGCGGTAGACGCCCCCGAGCGGCTCGATGCCGACGAGGTCGCGCAGCACGAGCATGTAGAGCGGGATCTGCAGCTTCAGCTCCTCGTCGATCTGCTTCGCCGAGTGCGCGCTGCGGCCCGACTTGTAGTCCTGCACGATCCCGCGCGCGCTGTAGGGATCGACGTCGATGCGGTCGATCTTGCCGCTCAGGTGAAGATCCCCGCCGAGGTGCAGCCCGCGCTGCAGCTCGGGAGCGGAGCGGTCGGAGCCGAACGACACCTCGAAGCGACGCGGGACGAACTGCAGCGGTGACGCGGCCTCGTCGCGGACGAAGCCCTCCAGGTCCCGGAAGAGGCTCTGGTCCAGCTCGGCCTCCTGGAGATCGGTGAGATCGAGCCGAACCCCGCCCCGCAGCGCATCGTCGAGGCAGCGGCGGAGGAAGCCCACCGCCTGCTCGACGTTCTCCGGGGTGACTCGATCGTGGCCGAGCTCCTTCGGGAGCCCGGCGTAGAACTTGTGGAGCGCGCTGTGCGCGACCGAGCCCCGCAACATCGGGTCGACCTGCGCGTCGATCGTCCGCGGCGAGATGATGCGCTCGAACAGCCAGGCCGACGAGCAATCGGCGAAGCGCTCCAGCTCCGTGACGCTGTAGGTCGTCTTGGCGCCGTAGACCGCGAGCAGCACCTCGCTCGTCAGCCGCGTTTCGCGCCGCAGTGCGGAGCGCGCACGCGCGAGCCGCCGGCCCCAATCGTTCGCGTCCGCGACTGCGCGAGCGCCGTCGGGGTCGCCGACCGAGAGCTGCGCGAGCGAGCGCAGCCGCTCGCGGTCCGACGGGGCGGCTTCGAGGTTCCAGGTGAGCGCCGAGAGTGGGCGCCGAACGGTGGCCCGTGCGACGTCGTCCTGGTCGAAGACCGCCACGACCTCCTCCCAGAACGGGCTCGGCTCGCGCGGAGCGCCGTCGTCGGTCGCCGCCTCGCGCACCAGGTAGAGGCGGCGCGTCGCACGCGTGCAGGCGGTGTAGAAGAGATAACGGTCGCGGCTCACCTGGTCCGGCCGCTCGAGACGGCCGCCGAGCTCGCGGCGGGCATCGTCGTCGAGAAACGGCGACGTTCGAGAGCGTCGCGGCAGCGACCCTTCTTCGAGACCGAGCAGGAACACGGCTTCGTAGCGTCGCGTGCGCGCGCGCAGCAGATCGATCACTGCGACCCGCCCCGTCTCGTGCGCCGACGCGAGCCGAACCTCGGCCCGCTCGAGCGCGGCGACCACATCCTCCGCCTGCACCTCGTCGCCGAGCGCGGCGAACGCCTCGAGCTCGTCGAGCAGCCGGAGTGCGGCATCGTAGGCCCGCAGGTCGAGCCGCGAGGTCTCGCCTGCCGGGGGCGCTTCGGTGCCGTAGGCAGAGCGCAGCATCGACCGGATCAGCGCGCGGACGCCCGCAGCCGGCGTGTCGGCACCGCGCAGCTCCGCCAGTGCGGGCACGGGAGCCTCGCGCAGCTTCTCCGCCTCCTCTTCGACCCGCGCCGGTGTGTGGATGGCGCGCCCTCGCAGCCGGCCCTCGACGAAGTCGACCGCCGACCGTGCGAGGCCGGAATACGGAGAGCGCAGGAACGCGAAGAGCTCGCGACGGCCCCCGTCGAGCCACGTGTATCTGAGCAGCTGCAGCAGTGCATGGCCGAGCGGCGTGGCGCCGAGGCGAACCCGCGACTCGATTGCATAGGGGACTCCGAGCCCGCCGAGAACGGTCTCGAGCGGTGCGCGCCATTGCTCGACCGACGGTGCGACCAGCGCGATCTGCTCGGGCGCCGTGCCGCCCCGGATCAAGGCGATCAGTTCCTCGCCGACGAGCTCGAGCGTGCCGCGGGCACCGGCGCCCTCGAAGAAGCGGAGACCGGCATCGAGCTCGGGCGGCGGGGGCGGAGACTCCTGGAAGAGGGCGCGCTCGAGGTGCGCGAGGGCGGGATGCGCATACTCCGCAGACCGAGGCGGCAGCTCCTCGATTCGCCCGTCGGCGAGGGACGACAGATCCTCGGCCGTGCGCTGGAGCGATGCGAAGGCGACGCGGCCGGGCTCATACGGCAGCGATACGTGCACCTCGGTGCGCCCCGCGAGCGCCTCGAGCAGGGACCATTCGGCGCCGGTGAGATCCTCGAAGCCGTACGCGAACACGGGCTCGCCGTGCCACGCATCGAGGTCGGACTGGAGCCGCTCTGCCGCCCGGCGTCGGAGCAGGTCGCGATCCCAGAGCCCGAGCCGGTCGAGCTCCGTGCGGTAGGAGGAGTAGAGCTGCGCGAGGTCGCCGCCGAGCGCCGCCGGATCGACCATCCCCTGCTCGAGCTCACCGAGTGTCTGCAGCAGGGTGTCGGCGAACCCACCGGTGCGCGCCGAACGCGCCAGGCCGTTCAGCCGGGCCGCCGCGAGCGCGCGGCGCACCACCAGCGCCCTCTGGGCGTCGGTGGCGACGGGACGCTGCTCGGGATCGAAGCGGATCAGGCGCCGGAACAGATCGTCGAACGTGCCGATCGAGCCGCTGAAGAGGCAGCCGCAACGTGCGAGCAGATCGCGCTCGACGCGGTCGACGTCCGACGCGTTCGGCACGATCAAAGTCGGTTCGTCGTCCAGGCGCGCCAGATAGCGCTCCAGAAGGAGCGCGACTTTGCCGGCATGCGCAGGCCCCGCGAGGAGGTGCAGCCCCACCTTCCCATCGTAGAGCGGCCGCAGGACGGGTCCCGGGGCCGCTCCCGACGGAAACGACGCTCTAAGCGGCCGCGGCGCCCTTCGGCCGGCGGCCACGCCGCGCAGCCGCGCGGCCCGGCATCTTCCCTGCGCAGTCGTCGCAGAGGTCGGCCACTTTCGAGCCACGGCGGGCATCGCCGTAGGTCACGCGAAGCGTCGCCCCGTGTGCCTCATCGACCTCCTTCCCGCAGCTGTCGCAAACCAGAATGGTTTTCCGTGCCAATTTCGCCTCCTGAGCCGGTTTTCTTCCCGCAGTTTACGCAGCGCTGCGCGCAATGCGAATTCAAGTGGAAAATCGCGGCGCCATCCACCTCGCGTTCGGATTCGAGAGCATCGCTAATCTTGGCCGCCGTGGAACCAAAAACGATCGTGATCCTCGAAGGCGACCAGACCGGGCAGGAACTGCTCGAAGAGTCTCTCCGCGTCCTCGCCCCCGACGTGATCGGCCTCGAGATCGAACTGCCGCGTTTCGACCTCTCGCTCGAACGCCGCCGTGCGACGTCGAACGGCGTCGTGTACGAGGCTGCCGCGGCGATCCGCGCACACGGACTGGGCCTGAAGGCGGCCACGGTCACGCCGGAGTCCCGTGACGACGTCGGCTCACCGAACCGCATCCTGCGCGAGGAGATCGGAGGCAAGGTGATCGTGCGCACCGGGCGCAGGATCCCGGGAGTCGTGCCGTTCGGCGGCGTCCACGCGCCCATCTCGGTCGTGCGAATGGCAGTCGGGGACGCCTACGGCGCCAAGGAGTGGCGCGAAGGCGAGGGCGCCGACGAGGTTGCGTTCCGCACGGAGCGGATCGAGCGTCACGTCTGCCGTGCCGTCGCCGAGTTCGCGTTTCGCGAAGCGGAGCGCACGGGCGCGAAGGTGTTCGGCGGCCCGAAGTTCACCGTCTCGCCGATCTACGAGGGGATGCTCAAGGAGGAGATGGACGCCGCCGCAGCGCGACACCCGGCGGTCCCGTACGAGCCTCAGTTGATCGATGCGACCTTCGCACTGCTGGTCGCGTCGACCGGCGACCCGCTCGTGATTCCGGCGCTGAATCGCGATGGGGACATCCTCTCCGACCTCGTGCTGCCGCTGTTCGGGTCGATCGCCGGGTCCGAGTCGATGCTGGTGGCTTTCGAGGGCGACAACCTCGAGCCGACGGCACTGATGGCCGAGGCAGCGCACGGGACGGCGCCCTCGCTCCAGGGGAAGAACATCGCGAATCCGATGGCCATGATCCTCGCCGTGGCCGCCTTGCTCTCGCAATCCGAGGTGGGTCGCCCGGCCGGGCGCGCGATTCGCGAGGCCGCCCTCGAAGCGGTCGCGCAGGGGACGAAGACGGCCGACCTGGGCGGCGGCGCGTCGACGACGGAGTACACCGACGAGGTGATCCGCCTGACCCGAACGAAGCTCGAGGTCTGGGCCTCCTCTCTAGTCGAGCATGCGTTTCCGCCACGCCCGGACGCCGAAGAATCCGGCAGTGCCGACTACGAGCAGGACGATCACCGCGTAGAGCCCGTACTTGCCGACCGCCTCGGCAACGGCCTTGCCGGCCCAGTAGGCGAGCAGCGAGACGCCGGTTGCCCAGATGATCCCGCCGGCGGCATTCCAGAGGAAGAACTTCCACCACTTCATGTGGCTGAGCCCGGCCAGCCACGCGGCTGTGACCCGCAGGACGGCGACGAAGCGCCCGAAGAAGACCGCTTTCGGGCCGTGCTTCTCGAAGAACCGCTCGCTCGGAGGCAGCGCCTTCTCGGCGTACCGGCGAGTGAAGCCCCACCGGTTGATCAGCGCACGACCGCCGTACCGTCCGAGCGCGTAGCCGATGTTGTCGCCGACAATCGCAGCAAGCGACGCGACCACGATCACCGAGAGGAGCGAGTACTGGTGGTGTTGCGGGTTGGAGAGCACCGCCGCGGTGATCAGCACGGTCTCGCCGGGAATCGGCACACCCGCCGACTCCACGGCCACGAACACGAAGAGGAGGACGAGCCCGTAGTCGAGGAGGAGCTGCGTCACGCGGCAAGCAGTTTAGGCGGGGTCGATCCGTGCGACTGCGTACGGTAATTGCTCCGGGATGCGATAGCGTCGCCGTCGGATGAAACTCGGAGTCGCGAAGGAGCTGGTTCCCGGCGAACGTCGTGTGGCGCTGATTCCCGAGACCGTTGGGCGGCTCGGGGACGGCGTGGAGGTGCTGGTCGAGCCGGGCGCGGGTGAGGCGGCGGGATTCTCGGATGAGGCGTATCGGGCTGCGGGTGCGACGATCGGGGATCCGTGGGGTGCGGATGTCGTGGCGAAGGTCGCGGCGCCGACGGCCGAGGAGGCTGCGCGGCTGCACAGCGGCCAGGTGTTGATCGCATTTCTCGCGCCCTTGACCGACGTCGCCGGCGTCGAGAGATTGGCGGCGGCAGGAGTGCATGCATTTGCGCTGGAGTCGGTGCCGCGGATCACTCGGGCGCAGCCGATGGATGCGCTTTCGTCGCAGGCGACGGTCGCGGGTTACAAGGCGGCGTTGATCGCGGCCGACCGGATGCCGCGCTTCTTCCCGATGTTGATGACGGCGGCCGGGACGATCCCGCCGGCAAAGGTCTTGGTCCTGGGCGCGGGTGTGGCCGGCCTGCAGGCGATCGCAACGGCGCGGCGACTCGGCGCGGTCGTGTCCGCGTTCGATGTGCGCCCCGCGGTGCGGGAGCAGGTCGAGTCGCTCGGTGCGACCTTCCTCGATCTCGGCATTCACGGCGAGGAGACGGAGGGCGGCTACGCGAGCGAGCTGACGGCGGAGCAGCAGGTTGCGCAGCAGGCGGAACTGCAAGCGCGCATCCCCCAGTTCGACGCGGTGATCACGACGGCCGCGATCCCGGGCCGCCCCGCCCCGACGCTGATCACTGCCGAAGCCGTCCGCGCCATGCACGCCGGTTCGGTGATCGTCGACCTGGCTGCCGAGACGGGCGGCAACTGTGAGCTGACCCGCCCGGGCGAGGACGTCGTCGAGAGCGGCGTCACGATCGTCGGCACGACGAATCTGCCGTCGACGATGGCGACACACGCGAGCCAGCTCCTGTCGCGGAACGTCGCGGCGTTGGTGGGATTGATGGTCGTCGACGGAGCAGTCGCGCTCGACTGGGACGACGAGGTCCTGGCCGGTACCTGCGTCACGGGGAAGGAATCGAGATGAGCCATAACACGCTGCTGGTCTTCGAGGTGACGATCCTCGTGCTGGCGATCTTCCTCGGCTTCGAGGTGATCTCGAAGGTGCCGACGATGCTGCACACGCCGCTGATGTCGGGGACGAATGCGATCCACGGGATCGTGATCGTCGGCGCGATGATCGTCCTCGGGCAGCCGGACAAGGGCGCGTTCACCTGGGTCGTCGGCTTCGCTGCGGTCGTCCTCGCCTCCGCGAACGTGGTCGGCGGTTTCGTGGTGACCGACCGGATGCTGGAGATGTTCAAGAAGCGCGAGCCGCCGAAGCCGGCTGATGCACCGGAGAGCAGCAAGAAGACGTGAGCACGGACGTCACCAACCTGCTCTATCTGGTCACGATCGTGACCTTCATTCTCGCGTTGCGGTTCCTCTCGAGCCCGGCACACGCGCGTCGCGGCAATCAGATCGGGGCAGCGGGAATGCTGCTCGCGGTCGTCGTCACCTGGATCAACGTCGGCACGACGAGCTGGTGGGCGATCGCGATCGGGATGCTGATCGGCGGCGGCTTCGGAGCGGTCGCGGCGCGCAAGGTGAAGATGACCGCGATGCCGCAGATGGTGGCGCTCTTCAACGGCGTCGGCGGCGGCGCGGCAGCGCTGATCGCCCTCGCGGAGCTGCACCGGATCCTCCCCGAGCCGGGTGCTCCGACGGTCGACATCTCGGTGGCGATCGTCCTCTCGGCGCTGATCGGCTCGATCTCGTTCGCGGGCTCGATGATCGCCTTCGCGAAGCTGCAGGAGCTGATCGGCGGCCGGCCGATCACCTATCCCGGCCAGCAGTTCGTCAACGCGCTCGTGTTCCTCGTGGCCGTCGTGGCGGGACTTGCGTTGATCGCAGGCGTGCAGGACCAGTGGCTGCTCTGGGTTGCGATCGCCGCAGCGTTGCTGTTCGGCGTGCTGTTCGTGCTCCCGATCGGCGGCGCGGACATGCCGGTCGTCATCTCACTGCTGAACGCGTTCACCGGCCTCGCAGTCGCTGCGGGCGGCTTCGAGCTCGACAACAACGTGCTGATCGTCGCCGGCATGCTCGTCGGCGCGTCGGGCACCTTGCTGACGATGAAGATGGGCCAGGCGATGAACCGCTCGATCGCCAACGTCCTCTTCGGTGCGTTCGGGCAGGTGAGCGCCGGCGCCGCCGCTACGGCCGCGGGCGGCACCGGCGCAGTTCGCCCGACCACCGCGGACGACGTCGGCGTGATGCTCGCGTACGCGCAGAAGGTCGTGATCGTTCCCGGCTACGGCATGGCGGTCGCGCAGGCCCAGCACGATGTGCGCGCGCTCGCCGATCTGCTCGAAGCGCGCGGCGTCGAGGTGACCTATGCGATCCATCCCGTCGCCGGCCGCATGCCGGGGCACATGAACGTCCTGCTCGCCGAAGCCAACGTCCCCTACCCTGCGCTGAAGGAGATGGACGAAGCGAACGCGGAGTTCCCACGCACCGACGTCTCCCTCGTGATCGGGGCCAACGACGTGGTCAACCCGGACGCCCGCAACAATGCGGGCAGCCCCATCTACGGCATGCCGATCCTCAACGTCGACGAGTCGAAGGCGGTGATCGTGCTCAAGCGCTCGATGAACCCCGGGTTCGCAGGCATCGACAATCCGCTCTTTCTCGAGCCGAACACCATGATGTTGTTCGGCGACGCAAAGGAGTCGGTCGCCAAGCTGACCGCGGCCGTCAAGGCCCTATGACGGACAGCTGCGGTCTTCGACGGCCGCCATGTCGAGGAGGCGGTCTCACCGGAGCGTGCGCTCGAAGCGGTGCGTGCGGCGTTCATCGCGCACGCGCGCGGCGAATGGACGATGCCGCCGAAGGTGTACGTCACGAACTATCCCCTCGGAGACTTCCGCGCGATGCCTGCGCTCGGCGCCGGGCACGCCCTGCTGAAATGGGTCACCTCGTTCCCGGGCAACCCGCAGCAGGGGCTGCCGACGGTGACCGGGGTCGTGCTGCTCTCCGACGCGGAGAATGGTCAGCTGCGGGCGGTGCTCGACGCGGCGGCGGTGACGGCGCTCCGCACCGGAGCCGCTGCGGTGCTCGCAGCGGAGACGCTCGGCCGTCCGGACGCATCGACCGCAGCGGTGATCGGCGCCGGCGTGAACGGACACGCGGCGGCGAGGACCTTCCTCGCGCGGGGCCGGCAGGTTCTGATCTGGGACGTGAACGAGGACCGCGCCCGGCAGGTCGCCGCGGAGCTCGGCGCCGAACCAGCTCCGTCGCTGGAGGCTGCGCTGGCCGCGGACCTGGTCGTGACGGTCACCCCGGGGCACGAGGTGCTGCTTGCCGAAGGCACCCTCCGCCCGGGCCAGCACGTGTCGCTGATGGGCGCCGACGGGCCGGGCAAGGCGGAGGCGGCCGATTCCGAGCTCAGACGCGCCCGCCTCTTCTGTGACGACTGGGAGCAGGCGTCGCACGGAGGAGAATTCGCACACGCCGTCGAGGCCGGCCTCCTGACGCGCGACGACGTCACCGACCTAGGACACGTCCTGACCGGCGAGGCCGAGGGGCGCCAGACCGAGCATGACATCACGCTGTTCGACAGCACCGGCCTCGCGATCCAGGACCTCGCGATCGCGCTGGCCGCTCTCGAGCGCGCGGACGAGCTCGAGCTCGGGACGCTCTCGCTCTAGAGCGCACCCCGACCCCGGTGTCGCTCCTCGCGTTAGGGTCGACACGTGGATGTCCCGGAGCCCGTGCGTCGGCTGGCGCTGTGTCCGTTTCACGAACTGCCGGTGCCGCCTGATGTCGAGCAGGTGGAACTCGACGGCGCGTTCATCTCCATCAACCGGTGGCCGACCGCGCAGATCGTCGGGATACGCGGCGACGGGCCTACGGATGTCGAAGCGGCGGTCGAGGCCGCACGCGCCGTCGCCCGCGAGCGCGGCAAGACGATCGTCGCGTGGTGGGTGCCGCCTGAACAGGACCACATCGCCCCGCGCCTCGAGTCGGCGGGGCTCGTGAACCAGGACACACCGGGCTTCGAGGCGATCGAGAACGCACTCGCCCTCGTCACGCCACCCGTCGCCGACGACGCGGACGGCATCGAGGTGCGGCTGACCGAGACCTGGGACGATTTCCTGGCCGCCTCGAGCGTCATCGGGCAGGTGTTCGGGATGCCACCGGTGAGCGACGAAGAGCTACGCGCACGCTACGACGACTATCGGAACCCGGCGAACCCGGGACGTGGATTCGTCGCGCTGCTCGACGGGCGTGTCGTCGGCACCTCGTACGCCGCGTTCGGCGAAGCAGGCGTGAACCTGTTCGGCGGCTCGGTGCTGCCGGAAGCCCGCGGGCGCGGCGTCTACCGGGCACTCGTTCGGGCGCGTTGGGAGGCCGCGGTGGCCCGAGGCACTCCGGCTCTGACGGTGCAGGCGAGCCGCATGTCGCGGCCGATCTGCGAGCGCCTCGGATTCGTTTTCGTCGCCCCCGTCCGCGTCTTCGTCGACCAGCTCTAGCCGAGCGCGAAGCGAGCAGGGTCGAAGAGCTCGAGCTCCGGCGGCTGCTCGCCGAGGATCGCCCGCGCGACCAGGTCCCCACACGCGAGACCGAGCACGTTGCCGTGGCCCGAGTAGCCACCGGCCACCCAGACGTTCTCCCGGCCGGGGACACGGGCCGACCAGCGGCTCCAGGTCGGGCGTCGTGCCCCAGATCCCGGCCCAGCGGTGCGTGACGCGCGGCACGTAGCCGACGAGCTGCGCGACGAGCGATTCGAGCCGGCCCTGCACGAGCTCCGTCGTCGCCTCGGCGGCGGTCTCCTCCGTGGCCGGTGACGCATCCCGGCTGCCGCCGAGCACGAGGCGCCCGTCCGGCAGCTGCTGCCAGTAATCGAAGCCGCCGCGGGCGTAATGCGGCCGCTCGTACCTGCGTTCCGGCAGGGGCTCGGTGGCGAGCACCTGTCCGCGAGTCGCGCGGACCACACCGGCCAGCTCGGGCAGGAGCCCCGCGGTGAACCCGTCTCCGGCCACGACCACGACGTCGGCGTCGAGCTCGTCGACCCGCACCGCGTCGCCCTCGCGCAGGTCGGCCCCGGCTGCGGCAGCATGTGCAGCCAGGCGCCGTACCCAGCGCGCAGGCTGCAGCGCTCCGTCGGTCGGATGGTGGATCGCACCGAGATAGAGGGTGTCGAGCGGCGGAGCGAGCGCGTCGACCCATTCGACGGCGAACCCGTCCTCGCGCAACGCGTCGTGCTCAGCCCGGAGCGCCTCACACTCCGCGTGATCGACAGCGAGCCGCAGGCTGCCGATGCGCCGGAACGCATCACCCGCGAGCTCCTCGAGCACGATCGAGCGCCCGCTCGGTGAGCTCCAGCATGAGCCGGGCTCGGTCGGCGCCCAGCAACCGGCGGGCCTCGTCGTAGGGCGGCGTGGCACCACGCAGCGCGAATCCGCCGTTGCGGCCGCTGGCTCCGCCCGCGATCTCGCGCGCCTCGTGCAGACGCACGCGCACTCCGTGCTCGGCGAGCGTCAGCGCACACGAACAACCCGTCACGCCGCCGCCGACGACGGCGACCTCCGCCCGCCCGGCGAATCGGGCGACGCGGAGGCCGTCGTTGGACTCCTCCAGCCAGAACGAGGTCGTCGACACGATCGTGAATCTAGTCCTTCGACATCCAGCCCCAGAGATTCGTCATCAGCTGGAAGACGTGCCCCTGCCAGACAGCTCCGGCGATCGTGAACGCGCCTGCTGCGAAGACCTTGGAACCGTTGGCCGTCTGGTAGTAGGTCATGTCCGCGTTGATCCCGTCGCCGTACAGGTCGGGGATCGAGGCAACCACGTGCACATTGCGGGGCGAAGCAGCGACGACGTCGTCCGCCTCGATCCCGCCGCTGGAAAAGTCCATCCCGACGCGCAAGCCGGTGCCGTCGATCATCCACGGGAGCTTCGTCGCCGCACGGCGAACGATCCACGAACCACGGTGCTGCCCCGTGTCGTTGCGGTAGTACTGAACACCGATCAACGCTGCCTCCGGCCGCCCGAGGTCGCGCCACTTCGCGACGCGCGTCATGACGTTGTGGTTGATCTCGATCTTCCAGAAGAAATTGTTCGCCGACAGGAACATCAGGTTGCCGCCGAGATCGCGATAGCGAGTCACCGCGTCGTACTCGTGCTGCGTGACGTACTCGTGGTGACCCTCGAAGATCAGCAGCTGATAGGCCTGGCGGAGCCGGGCGCCGTCGACGCTGTTCAACTCGGCGTCGGAGATGTAATCCGCCTGGTGATGGTTCAGATAGGCCCAGCCGAGAAACCGTGCGTCGTACTGCTTGTAGTGCGGCGGCACGCCGCGGTTCAGAAACGGCCGTGACAACAGAGCAGTGCTTCCGTGTGCGTACCACGTGTCGGGGATCGAGTCGTGGTTGTCGTCGCGGAAGTTGTACGCCTGCCAGGTCTCCGTCGGCAGAACGATCGCGACCGCGTGCTCGCCGAGGAGCCTCGGGCGGAGGACGAATGTTGCGTAGCCGATCCGATCGCCCGGCGCCGTGAGCTGAGCGAAGTACAGGCCGCTCGGCCAGTTCCCGAGGCGGATCGAGTACGTGCTATTCCCGGCCACGGCCCCGAGGTCGCGGACCGGACCGACCGGCGTGCCAGTCATCACGTCGCTGGCCGCGATCCGCTTGTAACCAGTGGCGGCGCGGAACAGCTGCACCTCGAGGTCGGAAGCCCGGTCCCGGACGACGACTCGAGCGGTCGAGCCCGGGGCATAGCTCTGATTCGGGAAGAACGCGGTCACCTTCGGCTTCTTCGAGTCCGGGATGTGGCCGGCATAGCCGACCAGGTCGAGCTCGTCCGCGTCGAGGTGCTTGAGCCATTCGGGCCGCGTGTCAGTGGCTGCGGAGCAGCAGAGAACGAGGACGGTCGCCGCGAGAAGCGCGACCTTGCTGAGTGAACTGGAGGTAGCCATGCGGCCACCGTCCGGCCGGTCTCAAACGGACTCACCAACCGCCCACTAACCTCGCTCTAATCGCGCCTTTGCACAGGCTCGGAGGGGTGTTACAACCCGCATGTGCTCGACTTCCGGATCCTCGGACCGCTGGAGGTCTCCGACGGGGAGCCGGTTTCGATCGCCGGGCGCAATCAGCGATCCCTCCTGACGCTGCTGCTGCTTCGCCCGAACGAAACGGTCTCGGCGGAGCGACTGATCAACCAGATGTGGGGCGAGCAGCCACCGAAGTCGGCGGCTGCGTCGCTGCAGAACGCGGTCTCACAGCTCCGCAAGCTGCTCGGCCCCGATGTGCTGCTGACGCGGGCGCCGGGCTACGTGCTCGACCTCGAGCCCGAGCAGCTCGACCTGTGCCGGTTCGAGCGCCTGACGCACACCGCCCGCTCCGCTCTCCCGGTCGAACGCGCCCGGCTTCTGCGCGAGGCGCTCGCCCTCTGGCGCGGGCCGGCACTCGCGGACTCGGAGCTGGAGCTCTTCGCCCAGGACGAGGCGCGGAGGCTCGAAGAGCTCCGCCTGGCCGCGACCGAGGATCTCGTCGAGACCGAGCTCGAGCTCGAGCGGCATCACGAGGTGATCCCGATGGTCGAGTCTCTCCTGCGCGCAAACCCGCTGCGCGAGCGCCTGCGTGCGCAGCTGATGCTGGCGCTCTACCGATCCGGCCGTCAGGCTGATGCGTTGAAGGCGTTCCACGCGGGCCGGCGGCTGCTCGTCGACGAGCTGGGGATCGAGCCGAGCCGGGCGCTCCAGCAGCTCTACGGCCAGATCCTTCGCCAGGAGCGGGTGCTCGAACCGGGATCGGCGCAGGTCGAAGAAGCCTCCGACGACTCGGACGAGGTGTGGCAGCGCGATCAAGCTCGGGCGGCTCGTCCCCGTGCTCGGCACCGGGGTCGCGCTCAACGGCAGCGCCCACGCCTCGGAGCGCGACCAGCTCGCGGACCATCTTGCGCGCGCGTTCGACTGCCCGCGCGAGCACAGCAGCGACCTGGCCAAGGTCGCGCAGTACGTCGTCGTCACGAGAGGCATTGGCCCGTTGTACGACGAGCTGCATTCGATCTTCGCCCGCGAGTACGAGCCTCAGCCCGTCCATCGCTGGCTCGCCGAGCTGCCCTCGCTGCTCCGCGAAGGCAGATCGTGCCGCAGCAGCTGATCGTCACCACGCAGTACGACTGCGCCCTCGAGCAGGCGTTCGACGAAGCCGGGGAGCCCTACGACGTCGTTGCCTACATCTCGCTCGGACGGGACCGCGGCAAGTTCCTGCACCGCACGGCGGAGGGAGACGCGATGGTGATCCAACTCCCGAACGCGTACGCAGGAGTGCCGCTGGAGGAGCGGCCCGTGATTCTGAAGATCCACGGCGAGGTCGACCGCACGCCGACGCGCGACCTCGAGAGCTTCGTCGTCAGCGAGGACGACTACATCGCCTACCTCGCGGAGTCGGGACTGGGAGGCGTGCTGCCGGTGACGCTGGCGGCGCGGCTGCGGCGCAGCCATTTGCTCTTCCTCGGGTACGGGCTGCTCGACTGGACGCTGCGGGTGTTCCTGAATCGCCTCTGGTCGGACGGCCAGGCGGACTACCGCTCCTGGGCCGTTCAGCCGTCGGCGGGGGCGATCGAGCGAGAGTTCTGGAAGAAGCGCGGCGTCGAGCCGAGCTCGCGCCCTCTCGACGAGTTCGTCTCACTGATGCACGCGCATGCAACGGAAGGAGCCACGGGATGACAGTCGTCACAGAAGCCCTTCGTTCTCCGTACAAGGGCTTGAGCGCCTTCGACGACACCGAGCTCGACGCGCTCCTCTTCTTCGGACGCGGGCGCGAGACGGAGATCGTCGCCGCCAACGCGCTCGCATCCCGGCTGACGGTGCTGTACGGCCCGAGCGGGGTCGGCAAGTCGTCGCTGCTCCGCGCCGGGGTCGTCCGGTCGTTGCGCGAGCTCTCCGAGACCGAGCCTCTGGCCGTCGCCTACCTCAGCTCCTGGTCGGGCGACCCTGTCGCGACGATCGAGGACGCGGTCCGCAGCGCTCTGACCGACACGTTCGGCGGCGACCCGGCGACGCGCCCGGCGACCTCCCCGACCGCCTCGACGCCTGGACCGCAGCCCTTGGGTGCGATCTCGTGCTCATCTTCGACCAGTTCGAGGAGCTCTTCCTCTACCACGCCGAGGGAGGACTGCTCGACCTGCTGCCCGAGCTCGTGACCCGCCCGGGCCTGCGCGTCAACGTCGTGCTCGGCATTCGTGACGACGAGCTCGCGCGGCTGGACGTCTTCAAGGCTCGCATCCCGGGCCTCTTCTCGAACTACCTCCGCCTCGACCTGCTCGATCGCGCCTCGGCCCGCGCGGCGGTGCTCGGCCCAATCGAGCGCTACAACGAGCTCGAGTCCGCGGCCGTCGAGATCGAGCCCGCGCTCGTCGAGTCGATCCTCGGGGAGGTCGCGGCAGGCCGGATCGACTCGGGGCTCGTCGGACGCGGCTCTGCGGTCGAGGAGGACCGGACGCGGATCGAGACCCCGTACCTGCAGCTCGTGCTGCAGCGGCTGTGGGAGGTCGAACGCGAACGGCAGTCGGACGTGCTCCGCCTCTCGACGCTCGCAGCACTCGGCGGCGCTCAGCAGATCGTCGAGGACCATCTCGAACATGCGATGGCGGCGCTGAGCCCGCCGGAACAGGACGTCGCTGCCGGCATGTTCGACCATCTCGTCACACCGTCCGGCGCGAAAATCGCACACGGCGTCTCCGACCTTGCGCTCGTTTGCGCACGTCGATGCCGCACAGCTCGAGCCCGTGCTTCTCTCACTTTCTCGCGAACGCATCCTGCGCCCGACCGGCGACAACGGGCACGCGGGCGACCGCTACGAGATCTACCACGACGTGCTCGCCGGCGCAGTGCTTGCCTGGCGCGCGAGACACGACGCCGAGCGTGCTCTTGCGACCGAGCGCGTTGAATCCCGGCGCCGTCAGCGTCGACTGGCGATCATCGCCGGCATCTCCCTGGCCGCGTTCGCGCTGATGGCGGTGCTGACGATCTATGCGTACTCGCAGCGCAACAACGCGCGCGCTGCGAGCCAGCAGACGACAGCAGGGGCGCTCCTCCAGCGAGTCACAGGCGCGAGCTGAGCACCGATCCGGTCAGCAGCGTCAACGACGCACTCGCCTCGACGCAGACAGCGAGCGTCGCCCGGCGCCGAAGACGTCCTGCGTGAGTGCGCTGCTCGCGAACCACGACCTCGCCGAGCTCCCGGCGGGCGGGCCCTGCGTCGGGATGCTGCCTATTCGCCCGACGCATCGAAGATCGCCGTCGCGGACGGGCCGGGCAAGCTGTCGATCTTCGCCGTCTCGGACGGCCGTCCGCTTGGCGAGCTTCAAGACGTCGGACCCGCTGAACGCCGTTGCGACTGGACCCCTGACGGACGGACCGCCTGCTGTCGGCGCCAAGGACGGCACGTGTTCGTCGTGTGGAACGTGGATTCGAAGACGCCGATTCGGCTGCCTGCCAGCAGGGCGGTCCGGTCGTGGGAGCTTGCGTTCTCGCCGGACGGCCGTACGCCTCGCCACCGCAGGCGGCACAGAGCGTCAAGCTCTGGGATGCCGCGAGCGGCCGTCCTGGAGGCGACCCTGCCGCATGCGCGCCCGCTGCGGCAGCGTGTCGTTCAGCTCGGACGGCCGGCTGCTCCTGACCGTCTCGAACGACACCGCAGCGCACGTCTGCGACGTTGCGACCGGGACGCTCCGTCTCGACGCTCGCGCACAAGGCAGAGGTTGCGGCGGCGGCCTTCGGCCCGGGCGGCGACCGCGTGGTCACCGGCTCGCGGGACGACACCGCGAGGATCTGGGACGCCCGAACCGGGACGTTGGACGCGGACGCTCGTGGGGCACACATCTCAGGTGCTGACGGTCGCTTTCAGCCCGACTCGGCGACGAGGTAGCGACCGGAAGCGTCGACGGCACGTGCGCGCGTGTGGAGCGCCACCACCTACCGAGCTGCTCGACTCGGCGTTCCGCTCTCAGGACCCGTCGTCTCGGTCGCGTTCGCGCCCGACGGACAGAGCATGCGGTCGCCGCCGACACCACCGGCAGGGCGATCACCTTCGGGCCTGACCCAGGAGCAGATCGAACTGATCGGCCAGAAGGGCTCGATGCACCGCGTGCTGTTCGCACCCGACGCGCGCACCGTCGCCACCGTCGCCGGATCGCACCGTCCGGCTCGTGGGAGCCTTACGGCGAGCCGCTGGTTCCGCGGCATCCACAAGTCCGCCGCGTCCGCGACATCTGTGGTGTTCGACCCGGCCGGCAAGCTGATCGCGAGCGGAGACGCCGACGGCGACGTTCTCATCCAACGCGTCGCAGCGGCGAACCGTTGCGCACGCTACACATCGGCGCTCCCGATCGTGTCGCTCGGCCTGGGCGCGGAACGGCGTGCTTCTGATCGGTGCCAAGGACGGGACCGTCCACCTCCGTGCGAACGCAGGTCAGACCGACAGGCGCGCAGTCGCGCACGGCTCGCCGCTCGTCGGTGCGGCGCTTCGCGGCGGACGGGGCACGTGGTTGCCACCGCCGGGACCGACGGGTTCGTTCGGCTCTGGGATGCGAACACCGGTCGCCGGTTGCTCGAGCTGCATCCGCCTGCGCGGCGTTACCTCCGTCGCGCTCGACCCGACCGGCCGGCTCGTCGCGATCGGAGCCGGACCGACGGTCGATCATCTACGACGCTCGAACCGGCCGACAGGCGGGCGATCCTGCAGGGGTCACACCGACACCGTCACCGGGGCTCGCCTTCTCACCGGACGGCTCGCAGCTCGCGAGCTCCAGTCGAGACCACGACGCGCGCTCTGTGGGACGCGACGACGTTCAAGCTCGTCGAGGTGCTTCGTCGGCATACGTCGTTCGTCAGTGGTGTGGCATTCAGCAGCGACGGCCGCTGGGTCGCGACCGCCGGGCCGCTGAAGGCGGGCATCTGGGCGGCGGCGCGATCGAGCTTGAGGGGCAGCTTCATGTCGTTCGTGCGCGGCAACGAGGCCCCGATCAACAGCATCGCGTTCTCGCCGCACGGCTGGGAAGTGGCCACCGCGTCCCGCGACGGGTCGATCCGCGTGTTCGACTGCAAGCTCTGCGGACGGCTCGCCAACCTCGAGTCCTATGCGAGACACCGCCGCCGACGACCGCGACCTCGGCACGACCGTCGAAGCGGCGCCCTGGAAGCTCCGCGCGCGGCTCCTCGGAGCCAATATGGAGTTGTGCTCACAAAGGCAGAGACTATGTCGGGTTCATCACCTCCCGATACAGCCCATTCGCCTGCGCGACGAGGCCGAGCAGCTCGAACTCGGCGAGTGCCGCCGCGAGCTCCCCGGCAGAAAGTCCCGTGCGGTGGATCAACTCGTCGGCTGCGGCCGGCGCATCGGCCACGATCTCCCGCACTCGCGCCGCCGGGCCTGCGAGCGCGGGTGGGTCGGGCCGAGGAGGCGGCACGATCCCGATCGCCTCGAGCACGTCCGCCGCACAGGTGACCGGGATCGCCCCCAGGCGGAGCAAGGCATTCGTGCCCTTGGAGAGCAGCGACGTGATCTCGCCCGGGACCGTGAGCACCTCGCGGCCCTCGTCGAGGGCGAAGTCGGCCGTGATCAGCGCCCCGCTTCGCTCACGGGCCTCGACGACGACGGTTGCGAGCGCGAGGCCGGCGACGAGCCGGTTTCGAGCCGGGAAGCGCCAGGGCGCGGGCTCGACGCCCGGCGCGTACTCCGACACGATCAGGCCCGCGGTCTCGATCTGTGCGGCAAGTGAGGCGTGAGCGCGTGGGTAGTCACGATCGATGCCACAGCCGAGCACCGCCACCGTCTGTCCGCGCTTCGAGCGCGCCACGATGCGCAGCTGCGTCGATCCCTCGCGCTAGGCCCGAGACGACCACGACGTGCGCCGACGCCAGCTCCCGACCGAGCGAGGCGGCCACGCCCGAGCCGTAGCCCGAGCAGGCCCTCGCACCGACCACCGCGACTGCCGGCTGGTCGAGCAGGCCAAGCGGAGTCTCGCCCCGCACGAAGAGGCCCGGTGGAGGATCGTGAATCGAGCGCAGGCGGAGAGGGAACTCCGGCTCACCCCGGGCCACCCACCGGAAGCCACGCCGTGCGAGGTCGGCGCGGTACGCCTTTTCGTCGAACCGCTGCACGAAGGCGGAGAAGCGGGCGGTGCGCGGCGCGTCGAGCAGGTGCGACCCCTGCTCTGCAGCGAACACCGCGGTTGCGAGCTCACTCATGCCCGCTCACCCGGTCAGCTCCGCCGGCGGACGGTACGAGAGCGCCTCCGCGAGATGCTCGGTCGCGACGTCGCCCGCGCCCGCGAGCGCGGCGATCGTCGCCGCGACACGCGCGACACGGGCCCGGCCTCGGCCCGAGAGCGGCAGCCGCTCGACCGCCCGCGTCAGCAGCTCGTCGGCTGCAGGCGTTCGCTCCGGTCGCCGCTCGCGCAGTCGCCGGCGCGCACCGAGCACGCGCTCGCGGACGGCGGCCGAACCTTCGCCCGGCGCCCCGGCCAGGTCGGTTGCGCGCGGCCGGGGCACCGTCAGGAGCAGGTCGAAGCGGTCGAGGAGCGCCCGCGAGAGCTTCTCGCGGTAGCGCTGCACGCGCTCGGGCGAGCAGGAGCACTGGGCGGCGCCGTCGCCGCGGCCGCCGCAGGGACAGAGGTTCATCGCTGCGACGAGCTGGAAGCGCGCGGGGAACACCGCACGCCCGGCCACGCGAACCACGGAGACGTAGCCGTCCTCGAGCGGTTGGCGCAGCGCTTCGAGCAGGGGCCGCTGGAACTCGGGCAGCTCGTCGAGGAAGAGGACGCCGTGATGGGCGAGACTGACCTCACCCGGGCGCGGCATTCCGCCACCGCCGCCGATCACGGCGGCGACCGACGCCGAATGATGCGGCGCGCGAAACGGCGGCACGCGAACGAGCCCCGCTCCGGGCAGCAGGACGCCGCTCACGGAGTGGATGCGCGTCACCTCGAGCGAGGCCTCATCGGGCAGGAGCGGCAGGATCCCGGGCAGCCGCCGCGCGAGCATCGTCTTCCCCGAGCCGGGCGGCCCGGCGAACAGGAGGTTGTGCCCTCCCGCCGCGGCGACCTCCAGCGCCCGGCGCGCCCGCTCCTGGCCGCGAACGCCGGCGAGGTCGGGAACGTCGGCAAGCGATTCGAAGTCGTCGGCCGGAACCGGCGGCTCCGGCGGGTCGCGCTCTCCCCGGAGATAGGCAACGGCCTCGGCGAGGTGGCGCACGCCGACCGGCTCGATTCCGGCCAGAGCGACCTCGGCGCCCGACTCGGCGGCACAGACGAGATGCGTGAGGCCGGAGCGGCGGGCTCCTTCGGCGGCGACGAGCGCGCCGGGAACGGGCCGCAGACGGCCGTCGAGAGCGAGCTCGCCGACCGCTGCGTGCCCCTCGAGCGCCTCGGGCGGCAGCTGGTAGGACGCTGCGAGCACGGCCAGAGCGATCGGGAGATCGAACCCCGACCCCTCCTTGCGGAGCGCCGCCGGCGCGAGGTTGACGGTGATGCGGCGCTTGGTCGGCCACTCGAGCTCGGCGGAGGAGATGCCGCTGCGCACACGCTCCTTCGCCTCCTGGCAGGCACGGTCGGCGAGGCCGACGATGGCGAAGGACGGCACACCCTGCTGCAGATGCGCTTCGACCTCGACCCGGCGCGGATCGATGCCGACGAGCGCGTGGGTGACGGTGCGTGCGAGCACACGGTCACGCTAGGCGGCAGAGCGTGACGTGTCTGTCACGACTTTGCGCCGAACGCGTGAATCAGGGCCGGCGAACGAGAACGAAACGCTTACCGGTGGGCCACCAGCACGTCCTCGAAGTACTCGCCGGACCGCCGGCCCGTCCGCCGGTTCACGTGCCGCTGGTACCGCTGCTCGAGCTCGAGCCCCGCGCGCGAGAGGATCTCCGGATACAGGCCGCGACGGTCGTTGACGACGATGACCACGCGTCCACGCGGCTTCAACACCTCTGAGCACGCGCCGAGCACCGCCGCGATCCCGTCCGTGTACGACGCGAGCGCGGCCTTCGACGTGCCGCGTTCGGCGGCGCCGATCTCGCGCTCGCGCAGGTCACCGAGCCCCAGCAACTCGTACGCGTAGCGGTGCTGCTCGTGGTAGTCGATCAACCCCGGATAGGGCGGCGAGGTCACGACGGCGTCGAACGGGCCGGGCAGGGCGAGCTCGCGTGCATCACCGTGCAGCACGGTCGCGGACTTCCGGGAGCGGACGCGCGCGAACTCCTTCAGGCGCGTCAGCGTGTCGAGCGTGTAGCGGCGCAGGAAGTGGTCAGCGCGCTCGACGGGGCGGCATTCACGACGATGCTTGTGGCACCAGTACGGCTCGAGCTGCGGGACCTTCGGGAAGTCGAGGTCGAAATGGGTCGTGCGCCGCGCCGAGCGCGCGGCGCGAGCGAGCACGACTCGCAGCACGTCGGCATGCTCGTACTCGCCGGCGAGCGAGCGGAAGCGCAGCAGGTGATCGCGCGCTGCCGGAGCAAACCAGCGGCGCACGTACGGGGTCGCACCGGTTGCGTCGCCCTCCCCCCGCTCGAATCGCGCGAGCGCCTCGCGAAGATCGTGCTCGAGCCCGAACGGATCGTGTGCGCCGGTCTTCACACCCATCAGCAGGCAGTTGAACGCCGCGATGTCGACACCGGCCGAGTCGAGGCCGCTCTCGAGCGCCTGGACGAGCGTCGTTCCCGAACCGGCGAACGGATCGAGCACCCGCCCGCGCGCGGGCACGTGGCGCCGGAAGAGCTCCTCCACGAGCTGCGGCACATACTTCCCGAGGTAGGGATGAAGGCGGTGGACGTGCTTCGTGCGGAGGCGCTCCGGCAGAGCGCTCTCGGACCACGACAGGTCGAGATCGAGGCCCTGGTAGATCTGCGCCTGGGTGCTCGCCACGACGCAGAGTTCGCCGTGGCGGCGGCGCTTCCTAGAACGCGTCCGCCAGGTGCTCGATCCGACCGGCCCGGTCGGCGATCACGTCGAAGCGAACGTCGAGCCCTGCGAGCTCCTGGTGGCGGGTGAGCCAGCCCGCTGCAGCACGGCGCACGCGGGCGACTTTCCGCGCATCGACCATCTCCAGAGGGTCGCCGAAGCCGTCGCCGCTCTTGGACTTCACCTCGCAGAACACGAGGACGCGGCCGCGGCGGGCGATCACGTCGAGCTCTGCACCGGCGACCCAGCAGTTCGTGTCGAGGATGCGGTAGCCGCGCAGCCGGTACCAGCGTGCGGCTCGGCGCTCGGATTCGTGCCTAGGCCGCGGGGAGATAGGCGCGGGCACGCCACGACCTGCGGTGAATCTCGCAGGGCCCTCGCTCACGCACGATCTCTGTGTGCGACTGCGTGATGTACCCGACGTGGGAGGCGAATCCGTAGCCGGGATAGAGCGCATCGGCGGTGCGCATATAGCGGTCGCGCGTCACCTTCGCGATGATCGACGCCGCGGCGATCGCGGCGCTCTTCGTGTCGCCGTCGACGATCGCACGATGCGGCGGCGCAGCGGGGCCGAGCTTGAACCCGTCGACCAGGCAGATGTCGGCAGGCTGGCACGCCCAGAGAGCCTCGCGCAGCCCGCGCAGGTTGCACCTGTGCAGGCCGTCACGATCGATCACGGCCGCTGGGAAGACGCGCACGGCGACGACCTCGGCGCAGGCGATCACGGCGCGGTAGAGCTCGTCGCGGGTCGCGGAGTCGACCTGCTTCGAGTCGTTCAGGAGCGCGAGCGGCCGGACGCGGTGGTCGCGCAGGCACTCGTAGTCGAGCAGCACCGCCCGCCACGACGAGCGGTCCCGCGAGTGGCCCGCGCCCCGCCTCGTCGGCCCCGGCGACATAGCGGGCTCCAAGCCCGCGGTCGAACCGGAGCAGCTTCTGGCCGGTCTGGCGGCGCTTGGGCGGCACGTGCCGACAATAGCCCGGAGTGCGGGTGGCATCGTGCTCGGTGGGTCGGAGTTTGCGAAGAAGTTACGACTGGCGGAGCTCGCGGACGCGAGCCTTCTTCCCGACCTTGCCGCGCAGGTAGTAGAGCTTCGCGCGGTGGACGTCGCCGATCTGCATGACCTCGATCTTGTCGATCTTCGGCGAATGCAGCGGGAACGTGCGCTCGACGCCGACCCCGAAGGAGTTCTTGCGGACGGTGAACGTCTCGCGGGCACCGGCACCCTGGCGCTTGATCGTGATCCCCTCGAAGACCTGGATGCGCTGGCGCGCGCCCTCGATCACGCGGAAGTGGACGCGCACCGTGTCGCCCGCCTTGAACCGCGGCACTTCGCGCAGCTGACGGCGCTCGATGTCCTGGATGATCGTGCTCATGTCAAAAGGGGCCGGAGGCCGGGCGGAATCGTAGCAGCCGGGGTCAGCGGATCGAGATTCGGCTCGGCGGCCAGTAGGTGGCGATCACCTTGCCGATCAGGTTCTGTCTCGGAACGGTGCCCCACGACCTCGAGTCGCAGGACGACGCACGGTTGTCGCCCATGAAGAAGTACTGCCCTTTGGGGATCCGCATGGGCGCGATCGTGCGGTCGTCCCGTCGATCGGGCTGGATATACGGCTCCTTCAGGCGCTTCCCGTTCACGTAGACGTAGCCTTCCTTCTCCGACCAGACGTCCCCCGGCAGCGCGATCAGGCGCTTGACGAACGTGCCGCCTGCGCCGCAGCGGATCGCGGCGAGCGGAGGCGTCTTGAAGACGACGATGTCGCCGCGCTTGGGCGACCAGAGGCGGTAGCAGAAGCGGCAGGCGAGCACCCGGTCCGAGAAGCGCGCCTCGCACTCGGATCCAGGCCGGGCACAGTGCAGCGTCGGCTCCATCGAGCTGGACGGGATCCGGTACGGGTTGACGACCCAGTGCTTGACCGCCAGCACGATCGCGATCGCGCCCAGGATCGTCACCAGCCAGTCGATCGTCACCCGCCAGCCGTGCGGCAGCCCCTCGGTCAAATGATCGATCGGGTTTCTCAGCGGACCTGCTCCCTTCGCCAGCCTTCGATTCGCGCATGGTCACCCGAAAGCAGCACGTCGGGAACCCGCCAGCCCTGGAATTCCGCAGGCCGCGTGTAGTGAGGGTACTCAAGGCCGCCACCCAGCTCGTCCGAGAACGATTCGAGCTCACCCGATCCCTCGCTCAGCGCCCCCGGCAGACGTCGGGCGATCGCATCGACGAGCACCATCGCCGGCAGGTCCCCGTTCGACAGGACGTAGGGGCCGATCGAGACGGCATCGGTCGCGAGATGCTCGACGATCCGCTCGTCGAACCCCTCGAAGCGTGCGGACAGCAGCGTGATGTGCTCGGCCGCGGCGAGCTCCTCGACGACCGCCTGGGTGAGCTGGCGTCCCTGCGGGCTGAGCGCGATCACCGGCTGGCCCGTCGTGCCGGCGTACACCGCCTCGAGCGCAGCGGCGACCACGTCGACGCGCAGCACCATCCCGGCGCCCCCGCCGTAGGGCTCATCGTCGACCTGTCCGTTCCGAAGCGGTGTGTGGTCGCGATAGGAGAAGAGCCGTAGGTCGAGCTCGCCCCCGAGCACGGTCGCAACCGGCCGCTGCTCGGTGAGCCAGGAGAAGGCGTGCGGCACCAGCGTGAACACGTCGAGCCGCATCAGCCGGCAAATCCCTCCGCGACCGTGATGGAGCCTGCCTCGAGATCGACCTTCAGGATGCACTCCTCCACCATTGGCAACAGGACGCCGGTATCGAGCTCGAGCACGTCGTTCGCGACTCCGGGCGTCACGACCTTGACGCTTCCGAGCGCACGGCCGTTCTCCTCCACCACCGGCAGACCGACGAGCTCGAACGCGTAGTACTCGTCAGCGGCGGTCGGAGGCAGGGCGGCACGCTCGACCTCGAGCGCAGCTCCGCGCTCGACCGGCCGGTCGAGCTTGATCACCGGCCGGCCGGAGGAACGCCGGTGCGCGACGACCTCGGCCTCGCGGCCCCCGGCGAGAAACCGCGCGCCCGTCTTCCACCAGCGGTCGTCGGAGCTCGGCTGCTCGACGAAGAACGAGCCGTCGATTCCGTGCGGGCGGCCGACCTTCCCGATGAGAACCCTCATCGACGCGACTCGAGCGAGGCGATCGCCTCTTCTCGCGCCACGGCTTGCAGGAGGTTCTCCGCGACGAACTCCTGAGCGTGCGGCCAGCCGCTCGCGCTCGTCTCGCGGACGGCGCGGTCGACGTCGAACGGTGTGCGCTTGGGCGTCGGCTCGCCGTCGACGAGCAGCGTCCAGTACGCCGCGACGTCGCCCTCATATGCCATGCCGACCGAGCCCGCGTTGACGATGCGCAGGTCGCCGACACGCCGGTCGAACTGATGGTGTGTGTGGCCGATCACGATCGTCCCGGTGTGCCCCCGGAACGTCTGCCTGACCGCGTCGTCGGGTGTCTCGGCGGTGGTGATCGGGGTGTTGTCGGCCGGAGCCGCATGGCAGTAGAGAACGCCGTCGAGAGTGACGGCGAGCGGCAGGGACTGGAGCCATTCGAGATCCCCCGCCTCGAGCTCGCTCCGCTCCCAGTCCTCGGCGAGATCCTCGCAGTTGCCGCGCAGCACCTGGGCGTCGAGCGAGCGGATGATCGCGACGGTCTCGCGTGGGCAGGGGCCGTAGAGATAGTCGCCGCCGAAGACGATCGCATCCGCTTCGACCTCCGCCAGCACGGCCTCGAGCGCCCACGGCATCGCATGGACGTCGTAGAGCGCGGCGACGTTCACGGTTCGCTCCTCGGCGGCTCCGTCAAGCCTACGCCGCCGGGTCGGCGATCTCGACGAGCACGCGGCGCCCCTCGCGGGCGGCGCTCGCGCGCACGAGCGTCCGCAGGGCGCGCGCGATCCTGCCCTGGCGGCCGATCACCTTGCCGACATCGTCGGCGGCGACGTGCAGCACGAGGACGAGCGCACCGTCGCGCTCCTCGGTTTCCACGCGCACGGCCTCCGGATCGTCGACGAGCTCGCGGGCGAGATACGCGAGCAGCTCCGCCATCGAGAACGGCCCGCCGCTACTTCTCGATGCCGGAGATCTTGATCAGCTTCGCGACGGCCTCGGTGGGCTGTGCGCCCTTGCCGAGCCAGTCCTTCACCTTCGCCTCGTCGAGGTCGATCGTCGAGGGATCGGTCTGCGGGTTGTAACGACCCACGATCTCGAGGAACTTCCCGTCACGCGGCGAGCGCGAATCGGCGGCCACCACACGGTAGATCGGGTTCTTCTTCGAGCCCACGCGGGTGAGCCTCAGCTTGACTGCCATTCGATTCCTTTACCTCCGTCCGGCCTTTCTCTTCTTGCGCTTGACACCCGTCTTCCGTCCTGCGGACAGCGGTTCGGGTGGCTGTTGGTTCGGGAGGGCCGGCGTCTTCCCCCGCCCCATCTGCTTCATCATCTTCTCCATCTGCTTCCGTGCTTCGAGCAGTTGATTGACCTGCTCCACGGTCGCTCCGGAGCCGTTGGCGATGCGAATCCGCCTCTTGCCGTCGATCACGATAGGGGATCGGCGCTCCTGTGGCGTCATCGAGAGCACGATTGCCTCGACCCGACCGAGCTGGTTCTCGTCGACATCGACGTCTCCGAGCTGGTCCTTCATGCCCGGGATCATCTTCAGGATCCCCTGCAGCGGCCCCATGCGCCGCAGCATCTTGTACGCCTTCAGGAAGTCGTCGAAGGTGAACTGGCCGGCGGCGAGCCGCTTCTCCATCTCGGCCTGCTCGTCCTCCTCGACCGCCGCCTCGGCCCGCTCGATCAGGGTCAGCACGTCGCCCATGCCGAGGATGCGCGAGGCCATCCGGTCCGGGTGGAACACCTCGAGCGCGTCGACCTTCTCGCCGGTGGAGGCGAACTTGATCGGCTTGCCCGTGATCGCCTTCACCGAGAGCGCGGCGCCGCCTCGCGCGTCGCCGTCGAGCTTCGTCAGGATCACCCCGTCGAACGCGATCCGCTCGTCGAAGGCCTGCGCGACGTTCACGGCCTCCTGGCCGGTCATCGCGTCGAGCACCAGCAGGATGTTGTGCGGCTTGGCCTCGTCGCGAACGCGCGCCAGCTCCTCCATCAGCGCCTCGTCGATCTGGAGGCGGCCGGCCGTGTCGACGATCACCGTGTCGAGCCCGTCGGCGCGGGCGCGCTCGATCCCGCTCCGCGTTGCCTCGACCGCGTCCTTGGTCTCGGTCCGGTAGACCGGCACCTGGATCTGCTTGCCGAGCTGCTCGAGCTGGTCGATCGCGGCCGGGCGCTGCAGGTCGGCGGCGACCAGGCCGGGCTTCCGGCCCTGCTTGCGCAGAACGAGCGCGAGCTTGGCGGCGGTCGTCGTCTTGCCTGCGCCCTGGAGGCCGGCGAGCAGGATGACCGTGAACTTGGCGAACGCGAGCCCCGACTCGCCCTCGCCCATCAGCGCGGTCAGCTCGTCGTGCACGACCTTCACGACCTGCTGACCCGGGGTCAGGCTCTTGAGAACCTCCTCGCCGAGTGCCTTCTCGCGCACCCGGGCGACGAAGTCGCGGACGACCGTGAAGTTGACGTCGGCCTCGAGCAGCGCGAGCCGGATCTCGCGCAGCGCACGCGAGATCGACTCCTCGTCGAGCTTGCCCTTCTTCCGGAGGTCGCCGAGGGCGCTCTGGAGCTTGTCTGCGAGGCTGTCGAACACGACCGCGCATGGTAGCTGCGCTCCTCGAGATCGATGCGCCACTAGGATCCGGTCATGCCGTACAGCGCCGCTGCGGACCGCTATGAACAGATGCGCTACCGCCGCAGCGGCCGCAGCGGGCTGCAGCTGCCCGCGATCACGCTCGGGCTCTGGCACAACTTCGGCGGCGACCGGCCGCTCGAGACGAGCCGGGCGATCCTCCGCCGCGCCTTCGATCTCGGCGTGACGCACTTCGACCTTGCGAACAACTACGGCCCGCCGTACGGCTCGGCCGAGGAGACGTTCGGCCGCGTGTTCCGCGACGACTTCCGCCCGTACCGCGACGAGCTCCTGATCTCGACGAAGGCCGGATACGACATGTGGCCCGGGCCGTACGGCGAGTGGGGCTCGCGCAAGTACCTCCTGGCGTCGCTCGACCAGTCGCTCGCCCGCATGCAGCTCGACTACGTCGACATCTTCTATTCGCACCGCTTCGATCCCGACACGCCGCTCGAGGAGACGATGGGCGCGCTCGACACCGCGGTCCGGTCGGGCAGAGCGCTCTATGCCGGCATCTCGTCGTACTCGCCGGAGAAGACGCGCGAGGCTGCCTCGATCCTGCGGTCGCTCGGCACACCTCTCCTCATCCATCAACCGTCGTACTCGCTGCTCAACCGCTGGATCGAACCGGAGCTGCTCTCGACGCTCGACGAGCTGGGGGTCGGCTGCATCGGCTTCTCGCCGCTCGCACAGGGGATGCTGACCGACAAGTACCTCGACGGCATCCCGGAGAACTCACGCGCCGCCGAGAACACCTCGCTGTCGCCCGACCTGCTGACCGACGAGACACTCGGGAAGATCCGCCGGCTGAACGAGCTGGCGCAGAGACGCGGCCAGTCGCTCGCTCAGATGGCACTCGCGTGGACGTTGCGCGATCCCCGCATGACCTCGACGCTGATCGGCGCATCCTCGGTCGCGCAGCTCGAGGATTCGCTCGGCGCGTTGAGGATGCTCGACTTCTCCGACGACGAGCTGGCGGAGATCGATCGCTACGCGACCGACGGCGGGATCAACATCTGGTCGCGCTCGAGCACGTAGTGCACGGGGTCAGACCCCAGACGTGTCTCCGCTAGACACGGCCCGTCACCGAGAACGCGTCGGTTGCTGAAGCTCAGCTAGCGCACGATCGGAAGTACGGCTTCTAGCCCTCGCCGCGCCGTCCCTTCGGGACATGGTCGGGGGTCAGACCGCGGCCATGTCCCGAAAGGCCGCTACCTCCTGAGCTCGTACTCGAACTGACGCAGGTCGAGGCTGCCGCCCAGCCGGCGCAGCGCTCCTGACGCCGGGTCGCCCTCCGGAACGTTCATGAAGTGGAGCGCCTCGCCGCGCCCCCGGGCCGCGGTGAGCAGCGTTGCGGCTGCGTCCTCGTCCCGCGCCTCCAGTTGCGCAACGCCCACACGGGCGCCGTTGACCCGGATCAGCGCTGCGGCCCCGTCGACCTCGATCCGCTCACAGCCGTCCGGGAGCGAGGCGTCGGCGCGCTGCCACGGCAAGCCCGCCTGACCGAGCGGGCGCGCCTCGGTGCTCCGAGCCTCGGCGGTGGGCAACTCGGCGGCCAACGACCAGATCTCGAGCACCCTCGTCCGCGTGAAGCCGAGCTGCTCGTAGAGGCGAATCGCGGGCTCGTTCTGCTCGAGCACCTCGAGCGTCACGCGAGGCGGGGCCACCGCGAGCACCGCTTCCATCAGCGCGCGACCCACCCCGCGCCGGCGTTCGGCCGGAACGACCGCGAGACCGCCGATCCAGCCGTCGTCGCCTCGCACGCCGAGATTGACCAGCCCGATCGGCTCCCCGTCGCGCAGGGCCACACGCGAACGCGCGAGATCGACGTCCCACAACGCGAGCATCGGGCCGAGCGCGGCCGCGTCGACGTGCATCGGCACGAAATACCCCTCGTACCCCGCGTTGAAGACCGCCGCGAGCTGCTCGAGCTCGAGGGTGCTCGCAGGGACGATCGTCATTCGGAGACCAGCGCCCGCGCGAAGTCTCCGGCGTCGAACGGGCGGAGATCGTCGAGACCCTCGCCGACGCCCACCAGCTTCACGGCCAGCCCCAACTCGTACGCGATCGCGACGGCGATGCCGCCCTTCGCCGATCCGTCGAGCTTCGTCAGCGCGACGCCGGTCACGCCGACGGCCTCGCTGAAGAGGCGCGCTTGCTGCAGGCCGTTCTGACCGGTCGTCGCGTCGACGACGAGCAGCACTTCATGCGGCGCATCCGCGACCCGTCCGGCGATCACCCGGCGCACCTTCGCGAGCTCGTCCATGAGGTTCGTCTGCGTATGCAGCCGCCCTGCGGTGTCGACGATGACGACATCCGTCGGAGAACCGACCGCGTCGTAGGCGACGGCGGCGGGATCGCCGCCGCGTTCGCCGCCGACGAACTCGGCGCCCGACCGCTGCGCCCAGATCTCGAGCTGCTCCTCGGCCGCGGCGCGAAACGTGTCCGCCGCCCCGAGGGTCACGGTGCGCCCGTGCTCGCGCAGCTTGTTCGAGAGCTTGCCGATCGTCGTCGTCTTGCCCGTGCCGTTGACACCGACCACGAGCAGCACGGCCGGCTCGTGCTGCAGATCGAGTGTCGGCGGCTCACCGAAGAGGGCGGCGATCTCCTCAGCGAGCGCCTCGCCCAGCTCGGTGAGGTCCTGGCGGGCCTCGAGTCGCCGAATCAGCTCGGCCGTCGCGCGCACACCGACGTCGGCGTAGATCAGCGCCTCTTCGAGCCGCTCCCACGAGGCATCGTCACCAGGATCGAACGCGGCAACCGCGAGCTGCTCGGTGAGCGCCCGGCGCGATTTCCCGAGCGATTCACGCAGGCGGCCGAAGAAACCGCGCTGTTCGACCTCGCTCTCTGCAGGCGCATCGGAATCACCCAGCAACTGTCCCCAGCTCCGCGCCATGACCGGGGCACGTTAGCGCTCAGGCCGTTGCTGCGACCTCTTCCTCGCGCGGCAGCCGGCGCGAGACGATCTGCGAGATGCCGTCGGTTCCCATCGTCACGCCGTAGAGGACGTCGGCGGCCTCCATCGTGCGCTTCTGGTGCGTGATCACGATGAACTGCGCGCGGTCGGCGTAGGTGCGCAGGAGCTCGGTGAAGCGCCCGATGTTCGTGTCGTCGAGCGCGGCCTCGACCTCGTCGAGGAGATAGAACGGGCTGGGCCGCGCCAGGAACAGCGAGAACAGGAACGCGATGGCGCCCAGCGCCTTCTCGCCGCCGGAGAGGAGCGACAGGCGGGTCACCCGCTTGCCGGCGGGCCGGAGCTCGACCTCGATGCCCGGCCTCTTCGTCCTCGTCCTCGGGCTCGGTCATGCGGAGGCGTCCTTCGCCGCCTGGAAAGAGTGTCGTCGCCACGTCGTGGAAGTGCTTCTCGACCGCCGTGAAGGTCTCGGCGAAGCGCGTCTCGACCGTCGTGGTCAGCTCGTCGCGCAGCTTCTCGAGCTCGTCGAGGCTCTTCTCGAGGTCGGCCCGCTGGACGGACAGCTCCTCGAGACGCTCCTTCTCGGCGTCGTACTCCTCCTTCGCGAGCGGGTTGACCTGGCCGAGCAGCTCGCGGCGCTTCTCGTAGCGCGCGAGCTTCTCGGCCAGCTCGTCGCGGTCTTCGCCCTCCGCAGGCTCGGCTCCGGCGGCGTCGAGGCGACGCTTCGCCTCGTCGCGCTCCGCGTCGGTCCTCGCCAGCTCCACGTCGACCGCGGCGAGCCGTTCGCCGGCGGTCGCTGCAGCCTGACGCAGCTCGACCTCCTCGGCGCCGAGCCGGCGCAGGGAGGCGCCGAGCTCGCTGGTGCGAGCCGCCTGCGCCTCCGCCCGGCGGCTGACCGGAGCCTCGAAATGCTGGACCTCGATCGCAAGCGCGCGTTCGAGCCGTTCGGCGCCGCCGGCGAGCCGCTCCAGGACGAGCTCGCTCGGACGGCGGGCGTGAGCCGGATCGGCGTCGGCGAGCGCGCGGGCGGCGCTCCTGGCCCGCTCGGCCGCCACCTCAGCCGCCTGGCCTGCTTCGAGCGCGCGCGCCGAGAGATCCTCGGCCTCCAGCCGCAACTCGGCGAGCTCGCCGGGCACCGCATCTCCCGTGCGGCCACCGGCCCGGCGCTCGGCTGCGAGGGCGCGGGCATCCGCCTCGGACACCGCCCGGCGAAGCTCCGACTCGCGCGAGGCGATCCCGTGCAGGTCGCCGGCCAGGCGGCCCGCACGCTCCGCGAGCGGGGCCTCGAGACGACCTGCAGCAGCCGCCACAACCCTCAAGGTCTCGTCGAGCCTTTCGGCGCCCGTCCACGATGCGGCCGAGGCGCGAGGCGTCGGCTCGGCGCACGTTCCGAAGGTGGGCGACCGGCGCGAACCGCTCGGCGGCTGCCCGGGCCTCGTCGGCGGCTTGCTCGCTGCGGGCCGCCGCGCCGACGGCGCGGTCGGCGAGCTCCTCGACCTCGTTGCACAGCTCGCGGCGGCGCGCGTCGAGCTCGAGGAGAACGGCCTCCGCGGTCTCGCCCGCAAACCAGAGCTCGCCGTGCTCCGGGTCCCAGCCGATCCCCTCGGCCGTCACCGCGGTGACCTTCGACGCGAGCAGTTCGTCGACCGGCAGCACGGGCACGTTCACGAGCTCGCGCGGGTCGCGGCCGACGAGCACGAGCACCGAACCGAGGCCGGCCGCTCTCGCCTTCTCGATCAGCTCGAGCGCGCGTGCGGGATGCGCGGCGAGCACTGCCGAAGAGCGATGTCCGAGCGCGGCGGCCGTCGAGCGCTCCGCACCCGCTTCGACCTCGAGCAGCTGCAGCGCGAGCTGCTCACCTTCCTCCGCGAGCGCACGTGCGGCCGGCGGGAGCCCTTCGCGCTCGGCGAGCGACTGCTCCAGCGCAAGGAGGCGTTCCCGCGCAAGGCGGACGCGGGCCTCGAGATCTTCCTGTTCCCGCACCGCCGTGCGGGCCGCGGCATCGGCGTCGTCGGCCAGGCGGCCCAGATCGGCGGGCGACGGGCCGGCGGGGGCCCGGCGCGCGTCGGCCAGCTCCGACTGCAGCTCCGAGAGCAGACGCTGTGCGGACTCGTGGCGGACGCCGAGCGTCTGGGTCGCCGTGCGAAGCGCGAGCAGCGCGTCGCGCCCGCCGCCGGTGAGCTGCGACTCCGTCTCGGCGCGGCGCGCCAGCACGTCATCGAGCTCGGCGGCAAGCGTGGACTGTGCCGCGCGTTCGATCGCGGCGATGCGCGCCCAGCGTCCTTCGGCCTCGACCTGCAGGCGCGCGCGCTCCGCCGCAGCGGACTGCGCGGCCGTCGATGCGTCGCGCGCGGCGGCTTCCAGACCGACCGAGGCCGCAGGATCGTAGGCGCGAGCCGCCTCGAGCTCGGCGCGCAGCGACGCGCTCAGGGATGCGGCCGACTCGCGTCGCAGCGCGATGCGCTCGCCGCCGCTCCGTAGCCGGTACAGCGCCGCGGTCGCCTGTTCGCGGGCCCCGGCGGAATCGGTGAGCTCCTCCTCGGCGCTCTCACGCTCGGCGACGAGGGCGTTGATCTTCAGCTCGAGGGCAGCGCGCTCCTCGGCGGTTGCGGCCCGGCGCCCTTCGGCCTCAGCTCGACGCCCGGCGAGGCGCGCGAGGTCGAGCGTCGCGATCGCCGCCTGCAGGCCCGAGATCTCGACGCCGAGCTTCTCGGCCCGCTCGGCTGCGGTCGCCTGCAGCGCCAGCGGGCGAAGCCGCTTCTTGACCTCTTCCTCGAGATCGCGGGCGCGGTCGACCTGCACCGCGACGCGGGCGAGCTTCAGCTCGGCGCGGTGCCGGCGGCGCTTGAACCGGCCGAGTCCCGCCGCCTCCTCGATCAGCTCGCGGCGCTCGGACGGCTTCGAATTGAGCACGGTCTCGACGCGGCCCTGTGAGATCACCGAGCGGAGGCCGCCGCCGAGACCGACATCGGACAGGAGCTCGACCAGGTCGATGCGGCGCACGGGGGTCTTGTTGACGAGGTACTGGCCCTCGCCGCCCCGGGTCAACCTCCGCGCGACCGAGACCTCGCTGTACGGGAGGTCGGGCCAGTCGCCGTCGGCGTTGTCGAAGAGCAGGTCGACCTCGCAGAAGTCGGTCGGCTGGTGCCCGATCGAGCCCGAGAACAGCACGTCGTCCGGCTTCTCCGCGCGCAGCTCGCCCGGGCTCATCGAACCGGTCGCCCAGAGGATCGAATCCGAGACGTTCGATTTCCCGGAGCCGTTCGGCCCGACGACGACCGCCACTCCCGGCTCGAGGTGGATCTCGACCGGATCGACGAACGACTTGAAGCCGCGCAGCTTGATCGCTTTCAGGTGCACGCGAGGTTCAGGCTATCGGGCGGTCAGGACGCCGCCTCCGAGGTGGTCGCCTCATCGCCGCCTGCCGGGCTGACCCCCGTCAGCGCCTCCCTCGCCGCGTCCTGCTCGGCGTCCTTCTTCGACCGGCCGGTGCCGGTCCCCACCACCTCGGCGTCGATGATCGCCGCGGCGGTGAACGACCGGTCGTGCGGGGGCCCTTCCACCTTCACGGTCGCGTAGCTGACCGACCGGCCCGTGCGCGCGAGCCGTTCCTGCAGCTCCGTCTTGTGATCGACGAAGGTCGTCAGCGCGTATTCGATCCGCGGCTCGAACGCCTCGACGATCGCGGGCTCGATCGCCTCGAAGCCGTGCTCGAGGTAGAGCGCTGCGAGCGCCGCCTCGAGCAGTGCGGCCAGCACGTTGCGGTTGCGCGAGAGCTTGTCGGCATCGTCGGAGCCCTCACCGCGCAGGCGCTCGCCGAGCTCGAGCTCTCGCGAGACGACCGCGCAGCTGGCCCGCGAGACGACATGCGAGCGCACCTTGGCCATCCGGCCCTCGGTGAAGGCGGGGAACCGGTCGTAGAGGGTTCGGGCGACCACGAGCTCGAGCACCGAGTCCCCGAGGAACTCGAGCCGTTCGTACGAGGCGGTACGGTCGGCGGCCCACGATGAATGCGTGAAGACCGCCGCCGCCCGGTCTGCAGGGAGCTCGTCGATCAGCTCCCGCAGGGATTTCTGCGACTTACTGGTGCGAGGCGACGTAGTCGACGGCCTGCCCGACGGTCGTGATCTTCTGGGCATCCTCGTCGGAGATCTTGATCCCGAACTGATCTTCGAGCTCCATGATCAGCTCGACCAGGTCGAGCGAATCGGCGTCCAGGTCTTCCTGGAACGACGCCTCCTCGGTGATCTGGTCTTCCTCGACTCCGAGCTGCTCCGTCAGAACTTCCTTGACGCGCTCGAGGACCTCTTCACGCGACGCTGCCATGTCACCTCAATATTCGTAGGGGGGCGAAAATCCGGGCGATCATACACCGACGCGGTCCGGGAGCCGCTCGGCGAGGCGCTCGACCACACGGTGCTCGGAGCCCCGGGCGGCCAGCCGGATGGCGTTCGCGACCGCCCGGCGGCCGGAGTTTCCGTGCGCGATCACGGCGAGACCGCGCAATCCGAGCAGGTAGGCCCCACCGTAGGTGTCCGGATCGAGCCGCTTGCGCATGCGCCGCGCCGCGGGCCGGATCAGGAGGCCGCCGAGCTTGCCGGTGGCGGTCGCGGAGATCTCCTCGCGCAGCTCGCCGAGCAGCTCGCCGATCGTGCCCTCGAGCAGCTTCAGCACGATGTTGCCGGTGAACCCGTCCGTGACGACGACGTCTGCGACACCCCGGAGCAGATCGCGGCTCTCGGCGTTGCCCGCGAAGTTGAGCGAGGCGTCCTCGCGGAGGAGGCGGTGCGCCTCGATCGTCAGCTGGTTGCCCTTCTCGTCCTCCTCGCCGATCGAGAGCAGCCGCACCTGGGGCCGTTCGACGTCGAGGAGCTCCTCGCTGAACACCGAGCCCATGTGGGCGAACTGGAGGAGATGATCCGGACGCGCGTCGGCGTTCGCACCCGCGTCGAGGAGAACGCTCGGCCCC
Source organism: uncultured Thermoleophilia bacterium (assembly GCA_963779535.1). Classification (GTDB taxonomy): domain Bacteria; phylum Actinomycetota; class Thermoleophilia; order Gaiellales; family Gaiellaceae; genus PALSA-600. The sequence goes on along the minus strand of CAVZYP010000001.1, from coordinate 298,663 downwards.
CGGTGCGCCGGGAGCGGCACTGCGATCGCCGGCCGCAGCACACCCGGCAGCCGTCGCAGGTGCAGGAGGCCGGCGGCCAGCATCGCGCCGGTGTTCCCTGCCGAGACGGCTGCGTCCGCAGTGCCGTCGGCCACCGCGCGGACGCACGCGACGAGGCTCGAGTCCGGCTTCGCCCGCACGGCCTCGGCCGGCTTGTCCGCCATCTCGATCACCTCGGTCGTCTCGACGAACGGCAGGCCTTGCGCGTCGAGCCCTGCCGGGCCGTAGAGCGTCACCTCGATCCCGTCGGCTGCGGCCGCGAGCGCGCCGAGGATCACCTCGCCGGGTGCGTTGTCGCCACCGAGTGCGTCGACGGCGACGCGGGTCACGACCTACGGAACGTCGAGGCGGAGCGGTTCGACCTCGCGGCCCCGGTAGGTGCCGCAGGTCGGACAGACACGGTGCGCGCGCTTCGGCGACCCGCACTGCGGGCAGAGGTTGACGCGCGGCGCCTCGAGCTTGTGCGTGGCCCGACGCTGATCGCGGCGCGCCTTCGATGTTTTCCTCTTGGGGACAGCCATGGCGGCCGCCCATGATAGCTATCATCGTCCGCGAGCCCTCAGGGGCTCGTCCCATGACGGATCTCTAAGTCGAAACCCCGCTTCTTCCGCCTTTCGACTGAATGGAGGTCCGCCCCATGCCGGGCTCATTGGCAGCACGTGACATCTCGAAGAGCTATGCCGCCGTCCAGGTGCTGGACCGCGTGTCGCTCGTCGTCGCCCCCGGCGACCGGATCGGCATCGTCGGCCCGAACGGCATCGGCAAATCGACCCTGCTGCGCGTGCTCGCAGGCCTCGAGGCACCGGACGCCGGACGTGTGATCAGCGCCGGCGCGGTCGGCTACCTGCCGCAGGAGCTCGAGGCCCGTCCCGGCGAGACCGTCCGCGGCTACCTCGCGCGGCGTACCGGGGTCGGCGCCGCCGAGCAGGAGATGGACGACCTGGCCGGTCGGCTCGCCGACGAGCACGAGCTTGCGGCCGCCTACACGGATGCACTCGATCGCTACCTCGCGCTCGGCGGCGAGGACTTCGACGCCCGCGCCGCTTCGGTGCTCGACGACGTCGGGCTCGGCCGCCGCTCCGACCGTGAGCTGCGGAGCCTGTCCGGCGGAGAGGCAGCGCGGGCGGCGCTCGCCGCGATCCTGCTCTCCCGCTTCGACGTGTTCCTCCTCGACGAGCCGACCAACAACCTCGACTTCGCCGGGCTGGCGCGGCTCGAGCGCTTTCTGGGCGGGCTCTCCGCGGGCGTCGTGCTCGTCTCGCACGATCGCGACTTCCTCGACCGGACGATCAATCGCGTGGTGGAGATCGAAGCAGAGACGCGCCGCGTGCACGAGTACAGCGGTACGTGGTCGGAGTACGAGGCTGCGCGTGAGCGGGCGCGTGCGCAGCACGAGGCTGCCTACGCCGACTATGTCGACGAGAAGCGCCGGTACACGACCCTGCTGGAGGATCGGCGCCGCCAGGCGCATACGCTGGGGAGCGAGCGCAAGTTGGCGCGTCAGACCGGCGGTGCCGACCGGCGGGCGACGAACGCCCTGCGCGGCAAGGTCAACCAGGCTCGCAACCACCTGGAGCGCCTCGAGGAGGTCGAGAAGCCGTGGACGCCGTGGCGGCTGCAGATGGAGTTCGCCGCGGCGCCGCCGACCGGGACGATCGTCGAGCTCTCGGGCGCGGTCGTGGAGGTCGGCTCGTTCACGCTCGGGCCGGTCGAGCTCGGGCTCCAGTTCAGCGACCGCCTGGCGGTCGTGGGGGCAAACGGCGCGGGCAAGACGACGCTGATTCGCGCGCTGACCGGCGAGCTGCCGCTCGCCCGTGGCTCGCGACGAGTCGGCGCGGCCGTCGTGTTCGGCGAGTTGACCCAGGCGCGCGACCTCTTCGCCGGGGTCCTCGTCGACGACTTCGCCGCCCTCTCGGGCCTCCCGGTGGGCGCGGCGCGCACACTGCTCGCGAAGTTCGCCCTCGGGCCGGACGACATCGACCGCCCGGCGCCGTCCCTCTCTCCCGGCGAGCGCACGCGCGCCGGTCTCGCGCTGCTCTCGGCGCGGGGCGTCAACTGCCTGATCCTCGACGAGCCGACGAACCACCTCGACCTGGAAGCGATCGAGGAGCTCGAGACGGCGCTCGAGACCTACGAGGGATGTCTCGTCGTCGTCACCCACGACCGGCGCTTTCTGAGCAGGCTCGCGGTCACGCGCACAATGGAGCTGTGACGATCGACGACCTGACCGGCGCCGACTGGCCCGCCGTCTCGCGGATCTTCGAGGAAGGCCTCGACCTGGGCACCTTCGAGGAGACGGTCCCGTCCTGGGAGCAGTTCGACGAGCGCTACCTCCCTGCGCCGCGCCTGGTCGCGCGCAGCAGCGGCAGCGTGCTGGGATGGGCCGCGCTCGCCCTCGTCTCGCGGCGCCCGTGCTACCGCGGCGTGGCGGAGAACTCGGTGTACGTCGCCGCCGACGCCCGCGGCCGCGGCGTCGGGCGCGCGCTGCTCGAGGAGCTCGTCCGGCGGGCCGACGCGCACGGCATCTGGACCGTGCAGGCGCACATGTTCGCCGACAACGCCGCGTCGCGGGCGCTGCACGAGGCGTGCGGCTTCCGGCTCGTCGGGATCCGCGACCGCCTCGCGCGCAAGCACGGCAGCTGGCGCGACACGGCGCTCCTCGAGCGCCGCTCGCCCTCGAACGACTAGAGGCGGCCCTCAGGCGTCGTCGCGGAGCGCGTCCAGCGCGGCCCAGCGCGGGTCGCCGTGCTGCTCCTCGTGCGTGTGCGGCTCGTCGTTCAGGTTCTTGCCGCATTCGGCACAGAGGCCGGCGCAATCGTCCCGGCAGACGATCTGCTCGGGCAGCGCGAGCGCGATCGCGTCGCGCGCCCAGGCCGAGAGGTCGATGTTGTTGCCCACCACGTACTCGGTCCGCATCTCCTCGTCCTCGGGCGCCTCGTCCTGATACTCCCGCGCCCGGATCGGCAGCTCGAGCACGGCATCGCCGAGGCAGCGGTAACACGGCCCGTAGAGACGGGCGGTGAAGGCGAGCGTGAAGACCGTCCCGGTGGTCGCCCGCGTGATCTCGAACTCCGCCGGCACCTTGTCGGGCACGGGCAGATAGCGCTGGCCGCCGAAGTCGAAGGCGGACAGCTCGATCTCGACCTCGTCACGGTGCTGCTCCCCGGGACGGAGCTTCACCTGCCTGAGACTGAAGCTCGTCATAGGACGAGGGTATCGTCCCGGGGGTGACCGAGGAGGCACGCCTCGAGCAGGTCGGCAACGGGCTCGCGCCGGTCACCCCGGGCTGGTTCGTCGTCAATGCCCGGGATGCCCCCTGGATCCAGCACGACGCCTTCGGCTTCCGCTGCAAGTTCGAGACCGACGGCCGCGTCGCGTCGGCCCGGGACGGCCTCGAACCGCAGATGTTCGCCGAGATCGGCTACACGCTCGCGGTGCTCGAGCCCGGCAAGCCGACCGGCATGTACCACGCCGAGACCACCCAGGAGGACTTCTTCGTCGTCTCGGGCGAGTGCCTGGCGATCGTCGAGGAGCAGGAGCGGCGGCTGCGGCAGTTCGACTTCCTTCATTGCCCGCCGGGCACGCACCACATCTTCGTGGGGCTGAGCGACACGCCGTGCGTGCTGCTGATGATCGGCAGCCGCGTCGGAGAACGAGGAATCGTCTACCCGCGCTCGGAGGCGGCGCGCGCGCACGGCGCCGGGGTCGAGCACGAGACGGATACGCCGCACGAGGCCTACGCCCCGTTCGGGCACTGGCAGACCGGCGGGCCGAAGCCGGAGCTGTAGAGGTCTAGTAGTTCGAGCCGTTGTCGGAGAGGTCGACCGGGCCGATCCCGGCGACGACCGACTCCTGCGAGCGCTCGTGCAGCCGCTCCCGGCCGCGGCGCACCGCGACGAGGAACTTGTCGAGGTTCGTCTCGAGCGTGGCGAGCATGCCGTCGGCCCAGTCCTCCATCTCGAGGCGCATCTCGCGTGCGGAGCGCCGCGACTCGTCGATGATCTCCTGCGCCTGCCGCTCGGCCAGCTTGACGATCTCGGTCTGCGACGCCTCGCGAACCGCCTGCTCGCGAGCCTCCTGCAGGAGGCGATCCTGCTCGCGCTTCGCCTCGGCCAGCATCTCCTGGCGCTCCTTGACGATCCACCGGGCCTGCTTGATCTCCTCCGGGATCGTCGCGCGCATCTGGTCGAGGATGTCGTAGATCTCCTCGCGGTCGATGCGCACCTGGTCTGTGAGCGGCACGGCCTTGGCGTTGTGCACCAGGTCGTCGAGCTTGTCGATCAAAACGAGGACATCCATGGGGTTGCAGTCTACTCCTGGTCGGACAGTGGAGCGCCGCCTCGGCCGTTCGGGAACATCGCCTTGAGCCGCGCGGCGACGGCCTTGGGCACCAGCTCTTCGACATTTCCGCCGAACGAGGCAATCTCCTTCACGCCGCTCGAGGAAACGAAGCTGACCTGGGCGCTCGCCATCACGTAGACCGTCTCGATGTCGGGCGCCAGATGCCGGTTCAGCTGGTTCATCTGGAACTCCCACTCGAAGTCCGAGACGACCCGGAGGCCCTTGACGATCGCCTTGGCGTCCCAGCGCCGCGCAAAGTCGACGACGAGCTCGCTGAACTCCTCCACCTCGACGTTCTCGACGACGCCGTCGAGCGCCTCTCTCAGGAACTCGAACACGCTCCGGCACCGAGAACATCGGGGTCTTGTGGTGCGGATTCCCCACCACGCCGACGACGACGCGGTCGAAGATGCGGGCCGCGCGCTTGATCACGTCGACGTGCCCGTTCGTCACGGGGTCGTAGGTGCCGGGGTAGATGGCGGTGATCACTGCTCGTACAGCGTAAGGCGTGCGGAGCCGTACTTGCGCGAGGTGCGCACCTCGAGGCCGGGCACCTCGGGTGGCTCGGCCCGTCCGGACGTCTCGTAGACGAGCAGGCCGTCGTCGGTCAGCAGGCCGCTCGAGACGCGGAGCGAGCTTCCCGTGGTCGTAGTCGTACGGCGGATCGCACAGGACGAGGTCGTAGCGGCGGCGCTGCCCGGCGAGCGCACGGGTGACCTCCTGGCAGAGAACGGTGCCGTGCAGCTGCAGCTTGTCGAGGTTGGCGTTGATGGTGCGGCAGGCGTCGCGGTCGGACTCGACGAAGGTCGCGCTCGCGGCGCCGCGCGACAGCGCCTCGAGCCCGAGCGCGCCCGAGCCTGCGAACAGGTCGAGCACGTCGGCGTCGTCGACCGGGCCGATCAGGTTGAACGCGTTCTCGCGGACCCGGTCGGACGTCGGGCGGGTGTCGCGCCCCGCAGGCGCGGCAATCCGGTGTCCTCTATGTGAGCCCGCGATGATCCGCATCGCCGGACATTCTGTCGGCCTCGTCCTGCCACGGGCCGTCTTCTCCGCGCAGGCTCGCCGGCGATCTCGCGCGCACGCTCGATCAGGCCGCGGTCGAGCCGCAGCTTCGTGAACTGCAGATCGCTCCACCCGGACTGGCGGGTGCCGAGCAGCTGGCCCTCGCGCCGAAGGTCGAGGTCGACCTCCGCAAGCTCGAATCCGTCGGTCGTCTCGACGAGCGCCTGCAGGCGCCGCTCGGCGGTCTCGGTGAGCTCCTCGACCGGTCGTGAGACGAGCAGGCAGTAGCTCTGGTCGGCCCCGCGTCCGACCCGGCCGCGCAACTGGTGCAGCTGTGCGAGGCCGAACCGATCGGCCTCCTGCACGATCATGATCGTCGCGTTCGGAATGTCGACACCGACCTCGATCACCGTTGTGGCGACGAGCACGTCGAGCTCGTGCTCCTTGAACTGCCGCATCACCTCGCGGCGTTCGGCCGTCTTCAGCTTGCCGTGCAGGAGCCCGACGCGGTACCCGCTCAGCTCGGCGCGACGAAGCCGATCCGCCTCCGCCTCCGCAGCGCGGGCGAGACGCGTCTCCGACAGCTCGATCAGTGGGCAGACGACGTATGCCTGCCGTCCGGCATCGAGATGGACCCGGAGGCGTTTGTACGCGTCGCTGGAACGCTCGGCCCCGACGCGTGCGGTGATGATCGGCTTGCGATTGGCCGGCGGTTTGGCGATCTCGCTGACCGAGAGGTCGCCGTAGATCGTCAGCGCGAGCGTGCGCGGGATCGGCGTCGCCGTCATGTGCAGGACGTGGGTCGAACGATTCTCGGCGAGCGCGGTCCGCTGCTCGACGCCGAACCGATGCTGTTCGTCGACGACCGCCACCGCGAGATCGGCGAACTCGACGTCGCGCTGGATCAGTGCGTGCGTGCCGACGGCGATCTGGGCGACGCCGTTCGCGATCTCGTCGCGGATCTTCTTCGAGCCGACCGAGCCCGTGAGCAGCACGCAGCGCACGCCGAGCTGCGCGCAGATCGGCTCCAGGGTCAGGAAGTGCTGCTCGGCGAGCGTCTCCGTCGGCGCCATCAGCGCGCCCTGGCGGCTCGATTCCACCGCTCGCAGAAGCGCGTAGAGCGCGACCACGGTCTTGCCCGAGCCGACGTCACCCTGGAGCAGCCGTTGCATCGGCGTCGTCTGCGCCAGGTCGAGGTCGATCTCCATGATCGCGCGCTCCTGGTGCTCGGTGAGCTGGAACGGCAGCACTCCGCGGTAGCGGTCGATCAGCTCGCCCGGGCCGGGCGAGGGACGGCGCGACCGCGTCGGTGTCGCGCAGCCGCGCCACGATCAGCTGGAGCGTGACGAGCTCGTCGAGCGCGAGCCGGCGGCGCGCTTCCTCGGCCTGCTGCAGGTCGAGCGGGAAGTGGATCGCGGCGAGGGCGTCGCGGCGGAGCGCCAGCTCGAGCTCGGCCGGAAGCGGGTCGGGGAAGCCGCGCGCGTACTGCGCGAGCGCGGTGCGCACGAGCTCTCGCAGCCGCGTGGACGGGATCTGCTCGCTCGCCGGATACACCGGGGCGTAGTCCGCCGTCCGGCGCGCCTCGCCGATGTCGTAGCTCTTCACGTCGAATCCGTAGCGCCCGAGCTTGCCGCGCAGCCGCACGCTCGTTCCCGCCACCAGCTTCTCGGCGAGCCACGGCTGGTTGAAGAACGACGCGTTGACCTGGCCGCCGCTCGAATCACGAACGATCGCAGTGACGAGCGTCCGTCTGCCCCGCAGGGGCCGCGCGCGAGCGCTGACTATTCGACCCTCGATCGCGACTTCACCCTCGGCGCTGCCGAGCTTCGCGATCGGAACCTGGTCGACCGCGCTCTCGTAACGACGAGGAGCGTGGAAGAGCAGGTCGCGCACCGACTGGATGCCGAACGTGCGCAGCCGCTTGGCGAGCGTTGCGCCGACACCCGGCAGCGTCAGCACATCGAGTGCGTCGAGCCGCTGTGGCGGCGCCCAGCCGCGCGGCCGGGGCCACTCGTGCTGGACCACGCCTGTAAAACCCGCGTGCATTCGGGTCATTGTCGCCACCTGGAGGCAGCATAGGACCCGGACCGGATGACGCCGCTTCAGGAGCGGTGGGTCGGGTAGCACACGACCGCGTCGACGCCGCCCGTCGCCGCGCCGTGGAGCTCGATCGTGCCGCCGTCCAGTTCGACCAGGCGCCGTGCGATCGCGAGGCCGAGGCCGGACCCCGGCGGCGCCTTCGACGCGCGCCAGAACCGATCGAAGGCACGCTCGCGCTGCTGGTCGGAGAGACCTGCACCCTCGTCGATCACGTGCAGCTGCCCGTCGCTCACGGCGACGACGATCGTGGCGCCCGGCGGCGAGGCGTCGAGGGCGTTGGAGAGCAGATTGTCGAGCACCTGTTCCACGCGGCCTTCCCGCGCCCGCACGATCGCGCCGTCGCCGCGCGCCTCGAGCGTCACGCCCCGCTCGTCGGCAAGTGCCGACCACAGGTCGACCCGTCGGCCCACGACGTCACCGAGCGGCAGATCGCCGGTGGTGCCGGTCGAGGCGTCCGCGCGCGCGAGCTCGAGCAGCTCGTCGACGAGCCCCGCCAGCCGCTCGACCTCGACGAGCGCCGCCTCTGTCTCTCCGTTCTCGAGCTGCAGCCGCAGGGCAGTCAGAGGCGTCCGCAGCTCGTGCGACGCGTCGGCGACGAACTGCTCCTGCGACCGCAGGAGCGTGGCCAGCTTCGCCGTCGTTCGATTGAACTCACGGGCGAGACGTCGCACGTCTGTCGGCCCGTCGTTCTCGGCAGCACGTGCCGAGAGCTCGCCGGCGCCGACGCGCGCAGCGACGGATTCGAGCCTGCGGAGCGGCCGCGCAATCGAGCGCGCGAGCAGCAGCCCGATCAACGCCGCGACGGCGAGGACGATCAGCGCGACGGCGACCAGGGCAACGCGATAGCGCTTGATCCTGCGGTCGAGCTCGGAGGTCGGATAGGTGATGCGGACCGCGCCGAAGACGGTGCCGCCCGATTGGACCGGTATCGACACGTAGAGGCCGTGGGGCCCATCGCCCGACGACCGGATGCCGCTCACCGTCAGCCCGTTCAACGCGGCGATGATCTCCGGCTGCCGGGCGAAGGCCCTGGTGCCCTTCGGCTCGACGCCGCTGGAGTCGACCACCGTCCGGCCGGCACGATCGACGATCACCACCCTGCCCCCGGTCTGTGCCTCGTAGTGCTTGACGCTCCGCGCGAGACCGGGAGGCCGCTTCCCCGACTGAAGCGCATCCTCCGTGAGCGACGCCGTGGCGAAGGCGTCGCGCTGCACCTTCGAGGTGAGGTCCTGCCGCTCGTCGCGGTCGTAGACGACCGCCAGAGGCACCTCCAGGCCGATCAGAACGACGATCGTCAGCGCGAGATAACTCGCCAGCAGCCGCCAGGTCACGGAGCGAGGCGGAGCCCGACCCCGCGGACCGTCTCGATCAGGCCCGGATCGCCGAGCTTCCGGCGCAAGGCCGCAACATGCACGTCGACGGTCTTCGAGGACCCGTACCACGTCGTGTGCCAGACCTCCCGCAGGATGCGCTCACGATCGACCACGGCTCCCGCGTTTCGCGCGAGCACCGTCAACAGGTCGAACTCCCTGCCGGTCAGCTGGACCTCGTTCCCGTCGACCATCGCCCGATGGCCACGGAGATCGATGCTGATGCGGCCGGCATCGATCCGCTCCGACTCGCCCTGCGGCGCTGAGCTGCGGCGCGCGACCGCGCGAATGCGGGCCACGAGCTCGCGAATGCCGAACGGCTTCACGACGTAGTCGTCCGCGCCGAGCTCGAGACCGATCACGCGGTCGACCTCCTCGCCACGCGCCGAGACGACGATGATCGGAACCGCCGAGCGTGCGCGGATGCGACGGCAGACCTCGAGCCCGTCCACGTCGGGCAGGCGCAGGTCGAGCAACACGATGTCCGGTGTCGCTGCGGCGAGCGCCTCTTCTCCCGTCGCGGCGTGGACGACGTTGAAGCCCTCACGACGCAGACCTTCCGCGAGCGGGACCGCGATCGAATCGTCGTCCTCGACGAGCAGCACATCCATTGTGCTCATCGTTGCAGGCGAGGCACCCGGCGCTCCGCAATTTCACGGATTCTTAGCGGAACCTTGCGGCGATCCGGTCGCGACGCGTTCGGGCGCAACCGGGGTGGACGCTGACTTCGATCGAGGATTATCCCCCGCGCTTCGCGGTCGCGAACCGAAGCGCAAGCTTGGGGCACTCCTTGATCGCCCTCCGGGCATGCGGTTCGAGGCTCGACGGGATCGGCCGCTGATCGATGATCGGATAGCCCCAGTCGTCGGGTTGGATCCACTCCGGGAAGAGCTCGGCGCAGAGCCCGTGGCCGTCGCATTCGATCGGATCGAGCCGCAGCTGTTTCATCGCTGAGGCTCCCCGGTCGGCAGGACTGCACGGTCACGGCCGCTGCACCGGCCCTTCCTCAGGTGCAGCGTGAACTCGTCGTCGAACACGGCGAGTGTGCTGACGACGAAGCGCGAGACGCCGTCCGGATGGCGGCACGCGCCGCGCCCGCTCACCTGGCTTGCCCAGCGCTCCAGCCGCTCGCGGTCGTCACGGCCCTGACCATGCGCGACCTCCTCGAGGCCGGCTGCGAGCGCTGCGAGCCCGTGCACGCAGGGACCGCACTGGCCGGCGCTCTCACCGGCGAGAAACCGCGTCACTCGGGCGCTCTCGCGGACGCCGCACGCGCTCTTCGGGAAGGCGACGACAACCCCGGCTCCGAGCCCACCGGCGGCGGTCAGCCGCTGGTTCGGATCGCGCGTCCAGCCGCCGAAGTACCCACCGACGAGCGAAGCGCTGATCGGCTCGGTGACCCCTCCCGACTCGGCGATCACCTCCGAGATCCGCGTCCCGAGCTCCACCTCGTAGACGCCCGGCCGGGCGACTGCGCCCGAAACACTGACGAGGGCTGTGCCGGGCTCGGCCTCGGTCCCGAGCGAGCGAAACCACTCGGGCCCGAAACGCGCAATCAGTGCGACATGCGCCAGCGTCTCCGCGTTCTGGACGAGGGTGGGTGCACCGCCCACGCCGCGCTCGAACGGATACGGCGGCTTCACGCTCGGTTTCCCGGCCTTGGAGTTGAGTGCGTTGACGAGTGCCGTCTCCTCGCCGGAGACGAACCCATCCGGGATCGAAGCGATCTGCCAGTCGACCTTCTCCCGCCGCTCCCGCAGCGCGGCAGCGAGAATGCCGCGCTCGACGGCACCCCCACGCCGCGCCACGGCGACGATGATCGTGCGCGCGCCGAGCGCGCTTGCGGCAGCCACGGCGCCGTCGAGCACGAGCTGAGGAACGAGACCGACGAGTGCCCGGTCCTTGGTGCTGGCAGGCTCGCCCTCGGTCGCGTTGACGACGACCACCGGCCGACCGTTCTCCGCAGCGACCGCAGCGAGCTTGTCGCCCGTCGGGAACGCTCCACCGCCTCGACCGCGTAGGCCGCTGAACTGGAGCTCCGCGATCAGCTCGCGCCCGCTCCGGGGAAGCGGCCCGTAGAGCTGGAAATGCTCCGCCGCCGAGACAGCCCGTCCGTCCGCGCGCACGCCGCCGAGCAGGCGCCTCACGCCCGCGGGCGCCTCGACCGCAGAGCGAGCCGCTGCGGAGCTCATTCGCCGACTCCGCTCGGAGTGCCCGACATCGACCCGCTCACAATGTTGCGTTGAGCATCGATGTTCAGATCGAAGGAGAGCTGGAGCCGTTGGCCACCGTGAGCGACCACGTCCGCGAAGACACGCGAGCCGTCGAGACCGGTGACACTGCCGAGGTAGACGGTTCCTGTGCCGGCCGGCACGTACGAGACGCCGCTCGCGGTCATCGACACGCCACCGCCTTGCGGCTGCCCCCGCAGGTCGATCCGGACCGATCCGCCCGCGCCTCCGTGCAGCCGCCCGCGGACCACGACGTCGAGGAGGCCGTCCGGCCGGTTCGTCTGTTGCAGCGTTCCGGTCAGCGCGGACGAAAATGGGGAGCTCGGAAGGGCGACCGATCTTGCTGCAGGACGCCCCGAGTGGCGGAACACCCGAACGCCGCGTCGGCCTGCGAGCAGCGACGTGGGCGTGCCTGCGCGGCGCGCCCAGCCGTGCTTCGCCGGACCGGACTCGTACCAGACGAGCAGCGCAAGCGGCACGACCAGCGCCGCGAGCGCCGCACCCCCGCGCAGGGGCCGCGGCGCATCCGGGGTGAGGGCAGCCCGTGAGATGACTGCGAACGCGACCACGGCGACACACGCAACACCGGTCCAGCGCATCCAGCCCAGGCGGGCGTCGGTGCCCGTGCCGAGGGCGTGCACGAGCGCGACCGGCCAGGCGAGATACGCGAGCCAGTGCACGTACCGCCACATGCGGTAGCCGATCCTCTCCCGGAGCAGGCTCGTCGCGACGAGGGCGAGGAGGAGGTCGAACGCGATCGCACCGAGCCCGAGCCAGATCGGGCGATAGGGCGAGATGAACGGGATGACAGCGTCCTGCACGCCGATCGGCGTGTAGCCGTCGGCCACCGTGGCCAGCACGTGAACGGCGACGAACGCGATGGCGAGCAGCGTGAGGTTGCGGTGGAGCCCCGCGGTGATGAATCTCGGCCAACGGTCGGAGCGCCACCGAACGCTGGTGACGACGCCCAGTGCGACCGAGGCGGTGAGGAGGATGAGGGCTCCGACGCCCATCCCGCGCGTCAGGTACCAGAAGACCTTGGCGTTCCCGGCAGCCGCGAGCACGCTCATGCCGCGCGAACCTCGCTGGGCCAGCCGCTGACCGTGACGACCGCGCCGTCCTGCCGCACGCACCTCGCCGGCAAGCGGCGTCGTCGCAGCCAGTCGAGGGCGGCGTCTCCCAAAACGACCGCCGCAGTTGCCGCAACGTTTGCGTCGAGGCACGTCGCCGCCGCGATGCTGATCGTCCGCCAGGGAGTGACAGCCGGGTTGCCGGTTCGCGGGTCGAGGATGTGGTGAGCGTCACCCTCGTCGGTTCGCCAGCGGCGAACGGTGGTGCTCGAGGTGGCGAGGCCGCCCGTCGTGACCGAAACGGTCGGGCCGCCCGAGCCGGCCTGTGCCGCGTGGTCGTCCGCGATCTCCACGGCCCAACCGCTCGTGGGTGGAGGACCGGCAACTGCGAGATCGCCACCGAGCGAGACCAGCACTCCGGTTCTGCACGCTGCCGCGATCGCGGCCGCCGCGTCGTCGGCGGCGACCGCCTTCGCCGTGGCGCCAAGGTCGAGCTCGACGCCACTGGGAACGCGAACGGTGCACAGAGTCTCATCGAGCGAAATGCTCTCCCATGTCGGTCTTGGTTGTGATCCCGGGACGAGTCGCCAACTTTCTCGCTCGCGCACTAAAGCGAACGTGCGGTCGTAGCCTGCGTGCCGTAACTGAACGCCCAGGGTCGGGTCGACGCACCCGTCCGTCGCGTCGGCGGCCTCGAGCGCGAGTCGCAGGAACCTCGCGAGCTCGGAGCTGATCGAGATCGTCTCCCCTGCGCCGAGGTTCACCCGGGCGAGCTCGGAGTCGGCCCGAAAGCGGCTGCAGGTGAGATCGACCGCAGCGAGCAACCAGGCGAGCTGTTCGCGCGCCGCCGGGAGCGCCGCGGGATCCACGACGGCGACGGTGGCGGTCGTCCCGAGGGCGGAGAACGACGCCGCGACCGGCGCGTCGTTCACGACCCTCCGGAGACGACCACCGGCTGTTGATACGTCGGCGCCGGTGCGGGCGCAGGCGCCTGCGCGGGCGCAGAGGGCGCGCTCTGCGCCCCCACGAGCGGCGGAGCCGGAGCCTGGACGAGAGCTGCGGCGGGCGTCACGCGGCTCACGACCCGGTGGCGAAGGACGATCGTCTTCTTCGCGTGCGTCGAGCCTGCTGCGAGCGCCGTGAACACGCCGCCCGCTGCGACCATGAGCGCGATCGAGAGCCGCGTGACGCGGCGGAGCCGCAGGGCGCCGGCGTCGCGTGCCTGCGCAGAGCGTCGTGCGTTTTCGGTAGCACCGGTCATCTCACCCAGGTTTGCACCGCCAAATGAGACGTCCATGAGTGCGCAAAGCGAGATCAGGGAGTCGAGCGCGCCACCGTCAACCAGACGTCGGCGCCGCCGTTCGGCCGGTTGGCGGCGCCCACGCTGCCCCCGTGCACGTCGGCGATCAACTGCACGATCGAGAGCCCGAGGCCGGCTCCGGCCCGCCCACGCGCCTCGTCGGCGCGGCTGAACCGGTCGAAGGCGCGCTCGAGGAAGACCTCGTCGAAGCCGGCTCCGTGATCCGCCACGTGCAGCTCCACGGCACCGTTCCTGGCGGCTGCGAAGATCTCGACCTCGCCGGTCCCGTAGGCGAGTGCGTTGTCGACGAGATTGTTGAGTGCCTGTTCGAGCCGGACCGGGTCGCCTTCGACGAAGTCCGCGGTCGGCATCGCCCTGACCTGCCGACCGGACTCCCGCGCTCGGTTGGCGAAACGGGCCGCGACTCCGTCGAAGAGCTCGCGCAGCTCGGTCCTTTCCCGGCGCAGCGGCAGCGAGCCCTCCTCCGCACGCGCCAGGAGCAGCAGATCGTCCGCCAGCCCTGACAGGCGAACGGTCTCGTCGAGTGCCGAACGGATCGCGAGCGTGAGCTCCTCGGCCGTCCGCGGTCGCCGCAGCGCGAGCTCGAGCTCGGTGCGTAGGAGAGCGACCGGCGTTCGCAGCTCGTGGCTCGCGTCTGCGACGAACCGGCGCTCGTGCTCGAGAGCCGCGTGCAGCCGCGTGAGCATGTGGTTGAGCGTCACCGCGAGACGCGAGATCTCGTCGCCCGCAGGAGAGACGGGCAGTAGTCCGGGCGATGACGGAGTGACGCTCTCGGCGCGCCGGCGCATCATCTCGACCGGGCGCAGTGCGGCGGCGGCGAGCAGATATCCGGCCAGGGATGCGAGCAGGACGACGAGGGGGCCGACGATGAGCAGCTCGCGGAAGATCCGGTGGAGCGCTTCCCCCCGGGCTGCGAGCGAGCGCGCCACGACGATGGCCCCGCCCGAGGGCAGGGGCTCGGCGAGGATGCGCCATTCCCCTTTCGGCTGTCGGAGGGTGACGGTGCGCAGGAGCGTGGCGCCCCGAGCGCTCTCAACAGCGTTGCGACGGTCGAGGAGCGGCGCCAACCCCGGCTGCGAGGACTTGACGGGCCGTCCGGCCACGTTCACCACCTGAGCGAGCGTCACTCCACTCGCGGCGTCGGGATCGACGAGCCCGTGCTCGTCGTGCGCGTGCGCGACCGCCTCATTCGCCTGGGCTCTGAGCGTCTGATCGACCGAGGTCATCAAGGCACCGCCGACGCGCACGTAGACGAGCACGGCCATCGCTCCGATCACGCACACCATCGCGGCGGCGAATGCAACCGTCAGCCGCACGCGAATCGGGATCGAGCTCATTCGGCCGCACTCAATCGATAGCCCATCCCTCGCACCGTCTCGATCGTGTCGCGACCGACCTTGTTGCGGAGGTAGCGCACGTAGACGTCGATCACGTTGGAACGGCGCTCGAACGACATGTCCCACGCTCCGTCGAGCAATTGATCGCGTGTGAGGACGGAACCGGGGTTTCGCATGAACAGCTCGAGCAGAGCGAACTCCTTGGCGGACAACTCGATCTCGACCAGGCCCGACCAGACTCGACGCGCCGCGGGATCGAGTCGGAGCTCACCCACCGTGAGCATGGTCGGCCGCTCGCTCGGCGACCGGCGGGCCAGGGCACGCAGTCGCGCGAGCAACTCGTCGAACGAGAACGGCTTGGCGAGGTAGTCGTCGGCACCTGAATCGAGGCCCTCGACGCGGTCCTCGACTGCATCACGAGCGGTCAGCATCAACACCGGCGACCACACCTCGTTCTCCCGCAGCGTGCGGCAGACGGTGAAGCCGTCGATCCCCGGCAGCATCACGTCGAGCACGATCACGTCGAACGCTGCCGCCTGCGCCATCCAGACGGCGTCCTCGCCACGCGACGCAACATCGACGGCGTGGCCCTCCTCGCGTAGGCCACGCGCCAGGAGATCCGCCAGCTTGCGCTCATCCTCCACGACCAACACTCGCATCCCGCCATTGTCACGCGGCGCTGTGAGACCTGCATGAAATCTTCCCCGGTCCTCGGCTACGGTCGTCGGCGATGGTGCTCGCTCTCGACGCGATCCGGTTCCATCGCTTCGGCCGTATTGACGGGCCCAGCCGGGCTGCGTCGGCGAAGAACCCGACGGCGACGTTCGGTTGACCGCGACAGAGCCCGGGGCCGATCGAGCTCCAGTTCCAGCTTGGCGTGCAGCAGCAGTTTTTCGAGGCACTCGACCAGTCCGCGGGAAAGCGCTGCTCCAACTCGGGCTGACGATTCTTCCGAAAACCTTGTGGTTTCCCACATGGTCGTGAGCCCGACCGCTCCGTAAGGTGCCCCAATGGCGCGCGCCGACGACGCGAAGAAGCACGACTGGTCGACCGACGCGGTCGGCGGCCTGATCATGATGATCGCGGTCGGGCTCGCGGTCGGGGCCGGGATCGCCGGCTTCTTTCTCGGGCGCGACACGAAGCATTCAACGGTGACCGCGTCGGCGGTGTCGACGCAGGCGTCGGCCGCGGTCGACCCGCACGTTGCGGCAGGCGCCCACATCTTCGTGCAGTTCGCCTGCGCGCAGTGTCACGGCGACCAGGGCCGCGGCGGCGTCTCTCCCGCGGTGCCCGCGCTGACGACAATTGGGGCACAGCTCACCGCCGCGCAGCTGCGCCACATCATCAACCACGGGCTCGGCGAGTCTGCGAATCCGACACAGCCCTACATGCCCGTGTGGGGCGCCGTCATCTCCGACACGCAGGTGAACGAGCTGATCTCGTACATCCGCGCCGGCCTCCCCACCGTTCCAACCGCAACGCCGCCCCAGGTGCCGGAGGGCCAGGGCCGGGCGGTGAAGGGCGCAACGCTCTACGTGACCTACGGATGCATCAACTGCCACGGCCCGAACGGGCTCGGCGGCGTCCCCAACCCGCTCTCGGCCGACAAGACGATCCCCCCACTATCCGGCGGCGATTTTCGGAGCCAGTTCAACACGGACGCCAAGATCGCTGCCGTGATCTCGAGCGGCAGCGTGATCGGCAAGGCCCCGATCGTGAGCATGCCGCACTGGGGCGGCATCATCCCGCCCGATCGGCTGCAGGCGCTCGTCGACTACCTGAAGACCCTCAAGTAGCGCCCGCGCTCAGGGGTCCTCGTACCAGAAGAAGCCGACCGTTCCCGGGCCGGCGTGCGTGCCGACGACCGGGCCCAGCGCTGTGGCCATCTCGATCACCGCGCGCGGCCGAACATGCTCGACCAGCTCCTGCAGCGCCGCGAGGCGGTCGGGAGCCGCAGCGTGGGCGATCCCGACCTTGAGGTTCGGCGAGTCCGTCGAGGTCGACTCGAACAGCTCCCTGAATTCGGCGAACGCCTTCGCGTTGCCGCGCACGCGCTTGAGTGGGATCACCTCGCCGTCGCGGATCGTGAGGATCGGCTTCACGTTCAGCAGGTTCCCCGCGAACGCCGCCGCGCGGCCGATCCGGCCGCCGCGTGCGAGGTACTCGAGCGTGTTGACCGTGAAGAGAAGCTGATGATCCTGCTGGTAATGGACGATGAACTCGTCGATCTCCTCGTCGGTCGTCCCGCGCTCGAGTCGCCGCTGCACCCCGAGCGCGAGCATCGCGATCGCCGCGGAGGCCGTTCGCGAGTCGATCACGCGCACGACGTCACCGCCGAGCAGCTCTGCGGCGGACTGAGCACTCGCAAACGTGCCGGACAGCGTCGACGAGATCTGGATCGAGAGGATCCGCTCGTACCGGCCGGCAAGTTCCTCGAACGTGGCGAGAAAGTCGCCGGGAGTCGGCTGCGACGTGGTCGGCAGCTCGGGATCGGTCTGCAGCCGCTCGTAGAAGCGGTCGGCTGTGATGTCGACGTAGTCCCTGAAGCTCTCGTCCCCGAACCGCACGTACAGGGGCACGGTCCGGAAGTTCGGGAAGCGGTCCTGCGCGTCGGGGAAATCCGCGGTGGAGTCGAGGACGATCGCGGTGTTCTCCGCGGTGAGCTTCACTGCCGGGAAGCCTCGCACACGATCTCCACGAGCCGGTCGAAGTCACCGTCCTTCGTGACGACGGCGGCTGCACCCGCCCGCTCCACCTCGGCGATCTCCTGGGCGGTGACCGAGGCCGTGAGGCACACGACGCGCGTCGTCGGATCGGCCTCGAGCACGAGTCGTGTGGCCTCGGCGCCGTTCAGGCCGGGCATGCGGTAGTCCATCAGGACGACGTCCGGCCGCAGTGCGCGCACGATGGGCGGCGCCTCGTCGCCGGTGGCGACGCTCGCGACGACGTCGATCTCGTCCCGCAGGCCGAAGAGCAGCTCGAGCGTCTCGCGGAACGTGTCGTTGTCCTCGACGAGGATGACCCGGACCGGCGTCATTCGGCTGCCAGCAGGAGCGGGTAGTGCGGCTGGCCCCCCTCGTGCACGTCGAGCTCGAGCTCGGGATACTCGGACTGGATCCGGTCGAGCAGCCGGTCGAGCGGCGGCGGGCTGTCGCCGGTCAGCAGCGTGACGACGCCCCGCGGCTCACGCAGCAGCTGCTCGAGCACTGCCTGCGCCACCTCGTCGAACGTGTCTCCGCCGGCCACCGGCTCGCCTTCTGCAAGCCCGAGCCACTTGCCCTTCCGCACTGACACGCCGTTCAACTGCACGTCGCGCGAAGCGATCGTCACCGCACCGGTCGCGACTCCGTCGGCCGCCTCCTGCAGCGCGGCCATGTTCTCGTCGGCGAACCGCGAGCCGTCGAACGCGACGAGCGCGGCCAGGCCGGCCTGCAGCGACCTCGTCGGGACGACGCGCGCGAGCTTCGATGCGTTCTCGGCGGCATGCTCCGCCGTGAGGATGACGTTGCCGTTGTTCGGCAGCACGATCACCTCGAGACCCGGGGCGTGCTCGATCGCGGCGACGAGATCGGCGGTCGACGGGTTCATCGTGGGGCCGCCTTCCACGACGACGGCACCGAAGCTCTCGAACAGCGCCCTGTTGCCCGCGCCGGCCGACACGGCGACGATCGCGCACGTCGCCTGGTCGACGGGCACGGAATGGAGGAGCCGCTCCTCGCGCTGCTGGGTCTGCGCGTGCATGTTCGCGATCTCGACACCCGCGATCGCACCTCGGGCGACCCCCAGCGACAGCGCGCGGCCCGGATCGTCGGTGTGCACGTGCACCTTGAGAGCGCTGCTGTCGCCGACGACGAGCAGCGAGTCTCCGAGCTGCTCGAGCTCCGGTTCGAGCTCGTCGGCGTCGAGCCCCTCGCCCTCGACGACGAACACCGTGCAGTACCGGTACCGCGAGAGCTCCTGATGGATGGCTTCCAGCCCGAACGTCTCCTCGTGCTCTGGCGGCGGTGCCTGCGCCTCGCCGGTCAGCGCGGCGTGGATGCCGCGCACGATCTCGACGAGGCCGGCTGCACCCGCGTCGACCACTCCCGCCTCCTTGAGCACCGGCAGAAGCTCGCGCGTCTGCGTGACGGTGTCGTCGCCGCGCGCGATGATCCCCGCGAGATCGGCGCCGTGCTCGGCGGCGTCCGCCATCGACCGGATCGCAGTCAGCATCGTCCCCTCGACCGGCTTCTTCACCGCCCGGTACGCGGCGTCGCTGGCCGAACGGAACGCCCGGGCGAGATCGTCGCTCTCGGCGAGCGACTCGGTCGCGCCGCGAATGATCTGGGACAGGATGACGCCGGAGTTGCCACGCGCGCCCATGAGCGCCGCGCGCGAGACCTCCCTCGCCAGGCCGGCGCGATCGTCGGGGCCGTCGTCGTGGAGCGCCTCTTCGATCGCGCGCACGGTCAGGGTCAGGTTGGTTCCCGTGTCGCCGTCCGGGACCGGATACACGTTCAGGTCGTCGATCCGGCGCCGGTTCGCCTCGATCGCCGCCCGCGCCCCGTCGACGAGCTCGTGGACCCGCTCCCTCATGCGCTCTGCCTCACACGTTCGATGACGACCTCGACCGCCGCCACCTGCAGGCCGGTCAGGCGCGCCACCTCGTAGGCGACCTGGGACCGGACGGTCGAGGCCACCTCGGCCAGGTTGAGCCCGTGCGCGACCACGATGTGCACCTGGATGCGCAGCGAGCTCGCATCGCCCTCGATGCTGATTCCCTCCCGGCGGAAGATGCGGCCGACCCGCGTGCCGGCCGAAAGGCCGACGACGCCGTAGCACCCGAGCGTCCGTTCGGCGACGATCTCGGCCACCGCCTCACGCGCGATGGTCAGCCGGCCGAGCTCGAGCTCCAGGAAGAGGTCATCCGCCACGGGTTGCGCATTAGACCCGAAATCACGGTGAGAAGGTTGCTGGGTTTGACCTTCCCGCAGGCTCTGTGCGAGGCTCGCCTGCGATGCTCGTACCGGGCGACGACCCCCCGTTTCTGGTCCTGCGGCTCAGCAGCGCAGGCGTGGAGATCCCGCTTCGGCTGCGGCAGGGAAACGACCTGATCCGCCGCCTGGAACGCGCGCCCGGCGGCCAGGCAGAGCTCGTGACCAGGATCAACGCGGCCCGGGCCGGCGCCTACCCCCAGGAGTTCGTCGTCGAGCCGGCCGACGAGTCGGCTCTGCTCGCCGCGCTCGTGGAACCGCCGGACCTCGCGCCGGGGCCGCTGGCCGACCTGCGCGCAGCGCTCATGCCGAAAGCCGACTAGCGCCACATCCGGGCTCCGCCCAGCGGGAGCCGATCGCGGCCGGTGGCGCTAGATCGCCTTGGTGACCTTGCCGCCCTTGAGGCAGCGGGTGCACACGTAGGCGCGGGTCGGCGAGCCTTTCAGGAGCACGCGGACCCGCTGGAGGTTCGGATCGAACCGGCGCTTGGTGGCGACCATCGAGTGCGAACGGTGGTTCCCGAACCCCGGCTTCTTCCCACAGATTGCGCAGACCTTGCTCATCGCGGTCGGCAGTGTAGCGGCTGCAGGGCTAGCCCTTGGCGCTCGCCCGGAGCCGGGCGAACAGATCCGCCATCTCGAGCGCCGAGCGGACCGCCTCGGCCGCCTTGTAGATCCGCGCGTCCGCCTGCTCGACGTTGTCGACGGTGAGCACGCCGAACGAGACCGGAACGCCGGTTTCGATCCCGGCCAGCTGCAGCCCAGAGGCGCACTCGGACGCGACGTAGTCGAAGTGCGGCGTGTCGCCGCGCACGATCGCGCCGAGCGCCACGATGCACGCGTAGCGGCGTGTCTTTGCGAGCGCCATTGCCGCCAGCGGCAGCTCGAAGGCGCCGGGGACCGGCATGACGGTGATCGCATCCTGCGAGACGCCTGCCTCCACGAGCGCCTCGAGGGCCCCTTGAAGCATCTTGTTGGTGACGCCGCCGTTGAACCGGGAGACGACGACGCCGACCGAGCGCCGCGTGCCGCGCGGGGTCCCCTCGAGCACGGTGTAGCCGTCCGGGACGTCGACCTCTCCACGCACGTGCTCGACGCTCCCACCGTCCTGCGGCGCGTCCTCGATCACGCCCGCCGACTGCGCAGCGGGCCAGCCCGCGAACGGATCGCCGCCCGACCCGTTCTCCGCGACCGACTCCCCGCTGGGATCCGTGTCCTCGCCGACCGGTCCTTCGTGGATCCGTGTCTCCTCGACCGGTGTCTCCTCGACCGGCGGCTCGTCGTCCACCGGCGGCGTTTCGTCCCTGGGCTGGTCGTCGATCTCGCTCACTCGGCCTCCGGTTCGTATTCGAGGTTCTTCAGATCCTGATGGTGCAGACGATGACCGAGCTTATCCCGCTTGGTGCTCAGATAGCGCTGGTTTTCGCTGTGGGGCGCCACTTCGATCGGCACCTGCTCGACCACCGTCAGCCCGAAGCCGTCGATCCCGGTCATCTTCTTCGGATTGTTGGTGAGGATGCGCAGGGTGGTGAGGCCGAGGTCGGCGAGGATCTGGTTGCCGATGCCGTAGTCGCGGGCGTCGGCCGGGAAGCCCAGCTCGAGGTTCGCCTCGACCGTGTCCAGCCCCTGCTCCTGCAGCTCGTAGGCGCGCAGCTTGTTCAGCAGACCGATCCCGCGTCCCTCCTGCGCCATGTAGAGCAGCACGCCGCTTCCCTCCTCCTCGATCTGCGCGAGCGCCTGCTCGAGCTGTTCGCCGCAGTCACAGCGGAGCGAATGGAAGACGTCGCCCGTCAGGCACTCGGAGTGGACGCGCACCAGGACGTTCTCGGCGCCGTCGACATCGCCCTTCACGAGCGCGACGTGGATCTTCCCGTTCAGCTTCTCCCGGAACGCGATCGCCGTGAACTCGCCGAACTCGGTCGGCAGCTGGACGGATGCGCCCCGCTCCACGAGCTTCTCGTGCCGGCGCCGGTACTCGACGAGGTCGGCGACGGTGACCATCTTGAGGCCGTGCCGCTCGCAGTACGGGGCGAGATCGGGCACGCGGGCCATCGTGCCGTCGTCGTTCATGATCTCGCAGACGACCCCCGACGGGTCGAGCCCGGCCAGGCGCGCAAGATCGACCGCCGCCTCGGTCTGCCCGATCCGCTCGAGGACGCCGCCCGGCTTCGCGCGCAACGGGAACACGTGCCCCGGCTGCACGAGATCGTGCGCGGTCGAGTCGGAATGGATCGCGACCTGGATCGTGTGGCTGCGGTCGGCGGCGGAGATGCCGGTCGTGACGCCGCGCCGCGCTTCGACGCTGACCGTGAACGCGGTGCCGAGCGGCGCCTCGTTGTGCTCGGTCATCGGGCGCAGGCCGAGATGATCGGCGCGCTCCTCCGTCAGGCAGAGACAGATCAGCCCGCGGGCGTGGGTCGCCATGAAGTTGATCGCATCGGGCGTCGCGAACTGCGCCGCGATCGTGAGGTCACCCTCGTTCTCGCGGTCGGGATCGTCGACGACGACGACCATCCGCCCCTCGCGGATGTCCTCGATCGCCTCCTCGATCGTCGCGAACGGGGTGGTCACGGCCATAGCCGAAGGCTAGCGGGGGAGCAGCTTCTCGACGTACTTGGCGAGCACATCGGTCTCGAGGTTCACACGATCCTCGGGCTCGAGCGCCCCGAGCGTCGTCGCGGCCAGGGTGTGCGGGATCAACGCGACCGCGAACCCGCCCGCGTCGACCGCGGCGACGGTCAGGCTCGCACCCTGCACCGCGATCGATCCCTTCTCGACCACGTAGCGGAGCAGGTCGGGCGGTGCGTCGACCCAGATCCGCTTCCCGTCTCCCTCCGGCTCGACCGAGCGGACGCTGCCGGCGCCGTCGACGTGGCCCTGGACGTAGTGGCCGCCGAGCGGCTCGCCGGCGCGAAGAGCGGGCTCGAGGTTGACCCTCGACCCGTGGTCGAGGGTCTCCAGGCTGGTGCGGGCAGAGCGTCTCGGGGACCGCGTCGAACGCCAGCGTGTCGCCCGCGGCCTCGACGACGGTCAGG
The DNA here is from genome assembly GCA_963779535.1 of uncultured Thermoleophilia bacterium. GTDB lineage: Bacteria > Actinomycetota > Thermoleophilia > Gaiellales > Gaiellaceae > PALSA-600. Next base: position 275,845 of record CAVZYP010000001.1, on the reverse strand, counting down.
CAGACACCGTCGATCGCGACCGAGTCGCCGACCGCCGCACCGGCGGCCGTGGCCGGGGCTTCGATCGTCAGCCGAGCACCCGCCGGCCCGCCCTCGCGCGCGACGACCGTCCCGACTTCCCTGATCAACCCGGTGAACACAGGCCGAACCGTAAAGGTGTCTGACACCTCGGTGTCAGACACCCCAGCTCTCCCCCCGCGTCTCAGTCCCCGTAGACGAGTGTCTCGACCGTCTCGCGGACGAGCACCTCGAGCTGTGCGCGCTCGCCGGGGACGGCCGTCGCGAGCTCGGCGAGCAGCTCGTTGACAGCGTCGCGGCCGCCGGGGGCCAGTTCGTCGGTGCCGATCTCCTCCAGCCTGCGGCGCAGCTCGTCGTTCCCGAGCTGGCCCGTCAGCCAGTGGCTCAGGTGTGTGACGAGCTGGTCGTCGGCGCGCTGGGAGTCAGGTTTGGTGGACATACGCCTCGAGGAGCACGTCGCCGCCGATCCGCCTGGCGGAGAGATGCGACAGCGTGCGCGAGGAGGGTAGCGGAGCAGCAAGACGAGGCCCTGCGCCGGCCAGCGTCGGTGCGACGAAGACGAGCAGCTTGTCGACGAGGTCCGCGCGGAAGAACGCCGCGGCGAGCGTTGGGCCGCCTTCGAGGAGGAGCGACTGGACACCTTCACCCGCGAGTGCGCGCAGCTCGTCCTCGAGGGCGCCCGCTCGAAGCTCGAGGTCGAGCCCGTCGGGCAGCGGCCCACGCGAGAAGGCGATCCGCCGCGGCTGTCCCTTCGGTGTGGGAACGTCGCGCGCGTCGAGACGCGGCCGGTCGGCGCGAGCGGTGCCGCCGCCGACGGCGACCGCATCGACCTGCGCACGCAGCTCGTGCACGAGTCGGCGGCCGGCAGGGCCGCTCACCCAGCGCTCACCCGGTACGGCGAGACTGCCGTCGAGCGTCATGGCCGTCTTGTAGATCACGAAGGGCCGTGCCAGCGAGACCCACGTCCGCCAGGCTTCGTCCAGGGTGCGGGCCTCCCACGAATGTGCGTCCTCGGCCTCGACGCCGGCCGCGCGGAGCCGCTCCGCCCCGCCGGCCGCCTCCCGGTTCGGATCCGGCGCCCCGAACACGACCCGGTCGACGCCCGCCGCAAGGATCGCGTCGGCGCACGGCGGCGTCGTACCGTGGTGCGCGCACGGCTCGAGCGTCACGTACATCGTTGCGCCACGCGCGCGCTCGCCGGCTTGGTCGAGGGCCACGACCTCCGCGTGGCGGCCCGCGGCTTCCGTCACGCCCTCGCCGACGGTCTCGCCGCCGCGCACGACGACCGCGCCGACGGTCGGCTTCGGATACGCCCGGCCGGACGCGCCCCGGGCGAGCTCGATCGCCCGTTGCAGCGTCACGCCAGCGCGGCGACCAGGCGGCGGTAGGCGCCCGCGAGATCCTGGTGCCCGAAGATCGCCGTGGCGGCGACGAGCAGCGTGGCGCCGCAGGCGCGGATCTGCGCGATGTTGTCGTCGGCGACGCCGCCGTCCACCTGGATCGGGACGGCGTCGCCGAGTTCAACCCTGAGGCGGCGGACACGATCGTAGGTCGCCTCCATGAACTGCTGGCCCGAGTAGCCGGGATGGATCCCCATGCAGAGCACGAGGTCGGCGTCGCCGCTCACCGCAGCCACGGCCTCCGGCTCGCTCTCCGGGTTGAAGGCGACCCCGGCCTGCAGCCCGTGCTCGCGCGCTGCGCGGATCGTGGCGGCGACGTCGCTCACCGCCTCGTAGTGGAAGGTGACGCTGTCGCCGCCCGCTGCCGCGACCGGCCCGAAGTACTTGGCGGGGCTCTCGACCATCAGGTGCACGTCGATCGCACCCCCGTCGCGGTGGATCAGCGGCGCGATCGACGCGAGGACGATCGGGCCCATGGTGATCGGCTCGACGAAGTGGCCGTCGCCGACGTCGAAATGGAAGACGCGGCATCCGGCCGCGAGCAGCTGTTCGATCTGGTCGCCGAGGTGGGCGAAGTCCGCCCCGTAGAGCGACGGCTCGACCTCGATCGTCCGGATCCAATCCCGCCAGGCCACCGCTTCGATCCTACGGCTTCAACCGAGCGATGAAGAAGCCGCTCGTGCGGTCGCGGTGCGGGAGCGTCAGGAGAAACTCGGGCCTGGTCGGATGCGCATACTGCGGCCACTCGGCGTCGAGCGGCAGCGGTTCGAGCCCGGAGGCATCGACGACGGCCTCGTTCTCGTCGGCGTTCATCGTGCAGACCGAATAGACGATCGTCCCGCCGGGCCGCGTGCGGGCGGCGGCCGCCCGGAGCAGCTCGAGCTGCAGCTCCGGCAACGGTCTCGCGCGCCAGCGCAGGTCGGGGCGCCGGGCCAGGACGCCGAGCCCGGAGCAGGGAGCGTCGACGAGCGCCCGGTCGAACCCGCTCTCGTCCAGCTCGCGCGCGTCGGCCGTGACGACGCGGACGTTCGGACCGACGTTCTTCGACATCGCCTGCGCGCGGCCGGGATGAACCTCGACCGCGGTCACGCTCCCGGCGAGCAGCAACGTCTTGCCGCCCGGCGCAGCGCACAGGTCGAGGATGCGCTCCCCTTCCTGCGAGCCGACGACGAGCGCCGCGAGCTGCGAGGCGCGGCTCATCGGGCGCATGCGCGCGGTGTCGACCGTCTCGACGAGGTAGGCCCCGGGGACATCGGTCTGCTCGCCCACGGGCTCGTCGGAGCGCACCTCGAGCCCCGGGGGCTCGTTCTGGGCGCGCATCAGATCGAGGGCGACCTCGCGCCCGAAGTCGCGCGTCCAGACGTCGGCGATCCAGTCGGGGTAGGAGTACTTGAGCGGCCCCTCCGGGAGCGAGGCGACGAGCCCCCGCAGGCCTTGCGCAAGCTTGCGCATGACAGCGTTCGTGAACGGCACCGCACGCTCGAGGCGCGCAGCACGCACGAGCTCGACCGTGTCGTCGCCCACCGCATGGTCGGCCTGATCGGTGAAGGCGAGCTGGTAGGCGCCGAGCCGCAGGGCCGCTCGCACGGGCGCATCGAGCTTGCGCACCGGTCGCTTGCCGAGCTGCTCGATCCCGAAGTCGAGCGTCCTCGCCATCTGCACCGTTCCGTAGGCCAGCCGCTGGGCGAGTGCCCGGTCGCGTGCATCGAGGTCCGCGACGGCCGAGGCGAGGGCCCGATCCGCGTACGCCTCCTCTTCGAACACACGGCGCACGACCTCGAACGCGGCCTTTCGCGCCGGGGCGATCACTTCACGCCGCGCAGGAACTCGTCGTAGCTCATCTTGCCGCGCCCCTCCGGCTGGACGAGCTCGGGCACGAAAGCGCCGTTCTCGAGCTGCGCCCGCCAGATCGTCACTCGCCGTCCGTGCAGCATCGCCCACGCGCCGATGTGCGGCGAGAGCGCCCGCACGCGCCGCCAGCTGTCGACCGCGTCGTCGAGGTTCAGCTCGCGGTCGGCGGCCGTGATCTTCTCGGCATAGGTCGCTCCGTCCTCCTGCTGCGGCCGAAACGACGGCGACTCCAGAGCAGGCGCGAGCAGGCGCGCCGCGAGCTCCGCCGAGCGCTCGAAGACGCCGCCGGCATCGAGGTCCTCGACCGGGAACGCCTCCTGGGCAGCGATCGGGCCGGCGTCGAGCGCCTCGATCGTCTCGTGGATCGTCACCCCGGTCTCGCGGTCGCCCGCCAGGATCGCGCGCTCGACCGGCGCGGCGCCGCGCCAGCGCGGCAGCAGAGACGGGTGGACGTTCAGCCAGAGCGTGCGGGCGAGCAGTCCCGGCGGAATGTAGAGGCCGTAGGCGCAGACGACGACACGATCCACGTCGGCCGGCAGCTCGGGCTTCTCCGGCTGATGGACCGGGATGCCGAGCTCGAGCGCGACGTCTTTCGCCGGCGGTGCGGCGAGCTTGCGGCCGCGACCGCTCGGCGCGTCCGGACGCGTGAGCAGCCAGGCGACTTCGTGGCTTTCGGCGAGGCGCTCGAGCACGTCGGCGCCGAGCGGCGCCGTCGCGGCGACCCCGATGCGCATCAGCGCAAGACGGCGCGGGGCCGCAGCGTCGAGAGCGCCTCTTTGCGGTGCTCGTCGTCGGTGCGGTCGATGATGAGCACGCCGTCGAGGTGGTCGAGCTCGTGCTGTGCGACGCGAGAGCCGTAGTCGTCGAGCTCGAAGCGAACGTCGTTTCCTTCTGCGTCCTTGCCCGCGAGCGTCACCCTGACCGACCGCTCGACCGGCACTCGGACGCCTTGCAGCGAGAGGCAGCCCTCCTCGTCGGTCTCCTGCTCGTCAGCGCGTTCGACGATCACCGGGTTCACGATCACCCGCGGGCCGTCGTCGTCGGGCTCGAACACGAACAGGCGGCGGAGCACGCCGACCTGCGTTGCGGCGAGCCCGACGCCCTGTGCCTCGTGCATCAGGGTGGTCATGCGCTCGACGAGGCGGAGCAGGTCGGCGTCGAAGTCCACCACCTCGTGCGCGACGAGCCTCAGGGCCGGATCGCCGTACTGGCGGATCTGCCCGAGCGCGAACCGGCGGCGTGCATCGGCCTCGGCCTCGGCGCGCGCGTCCTCGACGGACTCGACGTCGTCGTCGTGGTCGTGGTCGTGCTCGTGGTCGTGCTCATGATCGTGGTCGTGCTCGCTCACGGCGACGCAGTGTAGGGGAAGCGCTCGAGGATCCAGGCCACGTCGAGCGGGTCACGCCGGTAGGAGCGTCCGCCGACCTTCACGTAGTCACGCGTTCTCGGGTCCATCGGGAGCCGCGCCTCGACCGGGTACCAACGGTTGTGCCGCTCGATCAGGTCGTTCACCTCGCTGAAGTTCCAGCGCTCGACGATCTTCCGCCACCGGGCCGGATCGGAGCCGTGCTCGGCATAGGCGTCCGCGAGGAGCCTCTCCTGGCGCTCGGTCTCGTCGTCGATCTGTCTCAGCCGCTGCATGAACGGGAGCGGCCCGCCGAGGGAGGCGAAGTGGCGGTCTGCCTCGATGCGGAAGCGGCGGATCCGGCGCGGCAACGGGCGGCCGACGAGCGGGTTCAGGTCCTGCTCCGCCTCGAGCCGCCGCCGCTCGGCCTGCGACGGCGGCGTCACGTCGCGGATCCCCCACTCGCCGATGATGTCCTCGGGCCGCTGCTTCACGACCCCATCATGGTGCCGCAGACCGACCGGCTGCAGCAGACGTGTCCGTTCAGGAGCGTTGGCGCACTACCCGGTGGCTGCCACCGGGTAGTGCGCTTGCGCGTCTGGCCGGACGCGTCCGTCAAGGACGTGTCCGGCCGGGACATGGCGCTAGAGGCTCTGCGGGTCGACGTCGACGACCGCGGTCAGCTTCGCCTTGCGCATGTTCGGCGCGGCGGCGGCGAGCAGGCGCGCTGCTTGCGAGGCGATGCGGCGCGGGTGCGTCGTCTTCGCGACGAGCTGCGCCCGGTACTTGCCCCGAAGGCGCAGGAGCGCCGCCGGCCCGAGCAGGTCGGCACCGGTGATCCCCGCCTTCAGCTCGTCGAGCGCACGCATGACCGGCTCGAGCTCCGGCCCGGCCACGACGATTCGCACGAGATGCGAGAACGGCGGGTACCCGAGCTCCTTGCGCCGCTCGAGCTCCTCCGTGAGAAACCGTGCGACGTCGTGACGCGCGGCGTAGACGATCGGCCGTGCATCGGGCTGGAACGACTGCACGAGGACCCGCCCGGGCGCGTCGCGGCCGCTGCGCCCGGCCAGCTGGGTGATCAGCTGGAAGGTTCTCTCCTCCGCCCGAAAGTCGGGCATCCCGAGCCCCGTGTCCGCGTCGACGACTGCGGCGAGCTCGACCCCGGCGAAGTGATGGCCCTTGGCCACCATCTGCGTGCCGAGCAGCACCGCACCGTCCGTATCCCGGAAGCGCGCCAGCGACTCCGCGAGCTGCTCCGGCTTCGCAACCGCGTCTGCGTCGAGCCTGATCAGCTCGAGCTCCGGCAGCTCGCGCTCGAGCTCCCGCTCGAGCTTCTGCGTCCCGGCCCCCAAACGTGCGATCTCCGGCGAGCCGCACGCGTCACACGTCGACGGCGCCTGCCGCTCGAAACCGCAGTGGTGACAGCGAAGAGACGTGTCGCCGTGCAGGACGAGCGACACGTCGCAGTTCGGGCACCGGATCGTCGTTCCGCACGCGCGGCAGTGGAGCGCGGGAGCAACTCCGCGGCGGTTCAGAAGCAAGATTGCCTTGCCGCGACGCTCCGCCACACCGCGCAACGCACGCAGGAGCGGTGCCGACAGCGGATACCCCGCCTCACGTCGCAGATCGATCACCTGCACCGGCGGAAGGTCGGCACCGAGCCGCCCGCCGAGCTCGAGACGCTCGAGCGCCGCCCAGCTCTCCGGGCGCGGCGTTGCGGAGCCGAAGACCGCGACCGCGCCTTCGAGAGCCGCTCGTTTCGCTGCGACCGTTCGAGCGTCGTAGCGTGGATCGGAGTCCTGTTTATACGACGGGTCGTGCTCCTCGTCGACGACGATCAGACCGAGCCCTCGGATCGGGGCGAAGATCGCGGAGCGAGCGCCGACGACGATGCGGGCCTCCCCGCTCGCGATCCGCGCACGCTCGTCGCGGCGCTCTGCGTCGGACAGCGCCGAGTGGAGAATCGCCACCCGGTCGCCGAAGCGAGCCCGCACGCGGCCGACCGTCTGAGGTGCAAGTGCGATCTCGGGCACGAGCACGATCGCCCCGAATCCACGCTCGAGCATCGAGGCGCACGCCTGCAGGTACACCTCGGTCTTCCCGGAGCCTGTCGCGCCGTAGAGCAGGTAGTTCCCCTCGCCGTTCACGATCCGATCGACCGCTGCGATCTGCGAGTCGGAGAGCTGCAACGGCTCGGCCTCGCCGGTCAGGGCCTGCCGTTCCGCCGGCGGCGCCTGTTCCTTGCGCCGCTTCGGCGACTCGGGCGCGACGAGAGCGAGCGCACGCGCCGGTGTCGAGCCGTAGTAGTCGGCGATCCAGAGCGCCAGCTCGACGAGCGTCGCGGGTATCTCGCCGATCACGGACTCGATCGGCCTCGCGTCGACTCCGTCGGGGGCTGTGTCGTGCAGCGAGACGACGATTCCGCGCGCACGCGCGCGGCCGAACGGGACGCGCACGATCGCGCCGACCGCGACGTCTGCCGGCACCTCGTACGTGAACTCCCTCGCAACGGCACGCGCGGTGACGAGCGGATACACCGATGCGTAAGGCACTACGCCGGTTGCTCTTCGGCGCGGGCATTCGAGCGCAGCCGTTTGAACGACAGTGTCCTGGCCATCAGCGCGATCGCGATCAGGCCCAGGAGGACGTTCACGACAACGAGCGTGATGTTCATGCCGACGCTGAACGCGAGCAGCAGTGTGTGCGAGACACCCTGGCCGCGGAACAGGAACTCGGTGAGCCCCTGCTTCGTGCCTGCGCCGCCCGGTGTGGCCGGGAAGAGCGTCGCAAGCGAGTCGACGACCTGCGCGAGCAGTGCGTTGTGGAAGTTCGCAGTGACCCGGAAAGCCTTGAGGAAGAAGTAGAGCGAGAGGATGCGGAAGCCCCACGAGATCGCCTGCGGGAGGAGCACGCCGAAGACGAGCCGGCGACGCTGCCCGAGAATCGCGAAGCCCTGCCGGACACGAGTCCGGAACTCGTCGTACCGGCGACGCGCCCAGACGAACCCGATCACCGCGGCGACCAGAAGAACGGCGAGCGCAATCTCCGTCGGCCGCTCGTGGCGCAGGAAGAACTTCCAATCGACGGTTGGAATGCGCGAGTAGAGCTGGTGCGTCGGCAGCACGCCGATCGCCAGCGCCCAGATGATCAGCGCGCCCGCCGTCACGAAATCGAAGAGCGTCTCGACGAGCAGCGTCGGGGCGAGCGTCACATACGTCGAGCCAGGCAGCCGATGCTTGACGAGGTACATCTTGACGATGTCGCCGCCGCGCGCAGGGACGATCGAGTTCACACCGACCCCCGCGAGATAAGCACCGAGTGCCGTGCGATATCTCAGCCGCTGCCCGGGATATGCGGCCCGCACAATCGTGCACCAGGCAGCGGCGCGGAGGAACAGCTTCGCCACGTGGCAGGCGAGCGCGAGCGCGAGGAACTGCCACTGCACCGCCGTCAGGTGGTGGAAGAAGACGTTGACCGCGTGGAGGAAGTGGCCCAAGAGCGCCAGGGTAATCCAGGCCCCGGCGGCGGCCGGACCCCGTCACTCGCGGTGCCCGGGAGTTTCACACTACGATCAGGACAATGGCTGCCGGCCACGGAACCGACGAGTACCTCGAGACGATCTATTTCCTCGCGTTCCCGATCGGCGAGTACCGGCCGGACACGTCGGGGTCGTCCCAGACGATCGCCTCCCGGGTCGCCGAGATGCTCGGCGTCTCACGCGCGTCCGCAGGCGAGATGCTGAAGCGACTCGAGGCGGACGGCCTGGTCGAGCGCGGCGAGCACAAGGAGGCCATCCTCACCCCCGCCGGCGCAGAACGGGCGCGCAAGGTCGTTCGCAAACACCGGATCATCGAGCGGCTGCTCACCGATTTCATGGGCTACACGGCTGCGGAAGCGCACGTGCACGCCGATGAGCTCGGGGGGACGTTCACCGACGACATGGTCGAGCGGATCGAGGTGAAGCTCGGCTACCCGGACCGCTGCCCGCACGGCTGGCCGGTCGACCCGGACTTCGAGCAGGCGGAGAACCGCGAGCTCGAGCCCCTGTCGGCGCTCGAGCCGGGCGCACAGGCGACGATCGTCCGCCTCGCGGAGCACGACGGCGACCTCCTGCACTGGTTCTACGACGAGGGCCTGACGCCCGGTACCACCGTCGAGCTGCGCGCCGCCGAGCCCGCCGCCGGCCAGTTCCGCGTCGAGATCAACGGGAGCGAAAAGGGAATCAGCGAGAAGGCCGCCGGCGGGCTGTTCGTCAAGCGCGTCGGTGTCTGACCGGGAATCGAGCGCTAGAACAGAAACTCGCGAACCTGGTTCGCCTGCGGCGAATCAGACACCCGTCGGGGTTGCTTCAGCGAGGCCTGCGGCCTCGCGGAGCGCGTCGGCCTTGTCGGTGCGCTCCCACGAGAACTCGTGGTCGTCGCGGCCGAAGTGGCCGTACGCAGCGGTCTTCTGGTAGATCGGGCGCCGCAGGTCGAGGTCGCGCAGGATCGCGGCGGGACGCAGGTCGAAGTGCTCCTTGACGAGCTCCTCGATGCGCGCCACACCGAGCTTCTCGGTGCCGAAGGTCTCGACGAGGATCGAGAACGGGTGCGCGACGCCGATCGCATAGGCCACCTGGATCTGGCAGCGGTCTGCGAGGCCGGCAGCGACGACGTTCTTCGCGACGTACCGGGCCGCGTACGCAGCCGAGCGGTCGACCTTCGTCGGATCCTTGCCCGAGAAGGCGCCGCCGCCGTGCGGGGCGGCGCCGCCGTAGGTGTCGACGATGATCTTCCGCCCGGTCAGGCCGGTGTCGCCCATCGGGCCGCCGATCACGAACTTGCCGGTCGGATTGACGAAGACGAACGTCGGATCGTCGAGGCTCTTCTCGTCGTAGAGATCGGACGGCAGGATCGGGCGCAGCACGTGCTCGATCAGATCGGGCTTGATCATCGTCTCCGGATCGAGCCCCTCGCGGTGCTGGGTCGAGATCAGGACCCGCTCGACCTCCACCGGCGTCTGGTGGCCGTTGGCGTCGACCTCGTACCGAATCGACACCTGTGCCTTGCCGTCCGGACGCAGATACGGGAGCACGTCGGTCTTCCGCACCTCGGCCAGCCGCTTGGTGATGCGGTGCGCGAGCATGATCGGCAGAGGCATCAGCTCGCGCGTCTCGTTGGACGCGTAGCCGAACATCATGCCCTGGTCGCCGGCGCCGACCTGGTCGAGCGGATCGTCGTCGCTCGGGTCGTGCTGCAGCTCATACGCGTTGTCGACGCCCTGCGCGATGTCGGGTGACTGCTCGTCGAGCGTCACGATCACGCCGCACGTATCCGCGTCGAAGCCGTACTTGGCCCGCGTGTAACCGATGTCCTTGACCGTCTCGCGCACGATGCGCGGAATGTCGATGTACTCCTCGGTCGTCATCTCTCCCGCCACCACGACGAGACCCGTCGTGATGAGCGTCTCGCAGGCGACGCGGCTCAGCGGGTCGTTCGCGAGCGCGGCGTCGAGGACCGCATCGGAGATCTGGTCCGCGATCTTGTCGGGATGTCCCTCGGTGACCGACTCCGAGGTGAAGAGGAAGCTCCGCTCCGCCATGGCCGCGAAGGGTAGCTATTCCTCCGTCGGGCGTCGGCCCATGAGCGAACCTGCGAGCTCGTGCAGCGGCATGCCGTCCAGCACCGCACAGACGCCCTCGGTGATCGGCAGCTCCACGCCGATGCGCCGCGACAGATCGCGCAGCACCGGCGCGGTGGTCAGCCCTTCGACGACCTGTCCGATCTGCGCCCTGGCCTCGTCGGGGGTCGCGCCGCGCGCGATCAACTCTCCGGCGCGGCGGTTGCGGCCGAGCGGGTGGAAGCACGTTGCGATCAGATCGCCCATGCCGGCGAGGCCCGAGAACGTCTCCGGCTCGGCTCCACAGGCCTCCCCGAGCCGCGTCATCTCGACGAGACCACGGGTGATGAGGGCCGACTTGGCGTTGTCGCCGAGGCCGAGGCCGTCGACGGCGCCCGCCGAGAGGGCGATCACGTTCTTCGCAGCGCCGCAGAGCTCGACCCCGATCACGTCGCCGTTGACGTAGACGCGGAACGTGCCCGAGTTGACCGCATCCTGCAGGCGCAGCGCGAGCGCTTCGTCGTCGGATGCGATCACGGCGGCGCCCGGCAGTCCCGCCGCGACCTCCTCCGCCATGTTCGGCCCCGAGAGCACCGCCACGGAGCGACCCTGCACGAGGGTCGAGAGCCGGTTGCCGGTCGCCGGGTCGAGGCCTTTGACGAGACTGAGGACCGGCGCGTCGCCGCGAACCCGTGCCAGCACCTCGCCGAACGCGCTGCTCGGGACCGCGACGGCGACGATGTCAGCCTCCTCGTACGGCGCGCTGTCGACCGTCACGCGCGTCGCGACGAACACGTCGTGGCCGCGGTCGCGGAGCAGACCGCCGAACACCCGACCCCACGCGCCCGCGCCGACGACGACGAATCTCACGAGCGTTCGCGGAAGTCGACCACCACCGGCACGCCCTCGAGGTTGAAGCGCTCGCGGAGCTGGTTCTCCACCCAGTACGCGTAGTCGCGTGTGACGAGACCGGGGTCGTTGACGGTGAACCGGAAGCGCGGCGGCCGCGTCGTCACCTGCGCGCCGTAGAGCAGGTTCAGGCGGCGGACGCCCTTGGACGGCGCCTGCCGCATCTCCTTCAGCTCCGCGATGAACTTGTTCAGCTCCGCCGTCGGGACGCGCGAGACGAAACGGTCGTAGAGCTCCTCGACCTTGCCGAGCAAGCGCGAGACGCCGCGGCCCGTCAGCGACGAGATCGTGATGAAGTCCGGGCGCTGCCGCAGGCGGCGTGCGAGCTCGGGGCGCACGTCCTCGATCGTGATCTCCGAGATGTCCCACTTCGAGAGGACGATCAACGTCGCGCAGTGCGCCTTGCGCGCGACCTCGACCGCGGTGATGTCACCTTCGACGATCCCCTCCCCCGCGTCGATCAGGACGAGCGCGACGTCGGCGCGTCCTGCGGCGTCGAGCGCGCGCAGCTCCGAGTAGTAGTCGATGCCCTGGCGTTGCTTGCGCTTGCGCCGCAGGCCGGCGGTGTCGATCAGCTGGAACGTCCGGCCTTCGTGCTCGATCACCGTGTCGATCGTGTCGCGGGTCGTGCCCGGCACCTCCGAGACGATGGTGCGCTCCGCACCCACCAGCTTGTTGTAGAGCGACGACTTGCCGACGTTCGGCCGGCCGAGAATGGCGACCCGGATCGCGTCCTCCTCGACCGTTCGCGTCGATTCGCCCGGCAGCAGGTCGAGGATCTCGTCGAGCAGGTCGCCGGTGTTCGAGCCGTGCAGCGCGGAGATCGGGAACGGCTCGCCGAAGCCGAGGCGATGGAACTCGTACGCGAGGCTCTCCTGGGACGGGTCGTCGATCTTGTTCGCGAGCACGAGGACGTTCTTCTTCGCCTCGCGCAGGATCTGCGCGAGCTCCTCGTCGCCGGGGGTCACCCCGGCGCGTGCATCGACGACGAACAGGACGAGGTCGGCCTCCTTGATGGCAGCGCGCGCCTGCAGCGCGATCTGCTTGGTGATCGGGCTCGGGTCGGCGATGTCGACGCCGCCGGTGTCGATCAGCAGGAAGCTGCGCCCGTTCCATTCGCAGACGAGCTCCTTGCGGTCGCGGGTCGTGCCCTGCGTCTCGTGGACGACCGCCTGGCGCGTCGCGGTCAATCGATTGACGAGCGTCGACTTCCCCACGTTCGGGAACCCGACGATCGCGACCGTGCCTTCCAGCTTGACGGCAGTGCTGCTCATACCGGCGGTGTCGCGTGGGCCGGGCGGCCCGCCGCATGGAGCTCCGCGAGCCAGTCGAAGAGCACGTTGATGCGGCGCTCGATCTCGGCGGTCGCCTCCTTGTAGCCGCGACCGCCCTTGGGCAGCCCCTCGAAGCGCACAGGCTCGCCGAAGGCGATCGAGCACGGAGCGAAGTCGCTGACCTTCCAGAACTGCGTCCCGTAGATCGCGATCGGGACGACGGGCACGTGCTCCTGCACCGCGACCATCGCTGCACCGGGCTGCGCCTTCCCCGGCCGTCCGAGCTTCAGGCGGGTTCCCTCGACGAACAGCCCGACGACGCCGCCCTCGCGCGCCGTCTCCCGCATCAGGCGCACCGCATCACGGTCGGATGCGCCGCGCCGGACCGCGATCGTGCCGTGCCAGGCGACGAACCGGCCGAGACCGGGAAAGCCGAGCACCTCGGACTTCGCGACGAAACTGACGTCGCGCGGCGACATCGCGCCGACGATCGGGATGTCGAGCCAGTGCATGTGATTCGCCGCGTAGACGAGCCCGCCGGTCGCGGGGACGCGTTCGCGTCCGTAAGCGCGGGCCCGCGTCACCCAGCGCGCCGGCCGGCCCATGTAGACGCGGCCGAGGCGCCACGTGGTGTCCTGGAGCGTCAAGACGTTGCCGGCGAACGCACGCGGATCAGCTCCTCGATCCGCGACACGACATCGTCGACCTCGAGGCCTGTCGTGTCGATCAGCTCCGCGTCCTCGGCGGGCTGCATGCGCACCCGGTCCGACGCGTCGCGGATGCGGAGGTCGGTCGCGAGCGCGTCGGCACCGATGTCGGGACGCTCGGCCTGGCGGCGCGCAGCGCGAATTGCAGGATCGGCGTGGAGATAGATCTTCACCTCGGCGTCGGGTGCGACGACCGTGCCGATGTCGCGCCCCTCGATGACCACGTTCCCCTGATGGCCCAGCACGCGCTGCCGTTCGCGCATCACCTCGCGAACATCATGGTGGCGGGCGACGACCGGCACCATGCGGTCGATCCGCGACTGGCGGATCGCCGAGGTGACGTCGGTCTCGGCGATGAAGACGCGGCCGACAATGTCGAACGTGACCGGGTTCCGGCGCGCCAGGTCGCCGAGCGCGTCGCCCTCGGCGAGCGGCAGGGCTTCGCGGATGGCGAGCCAGGTCAGCGCGCGATACATCGCCCCGGTGTCGAGGTAGTTGAAGCCGAGCCGCTCCGCGAGCTTGCGGGCAACCGTGCTCTTGCCGGCGCCTGCCGGTCCGTCTATGGCGACAATCATCGGTGGGTGATCTGCTCCAGGAGGTCGTAGAAGCCGGGGAAGGATATCGCCACCGTGTCGGCGCCCTGCACCTCGACGCCTTCCCGGCTCGCCAGCCCTGCGACAGCCCCAAGCATGGCGATCCGGTGGTCCCCGCGGGCGTCGACCTTGCCGCCCTTCGGACGCGTGGGCACGCCCGTGACCGAGAAGCCTTCATCGTGTCCCTTGATGCGGCCGCCGATCGCGCGCAGCGCGTCGACGACCGCGTCGATGCGGTCCGTCTCCTTGTGGCGCAGCTCGCCGGCGCCGTAGACCCAGCTCTCACCCCGTGCCTGCGACGCGAGCAGTGCGAAGAGCGGCAGCTCGTCGACGAGCAGCGGCACTTCGCTCGAATGGATCGTCGTCGCGGTCAGCTCCGCGCCGCGCACCTCGAGGTCGCCGACCTGCTCGGCGCCGATCCGCCGCCGCTGCAGGATCCCGACCCGGCCGCCCATCCGCTCGAGGACGTCGAGTAGCCCCGTGCGCCGCGGATTCAGGTTCACGTCGTGGATCGTGATGCGCGACTCGGGGACCAGCGTGGCCGCCACGATGAACGGCGCGGCCGAGGAGAAGTCACCCGGCACGTCGACGGCGCCGAGCCGCAGGCGCTCGGGCGGGTCGACGCTGACCGAGCTCGGCCGGACGGTCACCTGCGCACCCGCGTCCTGCAGCATCAACTCGGTGTGGTCACGGGTCGGTGCGGGCTCGACGACGGTCGTCTTGCCCTTGGCGCCGAGGCCCGCGAGCAGGACGGCGGACTTGACCTGGGCGCTCGCCACCGGCAGCTCGTAGTCGATCGCCTCGAGCGGCGAACCGGTCACCGTGAGCGGCAGATGCCCGTCGGTGGTCTCGATCCGGGCGCCCATCCGGCGCAGCGGCTCGGCGACGCGCTCCATCGGACGGGCCGAGAGCGATTCGTCACCGGTCAGCGTGAAGCTGCCGTCCTGGAACGCAAGCAGCCCGACGATCAGCCGCGCCAGGGTGCCGGCGTTGCCGCAGTCGATCGACGCAGACTGCAGGCCGCGTAGTCCGAGGCCGTGCACCACGAGCTGATCGCCGTCGTCGTCCACCTGGGCGCCGAGCGAGCGCACCGCCGCGAGCGTCGACGAGGTGTCGCCCGAACGCCCGAAGCCGCGCACGACGGTCTCGCCGTCCGAGACGGCGCCGAGCAGCAACGCCCGGTGCGAGATCGACTTGTCGCCCGGGACGGCGAAATGCCCTTCCAGCCTGACGGCGGGCTCAATGAACATCGATGACCGCCGAGATCACGACGCTGTAGCCCTGCGACTCGAGCATCGTCGCCGCGCGTTGCGCCTCGCCTTCGCCCTCGACGAGCAGCGTCAGCGTTCCGCCGCGCTCGGGCGAGACGTGATGGAGCTCGAAGTCCTCGATGTTGATCCGCTCTGCGCCGAGCGCCTGCGTGATCCCTGCGAGCACGCCTGGACGGTCGGGAACGTGCACGCGGAGCCGCTGCAGCGAGCCGGGATCCGGGTACTCGCGCTCGAGCATGCGCCGCCGGTTGCTCGACGCCTCGCCGATCCAGCGGGCGAGGAAGCCCGCATCGCCTTGCTCGAGCGCGGTTTCGACCTGCTCGATCAAGCGCCGCTGCTCCGCAAGCGCTCCGCGGATCGCACCGGCGTTGTCGAGGAAGATGTCGACCCAGATGCGCGGGTTCGCACCCGCGATGCGCGTCATGTCGCGAAGCGAGCCGCCGGCATGCGCGAGCGGCTCGTGCCCGTCGACGCGTGATGCGCCGGTCTGGTTGGCGACGATGTTCGCGAGGACGTGCGGCACGTGACTCGTCATCGCGACGAGCCGGTCGTGCGCGTCGGCGTCGATCGCGACGGGCGTCGCACCGACGTCGGAGACGAAGCCGTGGACGACCCTGTGTCGCGCCGGGTCGGTGTGGGCGACCGGGGTGAGGAACCACGTTGCGCCCTCGAAGAAGCCGGCGGTCGCGTTCTCCGCGCCGCGGGACTCGGAGCCGCAGATCGGGTGGCCGCCGACGAAGCGGGGCGAGCCCTCGGCGGCGCGAACGACCGACCCTTTGGTCGAACCGACGTCGGTGACGGTCGCCTCGCTGCTCGCGGCCAGCACGGCTGCGACCGTTGCGGGCAGCTGAGCGATCGGGACCGCGACCACGGCCAGGTCGACCCCGGAGACCGACTCCTCGAGGCTCGCGGCCGCTGTGACGGCGCCGACGTCGACCGCGGCGGCCAGCGCAGCGGGCTCGGCGTCCCAGCCGACGACCTCGTCGCCGCGCCGCCGCGCCGCGAGCGCGACGGACGCGCCCATGAGCCCGGTGCCGACGATTGCGATCTTCATGTCCCCCATTGAACCTGGTTGCCGGCTTTCCTGAATCTGATTCGGCGCAGCCGAACCAGATTCACGAGTTTCGCGCTGAGACCAGCAACTCGGGAATCTGGTTCGCTTCGCGAATCAGATTCCGTCAACCGGTCAGCGCGGTGCGCGCATCAACTCGGCCAGGCGGAACGCGAGGTCGAGCGACTGGCGTGCGTTCAGCCGCGGGTCGAGCAGGGTCTGGTAGCGCGACGCGAGGTGCTCCTCCAGCACGTCGTCGGCGCCGCCGAGGCACTCGGTGACGTCCTCGCCCGTGAACTCCAGGTGCACGCCGCCCGGCCACACGCCCACCTCCCAGCAGGCGTTGAAGAAGCCGTCGAGCTCGGCCATGATCGCGTCGAAACGACGCGTCTTGACCCCGTCGGCGGTGCGGATCCCGTTCCCGTGCATGGGGTCGGACGCCCAGAGGATCGGATGCCCTTCGTCGCGCACGGCGCGCAGGAGCGGCGGCAGCAGCTCGCGCACGTGCTCGGCGCCCATCCGCGCGTAGTAGGTGAGGCGGCCCGGCACACGGAGCGGATTGAGACGCTCGGCGAGCTCGACCACCTCCGCGGGCGTCGCCGCCGGGCCGATCTTGACGCCGATCGGATTGTGCACCCCGGAGAAGAACTCGACATGTGCGCCGTCGATCTGGCGCGTGCGCTCGCCGATCCAGAGGAGATGCGCGGAGCAGTCGTACCAATCGCCGGTGATCGAGTCGCGCCTCGTGAGGCCTTCCTCGTAATCGAGCAACAGGCCCTCATGACTCGTGAAGACGTCGACCTCGTGCAACCTCCGCTCGTTCGCGAGATCGATGCCGCACGCCGCCATGAACGCGAGCGCGCGCTCGATCTCGCCCGCCAACTGGTCGTAGCGTTGTCCTTCGGGCGACGTGGAGACGAAGTCCTTGTTCCACAGATGCACCTGCGTCAGGTCGGCATAGCCGCCCTTCGTGAACGCACGCAGCAGGTTCAGCGTCGAGGCCGACTGGTTGTAACCCTCGACCATTCGTCGAGGGTCGGGGACGCGCGCCTCGGCGGTGCGGGCGTCGTCGTGGATCATGTGGCCGCGGAAGCTCGGGATCTCCTCGTCCCCGACCTGCTCGAACGGCTCGGAACGCGGCTTCGTGAACTGGCCGGCGATCCGGCCCACCTTCACGACCGGCAGCGTCGCGCCGTAGGTCAGCACGGCGGACATCTGCAGCATGATCTTCAGCTTCTCGCGGATGCGCATCGTCGAGATCTCGTTGAACGACTCGACGCAGTCGCCCGCCTGGAGCAGGAACGCGCGCCCGTCGATCACCTTGGCGAGGTTGTCCCGCAGCGCCCGCGCTTCGCCTGCGAAGACGAGCGGCGGGCTCGACGTCAGGCGCTCGACCGCAGCCTCCACGGCGGCTCCGTCGGGCCAGTCCGGCTGCTGGAGCGCAGTCCGCTCGCGCCAGGAGCGCGGCGACCAGGTCGAGGGCGTCACCGTCATCGATCCCAGTGTAGTTGCGCCATTTGCTCTATCCTCCGTCTGTGATCTTCGCCTCCCGGATCGGTTGGTCATGGCGCCGCGGGCGAGGCGGAGGCTTGCGCTAGAGCCGCCTCGTCCGCTGATTCGACCCGGCGCGACCACGACCCACGAGAGGTGACCTCAATGCGCGTTTTCTCCGGCATCCAACCAACGGGTGCCAAGCACATCGGCAACTTGATCGGCGGCATGCGGCAGTACGTCGCGACCCAGGAAGAGGGCGACGCGTTCTTCTGCATCGTCGACCTGCATTCGATCACCGTCGAATACGACCCGCGCGACCTGCACGACCGCACGCTCGACCTGGCGGCGCTCCTCTACGCGGTCGGTCTCGACCCCGACCGCTGCACGCTCTTCCTGCAGAGCCACGTGACGGCGCACCCCGAGGCTGCGTGGCTGCTCTCGGCCGTCACCGGGTTCGGGCAACTCGGCCGTATGACCCAGTTCAAGGAAAAGGGTGAGGGCAAGGAGTTCGTCTCCGCCGGCCTCTTCACCTATCCCGTGCTGATGGCGGGCGACATCCTGCTCTACCAGACCGACATCGTCCCGGTCGGCGACGACCAGCGGCAGCACGTGGAGCTCGCCCGCGACGTCGCGCAGCGGTTCAACGCACGCTACGGCGAGACGTTCAAGGTCCCCCGCGGAGTGTTCCCGACGGTCGGCGCGCGGATCATGGACCTGCAGGAGCCGACGAACAAGATGTCGACGACGGGAGGCAGCGCCCAGGGCACGGTGCTCGTGCTCGACGAGCCCGACGTGATCCGCAAGAAGTTCAAGACCGCGGTCACCGACTCCGGGCGGGAGATCCGCTACGCCCCGGACGAGAAGCCGGGGGTCTCGAACCTGATCGAGATCCTCTCGGTGGCGGCCGGCCTCCCCATTCCCGAGGTCGAGCGGTCGTACGAGGGCAAGGGCTACGGCGACCTGAAAGGGGACGTCGGCGAGGCCGTCGTGGAGCTCGTCCAGCCGATCCAGGCCACGTACAACGAACTGCGCGCCGACGAGGGCGAGTTGCGGAGGCTGTTGCAGGTCGGCGCAGAAAAGGCGCGCGAAACCTCCGCAAACACGCTCGAGCAGATGTACGAACGGATGGGGTTCGTCCGACCGTAGTCGAAGTGCCGAAGCAAGCTTGTTACCGAATCGCCAGAGCGTGGTACCCCCTGTGCATGGGATGCGTTTTAGCGTCCTGACGTAGCGTCAAACCGACAGAGGGGGAGTCGCATGAAGCTCAGGAAACGCCTGTCGATCGTGGCAGGCCTCACTGTTGCGTGCACGGCGATCGCCATCACGGCCGGAGCCGTCACGCGAGGCGGTGCCGGCGCGGCGATCGCGCCGCCGCCGTCGTCCAGTTGTCAGCTCGGCAACGGCATCAAGCACGTGATCGAGATCACATTCGACAACGTCCACTTCAACCGCGACAACCCGAACGTCTTGTCCGACCTGGAACAGATGCCGGCGCTCGAGAACTTCATCACGAGCCAGGGCACGATGCTCTCGAACAACCACACGCCGTTGATCGCCCACACGGCCGACGACAGCATCACCAACTACACAGGCCTGTACGGCGACCGGCACGGGCAGCCCATCACGAACAGCTACGAGACGTACAACACCTCGGGCGTCCCGGTGTCGAAGTCGTCGTTCGCCTACTGGACCGGGACCTACGGTCTCGACTCGTTCCCGAACCAGCCGTACTCGCCGCTCGTTCCTGCAGCGGGCCAGCCGCCGAAGACGCCGCCGGCGCCGTGGGTGCCGTTCACGCGTGCGGGCTGCGACGTCGGTGACACCTCGACGGCGAACATGGTGCTCGAGAACACCACTCCGGACCTGCAGAACGTCTTCGGCGCCAACTCGCCGGAGGTCGCCCAGCTGACCGCCGATCCCGACTCATTCAAGGACCAGGAGGTCGCGGACTACCTCGGTCTCGCGGTGCACTGCGCGCAGAACGACTCGTTCTGCTCCACCGCCCAGGCGATCAAGTTCGGGCAGACGACACCCTCGCCGACGGCCGTCGCCGACGTGCTGCCGGACGAGCCGGGTGGCTATGACAACTTCGACGCGGTGTTCGGCCAGAAGTACCTGCAGTCGCAGCTCGCGCAGGCGGCCAACTCCGGCGGAAACCGCGTCGTCAACGGCAACACCTACCCGGTCGTGAACACCGCCGGGAACCTGGTCGACCTGAACGGCAACCAGATCAACGGCGCGTTCCTGCCGCCGAACACGCCCGGCTTCCCCGGGTTCGGCCCGATCAGCGCCGCGCAGTCGCTCGCGTACATGGCGGACATGCAGGAGGTCGGTGTGCCGGTCACCTACGGCTACATCTCGGACGCGCACGAGAGGAAGTCCGGTCAGACGGGTTGCTCGAACAGCGGCACGGCCCAGGGACCGGGCGACTCCTGCTACAAGGCGAACCTCGCCGCCTACAACGCCGCGTTCACGACCTTCTTCCAGCGGCTCGCGGACGACGGGATCAACGCGACGAACACGCTGTTCGTGATTGCGGCCGACGAGGGCGACCACTTCGCCGGCGCGAACGTCGGCCGCGCGCTGACCCCGAACTGCTCGGGCACGCCGGCAACGCTCGGCTACGCCTGCAGCTACCCGAGCGGGCTGCTCGGCGAGCGGCAGGTCTCGATCCACGGCCTGCTGCAGCACCAGCTCGGCAATAGCACCCCGTTCTACAACGAGTCGCAGGGCAACTCGTTCTACATCAACGGCAATCCCGGCCCGAACGACCCGATCACCCGGCAGCTCGAGCGCGACGTCGCGAACGCGAAGGCGAACAACCCGTTCGACGGCGACTCGGCCCAGAACATCGCGCAGTACGAGGCCGATCCGACGGTGGAGCAGCTGCTCCACTTCGTCAACGCCGATCCCAACCGCACGCCGTCGTTCACGTTGTTCCCGAAGCCCGATTACTTCTTCACGATCGGCGCGACCGACGGACCGGTGTCGTCGCAATGCGCTCCGGGCACCACGGCCGACAATGCCGCGACGAACTGCACCTCGCTCAACAACGGGTTCGCGTGGGATCACGGCTACTACGCTCCCGAGATCGACACCACGTGGCTCGGGCTGGTTGGTCCCGGCGTCGCCCACAAGGGCATCGACGGTCTCGGCCCGGCCGGCGGCCCGAGCTCGGCCGACGGGTCGAACGCGAGCCCACAGCTCGTCACGACAACGGACGCGAAGAACCCCGGCACGTGGGCCGACCACACCGACATCCGACCGACGATCATGGCGCTCGTCGGGCTCAAGGACGACTACGTGACCGACGGCCGCGTGCTGACCGAGGATCTCACGAGCTCTCCGGGTCGAACCGGTGACAAGAAGTTCCTCCCGCTTGCCGTCTGTTACAAGCAGCTCAACTCCAGCGTCGGGCAGTTCGGGACCGACGTTCTCGTCGCGGACACGGCCGCACTGAAGACCGGGTCGAGCGGAAACGACTCGACCTACCAGGCGGTCGTTGCGAAGATCAAGGCCCTGGGCGCGGAGCGGGATGCCCTGGCCACCTCGATCAAGAACGACCTGTTCAACGCCGAGTTCAACGGCACGTCGATCCCGAACGGCAACTCGAACACGGCGCACTGCGACAACCTCCTGCGGTCGGCTGACCGCCTCGTCGGCAAGTAGGAGGCAACTAGACGGACGTCGTCGAGCGAAGTTGCTCGACCTCGAAGGGCTCGAGCTCGCGCCACCGGCCGGACTCGAGCCCTTCGAGCGTCAGCGGCCCGTAGCGGCTGCGATGCAGCGAGCGCACGCGGTGCCCGACGGCCTCGAACATCCGCTTGACCTGGCGGTTCCGTCCTTCGTGGATCGTCAGCTCGATCCGAGCGCCGGCGAGGCGGCGTACCTGGGCCGGGCTCGTCGGCCCGTCGTCGAGCTCGACCCCCTCGCGCAACCGCTCGAGGTCGGCGTCGCTCGGCTGCGTCCACGTCTCGACCTCGTAGACCTTGTCGACCTCGTACTTCGGATGTGCGAGGCGATGCGCCAGCTCTCCGTCGTTCGTCAGCAGCAGTGCGCCGGTCGTGTCGGCATCGAGCCGGCCGACGGGGACCACGCGGGAGGGATGCTGGACGAGATCGACGACCGTGCGCCGGCCCTGCGGGTCACTCGCGGTGGTGACGGTGCCCGCAGGCTTGTACAGCAGGACATACGCAAGGCGCTGCTTCGCAAGCGGCCGGCCGTCGAGGCGCACGTCGTCCGTCGTCGCCACGAACGTGTTCAGCTGTCCCACTTCGCCGTTGACGGTCACGCGTCCGTCCTTGATCAGCTCGTCTGCCTTGCGGCGCGAGGCGACTCCGGCACGCGCGAGCCAGGCGTTGAGGCGCATGACTCATTGAATCCGATTCGCGGTCGAACTGCCGTCGAACCGATCTCGTCCGCCGTGCGAAGCAGCGCTGACATGACGGCCACAGACGTACCCCTCGACGGTCGTCACGAAAGGAGCAACAGGTGCGCAAGCTCGCATTCGTAAGCCTGGCGGCTGTCGCGGTGGCGGTGCTGGTGGCCGTGGTCGCGACCCGGGGCACGAGCCCCGGAGCCGCCAAGGCATCGAGCCACCGGGAGGCTCCGTTGATCTCGCAGGATCCCACGGCCGACAACACGGACCTCTATGCGTTCGTGTCGCCGGACAAGCCGGACACCGCGACGATCATCGCGAACTGGATCCCGGGAGAGGACCCTGCCGCAGGGCCGAACTACTACACGTTCAGCACCTCGGCCAGGTACGACATCTACGTCGACAAGAACGGCGACGGCAAGCCGGACCTCACCTACTACTTCCGGTTCTCGAATCTGCCGTCCCAGTTCTTCCTCGGCCAGACGCAACAGCGCTACACGGTCACGAAGGTCGTGGACGGTAAGTCCACGCTGGTCAAGTCGGGGCTCATGACCCCGCCGGACAACATCGGACCGCGCTCGACCCCGAACTACCACAGCCTCGCGGTTGCGGGAGTTCATTCGCTGGCCGACGGCTCGACGGTCTTCGCCGGGCAGCGTGACGATCCGTTCTTCGCAGACGTCGGAGCGATCTTCGACCTCGTGGCGATCCGCTACGGAACCGGCGCCACCGGCGGCGGCAAGGACTTCCTCTCGGGCTACGGCGTGCATTCGATCGCGCTGCAGATCCCGAAGTCCGCGCTCGACAACGGCGGCAATCACACGATCGGCGTCTGGGCGGCGACCGACCGCCAGAAGCTGACCGTGCGCAACGGGAAGCTGGCGGGCGACTGGGTGCAGGTCTCCCGGCTGGGCAATCCGCTGATCAACGAGGTCCTCATCCCGACCGACCTCAAGGATCACTGGAACGCCAGCTCGCCGGCAGACGACAAGCAGTTCCTGAAGTACTACACGAACCCGATCCTGGCCACGGTGCTGCAGAAGCTCTATCCGCAGTTCGGGCCGTTCACCGACACCGGCCGCAGCGACCTCGTGCAGGTCCTGCTCACCGGCCTGAAGACGCCCGCGCTCAACTACACCGGGCCGACCCTGGCCGACGAGCTGAGGCTCAACCTGTCGATCCCGCCGACGGCGCCCGGCAAGGTCAGCCGCCTGGGCGTGATCGGCGGCGACCTGGCCGGCTATCCGAACGGCCGCCGGCTCGCGGACGACGTGGTCGATATCGACGAGCGGGTGGTCGGCGGCGTGCTGATCGGTCATTCGTTGCCGCTCGGTGACGGCGTCGACGCCAACGACGTGCCGAACCAGAGCGTGTTCCCCTACGTTGCCGATCCGTTCAGCGGCTTCGACAACACGAAGAGCCCGACGCTCCCGAAGACGGGTTAGTCGTGCGGACTCGGCTTGCAGCGATGGGGGTGGCGGCACTTGCCGCCACCCTCGTCATCCTCTTCGGCGGCGTGTTCCGCCATGAGCGGGTCGCGATCGCGAGCTCGGCCCTGCCGACCGCCGTCGTGGAGCAGCTCCAACGCGGCTTCGCGACCGGCGACACCGCGGCGCTCGTGACCGGGCTGCAAGCCGAGCTGCGCGCCGACCCCGGAAGCGTCAAGACGTGGGGCTCCCTCGGTCTCGCCTACGAGCAGCGTGCTCGCGAGACCGGCGACTCCACCTACTACGGCAAGGCCGAGGGCGCCTTGCGGCGCGCCCTCAGCCTCCGCCCGGACGACCTCGTCGCAACCGCGGGCCTCGGGCAGCTGGCCCTGTCTCGCCACCGCTTCACGGAAGCGCTCCGGCTCGGCGAGCGCGCCCGCGCGGTGTCACCGACCACCGCCGGCGTCTATGGAGTGATCGGCGACGCGGAGATCGAGCTGGGCCGCTACGGCCCCGCATTCCGTGACTTCAACCGCATGGCCGCACTGAAGCCCGATGTCTCCTCGTACTCGCGTGTCTCGTACGCGCGGGAGCTGATCGGACGCACCGCTGCTGCGGTGCAGGCCATGCAGCTCGCCGTGAGCGCGTCGGTCGGCGAACGGGAAGCAGGCGCCTGGACCCGCGTGCAGCTGGGACTGCTCTATCTGTCGACGGGCCGGCCCAGGCTCGCCGCGATCGAGATGCGGCAGGCGCTGCAGCTCTTCCCCGGCTACGCGTTCGGGCTCGACGGCATGGCGCAGACGCAGGTGGCCCTCGGCCATGTCACCGCCGCCCTGCGCTACGAGCAGGAAGCGGTCAACCGGATTCCGCTGCCGCAGTACGTCGGCCTCCTCGGCGACCTCTACCACGCGAGCGGAAACGAAGCCGCCGCGCAACGGCAGTACTCGCTGATCGGCGATATCGAGCGGCTGCTCGCCGCGAACGGCGTGCGCAACGACCTCGACATCGCGCTCTTCGACGTCGATCACGGCATCCGCCTGCAGCATGCGCTCGAGTTGGCGCGGCAGGGTTTCGCGTTCCGCCCGAGCGTCTTCGGCGACGACGTGCTCGGCTGGGCGCTCGCGCGCAACGGCTCCTGCGGTGAGGCGCTGCACTACTCCCGTCTGTCACTTCGGCTCGGGACCCGCGACGCCGTCAAGTACTTCCACCGCGGCATGATCGAGCGGTGCCTCGGCCGGAACGACGAGGCGCGCACGTGGTTCAAGCGGGCCCTCGCGCTCAATCCGCACTTCTCCGTCCTCTGGGCACCGGTTGCGAGGAGGCTCGCATGAAGCGTCTGCTGCTCGTCGCGCTCGTCGCGCTTGCCTTCGCGCCGGCCGCCTCGGCCCATCCGCTGGGCAACTTCACGATCAACCATTTCTCTCGGGTCCAGGTCTCCGGCCATCGGATCTACGTGCGCTACGTCGTCGACATGGCGGAGATCCCGACGCTGCAGAAGGTGCCGCTGACGATCAAGGGCCTCGAGCTCCGCGTGAACGGCCGGAGCGTTCCGCTGCGTGTGACCCGGACCGCGCTCGCTCACCCTCTGGGTGCGGCAGGGCTGCACACGACCCGCTTCCAGGCGATCCTCGCCGGCCCTGAGCTCAGCGCCGCTACGCGGGTCTCCTACCGAGACGACAGCTACCCAGGCCGAATCGGCTGGAAGGAGGTCGTCGTCGGCGCGCGCACTGCCTCGACGAGCGACGAACTGCGTGCGTACCCGAAGGATCTGCTCTCGAGCCCGCTCGACATCCGCTCGGCCGTCGCGACGCTCTCGCCGACGAACGACCCTCCGCCGACGGTGCTCAGCGGCAAAGCGCTGCGCGCGCCGGACCGGGTCGCCGATTCCGGCTTCGCGAAGCTGATCGTCCGCGGCGACCTCTCGTTCCTCGTCATCCTGGCGTCGCTCGCCGTTGCGCTCTTCTGGGGCGCGGCACACGCCCTCTCGCCGGGCCACGGCAAGACGATCGTCACGGCGTATCTCGTCGGCAGCCGCGGCACGCCCAGGCACGCGGCGCTGCTCGGCTTGATCACGACGGTCACGCACACGATCGGGGTGTTCGCACTCGGCGCGGTCACGCTGGCGCTCTCGGCGTTCATCGTGCCCGACCGTCTGTATCCGTGGATCAACGTCCTGTCGGGGGCACTCGTCGTGATCGTCGGGCTCGCGGTGCTCACCGGCCGCTGGCGCTCGGCGCACCAGCACCACCCCGAGCACGAGCACGACCATCACCACGACGACGGGCACGCGCACGACGGGCACCACCATCACCACGAGCCGCCGCGCGATCTGCGCAGCCTCGTCGCCGTCGGGATCTCGGGCGGCCTCCTGCCGTGTCCCTCGGCGCTCGTCGTCCTGCTCGCGGCCATCTCGCTGCATCGCGTCGCGTTCGGGATGCTGCTGATCGTCGCCTTCAGCTTCGGTCTCGCGCTCACGATCACGGGGATCGGACTGCTGGCCCTCTTCGCCAGGCGGGCGTTCGGCCGCTTCGACCTGAACGGCGGACTGATCCGGTTCCTGCCGGCGCTGAGCGCGCTCGTGATCGTCGTCGCGGGCCTCGCCATGACCTTCCGGGCGATTCCGGAGCTGCACGTCTGATGTTCGGGCTCGACACCTGGCTGACGCACTTCTCGGACGGCAGCACGCTGATCGTGGTGGTCGCCGTCGCGGTGATCCTCGGGCTCCGGCACGCCAGCGATCCCGATCACCTCGCGGCCGTCACGACGCTCGTGTCCAACGGACGAGGCGGCGCCACCCGGCTGGGGCTCACGTGGGGGCTCGGCCACGCCACGTCACTCGTGGTGCTCGGCGTTCCGATCGTCCTCTGGAAGGCCTACCTGCCGCCGAACGTCGAGCAGAGCGCCGAGGTGACGATCGGGCTCGTGATCATGGCGCTCGCGCTCTGGCTGCTCGTCCGCTGGCGCCGGGGCGCATTCGCGCACGCCCACGACCACACCCATCTGCGGGTCCCGCCGAGGCGCACGCCGTGGCAGGCGTTCGGGATCGGGCTGATCCACGGGATCGGAGGAAGCGGCGGCGTCGGCGTGCTCCTGCTCGCAACGATCCACAGCCACGCCGTGGCATTGCTCGCGCTCGCGCTGTTTGCCGCGTTCACGGCCGTCTCGATGGCGCTCCTCTCGACCGGCTTCGGGATGACGCTCTCGCGCCCGCGCGTGCAGCGCTCCTTCGCACGCATCGCTCCGGCGCTCGGTCTGCTCAGCCTGGCGTTCGGGGTCTGGTACACGCTGGGAGCACTGACGATCGCGCCGTACTGGTTCTAGGAGGCCTGGCGAGGAAGACGGCCGCCGCGGCCGAACACGATCTTCATGGCGCGCTTCCTCGCCGCCGCGGGACTGGTGGCCGTCTTCTTCGGCGTGCTGTTCGCGGTGCTCTTCACGCGGCCCGGGGTGAGCGCAGAGCCGTCCGCCCGGACCGAGCGCGCCGGCGCCGGTGAAGCTGTCCTCGACGCTCCCGGCCTGGGTCGCACCCGGCGTCCGATTCGGTATCTCGGGCTTCGCGGGCGCGCGGCAAACCGTGCGGGTCCTGCTCGGGGGCCGAAGCGTCGGTGTCGTTCGCTCGGGACGCCTCGGCGGCTTCCGCCTCGCCGTGACCGCGCCGCGGCCCGGCCGCTACGCCGTCTCGGTGCGCTCGAACGGCGTGGTCGCCCGCGCCGGGACGCTCCTCGTCCGTCCCGTGCTCCTCGACGCGGTCGGCGACGTGACGACCGGTGAAGAGGTCGGGGCCAGTGTGTCGAGCCTCGGGAGCAACTACCCGTGGTCGCTGGTCGGCTCGACGCTGCGCGCCGCGGACGTGGCGACGGCGAACCTCGAAGGAGCCGTCTCGACCCGCGGCACCCCGGTGGCGAACAAGCAATTCCATTTTCGCGGTTCGCCGGCGCTGCTCCGGAGCGCGCACGGCGCGGGCGGTCTCGACGTCGTCACCGTGGCGAACAACCACTCGGGCGACTACGGCTCGGTCGCGTTGCTCGACACGATCAGGTACGCGCACGCGGCGGGCCTCGAGACCGTCGGCGGGGGCATCAACGCCGCCGCGGCGCTGCGTCCGGTGATCGTCGAGGCAGGCGGGCTGCGAATCGGCTTCGTCGGCCTCTCCGACGTCAACCCGTACGGGTTCAACGCCACCGCCGACTCGCCGGGAACGGCCAAGGCCGACCCGGACACCGTTGCGGCCGCAGTCCGGGCTGCCCGCCGGCACGCCGATGTCGTCGTCTGCTGGTTCCACTGGGGCACGGAGCTGCATCCGGACCCGTCGGCGCGTCAGCAGCAGCTCGCGGCAGCGGCCCTCGACGCCGGCGCGCAGGTCGTGCTCGGCGCCCATCCGCATGTGTTCGGTGCGGTCAACTCCCCGACCCGCCACTCGGTCGTCGCGTGGACGCTCGGGAACTTCGTCTTCCCCGCCAACTCGGCCGGGACGACGCGCACCGGGATCCTCATGGTTGCCCTCGACCGCAGCGGCGTGCGCGGCTGGCGCGTCGAGCACGCCACGATCCACGGCTTCCGGCCGGAGCTCGACCGCGACACCTGAACCTGGTTCGCCGCAGGCGAACCAGGTTCACGAGTCACGGACCGGGCTTAGTAGATCGCCGTCGCGAGGCGGCGGCGGTACTGAACCGTCAACGGATGCTCGTGTCCGAGCTCGGCGAACAGAGCGACCATCACCTCGCGCGTGCCGTCGGGATCCTCGTCGACGCGACCGAGCAACAGCTCGAACGCGCGCTCGTAGTCGCCCGCTGCGAGCGCCGCCTGCAGCTCCGGATCGGCGACCGACTCGGCAACCGGCGGCTTCGTCAGCTCCTCGAGGAACATGTCGACCGCGGCGCGGCCCTGCGCCCCGACGAACTCGGCGACGACGTGGCCGTTCCGGAACGCCTTGACGGCGGGGATGCCACGGATGCCGTACTCGCTTGCGAGTGCCTGATTGCTGTCGATGTCGACCTTGACGAGCGTCACGCCGTGCTCGGCGGCGGCCTCCTCGAGCACGGGCCCGAGCGCCTTGCACGGCCCACACCACTCGGCCCAGAAATCGACCACGACCGGCGCCCCCTTCGACGCGTCGATCACGTCGGTCTCGAAGGTCTTCTCGGTCACGTCCACAGAGGGAAGGTAGCGGCAGCTCGAAACTCGCGAATCTGGTTCCGCTGCGCGGAATCAGATTCGTCCTCAAGACTGAATCTGATTCGCCGCAGGCGAACCAGATTCACGGGTTAGGCGGGGCGCTTCTCGGCGACCGCTTCGAGGCGCTCGCGGATCTCGGTCACGTCGGCGCCGAGGTCGTCGACGCGCGGAAGTGCGGCGAGCGACTCGAGCCCGAAGATCCGTTCGAAGAGCGGCGTGGTGCGATAGCGGATCGCGCCGAACTCGTTCTCGCGCCCGCTCTCGCCGATCAGCCCGCGCTCGGCCAGGCCCGCAACGACGCCGTCGACGTTGACGCCGCGGATGCGCGCGATCTCGGGTCGGCTCAGCGGGCCGAGGTAGGCGACGATCGCCAGCGTCTCGAGAGCGGCCTGTGACAGGCCCTTCTCGGCGGGTTTCTCGAACAGACGCGAACAGGCCTCCGACGCGGCCGCCGACGCGCGAAACGCCCAGCCGCCGGCGACGTGCTCGAGCACGATCCCGCTCGTCTCCTCGGAGTAGCGCTCACCGAGGATCTCCAGCGCTTCCAGCACCTGCGACACGTCGACCTCAGCGGCGGCGGCGAGCTCCTCGGCCGGCAGCGGCTGTGACGCCACGACGAGCAGCGCCTCGACGACCCTGGCCAGGGCGGCGGCCGGCGTGGCCTCGGTGGTGATCAGGCGGAGTGGGCTGTCCACGAGAGACTCCTTTCAGCGTCGGCACGGGAAATCCTTATCGGCGCGAACGGCGCGGCCTGCCCGATCGCGATCTCGTTCTGCTTGCGCAGCTCGAGGAGCGCGAGAAACGCGACCGCCACCTCGACCCTGGAGAGGCCATGGACCTCCTGGTCGAAGTCGAAGCGGCTCCGGCGGCGGAGCAGCGCGCGCCAGCGATCGACGAACTGCGAGACGGGCGGGAACCGAAGCGCCATGTGCGCTGTCGACGGCTCGGGCGGCTCGATCGAGAGCACGCGCAGGGCGGCGGCGAGCTTGTCGGGGCTCTGCGGTGCGAGCTTGCGCTCGGCCCGCGGCGCGAGCGGCGCCGGGCCGATGCGGAAGTAGAGGTCGCGCCGCTCTTCGAGGCGTCCGCGCAGGAACTGCGCCGCCTCCTTGGCGCGCCGGTACTCGGCGAGCCGCCGCGCGAGCTCCTCGGCAGCCTCCTCGGGCTCGAGCTCGGCGAGCTCGGCTTCCTCCTCCGGGAACATGGCGCGCGCCTTCAGCTCGAGCAGCGCGGAGATGAGGACGAGGAACTCGCCGCACGCGTCGAGGTCGAGCTCGCCACGGTCGGCGAGATGCTCGACGAACGCGATCACGATCTCGGCGAGATCGACCTCCTGCAGCGGCAGCTCCTCGCGCAGCACGAGCGAGAGCAGCAGGTCGAACGGGCCCTCGAACGCGTCGAGGTCCAGCTCGAGTTCACGGACGGCTACCGGCACCGGTTCAAACTACCGTCCGTGCCGGACGCGGCCTTTCCCTCCCTTGGGGATGGCCATCGCGGGACGGTGCTCCTCCTCCTGGTGCTTGCGCCGGCGCCGCGGTACGGCCGGGCCGCCGAACTGGTGCAGGATGAAATAGGTCGTCGAGCCGCAGAAGAGGATGATCGAGACCCACGCGTTCAAGCGGAGATGCGCGATGTGGTGGGCCGGATCGACGCGCAGGAGCTCCTCGAAGAACCGTCCGAAGCAGTACCAGGACACGTAGAGCGCGAACAGCGCCGGGGGCCTGATCGTGTACCGCTTCGAGACGTAGAGCAGCATCGCGACGCCGACGAAGTCCCAGATCAGCTCGTAGAGGAACGTCGGGTGGAAGGTGGCGCGATCGAGGTACTGGAGCGGCCGGTGGGCGGGCGAGATCTCGAGCCCCCACGGCAGATTGGTGGGCTTGCCGTAGAGCTCCTGGTTCCACCAGTTGCCGATCCGGCCGATGCCCTGAGCGAGCAGCAGGCCCGGCGCGGCCGCGTCGAGGAACTTCGCGACGTCGTAGCCCGAGCGGCGCACCACCACTGCGCCGGCGATCGCCCCCAGCAGGATCCCGCCCCAGATGCCGAGCCCGCCCCGCCAGACCTCGAACACGCCCTGCCACTTCGGGGTCGGCACCTCGTTCCAGGAGGTGAGGTCGTGGTAGGCGCGCGCACCCACGACGCCGAACGCGACACCCCACACCGCGACGCGGGTGACGAGATCCCACTCGCCGCCCATCGCCTTCCAGCGGTGGCCGGTCAGCCAGACGCACGCGAGGATCGCGACGAGGAGCGTGAGCCCGTACATGTGCAGCTGCAGCGGGCCGATGTGGACGACGCCCGTATGGGGCGACGGGATGAAGAAGAGCACGCGCGGACGCTATCCGACCTGGCCCGGTGAAGCCGGGCCGGTGGGTCGCCGGCCTAGAGCAGGATCGAGGCGGCGAGCTCGGGCGTGCACCCGCGCTGGAGCAGTTCAGCCGCTCCGTGCAGGTCGATGTCGGAGCGCGCCGCAAGCTCTGCGGCCACGTCCGGCGGATAGCCGGCCCGCTCGAGCTCGGAGGAGCGCCAGTGCTCGACGAGCTCCTGCTCGGTCAGCGTTGCATTGGTCTCCGCAGTTTCCATCCTGTCAGCCTCTCCCTCTTTCTTCGGTACAACGAGCGCAACGGTTCTCCCCATCTTGGGGGAGATCGAGATTTACGAACTCCAAACGCCCGCCACTCTCCTTCTACCACGACCGGAACGCGAGATCCTCGTCCAGTCGGGGTGTCTGGGGCTAGACTTTTGGGCTAGCCCCAGCCTAGATCTAAACCTTGCTAGGTTGTCGATAGAAGTGGACGGGCTGCAAGCAGCGGGCGATCCTGAGCTGCGCGAGGCGCTCCTCTTCGCGCGCGGACGCGCGCGGCCCGTGACGGCGGATGAGCTTGCCGAGGCGCAAGGGGTGCACCGCAACGTCGCTCGCTCACGGCTCGAGCGGCTGGTGGAAGCGGGCCAGCTCTCGCCTGGATACGAGCGTCGGACCGGTCGGTCCGGGCCCGGCGCGGGCCGTCCCGCCAAGACGTACGCCGTCGAGCCCGAACTGACCGCGATCGAGTTTCCCGCCCGTCGGTACGAGACGCTGCTCGCCCTGCTGGTCGATGCACTGCCGGCGCGGGGCCGGACCGAGCAGCTGCACGAGATCGGCGCGTCGTTCGGTGCAGAGCTCGCGCGCACGGCGAAGCTGCAGCGCTCTTCATCCCTCCGTGCTGCCTGCGACGGTGTCTGCAGTGCGGTCGGGCGCCTCGGCTACCAGGCGTCGGTCGAAGAGGTGACGGCGGACGAGGCCGTGCTCGCGACGCCGACCTGTCCGCTGCGTCCGCTCGTTCGCACGCATCCGGAGGCCGCCGAGATCGACCGCGGCATGTGGGCGGGGCTCGTCGCGCACGCCTCGGGGACAGCCGTGAGCAAGGTCGAATGCGAGACGCACGACTGTCTGTCCGAGCACGCATCGTGCCGGGTTCGCATCTCCATTCTCTAAATCTCTTTTTGTGGTAGAAAGAGATGCATGCTTGCCCGCCTGCTTCACGGTCCGCCCGGACATCCGGCTCACCCGCCCCTGACCGACGCCACGATCGGCATGTTCGTGCTCGCGGGCGGGCTGATCGTGCTCGGGAAGTGCGGCGTCGCCCCTGACAAGCTCGGCCCCGCGGCGTGGCTCGCCTTGATCGGCGGACTGATCGTCGCGGGGCCAACGGCGCTGACCGGCTTTGCCGACTGGGTCTCGATCGAATGGGGCTCACCGCGCTGGCGCACCGCGACGATCCACCTGACGGCGATGGTCAGCGCGGTGGTGCTCTTCGCCGCTGCAGCCTGGCTGCAGTGGCCGGGCTGGCGCGACGGCGGCGTGACGACGGGCGCACTCGTCTGCACGCTCGCCGGGGTCGCCGCGCTCACGACCGGCGGCTGGTTCGGCGGCGCGATGGTCTTCGTCCACGGCATGCGCGTCAAGGAGGAGTAGATGGACTGGGCTGCGTTGATCACCTGGGTTCTCACGGCCGCCGGCGGCTTCGTTCTGCTGGTGGTCTGGTTGAAGCACGGCGGGATGAGCCAGCAGGACGGCGGCCGCATTCGTTCTGCGCGGATCCTCACCCACTTCGCGCTGGCGGCGGTCGGACTCGTGCTCTGGATCGTCTACGTCGCCTCCGACTCGAGCGCCCTGGCGTGGATCGCATTTGCGCTCCTGCTCGTCGTCGCGCTGATCGGGTTCTCGATGCTCGCGATCTGGCTCGCCCAGCGATCACGCCGCGAGGTGGCGGCCGCCGAACAGCGCTTCCCGGTGGCGGTCGTCGGGCTGCACGGAGTGCTCGCGGCTACGACACTGGTGCTCGTGTTCCTCGCAGCGGCAGGCATCGGCAGCTGATGACGACGCGGGCGACGACCTCGGACGCGGTCGCACGCTCCGAGGGATTGCTGGAGGCGATGTTGACGCGCCGATCGATCCGCGCCTTTTCGCCCGAGCCGGTGCCGCGTGAGCTGATCGAGAACGCGCTGCGGGTCGCCGGGTCGGCACCGTCGGGCGCGAACCAGCAGCCGTGGACGTTCGTCGTCGTCACCGACGACGACACGAAGCAGCGCATCCGCACTGCTGCCGAGCGCGAGGAGCAGCTGCTCTACCGCGAGCGCGCCACCGAGGAGTACCTGCGGGCGATCGAACCGATCGGAACCAACGCCGTGAAGCCGCACATCACGGATGCGCCGGTTCTGATCGCGGTCTTCGAGCAGCCCTGGCGGTTCGAGAACGGCGAGAAGCACAAGCACTACTACGTCCGCGAGTCGGTCGGGATCGCGGTCGGGTTCCTCGTCGCGGCCTTGCACCTGTCCGGTCTCGCGACGCTCACGCATGCGCCGTCGCCGATGGGCTTCTTGCGCGAGATCCTCGACCGCCCCGAGAACGAGCGGCCGTTCCTGCTCCTCCCCGTCGGCTATCCCGCCGCGGACGCGACGGTGCCGGACCTGCAGAAGAAGACGCTCGACGAGTTCTCCGTCTGGGTCTAGCGCGATCCGACGAATTGGTACCTGGTACCGGAGGTACCAGGTACCTGACTTGCGAAGTGTGTTTGACAGGTGCCGACTCTCTAGTAGTATTGTCCTATGACGTTAGTACAAGAGGACGACGTAGGCGACAGGAACCTCGGGGCGCCCGGGCGCAGAGCGGTTTCGCCGATCGCGTTCCGGCTCGATTCCACCTCCGGCATCCCCACGTATCTGCAGCTCGTCCACCAGGTCGAGCATGCGTTGCGACTCGGGTATCTCAAGCCGGGCGACCAGCTGCCAACGATCAGGGATGTCGTCGCCTCGCTGGCGATCAACCCGAATACGGTGCTCAAGGCCTACCGGGACCTCGAGGCGAAGGGCCTGGCGGCAGGCAGACCGGGGCAGGGCACGTTCATCCAGGCGACGCTCAGCCAGGTCGGGTTGCCCGAGCTGTCGGAGCTTCGCTACTCCCTGTTGGCCTGGCTGGCGACTGCCGACGCGGCAGGGTTGGATGCCGATGGGATCGCAGCGCTCTTCGCGAGTGTGCTCGTGGATTTTCGTGAACGCCGTGGCGTCGCGGCCGGCGAAGCGGAGGCCGTGGCATGAACGTCGTCGAAGCCAAGCGGCCTGGGCAAGCGCTACGGCAGCACGTGGGCCCTCCGTGGGTGCACGCTCGCGATTCCCGCCGGTCACGTCACCGCCTTGGTTGGACCGAACGGTGCCGGTAAGACCACCTTCTTGAACCTGGCCGTCGGGCTGGCGACGCCGACCGCAGGCGTCGTCAGCGTGCTGGGCGGCCGGCCGGCCGGATCCGCGGCCGCCCTCGACGGGATCGCGTTCGTTGCTCAGGACACGCCGCTCTACAAGAACCTGTCCGTCGCGGACCTGCTGCACCTCACCCGCAACCTGAATCGGCGCTTCGACCAGCGGTATGCCGAAGGTCGATTGGACGCGCTGGAAATCCCGCTGGAGCGCAAGGCGGGCGGGCTCTCCGGCGGGCAGCAGGCGCAGCTTGCGCTGACCCTTGCTCTCGCGCGACGGCCGCGGCTGCTCGTGCTGGATGAGCCCGTCGCGATGCTCGATCCGATCGCCCGACACGACTTCATGGCCACCGTGCTGGGGGCTGCAGCGGATGACGGCGTCTCGGTACTGCTGTCCTCGCACGTGCTGGCCGAGCTCGAGCGGGTCGCCGACTACCTCATCCTGTTGTCACGGGGCCGCGTGCAGGTGGCCGGCGAGGTCGACGAGCTGCTCGCCGGCCATCGCTTGCTCACCGGGCCGGCCGCCGAGGTCGATCTCTACGCCGAACGGCCCGTCGTGCACGTCCGGCGTGGCGAAGCACAGGCCCATCTGCTGGTCCGCGCCAGTGCGGACGATCCAGTCCGGCCGGGTTGGGAGGCGCACCCAGTCGGCCTGGAGGAACTCGTGCTCGGGTACCTCCGCGAGCCCGGCTCAGCAGCGTTGCCCGGGCCGGCACGGGTCCCGGCCCAAGCCGCCGAACCGTCGGGCGTGGCGCGATGACCGCCCTGGCCATCCCCGCGCGCCCACCGGAGGACACGAATCTGCGGCCCGTGCCCTGGCGGCGGATGGTCTGGATCACCTGGCGCCAACACCGCTTCGCACTGATCGGCCTGGCCATCCTCTTGGGCGCTCTCGCGGTGTACCTGTGGAGCGTCGGTCGGCGAATGCACCACGCCTACGCCGCTGCAGCCGCCTGCCACCCGGCCAGCTCGATCGCGTGCAGTGAGCTGATCAGACGCTTCAACGACATGGACCTCCACCTGGCGAACGGCTACGTGCTGCAGCCGCTCCCGGTGCTGATCGGAGCGTTCGTCGGGGCGCCGTTGCTGGCGCGTGAGTTGGAGACCGGCACCTTCCGGTATGCCTGGACGCAGGGTTTCGGGCGCTGGCGCTGGACACTCGCCAAGCTCGTGCTGCTCGCGGTCGGGTTGGTCGTCGCCGCCGGAGCGATGAGCGCACTGTTCTCGTGGTACTACAAGCCGTACTTCACCTCGGGCAACGAGACCGTGTTCTTCTCGCACGCCTCCCCGCTCGCCGCCGGCTTGTTCGACCTGCGGGGGGTCGCGCTGCCCGCCTGGACGCTCGCGGCCTTCGCGATCGGCGGCCTGGCCGGCGTCCTCATCCGCCGGGTCGTCCCCGCGATCGTCGCCACGATGGTCGCCTACAGCGCGTTGGCCCTCGTCGCCGCGTTGTTCCTCCGCCGGCACTACCTGGCCGCGCTGTTCACGAGCAAACCGAACGTGCCCGCTACGGCATTGGTCATCCGCCAGTGGTGGACAAAGGGCGGCCGGGAGGTCTTCGCCGGTCTGCCCCCCATCAACCTGGTCCAGCAGTTCTGCCCTCCCGCTTCGATCGGAGCCGGCAAGCCGTCGCTCGGAACCCTCGCAGCGTGCCTCTCCCGGCACGGCTACACGCGGTGGACGAGCTATCAGCCGGCGAGCCGGTTCTGGGCCTTCCAGTCCATCGAGGCCGGCTGGCTGCTCGTGCTCTCGGCGCTGCTCATCGCCACGACCGTCTGGATCGTCCACCGGCGCGCGACCTGACGCGGTATTCAACTCGCTAACGTCCGGCTGTCCGAGCTGCGCGACGAAAGGGGAGCCATGACGACGCTCGAGAACCGCCCGAACACTGCACTGCTCGTGATCGACGTGCAGACGGGGGTGGTGGGCGACGCCTATGAGCGGGACACCGTCGTCGCGAATGTCGGCGCCGTTGTCGAGAAAGCTCGCGTAGCGGAGGTTCCGGTCGTCTGGGTGCAGCACTCGAGCGACAACCTCGCGCAGGGAAGCGAGCAATGGAAGATCGTGCCGGAGTTGAGCCCGGGCGAGAGCGAGCCGCTCGTTCAGAAGCGGTATCCGGACTCGTTCGAGGAGACGACGCTCGAGTCTGTGCTCGCCGACCTGGCCGTCGGGCGCCTCGTCGTCGTCGGCGCGCAAACGGACGAATGTGTGCGCTCGACGCTGCACGGCGCACTCGTTCGCGGCTATGACGCGACGCTCGTCAGCGATGCGCACACGACCGAGGATCTCTCGCCGTGGGGCGCGCCGCCGCCGGAGCTCGTCATCGCGCACACGAATCTCTACTGGGGCAACCATGAGGCTCCGGGGCGAACGGCCGGCACGGTCGAAGCCAAGGACGTCGACTTCACCAGGCCCTGACGAGGCCGCGCGGGCGGTCAGTCCGCGGGGATGTCCGAGCTCAATACCCAGATGTGACCATCCGGGTCGCGGAAAGCCGCGTTCCGGACGCCCCACGGCCGGTCGACCGGGCCGAAGACGATCGGGGCTCCACGCTCGGCGAGCTCGAGACAGAGAGCCTCCGCGTCGTCGACAAAGGCTGCCAGCAGAACGCTCGCTCCCGCGTCGGGCTCGGCCAGCGGAACCTGCCCGAGCATCTGGGTCTCGGCCTCGACGCGCGTGAGCAGGCGCAGGAAGAGGTTGTCGAGCTTGAAGATGACCGTGCCGCGGTCCTCGTCGACCGGAGCGACCTCGAACACGCGCTCGTAGAACTCCTTTGAACGCTGCTGGTCCTCGACGAACAGCGTGATCACGTTGACCGCCCGTAGCGATTGAGTCATGTTCGAGCCTCCGTGGTGGTAGGACGCCGGCTTCTACGCACGGCGGTAGCGCAGGTAGACGACGCGGTTGCCGAATGTGTGCAGCTCGGCATCAGGGGCCGCCCAGTCGATTCCGTCGGGTCCCGCGATGTAGCAGTCGAGCGAGACGCCGAACGAGTAGATCACCGTCCTCACGCCGTTCCCCGCAGCCGGTAGGTGAGCCGCACGAATTGCCCGTCGCGCACCACGTCGACGAGCTCCAGGTCGGCTGCCGGCAAACGGCGGGGAAGCAGCGGCGCTCCGGCACCGAGTGTCACCGGTGCGATCCCGACCAGGATCTCGTCCAACAGCCCGTGATCCGCGAACTGCCCTACCAGCTCTCCACCACCCACGAGCCAGACGTTCTTGTCGCCGGCCGCGCGCCTCAGCTCCTGATGGACAGGCGCAACGTCACCCTCGACAAAACGGAGCGTCGCCCCTGGAACAGCCGGGAGCTCCCTGTGGGTGAACACCCAGCACGGCGTATCGCCGTAATACCCATGCCACTTTTCGGGGTGATCGAGCAGCTCCTCGTGATCGAGCACCCACTCGTACGTCGTTGCGCCCATCGCCATCGCGCCCACCTCGGCGAAAAAACGCGTGAAGTGGTCGTCTGCTCCCGTGTGGTCGACCTGGAAGAGCCAATCGAGAGAATTGTGCTCGTCGGCGATGAACCCGTCGAGACTCGCTGCCGTGTAGTACTGCGTCTTCGTCACACCGTCACTCTGCCAGTACCAGGAGGAGAGAACACATGACCGCGTTCATCATCACGCGTATTCAGACCGGCGACTACGACACATGGCGTCCGATGTTCGACCAGGACAAGCCGCGTGCGCGGGAGAAGGCGCAGGTGCAACGTGTCCTGCAGAGCGTCGACGATCCGAACGAGGTCTTCGTCTACCTCGAATTCG
This sequence comes from uncultured Thermoleophilia bacterium, assembly GCA_963779535.1. Lineage (GTDB taxonomy): Bacteria > Actinomycetota > Thermoleophilia > Gaiellales > Gaiellaceae > PALSA-600. Next base: position 237,856 of record CAVZYP010000001.1, on the reverse strand, counting down.
GCAGCGTCGACGACGCAAACGAAGCCCGCGAGCGACTCATCTCCTCAGGGGTGCTCGAGCGCTTCGAAGACACCTACGGGCCGAGCGTAGTGGTCGACGCCGGCTGAGTAGCCGTAGCCTGCGTAGGATCAGGCCGTGCCCTTCACGCTCATCAACATCAAGGAGGACCTGGAGGACATCGGCCCCTGGTTCGACGGCGCGCCGGATCTGGAGTTCCGCGCGGCGACCAAGGCGCTCGAGCTCGAGCAATCCGCCCTGAGCTACCAGCGCGTCCCGCCCGGCTATCGCTTTCCGTACGGCCACACGCACCTGCACCAGGAGGAGGTGTACGTGGTCATCCGCGGGGGCGGGCGGATGAAGGTCGACGACGAGATCGTCGAGCTCGAGGAATGGGACGCGGTGCGCGTTCCGCCCGGCATGTGGCGAGGCTACGAGGCCGGCCCAGAGGGCCTCGAGCTCCTCGTCATCGGCGCCCCCAACCTCGGCGAGGATCCGCGCGGAGACGTCGACGGCCGGCGCGACTGGTGGGCTGACTAGCGGGGAAGCGGTGAACGCGGCCCTAGGCGACCGAGGCGTCGCCGAGCAGCATCTTCACCTCGGCGTAGAAGTCCGGCGCCGGCTTCACCTTGTACTGCGGGCCGAAGGCGTACACCTTCCGCCCCTGTGAGGTGATCAGGTCGGCGTAGACCGGCGACTCGCCGGGGAAGTCCTTGATCAGCTGCGCGAGCTCGCGAATGGTGCCCCGCGCCGCCGTCGTCGCGTCGATCACGAGCCGCACCTCGCGCTTGTCGGGCACCGCCTCGAAGGCGGTCAACTCGAGCGCGACGAGCTTCGTCTCGCCTTCCTTCCGGTCGATCCGCGCCTTGACGATGAGGATGCGATCGGCGGTGCAGAGCTCGCGCGCCTTGTCGTAGGTCTGGTTGAAGACGACCGTCTCGACGCTGCCGGTGATGTCCTCGAGCCGCAGGAACACCATCGCGTCGCCGCGCTTCGTCGTCATGTGCCGCACGCCGGCGACGATGCCGCCGATGGTGACGACCTCGCCGTCGCGCCTGCGCTCGAGCTCGGCGACCGTGGCGTCGGACTTGCGGCGCAGCTGGTCGCGGATCGCGGACAGCGGATGTTCGGAGACGTAGAGGCCGAGCACCTCCTTCTCGAGCCGCAGCAGCTCGTTCTTCTCGTACTCGTCGGTCGGCGTAGCAGGATGATGCTTCGGCTTCTCGTCCTCGACGGGACCGAGGTCGAAGATCGAGCCCTGGCCGGCCAGCCGGTCGGCCTGCTGCTTCTGCCCCCAGCCGACCGCCTGCTCGAGCACCTCGAGGTTGCCCTTGCGCGACCCGGGCAGCGCGCCGCACTTCACGAGCGCTTCGAGCACGCGCTTGTTCGAGACCATCGGGTCGACGCGTTCGGCGAAGTCCCAGATCGACTCGAACGGGCCGCCCTCGGTGCGCGCGGTGATCAGCGCGCGCGCCGCGCCCTCCCCCACGCCCTTCACCGCGTTGAGGCCGAAGCGGATCTTGCCCTCGACGACCGCGAAGTCGACCTGTGACTCGTTCACGTCGGGCGGCAGCACCTCGATGCCGAGCTCGTGGCACGCGTTGACATAGATCGGCACGCGGTCCTTCGTCGACATCACCGAGCTGATCAGCGCCGCCATGTACTCGCACGGATGGTTCTGCCGCAGCCACGCGGTCTGGTAGGCGATCAACGCGTAACAGGCTGCGTGCGCTTTCGGGAACGAGTAGTCGGCGGCCTTCTCGACGTCCTCCCAGAGTTGCTTCGCGACGCCCGGCGTGACGTTCTGCTCCGCGGCGCCTTCGAGGAACTTGTCCTTGAGCGAGTTCATCAGCGCGCGGATCTTCTTGCCGATCGCCTTGCGCAGGTCGTCGGCCTCGGTGATCGAGAAGCCCGCGAGGTCGCGCGCGATGCGCATGTACTGCTCCTGGTAGACGCAGATCCCGTGCGTCTCGCTGAGAATCGGCACCAGGCGCTTGTCGAGATAGGTGACCTGCTCCTGCCCGGCCTTGCGCTTGCCGTAGGACGGGATGTAGCTCATCGGCCCCGGCCGGTAGAGCGCGACGAGGGCGATCAGGTCCTCGAACACGGTCGGCTTCACCTGCCGTAGCGCGTCGCGCATGCCCGACGACTCGAACTGGAAGACGCCCGCCGCGTCGCCCTTCGCGAGCATCGCGTAGGTCTTCTTGTCGTCCATCGGGATCGCAGAGATGTCGACGTTGCCGATCAGCCGGCACGCCTTGTCGATCACGTCGAGGTTGCGCAGGCCGAGGAAGTCCATCTTGAGCAGGCCGAGGGCCTCGATGTCCTTCATCGAGAACTGGGTCACGAGCTCCTGGTCGGCGCCCTTCTGCTGCAGCGGCACGACGTTGATCAGCGGCTCGGCGCCGATCACGACACCTGCGGCGTGGATCGAGTCGGCGCGCGTGAGCCCCTCGAGCGGCTGCGCGAGCTCGATGATCTCCTTCGCGACCGGGTCGGCGTCGATCGCCTTGCGCAGCTCGCTGCCCGGCTTGAGGCAGTCGTCGAGCGCCTGGCCGGGACCTTCAGGGATCAGCTTCGCGATCTTGTCGACGACGCCGTAGGGCACCTCGAGCACGCGTCCCGCGTCGCGCACGGCGGCGCGTGCGGCCATCGTCGAGAAGGTGATGATCTGCGCGACGCGGTCGGCACCGTACTTCTCGCGCACGTAGTTGATGACACGCTCGCGGCCCTCGACGGCGAAGTCGATGTCGATGTCGGGCATCGACTTGCGGCCCGGGTTGAGGAAGCGCTCGAACATCAGGTCGTAGCGAATGGGGTCGATGTCGGTGATCGCGAGCGAGTAGGCGACGAGCGAGCCGGCGGACGAGCCGCGGCCCGGCCCGACCGAGACGCCGTTCTGCTTCGCGAACCGGATGAAGTCCCAGACGATCAGGAAGTAGTCGGTGAAGCCCATCTCCTTGATCGTCTTCAGCTCGTACTTGAGCCGCTCCTGGAGCTCGGCGGTCACCTTGTCGTAGCGCTTTTCCAGGCCTTTTTCGCACTGCTCGACGAGATAGTCGAACGCGTCGCGGCCCTCCGGCACGTCGAACTTCGGCAGCAGGATCCGGTCGAGCTCGATCTCGACGTTGCAGCGCTCGGCGACCTCGAGCGTGCGCCGCATCGCGTCGTCCTGGCCCGGGAAGTCGAGCGCCATCTCCTCGGGCGTCTTGAAGTAGAAGTGGTCGGTCTCGAACCTCCAGTGGTTCGGGTTCTTCAACGAGTCGCCGGACTGGATGCAGAGGAGCGCCTCGTGTGCGCGCGCGTCGGTGTCGCGCAGGTAGTGCACGTCGCCGGTCGCGACGGTGGGAAGGCCGCTCTTCACCGCGAGCTCGGTGAGCTGCGGCAGGATCCGCGCCTGCACCTCGAGGTGCGCGTTCTGCAGTTCGACGTAGACGTTGTCGCGGCCGAAGACCTGCGCGAGCCGGTCGAGCTCTCCTTCGGCGTCGGTGACGCGGTTCTCCTCGAGCGCCTTGCAGACCCGGCCGCTGAGGCAGCCGGAGAGCGCGATCAGCCCGTGCGAGTGGCGCTCGAGCAGCTCCCAGTCGACCCGCGGCTTGTAGTAGTAGCCCTCGAGGTAGCCGAGCGACGAGAGCTTGATCAGGTTCGAGTAGCCCGCGTTGTCGGCGGCGAGCAGCGTCAGGTGCGCGTTGCCCTTCTCGTGTGCCTTGCGGTCGCCCGCGACGTAGACCTCGCAGCCGATCACCGGCTTCACGCCGGTCGATCTGGTCGCCTTCCAGAGCTGGACGGCACCCGCCATCGAGCCGTGATCGGTGAGGCTGACCGACGGCATCTCGAGCTCGGCGGCCCGTTGGACGAGATCGGGGACCCGGCACGCCCCGTCGAGGATCGAGTATTCGGAGTGGACGTGGAGGTGGACGAAATCTGCCTGAGCCATCGCGGAGGCCCAGTGTACGCCGGGGTCCTGACGGGTCTCAAAAGGCCGCTCCGAGCAGTGGAAAAGGTCACGGGCTCGTCGTCGCGGCCGGCTGCGTGGTGGTCGCCGGGAGCGTCGGGACCGGCGGCGGCGGGCCGGTGGTGGTCGAGAAATAGACGACCGGATGGAGCTCGACGCCGTTCGGCGCGCCGCGCTGGCCGTGCAGCACGTCGAAGAACAAGACACCCTCGATCGTCGCCTTGAGATCGAGCGGTGTGTAGTGCGAGCTCGACACGTTCGGCATCGCGACGTCCATCGCTTGACGCGCCTGCGCGAGCAGCCCGGCGTACGGCGACCCCGAGTTGCATTGCCCCTGCGGTGCCTCGACGTTCAACTCGGCCCCGGCCCTGCTCATGAGCAGAACATGCAGGTCGGAATCGGCTTCACGCTTCGCCGCGATCACGTGGACTCGCTTCAGCACCACCAGCTGCTGCTCGACCGGAAAACGCGGAGACGTCTGGGTGACGGGCGGGGCCGCCATCGCGACGAGCTGCTCCGGCGTCATGACGGTCGGCTGCGCAGGAAGCACGAGGCCGTCGGTGAGGTGCTTGACGTCGGCGCGCTCGGTCCCGCACCCGGCGACGCCGTGGCTGAGGGAGAACTTCTGGATCGGTGTGAGGCCGTCCTCGAGGGCCGGGTTGATCGTCACGACCCCCGGCGCACCCGGCTGTGTGCTCGCCGGCGGCGCGACGACGGTCACCGTCACCGTGCGCTTCCCGTTCGCGGCGAGGAAGCCGGCGAGCCCGAGTGCGAGCCCGCCGACCACCGCAACGATGATTGCGCCGCGCTTCAGCTCGCGCCCAGCGGCACGACCGGGCTCTCGGCGGGCGCCGGCGACTCGCCGACGGCCTGTCCGAACGAGTTCAGGTAGCTCTTCTGCGCCGGGTCGTTGAAGAACGCCGAAGCTGCGTCCTTGCCCCACCCGTAGAGCGACTTCGCGTTCTCCTGCGTGAGGTTGAAGTCGGTGGTGCTGATCGAGTGCGTCGGGATGCTCACGGTCCGCGCCGAGACGGTGTGCGCCATGTTCTCGCGGTCCCACGCCTCGGTCGCCGCCGAGAACATCGCCTTCAGAAGCGGCACCGACCAGAGCGGGCGCGGAATCGTCCGGTGCGGCAGCCCCTCCTTCGTCGACTGGCCCGGGTGGAGGCGGAAGCCCCAGGTGGGACGCTTCGGATTGGGGCTGTCGAAGAGCCAGATCGGGTAGTTCGAGAGCAGGCCCCCGTCGACGACGTAGTGCGGCCGCCCGCCCTGGTAGAGCTCGACCGGCCTGAACAGGAACGGGTAGCTCATGCTCATGCGCACAGCGTCGACGATCGGGAACGTGTCCTTGTCGAGCTGGTTGCCGTGCTTGTCCTGGTAGTTCGGCAGCGCGTCAGGGAGCAGCAGCATCAGTCCGCTCGTCACCTCGGAGCCGATCACGTGCAGGCGGTACCTCGCCCGTTCGTACTGCGCATCGGTGATGTCCGGGACCTGGTCGCGCGGCGGGAGGTCGAGGCGCTTCACGTCGGCGAACGTGAGCTCGGTCTTGTCGAGCTTCTTCGCGAGCGGCGAGGCCGCGAGCTGTTCGCTCATCCACTGGTGGAAGTAGTTGCCGGGAGCAAGCCCGCGCATGCGCGCGACCGCGTTGAAGAGGCCGCCGCCCCACTTGCCGCCGATCCCGCAGTCGGCGAACTTGGGGTACTTCGCGTCGTTCAGGATCCGCTGCAGGCCCGCGGAGTCGTAGCCAACCGCGAGCAGCGTGGCCACGATCGCACCCGCGGACGTGCCGGCGATGTTCACCCACTCCTCCACTCCGCCGTCCTGCTCTGCGGCGGCGATCGCACCCGCGAAGGCGATGCCCTTGACACCGCCGCCTTCGAACACTCCGTCTGCCCGATGGCGTTCATCCTGCGCCATGCCAACCACCCACCTTCCCGGTCGAGAGCCGCAGGGCCGGTCGAAGTATCACACCTCGGCACGAAGGCCTCAACCCCCGTATGGTCGATTACATGTCGTCGCCGTCGTCGGTTGCCGAGGTCGTCGCGCGCATGCAGGCCGAGGCGGCGTCGCTGCCGGGCTCCGACGGGGTCGCCTGCTTCACGCACCTCTACCTGTCGGTGACCGAGGGCGTCGAGCAGCAACTCGGCGGCTTCGTCTTTCAGGATCCGCAGTTCCTCACGCGCCTCGACGTCGTCTTCGCCGGCCTCTTCTTCAGCGCGCTCGACGCCTCTCGGAGCAACCCGTCCACCATGCCGCGCGCGTGGGCGCCGCTCGTCGAGGAGCGCGCGGCGCACGGGATCGCACCGCTCCAGTTCGCGCTGGCCGGGATGAGCGCGCACATCAACCGCGACCTGCCCGTCGCCCTCGTCGCCACGTGCCGCGAGCTCGGGATCGAGCTCCAGGAGGGCTCGAGCCAGCACACCGACTACGAGCACGTGAACGGCGTGCTCGCGACCGTCGAGCGGGCAGTGAAAGCGCAGTATCTGAGCGGCTGGTTGAGGAAGCTCGACCACCTGCTTCATCGCGTCGACCGGATCGACGACATCGTCGCGATGTGGGACGTTGCCCGCGCGCGCGACGCCGCCTGGGTGAACGCCGAGGCGCCTCTGGGCGCTGCGCGACCAGCCCGAGCTGTCGGCCCGCTATCTCGACGTCCTCGACCGCACGGTCGGCCTCACCGCACGCGGGCTGCTCGTGCCCGCCGACACCTGGCTGCAGAGGCTCGGACGGTTGACTTCGCGCCTGTAGTTCACCAGGATGAAAACGTCGTAACTCATCGCCGAGGCTTCTGCGGCCACGGCAGGATCGACCTCCGTGGCTCCGGCTCGACCGCAGGAGGTTTCGTCACGTGGCCACCCCAGCTGGGCTTTCCGTCCGTCAGCAGAAGCGATACGGCTGGCGCCCCGACATCCCGGACATGCGCGACTACCTGCTCGCGCTCGCGCCGGCGAAGACGCTTCCGAAGCAGACCAGCCTGCGCGCGCAGATGCCCCCCGTGTACGACCAGGGACAGCTCGGGTCGTGCACCGCGAACAGCATCGGCGCGCTCCTCGAGCTGAACGAGCTCAAGCAGAAAGAGACCGATGCCGCGACGCCTTCGCGGCTGTTCATCTACTACAACGAACGCGTCATGGAGGGCACGGTGACCGAGGACTCGGGCGCCGAGATCCGCGACGGGATCAAGTCGGTGGCGCAGCTCGGCGCGCCGCCCGAGAGCCTCTGGCCCTACGACATCACCAAGTTCGCGAGGAAGCCGACCGCCAAGGTCTACGCGCAGGCGAAGAAGCACCAGGCGGTGCGTTACGCCCGCGTCGTGCAGGACACGGTCCAGCTCCAGAACGTGCTCGCGTCCGGCTACGCGATCTCGTTCGGCTTCACGGTCTACACCTCGTTCGAGGCCGACGTCGGCTCGGACGGGATCGTGCCGATGCCGCAGCCGGACGAGAAGGTGCTCGGCGGCCACGCCGTCGTTGCGATCGGCTACAAGCCGATCAAGGGGCAGACCTACTTCGAGTGCCGCAACTCGTGGGGCACGAGCTGGGGCGACCAGGGGCACTTCTGGATGCCGGCCCCCTACATCACGAACTCATCGCTCGCGAGCGACTTCTGGGTGATCGAACAGGTCGAGTGAGCTCTACTCGGATGCGGCCGGCGGCGGCGCGGGCGGCGGTGGTGGCGTGGGCGTCGGTGCCGGAGCGGCGGGCTGGGCCTGTGACTTGCCGATTCCCGGCACGGCGCCGACCAGCGTGTCCTGCGCCCAGCGCTCGCTGAACCCTGCGAGGAAGCTGAGCACGAGCAGCGCGAGGCGCCGGTCGGGCTTCGTCTCGTTCTCGGCCACCGGCAGGTGCAGCAGCCCGCCGGTGAACGCGAACGTGATCACCATCGCGAACGCGCCGCCGATCAGCGGGCGCAGCCCGCCGAGGAACAGCGCATAGGGCCTGCCCACGTCGTAGTCGAGGTCGAACTGGCCCGAGTTGATCCGCTGGACGACGCTGACGAGCGCCCCGATCGCACCCGCGACGAGGGCCGCGACCGGCGCTGCCCAGGTGAGCGAGAGCCAGACCGCCGCGATCGCCGAGAGGACCACGACGACGAGGGCCATCCCCGCGAAGTAGACGATCTGCGCCTGCCCGTTCGCGGCGTCCTTGAAGTACGCCTCGGTGCGCGCGATCGCCGCGCGCTCGTGCTCGAGCATCTCTTCGGTCGCCTTCGGATCGTCGTGCGCCGCGCGGCGGTCGACGAGGCTCATCAGATGCTCGGCCGATGCCATCATCAGGTTCATGCAGATGCGCTGGCGCACGCCCGTGAGCACGGTGGTCGCGCGAACCGCGAGCTCGTCGCAGCGGTACATCTCGTTCGCGATGTCCGGCTGGTCGCGCGTCGCCCAGTGCGTCTCGCGGTAGAAGCTGCACCGTGTCCCGCCGAACCGCGTCTTCTGCTGCGTGAGTGCGACGGCGCTCTCGACGTGCGTGCACCAGTACGCGCGCATGATCTGTCCGTGCTCACGCTGGAACGCGATGCGCAGCTCGTCGTAGTGCGCCTGCGTCTCGGGGGTGATCCCGTCGCCGCGCAGCTCGCGCCACCAGGCGTCGTGCGCGTAGATCAGCTCCGGAAACGACGGCGGTGTTGCAGCGTCGGTGATCGAGACTGCAACCGTCTCGGTCGGCGCGGACCTCAGCGACTCAGTCAGTTCGGTCATCCAGACCTCCTGTCAACAAGCCGCAGCAGCCCGCTCAGAGTACGTCGAGTTGCCCGCCTGATCAAGGGACCGGCTTGCTCGCGAGCTCGTGGAGGGCGTCCTGCGCGCCCGTGGTGAGCGGGTCGCCGTGGCCGACGCCGACGATCGTGGCCTCGAGCGCGGCCAGGCGCTGCAGCGACACGTGATGCTGCTTCTTGTTCAGGTTGAAGGCGTGCCAGCCGGGGCAGAGCTCCGGCCAGGTCGCGACTGCGTCGCCGACGATCGCGAAGCTCTGCTCGGCCCACGAGAACGCGAGATGCCCCGGTGAGTGCCCCGAGGCGTGCAGCACCTCGAACGGCCCGAACGCATCGCCTTCGTCGAGCAGCTCGTCGACCGGGCACGGAACGTGCTTCGGCCGGTTGAGCCAGAGGCCGAGCTGGAACGGGATCAGCCGCAGCGACTGCTGCGGGAGGATGCTGACCGCCTGCGCGCGCCGGTCGCCGGAGACGATGTCGGCCTCCCAGCGGTGCGCGTAGACGGTCGCGCCGCTCTCGCGCTTGAGCGTGGCCAGGCCGCCGAGGTGCGAACGGTGGCCGTGCGTGATCGCGATCCGCTTCAGGTCGGCCGGCGTGCGGCCGAGCTCGTGGATCGCCTGCAACACGAGGCGCGCGTCGTTCTCGAACAGCGTGTCGACGAGCGACAGCTCGCCGCCCGTGTCGACCAGGAACGCATGCACGTGCCCGCCCTTGCCGTGGCCGAGGCTGTGGATGCCGGGCGCGAGCTCGATCACACCGCCGGCCGCTGCCAGGGAGCGAACGGGTTCTCGACGCCGTGCAACGCGGGCTCGAGCTCGGGGAAGTGCCGGAGCAGCAGCGTGCGCATCGAGTTGTCCTCGACCCAGTCGATGCCTTCCTTCGTGTAGACCTCGGGCCGGTAGTCGCGCGTGAAGAAGCGGTCGCTCTCGATGCGGCGCGACGCCATGAGGATGAAGATGCGGAAGGCGGTGTCGCTGAACCCGAAGCCCTTGGGCTTGCGCTCCGCGTACATGCCGATCATCGTGTCGACCTCTTCCGGGTCGCGATAGATGCGCTTGCAGGTCGGCGGCGTGCTCCGGCGTGTCCGCCATCTCCTCGAAGGTGTCGTACGCCTTCAGGTGCAGGAGCCTGCGGAACTCGTTGTAGCGCGGCACGCCGCGCTCGCGGACGCGCAGCACGTCGATCGAGGCAAGATCGACGAGCGTGCCGTCGGCCTTGTCGAAGTGCTGCAGGTACTTGGGGAAGTTGTGCAGCGTGATCGCGCCCGGGTGCATGGTCCCGAAGGAATAGAGCGCGTCGGCCATCGACAGCTCGGTCAGCCGGTTGCGCACCTCCAGGACGCCGACCTCGGGCAGCGTGCGCTCCTGCAGCAGCCGGTCGTCGTCGAGCGAGCGGAAGCTGAACTCGTCGGGGATCAGTGGATGCATGCGGTAGACGGCCACGAACTCCTCGGTCAGCTGGTACGGCACGCCGTGCAGCGCCGTCGGCGAGCCGGGAATGCCGCGGATCACCTCGTTCGAGGTGCGGCGGCCGATCAGCCGGTCGAGCCGGCGGCCTTCGAGCCCCCACCAGTTCGTCCTCAGGGCGGTCACGGTGGTCGGGTGCGCGATGATCGCCGGTGTCCAGTCGACGGTGTGGATCTTCGCCATCAGCGCCGCCACGACGAGGCGCGCCTTGTCGAACAGCTCGTCGTCGGAGAGCTCGGGATGCGTTGCATGCAGGTGGTCGCAGACGGCGTTGTGCTCGCGCATGAACAGCGAGTGCAGCAGTGCGAGGCCGACCCAGAAGTTGCCTGCGACGCCCGTCAGGTCGACGTGCGACTCGATCTCCTGCGGGATCAGCCCGCGGTCGTCGAGGCGCAGCTTGCCGTGCTCGCCGCTCTTGATCGCCTCGGCGAACGCCGGGTCGCGCCCGTAGATCTGCGAGCCGTCCCACCAGTGCGTGTCGTCGGTGATGAACGTCGGCGGCCCGTCGCCGTTCGCGGACGGATCTTGCCGCGTCCGCTGGATCTGCATCGGTTTCTCGGGCCAGGGATCGTCGGCGGCGAGCGGCACGAGCCACGGGTTCTCGGTCTCGTTCTTGCCGTGGTTGAACCAGTCGTGCACCTCGAACTGGATCCAGGCGCCGGCGAGCAGGTTCAGCGTCGTCGCGGGGATGAACTCGTCGCGGGTCAGGAGCTCCCGCGAGACGACGCGCGGGTTCGGCTCGAGCGGGTCCGACTCGCGCACCGTCTCGTTCAGCGGCACGTTCCGCCCGAAGCGGCTGCCGAGGCTGCCCATCAGCGGGTCGTCGAGGTTGTTGAACGTGCCGTCGAGCGTCCGTGCGGTCAGGTAGCGGGGATGATCGGAGACGTCGGGCTGGTCGAGCGGCCCGCGGCCCGTGTCGTAGAGGTTCTGCTCGCGCAGCACGTTGCGCAGGCCGATGAGCACGAGCATCGCGACCGGCTTCGGGAGCTTGTCCCAGCCCACGCGGCGGTCGAGCGCCGAGGCGGCGTCGTTGTAGAGCGAAAACGGCCAACGGGACACGACGTTCTCCTTTCGGACGCGCCGCAGCGACACAAGCGCGCGATCCTCGAGGGCGTTCCGGGCCGTTGAAACGCGGCTCGGGATCGGGACTGACCTAAGCAGAGGCCGCCGCGCGAGTCAACGCGCGCCGACCCGCGGCCGACCGGCACTCTTGTCGTGATGCCGCTGCCACCGCTCTCCGTGCTCGACCTGGCGCCGATCGTCGAGGGCTCGACGCCCGGCGAGGCGCTGCGCCGTTCGCTCGATCTCGCGCAGCACGCCGAGCGGCTGGGGCTACCGGCGCTTCTGGCTCGCCGAGCACCACAACGCGATCGGGATCGCGAGCGCGGCGACGGCGGTCGTGATCGCGCACGTCGCCGGCGGGACGAAGACGATCCGCGTCGGCGCGGGCGGGATCATGCTGCCGAACCACCCGCCGATCGTGATCGCCGAGCAGTTCGGGACGCTCGAGGCGCTGCACCCGGGCCGGATCGACCTCGGGCTCGGCCGCGCGCCCGGCACCGACCGGCTGACGATCCACGCCCTGCGGCGCGAGCCGGAGAGCGCCGACACGTTCCCGCAGGACGTGCTCGAGCTGCAGCACTACCTCGCCGACGCCGAGCCCGGCCAGCTCGTGCAGGCGACGCCGGGAGCGGGCACGCGCGTTCCGCTCTGGATCCTCGGCTCGAGCCTGTTCGGCGCCCAGCTCGCGGCGCTGCTCGGGCTGCCGTATGCGTTCGCGTCGCACTTCGCGCCGGAGGCGCTGCTGCCCGCGCTCGACGTCTACCGCTCGACGTTCCGGCCGTCCGAGCAGCTGCAGGAGCCGTACGCGATGGTCGGCGCGAACGTGATCGTCGCCGACGACGACGAGACAGCGCGGCATCTCTTCACCTCGCCGCAGCAGTCGTTCACGAACATCCTGCGCGGCACGCGCGGCCGGCTGCCGCCGCCGATCGACGACATCGAGTCGTACTGGACGCCGCCCGAGAAGGAGCGCGCGTCGGCGATGCTGAGCCGCTCGTTCGTCGGCTCGCCGGAGACGGTGCGCGCGGGGCTCGAGGCGTTCGTCGCGGAGACGGGCGCCGACGAGGTGATCGTCGCGGCGGCGATCCACGACCATGCGGCGCGGCTGCGGTCGTACGAGTTGCTCGGCGGGTTGGGCTAGAACAGGCCGAGGAGCAGCCTGAGCGCATCCTCGACCTGACGAAGCTCGGACGCAGCCAGATGCCCGCTGGAACGGCCGACTCGCGTCCGGTCGACGGTCTTGATCTGGTCGAGGAGCACGCGAGTGGTGCGCCCGCGCACCGTGATCACCGGGCGGAACTCGGCCGGCTGAGCGCTCGTGGACGTCGGTGCCACGACAACCGTTCCCAACCAGTGGGCACGATCGGACTGGAGAACGACCGCCGGTCGAGTTCCCTTCTGTTCACGTCCAGACGCGTCGCGCGAGCCACGGACCGCGACGACTTCTCCGCGACGTGAATCAGAGCTCGCCAAAGAACTCCTGGATCTCCGCGATCACTGCCCTGTCGACCGGATCGTTGGCGATGCGTTTCGCATCCGCTTCCATCTGCGCGTGCCGGTCCGCCCGAGCGGCGCTTGATCAGCGCGGACCGAATCGCGTCCGATTGCGAAACGCCGTCGCGCATCAGGAACTTCAACGAACGCTGCGCCTCCGAGTCGAGCCGGACGGAAATCGCCTTCTCGGCCATGTCGGCTGAGCGTATCACGTTTGTCATACGAAGTTAGTCCAGTTCAGTGAGCAGTCCTTTCTCCTCGAGGACGTCCCAGGCGAGCTGGAACGCCTGCTGATGCATGACGGCACGGGCGATCCACGACTCGGCGCCGTTGTCGTGCAGGTCCTCCTGTGCCTCGAGCACGCGGGCCGCCTGGACGAGGTAGAGCTCGTGCACGTCGGCGAGCGCCCGGTCGCAGTCGCCGGAGATGTCATCCCACGCGTCCTCCACCACCTCGCCCGCGACACGCTCGGCTTCGATCAGGTCGTGCCAGTAGCGCGCCCGGCACGAAGCGATCGCCGATCAGCTCCCTGAGCCGCGCACGGTCGACCTCGATGCGCGACGCGACGTCGGCGATGATTCGCTCGGCGTGCTCGGGCGGTTGCATTTCTCCATCGAAGCAGCGCGAGCGCGCGTGTCATCGGCTCTTCGGGACATGTGGATCGAAAGTGTCGAAGTTGTTGAACTCGCGAATCTGGTTCCGCTGCGCGGAATCAGATTCGTCCTGGGGAACCTGATTCGCCGCAGGCGAACCAGATTCCCGAGTGTCACAACGACGGAAAGTCGAACAGCTCGACGAGCCGCGCCAGTGCGTTCACGTCACCGTCGAGCGTGACCGCGCCCGAGGCGACGGCTCGGCCGGCGTCACCCGCCGCGTCAGCAGCGCATGCAAGTCCGCATCCGACGTCGTGACCACCACATCTGCCCGCTCGGGCGCGCCCGCGGCAACGGTCAAGCTCGTCCCCTCCGCCCGCACGGTGAAGACGCCGTCGCTGAGCCGCAGCTCCCACGTCGTCGGCCGCGCGACGCGTCGGCTCGAATCGTGGAAGGCGAGCATCGCCGCGACGAGCCAGCGCGAGCGCGTCACGACCTCGCCGGGCAGCTGCCCCATGCTCCTCGTCCCCCAGCGCCCGAGCGCGAGCAGGATCGGCTCGAGCTCGCGGCCGTACCCGGTCAGCTCGTAGACCGTGCCGCGGTCGGGCAGCGGCAGCAGCCGACGCTCCACGACTCCCGCCGCCTCGAGGTGCTTCAAGCGGGCGGTCAGCGTGTTGGTGCCGATCCCGGGCAGCCCCTCGGCGAGGTCGCCGAAGCGAAGCGGCCCGAGCAGCAGATCGCGGACGATCAGCGGCGCCCAGCGGTCGCCGATCACGTCGAGCGCGGTCGCGATCCCGCACAGCTGGGCGTAGCTCCGGGCCGGCGCGGTCATGCCGGAAGTAGATCATACTTATCTAGCGCAACTTAACTTGCATTCTGCAAGTCTCGAGCGTTAGGTTGGCCGGAACGACCGAGGGAGAGCCACATGAGCAGGAACGTGATCGTCCGCTACCGCACCCACCCCGACGCGGCCGACGAGAACGCGCGCCTCGTCGAGGCCGTCTACGCGGCGCTCGCCGAGGCCGACCCGGGCGACTTTCGCTACACGACCTACCGCCTCGCCGACGGGGTCACCTTCGTGCACGTCGCCCAGCAGGACGGCCCGGAGAACCCGCTGCAGACGCTGCCGGCGTTCGCCGAGTTCCAGCGCGAGCTCCAGCAGCGCTGCGCCGAGCCGCCCGCGCCGAGCGAGGCGACGATCGTCGGCTCCTACGGCCGGCCGTCGTGAGCGCCGAAGGCTCGGGCACGCGCGAGGATCCCTGGCAGCTGAAGACGCCGCCGGGCAAGGCCGGCTACGAGATGTGGCAGGACGAGCAGGCGGACCCGCCCGCGCTCGTCTGCCAGGTCGGCGGCACGCAGCTGCGCTACCACCTGCGCGCGATCGACGACCTGCACGCGATGCTGAAGGCGCACGGCGACTGGCTGCCGCTCGGCGGCGCCGACGAGCAGAAGCCCGCGCCGGAGGGCAGCGTCGAGGCGTGGGGACGCTCGCCCGACAACCCGGTCGGCGGCTGGTACGGCCTGAAGAAGGGGCTGCGCGGACGCTTCGGCGTCTACCTGCCCCCACTCCTCGAGGCGCTCGGCCTGGCCGAGCTCACGCACGAGGCGCGCAACAACCAGATGCGCGCGCTCTGAGCCTGAACCTGGTTCGCCGCAGGCGAACCAGGTTCACGAGTTACGCGAGCGGCGGCGCGAACAAGCACGACCCGCGGCGCAGCAGCCGTCCCGAGCAACTCGTCGAGCTCGGCGTCGCTCGTCTCGAGCCGCGTGACCTCCGCGCCGAGCGCCGCGAGAAACGCGTCGGGCGGCTCGAGGAAGTTCACCGCCTCCGTCCGGTAGTGCATCGGCAGCACGAGCCGCGGCGCGAGCGAGCGGACGAGCTCGGCGGCCGGCTCGCCGCCGATCGTCGGCCCGTCGCCGACCGGCACGAAGAGCACGTCGACCTCGCCGATCGCGGCGCGCTGCTCGGGGCGCAAGCGCCGGCTGGCCGAAGTCGCCGAGATGGCAGAACGTGACACCGTCGAGCGCGAAGCGGAAGATCGTGTTCGGCCCGCGCATCGTTCCGGCGACGTCGTCGTGCTCGGAGGCGATCGCAAGCACTTCACCCACCGGCGAATCAAGACGCCCCGCGGTCGAGCGGATCGTCACCGGGTCGCCGCCGATCGCCTCGGCCGCGTTGTGGTCGACATGCTCGTGCGTGATCAGCAGCAGATCCGCCGTCACGTCCTCGATCGGCGCGTAGTTGAACTCGAGCCCGCGCGCGGCGAGCGCCTCGCCCGGCCGGTCGAACGGGTCGATGAACACGGTCTTCTCTCCGGCGAGGCGGAAGGCGGACTGGCCGTACCACTGAACGCGCATGCGTACCTCCTAGACGATGTCGACTTCGGGTGTCTCCGTCCGCCCGGGCGCCGTGCGCCGGGCGACGGCGCGGCTGCCGCGCGACCACGACATGATCGCGGCCAGCAGGCAGGCGGCGATCGCGAACGCGAACGCCTTGTGCAGGCCCTCATGGAACGGCCCGGCGATCAGGTTGGGGAAGAAGCCGCGGTGCTCGAGCGCGGCGGCGTTCGCCGCCGACAGGTGCGTGAGGACGTGCGGGCCGATCAGCGTGCGCACGGGGTCGTAGCCGAGGAACGCCGCGAAGAGCACCGACACCGGCGGCAGCTGCGCGACGTGCGCCGCCGTCGCAGGCGGCACGCCGTGCGCGACGAGCCCGGCGCTGAGCGAGGCGGGCAGGCTGGCGGCGAGCCCGATGATCATCAGCGTGAAGAAGATGCCGATCGAGAGCACCTGCGCGGAGTTCTGGAACGTCTGGTTCATCGCGCCGCCCGCGCCGCGGTCGGCGGCGGGCAGGCTGTTCATCACGCCGGCCCGGTTCGGCGAGGCGAACGCGCCCATCGAGAGCCCCATCAGCAGCAGCGTCCCCGCGAGCTCCGGATACGAGAAGTTGATCGGCAGCCGGTCGAGCATCAGGAAGGCGAGCGCCGAGCCGAGCATCCCGGCCGTCGCGAACGGGCGCGAGCCGTAGCGATCGGAGAGGATCCCGGAGAGCGGCCCCGCGATCAGGAAGCCGACGGTCAGCGGCAGCAGGTAGATGCCCGCCGCGAGCGGCGTGCTGCTGAAGCTGTAGCCGTGCTGCGGCAGCCAGATGCCCTGCAGCCAGATGATCAGCATGAACATCAGCCCGCCGCGCGCGATCGCGGAGAGGAAGCTCGACAGAACGCCGAACGTGTACGGCCGGATGCGGAAGAGCGGCAGCTTGAACATCGGGTACGCGCACGCGCGACTCGACGACCACGAACGCAGCGAGCAGCACGACCCCGGCGGCGAGGCAGCCGAGCACGAACGGGTTCGTCCACCCCATCGGATGCCCGTCGTAGGGACGGATGCCGTACGTGATCCCGATCATGATCAGGACGAGCCCGACCGCGAACGTGACGTTCCCCAGCCAGTCGATCGGCGCCGGCTCGTGCACGCCGATCTCGCGCAGCTTGCGGTGCGACCAGATCGTCCCGAAGATCCCGAACGGCACCGAGACGAGGAAGACGAGCCGCCAGTTGATCGGCGCGAGCAGGCCGCCCAGCAGCAGCCCGATGAACTGGCCGCTGATCCCGACGACGTTGTTCAGGCCGAGCGCGAGCCCGCGCTGGTTGGCCGGGAACGCGTCGGTGAGGATCGCCGCCGAGTTCGCGATCAGGAACGCCGCGCCGACGCCCTGCACGAGCCGGAAGCCGATCAGCCAGTCGGCGCCCGCGCGGCCGTGCATCCAGTCGATCGTCAGGAGCAGCGACGCGACGGTGTAGATCAGCGAAGCCGAGCGTGTACATCCGCACCCGCCCGAAGAGGTCGCCGAGCCGGCCGAGCCCGACGACGAGCACGCTCGTCACGACGAGGTAGCCGAGGATCATCCAGAGCAGGTAGAAGCTGTTGCCGGGCCGCAGCGGGCTCAGGCCGATGCCGCGGAAGATGTTCGGCATCGCGATCAGGACGATCGACGCGTCGAGCGTCGCGAGCAGCACGCCGAGCGTCACGTTCGAGAGGGCGACCCACTTGTAGCGGTCGGACATCTCCGAATTCTACAGGTAAACTGCACAGTCTTTCTGTACGATTCCGCCGGTAGAATTGGGCGATGCCGCCGACCGACGATCTCGCGAACGAGCTCCGCATCGTCCTCGGCCAGCTGATCCGGCGGCTGCGCGCCGACAACGTGCTCCCCACCTCGCACCTGGCCGTCCTCAGCCGCCTCGACCGCACCGGCGCCCAGACGACGAGCGGTCTCGCGGCCGCCGAGCACATGCGGCCGCAGTCGATGGCCCACACGGTCGGCGAGCTGGAGAAGGAGGATCTCGTCGCCCGCCGCCCCGACCCCGACGACGGCAGGCAGATCCTCGTCGACCTGACGAAACGCGGCCGCGACCTCCTCTACGAGGGCCGGCGCCGGCGCGAGGACTGGCTCTCCCAGGCGATCGCCGACAACCTCACCGCCGCCGAGCAGAAGACACTCGCGCAGGCGATCGAGCTGCTCCAGCGCCTCGCCGAGCTGTAACCCCCTGTCCCCCTGAACCTGATTCGCCGCAGGCGAACCAGGTTCACGAGTTTCTCGGCTCAGCCGCGTTCGACCTGGCTGCCGCCGACGATCGCGTCGCGGCCGTCGGGGTAGCGCACCCACGCCTTGTGCGTGCCGTCGTAGTCCGGCCCGAAGAGGATCAGCGTCGCCTCCTCGCCGCGCACCTGGCACGCCTCGGCTCCCTCGGGGTCGACGCCGCGCCAGATGCGGATGAACGGGTTGTGCTCCCACTCGTCGCCGACGGTCGACGGCAGCGTGTGCCCGGGATGGACGCGCGTCTCGGGCGGCAGCTTCATCAGGCGGTTCATGATCGAGTTCACCTGGTCGGCGTAGCCGGTCGGCCCGCCGCCCATCGTGCCGCCGACCGTTCCCTTGAAGAGACAGTCGGCGGTCAGGCAGTCGGTGCCGTTCACGAGCAGCGCGAAGTGGTCGGGGCAGTGGCCGGGCGTCGCGATCGCGCGGATCTCGAGCTCGCCGGAGCGGATGATGTCGCCGTCGGCGAACGTCTCCTCGATCGGCACGCCCGCGTCGCGCGTCAGCGCGCTGCCGACGACCTTGACGCCGAACCGTTTCGCGAGCCCCGTCGGGTCGACGACGTGGTCGCCGTGCTGGTGCGTGACGAGCACGTGCGTGATCGTGATCTTGCGCTGCTCGATCTGGTTGAGCAGCGGCTCCTCGACGCCGTTCGAGTCGACGAGCACGCCGTGCCCGCCGTCGCCGTCGGCGACGAGGTAGGCGTTCGACGGTCCACTCCGGGTGCTGGGCGCGCTCGAGCAGCATCAGAAGGAGATTACGCTCCGGATGCCGTCCTGCGCCTCCATCAGCTCGAAGCCGCGGTTCACCTCGTCGAGTGTGATGCGGTGCGAGATGAACGACTCGGCGTCGATGTCGCCGGCGAGCCAGCGCTCGACCAGCATCGGCACGCCGTCGCGGCCCTTGACGCCGCCGAACGACGAGCCGGCGACGCGGCGGCCGGTGATCAGGTAGCGCGGCACGATGTCGAGCGTCTCGCCCTTGCCCGCGACGCCTGCGACGGTGCAGAGCCCCCACCCCATCCGCGCCGACTTCGACCGCCTGCTTCATCACGTGCACGTTGCCCGTCGCCTCGAAGGTGTAATCGGCGCCGAAGCCGCCGGTCGACTCGACGATCTGCTCCACCGTGTCGGGGCCGCCGACCATCGTCTCGGTCGCGCCGTGCTGCGTCGCGAGCGCGAGCCGGTCCTCGGAGAGATCGACGCAGACGATCCGCTCGGCGCCCTGCAGGCGGCAGCCGATCACGGCGCCGAGCCCGACCATGCCGGCGCCGAAGACGACGCACGTCGAGCCGGCGTCGACCTTCGCGGTGTTCATCGCGGCGCCGATCCCGGTCGAGAGCCCGCAGGCGAAGAGCGCCGCACCCTCGAGTGGTGCTTCAGGGTTGATCTTCGCGAGCGCGATCTCGGGCATCACCGTGTACTCGGCGAACGTCGAGGTGCCCATGAAGTGGCGGATCGGCTCCCCGCCTGCGGAAAGGCGGGTCGTCCCGTCGGGGAGATAGCCCTTGTTCTGCTGCTCGCGGATCGCGAGGCAGAGGTTCGTGCGGTCGCTCTGGCAGTGGATGCACTCGCGGCACTGGGGCGAGAAGAGCGTGACGACGTGGTCGCCGGGCGCGAGCGAGCTGACGCCCTCGCCGACCTGCTCGACGACGCCTGCGCCCTCGTGCCCGAGCACGGTCGGCGCGTAGCCGGACGGGTCGGCGCCGGAGGCCGTGTAGAGGTCGGTGTGGCAGACGCCGCAGGCGACGAGCCGCACCAGCACCTCGCCGGCGCGCGGCTCGGCCAGGTCGATCTCGCGGATCGCGAGCGGCGCTCCGAACTGCTCGAGGACGGCGGCTCTGATCTGCATCCGAACGCGATCCTACGACAGGCATTCTACTCGGCGGGATGGCAGCCGATCTGGATCCGCTGGAACTGCATCTGCTCGAGCAGCTCGGGCCGCTCGAGGCCGGCACCGCGGCCGAGCGCCCCGAGCTCGAGGCGGTCTGGCGGGCGCAGGTCGAGAGCCGCCAGTGCGACTTCGCCGCCCGCTACCTCCAGCAGACGGGCCGCAGCTTCTACACGATCGGCTCGGCGGGCCACGAGAGCAACGCCTGCGTCGCCCTCGCGCTCCAGCCCACCGACCCGGCGCTCCTCCACTACCGCTCCGGCGCCTTCTACCTCGCGCGCGCGGCGCAGGCGGGACGCGACGGCGTGTCCGACATCCTGCGCGGCGTCACCGCGGCGCGCACCGAGCCGATCGCGGGCGGCCGGCACAAGGTGTTCGGCCACGCCGAGCTGGCGGTGATCCCGCAGACCTCGACGATCGCGTCGCATCTCCCCCGCGCCTTCGGCGTCGCGTTCGCGATCGAGCGCGCGAAGAAGCTCGGCGTCGACTGCCCGTGGCCCGCCGACGGCGTCGTCGTCTGCAGCTTCGGCGATGCGTCGCTGAACCACGCAACGGCGCAGGCCGCGCTGAACAGCGCGGCGCACACCGCCTACCAGGGCCTGCCGCTGCCGCTGCTTTTCCTCTGCGAGGACAACGGCCTCGGGATCAGCGTCCCCTCGCCGCAGGGCTGGGTCGAGCAGGCGCTGCGGGCGCGCACGCAGCTGCGCTACGTCTACGCCGACGGCACCGAGCCGGAGGAGGTGCTCGCGACGGCGCGTGAGCTCGCCGACTGGATCCGCGAGCACCGCCGCCCCGCCGTGCTGCACCTGCGCACGGTGCGCTTCCTCAGTCATGCGGGCGCCGACGTCGAGTCCGCCTACCGGTCGCCGCAGGCGATTCGCGCCGACCTGGACGACGACCCGCTGCTCGCCACCGGGCGCCTCCTCGCGGCGAGTGCCGGCTGGAGCGGCGAGCGGCTCGTGCGCGACTACACCGACACCGGCGAACGGGTGCGCGCGCTCGCCGACGAGGCCGCCCGCATCCCGCAGCTCGACTCGGCGGCGGAGATCATGCAGGCCGCTCGCGCCGCGCACGGTGCCGAAGCGGGCGCGCTGGCCGGCTGCGACGCACGGCGAGCCGTTGACGCTCGCGCTGTCGATCAACGCCGCGCTCTCGGATGCGCTCGATCGCGATCGCGCCGTGCTGCTCTTCGGCGAGGACGTCGCGGTCAAGGGCGGCGTCTACGGCGTCACGCGCGGCCTGCAGCGGCGCTTCGGCGCCGGGCGCGTGTTCGACACGCTGCTCGACGAGACGTCGATCCTCGGGCTCGCGCTCGGCGCCGCGCTGAGCGGGTTCCTGCCGGTGCCGGAGATCCAGTACCTCGCGTACCTGCACAACGCGGAGGACCAGCTGCGCGGCGAGGCGGCGACGCTGCAGTTCTTCTCGCGCGGCCAGTACCGGAACGGCATGGTCGTGCGGATCGCCGGGTATGGCTACCAGAAGGGTTTTGGGGGTCATTTCCACAACGACAACGCGGTCGGCGTGCTGCGCGACATTCCCGGGCTCGTGATCGCCTCGCCGGCGCGGCCCGACGACGCGAGCGCGATGCTGCGCGGCGTGCCTCGCGACGGCGCGCGCCGACGGCAGCGTGTGCGTCTACCTCGAGCCGATCGCGCTCTACAACACCCGCGACCTCTACGACGACGGCGACCGGCTGTGGCTCGCGCCGCCGTCGTCCGAGGACGTCGCGCTCGGCTCGGCGCGCACCTACGGCGAGGGCAACGACCTGACGATCGTCACGTGGGCGAACGGGCTGCGGATGTCGCTGCGCGCCGCGCGTGCGCTCGAGCGAGCTCGGCGTCGCGGCGCGGGTCGTCGACCTGCGCTGGCTCGCGCCGCTCCCGGTCGAGGACGTCCTGCGCGAGGCGAACGCGACCGGCCGTGTGCTCGTCGTCGACGAGACGCGCCGGACGGGCGGCGTCTCGGAGGGGATCGTGGCGGCGCTCGTCGATGCGAAGTTCGACGGGCAGGTGGCGCGCGTCGCGAGCGCGGACTCGTTCATCCCGCTCGGCGATGCGGCGAACCTCGTGCTCGTCTCCGAGCAGCGACGTCATGGAGGCGGCGTTGGAGCTCGTCGGGGAGCGCGTCTGATCCGGGCGATCCTCGCGCTGCTCGTCGTCGCTGTGCTCGGGCTCGCGGCGGCGGTGATCTGGTGGTCGGGGGCGACGCTCGCGCAGGACAACGTGGCGCTCGCGAAGGTCGAGGTGCAGCCGCTCGGCGGCTCGCTCGTCTCGGCGAAGGCGTCCGGGCCGAGCGGTCGCCGGATCCCGCTCACGGTCAGCGGCGGAAAGCTGCTGCCGCGGACGAAGCTCAAGCCCGGTGAGGTGGTGACGGTCGAGGTGGTCGTGCGCAGGCCGGGCTGGCTGGGCTGGGCGCTCGGCAAGACGCGAACCGAACATCTCACCGTCCAGGCGCCGATCGCGCGGCTCGCGCAGCGCTGGCCGAGCCTCGCGCCGAACGCGCCGCTGCGGCTGCACTACGTCGATCCGGTCGACCGGGTCGTCTACCGCATCGGCTCGCAGCGAAAGCTCGTCCCGGTCGGCGGTCGTGTCGTTCCGGTCGACGTAGAGACGACGTCGGGCACCGCGCTGGTCGCGGCGGCGGCGCGCTCGTGGGAGCGGCTGGGGCCGCCGGTGCGCGTGACGTGGTTCCCGCAGTCGAGCCTGCCGGTCGTGCTCGTCAGTCCCGCCGCGGGCAAGCCGATCTCGCCGCTCGATCCGATCCGGCTGACGTTCTCGAAGCCGGTCGACAAGGCGCTCGGCGGTGCGCGGCCGCACTTCTCGGCGCCGGTTCAGGGCGGCTGGCATCAGACCGACAGCCACACGCTCGTCTTCGCACCGGGCGGCTACGGCTTCCCGCTCAACTCGAACCTGCACCTCGTGCTGCCGCCCGGGCTGAGCGTCAGCGTCGGCAGCAAGACGGCGGCGTCGAACCAGGCGGTCAGCTGGACGGTCGCCGGGGCGAGCTTCCTGCGCCTGCAGCAGCTGCTGGCCGAGGAGGGCTATCTGCCGGTCAGCTGGCAGCCGGCGGGTGAGGAGGTCGCGCAGCAGCGGCAGGCGGAGGTCGATGCGGCGGTCTCGCCGCCGGCGGGGACGTTCGCGTGGCGCTACGCGAACACGCCGGCCGAGCTGCAGAGCCAGTGGATCGTCGGGCAGCCGAACCAGGTCACGCGCGGCGCGGTGATGATGTTCGAGCACGACCACGACCTGGCCGTCGACGGCTCGGCGGGCCCGCAGGTGTGGCATGCGCTGATCGCGGATGCGATCGCGGGCAAGAAGAAGACCGACGGCTACAGCTACGTCTATGTGCATCGCAACGTGCCGCAGCTGCTGACGCTGTGGCACAACGGCAGCATTGTGCTTGACGTCACCGGGCAACACGGGCGTCCCGGCGGCGCCGACGGCGCTGGGCACGTTCCCGGTGTTCGAGCACATCCCGGTCGGCACGATGAGCGGCACGAACCCCGACGGCTCGCACTACAACGATCCGGGGATCCAGTGGATCAGCTACTTCCACGGCGGCGATGCGCTGCACTCGTTCAACCGTGCGTCGTTCGGCACGCCGCAGAGCCTTGGGTGCGTGGAGTTGCCGCTTGCGACTGCGGCGAGGGTGTGGCCCTACACGCCGATCGGGACGCTCGTCACGATCGAGAACTGAACCGGTTCGAACCTGATTCGGCGCAGCCGACTTTGTTCGACCTGATTCGGCGCAGCCGAACCAGATTCGCGAGTTTCAGGGCTTGCCGGGCACGGGCACCGGGATGGGCGTCGGCACCGGCTGTACCTCGGGCGCCGGGAACGCGGCCCAGCCCTGCGGCGCGAGCGCGGCGAGGCTGTTCGAGGCGACGCCCGCGTCCGAGATCGTGAAGACGCTGCCGCCGACGACGACCGACCGGGTGATGGCGGCGTTCCCCGCCGCCGGCTGTGTGATCCGGCCGACGAGCTGCAGCCCGTGCGCGCGGTCGACGCGGTAGCCGACGGCGCGCGGGAAGAACGGGACGACGACGAGTCCCGTCGGCGGCCAGAAGAGGAAGGCGTGGTGGTCGGACTCCGCTGCAGACCAGCTCTGGCCGAGCGACGCGTGCGCAAGCCGCGTCGGATGGCGGAGGTCGGAGACGTCGAAGAGCGAGAACTGCGTGCCGGTCGGCTCGTTGTTCGCGCCGACCTCCTCCCCGATCCCGAGCAGCAGGTCGCTGCCGATCGGGTGCAGGTAGGCCGAATAGCCGGGCAGCTCGAGCACACCGAGCACCTGAGGCCGCGTCGGGTCGCTGACGTCGATCGTGTAGAGCGGATCGACCCGCTTGAACGTGACGACATACGCGGTCGAGCCGACGAACCGGACCGCGTAGACGCGGTCGCCCTTACCGAGGTTGCCGACGCGGCCGACCTGGTCGAGTTCACCGGGATTGAGGCGCAGCGTCGTCAGCGACGACGCGGTCGTCGAGTCGCTCGTGCTGAACCACGCAGGCGCGTCGGTGCTGACGACCCGCAGGATGCCGGCGTTCTCCGACAGCGACCACTGGTTCAGCAGGTAGCCCGACACCTGGCCGCTGCCGCGGTAGCGCGTGCGGTCGGGGTCGGAGATGTCGAAGCGGTGGATGGCGGTGGTGACGTCCTGCTGCTGCGGCTTCGTCGGCGTCGCGGGCAGCGGCCGCTCGGCCCAGCGCTCGGTCGCGAGGTACAGGTTGCCCTGCGAGGCGTAGACGATCCGCGCGTCGGTCATCACGCCGATCGAGTCGACCGGCTTGAGGCCCTTCGCCAGGTCGACGGTGAGCACGGTCAGCATCCCGAGCCCCGAGAACTTGCGGGGGCGGTCGACGCTCCGGCACTGCACGAGCGGCCGTGCCGCGGTAGCCGTGTGGCCCGCGCGCTTGATCGTGTAGGTCGGGAGCCAGGAGCCGACGCGGGACGACTGGACGACGGCGCGGTTCTGGTCGCGTGCCGTCGCAAGCGCGGCGTCCGTCGACTCGGTCGGCGTCACGAAGGGCAGCTTCGTCGGCACCTGCGAGGAGACGACGATGCGCGCGCTCGAGCCGACGAGGCGTGCGTCGACGTAGCCGCCGCTGAGCGTGAGCGTGTTGACGACCCGCAGCGCCTTCGGGTTCGAGATGTCGATCTCAGAGATGGCTGACGTGGCGGGATAGAACGGCAGCGCGAGCGCGGTCTGGGCGGGCAGCGGCGTCAGCCAGTAGCCGCCGCGCGAGAGCACGAGCAGGTGGTCGCCGACGAGCAGGAGCTCGTGGCTCCAGCCGGTGTCGAGCTTCAGCGAGTCGAGCAGCTTCGGGTGTGAGCTCGTGACGTCGACCGCGTTCAGCCGGTTGCCGGCGACCGCGAACAGGGTCTTGCCGTTCGTCTTGACGGAGTCGGGCTCGTCGACGCCCTGCTCCTGGACGTTCGTGCCGGAGTAGTCGATGCCCTCGGTCGGCCCGGTGCCGGCGTCCGTCTTCGTGGATCCGGCCGCCGGGACGGCGACGCCGGGCGGCAACGGGCCGGGCGCGTGCAAGCCGCCAAGACCCCACGCGCCGACGAGCGGCACGGCCTGAGACTTGACGTAGCCAAGCAAGTCACCGCAGGAGCGGAACGAGACGAGGCCGGCTGGGTGAGCGCTGGTCGTAGCGACACGGTCGGAGGCCGAGTTGCCGACCGTCCCGACGAAGCCCGCAATCAAAGCGACCGCCACCGTGATGAGCGCGATCCGCGTCCGGGTCATGTACTCGTTATACGCCGCCCGGAGCCTGATGTGTCACAAGGCGGGCCACTCATCGCGCCCAGGAGGTCGACTCAGTCCTCCGGGTAGAAACGATCGAGAACTTGACGCTTAGGCCATCGCCCGTCAAACGTCGGTGTGCGCACTGACCTCCAGTTGCCCCAACTGGAGCTCGACCAAGGCGCGCTCTCAAATCGGTCAGGTGGCCGACGACGCGACAAGCGCGTCGTAAGCGATCTGAAGCGGATTCGCCAGGTCATCTCCGCCCAGCTGCATACCGGTCGGGCCGAGGCGCTTCAGCACCGCATGCCTCGGCATGTGGCGCGCCGGCTCGCGGCTCGCCCAGCTCCTTGCCCCGCCACGGGTCGCGCGAGCCCTCAGCCGCTTCGTCGTCGACTCCGGCAACGCCGCGCCAGCGCAGCAGCACCCGCGCCGAACGCTCGACCTCATCGGCCACCGCGTACGCAGCCGCGACCACGTGCTCGCACACCGCGTCCGCGTCACACGAGCACGCCCGCGCGATCGCGCGCGGGCGCGGGACGAGCTGCTCGCCCCAGTCCTCCTCCAGCAGATGCTCGAGGTGCACCGACTGGAACTTCCCCTCGACCGCGTCCTCCAGCTGCCCCATCCCCTGCGCATAGCGGGTCATCGCCGTCCAGATGCGCTGCGGGATCGGCGCCGCCGTCAGCGTCACCTCGCAGCCGTCGACTCGCGCGCTGATCACGCCCGGCTCGATCCGCAGGTCCTCGACGGCCAGATCCGGGCGTTCCGCATTGCCGGCGACGGCCGCGATAAAGGAGCGAGACCACGGCCCCATCAGGCTGCCTCCTCCACCACGCTCGGCGCCAGCGCGACCGCCGCTCTAATCGCGCCCAGGTCGAGATCGCCCAGCCAGTCCTCCGAGCGGCCGGCCATCACCTTCTCGACCAGCTCGCGCTTCGAGTCGAGCAGCCGGTCGATGCGCTCCTCCAGCGTGCCCGTGCAGATCAGCGAATGCACGAACACCGGCTTGTGCTGCCCCAGGCGATGCGCACGGTCGGTTGCCTGCTGCTCGACCGCCGGGTTCCACCAGCGGTCGAAATGGAAGACGTGGTTCGCGGCCGGCAGGTTCAGGCCGCGGCCGCCGGCCCGGATCGAGATCACCAGCACCGTCGGGCCGCCCGGTTCCTCGCTCGCGAACTCGGTCAGCAGCTCGTCGCGCTGCCGCGCGTTCAGGCGCCGTGGAAGAAGCCGACCTTCCGGTCCAGCTTCTCCGCGAGATACGGCACGAGGCGGTCGAAGCTCGGGTACTGCGTGAAGACGAGCGCCTTGTCGTCGGCCGGCATCGCCTGCAGCAGCTCGACCAGCCGCTCCAGCTTCCCCGAGCGGCCGTCGAGCGGCGCGCCCGTGTGCATCAGCATCTCCGGGTGGTTGCACACCTGCTTCAGGTGCCCGAGCATCGCGAGCACCGCACCGCGCCGACCGAACCGGTCCTCGTGCTGCTCGATCCGCGGGAACCAGCGATCGACGGTCGCCTGGTAGAGGCTCGCCTGCTCGATCGTCAGCTTGCAGTAGTCCTTCTCGACCGTGATCGGCGGCAGGTCGAGCTCGACCTCCGGCTCGTCCTTCGCCCGCCGCAGGATGAACGGCCGCACCACCGCCCGCAGCCGCTCCAGCGCCTCCTCGTCCTTCTCCACCTCGATCGGCTGCGCGATCACCCGGTTGAACCACTCGCGCGAGCCGAGCAGCCCCGGATTGAGGATGTCCATGATCGCCCACAGCTCGCTCAGCCGGTTCTCGATCGGCGTGCCCGTCATCGCGACCCGCCGCCGCGCCTGCAACGTCCGCAACGCCCGCGCGCGCTTCGTCTGCGGGTTCTTCACATCCTGCGCCTCGTCCATGATCAGCCGGTCCCAGTCGACCTCTGCGAGCGCCTCGATGTCGCGCGTCGCGATGTCGTACGACGTGACGATCACGTCGACCGCATTCGCCTTGCGGTGCAGCTCCTCGTTCGCGAGCCGGTCGCTGCCGTGATGCAGATGCACGCGCAGCTCCGGCGCGAAGCGATGCACCTCCGCCACCCACTGCCGCGCCACGCTCATCGGGCACACGACGAGCGTCGGCCCGAACGCCTCCGCCCCGGCCTCCTCGCGCTCCGACACGAGCATCGCGATCGCCTGCACCGTCTTCCCGAGCCCCATGTCGTCGGCCAGGATCGCCCCGATCCCCAGATCGCCCAGCATGCGCAGCCACCCGTGCCCCTTCTCCTGGAACGGGAACAGGTCGTGCCGCATCCCCGCCGGCGTCCCGCGCGGGCGGAAGCGCGCGTCCTTGCCCGAGAGCAGCTCGTCGAGCGAGCGGTCGAGCTGCACCGTCCCCAGCTCGAGCCCCGCCTCGTCCGTCTCGAGCCCCGAGACGGCCCGCACCAGCTGGACGAACCCGACGTTCTGCTGGCGCCGTTCCAGGAAACGGATTGCGCGCTTCACGTCGGCCGCGCGCACCGCCTGCCAGCGCCCGTCGACCTGCACGACCGGGCTCTTCGCCGCCGCGAGCGCGCGCAGCTCCTCGTCGGTGAGCTCCGTGTCGCCGACCGCGAGCCGCCAGTCGAACGACGCGAGCACCGACGTCGAGAGCAGCCCGCTGCTCGGCGCGATCGACTCGCTGCGCGCGGTCACGTTCGCCTTCAACCGGGTCGGCGCGCGCAGCCACGCCGACGGCAGCGCGACCGGCACGTCGAGCTCGTCCAGCCTCGGCATCAGGTCGCGCAGGAAGTACGAGACCGTCTCGGCGTCGAGCTCCACCTCGAACGGCTGCTCCTCGTCGAACTCGATCCCCTCCGTCGCAAGGAGCGGCCGCAGCTCCGCGAGGTCGCGCTCCAGGTCGCCGAGCGGATCGCCCGAGCGCACGAACGCGAACGCGTCGTCGCCCGCCTCCCAGAGAAGCGACACCGGCAGGCTCAGCGTCGGGTCGTCGTCGGCATGCAGCCACAGCTCGAGCGCGAGCGCGTCGCGCGGACGCTCGTCGAGATGGAAGCCGAGCCGCCACGTCGTCTCCTTCACCTCGGAGAGCCCGCTGTCGACCCAGCGCGACAGCCGCCGCTCGAGCCCGGCGTAGCTCGCGTTCTGCGGCAGCTCCGGATCGGGCGACGACAGCCCCGCCAGGAACGAGTCGACGGCGGTGCGCCGGCCGATGCGCGACGTGTCGCCGAGCTTCACGCCCGCGGCGACGAGCCGGTCGCGCGCGATCTGGTCGACGAGCTGCGGGTAGAGATCGGCGACGGTCGCCTCGCGGTCGTCGTGGAAGCCGTCTGCGCCGACGAGCGGCAGCGCGGCGGCGATCTCCGCGAGCGAGCGCTGGATGTGATCGTCGAGCGTCGCGCCCCAGAACGCGTACCAACTGCCGCCGCCGCGCGTCAGCTGCGGATGCACCATCCCCTCGGCGACCGAGCGGTGCGCGACCGCGACGAGCGCGAAGAGAACGCGTGCGCTGTCGCCGAGCTCGAGCTCGGGCGGCGACGCGGCGAGCTCGAGCAGCTCGGGCACCGAGAGCAGCCGCGCGTCGACCTCGTGCTCCAGCACGTGCACCGTCGCGGGCTCGCCCACGCGCAGGCCGCCGTCGGAGAACGACTCGCCGTCACGCGCAAACGCATACGCGCCGGCGCTCCGCCAGATCACTTCGAGAGAAAGCACGACCTAACAGAGTAGGCACTAGAGTGGTCTCCTTGCTGCGCCTCTATCACCGGCAGGGCGCCGGGCGCCCTCCCCGCGTCCGCTGGACGCTCGAAGAAGCAGGCGTTTCCTACGAATACGTGGTCATGGACGAGGACGAAGGCCACGGCCCGGAGCACGCCGAACGGCACCCGCTCGGCCGCGTTCCCGTGCTGGAGACCGACGACGGGCTGCTCTTCGAGTCGGCCGCGCTCTGCCTCCACATCGCCGACTCGTACCCCGACGCGAACCTGATCGCGCCGCTCGGCGCCCGCGAGCGCGCACAGACCTACCAGTGGGTCTTCTTCACGATGACCGAGCTGGAGCGCACCATGGTGAGCTGGGGCACGGCGCGCCACCGGGGCGACGAGGAGGCGGTCGCGGCGGGGCGGAAGCGGATGGCGAAGGTCGCCGCCGCGCTCGAGGAAGGGCTCGACGGCAACGACTACATCGTCGGCGGGCGGTTCACCGTCGCCGACATCGTGCTCGGCGGCGTGCTGCACAGCGCGCGCCAGTACGACCTCTTCCCGGACTCGCCGGTGCTGCTCGCCTACCTGGAGCGGCTCGACGCGCGCCCGGCGAAGCAGCTCGCGTACTCCTGATGCCGCTCGACCTGATCGAGTTCCCCGCCGACGACCTCGAGCGCGCGACGCGCTTCTGGGAAGGACTGCTCGGCCTGTCGCTCGACGAGCGGACGGCCGCAGAGGGATCGGGGCTGCAGTCGCACGGCGACGGCGCGGCGCTCGGCGTGCACGAGCGCGGCTCGGGGCCCGGCGACCGCTTCTCGCTGCCCTACTTTCGCGTCGACGATCTTGCGGTTGCCCAGGCACGCGTCGTGGAGCTCGGCGGGAGCATCGTGCATCCCGGCGAGCGGTTCGCGATCTGCCGCGACTCGGAGGGAAGTCCCTTCGGGTTGTCGGCGGGCTAGAACCGAAGAGGTGTCAGACACCTGCGGTGTCAGACACCAGTTGTCGGTGGTCTAGGGCTGCGAGACGGTGTCGGACACCTTGGTGTCAGACACCGGTGCGGGAGCGTCGGCAGCCTCGGGCGGGGCGTCGTCTTTCCGGCCCGCGCGCGACTTCAGGTAGGCGAGCACCCCGACGGCAGCGGCCACGCCGAGCAGGATCGCGCTCTTGTTCGGCTTCTTCGTCTTCGGATGGATCGCCGGCTTCGCGCCCCTCGCCGCATCCTTGGCGGCATAGGACGCAGCCCGCTTGCCGGCCGACCAGGCGATCCAGCCGATCATGGCATTCCTGCGATTGAAGACGGTGCTCACACCGCCACCCTATCTGGCCCGCGTCGGCGGGCAAACGGGAAGCGGGGGCTCCACCTCATGCGGCGCGAGGCGGAGCCCCCAGGGAGAGTGCCGAGGCCCGCGGGCGGGCAAGCCCCGGCAGGACGAGGGCACGTCCACGTTTCAGGTGCCCACTGGCGGCCAAGTCAGCGCGGTTAAACCCTCGTTTTACATTCTTCTTAACAATTGGGGGCGGCGGCTCGAAACTCGCGAACCTGGTTCGGCTGCGCCGAATCAGGTTCGGGCACGGGGATGGCGAGGCGAAACTCGCGAACCTGGTTCCGGCTGCGCCGAATCAGGTTCGGGCGGGAGTGGCGGGACGAAACTCGCGAACCTGGTTCGGCTGCGCCGAATCAGGTTCGATCCAGCGCTACTGGGTGTTGTCGTCGACGAGGCGCGAGGCGCCGTGCAGGATGTCGGTCGCGACCGCCGAGAAGGCGGTGTTCAGCTCCGCCGCGTTCGGCTGGTTGTAGAACTGCGACGGATCGCTCGCGATCCCCTGCAGCGCCTGCAGGCCGGTGATCGCCGGGCTCTCGTTCGTCCGGCTGACCGGCGGCCCCTTGATCTCCTTCTGGCAGATGTCGTGGCCGACGTCGTAGCCGATCGAGTAGACCGACGTTCCGGCCGCGTGCGCCACCTGCGAGGACGTGATCCCCTGATGGCACGGCGTCAGCAGGTACGGCGACGACGCCGGGTAGTAGAGCGGCCCGGTGTTCGCCGCGCCGTCGGAGAGCAGCACGATGATCTTGATCGTCCCCGGCCGGCCGTCCTTCACGATCTCCGCCTGCGCCGCGTCGATCGCGTTCGCGTAGGCGGTGTTCCCGTTCGCCTGCACGCAGTTGATCGTCGAGACGAGGTTGGAGGCCGTGTTCAGGTCGGTGCCGGTCTTGTAGTCGCTCGAGAGCGGGACGAGCACGTACGGCGCGTTCACGTCGTCGTAGCTGGCGGTGTTCGGCGGCTTGTCGCACTTCGTCGCCATGCTGGACGCGGGCGGCAGCACCGCCAGGCCGACGTGGTCGAGCGCGGGGTTCATCAGGCCGAGGAACGTCTTCATCCCTTCACGCGCGTTCTCCATGTCGGTGCAGGCCGGGTCGGGCTGGCCCGCCGAGTTCGTGCACATCGAGCCGGTGCGGTCGAGCACGAGCATCACGTCGAGCGGTTTCTCGCCGCACGGCGAGCAGGCGGTCGCCGAGGCGTGCACCGTGATCGTCGGAACCCCGAGGAGCTTCGCGAAGGTCGTGTTGATCACACCCGTCTCCTTGACGACGACGGCGTTCGACGGCGCACAGCCGGGGACGGAGGCGATGCACCTGGTGGTGACGGTCATCGACGAGCTGTCGAGCCCGCTCGGCGCGTTGTTGCCGTTCGACCCGTAGGTGTTCGCGAACGTGGTCGCCGACGTCACGTCGGGCAGCTCCTGCGCCCCTGCGAGTGCCGCCGCGTCGGCCGCCGACTGCAGCCGGCGCTGGGCCAGGTAGGCGTGGCCGACGTCGAGGCACAGGGCGCAGAAGCCGAGCAGGACGAGCAGGAACAGGACGATCAGCACGATCGCCTGGCCGTCTTCGGACTGCACGCGGCGACGCAAACGGCTCACAGGTACTTCCCGAGCTCCAGGATCGCGGGGCCGAGGATGACGATGAAGAGCGCCGGGAAGATGAAGAGCGCTGCCGGGAAGAGCATCTTGATCGGTGCCTTGGCCGCGGCCTCTTCGGCGAGCGAGCGGCGGCGGCGGCGAGAGTCGTCGGCGAGATTGCGCAGCGTCTGGCCGAGCGAGAGCCCGAGCTGCTCGCCCTGGAGCAGCGACCGGACGAACGACGTCA
Organism: uncultured Thermoleophilia bacterium; assembly: GCA_963779535.1. GTDB lineage: Bacteria > Actinomycetota > Thermoleophilia > Gaiellales > Gaiellaceae > PALSA-600. The sequence goes on along the minus strand of CAVZYP010000001.1, from coordinate 205,541 downwards.
CCTCGGGCGTGTCGAGCCGCTTGGCCATGCGCTTGAGCGCACGCTCGCTGCTCTCGCCCACGCGGAGCTCGGTCAGGACGAGCGAGAACTCGTCCACCAGGGCCCCGTTCATGCACTCGACGAGCCGGGCGATCGCACCATAGAGGCCGACACCTGCCTCGACCGTTACCGCGAGCAGATCGAGTGCATCGGGGAGGTCGTTGCTGATCTCCTCGCGGCGCGCCGCGATGCGGCGGCCGAGCAGGAGCTTGGGGATGGTGAAGGCGATGACGCCGAACGTGCCCGCGAGCAGGACCGTCGCGCCGAAGGGCTGGCTCGAGTAGGCGGCGAGCAGGAGCGCGGCGAAGACGCCCGCTGCGACGAGCAGGAACCGGTAGGCGACGTAGGCCTGCGGCGTGACCCGGCCGGCGAGACCGGCCGCGGCAAGCCGCTGCGGCAGGGCGTCGGCGAGCCGCTCCGACATCAGCCGCTGCCCGAGCCTCTGGATCCACGGCTCGCCGCTTTGCCGCGACGTGTCGCCGCGCAGCTCACCGGAGGCTGCCGACCACTGCCGGACGACCGCGACGGCCGAGTGGCGGCGACGGCCGCTTGCCGTGACGGCGCCGGCGGCGACGAAGATCGACGCCGAGAGCGTGAGCGCTGCGAGTACGAGCAGAGAGCACCGTTACCACCGCACCTTTCCGACTCGCCGCAGGACGATCGAGCCGCAGACGATCATGGTCAGGGCAATGAGCGCGAGCAGGCGCCCGCTCGAGGTGTGCCAGAGCGGGCTCATGTACGTCGGGTTGATGGCCGTCAGCAGCACGGCCGCGACGATCGGCAGCGCGGTGAGCACGTTGGCCGACATGCGAACCTGGCCGGTGATCGCGCGCAGGTTGCGCCGGAACTGCTCCCGCGCCCGCACCGTCGTGGCCACGAGCTCGAACAGCTCGGCGAGGCTGCCGCCGACCTGCCGCTGGATCGCGATCGCGTCGAGCACGAACTGCAGGTCCTTCGACCGGATGCGCCGGCCGAGCTCCGCGAGCGCGTCCTCGAGCGACCGGCCCAGGTGCACCTCGGCCACGACCCGCCGGAACTCCCGGCCGGCCGGCTCGCCGACGTCGGTGGCGACCGTCTGCAGTCCGTGGTCGAACCCGTGGCCCGCCCGGAGCGACGCCGCGAGCGTGTCGAGGATCTCGGGCAGCTGCTGCTCGAACGCCCGCGAGCGCCGGAGCGCCTTGACGTGCAGGACGAGCCACGGCGCCGCGAGCGCAGCCGCACCGCCGCCGAACGCCAGGACGGTTCCCTTCCAGCCGAGCAGGAGCACGAACGCTCCGAACCCGATCAGCACGTCGAGGCAGACGAACGCCCCGGCGCGGGCGTCGACGCCCGCGCGATCGATGTGCAGCTGGATCGACTCGTGCGAGCCGAACCGGGTGAGCAGCGCCTCGGCGCGAGCGCCGAGGCGTTCCACGATCACGCTGGAACGAGGCGAGCGCTCGAGCTCCGCCTCGGCGAGATACGGGCTGAGCTGACGGCGAACCTGCTCGCGCCGGCGCGTCACGAGCGTGAGCTGCACAGCACAGAAGACGAGCCCCGCAACGACGAGGGCGACGACGACGAGCTCGATGCTCATGAGACTCTCCGCCCGCCCGCCGCGACGAGCCGCGGCTCACTGGGGTCGAAGACGTCGACCGGCAGGACGACGCCGGATGCTGCCAGCTTGTCGGCGAAGTGGGGCCGGATCCCGGTCGGGCGGGCAGGACCGCTGCCCGGCTTCGCGAGGAACAGATCCTGGATCGTGATCACGTCCGACTCCATCCGCAGGACCTCGGTCACGTGCGTGACCACCCTGGTGCCGTCGACGAACCGTGAGATCTGGATGACGACGTCGAACGCGCTCGCGATCTGCTCGCGGATCGCCCGCAGCGGCAGATCGACGCCCGCCGTGAGGACGAGCACCTCGAGGCGCGCGAGCGCGTCGCGGGGCGAGTTCGCGTGGATGGTGGTGAGCGAGCCCTCGTGGCCCGTGTTCATCGCCTGGAGCATGTCGACCGTCTCGGGGCCGCGGACCTCGCCGACGATGATGCGGTCGGGCCGCATGCGGAGGGCGTTCCGCACGAGGTCGCGGATGCGAACCTCGCCCTGCCCCTCGATGTTGGCCGGCCGGGCCTCGAGCGAGACCACGTGCTCCTGGTCGAGCTGCAGCTCGGCTGCGTCCTCGATCGTCAGGATCCGCTCGCTGTCGGGGATGAAGCTCGACAGCACGTTCAGGAGCGTCGTCTTGCCGACGCCGGTGCCGCCCGAGATGAGAACGTTGAGCTTCCCGCGCACGCAGCCCTCGAGCACCTCGACGAGCTCCGGCGAGAGCGTGCCCAGGTCGACGAGATTGCTGCCGGTCAGCGCGTCGGCCGAGAACTTGCGGATGGTCAGGATCGGCCCCTTGAGCGCGAGCGGCGGCACGATCACGTTCACGCGCGAGCCGTCGGGCAGGCGGGCATCCACCATCGGCGAGGATTCGTCGACGCGGCGGCCGACCGCCGAGACGATCCGCTCGATGACGCGCATCAGATGGGCGTCGTCGGCGAAGCGCGCGTCGGTCTCGTAGAGCACACCTGCGCGCTCGACGAACACCTGGTCGTGGCCGTTCACCATCACCTCGGTGATCCCGTTGTCGCGCAGGAACGGATCGATCGGGCCGTAGCCGAGCACCTCGTCGATCACGTCCTCGACGACCCGCTGGCGCTCGTCTCCGGTGATCCGCTCGGAGCGGCGGTCCAGCTCGACCTCGACGACGGTCTGCACGCGGCCCCGCAGCTCGTCCGGAGACGCGCTCAGGGTCTGAAGCTCGGGCCCGATCTTCGCGACACACACGTCGTGAAGCGACGAGCGCAGCTCCGCGAAGCGATCGATCGGACGCTCGTTCGAGCTGCCGATGCGAGGCTGCAGAGCGGGCGGCTCCTCGAAGCCGTCCGTGCCGTTGATCCGTTGCTGCAAAGACATGGTCAATTCCTCCCAAAGCTGAAGAGGCGTGCTGCCCGGTGCTGCTGCTGCTTGGCGACCCAATCGCCGCCGCCGGCAGTTGCACGGGCGAGCTCCAACATCGCGACGCCGAACGGTGCGTCCGGCTGAGCGAGCACTGCGGGCTTCGCCCCGTTGACCGCAAGCGGCACCGACGGGTCGAGCGGCAGCACCCAATCCACGTTGCGGTCGAGCGCCGCTTCGACGTCGCCGCGGTCCATCAGAGTCGCGCTTGCGCGGTTGAGCACGATGCGCAACCGGTCCTCGGGGAACGACAGCAGCTCGAGCGTCTTCAGCGTCAGCCGAACGTTCTTCAGCGTCGGCACGTCCGGGTTGCAGAGCAGCAGCAGCTGGTCGGTCTGGTCGAGCGTCGCGAGCATCGGCCCGTAGAAGAACGGCGCCGTGTCGACGACCACGAGATCGTAGGACTCGCGCGCGACCTGGAGCAGCGTGCGAATCGCCTCCTCGCCGACGAGCTCGGCATCCTCCGGGCTCATCGGAGCCGGCAGGACGTCGACGCCGGACGAGTGGCGCTCGGTGTAGACGCCGAGCTTCTCGCCGTCCAGCGCCGCCGGGGTGCCGAGCAGCTCGCGCACCGTGTTGTCGGGGGCGAGGCCGAGCATGATCGCGGCGTCGCCGAACTGCAGGTCGAGGTCGATCAGCAGCGTCTTCTTGCCCGCATGCGTCGCTGCCGCGACCGCCAGGTTGGTCGAGACGACCGACTTGCCCGAGCCGCCCTTCGGCGAGAAGACGGTGACGACACGACCGTCGCCGCCGAGCTCCGACTGGCGGGCGGTCTGGGCCGCCTTCTCGATCGACGAAGAGCACGCTCTCGCGTCCGGCCGGCAGCGGCAGCACGTCGGCGATGCCGACGTCGAGCGCCCAGCGGACGAGCCCGCTCGACGGCGCGGTCGTCGCGAGCACGACCGGTGCGCCGCGTGTGCTCGCGCAGCTGCGCCAGCTCCTCGCGGGGCTCCGACTCGCCCTCGTGCACGAGCACTGCGACGTCGAGCGGCTCCGCGTGGTCGCGCCCGGCGAGCTCCGCGAGCTCGAAGGCGTCCAGCGTGGTCATCCCCTCGCGCAGCGCGGACGCCGCCTCGCCGTGACCGGCGAGGGCGACGCGGAGGCGGCGATCAGCGGCCACTTGAGCCCTCCATGACTGCCGCCACCGAGGCCGGCGTCACGTGCTGGTCGGCGGCCTTGACCGACGGGCGAAGCAGCAGCGACCAGTCGCCGTTCTTCTGCAGCCAGTAGAGGCGCTGCGCCTGCTTGCCGGTCAGCTGCAGGTCGACCGACAGAACCTGGCCGGTCGCGCTCGACGACGGCGACGAAGGAGCCTTGACGACGAGCAGGTTCCGCAGAGCGATCACCGTCGAGTGGTTCTGGCTGCCCTCGGGGCTCGTCACGTTGCCGATCACGTCGACGCGGTTGCCCTGCTTGAGGGTGCCTGCGAGCAACTGGTGCGCGTCACCCGGGAGCTCCATCACGCGCGAGACGCCCTTCAGGTCGGACAGCAGTCCTTCCTGCTGGCGCGGTGCCGAAGCGGCGCGCAACGATCTGCTCGCCGGCGTAGGTCGGCTGGATCGCAACCAGGTTGCTGAGCGTCGTCGTGTTCACGACGGCGCCCGAGGCGACGCTGTTGCCGGCGAACTTGCGCGAGACGAGCCACCCGCCGGAGACGAGCTGAGCGCCCGTCGTGCCGATCGGGATGTCGCGCGTCGCGACGTACACCGTCGCGCTGCCCGCCACCGGAGTCGCAGTCGACTTGGCGTGCGAGGCGTAGATGAGCATCAGCGCGACCGCGCAGACAGCGAGCGCCGCGGCGATGAGCAAGTTCCTGACCCGGTACGAGACGACCGAGTTCCTGACTCTGTATGACATGTCCAGCATCTGGAATCCCCTGTCGCTAGTACTCGACACGCTCGGTCGTCGAGCTATGCAAGTTGCCCGAGGCGACGACGATGCCGAGGAGGTTGATCGAATATGGATAGGTCGCAGTGACGGTCACGGTGGCGCCCGGCTGCCAGGGCGGCGCCGTCACGGTCACGTTCAGCTTCGAGGTGTCGAGATCGCTCGCGGCGCTGACGACCGAAGCCTTCGTCGTCGCGATCGGGTCCGGGGCGCTGCGGCTGACGGTGGCCTGACGGGCCCCGGTCCGAACCGCGTCGGACAGCGTGATCGAGTCCTTGAACGCCATCCCGTACTGGACGATCCCGAACAGGATCAGGAAGAGGATCGGCGCGATGAGCGCGAATTCCACGAGCGTCTGGCCGTCCTCGTTTTTCCTGATCCTGTTTGTCATCTGAATGCTCCTCCGGGGTGAGCGGCAGGTGAGCGCCGCATTGCTCACCCGCCGCCACCAGTCGAGTTGCTGCTTAGAGCTTGCCGCCCATCTGGGTCAGGGCGTCCTTGATCTGGCCCTCGAAGGTGCCGAGAACCGCGATGAGCGCGACGCCGACGAGCACGCCGATCAGGGAGTACTCGACGAACGTCTGACCGTCTTCGCGCTTCAGGCCGAGGTACGCGCGCATGACGACGCTGTTGATCGCTTCAATCATTTCTAGCCCTCCTTGAATTGTTTGCCGGCCGGAAAATCGATCCGGCCTGCTCCGCTGTTTCGCGGGATTCCGATGAAGTGGAAACCGCTATCCGTCACCGTAGGGACGCCACGGAGGCCAAACACACCCGTAGGGATAGGTGGGGTCCTACCTTGGTCAAGGAGGCAGCACTCGACGTCCCTCGGACGAGTTAGGTCTCGTCGACCGAGGGCAGAAACTCGTGAATCTGGTTCGCTGACGCGAATCAGATTCAGTCCAGGCTCGCGAACCTGGTTCGCCGAAAGCCGAACCAGATTCGCGAGGGCGTTCTAGGCCTTCGCCGCCGCTTTCTTCTTGTTCGGCAGGTGGATCGCGCGGCCGAGCGCGACGAGGCCGGCTTCCTTGATCGCCTCGCTGAGCGTCGGATGCGCGGCCATGCCGTCGGCGACCGTCTCGACGGTCGATTCCGCGTCGATCGCGACCGTGCCCGCCTCGATCAGGTCGGTGACGTGCGGGCCGACCATGACCATGCCGAGCAGCTCGCCGTAGCGCGACTCGTGGATCGACTTCACCCAGCCGACGGTCTCCGCCTGCATCACCGCGCGGGCATTGGCCACCCAGGGGAAGACGCCGACCGCGACATCGTCGCCGTACTGCTCGCGGGCCTGCGCCTCGGTGAGGCCGACACCGGCGATCTCGGGATCGGTGTAGATGGGGCGCGGCACCGCACGGTTGTCGACGATCTCGTCGTGACCGAGCGCGTTCTCCGCGGCGACCTCGCCCTCGCGGAACGCGGTGTGCGCGAGCTGCCAGTAGCCGGCGCAGTCGCCGACCGCGTAGATGTGCGGCACGGTCGTGCGGCGGTGCTCGTCGGCGGTGATGCCCTTGCGCTTGTCGAACTCGACCCCGGCCGCCTCGAGGCCGACGCCCTCGACGAGCGGCCCGCGGCCGACCGCCACGAGCATCAGGTCGCACTCGACCGTCTCGCCGTCGCCGAAGCTCACCTTCAGCGAGTTGCCCTGCTGCTCGACGCCGGTGCACTGCTTGCCGAGCTGCAGCGCGATCCCGCGCTTGCCGAACGCCTTCGCGAGCTCCTTCGCAGCATCGGCGTCCTCCTGCGGGATCAGCGTGTCGAGCATCTCGATGATCGTCACCTCGGAGCCGAAGCGGTTGAAGATCGAGGCGAACTCGGCGCCGATGATGCCGCCGCCGAGGATCACCAGACGGGCCGGAACCTCGGTCTGGGCGAGCAGCCCGGTCGAGTCGACGCAGAGGTCACTCTCCAGGCCCGGGATCGGCGGGCGCAGGGGGAACGAGCCCGTCGCGACGATCGCCGTCTTGAAGTTGACGTCCTCCCCGCCCTCGACCGCGATCGTGTTCGGGCTCGTGAACTTGCCGTAGCCCTTCACCCACTCGACGCCGTTCGCCTTGAACAGGCCGGCGACACCGCCCGTCATCTGCTTGACGACGCCGGCCTTCCACTCGTTGGCGGCGGGGAAATCGAGCTGCGGCGCCTCGACGCGGACGCCGAGCTTCGCGAACGTGTCGTTCGCCTGGTGGAGGAAGTGCGCGGTCTGCACCCAGGCCTTCGTGGGAATGCACCCGACGCGCAGGCACGTGCCGCCGAGCTCGGGCTCCTTCTCGATGCACGCGACCTTCGCGCCCAGCTGGGCAGCGCGGATCGCTGCGGTGTACCCCCCGGGGCCACCGCCCAGAACTGCGATATCGACATCCATGAGGCGATCGTACCGTCGTGCTACGGGACGATGACGATCTTGCCGAACTTGCCGCCGGCCGCGAACCGCTCGTAGGCGTCCTGCGCCTGCTCCAGCGGGAAGGTCTCCTCGACGGGCACGCGGATCCGCCCGTCCGCGAGCAGCGGCAGCACGTCCTCACGGAGGCGCCGGATCACATCGGCCTTCTCGTCGCGCGTGCGAAAGCGCAGCATCGAGCCGTGGATGCGGCCGCGCTTGCCCATCAGCAGGCCGAAGTTCAGTGTCGCCACCGACCCGGCGCCCATGCCGATCACGGCGATGCGCCCCCGCGGTGCGAGCAGCTCCAGGTTCGTCGGCGAGGTTGTCGCCGCCGACGAGCTCGAGGATCACGTCGTAGAGGCCGCTCGACTTCGGTGTCGGCGCCGAGCTCCTCCAGCTCGGTCTGGTGATGGCGCGCGGTGCCGGTGACCTGCGCGCCGAGGGCGACGCCGAGCTGGACCGCCGCGACGCCCACGCCGCCGGCAGCGCCGTTCACGAGCAGGCGCTCGCCGGGCTTCAGCTCCGCCTGCGTGAAGAGCGCGTCGTGGGCGGTCGCGATAGACCTCGACGAAGCCGCCCGCCTCCGGCCACGTGACGTGCTCGGGCACCGGGAGCGTGTGAGAGGCGTGCACCGCGACCAGCTCGGCTTGCCCGCCGCCCGGCAGCAGCGCCATCACGCGGGCGCCGTCCTCGGTCTCGCCGGCGCACTCGAGCCCGGGAATGTCCACCGGGGCGCCGGGCGGCGGCGGATAGCGGCCGGCGCGCTGGGACAGGTCGGCTCCGTTCACCCCGGCGCCGCGGACGCGGATCAGGAGCTCGCCCTCTCCGGGCACGGGGTCCGGCCGCTCCTCGATGTGGAGGGCGCCTTCCGCGATGACAGCCGCGCGCATTCCGGCATGCTATGGCGATGAAGCTCGAAGGCGTCCACCACGTCACCTGCATCACGGGCGACGCGCCCGGGAATGTGCGGTTCTACGCGGGGGAGCTCGGCCTGCGGATGGTCAAGAAGACCGTCAACCAGGACGACCCGACCGTCTACCACCTCTTCTACGCCGACGAGCGCGGCTCGGCGGGCGCGGACATCACGTTCTTCGAGTACCCCGGCTCGCCGAAGGGCCGGGCCGGCGACGGGATGGTGCATCTCGTCTCGTTCCGCGTCGGCTCCGAGGAGTCGCTCGAGTTCTGGCGCGGGCGGGTCGGCGGGGTGATCGCCGAGCGGTCGCTCGTCTTCGAGGATCCGGAAGGGCTGAAGCTCGAGCTGGTCGTCGACGACTCGGGCGAGCCGCCGCTGATCGCAGACGCGCCCGACATCCCGGAGGAGCATCGTCTTCGTGGCTTCGCCGGTGCGCGCGCCTACGCCGCGCACCCCGAGCGGAGCAGCGAGCTGTTGCTCGGCCTGGGCTTCGAGCCCAGCTGGGAGGTGCGCGGCGACTCGCGGAGCGGGTTCTATCGCTACGACGCGCCGCCGGAGCAGCGGGGGCTGCAGGGCGCGGGCACGGTGCACCACATCGCGTGGGCGTCGAAGCCGGGCGAGCAGGAGGCGTGGCGGGAGCGGGTCTTCGAGGCAGGCGGCCAGCCGACACCGGTGATCGACCGCTTCTACTTCAAGTCGATCTATTTCCGCGAGCCGAGCGGCGTGCTGTTCGAGATCGCGACGATGGGGCCGGGCTTCACCTCCGACGAGCCGTTCGAGACGCTCGGCGAATCGCTCTCGCTGCCGCCGAACTACGAGCAGTACCGCGACCAGGTCGAGCGGATCCTCACGCCGCTGCCGGACATGCGCGCGGAACGCCCCGCGTGATCGTCCGCGAGCGTCCCGCCGAGGGCGAGGCGGCGGGCGCGCTCGTGCTCTTCCACGGCCGCGGCGCCGACGAGAACGATCTCTTTCCGCTGCTCGACGTGCTGGATCCCGAGCGGCGGCTGGACGGGTACTGCCCGCGCGGGCCGCTGTCGCTGCCGCCGGGCGGCGCGCACTGGTACATCGTGCCGCGGGTCGGCTATCCGGATGTGCCGACCTTCACGGCGTCGTATGCGGAGGCCGCTGAGTGGCTGGACTCGCTGCCGTATTCGCAGATCGTCCTCGGCGGTTTCTCGCAGGGCTGCGTGATGGCGCTCGCGCTGGGGCTGGGCGCCGGGCGGCCGCGACCGGCGGCGATCTGCGGCTTCTCGGGGTTCATCCCGGTGGTGGAAGGCTGGTCGCTGGACACGGAGCGTCCGCTTCCCCCGGTCGCGCTGGGCCACGGCACGTTGGATCCGGTGATCCCGGTCGAGTTCGGCCGCGCCGCCCGCGACCAGCTGCTCGCGGCGGGAGGCGAGCTGCTCTACGAGGAGTACCCGCTCCCGCACACGCTCGACCCGTCGTTTCTCGCTGACGTTCAGCGCTGGCTCGCGTCGAAGGTCTAACTCGCGAACCTGGTTCCGGAGGAACCAGGTTCGTAGCGGAATGAACCTGGTTCGCGTAGCGAACCAGGTTCACGAGTTACACAGACACGTCACACGCTTCACTGGCACGCTTGGGTCGATGCGCCCGACTCATGCCGGCTATTACCACGTGACCTCGCGATCGATCGCCGAGGAACACATCTTTCGAGACGATCGCGACTATGTCGCCGGCGTTCAGATTCTCGCCGAGCTCTCAACCTCAGGGTTCTTCGTCTGCCGAGGCTTCTGCCTCATGCCAACCCACTACCACCTGATCGGCTCCTTTGAAGCCGACATGCTCCCGGTGGGAATCCATCGGCTCAACGACGATATGCCGGCGGCTTCAACCGGCGCCACTCGCGACGCGGGCATGTGTTCGACTCCCCGTACACCTCCGTGTTCGTCGAAGGTACGACGTCCAGCTACCGCTGGCTCGACGAGTACATCGCCTCAAACCCTGGCCGGACAGCTCGGCCCTTCGCCGTGGTCAGCTCGTACGACGTCGACGTTCACGATTCGTTCGAGCTCGCCGAATCAGGTTCGCAGCTAGAGGCTGCGCTTCATGACGAGCCCGCCGTCCGATTCGCCGGCGGGGTCGAAGCCGTTGCGTTCGTAGAAGGCGACCGCCGGCGAGTCCTTCTCCACCGACAGCGAGACGGCGGAATGCCCGACGGCTTTCGCCTTCTCGAGCAGCGCATCGAGCAGCTCCTGCCCCACGCCGTGGCGGCGGCGCGACGGGACGACCGAGATCGACAGCTCCGGGGTCTGCTCGTCGACGAAGCCGTAGCCGGGCTCGTCGGCGGTGAAGAGCCTGAACCACGCGGCCCCCACGCGGTTGCCGGTCTCGTGGGCGACGAGCGACAGGTCGCCGGCGCGGCCCCAGTTGTCCACGTAGCGGGTGAGTGGAATGTCGGCATCGAGCGCGTTCACCCGCCAGGCATACGCGTGCGCGAGCATCGAGCGCATGAACGGGACGTCGGCGAACGAGCCGTTGCGGATCACAACGCCAGCGCGGGCTCTTCCACGAACTGCTTGACGGTGCGCAGGAAGTCCGCACCCTCGGCCCCATCGACGGCGCGATGGTCGACGGTCAGCGTCATGCTCATGATCGGCCGGACCGCTATCTCGCCGTCGCGGGCCACGGGCGTGTCCAGTGTCGCCCCCACGGCCAGGATCGCCGCCTGCGGCGGATTGAGCACCGCGACGAACTGCTCGATCCCGAACATGCCGAGGTTGGAGATGGTGAACGTGCCGTCCTCCAGATCCTGCGCCGTCAGCTTGCTTTCGCGCGCACGGCTCACGATATCGCCTCGTGCGACGGCGAGCTCCGCGAGTGTGAGGCGCTCGGCGCTGCGCACCACCGGCACGACGAGGCCCTGAGGGCGCAGCCACCGCGATCCCGATGTTCGCCGTCGGGAACTTCAGCAGCGCCTCTTCGGTGTACTGCACGTTCACGTTGCGGTGGCGCATCAGCGCGTGCGCGCACACCTTGGCGAGCAGGTCGGTGACCGTCACGCGCACGTCGGGGTTCAGCTCGCGGGCTGCGGCAACGAGCTCGTTCGCGCGGGTCATGTCGGCGCTCACCGTGAGCTGGAAGACGGGCGCCTGCCACGCAGCGGTGAGGCGTCGGGCGATCGTCTTGCGAATGTTCGTCAGCGGAACGGATTCGATCTCACCCGTCGGAACGGCTGCCGGAGCCACGACCTGCCCGCGCTCCACGTCCTCGGCGACGATGCGGCCGTCGGGACCGGTGCCCTGCAAGGCGCGCAGGTCGATCCCGCGCTCACGCGCGATCCTTCTCGCCAACGGGGAGGCCTTGATGCGGCCGCCGTGCTGCTCGCAGGCGGTTCGGCTGACACCTTGCGAACCTGTTCGGCTTCGCCGGACCGGGCTCGGCCTTGACGGGCTGCGGTGCGTCCTCGGCCTTGACCTCTTCCCCGGCCTCTCCGATGTAGGCGATCGTCTGGCCGACGGGCGCCTCGCCGGACGGGAGCACGATCTTCAGCAGCACGCCGGCGAAGTCGGACTCGACCTCCTGCGTCACCTTGTCGGTGTCCACCTCGAAGAGCGGCTCGCCCTTCTCGACCGTCTCGCCCTCCGACTTCAGCCACTTGTTGACCGTCCCGGCTTCCATGCCTTGACCCAGGCGCGGGAGCTTGACCTCGTTGGCCATTACTTACCGACGGTCCGGCGGATCGCTGCGAGGACGTCGTCCGCATTCGGGACGACGAACTGCTCCATCACCGGCGCGAAGGCCAGCGGGGCGAACTTGGCGCCGACGCGCTCGATCGGCGCGTCGAGGTAGTCGAAAGCCTGGTACTGCAGGACGGCGGTCACCTCGGCGCCGAAGCCCATCCGCGTGACGGCCTCGTGCGCGACGACCACCCGGTTCGTCTTCTTCACGCTCTCGACCAACGCCGATTCGTCGAGCGGCTGCAGGGTGCGCGGGTCGATGACCTCGACGGAGATCCCCTCCTCCGCAGCACGTTCGGCCGCCTCGACCGAACGGTGCACGAGCGGCCCGATCGCGATCACCGTCACGTCTGTGCCCTCGCGAATCGTGCGTGCCTTGCCGAGCGGGATCGGCTCGAGCTCGTCCGGCACGTTGCCCTTCACCGGATAGAGCAGCCGGTGCTCGAAGAAGATCACGGGGTTGTCGTCGTAGATCGACGACCAGAGCAGGCCGCGCACGTCCTCGGGAGTCGACGGGTAGGCGACCTTCAGCCCCGGCACGTGCACCAGCCACGCTTCGAGCTGCTGCGCGTGCTGCGCGCCCGGGCGACCAGCCGGCACCGCCCTGCGTGCGGATCGTCAGCGGCACCTTGACCTGGCCGCCCGACATGTAGCGGTGCTTGGCCGCCTGGTTGACGATCTGCTCGAGCGAGAGCGTCAGGAAGTCCTCGTACATGATCTCGACGACGGGACGCATGCCGGCCATCGCCGCGCCGATGCCCGCACCGACGATCGCCATCTCGGAGATCGGCGTGTTGCGCACGCGCTCCGGGCCGAACTCGTCGAGGAGCCCCTGCGTGACGCCCATCGAGCCGCCCATCTCGGCGATGTCCTCGCCCATGATGAAGATGTCGTCGTCCTTGCGCATCGCGCCGGCGAGCGCGTCCCGCACCGCTTCGCGATACGTGATCTCAGGCATAGACGTTCTTGAGGGCGTCTTCGGGCTGCGGATCGGTGCCGTTCTGTGCGAACTCGAGCGCGGCGTCGACGATCTCGTGCGCCTGCGCGTCGAAGCTGTCGAACTCCTCGTCCGCGAGGCCGAGCCGGTTGCGCAGGAGCGTGATCGGATCGTGCTCGGCGGCGTCCTCACGGTCTTCCTTCGACCGGTAGACCTGCGGATCGCCGATGTAGTGACCGTGCATCCGGTAGGTCTCGACGTCGACGAAGACCGGCCCCTCGCCGGAGCGTGCGAACTCGAGCGCCTCGTGGGCAGCTTCGAAGACCGCTTCGACATCCTGGCCGTCGACCTTGATCGAGCGCATGTCGAATGCGAGTGCACGCTTCGACATGTCGTCCCACACCGGCGAGTGCTGCCAGCCAGGCGTCGACTCGGCCCAGTGGTTGTTCTCGCAGACGAACACCGTCTTCGTCTTCCACAGCTGCGCGAGGTTGAGCGACTCGTGGAAGGTGCCGATGTTGGTCGTGCCGTCGCCGAAGAACGCGAGCGCGACCCGCGGCTCGTCGCGCAGCTTGTACGCGAGCCCCGCGCCGGTGACGGCCGGCAGGCCGCCGCCGATCACAGCGTTCGCGCCGTAGTTGCCGCGCTCGACGTCGTAGAGGTGCATCGAACCGCCGTAGCCGTGCGAGCAGCCCTCGATCTTGCCGTACAGCTCGGCCATGACCGCGTTCGGGTGCGTCCCGCGTGCGAGCGTGTGCCCGTGGGCGCGGTGGGTGGAGGCGAACGTGTCGCCGTCCTCCATCGCCTGGCACACACCGACGGCCACCGCCTCCTGGCCGATCGCGACGTGCAGGAAGCCCGGCAGCTCGCCCGCGCGGAACCGCTCCTCCACCTTTTCCTCGAAGCGCCGGATGAGGAGCATCTCGCGCAGGAAGTCCCGCAGCGTCTCCTCATTCAAGGCGCGTTTCCTTTCGACCTTGGCCAAAGCTCCGGCAGTGTACGTTTTGAAGATGAGCGTCGCGCGGCAGTGGAAAGTCATTGGATCCGAGTTGCCCGACTCGTGGGCGCGCGCCTCGCTCCGGCTCGAATTGCACGACCGGGCCGCGGCCGACCAGGCCGCTGCAACGCTGGGCCCGGCCGGCCCCTACCGCGTCTCGCCGACGATCTTGCAGTTCTCGGTCGCCCGCGACGGGAGCGCTCTCGGACCCCAAGGCATCACACGACTTCTCTCGCGCATCCCCGCGGGCACCCTGTCGCTGTCCAATTCGCAGGCTTCACCTCGGCTCGAGGAGCGCGAGATCACGTCGCTCGTGGAGGGCTGGGACGCCGCGCTCGCCGGTCTGCCCTCCGACTGGAGCGATCTCCACGCCGAGATCGAGTTCACGTCGAGCGACTACATCGAGCCGGCCGCGGTGCTCTGCACTCAGATGAACCCGCGCCGCGACGGCACGCGCGCCGCGTTCAAGTTCCGCGCCGGCCACCGATCCGGCTACGGGGTCGCGCCCGAGATGGCGCGCCGCTGCTTCGAGCGCTGCGACGAGAAGGGGATCCGTGGCTCGATCAGCGTGCTGGGCGTGCTCAGCGACACCCAGCTCGTCTCGACTCAGGGCCCCGTTTGGCTCTCCGGCGGCAAGACGCTCTGAGTTGACCGACGCCCTCGGCCTGGCGGCGCGCGTTCGCGACGGCGAGGTCTCCGCGCGAGAGCTGGCCGAGGAGTCGATCGCACGGATCGAGGCGACCAACCCCGAGCTCAACTTCCTCGTCACCGATTGCTTCGAGCAGGCGCTCGCAACCGAGCCGCGCGACGGCCCGTTCAGCGGCGTTCCGATCCTCATCAAGGACCTGAACGAGACCGCGGGTGTTCGCACGACGTTCTCATCGCGCGCATTCGCCGACTACGTGCCGGTGAACGACTCCGCGGTCGTGCGGCGCATCAAGGACGCGGGCTTCGTCGTGCTCGGCAAGTCGAACACGCCCGAGTTCGGGAGCACCGCCGTCACCGAGTCGGCACTGAACGGCGCGTGCCGCAACCCCTGGAGCCCGGAGCACACACCGGGCGGCTCGTCGGGCGGGGCTGCCGCGGCGGTCGCCGCCGGCACGATGCCGCTCGCGCACGGCTCGGACGGCGGCGGCTCGATCCGCATTCCCGCGTCGTGCTGCGGGCTGTTCGGCATCAAGCCTTCGCGCGGCCGCGTCTCCCCCGCCCCGTATGTGAGCGGCTCGCTGGAGCTGTCGCAGAACGGCCCGCTCTCGGTGAGCGTCCGCGATGCCGCGGCGTTTCTCGATGCGATCGCCGGCTACGAGCCGGGCGACGCGCACTGGGCGACGCCGCCGGCACGGCCGTTTCTCGAGGAGGTCGGCGCCGACCCCGGCCGCCTGCGCATCGCGTTCACGACCGAGCCGCCGATCCCGCACGAGATCGACCCGCGCGTCGTTGCCGTCGCGCGCTCCGCGGCGGACGCGCTCGCCGCGCTCGGGCATGAGGTGGTCGAAGGAGGGCCGCAGTGGTCGGACGAGGCGCTGCTCGGCGGCTTCGCGAAGGTCTGGCAGGTCGGGCCGGCGATGTTCCCGCTGAGCGATCTCTCGCTGCTGGAGCCGCTCAACCGCGCGCTCGCCGAGGCGGCACACGAGACGTCGAGCGTCGTCTTCGCCAGGGCCGTCGCCGCGCTCGAGCTCGCCGCGCGGCGGATCGTCTCGTTCTGGGACGACGTCGACATCGTGCTCACGCCAGGCCTCGGCAAGCTGCCGGTGCCGATCGGCTGGGTCTTCGAGCCCGACGATCCCTGGGAGCAGTTCCGCCGCGGCGGCGAGTTCACGCCGTTCACGCCCATCGTCAACGTGACCGGTCAGCCGGCCGCGATGGTGCCGTTCGACGTCGTCGACGGCCTGCCGGTCGGCGTGCAGCTGATCGGCCCGCCGGACGGCGAGGCCATGCTCTTCCGCCTGGCCGGGCAGCTGGAAGAGGCCCATCCGTGGGCGCAGCGGCTGCTCAGCGCATCGCAGCGTTGAGCTCTGCCGCGAGCTCGACGGCACTCTGAGCGTCGGCCGCGATCGCGAGACAGGTGTCGTCGCCTGCGAGCGTGCCGAGCAGCAGCGGATGGGCACACCGGTCGAGCGCCCGCGCGATCGCCGGGGCCGAGCCGATCTCCGACTGGAGCACGACGACGTTCTGGGCCGCCACTGCGCGGCGCCCGAATTGGCCGAGCAGCGCATTGAGCGTCTCGCGCGGGTCGGCGCGCCGCTCCCGGTTCGGGAGGACGTAGCGCAGCGTCCCGAAGGCATCGCGGGCCTTCTCGAGCCCCAGCTCGCGAAGATCGCGCGAAACGGTCGCCTGGGTCACGACGCACCCGACGCCGGCCAGGGCAGTGATCAGCTCCTGCTGCGTCCCGATCCCCAGCCGCTCGACGAGGCTCACGACGAGCCTCTGACGCTCGGCCTTGGTCAGCTGATCCTCCGTCTGCACCGGCCCAGCATTCCCGTTCACGTTTAGGCTCGCAAGCACGAGGCAGATAAGCTCGACCCATGGTGAGTGACACCCAGCCAGGCGACGGCGCTGTTTCCACGCCGGTCGCCCCGTCCGTCCCGCAGTTCGAGCGGCCCAAGGCGGCGAAACGCAGCAGCTCGCCGAACCCGCTGGCGGTCATCGGCGGGGCGCTCGTGGCGGGCTACGTGCTGGCGAAGACGATCGACTGGAGAGGGCAGGCCCATCCCCGCCGTTGACAACACGAACGGGGGAGTTGGCGGGGCGGCCAAGCAGGTCGCAGAGCATGCCTCGGCGATCGCGCGGTTGGAGCTCGAGCTCGCCAGCCTCGAGCTGAAGAAAAAGCTCACGTCGGTCGGGATCGGGGTGGGGCTCGCGGTCGGCGCCGGCGTGCTCGCGCTCTTCATGGTCGGGTTCCTGTTCGCGACGATCGCGGCGGGCCTGGCGACGTTCCTGCCGTGGTGGCTCGCGCTGCTGATCGTGACGCTCTTGCTCGCCGCGCTCGTCGCGACGCTCGCATTGATCGGGCGCAGCCGGATCCAGAAGGGCTCACCGCTCACGCCGGAGCAGGCGATCCGCGAGGCGAAGCTCACCGGCGAGGCGCTCAGGCAATGACCACGCCGCCGCCCCGGACACAGGCGCAGGTTCAGAGCGAGATCGAGTCCGAACGCGAACGCCTCGCGGACGCGGTCGAGCAGTTGCGCGGCTCGTTCAACCCGATGCCGAAGCTGCCGGCGCTCGCGGCCGGCGCGGGCGCGGTCGGATTCGTGCTCGCCGGGGGGATCGGCGCCACGATGCGCTACTTCGCGCGGCGCAGCCGCGAACGGCACTGAAGCACGGACGGCTTTCGCGGAGCGAGTGGTTCGCTGTCGCGAAGCGAACCGGTTCGCAGTTCCTCGCGGACGACTGTCTGGGGCTTGCGCGGGAGGTGGCGTACAGCTCGCTGCTCGCGTTTTTCCCTGCGGTGATTGCGGTGGTCGGGCTCCTGGATCTGATCAACGCCTATGGCGCACTGAAGAGCTTTCTCGATCCGGTCGCACCGCATGCGGTCACGCAGCTGATCGATTCGTTCGAGCGAGACTCGGGCGGGTCCGGGTCGATCTTTGCGCTCGTCATCGGCTCCACTCTCGCCGTCTGGATGGCGTCGGGAGCAATGGGATCGGTCATCAAGGCTGTCAACCGCAGCTACGACCGGATGGAGACCAGGCCCTTCTGGAAGATGAAGTTGGTCGCGATCTTCCTCGTGCTCGTCTCGGCCCTCGTGACGGGGGGAATGCTCCTCCTCATCGTGCTCGGCGGCACACTCGGCGACGCGATCTCGCGGCGGACGCACAACGGCGGTTTCGCATGGGCCTGGAACATTCTCCGCTGGCCGATCGCGTTCGGCGCCGTGCTCCTTCTCTTCGCGTTGATCTACTACCTCGCGCCCAGCACCGGCGAACGGCGCTGGCGCTGGTTCTCGGCGGGGGCCGTGACGGGTGGCGTGTTGTGGCTCGTACTGAGCGGTTTGTTCGCGCTCTATACGTCGTTCTCGAACTCGTACACGAAGACGTACGGCACGCTGGCCGGCGGGATCATCCTGCTGCTCTGGCTCAACTACTCGGCGTGGGCGATCCTGTTCGGCGCGGAACTGAACGCGCAACTCGACCGGCACGCGGAGATCCAAGCCGCAGGCGGCGAGCATGCGGGGTTGATCAGGCCCGTCCGCCGCTCGCGCTGAGCGCATGGGGTCAGACCCTGGACGTGTCTTATCTGGACAGGTCTGAAGGGTTCCGGAGGGACTACTGGACGAGATACGGCTCGTCGGAGGAGGGCCGGCCGATCGCCTCGCCGACGAACTGCGCATACCTCACACACCCGGAGCGACCCCCGCCGAAGAGATCGAGGACACCGTTGACCTTGAGGAACTCGGGCACCCCATCGAGGCCGACGGTTGCCTGGTAGCTGCTCCACGGCCATTCGTCCGGGCGCCTTGCCAAACCCGCCCGGACGGGATTGAGGACGACGTAGCGTGAGAGCTCGAGCACGTAGGCCTCGCTGAGGGCGATCCGCGACCAGAAGCGCCGCTCGAAGAGCGCTCCCTCGCGCCCGGCAACGGCGTTGAACCACTGCGCGTACTGCCCCTTCAGGTACTGCATTCCTGCGGAAAGGTTGGCGTTCGGAGTGTCGAGCACCAGGTGGAAATGGTTCCCCATCAAGCAGTAAGCGTGGACTTGCCAGACGAACTTCCGGACGACCTTGGCCAGCAACTCCAGGAAGTACTCCCGGTCACGATGAGCGCAATCGAAGATCTGGCGCTTCTCCACGCCACGCGAACCGACGTGGTACAGGACGTCGGGAGCTTCGAGACGGAGGTCGCGTGGCATGCCTTCGACGGTAGCGGCGACAATGGAGTTCCAACCGCCGCCCGGAGACAAGTTCGCACTCTTGTCACCACTGACGTGTCCGCTTCGGACACGGCCGGGGTCTGACCCCGGTTGAAGCGGTCCGGA
Organism: uncultured Thermoleophilia bacterium; assembly: GCA_963779535.1. Classification (GTDB taxonomy): domain Bacteria; phylum Actinomycetota; class Thermoleophilia; order Gaiellales; family Gaiellaceae; genus PALSA-600. Next base: position 186,726 of record CAVZYP010000001.1, on the reverse strand, counting down.
GGACAGCCGCGTTTTCAGGCGCGCAGTTCGGCGCCGAAGCGCGCCCCGAGTGCAGCCACGACCGCGCCGCGGAGCCTCGTCGCATCCTCGTCCGACAGCGTGCGCTCGGGCGACTGGAACGCGACGGCGAACGCGACCGACTTCTTCCCCGCCGGAATCTGGTCGCCGCGATAGTCACTGAGAAACCGCACCTCCCGCAGCTCCTCCCCGGCCGCCTCGCGGGCGGCCGCGAGCAGTTCGCCCGCGGGCACGTTCTGATCGACGACGAAGGCGAGATCCTGCCGCAGCGGCGGGAACGTGATCACATCGCGGTAGAGGATCCGCTCCGGCACGAGTGCGAACAGGTCCTCCAGGTCGAGCTCGAACGCGCTCCACTCGCCGTCGAGCCCGAGACCGACCGGACCGTGCTGCGCGACCCAGCCGGACTGGACCCGCGCTCCGATCGGCGAGCCTGCGAGCACCTGCGCACGCTCGAACGTCGGCTCGACGTGCAGCGAGTCGAAAACCGCCTCGACGATCCCCTTGGCCCGGAAGAAGCCGCCCTGGAGGATCCCGCCGAGCCGCCAGCGCTCCTGCGGCACCCTCGAGCCCGCGACCGGCAGGTAGACATGCGCGACCTCGAACAGCTCGACGTCGTGGTTTCCCATGTCGACGTTGTGACGCGCGGCACCGATCAGCCCGACCGTCAGAGTCGTGCGCAGCAGCCGCTGCTGCGAGCTGAGCGGCACCGGCAGCTCGAGCGCAGCCGGGTCGGGATCCTCGGCCTGGAGCGAATAGGTGTACGCCTCGTACAGCCCGGCGCCGACGAGCACGTCCTCGACCTGGCGGCGGAGCCGCTGAAAATGGTTCAACCGCCCGAACATCGCCTGCCGAACGGGCAGCGTCGCGGGCACCTCCTCGAGCCGGAAGCGCGCGACCTCCTCGACCACATCGATGTCGCGCCTCACGTCACGGGCGCGCCACGACGGGCTGACGACGGTCCAGTCGGCCTCGACCGAGAACCCGAGCCGGCCGAGCCGCTCGCGCTGCTCGTCCTCCGGCAGCTCCAGACCGAGCACCTCACTCGCATACGCCGGGCGATACGCCATCCGCGGCGGCGAGGGAGGATCCGCCCGGACCTCGTTCTCGCCCGTCCAGCGGGCGCCCGCGAGCTCGGCGAACAACTCGGTCGCGTAGCTCGCCGCCACCGCGGCAAGCTCGAAATCGACTCCCTTCTCCCAACGCGTCTGGCCCTCGGAGCGCATGTGGTGGCGCTCGCCGCTGCGCAGCACGGTCAGCGGCTCGAAGTTCGCCGCCTCGAGCACCACCGAGGTCGTCGAATCGGAGACCTCGGTGTTCTCACCGCCCATGATTCCGGCCAGCCCGATCGCGCGCTCCGCGTCGGCGATCACGAGGTCGGCGGGATCGAGCTCGCGGCGCGTGCCGTCGAGCGTGACGATCTCCTCCCCGGCCCACGCCCGGCGCACCACGATCCGTCCGCCGGCGAGCGTCTCCGCGTCGTACGCATGCAGCGGGCTGCCGAGCGCGAGCATGACGTAGTTCGTGATGTCGACCGCATTCGAGATCGAGCGCATGCCGGCCCCGATCAGGCGCGCCTTCAGCCACACCGGTGACTCCCCGATCGTCACGTCGCGCAGATACCGCGCGATGAACCGCGGGCAAGCCTCGAGGTCGTCGATCACGATGTCGACGCGCTCGTCTCCCTCGCACACCGGCCCGCCGCCCGTGGTGCCCGGCATCGGCGCGAGCTCGCCTCCCGTCAGCGCCGCCACCTCACGGGCGATTCCGTAGACGGACGTGAGATCGGGCCGGTTGTACAACGTCTCGATCTCGAGCACGTCCTCGCCGAGCGGCAGCACCTCGGCGAGCGGCGTCCCGGCTGCGAGCTCGTCGGGCAGCACCATGATCCCGCCGTGGTCCTGGCCCAGCTCGAGCTCGCGCTCGGAGAGGATCATCCCGTCGGAGACCTCGCCGCGCAGCTTCCGCTTCTCGATCGTGAACTCGCCTCCGGGCATGACGCCGCCCGGGACGACGACCGCCACCGTCGCGCCCGCGCCGAAGTTCCAGGCGCCGCAGACGATCGAGCGCGGCTCGCCCTCGCCCACGTCGACCTTCGTCAGCTGCAGCTTGTCGGCGTTCGGATGCTTGTCCGCCTCGAGCACCTTGCCGACGACGAAATACTCGAGGTTGTCGCCGCCCGGGACCCCCCGCCGCACGATCCGGTCGACCTCGCAGCTCGTGAAGACGAGCTGCCGCGCGAGCTCCTCGACGGGCAGGTCGAAGTCGACGTACTCGCGCAGCCAGGAAACGGGGACCTTCATCAGAACTGTCCCAGCACGCGCAGGTCGTTCTCCCAGAAGGCGCGCAGGTCGGGCAGGCCGTGCCGGAGCATGGCGATCCGCTCGATCCCGAACCCGAATGCGAACCCCTGCCACTCGTCGGGGTCGAGGTCGACGTTGCGGAACACGTCGGGGTCGACCCAGCCCGCTCCGCCCATCTCGATCCAGCCCGAGTGCTTGCACGTTCCGCAGCCCCGGCCCCCGCAGATGAAGCACGTGACGTCGAACTCCACCGACGGTTCGGTGAACGGGAAGAAGCTCGTGCGCATGCGCACCTCGCGCTCCTGTCCGAACAGCGCGCGGAAGAACTGCAGCACGGTTCCCTGCAGGTCGGCCAACGTGATCCCGCGGTCGACAGCGAGACATTCGACCTGCAGGAAGATCGGCGAATGCGTGGCGTCCGGCGTGTCACGCCGGTAGCAGCGGCCGGGCGAGACCATGTAGATCGGCGGCGTCCGCTGCTGCATCGCCCGGATCTGGTCGGGCGACGTGTGCGTGCGCAGAACGGTTGCGTCGTCGAGGTAGAAGGTGTCGAACTGGGAGCGCGACGGGTGGCCGGGATCACTCGTCAGCGCGTCGAAGTTCTCCCAGACGGTCGCGACCTCCGCCCCGTCCCACACCTCGTAGCCCATGCCGAGGAAGATGTCCTCGATCTCGCGCCTGATCTGCGTCAGCAGGTGCAGCCGCCCGCGGCGAACCGGGTGGCCGGGAATCGTGACGTCGAGACCGGAGTCGGCGGCAGACTCGTAGACGAGCCGCAGCAGACCCTGCTCCCGCGTCGCCACCGCCTCCTCGAGCCGCGCCCTGATGCCGTTCAGGAGCATCCCGCTCTCGCGGTCGCGCACGGCGCGAAGCGCCTGGGCGAGCTCCGACTTGCGGCCGAGGTACTTGACGCGCGCGTCGTCGAGCTCCGCTTCCGACAAAGCCTCCGAGACGGCGCTCAGCGCCTGGCCTTCATACGCGGTCCAGTTCACCGCGGCGAGACTATCCAAGGTTCCTCCTTCGGTTCGACGGGGCTGACAATGAGGCCCCGGTGCGGCGAAGGAGCGCTAGACGACGCCCCCGGTTGCGCACCGGGGCCGGCTAAAGAGCGTCAGCGAGTTCGTCTGCATCGGTAGAAAGCATACCCAGGTGTCCGCCTACGACAAGATCGCCCGCATTTACGACCCCTGGTCGGTGACCGTCGTCGAGGACGTCCCCTTCTACGTCGCGGAGGCGAAGCGCTTCGGCGGGCCGGTGCTCGAGTTCGGGGTGGGCACCGGACGGATCGCGGTGCCGGTCGCCGCCGCGGGCTTCGAGGTCGTCGGCATCGACCTGTCCGCCGGAATGCTCGAGGTCGCGCGCGAGACCGCGGCGCTTGCGGGCGTCGAGCTCGACCTGCGCCAAGGCGACATGCGCGACCCGCCGGTCGAAGGCGAGTTTCCGCTCGTGACCGCGCCGTTCCGCTCGCTCCTGCACATGGAGACCGACGCCGACCGCCGGGCGGTGCTGCGCGCGGTGCAGCGCCACCTCGCGCCGGGCGGGCATTTCGTCTTCGACGTCTTCACCCCGAGCCGGGAGGACATCGAGGAGACGCACGGCCTGTGGCTCGAGCGCGAGCCCGGGATCTGGGAGCGGGCCGAGTGGCACGAGCAGGCACGGACGCTGGTCCTGCAGGTGCGGGGCGAAGCCGGCGCGGCGGAGATGTCGCTCGCCTGGCTCGACGTGCGCGAGTGGAAAGCCTTGCTTCGTGACGAGGGTTTCGTCATCGAGCAGGTCTTCGGCTGGTTCGACCGCAAACCGTGGCGCGGCGGCGAGGACTCGATCTACGTCTGCCGCAAACGGAAAGGTGTCTGACACCCTTAGGTGTCAGACACCGCTTCGGCCTGCCGCGCCCGCTCGTAGAGCGCGAGCGCTCCGGAGACGGCGACGTTCAGCGACTCGGCGCCGACGATCGGGATCGTCGCGTCGACGTCGCGCTCCACCTCGTCCGGCAGGCCGACACGCTCGGCGCCGAGCAGGAACGCCACGCGGCCGGCGAGATCCACCGACGGAAGCGGGTCGCCACCGTGAGCGACCAGCGCGACACGCTTGCCGCCGAGGTCGTCCCACGTTCCGAGCGGCACCCGCCAGATCGAGCCCGCGCTCGCGCGCAGCGCCTTCGGCGAGGTCGGGTCGGCACAGCCCTCGGAGAGGGCAACGGCCGCACCGAACGCCTCGGCCGTGCGCAGCAGCGTGCCGACGTTGCCGGGGTCCGAGACGTGCCAGAGCGCGAGCGTCGCCTCGCAGTCCTCCCAGGCCGGTAGATCCGCCCGCCGGTAGACCGCAACCACGCGCGGCGGGTACGGCGTGCTCGCAACGTCCGCGAGCAGCTTCGGCTCGACGTCCTCGCCTGACCAGAGCAGGTCGACGGGAGGAGCCGAAGCTGCGGCGACCGCATCCTCGCCCTCGACGAAGAACAGCCCGAGCTTCTCGCGCCAGCGCTTGTCGTGCAGTTTGCGCACGAGCTTCAGCCGCTCGTTGTCCTTGGACGTGATCATCGCCCCCACTCCAGCCACTCGCCGTGGAAATCGATCACGGCAACGCGGGTCGGACGACCGCCGGGATGCCGCTGGAGCTCCAGTCCGTAGCCGCTGTCGTCCGGCCCCCGTCCGGTGGAGATGAAGACGAGCGGCTCGTCGCGCCCGGCGACCTGCATCGCCCCGTGGAGCCGTTCGAGCCCGGCTGCATCGAGGTACTGGGTCGAAGCGGACTGGAAGATCACGAGCTGCGCCCCCGCGCGACGATCCCGGAGCAGGTCGGGCAGCAGTTCGACGTAGTCGCCGCGCTGCAGCTCCGGCGGGTCGTGACGCACCAGGTCGATCGCGCGCCGCAGCCGGTCGAGCCGACCCGGCTGGTCCGGCCAGACGAACGCCTGCAGCAGCCGCGAGCCTTCCTCGGTCGTCACGTCGACCGGATTCAGGTCGATGCCGCGGCGGCGCACGACCGATACCTCCCGCTCGAGCAGATCGGAGGGCGGCGGCAGCCGATCGTCGCCGGAGAGCTCAAAGGGGCCGCTGCCCCAGGCACCACTCGAATACCGGAAGCGGTAGCGGTCCCAGAGCAGGTTGAGCCCGGCCGACGGGCCGAGCTCCAGCAGGTCGAACGGCCGCCCATCGGCGACCGAGAGGAACGCCGGGAGCAAGCACCACGCGCGCTGCACCTCGTTCGTCTGCACGTCCTGCTCGGCTGCCCACCGCGAGAGGAACGCGGCGTGGCGATCGAGCGCGCCGCCGACGTCGTCCCAGGAGGCAAGATCGCCGAGCACCAGATAGTGCAGGCCTGCGAGCAACCGGAGCGGCAGATCCCACGCGAGGTCGGGAGCGAGATCGCCGACCCGCGGGTCTTCCGCGAGTCGGCGACACAGCTCCGCGTACAGCGGTGAACGGCCGTCGCAGTAGACGGCCTGGCGGTTGAAGATCTCGGCTTGCCGCGTTATTTCGCAGCGCCGGCGAGCGCCGACTTGGCCTGCTCGACGATCTCGCCGAACTTCGCCGGATCGGCGACTGCGAGATCGGCCAGCACTTTCCGGTCGAGCTCGACGTTCGCCGCCTTCAGGCCGTGCATGAACTGGTTGTACGAGAGCCCGTGGGCGCGCGCTCCGGCGTTGATGCGCATGATCCAGAGCTTGCGGAACTCACGCTTCCGCACCTTGCGGTCGCGATACGCGTACGCGAGGGAGCGCTCGACCTGCTCCTTCGCGTACTTGTAGTTCGACTTCTTGAGCCCCCAGTAGCCCTTGGCTTCGCCGAGGACCTTGCGCCGCTTCTTGCGGGCGTGGACGGAGCGCTTGACGCGAGGCATGAGTTACCGCCTTCCGAGCATGCGGTTGACGGTCTTCTCGTTGTCCTTGTCGACGGGGTGGTCCTTACTGAACGCCCGCTTCTGCTTCGGTGACTTGTGCTCCAGCATGTGGCTCTGGTTCGCCGACCGGCGCATCAGCTTCCCCGTGCCCGTCACCTTGAATTTCTTCTTCGCTCCCGAGTGTGTCTTCTGCTTGGGCATCTCTTTTTGCTCCTGCGTTTTTCGTTGGGCCGAGCACCATGGTCATGTTCCGCCCTTCGAGGAGCGGTTGCGTCTCGATGAGACCGATCTCCTTGACGTCGTCTGCCAGACGCATCAGGAGGTCACGCCCCCTGTCCGGATGCTCGCGCTCGCGGCCCCTGAACATGATCGTGACCTTGACCTTCGCGCGCTGGTTGAGGAAGCGCGCGACGTGGCCTTTCTTGGTCTCGTAGTCGTGAATCCCGATCTTGGGCCTGAGCTTGATCTCCTTGACGTTGATCTGCGTCTGGTGCTTGCGGGCGAGCTTCGCTTTCTGCTCGAGCTCGTACCGGTATTTCCCGTAGTCCATGACCCGGGCAACCGGCGGGTCCGCCTGGGCCGCGACTTCGACCAGATCGAGGTTCTTCCCGTATGCGTACTCACGGGCGTCGTCGGTCGTCTTGATTCCGAGTTGCTCTCCGTTCTCGCCGATCAGCCGGACCTTCGGGACGCGTATCGCATCGTTGATGCGCGTCTGGGGCTCGGGACGGCGCGGCGGTTCGAATCCGGAACGCCTGCGCGGCCTCAAATGATCTCTACCAAGCTCGTGTTGACCTCCCTTTGAACGACAAAAACCGCTGGCATGCAGCGGCGAGGGTTCTCGAACAACCGGCTCGGTTGAGCCATCGGTTGAACCTCCGTAGCGTGAGCTAGGAGGTGAGAGACGGTTTCGCCCCTGCTTGCCAGGGACTCAGGGTAGCAAGTTTTTCCCGGAATTCATGGAGCGAGAGGGTGCTCTGGCCCCCGCCGTGCTCGCGGATCGCCAGGGCCTCGTCGGACTCCTTGTCCCCGTAGACGACGACGAACGGGAGCTTCTCGAGCTCGGCGTTCCGGATCCGCTTGCCGACGGTGTCGTCGGAGTCGTCCACGTCCACCCGGTAGGGCTCGAGCCGGGCCGCCAGCGCCAGAGCCGCCTCCCGGTGGCCCTCGCCGACCGGCAGCACCCGGATCTGCACCGGTGCGAGCCAGAACGGGAACGCGCCGGCGTAGTGCTCGACGAGGATCCCGATGAACCGCTCGAACGAGCCCATCAGGGCGCGGTGAATGACGTACGGGACGTGCTCGGTGTTGTCGGCGCCGACGTAGCGGCAGTTGAGCCGCCCCGGCTGCTGGCTGTCGAGCTGGACGGTGCCCATCTGCCACGCCCGGCCGAGCGAATCGTGCATGTGCAGATCGATCTTCGGCCCGTAGAACGCGCCGTCGCCTTCGTTGATCGTGTACTCGAGACCCCGCCGCTCGAGCGCCGCGCGCAGCGCCCCCTCGGTGAAGTCCCACTCCTCGTCGGTGCCGAGCCGGTTCTCCGGGCGAGTCGACAACTCGAAGCTCGACTCGAGCCCGAATAGGTCGTAGATGAACTTCGCGTAGTCGAGGCACCCGAAGATCTCGTCCTCGATCTGTTCGCGGGTGCAGAAGATGTGCGCGTCGTCCTGCGTGACGTGCCGGACCCGGGTGAGCCCGTGCAGGGTGCCTGCGCGCTCGTTTCGATGCAGCGGCGCCGCCTCGGCGTAGCGCAGCGGGAGCTCGCGGTAGCTGCGCAGCTGGTCGGCGAAGAGGACCATGTGCCCGGGGCAGTTCATCGGCTTGATCGCGAGGACGTGGTCGTTCTCTTCCGGGATCAGGAACATGTTCTCGCGGAACTTCTCCCAGTGGCCCGACCGCTCCCAGAGCACCTTGTCGTAGATCAGCGGAGTCTTGACCTCCACGTAGCCGCGGGCCGCATCCTCACGCCGCCGCAGGTCCTCCAGCTCGTTCCAGATCACCATGCCCTTCGGGTGCCAGAACGGCGAGCCGGGCGAGATCTCCTCGAGATGGAACAGATCGAGCTGGACGCCGAGCTTGCGGTGGTCGCGCGCGCGAGCCTGCTCGAGCCGCTCGAGATACGCGTCGAGGTCGGCCTGCGAGTAGAACGCGGTGCCGTAGATGCGGGTCAGCTGGGTGTTGTGCTCGTCGCCGCGCCAGTACGCGCCTGCGAGCCCGGTCAGCTTGAACGCCTTGATCGGCTTCGAGGTCTGGAGGTGCGGGCCTTTACAGAGGTCGGTGAAATCTCCCTGCGTGTAGAGGGTGATGTCTCCTTCGGCGGTGTCGACGAGCTCGACCTTGTACGGCTCTCCTTCTGCCTCGAAGCGGGCGATCGCGTCGCCACGCGAGATGGTCTCGCGCGCCCACTCGCGCCCCTCCTTCAGCTCGCGCCTCACCTCGTCCTCGATCTTCGCGAGGTCGGCCTCGGTGATCGGCTCCGGGAACTCGAAGTCGTAGTAGAAGCCGTTCTCGATCGGCGGGCCGATCGCGATCTTCACGCCGGGATAGAGCCGGCGCACCGCCTCGGCCAGGAGATGGGCCGCCGAGTGCCGCAGCACGTAGAGCGCGTCGGGGTCGGCCGTGTCGCGGGTGGTGAGGAGCTGGATCTGCTGGCCGTCGGCGAGCGGCAGCCGCAGGTCCTGCGCCGCGCCGTTCGCGCGCACGAGCACCGCCTGCTCGGCGAGCTTGGCACCGATCGCGCGTGCGGCATCGAGCCCAGTCGCGCCTTCGGGCAGTTCGAGCTGTGAGTTGTCGGGCAGGACGACCTTCATGGAACCGGACAAGAGTAATCACCCCTGACGAAGACGACGGAACGAAAGGTGGACGAGTCGCCTGTCCGAGGACGATCCTCAGGCCATCAGAAGGCCACGCGCAAGCCGGCGACGGTGTATGCCCGCGCGTGGCAGCGCGTCGTCGTCCGGTTCGCGTTCATGCCGGAATGCTAGCTGCTCTGGAACAGTTCGATCGGATTGCCAGAGGGATCGTCGAAGACGATCTGGGAGCCTCCAGGCCCGCGCACGATGTCACTGCGGAAGGTGATGCCCGCCGCTCGAAGCCGTTCTACTTCGCTCGCGATGTCCTCGACGATCAGGTGAATCCGGTTCCAACCGCCCGGCTCGGGCTGCCGTCCGTCGGGCATCGGCCGTGCTGCCGAGCTGCTCGGCCCGCTCAGCAGCAGGTGCAGGTTCCCGCGCGCGATCTCTGCAAACGCGGCTCCCGCGCTCCAAACGACCTCAAAGCCGAGCTGCGAGACGTAGAAATCGGCTGCCGCGTCGACATCGTCGACCAGGTAGCGCACATACACGGTTGCATCGGCGTGCATCTCAACCGTCGATGATGTCAGAGGACTTCGAAGCGCATCAACACCCACTCGTCTCGATGCTCGTGGTCGACCGCATGGCGAGAGACCTCGACGAAGCCGGCCTTCGCCCAGGCACGAATCGCCGCGTCGTTCCACACGTAGGGATCGACCGTGACGTATCGCCAACCCGCATCGAGCAGCGACTGGGCGAGCGCACGCGCGGCGTCCGGCATCAGGCCGCGCCCGCGCGCTCCCGGCGTGAGGAAGCCGTCGAGCCCGCCGCGCCGCGGCTCGTCGTCCTCCCACCACGACTGCAGATAGCCAACCGGTTCACCGTCCGCCTCGACGATCCACGCGTCCACCGGCTCGCGGTGCAGCCGGGCAAGCACCTCGTCGCGTGTGAACGTCTCGTCGTCCCAGTAGCGGGAGACCTCCGGATCGGCATGCCAGCTGACGAGCAGGTCGGCGTCGTCGTCGGTCGCCGGCCTGACGACGGTCAGGCGCCCGTGTAGCGGAAGTCCCACATCACCGTCTCGACCCGCTCGCCGCCGAGCGAGCGGTAGAGAGCGTTCGCCGGATCGTTGCCGGGCTCGGTGAGGACGAACCCGTCCTGGATGCCACGCTCCCGTGCGATCGCCGCGAGCTCGTTCATCAACCGAGCGGCGATGCCCTGGCGACGGTGGCCCTCGGCGACGTCGAGCTCGTAGACGAACAGGATCGACGGAGCACCGTGCCGTCGCGGCAACTCGTACCCGAAGACGAAGCCGACCGGTTCGTCGTCCCGGAACGCGGCGAGAAAGATCGTCGCATCGTCCCCGAGGAGCGCCGTCTGCGCCTCCCCGTCGGCGAGCTTCCGCACCACCTCCTCGTCGCCCGGCCCGAGTCGCCTGACGGTCGCATCCCGACCTGTGCTCATGCAGGAGACAGCCTACGTTCAGAGCGGATTTCGCGGGAAAGAGCGCACATTTCGTGCTCGCGCCTCTTGCTCGTCGACGCGCACTCGGCCTACATTGGCGCTCCCGCCGGGTGCGGCGCGCAAGTAGGTCGAAGCTCCACCGAGCAGTTGTGAAGGGTGCAAGCCCAGAATCGGCCGGTCGGTGAGGTGGACGAAAGCGCTCACCGCACCAGGCGGTCTTTCTTTGGACCAACCCATCTAGGATCGCCGCGTGGACCTGACGCTCTCCGACGAGCAGGAGCTGATCCGGCAGACGACGCGCGCGTTCTGCGACGCCGAGATCGCACCGTACGCGGCCGAGTGGGACCGCACGGAGACGATCGACCGCGGCATCGTCGCCAAGCTCGCCGAGCTCGGCTTCCTGGCTGCGGCGCTGCCCGAGCAGCACGGCGGGATGGGGCTCGACATGGTCACCTACGCGCTCGTGGTCGAGGAGATCGGACGCGCCGACTCGAACGTGCGCGGCATCGTCTCGGTGTCGAACGGCCTGTACGGGAAGACGGTCGCCAGGTGGGGCAGCGACGAACAACGGACGCGCCTCCTCCCCGGCCTCGCCGCAGGCACGGAGCTCGGCTGCTACGCGCTCACCGAGCCCGGCGCCGGCTCAGATCCCGGCGGCCTCGAGACCCGCGCCGAGCGCGACGGCGCCGGCTGGGCCTTGACCGGCCAGAAGACCTTCATCACGCTCGGCTCGTGGGCGGCGAACGCTCTCGTCTTCGCGCGCACCGGCGAGGCCGGCCCCCGCGGGATCAGCTGCTTCGTCGTCCCGACCGACGCAGCCGGCTTCGAGGCACGACCGATCAAGGGCAAGCTCGGCCTGCGCGCGCAGGACACCGCCGAGCTGTTTCTCGACGGTGTGCGTGTGCCCGACGAGAACAGGATCGGGGAGGCCGGCGAGGGTTTCAAGATCGCGATGTCGGCACTCGACCACGGCCGCATCTCGCTCGGCGCCGGTTGTGTCGGCATCGCCCAGGGCTGCCTGGACGCGTCGGTCGCCTACACCAAGGAGCGGAAACAGTTTGGACGACCGGTCGCGAGCTTCCAGCTCGTGCAGGAGCTGCTCACCGACATCGCGGTGGAGACCGAGGCGGCACGGCTCCTCGTGTGGCGCGCGGCCGCGACCGCAGATCGCGGCGAGCGTCACACGGTCGAGGCGTCGATGGCGAAGTACTACGCGAGTGAGGTGGCGGTGCGCGCGGCGAACGCCGCTGTGCAGGCGCACGGCGGCTACGGGTACATCGACGAGTACCCGGTCGGAAAGTACCTGCGCGATGCTCGGGTGACGACGCTCTACGAAGGCACGAGCCAGATCCAGAAGCTGCTGATCGGGCGGGCGCTGACCGGCGAGAACGCCTTCTTCTAGGTTCTCGGCTCAAGCACGCCGCTTGGACCGCGTTCTGCAAACGAGTTGCAAACGCCTGTCAGGCAAGAACGTTGCGACCACCGCGGGCATCATGAAGAAGCCGCCCTCATGGAAGTCCTTGCGGCCGAGAAAGATCAGCGGCGCATCGCAGCGGGTGCAGCCGGTGTCGTCATCGACCTCCTCGACAGGCTCCTCATCAGCCACCCGAGCAGTATTGCGCGGCCCCCACCCCCCGCGAGGTCGGACAGACGCCTGGCACTCCCAGACGGGGAGCGGCGTCGGCTTGTGTCTCAGGCCGTCGAAGCCTGGAGCGCGGCGAGGCGTTCGCGGGTGCGGCGGGCGAGCGGGATGATCTGCTTGCGCTCGTAGCGGGCGAGTGCTTCCTGAAAGGCAGACGCTGCGGCCCCATGATGCCCGGCCGTGGCAAGCACCTCTCCGAGATCGTAGAGCGCGTCGCCTTGCATGTTCAACGCGTCCGTCGGTTCTAGGACGGCGACCGCCTCGCGGGCGAGGGCCTCCGCCTCCGCGTGGCGGCCGCGGTGCGTGTGGACGAGCGCCTGCACCTGTCGCCAGAGTGCTTGCGTGAAGACGTCTTCGCCTGTCTTGTCGAGGGTGCGACCGAGCGCTCCGAGAGGCTCGGCTTCGTCGTAGCGGCCGAGCGCGCAGAGCGAGCGGCCGAGGAGAGGCGCAAAGGTCTGGAGAAACCCGACCTTTCCCGTCTCGGCGAAGTCGCAGAAGCGGCGGAGGCAGACAGCGGCGGTCTCGTGGTCGCCCCTTGTCTGCGCGATGAAGCCGAGCATCCAGTCGACCTCGTCGTCGCCGCTGAGTTCGCGCCACCGCCGGCCGGCGTCGCTCGCGAGCTGTGCTGCCTCGTCGACAGTTCGCAAGCATGGTCAGCAACCAGGCTCGGACCAGCAGCACCGAGGGATGCGGGTTCGCGGGCAGCAGCTCGTCGATCGTGCGGAGGGCCTCGTCTGCCGGACGCGGGCCGTAGACGAGCGCGTGATCGAGGCGGAAGAGCTTGGATCTGCGCTGGCCGGCCAACTGCGCGTGGTGGCGTGCCTGTTCCGCCGCGTGCGCGTAGTCCTCAAAGTGACAGCGCCAGTTGAAGACGCCCATGGTGAGGGCATCCCAGGCGTACGCAAGTCCGGCATGGTCCTCGGCTTTTTCGAGCAGGGGCAGCGCCGCTCGGACCAGGGTTTCTACCTCGTCGATCGCTGGATCGTCCTCGAAGAACACGCGGAAGTAGGCGGCGCCGAGACGGGCGAGCGCCTCGGCCGTCTCGTCGCCCGCTGATCTTGCCCGCTCGGCGGCGGCGTCGGCGAGTGCCGCCGCGGCCTGTGGGCTGCTTCCGGAGAGAGCCTGGCCGAGGTCGAGCTCGAGCACGACGTCCAGGCGCGCCGGTCGAGTCAGCACCAGCGCTCGCTCGATCAGCCCGGCTGCGGCTCGCTCGTCGCCGCGCCAGAGCGCCCGTCGGCCGGCGGCCGCAAGCCGGACTCCGGCCCGCTCGGCGAGGGCGTCGTCCGGCTGTCGGAGCTCGCGCCGGTAGAGGGCGGCCTGTTCGAGGTGGTAGCCGAGGATCTCGTCCAGCTCGACCAGATCCTCCCCGCGCTCTTCGAGCCAGTGGGCGAAGCGCTCGTGGAGCTCCGCCCTGGTTGCTTTGGTGAGGGCGTCGTAGGCGGTGTCGCGGATCAGGAGGTGGCGGAAGCGGAAGCCGTCCTCATCGGCGAACTGTGGCCGGTCGGAGCGGATCAGCTCGCGCCGCACGAGCGCGGCCAGGCGTGGCGTCACCTGCTTCTCCTCGGGTGTCAACGCTTGTACGGCGCTGCGGTGGAAGACCTCTCCTTCGACCGAGCCGCACTCGAGCACCCGTCGCTCGGCCGGGTCGAGCTGGTCGAGCCGCGCCGCCAACAGCGCCTTCAAGGAAGCAGGCACCTCGACGTGATCGCCGGCCCGCTGGGTCATGGCGAGCATCTCGCTGATGAAGAGCGGGTTGCCCGCGGCAGCGGCCGCGATCCTCGAACGCAGCTCCTCCGGGACGTCGGGTCCGATCAGGCTCTCCGCATCCGCGTCGCCGAGCGGCTCGAGCCGGGTCGTGACCGGCCAGGTGGGGCGGCTGTCGAGCAGCTCCGGCCGGGCCATGCAGAGCAGCAGGAGCGGCGCACCGCTCGAGAGCAGTGCCACGTGCTCGATCAGGTCGAGGAAGCTCTGCTCGGCCCACTGGATGTCGTCGAACACGACCACCAGCGGGGCCTGCTCCTCGAGCAGCTTGCGGAACGCCCAGCCGACCTCCTCCGCCGACGTCCCGCCATCGCCTTCGCCGAGCAGCGAGCGGAGCGCCGCCGCGGCAGCAGGATCGGTCGGCAACAGGTCGAGCTGCTTGATCACCTCGACCACCGGCCAGTAGGTGATCCCCGCCCCGTAGGGCAAACAGCGGCCCCGCACCACCCGCGCCCCGATCGACGCCAACGCCTCGGCTACGAGCCGCGACTTGCCGATCCCCGGCTCCCCCACGACCGTCACCAGCTCACAGCGCTGCCCCGCCGCCGCCCGCTCCCACGCCTCCGACAGCAGTCCGAGCTCGCGCTCCCGCCCCACGAACAGCGAGTCATGCCGGCGCTCCGATGCGGCATGGGCCGCGAGCAGCCGAAACGCCGCCACCGGCCCCGACTTCCCCTTCAGCACGAGCGGCTCAACCGGCTCCGCGTCCACCGCGCCCTGCACGAGCTCGTACGTCGACGCGCCGACCAGCACCTCCCCCGGTCCCGCCGCCTGCTCGAACCGCGCCGCGACGTTCACCGCGTCCCCGGTCACCAACCGCTCCGCCGTCCCCGTCACCACCTCACCGGTGTTCACCCCGATCCGTCCCCGAATACCGAGCCCCGGCAACGCATCGCGCATCTCCACCGCAGCCCTGCACGCCCGCAACGCATCATCCTCATGCACGTGCGGCACCCCGAACACCGCCAACACCGCGTCACCGATGAACTTCTCCACCGTCCCGCCGTGCGACTCGACGATCCCGCTCATCCGCTCGAAATAGCGGCCCAACAACGCCCGCAGCGCCTCCGGGTCAGTCTGCTCGCCGAGCGCCGTCGAGCCGACCACGTCGCAGAACAGCGCCGTGACGACTTTGCGCACCTCACGCACGGGCGAGGCAACAACGAGCGGGGCAGCACACGACATGCAGAACCGCGCCTCGTCGGGGTTCTCGTGACCGCAGCTCGCGCAGACCGACACCAGCCGAGGCTAGAACATCCACGCACCGACAACCACACAGCCCGCGTCTTGTCTTCACGACCAGGATCCGGCGCTCGACCGCGGGGAGGGCGTTGAGCGCCCTCCCCGCGTGGTCGATCGCGCTAGAGCCCGACGCACTGACCGGTCTCGGGACCGGTCACCTGGTTCGGATTGCCGCCGGAGTCGCCCGACTGTGGCGCGGGATCGTTCCCGGCGCAGTTCAGGCTTCCGTGAATCACGTTCGTCTGGATCTCGTTTCCGTCGGGATCGACGAGCGTGTTGTTGTTGTAGTTCACGCCGCCGTTCACCGTATTGCGGAAGAAGCCCATCCAGAAGCCGTTGTAACCGTCGATCGTGACGCCCCCGTTGATGCGGCTGTCCTCGATCGTGTTGAACGCAACCTCGAACGGGCCGCCGAACGGCCCCGCGCCCCCGTGCTCCTGGACGCCGCCGTTGATCGTCGCGAAATGGATCTGCACATTCATGGCGTTCGTCGCGTGCACGCCGCCGTTGATGCTGCCGTTGTTCCCCGGCGTCTCTTCGTTCCCGAGCACGAACGTACCGCCCTGATTGATCCACAGTCCGCCGTTGATCTTGATGGGGCCGTCGCTGAGACAAACCCCTCCGGCGGGAACAACGACTGTCTGATACGAGCCGGCTGCAAGAACGCCGTTGCACGTCGTCGCTCCACCTGCCGTTGCGTTGATGGTCAGAACAAGCGCCGCCGCAATGAATCCTCCGGCGACGAGCGCGCGAATCGGTCCACTCATGACCTGCTTCCCTCCCCTAACAGTTTTACGACTGCGCAATGTAGTAGCGCCGCGCCCCCTGACCCTACAAAACGCGGCGTTCGATTGTCGTGGCCTGCGACGACCTGAGCGATCAGGCGGCATGGAGGAACGCGAGCAGGCGGGGCCAGAGATCCTCGCGGCCGCGTTCGTCCGCGGGGACGAAGAAGTCGCTCGCCAGCGATCCGGGCTGAAACACCAGGGACGGTGTGCCGACGAAATGGCCTCCGGCTGGATACACATAGAGCTGCGTGAGCTCGCCGCCGTGCGCGTTGCGCCGGGCGACGATCGCGTGGGCCGAGCGGCAGGAGTTCCAGATCTGATCGCGGCCGCCGCACGCGAGAAAGACCGGAGCCGGGATCCGCTCGACGGGGATGACGGCCTGCGGGTCTTCGGCCGGCTGCGACTTGTTCGGAACAGCCGCGTATGGGAGCGGCTTGCCGCCGAGCGTCCACGGCGAACCGATGCACGCGTGCGACCGGAAGCCGCCTCGACCTGCACCGATCGTTCCGCAGGTGACCACCGAGCTCGGAACGAGCGCTGCGACGCCGTGGACAAGCGTCGGATAGTGCGCTGCCAGCAGAAGCGCCGCCTCGCTGCCGTACGAGACGCCGAGCAGCGAGACCCGCTGCACGTCGACCTCCGGCCGCCGGTCGAGCCAGGCGAGCGCCGTGCGGAAGTACTCGAGTGGGATGTCCTTCAACCTGTCGGGCAGACCGGGAGCGCGGAAGTACCCGACCACGAGCGTCGGAATGCCGTGCGCGGCGAGCCGTTCTCCCAGCCACGACGATCCGCTCCCGCCCTCCTCGCCGCCGATCGCGAGCACCGCTCCCTGCTGCCGAGCCCCGACGGGGGCGTAGAACGTCCCCACGAAACCGCCGTGGTCGACCGTTTCTCGCACCGTCGTGTACGTCCCTCGACGCCAGCGCCGCACGAAGCTCGTCGACGCGATGGTTCGCGATGCGGAGATCGCCGTCAGGACGAACCGCCGCGGCGCGCTCCCCCACGCGTAGTCGGTGAACGCCAGGGCGTTGGGCGCCGCCATCGAGGTCACGA
The DNA here is from genome assembly GCA_963779535.1 of uncultured Thermoleophilia bacterium. GTDB lineage: Bacteria > Actinomycetota > Thermoleophilia > Gaiellales > Gaiellaceae > PALSA-600. Next base: position 169,823 of record CAVZYP010000001.1, on the reverse strand, counting down.
GGCCCATCTGCCAGGCGCCTCCCGAATACGTGCTGCCCGCGAGCGGCCGAGCACGAGCGAGATCGAGGACACCGTTCTCGCCGGCACCGAATGCCGCCCGCGAGAGGAACACCCTGCCCTTCGCGTCGGTCGAACGCAGCTCGAGCCAGACACCCTGCAGCCGCCTGAGCCCTTCGAGCCGGATGCTGACCGGCTGGTCCTCGACCGATGCCGCCGGCGTCACCTGGAGACGCAGGACGGAGTGTGACGCGCCGCCGCACCCCGCCGTGACGACGGCGAGTAGAAGACCGGCGAACAGAGTCGTGCGCATCCAGCGCCCTTTCGTGCGTCGGCGCCTTTAGCCCACGCCGACGAGTCGATCCTACCGCGGCGAAGAGCGTTCACACGAACCGGCTACTGCAGGTCGTAGGAAGTACGCAGCTGGGCGACGACCTGCTGGGCGATCAGGTCGCCCGCCGCCGCCGTGTAGTGCACGCCGTCGGGCAGCCGCATCAGGGTCAGCGTGCCGTGCACCCGGAGATAGGGCGTGTACCGGCCGTGCGCATCGTCGAGGAGATGCCAGGTGTCGACGTAGGTCGAGGTCTTCGGATGCCGGGCGGCTACCGCCTCGAGCACGCTGTTGACGACCGGGAAGCTCTTCTTGAAGCCCGGGCCGTCGGGGATCGGCAGGCCCAGCCAGACGACGTAGATCCCGTCGGCATTGAGCTCACGGGTGACGCCGTCGACCCGGCGCCGGTACTCGGCGCTCCAGGAGCGAGAGCCGATCGGCCCGACCGTGCGCCCGGCGGGCACCCCGGCCATGAAGTCGTGCGCGTCGTCGGCCCCGAACGAGAGCACGGCCACCTTTGGACGCAGCTCGTGCGGGACTTCCTCGATGCGGGTGAACCAGTTGTAGAGGTCGGGCCGCGCGAGCCCGGTCGAGAGCCTGCTCTCGAGACCGACCACGTCCACCGCGCCTCCGATGCGCTCGAGCGCCTGCCCCGGCACCTCGGCCAGCGAGTCGCCCGCGACCCATACCCGCAGCGGGTGCGAGGTCGTGAAGAGAGCCTTCACCACTCTGGCCGGCCGGCTGCGGGCGCGTCCGGGTGCCCGTGCTGCGGGTGGCTGCGCCCGCACCGGCGGCAGGTCGAGGTGAACCTGCGAGTCGATTCGATCCTCGTCCTGCCGGCCGATCGCCACCTGCAGCTCGTGCCGCGGCGTCGTCAGGTGCAGCGCCGCGCTGACCCGCACGAGCGGCCGCGTCACTGCCAGCGCGAGATTGCGCTCGGCACCCGCCGGCTGGATCTCCGCCTGCTTGCGCAGGCCCCGTGCGTCGAGGACCCCGGCGAACGCGAGCCCGAGGGCGAGAACGAGGAAGCCGCGGCCTGCCGCGGTGGAGAAGAACTTCATCAGAAGCGGAAGTAGATGAAGGGGGCCACGCCCTCGGGGCCGAGCGTGTTGATCACGAGCAACGAAGCTCCCAGGCAGGCCGCCTGGGCGACGACGGGGAGGCGCTGGAAGCCGGCGAGCACGCCCCCGAGCAGGCCGGGGCGCACATACTGGCCGCCGATCCCGACGACGATGGCGAGCACGACCGAGGTCGTGACGAGCGGCGACGGCTGACCCCACGCGGTGAAGAGCCGCTCGATCACCTGCCCGGCGCGCGCGAACGAATCGGAACGGAAGAAGATCCAGGCGAAGCAGACGATCTGGAAGGTGAGGATGCGGCCGAACCAACGCCCCGCCGTCGACGTCGGCTGCCAGTGCAACGCGCGTTCCACGCACAGGCCGGTCCCCTGGATCGCTCCCCAGGCGACGAACGTCCACGCCGCGCCGTGCCACAGGCCGCCGAGCAGCATCGTGATCATCACGTTCCGATACGTCATGAGCGGGCCCTTCCGGTTACCTCCGAGCGGGATGTACACGTAGTCGCGCAGCCACCGGGAGAGCGTCATGTGCCAGCGCCGCCAGAAGTCCTGCAGGGTGACCGCGGCGTACGGCGAGTTGAAGTTCTGCGGGAACTCGAAGCCGAGCAGCAAGGCGATGCCGATCGCGATGTTCGTGTAGCCGCAGAAGTCGGCGAAGATCTGCACGGCGTACGCGTAGACCCCGACCAGCACCTCGAGCGACGAGTGGCGGTTCGGCGCTGCGAAGACCTCGTCCACGATATGCGTCGCCAGGTGATTCGCGATCACCACCTTCAGAAAGAGTCCCGTGACGATGAGCATGAACGCGCGCGACGTGTTCACCTTGCGTGGATCGCGCGGCGACTCGAGTTGCGGCAGCAACTCGCTCGCGCGCACGATCGGGCCGGCGATCAGGTGCGGAAAGAACGCCTGGAAGACCGCGAAACGCGCAAACGTCGCGGGCACGAGCTGGCGCCGATAGGTGTCGACGACGTACGAGATCGCCATGAACGTGAAGAAGGAGACGCCGACCGGAAGCGTCACGCTGATCACCCACGCCGTGTCGAAGACGTTGGCGGCAGAGCTGACGAAGAACCCCGTGTACTTGAAGTACACGAGCAGGCCGATGTCGAACCCCACCGCGAGCGTGAGCAGGGCCTTGCGGGCCCTCTGCCCCTCCGTACGGTAGATCGCCAGGGCCAGCACCCAGTTGACGACCGTCGACGCAGCGAGCAGGAAGATGAAGTGCCAGTTCCACCAGCCGTAGAACACGTAGCTGGCGAGGAGGATCCAGACGCGCCAGGTCCGTTGGCGCGTCATCAACGCCCACGAGACAGGCAGCACGATCAGGAAGAAGATCGCGAACGTGACTGTCGGAAAGAGCACGCTACGGCCGAACGCGGAGCGTGAGCCGCCGAGTGGCGGTCGAGCCGTCGGAGTCCCACACGCGCACGTTGAACGTGTACCGCCCGGCCGCCGTGTTCGGCTTGCCCGTGATCTTGCCGCCGGCGAGCAGCCGCAGGCCCCTGGGCGCACGTTCGAGCAGCGACCACCGGTACGGCGGCAGCCCGTTCGCCGGAACCAGGGTCGCGCGATAGGCGTGACCGCGACGTGCGACCGGCAGCGCGTGGGTCACCACGCTCACCGGCTTCGGGGCGATCCCGTCAGTCACGAGCTGCTGGTGGATGAGACCGGCCATCGACTCCGAGCCGACGGCGAGCAGATGCAGGCCGTCGTTCTGGAACCACTCGGGGTGACTGCGTGAGTAGACGTTCCAGTCGATCACCTCGAGCTCTGGATGCTTCTGCGCCGCAGCGACGATGTCCGCGTTCATGTTGATGTACGGGTGATGTGCAGCTCGCAGGGTCAGCCACCAGACGCGCTTCACTCCCGCCGCCTTGAAGACGCCGAGCGCAGTCTCGATGTTCGCTGCGTACTGGTCCTCGAAGTCGTTGTATCCGACCGCGACCACGACGTTCGGCCCGAGCTTCGAGCCCATGCTCGTCGCGAGCTGAACCAGGGTGGGAGGCCGGACACCGTTGATCGGGCAGCTGCCCTGGTCGACCCGCCGGCACGGAGCCACCTCGAGATCCAGGTCGATGTCCGAGCCGAGGATCGCCCGCGCTTTCGAGTCACCGGCGATCCCGTCCGCGACCGAGTCCCCGATCACGGTGACGTGCTGCAGGCGAACCGCGCTCGCTTGCCCCGTCAACGGAGCGAAGGCGAGCACGGCAAGGATGATCACGAGGCCCCCCTTCATCACGCGCGATCGTATCGCTACCCCTTGAGGTGGAACGGCGCGGAGCGCCAGGCAGCCCAACGCCAGTACCAGGCAGGCGGCTTCTTCGGCGCGGTGGCCGGCCGCGCGCCGCGGCCGTGCTGCGCGTCGTACAGCCCCCACGCCCAGCGCGGCAGCGCACGCGGCAAACCGGTCGGACGCTTCGTCGGCACGACGACGAGCGCACGCGACGGCGTGCTCACGTTGCCGGCGCCGTCGACGGACTGCACGCGGTAGACGCTCGGCGCGCTCGGGTGGAACGCGTGCACGACAGCCCGGCGACTCGCGGCCGGCACCGTCACGAGCGGTGAGCCGTCGAGCAGGACGTCATAGGAGACGATCGGGCCTGCATTGTCGGTCGAGGGCAGCCAGCTGAGACGTAGCGCACCGTTCAGGAACCGGCCCGCAAAGCCGATCGGCCGGGTGGGCGGCACGGTGTCGGGCAGGAGCGCGAAGAAGCCGGGGACCGTGGTCTGGATGTCGACGCCGCCGTCCGACGCCGCCTTGTACGCGGTCTTCGGCAGCGGCGTCCAGGTCTGGCCGTCGGTCGAGAACGACGGCGCGAGCCCGGTCGCGCCGGTGATGTGCAAGGTCAACGGAGCGCCGAACGTCGTCACCGGCGTCGACGTGTCGGTGTCCGTGACGGCCAACTGCACCGCGTAGCCGTTCGCCGGCGGCGGGGTCACCGGCGTCAGCGCCACGGCCACCGCTGTCGAGAACGCATCGTCGGGCCACGAGACGGCGGCGCGGTTGTCGCCAGAGCCGACCGACCCTGCCGGTGGGGGCGGAGGCGGAGGCGGCGGGGTGAGGCCGCCGAGCACGGGCCCGTCGACGTAGTTGCTGTCGATGTTGATCGAGACTCCACCCCAGGTCTCCTTGTGTCCGCCCTTGTACTGGTGCACGCGCTGGTGGTTCGGCCAGACGCTGTCGCTGACGTGTGAATCGCCGAAGACACCTTCAACGCCGTTCCAGTTCGCGATCCAGGCGGCATCGGGAAGGGACGGGCCGAGCGTCGCGATATCGCGGATCGTCGACGCGGCGCTGCCGTACACCCCGGCGACGAAGCCGCGTGCGTGCAGCTCGTTGACCCAGGCGGCGACGAACGCCTGCACCACCTTCGTGCACGATGCGTTCGTCGTCGAGTAGCCCTCCATGTCGTAGTAGATCGGCGTGCCGCCCGGCAGAGCGAACTTCGCGGTCAGCGAGACGGCGTCGTCGGCAGCCGCCCGCCCCTGGTTCCCGGCGGTCGTCAGGTTCGACGAGATCTTCGAGAGCTTCCCGCTCACGCAGGGCGCCTGCAGCCCCACGTAGAGCGGCAGGAGGCTCCAGCCCGCCGCGAGCGTCGACGTGATCCACGACGCGTTGAGATGGCCGTCGCCGCAGGCCCGGTTCACCCCACCGAGGTAGATGCCGAGCGCGCGGTACGGAGATGCGCTCCAGGCGTTCAATGCCGCCGTCGACGGCGCAGTGCAGGCGTCGAACCCGTAGCCGGTGAACACCCCGCCGCGCGCAGCCGTGTTCGCCGCCGTCCCGCTCGACGGCAGAAACACGAGCAGAACCGCTGCCAGGACCCCCAACCTGCGCACGCCGCCAGGATGCCGGACGACTGTTAGCGAAACGCAAACTCGCGAAACTGGTTCGCTTCGCGAATCAGTTTCGGGCTGAGAGCCACCGAACCTGATTCGGCGCAGCCGAACCAGGTTCGCGAGTTTCGACCTGCCACCCGCTCCCGAGAGACTCGCGAACCTGGTTCGCTTCGCGAATCAGGTTCGGAGGCTGCCGAGCGCTTCGAGCAGCCGATCCACCTCGTCGCGCGTGTTGTAGTGCGCGATTCCCGCGCGCAGGGACTGCTCCGGTAGGTGCGGGCCGAGCGAGACGCAGTACCAGTTGTCCGCGTACCAGAGGCCGAAGCCGCGTTCGGCGAGACGGTGCGCCGCGTCGACCGCCGGGACGCCGTCCACGTTGAAGAGGAACGTCGGCACGCGTCCGTCCATCGTCGGCGGGCCGTAGAGCGTGACGTTCTCGGGCAGGCCCTCGATCAGGTGCGCACCGAGCTCGCGTTCGTAGTCGCGGATCGCTTCGATGCCGCCGATCGAGTCGAGGTACGCGATCGTCGCGCTGAAGCCCGCGAGCAGCTCATACGGCAGCGTGCCCGTTTCGAACTTGCGGCCGACGGGCGTCGAGGCGGATGGGCGCGCCTTGTACGGACGCCACGTCTCGGCGAGCTCGCGACGAACGTAGGCGATGCCCAGATGCGGTCCGCAGAACTTGTAGGGCGAGCAGAGGAGAACGTCACAGCCGAGCTCGCGCACGTCGATCGGCTCGTGCGCGGCGAAGTGCACCGCGTCGATCCACGAGATCGCGCCCGCGTCGCGCGCGAGCGCGCAGATGCGCTTCGCGTCCGCGAGCGATCCCGTCGCGTTCGACGCGAGCGCGAACGCAACCACCCGCGTCCGCTCGGAGAGCAGACGCTCCAGATCGTCGTAGTCGACCGTCAACTCGTCCGTCACACCGGCGACCCGCACGGTCAGCCCCTTGTCGGCGGCGAGCTCGACCCAGGGCGCCACGCCGCCGTCGTGATCGAGCTCGGTCGTGAGCACCTCGTCGCCGGCCTGAAAGTCGCGTCCGGCGGCGCGTGAGATCGCGAAGTCGAGCGTCGTCATGTTCATCCCGAACGAGATCTCGTCGGCCGTTGCACCGAGGAACCGCGCTGCGTCGCCTTTCGCGCGCTCGAGGATCGCCTCGACCGCGCGCCCGGTCGCATAAGGAGCTCCCAGGTTTCCCGACGCCTCGCGGAGCGCGTTCGCGATCGCCTGGCCGACCTCGTCCGGCACCTGCGTGCCGCCCGGCGCGTCGAAGAAGGCGAAGCCCGCCTCCAGGGACGAGAACCGCGCGCGCACCGCCTCGACGTTCACGGCTGCTCTCCGACGAGGATCCGGCTGAGCACGGCCGGGTCGATGTTGCCGCCCGACACGATGCAGACCACCTTCTGCGCACTGCCGAGCCGTCCGGAAAGAGCCGTTGCCACGGCGAGCGCACCGGCGCCCTCCGCGATCACCCGCGCCCGCTCGGCGATCAGCCGCACAGCGGCGGCGACCTCACCGAGCGGGAGGGCGAACGCGCCGTCCAGGAGCTGTGATGCCTGCTCCCAGACGCGCGGGATCAGCTCGCGGCTGCCCGAGCCGTCGACGAACGACGCCTCGTAGTCGACGGCCGTCGGCGTGCCGGCGGCGAGGGTCGCGGTCACGGGCGCGCCGGTCTCGGGCTCGACGGCGAAGAAGCGCACGTCGGGCCGGGCCGCCTTGACCGCGCTCGCGATCCCCGTCACCAGGCCGCCGCCGCCGTACGGGACGACGACCGTGTCGAAGTCGTCCGACTGCTCGAGCAGCTCCAGCCCGATCGTGCCGTTACCCGCCATCACGCGGTCGTCGTCGACCGGGTGGATGAACAGACCGCGTGCGCCTTCGTAGGTGCCGGTCACGAGCACCTGCCACCACTCCTCGTAGGGCACCTTGATCACACGGCCGCCGTAGCGCTCGATCGCATCGATCTTCGTTTGCGGCGCGTGCTCGGGCACGACGATCGTCGCCGGAACGCCGCGCAGGCGCGCGGCATACGCGACGCCCTGGGCCATGTTCCCGGCGCTTGCGGTCAGCACACCGCCCGCCAGCTCCTCGTCGGTCGCCTGGAGGATCGCATTGCCCGCACCGCGGATCTTGAACGAGCGCACGGGCTGCAGCACTTCGAGCTTCAGCCAGATCTCGGCGTCGGAGTCGACGTCGAGCCGAACGAGCGGCGTGCGGATCGCCGTGCCTGCGAGCACCTCGCGGGCACGCTCGATCTCGGCGACCGGGATCAAAGCGAGACGACCTGTCCGACGTCCTCGGCCTCGGCGCGCCGCAGGACATGCTCGGCGGCGGCCAGATCCTCGACGGCCAGACCGAGCGACTTGAACACCGTCAGCTCGTCCGGCGAACGCCGCCCCTCCCCCGAGCCGACCAGCAGCTCCCCGATCTCGGCGCGAATGTTCTCCGGACCGATCGCTCCTTCGCGCTGCGGAAACAGGAAATCACCCGCCTCGTTGACCGTCGACTCGCGTCGGTCGACGAAGAGCGCCGCATCGCGCATCGTCGCCGTGTCGAGCTCGCGGGTCGTCGGAATGCTCGAGCCGACCGCGTTGATGTGCACGCCGGGCTTCAACCACGCGCGCTCGATGATCGGCTCGGCGGCGGAGGTCGCCGTGACGATCACATCCGCATCCTGGACCGCCTCCTCGGCCGAGCCCGCCTCTTCGACGCCCGCGATCCGGCCCGGGGTGCGGCTCCAGACGACCACCCGGTCGAAGTCGCGCACCGCCCGCATCGCGTCGAGGTGCGACTGGCCCTGGATGCCCGTGCCCAGGATCGCGAGCGTGCGGGCGTCGTCGCGCGCCAGCAGCCTCGTCGCAACACCGGATACGGCGGCGGTGCGAACAGCGGTGATCGCGCCGGCGTTGAGGAGCGCCCTGGTCGCGCCCGTCTCGCCGTCGAAGAGCGCAACGAAGCCCTGGTGCGAATCGAGGCCGCGCGCGCTGTTCCCCGGGAAGATCGCAATCGCCTTCAGCGCGTAGAGCGGTGAGTCGCCACCGCGGTGCGCCGGCATCAGCCCCATCAGGCTGGCCTCTCCGGGCGGCCGGACGACGAACCGAAGCGGGTTGTGCACCTCACCTCGCGCAAGCGCCGCAAGCGCGTCGGCCATCACATCGATGCACTCGTCCATCGGCAACAGCCGCCGAACGTCGTGCTCGTCGAGGATGCGCACCGTCATGAGAAAAAAGAGCCTACGCGGTCTCGGTCGGCCGGCGACAGGATGAGGTCCCGAGCGGCGAAGATGGCGTCGAGCTGCGAGGCGCGGTTCGGCCCGCACACGGCACCGTCGACCGCCGCGAGCACCCAGGCGAACGCGAGCGCCGCCATCGAGACGCCGAGCGAGTCGGCCTCGGCCCGCAGCCGGTCGAGCGCGTCGAAGACGCCGTCGTCGACGAACTGCTCGTACGGCTCTGGACGCAGGGTCATCCGGGAGCCGGCCGGGAACGGCGCGCCACGCTCGTACTTGCCCGTCAGCCAGCCGCCGGAGAGCGGGCCGAACGGCACGTACGCGATCGCGTTCGCCTCGCAGAGCGGCAGCACCCCTTCCTCATCGCCTCGGTCGAGCAGCGAGTAGGCGTTCTGGACGAGCGCCGGGCGGCCGTGCCGGAGCCCCTCGGCGATTCCGGCGTGGTCGTAGTTCGAGAGCCCCCAGGCCCCGATCAGACCCTCTTCGACGAGGCGCTCGAAGCACGCGATCGTCTCGGGCAGAGGCGTGCGCGCGTCGGGCTCGTGTGCGAGATAGAGATCGACGCGGTCGACCCCGAGCCGCGACAGGCTGCCTTCGAGCTGCCGACGGATCCGGTCGGGCGCCAGGCCGGTGTCGTCCGGGTTGCCGACCGTCGAGTGGAACACCTTGGTGGTCAGCACGAGCCCCTCGGGCCGGTTCGCGGCGCGCCAGCGGCCGATGAACGTCTCGCTGCGTCCGCCGCCGTACGCATCCGCCGTGTCGAACCAGTGGATGCCGTTCGCCCAGGCGCGGTCCATGATCTCGATCGCGTCCTCCTCGTCGGTGCCCTGGCCGAAGAACGCGGGCGACGAGCCGATCCCGCCGAAGTTGCCGCACCCGAGCGCTATTCCTCTGAAGCTCACTCGGGCAGGTTCATTCTCGTGAGGTCGTTCCGGACGTCCCACAGCTCGGGATAGAACGAGTGGTGGATCAAGCGGCCCATCACCTCGACCGGCGTGCCCTGCGTGCCGATCACGTCGCCGCCGATCACGCGCTGCACGACCTTGAAGTGGCGCACGCGCCAGACGATGATCCGCTCGTCGAGCTCGATGAGCTGCTCGGCCAGCTGGTAGAGCTCTTCGAACTCGCGCCCGCGCGTGTAGACCTCGACCAGCGTCAGCCCCGCCCGCTCGCGCGCCGCGTGAAACGCCTCGCCGAGCGGCTTCGCGACGCGCCGCAGCTCCTTGAACCCGGGCGAGTCGAAACCGCTGCCGTGACCGAGCACCTTTCGCACCTCGGTGTATTCCCACGGCGACATGTGCTCGAGCATGTCGAGCGCCGACGTGACGAGCTTGAAGCAATCGTTCGCGCGCCGCAGCAGCCTGATCGCCGCCGCGAGCTCGTCGTCGGCGACGAGCCGCCCCGCCTCTTCGATCTCGTTCCACGCGAGCTTCAGCCAGATCTCGGACGTCTGGTGGACGCTCTGGAAGAGCAGCTCGTCGCGGTGGACCCACTCGTCGGGCGTCTTCTGGAGCCGCAGCAGCTCGTCGGTGCGGAGATAGCGCTCGTAGTCCGATCCTCCCTCGCCTGCGAGAACCGGCTTCGCCAGCTCGCTCATGGCCGTGCCTCCGTTCCGTCGAAGATCTTCATCGGCAGGTCGGCAAGCGGCACACCGCCGTCCGCGGTGACGAGCCAGGTGTCCTGCATGTAGAGGCAGGCCTGACCGTCCTGCGAGATGGCGTGCGGATGCATCGAGAACACCATCCCCGAGCGCAGCTCGGTCTCGTCTCCCTCGCCGATCTTCGGCCACTCGATCATCGTCATGCCGATCGAATGGCCGGTGACGTGGCCGAGCTTGAAGCCACGGTCGACGAATCCTTTGGAGACGGCCCGATGAACGTCGTGTGCCGTCGCGCCGTCACGCAGCGCGCCTCTGGCGGCCTCGTAGTACTCCTCGTAGCCCTCGAGCATCTGCCGCGTCTCCGCACTGGGCTCCCCGGGGCAGATCGCCCGCGAGACCTCGACCCAGTGACCGCCGACGCCGGCGATCTCCAGCGACGGAAGCACCAGGTCGGTCGCCTTGATGCGGTAGTCGCCCGCGATCTTGAACTCGGGCAGGGCGCTCCCGTTCGGCCCGGTGAGCACCATGTCCATCGTCAGGCGTCCGCAGCCCTGCTCGACGAAGTACTGCTCGCAATGCGCGAGGATCTCGCGCTCGGTCTTGCCCGGAGCGAACTGCTCGAGGAAGATCCAGAATCCCTCCGCGTTGATGCGGACGCTGTCGCGGACGGAGTCGAGCTCGAGCTCGCTCTTCACGGCGCGCGCGTGGTCGAACTCGATGTCCCACGGCACGAGCTCGGCTGCGGCTTCCTCGAGCGCGCGATAGTCGCGCACCGTGGTCACGTAGTCGAGCCCGTAGACGCCGACGCGCAGGCCCCGGACGGCGTCCGCAAGCCAGTCGCCCGGCTTGTCGACGAACACCTGCTCGTCGATCCACGTCGTCCCGTGCTCACCGACATAGGTCGCCTCGCGCGGAAAGACGATCGTGGGATCGCCTTCGAGTGGGAGCAGCACGTACGCATAGCGGTGCACGATCACGAACCCCGACATGTAGGTGACGGCGCCCTCGAAACCGGTGTACTCGTTGCCCGACACGATCACTGCGTCCAGGCCGTCGCGCGCCATCGCCTCGCGCACGAGCCCATACCGCCGGTCGATCTCTGCCTTCGGCATCACTGCTCCCACGCAGCCTCAACCCCTTTCACGAGTGCCCAGATGGATTCATGTGTCGGCGTCGGGACGCCGAGCCGCCGTCCGAAGTCCGCGATCCCGCCGTTCAGATAGTCGATCTCCGTCTGGCGTCTCGCCTCGACGTCCTGGAGCATCGACGCCTTGTGCCCGTACGCGACCTCGGGCCGCGCCGCATAGTCGATCAGTTCCTCGGGGTCGGCGTCGAGCTCGATCCCCTGCGCCGATGCAACCGCCTTCCCCTCGGTGACGAGCCGCGAGGCGAGCGCGCGCAGATCGGGGCGTTCGCAGAGGCGGCCGTGGGTGAGCCCGGTCAGGGCACCGAGCGGGTTCGTCGCGGCGTTGAAGATCACCTTGCGCCACTGCGGGCCCCGGGCGTCCTCGACCGCCTTGGTCGGCATCCCGGCGCGCGTGCACGCGTCCGCGAGCCGCTCGACCTCGCTGAAGGGAGCCGGCCGGTCCTCGTACGGGCCGAGGGTCGTGTCGCCCTGCACGTCCCATTGAACGACTCCGGGCGCGATGATCTTTCCGGCCGGGAACGTGGTGCCGCGGATCACCCGCTCGACGTGCCGGGCGAGCACCTCCTCGTTCCCGATGCCGTTCTGCACCGTCGCCACACAGCCGCCGGCGAAGGCGTGCGCGGTCGCCGCGATCGCCGGCTCGGTGTGCATCGCCTTCGTCGCGACGATGCCGAAGTCGCACTGGGGGAGCTCGGCTGCATCGCTCGTCGCGCGCGGGCGCCCGACGACCTCCCCCGCGCCGGTCAGCCTCAGTCCGTCGCGGTTGATCGCGTCGACGTGCGCCTGCGCGAGGTCGTACGCCCAGACCTCGACGTCGTCGAGCGTCGCGAGGTTCGCCGCGAACAGCGACCCCACCGCGCCGCAGCCGACGACACAGACTCTCATTGCCACGACTCCTCCTTCGCCTTGATCAGCCGTTCCATCGTCTCGTGCAGCGGCACCGGGACGCCGACACGGTGTGCTTCGCGCACGAGCGAGCCGGTGATCATGTCGATCTCCGTCGGACGATGCGCTTCGACGTCTTCGAGCATCGACGGGTAGTGGGCACTGCCGCGCCTCGTGGCGAGCACGTTCATCTCCCACGGATCCTCGCCGAGCGCGACTCCCGCGGCGGCGGCGACGGCCTTGCCCTCGTCCATCAGCGCGCGCACGAGATGGCCGAGGTCGCTCGGCCGGTCGAGCGCGGCGAAGTGCGGGTCGTGCGGCAGCCCGGTCAACGCCGCGACGGTGTTGACGGTCGCGTTGAAGATCAGCTTCGACCACTGTGCCGGTTTGAGGTCGTCGAACGCCTCGGCCTTCAGGCCCGATTCGACGATGAGGTCCGCAACTGCCTGAGCGTCGGCGGGCGTCGTGCCGCGAGCCGGACCGATCCAGGTGGCCGTGTCGAGCACGTACTGGACGTGCGTGTCCTCGTGCCGCGTCCCGCTCATGAAGGTCACCGACGAGAGCTGCCGCCAGTCGCCGTAGCGAGAGATCACCTCGTCCGCGCCGATCCCGTTCTGCACGGTCATGACGATCGCATCGGGCCAGTGACCGGCCAGGCGCGCCGCGACGGAGTCGAGATCGAGGCTCTTGCAGGCGACGATCACGAGCTCGGGCACGGGCAAGGCCTCCGGGGTCGTGGCGGCGGCGAGCCGGCCGGTGAAGTCGGCCCGCCCGCTGATGCGGAGGCCGTCCCGCTCGAGCGCCGCTGCGTGCTCCTCCCGGCGCACGAGCGCGGAAACCTCGGCGACGCGCGAGAGGTGCCCGGCGAACAGGCTGCCGATCACGCCCGCACCGGCGATGCAGACCCGTGTCATCTCGGCCACAGCTTGAACTCTCGTCCACCCGTCAAGCCGGACGGGCGCAGGATCAGGACGCCCGCCATCAGGACGCCGACGACGATCTCGCGCGTCCCTGCCGGCAGGTCGATGTGCCAGCCCAGGAACGACGTGCCGTTCTCGGCCACTGCCAGCGACGAGTCGAGTGCGCTCACGGCTAGCGCTCCGACCACCGCCCCCCACAGGCTCGTCGCGCCGCCGATCACGAGCATCGCGAGCGTGATGAACGTCAGATCGAGGTACACGGACTCGGTGTTCAGCGGCAGCAGATGCACGTAGAGGCCACCTGCGAGCCCGCAGAGGGCGCCGGAGATCGTGAACGCGATCAGCCGCTGGCGGTAGACCGAAGCGCCGACGGCGCGCGCGGCCGCATCGTCCTCGCGCGTCGCCCGCAGCAGGCGCCCGTAGCGGCTTCGGCTGTAGGCGAACGCGACCACCACGACGAAGACGGCGCCGAGCGCAGCCTGGCGCAGGCCGGTCGTCTCGGGAACGGACGAGAACGTGTTGAGGCCAGGCCCGAGCTTCTCCTCGTACCGCAGCACGTTGTGGGTGATCTCGAGCACGGCGAACGTCGCGATGCCCGCGGCGAGACCGGAGAGGCGCATCAGGGGCAGCGCGGCGGCGAGCGCGCAGACACCGCCCACCACCCCGGCCAGCACGAGCGACGAGACGTTGCCGGTCGTCCGGTCGCGCAGGAAATGCGCCAGGTTGGGCATGATCGCCGGCTTCTCGGCGGCGGGCACCGACAGCACACCTGCCGTCCAGGCCCCGATCGCGACGAAGCTGATGTTCCCGAACGAGACGACGCCCGAGTTGCCGATGAAGACGTACAGGCCGACGACGATCGCCACCTTCACGAGCGCGTCGGTGAAGTAACTCTGCGTCGAGAGCGAGACCGTCGTGCCGAGCAGTGCGGCGACCAGGATGAGCACGACCGGGCCGCCCAGCATCTGCAGATCGACGAGCCGCTTCACACGCGCTCCACGGTCCTCGTGCGCGTGAACAGCCCGTTCGGGCGGACGAGCAGCACGACGATCACCGCGACGAAGATGAACGAGTCGATGTACTGGCTCTGGCTCGTCGGCAGCGCGCCGCCGAGCAGGCCGGTGGCGAAGCCGATCGTAAAGCCGCCGAGCGTCGCCGGGACGGGCCGGTTCATGCCGCCGACGACCACGCCCGCGAGCACCACGATCGTGTCGCGCAGGGCGAAGTCCGGCGTCACGAGCGGGTTCTGAACCGTGAGCATCACGGCGACCACTGCAGCGAGGGCGCCCGAGAGCAGCACCGCGAAACCGATCACGCGGTTGGCGCGGACGCCGAGCATCCGCGCCGTCTCGAAGTCCATCGACGCGGCGCGCATCTGCAGCCCGAGATCGGTCCGTTCGAGCACCAGCTGCAAGAGGAGAAGACACGCCGCAGCGACGACCACCGAGACGATGGCGATCTTCCGGATGTCGACGCTGGAGATCGTCCACGGTTGGTTCAGGAACGCGAGCGACGACGCGATCTTCCCGAGCGGCCCGAACCAGAGCAGCGCGATGTTCTGCAGCAGGAATGCGACCGCGAAGGTGGCGATGAGCATCACGGCCGGGGAATGGCCGCGAAGGGGCCGGAAGACGAGCCGGTCCATCAGCATCGAGAGGACGAGCACGACCGCGAAGCAGAGAACGATCCCCGCCCAGACGGGCCAGCCCCACTGGGAAGCCAGCGCGAGCGCGAAGGCCCCGGCCATCACGAGCTGGCCGTAGGCGAAGTTGACGAGGCGCAGCACGCCGAAGACAAGCCCGATCCCCACGGCCATCAGCGCGTAGACCGATCCCAGCGCGAGCGCATCCGCGAGCGTCTGCCAGTCGATGTTCCAGATCGCGAGCATCAGGCGAAGTAGGCCGCCACCAGGGCCTCGGTGTCGTCGGCCTGCTCGGGCCCGAGCGTGACGCGGAGCTCGCCGCCCGCGATCACGTGGCAGCGATCGGCCGCCGCGACAGTGCGCTGCGCGCGCTGCTCGACCAGCAGCACGCCGAGCCCGCGCTCGCGGATCGCGGCCAGAGCGCCGAACACGACGTCGACGATGGTGGGCGCAAGCCCGAGCGAGGGCTCGTCCAGAAGCAGGATGTCCGGCTCCGCGACGAGCGCTCGCGCGATCGCCAGCTGCTGTTGCTGGCCACCCGAGAGCGCGCCCGCCTGACGCGTGCGGAACTCCTCGACGATCGGGAACAACTCGTAGACGCTGCGAAACACGGCGTCGTGGCCCGCTCGTGTGCGCCGGGCGGCGAGACCGAGGCGCAGGTTCTCCTCGACGGTCAGCTCACCGAAGATGCGGCGCCCTTCGGGCACGAGCGCGATCCCGTCGCGCGCGACGTCCTCGGGGCGACGACCGAGCAGCGAGGCGTCGCCGAGGCGCACGTCGCCGGTCGCCGGAGCGAGGCCCATGATCGCGTGCAGCGTCGACGACTTGCCGGCGCCGTTCGCACCGATCAGCCCGACGATCTCGCCGGGCGCCACCTGGAACGAGAGCGCGCGCACGGCGTGGACGCCGCCGTAGCGGACGTCGAGATTCTCGACGGCCAGCGTCCTCATTCCTCGGCCACCGCGGTCTCACCGAGATACGCCGCCGTCACGTCGAGGTTGCCCCGGATCTCGGCCGGCGCGCCCTCGGCCAGCGTGCGTCCCTGATCGAGGACGTGGATGCGGTCGCAGATCTCCATGATCAGCGCCATGTTGTGGTCGATCAGCAACACGCCGGCGCCGTGCTCGTCGCGCACCGAGCGGACGAGCTCGGCGAAGGCGGGAACCTCGGCCTCGGGGAGCCCTGCCGCCGGCTCGTCGAGCAGGACGAACCTCGGCTCCGTCGCAAGAGCGCGTGCGACGCCGAGGCGCCGCTCGTCCCCGTGCGCGAGCGCGGACGCGGGTGCGTCGGCGTAGCGCGCCAGCCCGAGCCGTTCGAGCAGCCCGTCTGCGCGCGCCGCTGCCAGGCGCGGCCCCGCACCCACTCCGAGCGCCGAGACCTCGACGTTCTCGCGCACCGAGAGCGTGCTGAAGCCGCGCGTGTGCTGGAACGTCCGTGCGAGCCCGTGACGGCCGCGACGGTGCGGCGTCCAGCGCGTCACGTTCTGATCGCCGAGCGTGACGGTCCCGCTGTCGGGCCGGTCGAAGCCGCTCAGGACATTGACGAGCGTCGACTTGCCGGCGCCGTTCGGCCCGATCAGCCCCACGACCTCGCCCCGGTGAACCGCGAGATCGACGCTGTCCAGCGCCTGGACCCCCTCGAAGGAACGAGAAATGGCGGAGGCCCGGAGTGACTCTCCGGGCCTCCGCTCCGACTGCATGTCGTTGGCCAAGCGCCCCGGCTAGATGTGCGGAACGACCCGGGCGACGACTGTGCCGACGAACTTCGGGACGTTGTCCTGAATCCGGATCACCCGATACTGCCGGCCGTAGACCGTGTGCAGCGTCTTGGAGAAGCTGACCTTGCCCGAGAGCGTCGGGAGCCCTCTGAACTTCTCCATCTGTGCAGCGAGCGCGGCACCGTTCGTCGACCCACCGGCACGCTTGATCGCCGCCACGACCCCGTCGATCGCAGCAGGCCCGGCGAGGAAGCCACCGGTTCCGGCATGCACCTGCTTGGCGAGCTTGTTGACCGCGGGATTCGGATCGTCGCCGAACACCGACGCGTAGGTGACGAACCAGTAGTTCGAGACCTTCGGGCTCGTCGGCAGCCAGTAGTTCCCGTCACCGGCCCACGAGTTGATGATGGGCGTGTTGTTGCCGAGCGTGCGCAACCCGGTGATGAACGGCGCAAGCGCGCCGTAGGCACCGGCGGTCGACGTCACGATCACGTCGGCCGGCTTGTCGTTCAGGCGGCTGACCGCGTTCTGAACGTTGTTGCCGCCGAAGGTGGGATCCTGATACGTCTCCTCGTCGACGATCTTGCCGCCCAGCTGCGTCCAGCGAGCCTTGAAGGCCTGGACGACGTTCTTGAAGTAGACGATCACGGAGTCGGTGGCCAGGGAGGCACTCCGCCAGCCCTTCGCCCAGGCGTACTGCGCCATGGCCGATCCCTCGTCCTGTGCGACGTTCCCGAAGCTGAAGGCCAGCCTGCCCTTCGGCCCGAAGCGCTTCGGGCCCATCTGATCGGTGCCGATGCACGGTGCGACCGCAAGCACGCCGCGGTTGATCGTCTCCTGCACGACCGGTGCCGCGAAGTCGACGTCGCAGGTCGTGAAGATGACGTTCGCGCCACCACCGAGCAGCTTCAGCGCGCACGCCTTCGCCACCGCCGGCTTGTTGCCCTGGGTGTTGCACGTCTTGATCTGCAACGGACGTCCGCCGACCCCGCCCCGTGCGTTGACCTGCTTGACGCGCAGCTGCGCCGCGGCCAACGCCGGACCGTCGAACGGCGCCATGGCGCCCGTGCTGTCGTACGCCCAGCCGATGACGATCGGGCTGGCCTTCGACGACGTCGTACGGGCGGCCGCAGTCGCCGCGAGCGCGACGACGGCGATTGCGACGACCGCCAGAATGAGCCCCGCGCGGGAACCCAGTCTCTTCATGTTGACTCCTTCGCTCGATTTGGGGGGCCAAGCACCAGACCTCTAGACGCGAATCCTCTCACGGGGTTTGACATCTGATCAAGGGTTGTGGGAGCGTCCAGGTGGAAATGGCGAAAACGAGACAGGTCGAACCGAAGCAGCCGCTGCGCCACCGGACGATGGCCGAGTACGCGCTGGAGCAGCTGCGGGAAGCGATCATCCTGGGCGAACTACCGGCGGGAACGCCGCTGCGGCTCGACGAACTGGCTCGCTCCCTGGGAATGAGCATCTCCCCGATCCGGGAGGCGGTCCGGCAGCTCGAGGCACTGGGGCTCGCGAAACACGTGCCGCACCAGGGCGCCAAGGTGCTCGATTTCGACGTCGACGAGCTCCGCGACCTCTTCCAGGTCCGGCTGGCACTCGAGTCGCTCGCCGTGCGGCGCGCCGCCGAGCGGTTCACCGACGCCGCTGCCGAGAAAGCCGCGAGACATCTCGAGCGGTTCGACGAGATGCGCAGTGCGGGCGATGTCCGCGAGACGATGCGTGCGCACACCGACTTCCACTTCACGCTCTACGAGGCCTCGCAGAAGCCGTGGCTCGTGTCGTTGATCCGCCCTGTCTGGGATCGCTCGGAGCGCTTCCGGCCGGCACTGCTGGCTTCGGCCGGTGATCCGCAGGATCTCCACCGCACGTTCGACGAGCGCCTGCTCACCGCCTGCTCGGTGCACGATCCGCAGGCCGCCGCCCATGCGCTCTACGAGCATCTCGAGCTCGCGAGCGTGTTCTTCAAGACCGAGCTCGGCGGGCAGGGCATCTTCGAACCACGGTGAGGGTCGACGACTACGACCCTAGGTGGGCGGAGCGATTCGACGCCGAGCGCGTCGTCCTCGAGAACGTTCTCGCGCCATGGCTCTCGGCCGGCGTCCACCACATCGGCTCGACATCGGTGCCCGGCCTCGCGGCGAAGCCGATCATCGACATGATGGCCGGGGTCGAGTCGCTGGACGCCGCGTGGGCCGCGGCGCCCGCGCTGGGAGAGCTGGGTTACGTCTACCGCGTGCATCGTCCCGAGGCGCACGCCTTCCACCGCGACGAGGAGTTTCACCTGCACCTCACCGAGCCCGGCAGCGACCTGTGGCGCGAACGTCTCGCCTTTCGCGACGCGCTCCGCGAAGACGCCGGCCTACGACGCGAGTACGCCGAATGGAAAGCAGCTCATCTCGGCGAGACCGGCTACACGGCGAGCAAGCGGCCGCTCGTGTTCCGCGTGCTCGCCGAGCACGGAATCGACCTGAAACCGGACGCCGAGCGCCTGGCGTGAGCACTGGCGCCCTTGGTGCAGACACCGTGGCGAGAGTTCGAGACGTGAGCAACAGCCGCCTCGTCTATTCGACCGGCGACGGCGACCGCCGTGCGCGGCGCGACGAGGCGTCCGCGCCCGAGCTGCCGAACGACGGCGTCATTCGCATCTTCCGGGGCAAGGGCGGGCGCGGCGGCAAGGCGGTCAGTGTCGTGCGCGGCCTGCCGCGCCGCGACCTCGCGGCGGTCGCGAAGGACCTCAAGAGACACTGCGGCTCCGGCGGGACCGTGAAGGACGGTGCCGTCGAGATCCAGGGCGACCAGCGCGAGAAGATCGCAGCGCGTCTGGAGGCGCAGGGATACACCGTGAAGCTCGCCGGCGGCTGAAACCGCCCGCGGTCAGCCGCCCGGCTGGGCGACGCCCGTTTCGTAGGCGAAGACCACCGCCTGGACGCGGTTCCGAAGGTCGAGCTTCTGGAGGATGCTCGCGACGTGAGTCTTCGTCGTGTGCTCGCTGATCACGAGCTCCGCGGCGATCTCGGCATTCGACTTTCCCTTCGCAACGAGGCGCAGCACCTCGAGCTCCCGCGCCGTGAGCAGCTCGAGCCGCGCTGGGCGCTCGGCCGGGTCGACCCGCTTCGCGAACTCCTCGATCAGCCGCTGTGTCACCGATGGAGCGAAGAGGGCGCCGCCCTCCGCCACAACTCGAATCGCCGCCACGAGCTGTTGTTCACGGGCGTCCTTGAGGAGAAATGCGCTGGCACCTGCCCGAAGCGACTCGAAGACGTACTCGTCGAGGTCGAAGGTCGTCAGCACGAGCACGCGCGTCCCACTGTCGCGGGCGCAGATCTGGCGGGTCGCCTCGATCCCGTCCAGGTTCGGCATGCGGATGTCCATCAGGACGACGTCCGGGCCGAGCTCGGCCGCCTGACGGACCGCCTCGTTGCCGTCGTCGGCCTCGCCGACGACCTCGATGTCGGCCTCGCCCTTGAGAATCATCCGGAAACCGGCGCGGACGAGGCTCTGGTCGTCCGCGAGGAGGACGCGGATCATCCGGGCTCGCCGAACGGGAGGCGCGCACGGAGCGCGTAGCCGCCTTCGGGACGGCGCCCCGACGCGAGCTCGCCGCCGTAGACGGCCACCCGCTCACCGATCCCGGCGAGCCCGTGACCGGAGCCGTTGCCGTTGCCGCCGACTGCGCCGAGCCCGTCGTCGAGCACCTCGAGCTCGACGGCGCCGGGCTCGTAGCGGACGACGACGGAGGCTCGCGCCGGCCCTGCGTGTTTGAGGGTGTTCGTCAGCGCCTCCTGGACGATGCGGTAGGCGGTCACGTCGATCCCCGGGGGCAGGTCGACCGGCGTCCCTTCGACGTGCACCTCGACCGGCAGGCCCGTCTCGGCGAGGCTCGCGGCGAGCTCGTCGATGCGGGCGAGACTCGGCTGTGGGGCAAGTGCGAGCTCCTCGTCTCCGTCCCGCAGCAGCCCGAGCAGCCGGCGCATCTCCGTCAGCGCCTGCTCCCCGGCGCGCTCGATCGCATCGAGGGCCTCGCGCGCCTCCCCGGGATCGCTCTCGAGCACCCGACGTCCACCGCGGGCCTGAAGGACGATCACGCTGATCGCGTGCGCGACCACATCGTGGAGCTCGCGGGCGATACGCACGCGCTCCTCTGCGACGGCTTCGCGCGCCTTGAGATCTCGCTCGAGCTTCAACGCGCCGGTCTCGTCCTCGAGCTGCTGCTCGCGCTCGCGACGGTGCCTGATCACGCGACCTGCCACGTACGGCCCGCCGAAGAACATCCCGAAGAAAGCGAAGTCCGAGAACGCGACCGGTGTCCCGGGCTCGATCGCAGCCAACGGAATCGAAACGCCGACGAGGACGATGCTCACCGCAGCCCAGAAGCCGCGCGCATACCGGCCGGCCGAGTAGATCCCGATCACGATTCCGATCAGGAACGCGCCGGCCTCTGCCAGGCCCTTGAGCACGGTGTTGTCGAGCTCGATCACCACGAGCCCGACTGCGAGCACGGCGATCGGGGCGCGGCGTCGAAAAGCGAGCGCGGTCGCGAAGCAGACAGCGACGGCCATGCTGGGCAGCCGGTGCTCGACGTCGCCCTCGAACGCGAGCTCCGCGCAGTAGAGCGCGCCGAGTGAGCCCGCGAGAGCGAGGTCGCCGTACCTGGTGAGAAACCGGCGCAGCATGATCGGCACGCACAGTAACCCGGTCGAAGACGGCTGGCCATCGCTCTCGGGAGCGAGATTCCGCGCCTCGGAAGTTCGCTCTCACGAGCGGCTCGGAATCGCGAGCGCGGCCGATGCGAATCGCGACCTCACGGGCGAGGCTCCTACCGAGCAATCGAGTCGAGGAGGAGCACATGAATCGCATCCCGTTCGTCTTTGCGGCCGCCGTGATCGCGACAGCTGCAGGCTGTGGGAACCAGGCATCGCGGACGCTCACGAAGGCGCAGGTGATCAACCGGGGCACCGCGATCTGCAAGCACGCAGAACAGGAGGTGAACGCACTGCCGCAGCTGACGACGCAGCATCCGTTCGCCCCCGGAACGTCGACCGATGAGCGCCGGACCGCGCGCACGTTTCTCGTCGGCTACGCGAAGGCGCTCGACGACTCCCGCACCGGTCTTGCGAAGCTGAAGGCTCCCAGCGACGGCAAGGAACTGCTCGACGCCTACCTCGCCGGAATCGGGAAGGTCGCGGCAGAGCTGCGGGCCGCCGCAGAGGCGCCCGACCCCCAGGTCGAACCGGCGGTGGGCAAGGCGTTCACCCTCTTCGACAACGTCAGCGCGAACACCGCGTCGTACGGCTTCGGCAAAGGCGTCTGCGCTTCCGGGAGCTCCAGCTAGACCGTCATGATGGGGCCATGGCAGCCAAGCCGCGTGTCCTCGCCGTCGACGTCGGCGGATCCCACGTGAAGCTCCTTCTCCAGGGCGAGGTCGAGCCGCGCAAGGTCGAGTCCGGGCCGACGATGACGCCGCGCGAGATGGTCGAGAAAGTGGTCGCGACGTCCGAGGGCTGGTCCTGGGACGTCGCGAGCATCGGGATCCCGATGCCGGTCCGCCACGACCGGCCCGTCCTGGAGCCGGCCAATCTCGGCAAGGGCTGGGTGGACTTCGACTTCGGTCGCGCGCTCGGCCGTCCGACGAAGGTCGTGAACGACGCGGTCATGCAGGCGCTCGGGAGCTACGACGGCGGCCGGATGCTGTTCATCGGCCTCGGCACGGGACTCGGGTCGGCGCTGGTGACCGACGGCATCGCTCAGCCGCTGGAGCTCGCACACCTCCCGTTCCGCGACAGCACCTTCGAGGACTATGTCGGCGAGCGCTCGCTCGAGCTGCGCGGGAAGAAGAAGTGGCGCAAGCTCGTGTTCGAGGTCGTCGAACTCCTTGCGAACGCCATGCAGTCCGACTACGTCGTGATCGGCGGCGGCGGCGTCAAGGAGCTCGACGAGCTGCCCCCGAACTGCCGGCGTGGCAACAACGAGCTGGCGTTCCTCGGCGGCTTTCGCCTCTGGGACGGCGACTCGACGCCGGCAACGGTCGGTCAGGAACTCAGCGCTTGAAGCGCGCGGCAACGCGCTTCGCCAACGGCTCCTCGAGCAGCTGAGCCGCCACGAGCGCTCCCGAGCCGCCGCCCAGCCCGGGGCCCGGGTGGGTCGAAGCGCCGACGAGCCACACGTTCTCGACCTGGGTCCGGTGCTGCGCCCGCCAGAGGAAATTCTGGTCGAGCGCGAGTGAGCCGCCGTACGGATCGCCGTGCACCAGGTTCACGTTCGCGGCCTGCAGGTCGGCAGGCGACAGGCACGTGCGGCCGAGAATCGACGACTCCAGGTTCGGGATGTGCCGGACGAGACGCTGTTGGATTCGGTCGGCGTAACGTTCCCGCAGCTCCTCGGTCCAGGTGCCGTCACCGGCGTCGAGCTCGCCCGCGGCGTCGCCCTTGACGTGCCACGGCAGCTCCTGGAGCTGGATCCACAGAAGGCCCTTCCCCTCCGGCGCCCGAGAGTCGTCCATCGTCAGCGGCTGCCCGACGACGACCGTCGCCTCCGCCGGGAGCAGGCCGCGCTCGGCCTCGTTCACCGCCCGTGAGACGCCGTCGAGGCCGGGCGTCAGGTGGACGATCGCCGTCCTGCCGAGGCGCTCGTCGCCTTCCCAGTTCGGCGGCTCGCTCAGCGCGAAGTGGATCTGCATCTCCGACCTGCCGTAGCGGAAGCCCTCCGCCCTGTGCTGCAGGCCGTCGAGCAGCTCGGTGTAGAGCTGGGTTGGCGTGACGTTGCAGATCACGGCGCGGCCGGCCGTCAGCTTCCGTCCCTCCGTGGTGCGAACGCCGCCGCTCGACACACGCTCGACGTGGACACCGGTCTCGCACGTGCCGCCCTGGGCGCGAATGTACGACACGAGCGCGTCTGCGAGCTTCGCGCCACCGCCGCGAGGGATCGGCATGCCGCCCTCCTGCACCGCGACGGCGATCACCTGCGCCATGTAGCCGGAGCCCGCCGCCTCGGGCCCGAGGCCCGTGTGCAGCACCCACGGCGCGAGCACGCCGTGCGTCCTCGGCGATGCAAACGCCGCCTCGAGCCAGTCGCGCGCGGAGGTGAGCAGCTGACCGGCGAAGTCACGGGCTCCGTCACGCCCGAGCCTGCGCACCGCCTTCCAACCGAGCGCGGCGCCGTGCCGCGACCAGAGCTCAGTGCCGAGGATCCCGAAGGCGAGATCCGCGTGCGGGAAGAACCCGTCGAGCATCGGCCCCCACTCGTCACCGAGCTCCGCGATGTTGCCCTCGGCTGTGCGCAGGAGAAATGCGCTCCCGCCGTCCGGGAACGCGGTCGCCGTCGGCAGGTCGGTGTTCAGGTACTCCAGGCCGTGCTGCGCCAGCTCGTCGCCGAGCTGCGCATGCGCCGCCCCACCGACCCAGAGGGGATGCCACGCGCTGAACACGTCGTGCTTGAACCCCGGCACGGTGATCTCCTCGGTCTTGATCGCGCCGCCGAACCAGTCGTTCCGCTCGAGGACGCAGACGTTCCAGCCGCCCTTCGCCAGCAGCGCGGCACACGCCAGGCCGTTGACGCCGCTGCCGACGACAATTGCATCATGGTCAGCCAACGATCGCCCGGAACTCCTCGTCGGTGACGAGCCGCCGCTCGTCCGCCCCCAGCTTCTTCACCGCCGCGAGCACCTCGGCGCGCCGCTCCTCCGGGAGGTCGAGCCCGAGCTCCTCCGCCTTGATGCGCACCGAGTCGAGCCCGCTCTTCTTGCCGAGGACGATCGAGCGCTGCGTTGCGACGAGCTCCGAGGAGTACGGCTCGATCGACTGCGGGTCGTGGAACTGTGAGGCGACCGCACCGGACTCGCGCCGGTAGAGCGTCTCGCCGGTCACCGGCTTCCACGGCTCGAGCTCGTAGCCGGACAGCTCGCGCACGCGCGCCGACACGTCGCGGATGCGATCCAGCCGCAGGTTCGACTCGACACCGTAGAGCGCCTTCAGGGTCAGGGCGACCTCGCCGAGGTTCGCGTTGCCCGCGCGCTCGCCCATCCCGTTGATCGTCCCGTGCACGTAGGTCGCTCCCGCGCGCACCGCCGCGACCGCCGAGGCGGTGGCGACGCCGAAGTCGTTGTGCCCGTGGAAGTGCACCGGCACGTCGACGAGCTCGACCGTGTGGCCAACGAGCTCCGCGACCGCCTCGGGCGAGGCGATCCCGAGTGTGTCGACGACGACGACCTCCTTCGCGCCCGCCTCCACGGCCGCCGAGTAGACCTGGTCGTAGAAACCGCGCTCGGCCCGGGTCGAGTCGACGCCGAAGAACGCCGCGTGGATGCCGTGCTCGGCGGCGAATCGCATCGCGGCGGTGATCCGCCCGAGCATCTTCTCGCGCGAGACGCCGATCGCGTCGAGCTTGAGGTCGGAGATCGGCGACTCGATCACGGAGAACGAGACCCCGAGCTCGACGAGCGCCTCCAGATCGGCGGGCACGGCACGCGAGAAGCCCCAGATCTCTGCGCGCAGGCCGGCGGCGGCGATCCGCTCGACCGCCTGCCAGTCGTCGTCGGACACGCGGGGGAAACCGGCTTCGATCCGGTCGACGCCGAGCTCGTCGAGCAGGCGCGCGATCTCGAGCTTCTGGTCCGGGTCGAGCACGACGCCCACGGTCTGCTCGCCGTCGCGCAGCGTCGTGTCGTAGAGGCCGACGCGGCCGCCGATCTCATACGCGTCGTTCAACGCGCCGGTCCAGATCAGCTCAGACAGAAACGACCCCGTCCGGGAACGGCGAGAGCTGCTCCGCTCCCGTCTCGGTGATCAGGAAGTTGTCCTCGACGCGCAGGCCGCCGCCGCCCGCCCAGTAGCAGCCGGGCTCGATTGCGAGCACCATGCCCGCTTCGATCGTGCCGCCGGCCGCGCGATGCGGATACGGCGGCTCGTGCGCCCGCGCACCGATGCCGTGGCAGATCGGATGCGTCGGCTGGCCCGGATAACCGAGCTCCTCGAGCCCGTTGCGCACGAGCACGTCGAGCTCGCTCATGCTCGCGCCCGGCTCGCAATGATCGATCGCACTGCGGTAGACGGCCAGCAGCCCCTCTTCGAGCACGCGGTAGTCCTCGCGCAGCTCACCGATACAGAGCAGCTTCGTGTGGTCGGCCCAGTAGCCGTCGGCGCAGACCCAGATCTCGAACAGCGTCGGCTCGCCCTCGACCACGGGGAGGTCGCCCGTCGCCGTGAAGGTCTTGATCCCGCGGCCGGCCCAGATCAGCGAGAAGCCGAACGCCAGCTCGACCTGCCCGTTCCAGCCCGTGCCCTGTCCGTGGACGAAGCCCTGCCAGAGTGCAGCGACCTCGCTCTCCTTCATCCCGGGCCTGATCAGCCCGCGGACGTGCTCGGTCGCGGCAGCGCAGATCTCGTTTGCGAGCCGCATCCGCTCGACCTCCTGCGCGGTCTTGATCGACCGTGCGGGGACGAGCACCGACATCGCGTCGTGCGCGTCCGGCCACGCGTCGAACCAGCCCTTCGTGAAGGTCGTCGGCTCGCCGACCATCCGGTCGGTCGCCTGCGTCCCCATCGACAGCTCGAGCCCGACGCGCTCGTAGTCCGCGGTCGCCGCGAGCGCCGCCTCGAGCGTGCGCGCCGGAACCGGTCGCGGGTCGTCGGGCGCGTAGCCCTGCACGAGGCGAACGTCCTTCGTCCACGACATCCGCTCGGCGTCCTCCTCGGAGGCCTCGAGGCAGATCAGCACGGGCTCGCCCTCCTGCGGGAACACACAGGCGTCGTAGCCCTTCATGCCCCAGAAGTTCGTCAGATAGAGGACGTTGTCGGGCGCGCGCACGACGAGCGCATCCAGCTCGCGTTCCGCCATCAGCGCGCGGACGCGGTCGAGCTTCGCGTCGTCGCGTTCCCAGGCCATCAGGCGTCTCCCCAGGGGCGAATCCGCGGGGGCGCGGGCTCACCGTGGCCCTCCTGCCACGAGATGACGGGGTTCCGCAGCACGCCGATGCCTTCGATCTCGGCCTCGATCACGTCGCCCGGTTTCAGGTAGAGGAGCGCGCGCTCCTCGGGCGACTTGAAGCCTGCGACGCCGGAGACCGTTCCCGTCGACAGCACGTCGCCGGCCGAATAACCGAGGGCCGAGAAGTTCGAGAGGATCTCCGGGATCGTCACGCTCATTCGGCTCGAGTGCGACTCCTGCCGCGGCTCGCCGTTCACCCTCAGCTCCATCGCCAGGTTGTGCGGATCGGGGATCTCGTCGGCTGTGACGATCCAAGGGCCGAGCGGACAGAACGTGTCGATCGCCTTGCAGAAGCTGAAGACGCCCGACTTCATCTCGCCACGCTGGATGTCGCGCGCGGTGATGTCGTTGAAGATCACGTAGCCCGCGATGTAATCCGCCGCCTCCTCGGGCGAGAACCACTTGCCGGCCTTCTTCAGCACGACCGCAAGCTCGAGCTCGTAGTCGAGCTCCTCCGTCAGGTGCTCGGGATAGATGATCGGCTCGTCGGGGCCGACGATCGCGTCGACGTTCTGGAAGAAGTTGATCCACGGAGCGATCGCATGCGCCCAGTTGACGTTCTTCGACTCTTCCTCGTGCTCGCGGAAGTTGCCGGCAGTGTGGAAGAACTTCTTCGGGATGATCGGTGCGCGCAGGCGAACGTCGGCGAGCGCGGCGCGCTCGGACGTGTCGTTCGCGCCGCCGCGTTCGAAGTACTCGCGCATCGTCGGCCACGTCGAGGCGAACGACCTCCTCGCCGTCGATGCGCCCCACCTGGCCGTCCCCATAGGTGATGAGCTTCACGCCACTGACCGCCTTCGGCTCCCGCCCGGCCGAGCCGGGCTCCGCCGAAGGCTGCCGCCGCATGCGGCACGCGGCTCTCCGGGCCCGTACTCCAACGTACTGTGCCCTCCGGCCGCGCACCACCTGCGGCGGCTCAGAGACGTGAGGAACTTCATGCGCAGATCCTCTGGGCGACGAGCGCGTAGGTCTCGGCGGTCTTGACGAGCCCGTCGATGTCGAGGTTCTCGCCGAGCTCGACGTCCATCAGTCCGGTCGACGTCCCGTAGTTGAGCGTCGGGATCCCGTAGCGCGTCAAGGCGGATGCATCGCTGAACCAGCGGGTGACATCTCGGCCCGGCACCTCGCCGAAGATCTGTTCGTGCGCGGCGTCGACCGCCTGCACGAGCTCGTGGTCCTCCTCGATCTCGGCACCCGGAGCCGTGACGTAGACCTCTCCCTCGATGCCGTAATCGGGGAAGCGCGCGGCCAGCGAGCGGACGAACTCGAGCACCTCGCGGCGCGCGACGCCCATCTCCTTGGTCGGCGGCACCCGGACGTCGAGGAAGAGATCGGTGTGGTGCGGCGTCCTCGAGACGCGCCAGCCGAACCCGCCGCGCACGGCACCGACGTTGACGATCGCCTTCGCTCCGCGGTAGGCATTCGCCGGATCGTCCTCCCACGTCGGGATCCACTCGAGCACGGCGTTCGTCACCTCATGCATGCGCAGGATCGAGTTCTCTCCGCGCTTGCCCTCGCTGAAGGCGGTGTGGATGAAGTTGCCGTGGGTGCGAATGCGCAGCCAGAGCGCGCCGAAGTGGCCGAGCACCACCTTGCCCTCGGTCGGCTCGCCGAGCAGGCACATGTCGGCGACGCCGCCGTGCGAGACCAGGTACCTGGTACCGGCCGCGTAGCCGCGGTACTGCGCGCCCTGCGCCTCGGCGTACTGGGTCTTCTCGATCTCCCCGCAGACGGCGGCGATCAGCACGTCGCCGCGCAGGCGCACGCCTGCGTCCTGCAGCGACCGGACGGCCTCGACGTAGCAGGCGAGCGCGCCTTTCATGTTCGAGATCCCGAGCCCGTAGAGGCGCCCGTTCTTCACGAACGCGCTCGGCTGGAAGCCGGGCACGTCCTTCAGCCACGGCTCGCGGCCGGAGTACGAGGTGTCCATGTGCCCGTTGAACATCAGCGTCTTCCCGCCGCCCGTCCCACGCCAGGTGCCGAGGGCGTTCGCGCGGCCCTCCTCGACCTGCTGCCACTGCACCTGCAGGCCCATCTGCTCGTACAGCGAGACCATCAGCTCGGCCAGGCGCTGCTCGTCGCCGGTGAAGCTGTGCACGTCGATCAGCGCGCTCGCCGTGTCGACCAACCGGTTCTTGTTGATTCTCACCTCAGCTCCGGACGTGCGGGAGCACGCGCTCGCCGAAGAGGCGGATCTGCTCGTGGCGGTCGGCGCCCCACAGCTCCAGCATCACGTGGGTGCAGCCGGCGTCCTTGTACTCCTCGATCGCGGCGATGCAGTCGTCCGGCGTGCCGGCGATCGGCTTGCACTTGTCGAGGATCGCGTCCGTCACCAGCTCCTTCGCCGCCAGCCGCCCGCCACGCTCCATGGCCTCGGCCACCGGCCGAATCTCGTCCTGCTCGAGGCCGGCGAGGTCGAGCAGCGTGTCGGCCGAGCCCTGGATGTTCTGAACCTTGTTCGCGAGGTACATCCCGGCGATCTCGCGGGCGCCGTCGCGGCCCTGGTCGCGATCGGTCGCGTGGATCGAGGCGACGACGGTGCAGCCGATGTCGATGTCCGCGTTCACGTTCCCGCGCGTGTACCGCACGAACGCGGGTGTCGTGATCGACGGCGTCAGGCACCCGTCGGCGATCTCACCGGCGAGCGCCTGCATCTTCGGCGCGGTCGCTGCGACGTACACGGGCGGCACGTCGCGCGGGGTGTGCGCCTCCGCCTGCAGGGCTGGGATGTCGGCGCTCCACGTGTCGCCGTCGTACTCGAAGCGCTCACCGCCGAGCACGCCGCGCACGATCTCGACTGCGTCTCGCATCGGGCCGAGCGTCTTCTTGGTCTGCATCTTCGTGTTGTTGAGGAAGATCTTCGAGGTGCCGAAACCGACGATGAAGCGGCCCGGGCCTGCGGCTTCCTGCACGACGCGGGCGTCCATCGCGACCTGCACCGGATGGCGCGTCGAGGCGGCGATGATCCCCCAGCCGATCGTCAGCTGCTTCGTCTCGCGGGCGATCAGCGCGGAGACGACGGTCGACGAGCGTGCCTCCATCCCGTGCTTGCGCCACCAGGGATAGGCCTCCGCGAGCCAGATCGTGTCCAGGCCCGCCTCGTCCATCGCGCGCGCCGACGCCAGCATCTCGTCGAGCGGCTCCATGGTGAGCTGCATGACGCCGATCCGGAACGGCACCGCCATCAAGCGGCTCCGCCCGCGACCGCGTCCTGCACCTTGCGGTCGAGTGCGGAGAGCACGTGCTCCACCTGTTGATTCACGATCGGTTGGAGCACACGCTGGCCC
The DNA here is from genome assembly GCA_963779535.1 of uncultured Thermoleophilia bacterium. GTDB lineage: Bacteria > Actinomycetota > Thermoleophilia > Gaiellales > Gaiellaceae > PALSA-600. Next base: position 140,157 of record CAVZYP010000001.1, on the reverse strand, counting down.
ATCGAGCCGACCGGGCCCGCGATCTTCACGTCGGCCGCCCACTTCATCGCCGTGCCTCCGCCGACGTCGCTCAGCTCGAACGAGGTGACCATCGAGAGCATCGCGCCCACGCCCTTGCCCTTGACGTTGAGCTTCGCGTACTCCGGGGCGCGCTCCTCGGTCTTGTCCATGTCGATCTTCATCTTCAGGCCGCCGAGCCCGAGCGGGATCTTCACGTTCGCGGTCCAGCGCTCTGCGTCGTGCACGTCGAAGCTCTCGACCCCGGGCATGGTCTGCGCCATCGAAGCCGGATCGTTGAGCACGTCCCACACGGCCTGCCGCGGCGCCGCGAAGGTGCGCTCTCCGGAAACATTCATCTGTCCACCACGGTAACGCGTCCGCCCGCCTCGCCGGGCTGCTCGAGCAGCTCCCAGACGCGGTTGTAGGGATTGCAGCTGTCGGCGACGATCGCATCGCCGTGCCCGCGCAACGCATCCTGCACGGCGGCACAGACGGCGTGGATGCCGGCTCCGCCGCCCTCCCCCATCCCCTTCGTGCCGAGCGGCGTGAACGGCGACGGGCTCTCCGTTGCCGCGGTCTTGAGCGGCGGCATGTCCATCGCGTGCGGGACGTGGTAGTCGTAGAAGTTCGGCGTCAGCAGATTGCCGTCTTCGTCGTAGGCGAAGTGCTCGTGCGTCGCGGCGCCGAGCGCGTGGGCCGTCGCGCCCATCACCTGGCCCTCGACGATCTGCGGATTGATGCGGTTGCCGCAGTCGTCGACGGCCGCATAGTCGACGATGTCGTACGCGCCCGTCTCGGGGTCGATCTCGATCACGGCGACATGAATCTGCGTTGCGTACGTGAGCGTCAGGTTGCCGAACTTGCGCTCGATGTCCGGCACCTGGAAGGGCGGCCGGTAGACGTAGCGGCAGTTCAGGGTCACGTCGAGGTCCTCCGGCAGGCCCGCGTTGTTCGCGTTGATGATCGCGCCGCACGCCATGAAGGGCAGGAACGCATCGGGATTGTCCTTGATGCGGACGCCGCCCTCGGCGAGCTCGAGCGCTTCCTCGGGCACACCGCCGAACACGGCTCCGGCGAGCTTCTTGATCTCGCCTGCGAGCAGGTCGGTCGCGCCCTTCACGGCGCTCAGGCCCGTGACGGCGAACTGCGACGCGTAGGTGCCGGAGAAGCCGGCGTGCGAGTTCCAGTAGGAGTCGTGCCCCGCGCGCACGTGCACGTCGTCGACGGAGCATTTGAGGATGTCCGCGACGACCTGCGCCGCCGTCGTCTCATGACCCTGGCCCTGCGGTGTCGTGCCGAGCGTGACGACGATCTCGCCGAAGATGTCGAGCTTGACGGTCGCGACCTCGTTGTTGCCCGAGAACTGCAGCTCGGGGTTGATCATCCGCGACTGGCCGAAGTTGTTCGTGCCGCTGTCGAGCGTGGAGCCGATCCCGACGCCCAGGAGCTTCCCACGCGCCTCCGCCTCGGAACGTCGCGCCGCGACGTTCTGATAATCGATCAGCTCGAGTCCGATGTCGAGCATGCGGGAGTAGTCGCCAGAGTCGTAGACGCAGCCGTTCGGTGTCTCGTACGGCATGTCCTCGGTCTTGATGTAGTTGCGCTTCCGCACCTCGACCGGATCGAGGTCGAGCGCGTGCGCGACGATGTCGATCACGCGCTCGGTGAACCACAGATGCTGCATGCGCGAGTAGCCGCGGTTGGGAGACACGGGCGCCTTGTTGGTCGCGACCTGCGTGAAGTCGACGCGGATGTTGCGCCACTTGTACAGCCCCGGTGTGACCTGAGCCCAGATCACGCCGCCGAGCGGCTCGTAGCGAAGCCACGCGCCCGCATCGTCGAGCGCCTTCGTGCGGAAGCCGAGCAGCGTCCCGTCGTTCTTGACCGCCACCTCCGTCTCGTGGAACCAGCGCTCGTTGCCGTGCGACATCGACATGTGGAAATCCGTGCGCCATTCGGTCCACTGCACCGGGCGGCCGAGCTTGCGCGCGAGCAGGCAGCACGCGACCAGCTGCGGGTGCGACGTGATCTTGTTGCCGAAGCCGCCGCCGATGTCCTGCGTCACGAAGCGGAGCTTGTCGAGCCCCGTGCGCATCGCCGGCCCCATCATGATCGCGGCGAAGCCCGGGAACTGGTTGTTCGTGTGGATCGTCCACTGCCCGACGCCTCGGTTGTATTCGACGAGCGCTCCGTCGCACTCGAGCGGAGTCGAGTTGAACCGGTGGAAGTGCAGTTCGTCGATCTTCACGATCTTGTCGGCTTCGGCGAACGCCGCGTCGAGATCGCCCCACTCGTAGGTGCCGTGCCACATCAGGTTGCCGCCCGCGTCCTCATGGATCGTGGGAACGCCGTCGTCCTGGGCGCGGCGCGCGTCGGTGATGGCGTCGAGCGGCTCGTATTCGATCTCGACCAACTCCGACGCATCGCGCGCGCGCTCGCGCGTCTCCGCCACCACGGCGACGATCGCCTCCCCGACGTAGCGCACCTTGCCGACCGCCAGGGCGTAGTCCTTGACGTTGGCGCCCGGGACCGACGAGATCTGGAAGAACGGATCGGTGAGTGCGGCCACCTCTTCCCCGGTCAGCGTGCCGTAGACGCCCGGCATCTCCTCGGCCTTCGACACGTCGATCGAGGTGATGTGGGCGTGCGCATACGGAGAGCGGACGAAGTGGATGAAGCCCATCCCGTGCCGTTTGACGTCGTCGACGAAGACGCCCTGCCCCTGGACGAGCCGCCGGTCCTCCTTGCGCGGGACGTTCTGGCCCTTCCACTCCTCGGCCGGGGCCTCGACCTCGGTGGTCTCGGGCGCGGTCGTCGTGGACGACGTCATTCGGACGCCGCCTTGACCGCCTCGAAGATGTTCCAGTAGCCGGTGCACCGGCAGATGTTCCCCTGCAGGCCCTTCTTGATCTCGTCCTCGGACGGGCTCGGATTCGAGCGCAGCAGCGCGGTCGCGCTCATCAGCATCCCCGGCGTGCAATAGCCGCACTGCAGAGCGTGGTTGTCCTTGAACGCCTGCTGGAGCTTCGAGAGCTCCTCGCCGTCGGCGAGCCCCTCGACCGTCTCCACGTTCGCACCGTCGGCCTGGACGGCCAACATCATGCAGCTCTTCACGAGCGAACCGTCGACGATCACCGAGCACGCACCGCAGTTGCCGGTGTCACACCCGATGTGGCTGCCGGTCAGGTCGAGGTCGTCGCGGATGAAATGGATGAGGAGCTTGCGCGCCTCGACCTCTCGCTCGTACGTCGTTCCGTTGATCGTCACCTTGATCGGCCTCGAGGAAATGACCGTGCTCAAATCTCAGCTCCTGGCTTGGTTGACAGCGCGAACTGCGAGCACCTCTGAGAGATGCTTGCGGTACTCGCTCGAAGAGTGGACGTCCGACGGCGGATCGAGATTCGCGTCGCGCACGGCTGCGCGCACGGCGTCTTCCTCGGCCGACCCGGGATGGAGCACCACCGGGACGGCGTCGACGCACCCGAGCGCGACGGTGACGCTGCCGTTCACTGATGCGGCTGCGCTCGCGATGCAGGTTCCGTCGACCCCGAGCGTGACCGCGGCAAACCCGTCGCCGCGGCCGGCCGGAACGGTGATCTTGGTCAGCACCTCGCCGGAGCCGACGGCCGTCAGGTAGACCCCGAGGAAGAACTCCGCCGCGGGCACGGTGCGCTCGCCGGCCGCACCGGCGATCGTCATCTGCGCGCCGAGGGCCGCCATCAGCGGCGGGAGATGATTCGTCGGGTCGCTCGTACAGAGGTTCCCCCCGATCGTGCCCCGGTTGCGAACCTGCACATCGGCGATCTGCGCGCAGACCTCGCCGATGATCGGACGCGCCCGCGCCTCGCTCGATTCGACGAGCTCGGTGTACGTCGCCATCGCGCCGATCTCGAGTGTGCCGTCGGCCCCGAGCTCGATCCCTTTCAGCTCCTCGATCGCCGCCAGGTCGATGAGCGCGTCCGGCGATCCAGCGCGTGCCTTCATCACGTTGATCAGCGTCTGCCCGCCGGCGAGCGCGCGGGCACCGTCGTCGGCCGCAAGCAGCTCGATCGCCTCTGCAAGCGATCCCGGCCGCGCATATCCGACCTCACGAAGAAGCATTCTCAGTACGTCTTATAAAATGTCAGGCAGGCCGAGCGCAAGTCGGTAGTGACGAATCTGATTCGCGAAGCGAACCAGATTCGCGAGTTTCGAACCCCGGCGACCTCCGAGAAACTCGTGAACCTGGTTCCCGGCTACGCCGGCAATCAGGTTCAGATCAGGTGCCGGTGCCGCGCCAGGCCGGCGAGCACCTCGTCGATGTCTTCTTCCGTGTTGTAGGCGTGCGCTGAGACCCGCAGGTTCCCGTCCCGCTCCGAGGTGACGATGCCCGCAGCGCCGAGCGCGGCGACGAGCTGGGGCGCATCGGTCGACCTGATGCAGACGAGCGCGCCGCGCTGCTCGGGGTCGCGCGGCGTGACGACCACGCCACCGAGCTCGTCGACACCGCCGATCAGGCGCTCGTTCAGCGCCGTCACGTGAGCACGGGTCTCGGCGACGCCGATCTCCTCCATCAGCTCGAGCCCGGCGATGCCGGCATAGATGGCGGGGACCGGCGGCGTGCCGGACTGGAAGCGGCGCGCCGTCGGCGACGGCGAGTAGTCGGTGATGTCCATCTCGAAGATGTTCTGGTCGGCGAACCACCCGGTCTGGGTCGGCAACAGCCGCTCGCTGAGACCAGGCCTCGTCCACATGAAGCCGAGCCCGGCCGAGCCGAGCAGGTACTTGAGCACACCGGCGGCGAGCACGTCGACCCCGAGCTCCGCCACGTCGAGGGGGTACGTGCCGATTGCCTGGTAGGCATCGAGCACCACGAGCGCGCCGCGCTCATGGGCGATCTTGGCAATCTCCTCCACCGCGAGTCGCGACCCGTTGCGGTAGCAGACGGCCGCGATCGAGACGACGGCCGTCTGCTCGTCGATCGCCTCGGCAAAGCGCTCGACGGGGATCTCGGCCCCATTCGCGTGGACGTGCACGACCTCGGCGCCCCGCAGCTCCTGCGCGTGCCAGATCTGGCCGATGGTCGGGAACTCGAAGTCGCTGATGACGACCTTCGGCCGCGCATTGAAGTCGATCGCGCTGGCGAACGGGCTCACGCCGGCCGACAGCGAGGTGGTCACCGCGACGTCGTCGGGCGCGCCGCCGACGAATCGGGCGAAGGTCGCCCGGGCGGTCTCGGCGCGCTCGACCCAGTACTCCCACGGCGCGCCGCGCTCGTCCCAGCCCGTCAGATAGTCGCCGTAGGCGACGCGGACCGAGTCCGAGAGCGCGCCCTGCGAGCACGAGTTGATGTAGGTCAGCCGTTCGAAGATCGGGAACCGCGAACGGCAGCCGTTGACCGAGGCCGCGCCCTCCCTAACGGCCAAGGTAGGCCTTCCTCAGGTTCTCGTCCTCGCGCAGGGCGGCGGCCTTGCCTTCGAGGACGAGCCGGCCGGTGGAGAGGACGTAGCCGCGGTCGGCGATCGAGAGCGAGACGTTCGCGTTCTGCTCGACGACGAGGATCGCGACACCCGACTCGTGCACCTGCTTGATGATCTCGAAGTTCCGCTCGACGAGGATCGGCGCGAGCCCCATCGACGGCTCGTCCATCAGCAGCAGCTTCGGCCTCGACATCAACGCGCGGCCCATCGCCACCATCTGCTGCTCGCCGCCCGACAGCGTCCCTGCAAGCTGCGAGCGCCGGTCACGGAGCTGGGGAAACAGCTCGTAGACGCGGTCGAAGTCCTCCTTCGAGCCCCCGCCGCGCAGGTATGCGCCCATCTCGAGGTTCTCCAGCACCGTCATCGGGCCGAAGAGGCGTCGGTTCTCCGGAACGATCGCCAGGCCACGGCCGATGCGGTAGCTCGTCGGACGCTTGGTCACGTCCTCCCCGTCGATGCGCACCACGCCGTTGCGCGGCTTGACGATGCCGAGGATCGTCTTCAGCGTCGTCGACTTGCCCGACGCGTTGCCGCCGAGCAGGCAGACGAGCTCGCCCGGCTCGATCTTGATCGACAGCGCCTGCAGGATGTGGATCTGCCCGTAGTAGGTGTCCACCGCGTCGAGCTCGAGCAGGTTCTGGGCAGCACTCATTTGCGCTGCGCCGTCCCGAGGCCGAGATACGCCTCGACAACCTTCTCGTTCGTCGCCACCGATTCGTACGAGCCTTCGGCGATCTTGATGCCATGGTCGAGCGCGATCACGCGATCGGAGATGCCCTCGACGACGTGCATGTCGTGCTCGATCACCAGGATCGTGTACCCGCCGTCCTCGCGCAGCTTGGCGATCAGCTCGGTGATCTCGTGCGTCTCCTTGGGGTTCATCCCGGCGGCCGGTTCGTCGAGCAGGAGGATCCGCGGATTCGTCGCCGTCGCGCGCGCGATCTCGAGGCGGCGGCGGTTTGCGTAGGACAGCGAATACGCGGGCTGGTCCAACCGGTAGCCCATCAGGCGCTCGCCGAAGAAGGAGAGCCGGTCACGGGCTTCCTGCTTGATCTGGCGCTCCTCGCGCCGCATGCCCGGCGTGCGGACCATCGACCGGAACAGACCGGCTTTCGTGTGGCAGTACTCCGCGGCCATCACGTTCTCGATGACCGACATGTTCAGGAAGAGGCGAAGCGTCTGGAACGTGCGCGAGATGCCGCGGGCGGTGATCTGGTGAGGCTGCAGGCCGGCGATGCTCTTGCCGTCCAGTGTGATGTCGCCCTCGTCGGGGTTGTAGATGCCGGTGATGAGATTGAAGAGCGTTGTCTTGCCGGCCCCGTTCGGCCCGATCACGGAGACGATCGAGCCCTCTTCGACATCCAGGTCGAGCCCGTCGACCACCCTCAGGCCCCCGAACGAGAGCGAGACCCCGTGAAGCTCCAATACCCCCATCAGATGATCTCCACGCGGCGCTCGCCGAGCAGGCCGTTCGGGCGCAGGATCATGAGCCCGATCAGGATCAGCCCGAGCACGATGTACCGCGCGGGCTCCGGCTTCGCGAGCATCACGTTCTCCCAGACGAACGCGCAGAGATAGAGGGTCGGCACGAGCGCGATCAGGCGCCACGTGCCTTTGAGCTGTGTCACGACGAGCACGGCGGCGATCGCGCCGATGTAGGTGACCGGGGCGACCCACCGGGCGAGCTGGGTGGGGGCGACGACCCAGTTGGCCAGGAAACCGGCCAGCCCGCCGGCGTGCTCGCCTGCGATCCAGGACGAGTGCATCCCGCCGGCGATCGCGTGGACGACGAATCCGAAGACGACGAGGCCGACCGCTGCGACCGCGACGGGGCGCGACTTCCGCGCGGCGAGCGCCAGCCCGCCGGCGAGCAGGATGAAGAAGATGGCACGTGATTTGTTCGGGTCGCGCAAGCCCTCGAGCAACGGTCCGATGATGAGTGCGCCGAGCACCACACCCGCCTGGCTCCCGGAGCCGCCGAGGATCACCATCGTGTAGACCGTGATCAGCAGCACGAAGTAGAACGCGAGCGGAAAGACGCTGCCGGTGAGTGAGGCGAAGAGCGTTCCCGTGAGAGCGGCGACCGCTGCGCCGGTGGCGAAGGCAACGAGCTTGAGCCGGTTGACCGGCATGCCCATCGCCTCGGCTGCGAGCGGATCCTCGCGCAGCGACCGCCACGCACGGCCGGTTCGCGAGTGGTTGACGAACCGAAGCGCCACGAACACGACCGCGAAGAAGGCCAGCGCGACATAGAGATACGACACGGCGAAGACGCCCGCGTGTGCGACGACGAGCGTATGGCCGAAGAAGCTGAACGGATCGACGTTGAGGATCCCGAACGGCCCGCCGGTGATGTCATGACCGTAGACGCTGTCGCCGTTCGTCGTGAGCGTCTGGAAGAGCTGCAGGAAGAACAGGGTGACGATGGCGAGGTAGTCGCCACTCAGCCTGCGCGACGGCAGGCCGACCATCAGCCCGATCAGGCCGCCGACGCAGACGACCACGGGAACGGAGACGATCGTCGGCAGGTGGACGTGGAACTGATCCGAGTCGAGGAATGCGTACGTGTACGCGCCGATGCCGTAGAACGCGACGAAACCGAGATCGAGCAGGCCGCCCCAACCGACGACGACGTTCAGCCCGAGGGCGAGCAGCATGTAGAGGACCGTGTCGAACGCGACGAGCCGCACGTAGCCGCTCTGCTCGAACAGGGGAAACACGGAGAACGCAGCCAGGAACAATGCGAGCCAGACCCACCATGGGACGCGCCGCAGACGATCCTCGATCGTCCCGAGCGGACCGCCCCGGCCGGCCCGGCGCTCGCCGTGCCGCGCGACCCACTCGTCCTGGCCGACGGCCGGGCCGGAGTCCGGGACTTCCGAGGAGTGGGGTGTCGAGTCGCTCACGGGCATTTCCTCCGCTGTCGGGACCCTACGCTCATACCTTCCGGATGTCCGCCCGCCCGAGCAATCCCTGCGGGCGGAAGATCATGAACGCGATCAGGATCGTGAACACGATCAGATCGGACCACTTCGTCGAGATGTACCCCTCGGTGTACGACTCGAGGAACCCGAGCATGAGCCCGCCCACCATCGCGCCCGGGATCGACCCGATGCCGCCGATCACCGCTGCGGTGAAGCCTTTCAGCCCTGCCACGAACCCGATCGAGACGGTGGTCGGAACTCGCAGTGCGAACATCACTCCCGCGGCTCCGGCGAGCGCCGAGCCGAGCACGAACGTGAAGACGATCACCTTGTCGATGTTGACTCCCATCATCGCCGCGGCCTCACGGTCGTACGAGGTCGCGCGCATCGCCTTGCCGGTCCTCGTGCGGTTGACGAGGAACCAGAGGATGATCATCAGCACGAAAGCGGAGCCGATCGTGATCAGCCGGAGCAGCGGCACCTTCACGTCGCCGATCTCGATGCCCTTCAGGTAGAGCGCTCCGTTGTTGAACGCAAAGGTGTTGTAGTTCCTGGGCTGAGCGCCGAAGAGCAACTGCATCGAGTTGGCGAGAAAGAACGACACGCCGAGCGCGCTGATCAGCGGCGCGATCCTGGGCGCGTCTCGCAGAGGCCGGTACGCGAATCGCTCGATCGTGACGCCGAGCACCGCACAGCCTGCCATCGCCGCGAACGTCATGATCGTCAGGAGGAGCCAGACCGGCACCTTCGGGTGCTCAGGGCCGCCGAGCGCATTCAGGACGCCGAAACCGATGAACGTCCCGACCATGAACACATCGCCGTGCGCGAAGTTCAGGAGCTTGAGGACCCCGTAGACGAGGGTGTAGCCGAGTGCGATCAGCGCGTAGACGCTGCCAAGCGTGAGCGCGTCGACGGTGAGCTGGATGAATGTGTCCACGGGGTCTCTCAGGCAAGACCGGGGGCGACCCGCTCTGGGCCGCCCCCGGACATTGCAACCGCTCTATCTTCGACTACTGAACGACTTTGTACGAGCCGTTGGGCTGGATCTGGAAGATCGTGAACTTCGCGTTGAGCGGGTCGTTCGTCTTCGTCGAGAAGGCGAAGTTGCCGCCGAGGATGAAGTTCTTGATCTTGACCCTCTTCATGTTGTGGAACACGTCACGCCGCTGGATCACGCCGTGGTGCTGCGCACAGGTCAGCTTGACCGCCTGCAGGATGATCTGGATCGCGCCGTACGTCGGCGGACCGAACGAGCCGAGCGGTCTTCCCAGGGTTCGCCTTCATCCAGCCGGCGATGATCGGCTTGTTGTACGGGAACAGGTTGATCGGCGCTGCGAAGTTCGAGACGTACGAGCCCGGCACCTTGAACTGCGACGGGTCGTTCGATCCGTCACCGCCGAAGACCTTGGCCTTCTTGCCCTGCTCGAGCAGCTGCTGGGCGAACGTCTGAACGTCACCCGGCTTCTGCGTCGGGAAGAAGACGACGTCGGCGTTGTTCGGCACCTTGGTCACGTAGGCCGAGTAGTCGGTCGTCGTGTTGGGAGCCGACAGGTGAGTCACGTTGACGCCGGCCTTCTTGAGCACCTGGTCGACTGCGCCGGACAGGCCGACGGAGTACGGCTCCTGGAAGTCCATGGTCACGACGTTCTTGACCTTGAGCTTCGTGAGCATGAAGCGAGCGTCCGTCGGGCCCTGGATGTAGTCACCCGGGACGTCGCGGAAGAACGCCGGTGATCCGACCAGCGGGTCACCCGCGGTGCCGATCGTCAGGTCGGTGTGCGTTGCCGACGGGGAGATCGCCGCCAGGCCGGCTGCGAAGAACGGCTTCGCGGTGGCGGCTGCGTCACCCGAGGTCGACGGCCCGAGAATGGCGACGACGCTCTTGTCGGAGATGTACTTCTGCGCGAGTGCCTGCGCCGGGGCGGGGCCCTGCTCGACAGGCGTGTCGCCGAGTGCGAGCTTGACCTTCAGACCGTACTTCGCGGGCAGCGTCTGGACGGCGTACTTCGCCCAGCTCGCCTGCTCGGTGCCCAGGAAGCCGGCGCCGCCGGTCAGGGGCGTCAGGAACGGGATCGTCATGGTGCTGCTGCAGTTGATCGACTGCGAAGAGGCCGCGGAGGCCGCGACCTTATGGGCGCCCTGCGCGCTCGCCGCCACGACCGAAGTCATGAGCATGACGAGGGCGAGGCCGATCGCCTTCTTCATCTAGGTGTCCTCCTTAGTGGGGGCACGACGTTTTTCGATTGCCGGGGGTTGGCGCTGAAGCCGGGAGTGTCGTCCGTGACGCTCACGGTGTCAATGATCAAATCCCGAGCGCCTCGACCCAGCCCGCCGTGTCGAGGAACTGGCGAAAACGAATCGCCTGCTCCCCTCGGAGCGTCCAGATATGGACAAACGGCACGTCGAGCCGTTTGCCGGTCTCCTTTGCGACCCCGCGGTAGCGTCCGAGGACGACCACTTCGCCGCCTGCGTCGAGGAACTCGTCGGGCTGAGCACTGAACTCATCCCACCATTCGACGTCGAGGGGGTCGAAAATGTTGCGGCGAACCTCGTCGAGGCCGCGGTAGGTGCCGCCGTGGGGAAGGCCCTGAGCCTGCTGCCATTCGATCTCGGGGTGCATGTCGGCCATGACGCCCGCCAGGTCCTTCCGCGCGAAAGCGTCGTAGGAGCGCTTGACGATCTCGATCGAGCTCATCCGCGTAGGTTACGTCCCGATGCAGTACGCGATGCACGAATCCGAGGCCGCGGACGGCCGCCTCTTCGAATGTGCCGAGTTCGCCCAACGCGTCCGCGCCGTCGCCGGCGAGCACCGGGAAGACAGCTGCGACGAGGTGATCTACGTCCTCTCCGGCTCCGGCAGAGCCCGGATCGACGGCCGAGAGCACGACCTGCGACCCGGCACCGCCCTGTTCGTCGCGCGTGGCACACCGTGGTCGGCCGACGGGGACGCGCGAGGCGTCTCCGTCCTGGTGCACGACCCGGCACCCGCCGCTGCGACCCACGCCGTCGTCGACCTGAACGCCGTCGAGGAGGGCCGGGCGACCGCCGGGCGCTCATTCCTCCTCGGCGCGAGGCCCGACGTCGGCTGCGAATCGGTCACGCAGTTCATCGGGCTCGTCCCGCCCGGCCGCGCCCCGGATCACTTCCACCGCTACGACGAGGTGATCTACATCCTCGAGGGCGAGGGTGTGCTCGAGATCGGCGGCGAGCAGGCGCCGATCAGGGCCGGAACGTGCATTCACCTGCCGCGCACGCTCGTCCACTGCCTCGCCAACACCGGCGAGACCGACTTGCGGCTGCTCGGCGTGTTCACGCCGGCAGGCTCCCCCGCCGAGGCCTATTACCCCGACGGCACTCTCGCCGCCCTCCCAGAAAGGAACTGACGATGCCGAGGATCGAACGGACCGCAGAGGTCGTCTGGGAAGGAAACCTCGCGCGCGGTGGGGGCGCGATCACGGGAGGCACCGGAGCGTTCAGCTCGCTCCCGTTCTCGCTCCCGAGCCGGATCGGCGACCCGGGGGGCAAGACGAGCCCGGAGGAGCTGCTCGCGGCGGCACACGGCGGCTGCCTGACGATGTCGCTCGCGGGCGAGCTCACCCAGGCGGGCACCCCGCCGACCCGGCTCGACGTCACCTGTCGAATCGTCATGGACGAGGTCGAAGGCGAAGGGCACCAGATCGTCGCGTCGCACGTGACGATCGGCGTCGACGTCGACGGCGCCGACGAGGCCGCGATCGCAGCCGCGATCGAGCGTGCTCACGCGGAGTGCCCGTTCTCGACGCTGCTCGGCAAGGCAGGCGTCGTGGTCGAGATCTCCCGCCGTTAGGCCCGACCTGCCATTCGACCACTAGCATCGAAGGATGGCGGCCGGGCGCGCAGGGATCGACAGACGCGCGATGACCGCGCTCTCGGGGGGTCATCTCGCCGTCGACTTCGCGTCGGGGAGCGTTCCGGCGCTGATTCCGTTCATGACCGACCGCTTCCACCTGAGCTATGCCCTGGCGGCCATGCTGCTGCTCGCCGCGACCGCGTCGTCGTCGCTCGTTCAGCCGCTCTTCGGCCTCTGGTCGGACCGGCGGGGCGCACTGTGGCTGCTCTCCGGCGGCGCGCTGCTCGCCGCGGTGGGTGTCGGGGGCGCTGCGATCGCACCGGTCTATCCGCTCGTCCTGCTGCTCGTCCTCGCAGGCGGGCTCGGGGTCGCGGCGTTCCATCCCGAGGGGGCCAAGTTCGCCTCGTATGCGAGCGGCCACAAGAAGGCGAGCGGCATGTCGTACTTCAACAGCGGCGGGAACGTCGGCTACGCACTCGGCGCGTTCGCGACCGGTCAGCTCGTGGTCTGGCTGGGGCTCGTCGGCGGGCTGGTCGCGATGATCCCCGTCTTCGTCGCCGCCCTCGCGCTCGCGCGTTTCGCGCCGTATCTCTCCACGCTCAAACCTCTGTCGGACAAGAGCCGCCTGGTGCGCGGCGACGACCAGCGGTGGGCGATGACGCTGCTCGGAATCGTGATCGCCTTGCGCAGCGTCGCCTGGTTCACCCTGCTCGCATTCGTCCCGCTGTGGGTCGTCTCGCTCGGACACTCGAAGGCGGACGGGAGCAGGCTGCTCTTCCTGATGCTGCTCGCGGGCGCCGTCGGGACGTTGATCCTCGGAGCGGTCGCGGACGTGATCGGGCTGCGGACGACGCTGGTCGTCACGCAGGCACTGATCGCGCCGCTGATCATCGTCTTCGTCTACGTCGGAGGCATTGCAGGCGTGGTCGCGCTCATGCTCGTGGGCGTCTGCGTCGTCGGCACCTTCGGCGTGACGATGGTTCTGAGCCAGCTCTACCTGCCACGGCACGTCGGCATGGCCTCGGGCCTCTCGGTCGGCCTCGCGATGGGCGTCGGCGGTGTTGCAGCGGTCGTCCTCGGCGCGGTGGCGGACGCCGTCGACCTGAAGGCGGCGCTGACGATCTGCGCCGTCGCACCTGCCGTCGGGGTGCTCTTCTGTCTGAAGCTCCCTGCGCCGGCGAAGCGAGCCCGCCAGGCCACCGCACCGGCCGGAGCGCTCGAACCGACCGGCTGACCGCCCTCTGTGACAACATCGCGCCTCGAGAAGGGGTGGCGGGATAGAGGGACGTTGGACACGCGGAGAGTTCGTGCGGCGCGCCGCCGGATCCGGCGCCGGAGCGCTGCTGCTCGGCAGTGCCGCCGCCTCCGGGCGGCTCGTCGAATCGGCCTTCGGCGCGACGAAGCCGACCGACACGCACCAGTTCCACACGCGGCCCGATCTCGTGCCGCCGGTCCTGAAGACCGTGCACCACGACCCACGCACGAGCGCCGGCTGTCTCTTCCTCGCTCCTCTCTCGGGACCGGGCCAGCGTGGTTCGCTGATTCTCGATCGCGACGGAGAGCCGCTGTGGTTCAAACCCTCGACGCCCGTGGTCGCGCTGAACTTCCGTGCCGCGATCTACCGCGGCAAGCCCGCTCTGACCTGGTGGGAGGGCAAGACCGAGCACGGGCTCGGCGAGGGGACGCACGTCATCCTCGACCAGGCCTACCGCGAGGTCGCGCGCATCCCGGCGGGCCACGGACGGCCGTCAGACCTGCACGAGTTCCTGCTCACCTCGCGCGGCACGGCGCTCGTCACGGCCTGGGAGCGCGTCACCATGGATCTGTCGAGCGTCGGCGGCCTCTCGAACGGTGTGGTCGTCGGAGGAATCCTCCAGGAACTGGAGCTGCCGAGCGGACGGGTGCTCTTCGAGTGGCGCAGCCTCGACCATGTCGCGATCGAAGAGTCCCACGCGCCGATCAGCACGGACACCCCGTTCGACTACTTCCACATCAACTCGATCGAGCTCGACGCGGACGGCAACTTCCTCGTCTCCGCCCGCAACACCTGGGCGATCTACAAGATCGACCGTGGCAGCGGGAACATCATCTGGCGCCTCGGTGGGAAGAAGAGCGATTTTGCGATGGGCCCGGGCACGGTCTTCGCCTGGCAGCACGATGCCCGACATCACGGTGCCACCGATCAGCTGGTCAGCCTGTTCGACGACGGCGCTGCACCGCAGGTCCAGCCGCAGTCGAAGGCGCTCGTGCTGGCGCTCGACACGAAGCGGATGCGGGCGAGCGTCCACCGGAAGTACACCCACGACCCGCCGGTTCTCTCCCACGCGCTCGGCAGCACGCAGCTGCTCCCGAACGGGAACGTGCTGGTCGGTTGGGGGACCGCACCCTGGCTTTCCGAGTACACGCACGGGGGTGAGCTCGTGTTCGACGCTCACCTGCCGTTCGGCGGCCAGAACTATCGCGTGCTGAAGATGCCGTGGCACGGCCGCCCGACCGATCGGCCGGCGATCGCAGCGCGCCGCAGCCAGGGTCACCGCTTTGTCTACGCGAGCTGGAACGGCGCCACCGACGTGCGCGCGTGGCGCTTCGAGACCGGCCCGACCGCTTCGTCCCTGCCGACGGCGACGGCGACCCGCAGGACGGGGTTCGAGACCGAGTTCCAGGCACCGGCTGACGCGCGGTACACGGCGGTCGTCGCACTCGACGCCCACGGCAAACCGCTCGGCCGCTCGCAGACCGTGAACTTCAGCTGAGGAGCGGGCTCAGGCCCCACGCGCCGACGAAGGAACCGCCGGGCTCGAGCACGATCAGGTCTTCCGTCGAGCGGAAGGCGTTCGGCGGGCAGGTCATCGGCTCGACGGCCAGACTCCGCCGGGCGACGTCCGGCAGCGGGTCGCCGGTGAACAGCATCAGCCAGCGGTAGCTCTCGTCCACCCACAACGCGAGCCCGAGGCCATCGTCCGGCCGCCGAAGCTCGACGCGGGCGACCCCATCCGCGTCGCGTTCGAGGTCGGTGAACGCGTGGTCGAGTCGCGTCGCGCCGATCGGCCTCGCCTGGAGGAAGTCGTACTCGGTCCCCTGCACCGCACTGCGACCTGTCGGGATGCCGTGCTCGTTCGCAGACAGCACCGTTCGGCACGGGACGCGAAGCACGACCGAGTCGATCGTGTCGGTCCCGATCGTGAGATAGGGATGCGCGCCGTCGCCGAACGGGCACGGCTCAGCCCCGACGTTGGTCGCCGTTGTCTGCACACGAAGACCGGCCTGCGAGAGCGAGTACTCGATCGACGAGATCGAGCGAGAACGGATAGCCGGGCCGGGGATGCACCTCGTGGCGCACGACCACCCGGTTCGCCTCGCGCTCGGCGACCGTCCAGTTCTCCCAGCGAACGAAGCCGTGGATCGCGTTGCCCGCCTCGGGCTCGTCGAGCGGGAGCTGGTGCCGGCGGCCGCGGAACTCGTACGACCCGCCCTCGAGCCGGTTCGGCCACGGCATCAGCACCTGCCCCCGGCCGGACGTGCTCATCTCGGCAGGCCCGTAGCCGTCGAGCAGATCGGCGTCCCCGACCCGATACGACCGCAGCCCTCCGCCCACCTCGACGACGACGGCCTGCTGCTCGCCGGCTGCGATCTCGATCTGTGCCCCCGAAGGGGCGTTCATGATCGGTAGACGATCGCCTCGCGGCGCCCCGATGCGGCCGAACGGAGCACGGCATCGCAGACCTCGGCCGCCCGGTAGCCGTCTTCGAACGTGGCTCCGTGCGGCGCCACATCCTGGTCGTTCGCAATCGCAGCCAGCAAGTGGTGGAGCTCGTGCACGAAGGTGTGCTCCCAGCCGATCATGTGGCCCTCGGGCCACCACCATTCCCAGAACGGGTGGTCGGGCTGGGAAACGAGGATCGTGCGAAAGCCGCGCGTGCCTTCCGAGTGCTGCAGCTCGTTCAACCGCTCGAGGTCGAAGCCGAGCGAGCCCTTCGAGCCGTTGATCTCCCAACTGAGCGCGTTCTTGCGGCCGGCGGCGAAGCGTGTTGCCTCGACCGTGCCGACTGCGCCGTTGGCGAAGCTCGCCACCGCCTCGAACGAGTCGTCCACCTCGCGGCCTGGGAAGAAGGTGCGGATCTCGGCCGAGACCGACGTGATCTCACCCACGAGGTAGCGCGCGAGGTCGATGACATGCGCCCCGAGATCCCCGAGCGCACCCGACCCGGCCGCGTCCACGTGAAAGCGCCAGGCGTCGTCGGTCGTCGTCCCCCACTCCTGCAGGTAGCGCCCGCGGAAGTGATGAATCTCGCCCAGCTCGCCCGAGTCGATCATCTGGCGTGCCAGTCGAACGGCGGGGACGAAGCGGTAGTTGAAAGCGGTCATGTGCTTGACGCCGGCTGCCTGCACGCGCTGCCAGATCTCATAGCTCTCGTCGGCAGTCCGGCCCAGCGGTTTCTCGCAGAAGACGTGCTTGCCCAACTCGGCTGCGGCAATCGTCGGGTCGGCGTGCAGGTTGTTCGGGCCGCTGTTGTCGAAGAGCTCGACGTCCGGATCGGCGACCAGTTCGTGCCAGTCGCTCACATGACGCTCGAAGCCGTAGCGCTTCGCCGCCACGGTGACGGCTTCCTCGTCTCGCCCGGCGAGTGACACGAGCCGCGGCATCAGCGGCGGCGGCCAGGTCATGTAGGCGAGCTTGCGGTAGGCGTTGGCATGCGCCTTGCCCATGAAGGCATAGCCGAGCATCCCGATCCCGATCGGGCGCACCGCATCGCCTGCCGAGCCGGTCGACCGCACACCGATGCCGCTGCTCATCCTTCGGCCTTCTGCATGGCTGCATCGAACGCGATCTCGGACGGGGCGAAGTCCGTGCGACGCACGAACGTGAGCGCATCAAGTGCTCCCCAGTCGCGATCCATGCCGCTGTCCTCCCATTCGATCGACAACGGGCCTTGATAGCCGATGCGATTCAGAGCGCGGAAGAAACTCTCGAAATCGACGTCTCCGTGGCCCGGTGAGACGAAGTCCCAGCCCCGCGCCTCTTCGCCGAAGTTGAGATGCGAGCCGAGGATCGACCGACGACCGTCGAGCCGCTTGATCGAGTCCTTGACGTGCACGTGGTAGATGCGATCGGCGAAGTCGAGCGCGAACTCTGCAGCGTCGAGCCCCTGCGGTGCGAAGTGGCTCGGATCGAGGTTGATGCCGAACGCCTCGCGGTTGCCGATTGCATCGAGCGTCTTGCGCGTCGTCACGAAGTCGTAGGCGATCTCGGTCGGGTGCACCTCGAGGCCGAAGCGCACGCCCTCCGCGTCGAACACGTCGAGGATCGGGCCCCAACGCTCGGCAAAGTCCTGGTACCCACGCTCGATCGCTCCAAAATCGTTGGGCGGGAAGGAGTAGATGAGATGCCAGATCGACGAGCCTGTGAAGCCGTTGACCTGCGTCACGCCGAGCTGCGCCGCGGCGCGCGCGGTGTCCTGCATCCGTTCAGCGGCGCGCCTACGGACACCCTCCGGCTCGCCGTCGCCATAGACCTCCGGCGGCAGGATCGCGCGGTGGCGCTCGTCGATCAGGTCGCAGACCGCCTGGCCTACGAGGTGGGCGCCGATCGCCCAGACGCCGAGACCGTGCCCTTCCAGCAGCTCGCGGCGCCCGCGCGCATAGCCCTGATCGGCGATCGCCTGGCCGACGTCGAAGTGGTCTCCCCAGCAGGCGAGCTCGAGACCGTCGAACCCCCAGTCGGCGCAACGCGAGGCCAGGTCGGTCAACGGTAGATCGGCCCACTGGCCGGTGAACAGCGTGCAGGGACGGGCCATCAGCTCTCCTTCGGTTCGTTGGGTGACACGGGCACTGCGAGGCCTGACGCGCCGAGCTCCGACGAGGCCGGCTCGTAACCGGAGCGCGCCAGGAGCTCGAGGCCGAGGCGCGCGCGGCGAACACGCTCACGGCTCAACGCGATCGTCGTCGCCTCGATGTGCGTGCCTGCGGGGTAGACATCGGGCGCATTTCGCAGCCCGAACTTGACATAGACCGGTGCTGCAACGCGAATCAGCTCAGGAATCTCGTGGTGGCGCACGAAGCCGCCGAGGTTGTCGGGAGCCTCCACGTACACGTCGAGTGGGATGTCCACCGCCGCGCGGACGGCAGCGATCTGAGCCAGGGTCAGATCCGTCGGGAGGTTGATCGTCGACGCGCCGAGCCGTTCGAGCACCCGTGCCGCCGCCGGGTTCGCCGCGGGCAGCATCACCGAGACCTTCGCCTGCATCTCGACCGGCAGAAGACCGGTTTCACGGGCCTCCCGGAAGAGGTCGAGGACACCCAGGTCGGCGATCAGCACCGACCGGAAGCCGTGGTCGGCCGCGCGAAGGCAATCCTCGAGGTTCGCAACGACCTGCTCCTGGCCATGGGCGGACGCCGCCAGCGCTGGATGGGTGCGGGCACTCGCCGAGAGCCCCCACGCGGCATTCGGCCGGGCAAAGAGGGAAACCTCGACGCGAGCGTCGCGAGCGAACTGCGAGAGCTCGTCGAGCTCGCGGTCGGTCTGCATGAAGACGCCGGAGCCCTGCGAGACGCGATGCACGCGCACGTCGAGCCGCTCGGCCTGATCGAGCACGGCCTCGAAACACCGTGGTCCCTCCGTCGACGGGATCTCGACGCGAAACAGGGCACCGTCCGGGAATCGCTTGGTGGAGGAAGGCAGATCGTGCAGGTCACCGTCTGGCAACCCGGTCGAACGCAGGAACGAGCGCAGCGCCACTGGACGATCCTACGATGCTTTAGGTTGTCGTGATGAGGCTTGCCCCCGAGCTGGTTGAGCGGTTCGCGGCAGCCGCCGACATCATTCGCGAGCCCGAGCAACTGCGGACCTACGAATGCGACGGGCTCACCGGGCGACGTGTGATTCCCGCGCTCGTCGCCCTTCCGGCCGACACGGCGGAAGTTCAGGCAGTCGTTCGGATCTGCAACGACGCGAACATTCCGTTCGTCGCGCGCGGCGCCGGCACCGGCCTCTCCGGCGGAGCGCTTCCCGTCGCGGAAGGGATCGTCATCTCACTGGCGCGGATGAATCGCTTCCTCTCGGTCGATGTCGACCGGGGCGAGGTCGTCGTCGAGCCCGGCGTGACGAATCTCGACGTGACGCGCGCCGTTTCGGCCGACGGCTTCTACTACGCGCCCGACCCGTCGTCGCAACAGGTGTGCACGATCGGCGGCAACGTCGCCGAGAACTCGGGAGGGGCGCACTGCCTGAAGTACGGCTTCACCGTCAACCACGTGCTCGCGGCCGAGGTCGTTCTGCCCGATGGGGAGCTGGTCGAGCTGTCGGTCTGGGACGAAGGCCCAGATCTGCTCGGCCTGTTCGTCGGCTCCGAGGGAACACTCGGGATCGCGACGAAGCTGACGCTGCGCGTTCTGCCTGCGCCGGAAGCGGTGTGGACGCTGCTCGCGGGTTTCGAGCACACGGACGCAGCCGGCGCCGCGGTCTCCGGGACGATCGCAGCGGGCATCCTCCCCGCCGCGATCGAGATGATGGACGCGATCACGATCGAGGCTGCTGAAGCCGCGGTCGGGGCCGACTACCCGCCCGGCTGCGGTGCGGTGCTGATCATCGAGCTCGACGGGCGGCGGGCGCAGGTCGACCACGACCTCGCCCTCGTCGAGGAGCTCTGCCGGGAAGCGGGTGCGGTCGAGATCCGGCTCGCCTCCGATCCGGCCGACCGGGCGGCGGTGTGGCGCGGACGAAAAGCTGCGTTCGCGGCGATGGGCCGGGTCAGCCCCAACTACTACGTGCAAGACGGCGTCGTCCCGCGCACGCGCCTGCCGGAGGTCCTGCGCCGGATCGATCAGCTCTCGCGCGAGCACGAGCTGCGAGTCGGCAATGTCTTCCACGCCGGCGACGGCAACCTTCACCCGCTCGTGCTCTACGACGCACGCATCGAAGGCCAGGCCGAACGTGCCGAGCTGCTCGCGAGCCGCATCCTCGAGGCGTGCGTCGACGCAGGCGGCTCGATCACCGGCGAGCACGGGGTCGGCTCCGACAAGGCCTGCGCGATGCCGCTGATGTTCAGCGAGGCGGACCTCGCAGTGATGAAACGCGTGCGCAGCGGCTTCGATCCGGCCGGTCTCGCCAACCCGGGCAAGCTGTTCCCGACGCCGCGGCTCTGCGGCGAGGTGCCGGGGCCGTATCGCGCCCACCCGCTCGAACTGGCGGGCCGTGCAGAGCGCTTCTGAGAACGGCATCGTCGAGCACGAGCCCGGCGACCTGACCTGCATCGTCGACGGCTCGATCCGCCTGTCGACCCTCCAGGCCGCACTCGGACGGCACCGGCAGAGGTTCTCGCTCGACCCACCCGGAGACCCGACCGTCGCGGACTGTCTCCTGTTCGATCTCTCGGGGCCTCTGCGCCACCGGTTCGGGACGATGCGCGACCTCGTGATCGGCGTCGGGGTCGTGCTGCCGGACGGCACCCGGGCCCACTCGGGCGGCAAGGTCGTGAAGAACGTCGCGGGCTACGACCTCGGCAAGCTCTACTGCGGCTCGGCGGGACGGCTCGGGACGGTCGAGCGGCTCGCGCTGCGGCTGCATCCCCGGCCGGCTGCCGCGGCGACGATCGTCGTCGGCGCCGAGCGTTGGTCCGACCTGCACCGTTCCGGGCTCGTGCCGAGCGCAGTCGACGTCGTCGACGACCAGATGTACGTCCTGTTCGAAGGCGCACCGCAGGCGGTGGCCGAGCAGGCGGATGCGCTCGGCGGCGAGCGGGTCGAGCCCTGGGAGGAGGTGCGAGAGCTGCAGGCCGGTCTGGCGGGCCGCGCGCGCTGGGACGGTGGGAGCGCGCCCCTCGTGAGACCCGGCCCTCGCGTCGCGTACGTCGAGACGGCCGAGCCCTCCGCCTGGAGCCCGCTCGCCGAACGCGTCCTGGAGGCTCTGTGCAGCCCGAACTGATCGCCGACTGCGTGCACTGCGGCTTCTGCCTGCCGTCGTGCCCCACCTACACCCTTTGGCACGAGGAGATGGACTCGCCGCGAGGACGCATCCATCTGATGAGCGGTCTCGTCGACGGATCACTCGAGCTCACCGACACGGTCGTCGAGCACTTCGATCGCTGCCTGGGCTGCATGGCGTGCGTGCCTGCCTGCCCGTCAGGAGTGCAGTACGACCGCTTGATCGAAACGACCCGCGCCCACATCGAGGCGCAACGTCGACGTGGGGTCGGCGAGCGGCTGCTGCGGCGCCTCATCTTCGACGTCTTCCCGCACCGCAGGCGGCTCCGCGCGGCACTGTTGCTTCGCCGTCTGCCCGCGCCCGGCCCGCTGCGCCCACTCGGTCAGGTTGCGCCGCCGTGGCTGAGCCCGGCCTGGCCGCCCGTTCATCTCCCTGGCCCGGGCCCCCGCGTCGCACTCGTCGCAGGCTGCGTGCAGAGCGTCGTCTTCGGAGACGTCAATGCGGCAACCGCACGCGTCCTCGCCGCCGACGGCTACGACGTGCACGTCCCCCGGGCGCAGAGCTGTTGCGGCGCGCTCCACGCCCACGCCGGACGCCTCGACGAAGGCGTCGCGCGCGCCCGCGAGCTGGAGGACGCGTTGACGGGCTACGACGCGATCGTCACGAACGCCGCCGGCTGCGGCTCGCACCTCAAAGACCACGGCAGCGCGCGCATCGTCGACGTCTCGGAGCTCCTCGCCGAGGCGCCGTCGCCCGCCGAGCGGCACCCGCTGCCGATCAGCGTCGCCTTCCAGGACTCCTGCCACCTGAAGCACGCCCAGGGGCTCGCAGACGAGCCACGGGCCACGCTCCGCGCGATCCCGGGCCTCACGATCCTCGAGCCTGCCGAGCAGGATCTCTGCTGCGGCAGCGCCGGCATCTACAACCTCGTGCAGCCCCTCGCGGCGACGGAGCTCGGCAGCCGGAAGGCAGATTGTGTCCTCGCGACCGAGCCGGATGCCTACGCGAGCGGCAACCCGGGCTGCCTCGTGCAGGTCACCGCGGCGCTGCGGCGCGCGGGACGTCCGCTCCCCGCGTTCCATCCGATCGAGCTCGTGGACGCATCGATCCGCGGCATCGACGCGTCCGAACTGCTCGCGGCCGCGCGCCGCTGAGCGCTAGCGCAGCGAGGCCCAGGGCTCCTCGGTGGAAACATCGACGAGCCCGTAGCCCCCTTCACCGAGCGACGGCCCGATCACGACCTGAAGGTGCGCCGTCTCGTCGCCGTCGTTGTACGACGCGTGCACGATCCCCGCGTCGAGATAGACCGAGTCGCCCGGCGCCAGCGTCGTCGAATCACGCTCGATGAACTGCGTCACGCTGCCCTGTTTGACGATGATCATCTCCTCCTGGCCGTCGTGCCGGTGGAACGCGTGCCCTTCACCCGGCTCGAGCGTGACGTCCATCACAACGAGGCTCTTCGAGTGCGTGTTCACGGGGCGGCAGCGCCACCCGATCGTGCCCCAGTCGAACTGCTCCTGCTCGACATCGGCCTGCTTCACGAACGTGCTCATCTCGATTCCTCCTGGGGTGAGTGAACGGGTATCGACTTGAAGCGCTTCATGTTCTCCGTCATCGCGACTTCGGTCGGAAGCCGCTCCATCGACGAGGCGCCGAAGAAGCCGACGATCCCCTCGGTGTGCTCGATCACGTAGGCGGCGTCGTCGGGCTCGGCGATCGGGCCGCCGTGACAGAGCACGAGGATCTCCGGATCGACTCGCTTGGCCGCGTCATGCATCGCCTGGATCAGGGGAACGCATTGCTCGAGTGTCTTCGCCGTCGACGCGCCGATCGCACCGCCGGTGGTCAGGCCCATGTGCGGCACCAGCACGTCGGCTCCCGCCTCGGCCATCGCCGTCGCATCCTCGGGCGTGAAGACGTAGGGGGCGGTGAGAAAGTCGCGCTCGTGGGCGAGCCGGATCATGTCGACCTCGAGGCCGTAGCCCATCCCCGTCTCCTCGAGGCCGATGCGGTACGTCCCGTCCATCAACCCGACGGTCGGGAAGTTCTGCACGCCGCTGAAGCCGATGCGCCGCAACTCGTCGAGGAACACCGGCATCAACCGAAACGGATCCGTGCCGCACACACCCGCGAGCACGGGCGTCTGCCGGACGACCGGGAGCACCTCTCGCGCCATGTCGACGACGATCTCGTTCGCGTCGCCGAACGGCATCAGGCCCGCCAGAGAGCCGCGGCCGCCCATGCGGTAGCGGCCGCTGTTGTAGATGATGATCAGATCCGCCCCGCCCGCCTCGGCGAGCTTGGCCGACAGTCCCGTGCCGGCGCCGGCACCGATGATCGGCACGGCAGCGGCGACCTGTGCACGCAGGCGAGCGAGCGCCTCGTCGCGCGTCACGACGATCCTTGGATCAGCTCGTGCAGCCGGTCGGCCATCGCGATCGCAAACGCCGGGTCGTTGATGTTCTCGGCCCGTTCGTGGACTTCGACGCGCTCGTCGAGTGTCTCCTTCAGGCCGGCGAAGAGCGCCGCGTCCGCCTCCGGATCGTGGAACGGCTGACCCGCCACGTCGATCATCGAGACACCGCCGAGCGGGACGAACACTGCCGTCGGGCCGTTCGAGCCGGAGAGCTTGCGGCCGATCGTGCGGCCGAGCTCACCGGATTCCTCAGCCGTCGTGCGCATCAGCGTCACCGTCGGGTTGTGCACGTAGATGTTCCGGTCTGCGAACTCGGCCGGAACGCTCTCACGCGGGCCGAAGTTGACCATGTCGAGGGCGCCGAGCGAGACGACCTGCGGCAGGCCGATCGCCCCGGCCGCCTCCAGCCGCTCCGGTCCGGCCGAGAGCACGCCTCCCACCAGCTCGTCCGCGAGCTCGGTCGTCGTGGCATCGAGCACTCCCACCAGGAAGCCGCCCTTCGCGAGCGCCTCCATCGACTGGCCGCCCGCGCCGGTGGCGTGGAAGACGAGCACCTCGTAACCGTGCTCCTCGAGCCGTTCGCGCGCGGTCGTGACACAGGGTGTCGTGACACCGAACATCGTCGCGGCGACGAGCGGCTTCTCGTCGAGCGCCGGCAGATCCGACGCGACCATGCCGGCGATCGCCCCGGCGGCGTTCGCCATGATCCGCGCCGAAACGCGGTTGACGCCCGCGATGTCCACGACCGAATACATCATCGTCAGGTCGACCGCGCCGACGTACGGCCGCGTGTCGCCGGATGCCACCGTCGAGACGAGGAGCTTCGGCACGCCGACGGGCAGTGCGCGCATGGCACGGGCGGCGATCGACGAGCCGCCCGAGCCGCCGAGCGCGAGGATGCCGTCGAGACGCCCGGCGCCGTGCAGCTCGAGGACGACGGCTTCGGCGCCGGCACCCATCGCCGTGACGGCTGCCCCTCGGTCACCCGCTGCAGCGAGCTCTGCGGTGCTCGCTCCCGACCGCGCGCGCGACCTCGTCGCGGCTCACGTCGGGCTGGATCCCGACGGGCTCGTTCACGCCTGCGTCGACGACGAGCACCTCGACCCCGTGCGCTTCGACCCGCTCGCGCAGGAAGGCGTACTCGATCCCTTTGGTGTCGAGCGTGCCGAGAAGGACGACGGTCGGCACTACGCACGCTCCGCGAGCGGCTCGACGCCGAGGTAACGCCTCTGCAGCTCCATGTCGGTCGAAAGCTCGGCAGCGGTCGTCTCCGCCGCGATCGTCCCGGCGACCATCACGAGTTGCCGCTCTGCGATCGCGGTCGCCATGCCCAGGTTCTGCTCGATCAGCAGGATCGCGAGGCCTTCCTGCTCGAGCGCCCTGAAGGTTTCGATCAGCTGCTCGATGATCGCCGGCGCGAGGCCCTCGGACGGCTCGTCCATGATCAGCAGCGACGGGTTCGTGATCAGTGCACGGCCGATCGCGAGCATCTGCTGCTCGCCGCCCGAGAGCTGCGCGCCGCCGTTGCGACGGCGTTCGGCGAGGCGCGGGAACAGCTCGTAGACACGTTGGATCGTCCACTGCTTCGAGCCTCGCCCCGCGACCATGCGCAGGTGCTCGTCGACCGAGAGCGACGGGAAGAGACGACGGCCCTGTGGGACGTACCCGATCCCGAGCTTCGCGATCTTGTAGGAAGGCTTGCCCACGAGCTCCGTCCCGCGATAGCGGATCGATCCGGTGACACGGGCCGGCGGGATGCCGACGATCGCGTTGCACAGCGTCGTCTTCCCCATCCCGTTCCGGCCGACCATCGAGGTCGCGCCGCCCGACGAGCTCGAACGACACATCTTCGAGCGCCTGCGCGGTCCCGTAGAACGCGCTCACGTTCTCGACGGCGAGCAGCGGCGCGTCAGCCATCGGACTGGTTCCCCCGGCCGAGATAGAGGTCGTGGACGGTCTGGTTCGCGCGGATCTCGTCGGGCGTTCCTTCGACGATCACGCGTCCGTCGTGCATCATCGTGACGCGGTCGGCGACGCGGAGCGCGACGTCCATGTCGTGCTCGATGATGATCAGCGTGATCGCCGGGTCGAGGCCGAGCAGCAACTCGGTCAGCGCGACCCGCTCGCCGCGCGACAGACCGGAGGCGGGCTCGTCGAGCATCATCAGCCGCGGATTCGAGGCACGCGCCATCGCCACCTCCAGCTGGCGCTGCTCGCCGTGCGAGAGCGAGCCGACGGGCAGGCCGACGCGCGTACCGAGCCCGACTCCCGTCTGCGAGCTCTCGTGCCCGCTGTCGCAGCTCGCGGTCGCGGCTGCCCAGCCGAACTGGGCGAAAGTGCCCGCTGCGCGTGCCGAGCACGGCGAGGTAGAGATTGTCCTCGACCGTCAGTCCGTGAAACGAACGAGACTTCTGGTAGGTCCGCCCCATTCCGAGCTTGGCGCGTGTCCGGGGCGGCAGCGTGCTGACCTCCTCGCCGAGGAAGTCGATCGTGCCCGAGCTCGGGCTCACGTCCCCGAAGATGACGTTGAACAGTGTCGTCTTGCCCGCGCCGTTCGGTCCGAGGATCGCGCGCCTCTCGCCGTGCGCGACGTCCAGATCGACGTCGCGCACGGCGTGGAGGCCACCGAAGCGCCGGCCGATCCCCCGCAAGCGGAGGATCGGCTCGGCGTTCTCGGGTACTGCTACGTCGGTCACGCGCTCCGTCAGCCGATGACCGGCGGGTGAATCGTCTTGCCGATCCACGGCAGGCTCCGCTTGACGCACCTCGGCCACGTACGGCCTGGAGCGGGCGTGCTCGTGGAGAACGTGCCGCCGAACGTCTGAGTGACGCCCGGGATCTCGCCCACCGTCTTCGTCGCCAGCTTGCCGTCCTTGGTGTAGAGCTGGCCGTAGAAGACGTTGATCACTGCCTGGTTGTTCTTGTCCAGATACAGCGGGCCGTACGGGGTCGCGAGCTTGACCTTCTTGATCGCGTCCTGCAGCGACTTCTGGCCACCCGAGATGTTCCCACCGACAGCCTTCAGGCCGTTGATGAGGCCCCACGTGTTGACGTAGTAGCCGTACGTGAAGGTCGACGACGCCTGCGGCGCGGCTGCGCCGTACGGCGGGATCGTCTTGAACGTCTTGCCGACCTGCTTCGTTGTACGCCTTCGCGGCCGGCGTCGCCAGGTCGCCGGCCGTGCCCGCTCCGCCGAAGTACGCGCCGGAGACACGGGAGGACAGCTGTTCGAACTGCCCCGGGGTGCCCCAGAACAGGTTGCCGATGAACTTCTTACCGTCGATCGGGCCGTGTGCCTGCTCGTACGCCTTCAGGAACGGAACGAGCCCGGCACCGCCGACCGCGACGAAGGTGCCGTCGACGTTCGTCGGCAGCTGCTGCGCGTACGACGAGTAGTCCGTCGTATTGAGCGGCGGGAACACCCGCTTTGTCACGTTACCGCCCACCGCGCAGAACTCAGCGATGAAGCCGGCTGCGGACGTCCACGCGAAGCTGTAGTCGTCAGCGACCACTGCCGCCGTCTTCCAACCCAGCTTGCTGTAGGCGAGATCGCCGAGGCCGGCGTTCCACATCGCCCCGTCGCCGTTGAACCGGAAGAAGTTCGGGGCCCGGACCTTCAGCGTCGTGTCCTGCGCGCCTGCGGCTCCGTCCACGAACGTCTTCGAGGGATGCTGCTTCGCATAGTTCGCTACTGCGATCGACTCATCCCCCGACAGCGGGCCGATCATGACGTCGGCGCCCAGCTGTTCCATCAGGCGCTTGGTCTCCTTGATCGCCGTGTCGGCCCGGTCGTTCGAGCAGCCGACACCGACGAGCTTCAACGGATGACCGTTGATCGAACCACCCGTCCAACCGTCACGCGGCTTGTTCGGGTTCTTCGCCTTCGCGCCGGTGAACTGCGCCATTGCGGTGACGACACCTGCCATATCCTGGTTGTCGAACGAGCCGAACGCGCCCTGACAGTCGGACAGGACCGCGATCTTGATCGTCGACGCATTGCTACGAGCGGTCGCCGTCGCGGCCAGCATCGATGCGGCCGTGAGGACCACCACCGCTGCGAGCGAAACGAGCTTCCACTTGCCCTTGAGAGCATTCATTCGGATGCCCTCCTCCTTTCGAGCCGTTGATTGGCATGGGGGGTCAGCTTGTGCCCAGGTAGAGACGTGCACTGGGCGAAAAAAGTGATGACTCGAGGTCGGCGGGGTTCAGGGCCTCCTTTCAGACACTGGGCTCCACCTGACCGACGGCGACCGGCGTGCGGTCGTCGGGCCCGTCGCGGCGCCTCCAGAAGAGGCCGACCGCGCGCTCCCAGAGACCGATGAGGCCACCCGGTGAGACGAGCACGATGATGAGGAAGATTGCGCCGATCAGCGTGTGGAACCGCGGTCCGATGAAGCTGATCTGCTGGGAGTAGTTGTTGATCACGACGAAGAAGAGCGCGCCGACCCAGGCGCCCTCGATGCGGTAGAGGCCGCCGATCACGGCGATCACGAGCACGTCGATCGTCGAGCCAAGATCGATCGAGGCCGGGTCGATGTGCCCGTTCCACCACACGAAGAGCACGCCGGCGATCGCGGCGACGAACGCCGCGAACGCGAACGCGACCGTCCGATGGAGCACGACGTTGTAGCCGAGGGAGGACATGCGGACAGGGTCGTCCCGGACGCCCTGGAGCGTCAGCCCGAACGGTGTGCGGGCGACGTAGCGAAGCATCACGTAGACGAGGAATGACGCGACGAGGGCCACGTAGTAGAGGCGGTTCTGGTGGGCCTCGACCCGGCCGATGAAGCTCGGCGCGGGGATGCCGCTGATCCCGCCGAAGCCCGAGACGTCTGTCACCTGGCCGAAGGTCAGGTTGGCGATCACCGAGTACGTCAAGGTGATCATCAGGAAGTAGATGCCGACGCTGCGACTCGCCAGCGCTCCGAAGACCAGCCCGACGAGGACGGCGACGACGATGCCGGCGAGCATTCCCCAGTACGGGCTCCAGCCGAGGTTGAGCCCCTTCGTGTTGCCGTTCGTCGTCGCGTTGCCGGCCACGAACCCGGCGATCCCGAACATCGCGACTTGTGCGAGCGAGACCATGCCGCCGAAAGCGTTGAGGAAGATCAGGCTCGCGGCGACGATACCGAGGAACAGCATCTGCGTGAGCAGGGCGCCGACCCAGTAGCTCGAGACGATGAACGGAGCGATCACCGCGAGGACGAGCGCGACGACGCCGACGACGCGATCCGGGGTGACACGCGTCATGCGGGCCTCCCGAAGAGACCGAGCGGCCGCACCGCCAGCACGATCGCGACGAGGACGAAGGTGAAGATGATCGAGTAGTAGGTGTAGCTCGACGGCAGGTACGCCGCGGACAGGTTCGTGGTCAGGCCGAGCAGCAACGCGCCGATCGCCGCGCCTCCGAGCGAGCCCATGCCGCCGATGATCACGACGACGAGCGAGTAGAGCAGCCAGTTCGCGTCGACGCCCGGGCGCGAGGCTCGCGAACGACCCGCCGATGACGCCTCCGAGACCGGCGAGCCCCGCGCCGACCGCGAACGCGATCGCGAAGGTGAACTGGATGTTGACGCCGAGGGCCGAGACCATCGCCCGGTCGTCGACTCCGGCTCGGATCACCATCCCCGTCCGCGTTCGGTTCAGCCACAGCCAGAGCAGGCCACCGATCGCGAGCGCGATCCCGAGGATGATCAGACGAGTCTTCGTGTAGACGATCCCTTCGACGCGCAGGTTCACGAAGGTGTCGAAGTTGCGCGGCCACGCGATGTCCTCGGCGACGCCGCCGAAGTGGGCGAGCATCTGGTCGGCGAGGATGATCGAGATCGCGATCGTGATCAGCGCCTGGCGCAGGTCCTGACCCTGGTTCCAGCGGAGGAACACCTGCTGAATTCCGACGCCCAGTGCTGCGATCGCGAGCGTGGCCACGATCGTGGGCACGATCCAGTGTGTGAGGTTCACCTGCGCGCTCGTGAGCCCGAAGGAACCGCCCTCACCCACCATGTTGCGTTGGAGCTTCAGCGCGATGTAACCGCCCAGCAGGAAGAGCGCGCCGTGCGCCATGTTGACGACCCGCATGAGGCCGAAGATCAGCGTGAACCCGCTCGCGACGACGAAGTAGAGCGCCGCCGCGGTGACCCCGTTCAGGATCGTGATCAGGAAGTCCTTCGGATCGTGGACCGCTGAGCCGAACGCGGTTGCCCATTTGCCCGTCGTCGGCGCGAGGAAGAGCACCCAGAGCGCCGGGACCAGGACCACGACCGCGAGCACGCACCAGCCCGCGATCCTGAGCACGCGCCGGCGGACGGCAAGTGCATGAGCACGCTTCGAGATGCCCTCCGGCCTGCCGATCGCGACCTCGCTCATCTGCTCGGCTCCAGGTAGAGGACCGCCCGGCGCGACTCATCGGTCTGGGGAACGCGGTCGACAAGCCGGCCGAGGGTTGGGTAGCGCGCCCGGTCGAGCGTCCCCGCGTCGTGCCAGTTCAGCTCGATCAGGTTGCCGGCGGGATCGCGGAAATACAGCTGCACCTGGCCCGAGGGAAGCTCCACGAGTTCGGCGCCCCACTCCGCCGACGCGTGCGTGGAGACGGCCTCGTAGGCCGCGTCGAAGTCGTCGATCGTGAAGCCGATGTGGTGACGGGCCGGAGCGGCATCCTCTTCGGCCAGGAAGAGGTGAAGTTGCAAATCACCGACGCGGAGCCACTGCACCGGCGTGTCGAAGATGGGGGTCGCGATCCGCTCCATTCCGAAGAGCGATTCGTAGAAGCGGGTTGATTCCTCGAGATCGTTGGCCGAGATGCTGACGTGGTTGATCCCGGTTGCCCGCACTGGCGCGAGTCTCCCCGGTTTATCCACATAGGTCAAGTGCGCACGAAACCACTTGTCGCGATAGGTTCTGGCTATGAAGTTCCGCCAGCTCGAGTGCTTCATCGCGGTGGTGGACGAAGGCTCGTTCACCCGCGCTGCGCGGCGCGTCGGCATCGCTCAACCGTCGCTCTCGCAGCACATCAAAGCGCTCGAAGAGGAGCTGGACGGGACACTGCTCGAGCGTCTGCCGCGCGGCGTGTCCCTCACGCCTGCCGGGCGCGCGCTGCTGCCCGAGGCGCGCCTCGCCGTGCGGGCCCTCGAGCGCGGCTGGCAGGGAGCGCGTTCCGCGCTCGCCCTCGAGCTCGGAGAGCTCGAGATCGCAACCGTGCTCTCGATGGCAGTCGGCGTACTGCCGACGCACGTCGGTGTCTGGCACGAGCGCCATCCCAACATCTCGATCCGCATCCACGAGTTCCGCCATCGCAACCTCCTCGAGGACGCAGTCGAACAGGGCGTTGCGGACTTCGCGGTCGGCCCGCGTCCGATGCGGCGCTGGGACGGCCCACTCGAGACCGTGACCTGGGAGGAGTTCGTCCTCGTCGTCGAGAGCTCCGACCCGCTCGCTGACCGGTGTGACGTCGCGCTCGACGACCTGCGCGAGCGTGAGTGGGTGCTGTACCACCCGGATCACGGCCTCGCAGGCGTCGTCGACGACATCTGCCGGCGCGCGGGCTTCCGCCCGCGGGGCACCGTCCGTACGTCGCAGGCCGAGGGCGCGGTCCGGCTCGCGGCAGTCGGCGTCGGCGTGGCGCTCGTGCCCGACAACATCGTCAGCCCCGGAATCGACTGCGCGGTGCTCCACTTCCGGCCACGGTTGATCCGCGACGTCGCGGTGTACGCGCGGAGCGACTGGTCGCCGACCGCGGCTGCGTTCGTCGACGTCCTCCGCTCGAATCCGCGCGCGCGCCCTGCAGGCGCCGTGCTGATCGAGCTCTGAGGCTCTCTACCATGGAGCCGATGCGCTTCGCACCGCTCGCCCTCGCGGCGCTCCTCCTCGCCGGCTGCGGCGGGTCCTCGTCACACAAGGCGACCTCCACGACGACGACGACGACGACGACGACGACGCCCGTCTCCGCACCGAGCTTCGCCGCGGCGCGCGCTCGAACGACGGGCGCAGGCCCAGTCGACTTCAAGCAGTTGATCGAGGCTCATGTGGGCGGCGGCACCGTCACGGCCGAGGAGAACGGCACCGTCTCGTTCACCGAGCGGCGCGCCCGTCTCTACAAGCAGATCCCCGGCTCCCCGGTTCCAGAAGAGCTGGTCATGCTCGGTCCGTTCATCTACGCGAACGCGAACATCCAAGCGGCGCTCGCAGACCCGTCGGTCAAGCCGTGGACGAAGCTCGACACGCGACGCCTGACCGCGGAGCAACGGCGGACGCGGCCGGACGAGCTCGCGCACGTCCTCGCCCCGGCCTATCTCGCCGACGGCGTGGCCGTCGCCAGGCAGGCCGGCAGAGCGGCGAACGGCACGACCCGGTTCACGGGAGTGGTCGACCCGGTTCGCCTCGCCCGACGCGTCCCGCCGTCGGTGCGAGCGTCCATCTCGACCGCGGTCACCAACGACTACGCGGCGAAGCCCTTTCCCGCGACGTTCTGGCTGGACGACCGGGGGCGCATCCGACGTGTCCGCGCCGCCTACCGAACCCCGCAGGGATCGCGGATCATCATCGACACCTCGTACGCCGGCTTCGGCTCGAAGGTCGACGTCACCCTCCCTGCTGCGGACGACATCGCCGACGTCAGCCCGTAAGCGCTCGCTCCCAGGCGAGTGCGGCGCCGAGGACGACCTCGTCGCTGGGCGCGATCAACTGGAGGTCGCCGATCGCGATCGCCGCCCAACCGAGCACGTTGAACGGCCGTAGGAATGCCGTCGCCGGGATGCGGATGTCGAGCTCGTCACAGTCGACGGGCGGCAGCTCGACCCCGAGCACCGGTGCGACGTAGAGGTCGACGTCCGGCTCGAGCGTGCGCCACGCGCGGACCGAGGCGCGGGCACGGTCGACCTCGGCCGGATCGAGGTCCTGCGCGAGCTCGAGCTTCGCGCGCACGTTCTCGCCGTACTCACCGGCCCGGGCGGGAAACGTCGCGCGATGCGCATGCGCCGCCTCGTGGAAGAACAGGGGCCAAGTGTCGTCGGGCGGCTCCGGGATCGAAGCCTCGACGACTCGCGCCCCGAGCCCCTCGAGTTGCTCGACGTAGGCCTCGGCGGCGCGATTCTCCGGCAGGGCCGGCCCGCCGACCGAGGGCGGCCTGGTGAGCAATCCGACGAGCAGCCCGTCGAGGCGAGGTTGCGGCATCGGCGCCGCCGCGAGGACTGACCACATCGTCGCGACCTCCGCAACGGTCATCGCCATCGGCCCGACGGTGTCGAACGACGGGCAGAGCGGGAACACGCCGTCGACGGGGATCCTGCCCCAGCTCGGCTTCAGGCCGACGACCCCGCAGCACGAGGCGGGCAACCGGATCGAGCAGCCGGTATCCGTTCCGACTCCGATGTCACACATTCCGGCGGCGAGCGCGGCGGCGTTCCCGCCAGAGGAGCCGCCCGTCGTCTTGCCCGGGTGGCGAGGGTTCTGAACCGTCCCGTACCACGGGTTCTGGCTGGTGACGCCCCACGCGAACTCGTGCAGGTTCGCCTTGCCGACGACGACCGCCCCGGCGCGGACGAGTCGCTCGACCGCGGACGCCGTTCGCGTCGGGACGTGGTCAGCGTGCACCTGCGACCCGTAGGTCGTGCGAATCCCGGCCGTGTCGATCAGATCCTTCACGAGCAGCCGCCGCCCATGCAACGGGCCCGGCAAGGCGGGAGCCGGCTCCACCTCCGTGATCACGGCGTTGAAGGCGTCGCTCACGGGATCAGCGCGACGGCCTCGACCTCGATGCGCGCACCGGGAATCGCCAGGCGGCTGACCTCGACAAGCGTGCTCGCAGGCCGCGACTCGCCGAAGACCTCCTCCCGCACGACATTGACTGCCCGTCGGTCATCGATGTCGACGAGGAACACGGTCACCTTCACCACGTCCGCGAAGCTGCCGCCCGCCGCGGCCAGCACCACGGCGATGTTCGCGAACACCTGCCTCGTCTGCGAAACGACATCGCCCGGCACGAGGTTCCCGGCGGAATCCACCGGGACGCAGCCCGAGATGAAGAGCAGGTCGCCTGCCCAGACCGCGTCGGTGTAGTGGCTGATCGGCTCGGCCAGTTCGCGCACACGTAGTTCCACACGTGCTCTCACGACACGCCCCGCTCGGCCGCCGCACGGATCGCGCTGAGCGTCGTCCGGGGCGTGATCGCCTCCGGGTCGATGCGCAGGGCGATCACCGCCGGCCGGCCGGACTCGAGCGCGCGCTCGAGCGCCGGCGCAAACTCATCGGTGCGTTCGACCGTCTCGCCATGCGCGCCGAATGATCGAGCGAAGGCGCCGAAGTCGGGGTTGACGAGGTCGGTGCCGACGACGCGACCGGGGAACTGGCGTTCCTGATGCATCCTGATCGTGCCGTACATGCCGTTGTCGAGCACGATGATCAGGACGGGCAAGTCGTACTGCACCGCGGTCGCGAGCTCCTGCCCCGACATCAGGAAGTCACCGTCGCCGGAGAAGCAGATGACGTCGCGGTCGGGCAGCAGGCCCTTCGCGGCGAGAGCGGCCGGAACGCCGTAGCCCATCGCGCCGCTCGTCGGCGCAAGCTGGCTCGGATAGTCGTGGAACCGCCAGAAGCGATGCACCCAGACGGTGTGATTGCCGGCGCCGTTGCAGACGATCGCGTTCGGGAGGCGCTCGCGGAGGTGCGCGAGGCAGTCGCCGACGTCGACCGGGCCGGGAATCGGGTCGTGCTGCTGCCAGGCTTCGTAGTCCGCCCGCGCCTGAGCCGTCCACGCGCCCCAATGCGGCTCCACGCGTAGGTCCCGGACCGCTGCGCCGAACTGCTCCATGCCCGACAGGATCGGCAGCTCCGCCTGATAGACGCGCCCGAGCTCCTCGGCGCCGGGATGCACGTGCACGAGCGTCTGCCGCGGTTTTGGCACGTCGAGAAGCGTGTAACCGGAGGTCGTCATCTCGCCGAGGCGAGGACCGACCACCAGCAGCAGATCGGCACTTCGGACACGCTCGGCCAGGGCCGGGTTGATGCCGATGCCGACGTCGCCCGCGTAACTGGGCGAGGCGTTGTCGATCGCGTCCTGCCGACGGAACGCCGCGCCCGCCGCAAGCACGTTCGCCTCGAGGAACGTCTGCAGGTCGGCCGCCGCAGCAGGCGTCCACCCGCCGCCGCCGATGATTGCGAAGGGGCGCTCGGCCGCCTCGAGCAAGCCGCGCAGGGACTCGAGATCGGATGCGGCCGGGCTTGGCTGGATCCGGTGGAACGCCGGCGCGTCGGCGGCGTCGCTCACCGCGGCGAGCATGTCCTCGGGAAGGGCGAGGACGACCGGCCCGGGCCGGCCCGCGCAGGCGGTCGTGTAGGCGCGCGCGATCAGCTCGGGGATGCGGTCGGCGTGGTCGATCTGGGCGACCCACTTCGCGAGCGGCCCGAACATCCGCCGGTAGTCGATCTCCTGAAACGCCTCACGTTCTTCCTGAACGGACGACACCTGCCCGACGAGCAGGATCATCGGTGTCGAGTCCTGGAACGCCGTATGCACGCCGACCGCCGCATGCGTCGCGCCTGGCCCGCGCGTGACCATGCAAACGCCCGGACGGCCGGTCAACTTGCCGTACGCCTCGGCCATGTTGGCCGCGCTCGCCTCGTGGCGGCAGGTCACAAGCCGGATCGGCGAGTCGTAGAGGCCGTCGAGCAGCCCGATGTAGCTCTCGCCCGGAACGCAGTACGCGACCTCCGTGCCGTGAACCGCCAGCTGGTCGGCGAGCAACTTGCCGCCGGCGCGGCTCACAGACGGTGCTCGAAGTAGACGTGCGCCCGTTGGAGCTTGGGCTTCTCGTCGTCCGCCGGGTCGACGTAGCGAATCGTTCGCTTTCCCTCCCACTCCTGCGGCAGGACGAGCACCCGCACGAACGCCGTCTCCTCGGTCTCCGACGCCGCCGCGAAGACGGGGTCGGGGCCTGTCTCGTACCACCACTGGAACGGCCCGTACTCGTGCGACGAGCCCTGCGTGTCGATCCGGATGCGTCCCTTGAGCAGGACCCGAAGCCCGGGGCCTGGATGGGTGTGCAGATGCGCGACGCTTCCGGGCGGAAAGTCGACGCGGTCGCAACGCAGAAGCCATGCGCCCGGCGGCCGCTCGGTCAGCTCCCACACCAGTGCGCGCCCCTGGACCCGCGCTGCACCGAACGTCGCCCGATCCGCGGCGACGTCGTAGACGACGCGGTCGCCCGGGGCGGTCTCGACGCCGTCGGGATGGTCGGCGAGCTCGAGGATCAATGGAAGGTCTGGCCCCCATCGATCACGATCGACTGGCCGGTGATGAAATCCGAGCCCGGGCCACAGAGGAAGACGACAGCACCGACGACGTCCTCGGGCAACTGGTCGCGCTGGAGCGTCCGCGCCGACACCGAGACGTCGCGGAGCTTTTCGACCACTTCGGGATGCGCCTCGACGCCCGCCGACATCGTGAACCCGGGAGCGACACAGTTGACCAGCACCTGGTCCTTCCCGAGCTCCTTCGCGAGCGCGCGCGTCAGAGCGACGATCGCTCCCTTCGACGTGACGTAGTGGAGCAGGAAGGGCACGCCGCGAAACGGCGTCCCTGACGAGATGTTGACGATCTTGCCGCCGCCCCGCGCTCGCATCACCGGCACGACCGCGCGGCACATGAGGAACATCGAGGCGACGTTCACGTCCATCACCTTGCGCCACTCCTCGAGCGGGATCTGCTCGAACGGCCGCATCTCGAGCGAGGCGTAGACACCCGCGTTGTTGACCAGGATGTCGACGGTGCCGCAGCGCTCGACCACCTCGTCCACCAGCCGCTGGACGTCATTCTCATCCGCGACGTCGGCGGTGATGCCGATGCCGTCGGCGAAGGACGACGCCGCCTCCTCGGCGCCCTGCAGGTCGGCCACGACGATCCGCGCCCCGGCGTCTGCGAGCCCTTCGGCGATCGCGCGCCCGATGCCCTGTGCCGCGCCCGTGACGATCGCGACCTTGCCCTGCATCAGCGGATCGGCGAGAAGGCGGTCGGGATCAGAATGCGGTTCTGCTGGGTGTGCAGCAGCGGTTGCAGGCGCGCGAGGAAATCACGCCAGTGCTCGTCGGCCTGGAGGTTCGCCCGTCGTTCCTCACGCTCGGCGTAGCTCGCATAGCCCCACATCGACGTATAGGTCGAGAGCGCGCCGATGTCGGTCGTGAACACGCCGATCAGGTTGCCAAGGTGACGCTGCTGCAGTTCGATCCCCTCGGTCTCGTACATGCGCACCACCTCGTTCAGCTTGCCGGTGAAGACGTGGTAGTCGCGCTGCTCGACGATCACGCGTCGATCCCTCCCATGCAGAGGTACTTCAGCTCGAGCCACTCCTCGATCCCATACTTCGAGCCTTCGCGGCCGATCCCCGATTCCTTGACGCCGCCGAACGGCGCAACCTCCGTCGAGATGACGCCCGTGTTGATGCCGACGATCCCGTACTCGAGCCCCTCGGACACGCGCCACACGCGCCCGAGGTCACGGCTGAAGA
Organism: uncultured Thermoleophilia bacterium; assembly: GCA_963779535.1. Taxonomy (GTDB): domain Bacteria; phylum Actinomycetota; class Thermoleophilia; order Gaiellales; family Gaiellaceae; genus PALSA-600. The sequence continues at coordinate 103,113 of CAVZYP010000001.1, read as the reverse complement.
AGTAGGCAGCCAGTCCGTACGGCGTGTCGTTGGCCTGGCGGATCGCTTCCTCCTCGCTGGTGAACCGGGCAATGCCGGCCACGGGGCCGAAGGTCTCCTCGGTGGCCATCGCGGCGTCCGGTGGGACTCCGGTGATCACCGTCGGCTGGAAGAAGAGCCCGCCGAGCGTCTCGCCTCCGGTCAGCAGCTCGCCACCGCGCTCCTGCGCGTCGGCGACATGGCGCGCGACCTTGTCGATCGCCTGCTGCTCGATCAGTGGGCCGATGCGCGTGTCGGGCTCGAGCCCGGAGCCGACGGTGAGCGCCGACGCCTGGGCGGTGAGTCGTTGCACGAACTCGTCGTAGACCGGCGCCTGGACGAGGATCCGGTTGGCCGAGATGCAGGTCTGGCCGGAGTTGCGGAACTTGCACAGCAACGCTCCGGCCACCGCCTCGTCGAGGTCGGCGTCGTCGAAGACGATGAAGGGAGCGTTTCCGCCGAGCTCGAGCGAGACCTTCTTGACCTGCCCCGCGCACTGTGCCATCAGGAGCTTCCCGACCTCGGTCGAGCCGGTGAAACCGAGCTTGCGCACGATCGGGCTCGACGTCATCGTGCGGCCGATCTCCGGCGCGTCCTCAGCACTGCCGGTGACGATGCCGAGCACGCCCGGCGGGAGCCCAGCCTCCAGCCCGAGCTGGGCGACTGCGAGCGCGGAGAGCGGCGTCTGTTCCGCCGGTTTCAGCACCATCGTGCATCCGGCCGCGAGTGCGGGGGCGGCCTTGCGCGTCACCATCGCCGCCGGGAAGTTCCACGGCGTGATGCCCGCGGTGACGCCCACCGGCTGTTTCGTGACGACGATCCGGCGGTCGTGCATGTACGTGGGGATCGTGTCGCCGTAAACACGCTTCGCCTCTTCGCCGAACCACTCCAGGAACGACGCGGCGTACTCGATCTCCACCCGAGCCTCTGCGAGCGGTTTGCCCTGCTCGATCGTCATCAGCCGGGCGAGCGACTCGGTGTGCTCGAGCATCAGGTCGGCCCAGCGCCGCATGATCCTGGCCCGCTCCTTGGCGAGCAGGCCGCGCCACGCAGGCAGAGCTTCCTCGGCTGCGTTCAGCGCACGCTCCGTCTCGGCGGCGCCCATGCGTGGCACCTCGTGCACCGTCTCGCCGGTCGCGGGATTGTCGACCGCAAACGTCTCCCCCGAGTCGGCCTGAAGCTCGAGCAGAGGCAGATCGGCCACCGAGGTCACCCTCGGATCATAGGCAGGGTCATCCGTTCAACGCTGCCGCGATCCCGGCGCACGTCTCGACGACGGCGACGTTCTGCATCGCGTAGTTCAGTGCGGCGTGCTGCCAGTCGTCGTCGACGGTCGAGGTGCCGTCGGAGGCGACGATCGCGCGATAGCCGGCGTCGGCCGCGTGGCGCGCCGTGTGCTCGATCGACATGTTCGTCCACGCGCCGCTGATGATCAGATTCTCGACGCCGAGCCCGCGCAGCAGGATGTCGAGGCGCGTCTCGTAGAAGCCGTTCATGCGCATCTTCTCGACCACGTGGTCGCCCGGCTGCGGCTCGAGCCCGTCGGCGGGCGCAGCACCCCACGTGCCGCGGACGAGCGCGTTCGCGCCCTTCACGCCCTCGAAGAGCGGTGCGTTCTGCTTCAGGCCGCGGCGCCCCGGCCTCGACGATGTACCAGATGTGAATCACGGGCACCCCGGCGGCACGGCAGGCCTCGGCAAGGCCGTTGACATTCGCGACCACGTTCTGGCTCGTCGCGTGCGCCGGCGCACCCGAGTCGGCGAACGCGCCGCCTTCGATGATCACGTCGTTCTGGAGATCCTGGATCACCAGGGCCGACGTCTTCGGGTCGATGCTGTCCACGGTTCCGGTCTCCTAACGCATGTAGCCGAGCTTGTTGCCTGCGACCTTCATCTGCACGCGGTAGACCGAGGTCGAGGCCGGGATGTAGAGAGTGCTCCAGTCGTCGCCGCCCCAGTTCACGTTGCCGACGTTCTCGGGCACCTCGATCACTCCGAGATGCTCGCCGTCGGGCGCGAAGATCCACACGCCCTTGGGGCCGGTGACGTACACGTTGCCTCGTTCGTCGAGCTTCATCCCGTCGACGAGCTCACCGCTCGCCAAGTCCCCTGTGCCGATTCCCTCGGCGAAGACGCGACCGTTCGAGAGAGCGTGGTCGGGGCCGACGTCGAAGACTCGGATGTGCGCGTGCACCGTGTCGTTGATGTACAGCTGCGATTCGTCGGGCGTGAAGCAGAGGCCGTTCGGCTGGGCGAAGTCGTCGATCAGGAGCTGCAGGTCGCCACCATCGGCCGGAAGGCGGTACACGCCCTGGAAGTCGAGCTCCTGCTCACGCTCGAGCCCGAACCCAGGCATTCGTCCGTACGTCGGATCGGTGAAGATGATCGAGCCGTCGGCTGCGACGATCACGTCATTCGGGCTGTTCAGCTCACGCTCGCCCCAGTGGGAGGCGAGTGTCTCGCGCGTTCCGTCGGGAGACTCGCGCACGAGGGAGCTCGTGACGTGCTCGCAGACGATCAGGTTCCCGTGGTCGTCGCGCGTCATCCCGTTGCACTTGTTGCTCGGGTCGCGCAGCACCGTGACGCCCTCGGTGGGATGCCAGCGGCGGCGCTTGTCACCCGGCATGTCGCTGAAATGGAGCGATCCGTCGGCCATCCAGATCGGCCCCTCCGTGAACGAGAACCCCGTTGCGATCTGCTCGACCTCGGCGTTCTCATCGACCAGCTCACGCACCCTGTCGGACTGAACCGAAACCGGCACTCCTGCTCCTTTGCCTCGATGTGACCGGGCCGCGCTGCGACCCGCGAGCGAACGTAACAGCCGCGCGCGGGCGCGTCCAGACGAGGTCTCAGCGTTCGACGTGGATGCGGCCCGCAGCCTCGCGGAGCGGTCCACCGAGCCGACCGGCACGAAGTGCGAGCGCCTCGCCGAGAATCGAGACAGCGGTCTCGGCCGGGCTCTCGGCGCCGATGTCGAGACCGGCCGGGCCGCGCAGCCGATCGAGCTGTTCCTCGGTCGACGCCCGCCTCGAGCAGCCGCTCGCGGCGCTTCGCCTGGGCGCGGCGACTGCCGAGCGCGCCGACGTAGAACGCATCTGAGCGCAGCGCACTGCGAGCGCAGGAATGTCGAACTTGTCGTCGTGGGTCAGAACGACGACCGCGGTATCGCGATCCGGGCGATCTGCGCGAAGGCAGGCTCGGGCCACTCGACGATGATCTCGTCGGCGCTCGGCACCCGCTCGGGCGTTGCGTACTGCGCTCGCGCGTCGACGCAGATCGTCGCGCCAGCCGACCCGCTTCGCGGCGGCGCAGAGCGCCTCTCCGGTGTCGACGGCGCCGACGACGACGAGTCGCGGCGGCGGCCCGAAGACCTCGGCGAAGACCTTCAGCCCCTCGTGCTCGAGCATGCCGTTGCGGCGCTGCTCCGCCGCGAGCGGCGCGAGCCCGAGCGGATCGTCCCCGATCACCTCGCTCACGATCGAGGAGCACGAGCACCTTGCGCCCGAGCTCGCGGTCGCCGTCGACGACGGTGAACAGCACGGCGCGCTCGTCCCCGTGCGCGAGGGCCAGCAGGTGGTCGGTGAGCGTCAATCCAGCCGCTCGAGGAAAACGTCGATCTCGCCGCCGCACGGCAGACCGACGCCGAGCGCCTGGTCGTCCGTGATTCCGTACGTCAGCAGCCTCGGCTGCACCGGACGCGATCACGTCGCGCGCCTGAACGGCGACGTCGTTCTCGACGCAACCGCCCGAGACCGAGCCGCACATCTCGCCGCGCTCGGAGATCGCGAACTTGGCGCCGACCGGACGCGGCGCCGAGCGGCGCGTGGCGACGACGGTCGCGATCGCGATCTGCTCGCCGCGCTCCCGCCAACGCTCGACCTCCCCGACGATCTCCTTCACGCTGCATGCCTCCGTTCGATGCCCGCGAGGACTGTACCGAGCGTCTCCAGGCTGGCGAGATCGTGCCCCGAGACGAGCCGGTCGACGTGCGCGTACGCGGCGCGCATGCCGCCGGTGAGCGGCTCGTAGTCCGGATGGCCCTTCAAGCGGGTTGACCCACACGACGGCGAACGCCTGGCGCGCGAGTCGCTCCATCTGCGCTGCGACCAGCCCCGGGTCGCCGCGCTCGCAGCCGTCCGAGAGAACGACGACGACGGCGCCGCGCGTCAGCGCGCGCCTGCCCCACTCGTCGTTGTACGCCTTCAGCGACTCGCCGATCCGCGTGCCGCCCGACCAGTCCGTCACTCGCGCCGGCGGCCGCCGCGAGCGCGGCCTCGGGGTCGCGAACGCCGAGCTCGGGCGTGAGCCGTGAGAGGCGCGTGCCGAAGGCGAACGTCTCCACCCCTCGTCCCGAACCGCGCGCGGCGTGCAGATAGAGCAGCAAGGCGCGTGCATACGCGTCCATCGAGCCGGAGATGTCGAGCAGCAGCACGAGCTTGCGCGGCGCCGTGCGCGCGGCTGCGGTAGGCACGGGTCACCGGATCGCCGCCGGTCGAGAGCGAGGCGCGCACGAGCGCCCGCACGTCGAGCACGTCGCCCCGCCGGTCGGGACGCAGCCGGTGGGTGCGGCGCCTGGGGCGGCCCACCGCGATCTGGCGAATCAGGATGCGCGCCCGGGCGAACTCCTCGGACGTCATCGACGCGAAGTCGCGCGTGCGCAGGAGCTCGTCGTAGCTCCAGGCGCCCACCTCGATCTCGCCGCCGTCGAGCTCCGGGCCCGACGCCGGGGGCGCCGCCCTTGCGGCGCTGGCCGGCACGCGACGGCGGCGTCGGCCTCGCGCGACCGTGGCGGCGCCGGCGCGCGCAGGAACCAGGCGTTGAACGCGCGGTCGAACGTCTCGAGCTCCTCGCGGCGGGCGACGAGCGTCTGGCGAAGCGTCCAGTAGACGTCCTCCTGGCGGGCGAGGTCGATCGCGTCGAGTCCACGCAGCGCGTCGGCGATGCGCCGCGGGCCGATCTCGAGGCCGCCCTCGCGCAGCACGCGGCCGAAGACGACGACGTGGCGCACGACCGCGTGCTCGCGGCGGTCTCTCGTGCTGCTCAGCCACGCGCCGTGACGACGAGACCGGCGAGCGCCTCGTCGCGAATCGAGAGCAGGTCGTCGTGGTACTTGAGCAGCGACCCGAGCGTCGCCTGCACGTTCTCGACGTCGAGCTCCTGCTGGCCGAGAGCGGTCAGTGCACGCACCCAGTCGATCGTCTCGGCGAGCCCCGGCGGCTTCTGCAAGTCGAGCGCGCGCAACTCGGCCGCGAACCGCGCCGCCTCCTCGGCCAGCCGGTCGGGCACGCCGGGCACGCGCAGCTCGACGATCTGGATCTCGCGCGCCACCGTGGGATGGTCGATCCAGTGGTAGAGGCAGCGGCGCTTCAGTGCGTCGTGCAGCTCGCGGGTGCGGTTCGAGGTCAGGATCACGTAGGGCCGCTGCTTCGCCTCGATCGTCCCCAGCTCGGGCACGGTCACCTGGAAGTCGGAGAGCACCTCGAGCAGAAAGGCCTCGAACTCCTCGTCCGCCCGGTCGATCTCGTCGATCAGGAGCAGCACGCGCTGCTCGGACTCGATCGCCTCGAGCACCGGCCGGCGGATCAGGAACTCGCGGCCGAACAGCTCGGACTCGTCGACCGTGCCCTCCTGTGCCGCGCGGATGTGCAGCAACTGGCGGGCGTAGTTCCACTCGTAGACGGCGTGGGCGATGTCGAGCCCCTCGTAGCACTGCAGGCGGATCAGCGGCGCGCCCGAGCGCCCTCGCGATCGCCTTGGCCGCCTCGGTCTTGCCGACGCCGGCCTCGCCTTCGAGCAGCAGCGGCTTCTCGAGGGTGAGCGCGAGGTAGAGCGCGGTCGCAAGGCCGCGGTCTGCGAGATACGACGCGCTCGAGAGCGCGGAGTCGAGCTCGTCGATCGACGCGAACTCCATCGAGGACACAGTAGTGGCTCGATGTATGCGATTGCATCCTTTCTGCGCGTCCAGCACGCGCTGCTTAGAATCGCTCCATGACGGCCGACGTGCTCTTTCCGACCTCCGCCGCTGAGGCGGCCACGCTCTACGGTGACGGAGCGGACATAACAGTCGTCGGCGGCGGGACGATCCTGCTGCCCGAGATCGCGGCCGGCCGGGTGCGGCCCGGACGGGCGCTCATGCTTCACCGCACGGGTCTCGACGCGTTGCGCGTCGACAACGACCGCGTCGTGATCGGCGCCATGGTCCCGATTGCAGCACTGCTCGATTCACCGGAAGCGGCTCTCTCCGGCGTCGCCCGCCACATCGCGGATCGCGAGGTGCGCCAGAGCGCGACGGTGGGCGGAAATCTGTCCGCAGCCGGTGGAACCGACTCTCAACGCGGAGATCTCGGGGCACCCCTGATCGCACTCGGTGCGCGCGTGCGGTCGGCCGGCGCCGGTGGCGAGCGCGTCGACGCAATCGAGGACTTCCTCACCGGCGACCGCACCCGGCGGCTCCTGCTGGAGATCGAATACGACCGCTTCGAGCGCCGCACCGGCTCAACGGGGCTCCGGCGCCGTCACGCCCACTCGTTCGCCATCGCCGGTGTGGTCGCCTGCGCGCGCCCGGACGGCAGCGACCTTCGCGTCGCCGTCAGCGGCGTCGGCCCGACAGCGTTTCGGTGCCGGACCGTCGAGACCAGCCGTGATGCTGCTGACGTGCTCCACGACGTCGAGCCCGTCGACGACGCGGTGGCATCCGCCGCCTACCGTCGGGCGGTGCTGCCCAAGCTTGTCCGTGAGGCCCTCGACCAACTGGAGCTCACATGAAGCTGATCGTCAACGGTGTCGAGGAAGCGATCACCAGCGCTCCACTGACGCCGCTCCTCCACGTTCTGCGCGACGAGCTCGACATCACGAGCCCGAAAGCCGGCTGTCAGCAGGGCGGCTGCGGCGCGTGCACCGTCCTGGTCGACGGAGAGCCGCGCCGCTCCTGCCTGACCGCGGTCGCCGCCGTCGAAGGCGCGTCGATCACGACCGTCGAAGGGCTCGGCACGGCCGGCACGCTCTCCACGGTGCAGGCGGCGTTCTACAGCCACTATGCCGCCCAGTGCGGGTTCTGCACGCCCGGCATGGTGATGGCGACGACGGCGCTGATCGAGCGCAAGGGCGGCGAGGTCGATCGGGAGGACGTGCTCGAGGCGCTCGGCGGCCACTACTGCCGCTGCACGGGTTACGTGAAGATCGTCGACGCGGTCATCGCCGCGTCGCGCGGCGAGGTGCCGAGCATCGAGGACGTGCCTGTTCCGGTCGCAGGCGAGCCCGAAGTCCTGCCAAAGGGAAGCCCGGCATGAAGGCCGTCGGCGCACGCCTGCCACGTTACGACGGCGTCGGCCACGTGACCGGCCGCACGCAGTATGTCGACGACGTCCGCGTCGGCAAGACGCTCTGGGTGAAGGCGCTCCGCTCGCCGCATCATCACGCGGCGATCACCTCACTCGACACCAGCAAGGCCGAGTCGCTGGCGGGCGTTCGCGCGATCGTCACGCACGCCGACGTGCCCAAGAACGTCTACGGCCATCTCGAGGGCCTCGGCGTCCCGGGCGACGAGCCGCTGCTCGCCGACGGCGAGGTTCGGTACAAGGGCCAGCCGATCGCGGCCGTCGCCGCCGACTCGGAAGCCGCCGCCCTGGCGGCCGTCGAAGCGATCGAGATCAGCTACGAGGAGCGCCCCGCGCTCTTCGACATCCGCCAGGCGCTCGACCCCGATGCGCCGCAGATTCACCCGTGGGGCAACGTCTACCCGCACTACGGCCCGTACAACCACCGGCGGGTGCGCAAGGGCGACATCGAGCGCGCCTTCGACGAGGCCGACCTGATCGTCGAGGGTGTCTATCGCCCGCAGGCAATCGAGCAGATGCCGCTCGAAACGCAGGTCGCGCTCGCCGTCCCCGAGGCGAGCGGACGGCTGACGATCTACTCGTGCACGCAGGCGATGTACTTCTCGATGGGCGTCGTGGCGGCGCACCTCCAGGTGCCGCTGAACAAGCTGAAGTTCGTCGGCGGCACCGTGGGCGGGGGCTTCGGCGGCAAGGTCGACACGGCCTCGGAGACGATCTGCGCGCTGCTTGCACTGAAGTCGCGCCGGCCCGTGAAGTGGCGCTGGACGCGCGAGGAAGAGTTCCTGGCCTCGTCGACGCGTGCCCCCTGGCACATCGAGCTCACCGACGCGGTCTCGAAGGACGGCTGGATCCTCGGCCGGCGGACACTCACGCTGCACGACTCGGGCGCCTACGCGCGCTTCTCACCGTACGGGCTCACGAAGCACGCGTTCCACCACTCGGGCGCATACACGATCCCGAACCTGCGGTTCGACGGCTTCGTCGCCTTCACGAACCGGGTGCCGACGACCGCGATGCGCGGCTTCGGGGTCACGTCGGTGTCGTTCGCGACCGAGACGCACCTGAACCGCATCGCCGACCAGCTCGGGATGGATCCGTGGGAGCTGCGCCTCAAGAATGCGAACCGCATCGGTGACACGAGCGGCAACGGCGTCGTCCTGCAGGATCCCTCGACGGTGCCCGTGACGCTCGCCGCTGCCGAGCGGGTCGGCGTCGAGCTGCCCGCGTCATTCCGGGCGATGACGTCCGAGCCGCGGAGCGGTGAACTCCTGCCGGAGCATCTGGTCGCCCAGCAGAACCTCGACGGAGAGGAAGCCTGATGGCCAAGCACAAGGGTCGCGGCTTCGCGACGATCGAGTATCCGACCGGCATGAACCAGAACGGCGACCCGAGCCAGGCCTGGATCAAGCTGAAGCCGGACGGCCGCGTCGACGTGTTCTCGGGGACGGTCGACATCGGCCAGGGCTCGAAGACCGTGCACACACAGATCGTTGCCGACGCGCTCGGAGTGCCGTACGACTGGGTGACGATGGACAACACGAACACCGACTCGTCGGCGGTGTGCACCGGCACGTTCGCCTCCCGCGGCACGTTCATCGGCGGCAACGCCGTGCGCCTCGCGGCCGAGAAGGTGCGGGAACGGATCCTCGACATCGCCTCCAAGGAGCTGGAGATCGATCCGGCCGACCTCGACATCACCGACGGCGAAGTGATCGCCCGCGGCGCTCCGCAGAAACGGATCAACGTCGCTGACGTTGCCGGTGCCGCCACCTACAACTACGGCGAGCTGATCAGCGGCTCGTCGACCGCGCTGAAGCCGTTCGCCGACAGTCGACGACGCGACCGGCCAGGTCGAGATCGAGCCGCATTCTGCGATCTCGTACGCCGCGTGCGTCGCCGAGGTCGAGGTCGACGACGAGACCGGAGAGGTCGTCGTCCAGAAGATGGTGCAGGTCTACGACGTCGGCCGCGCGATCAACCCGACGCTCGTCGAGGGGCAGATCGAGGGCGGCGCGATCATGGGCCTCGGGCTGGCGCTGACCGAGAACAGCTATCCGTACTACCCGTCGGTCGAGCACCGCGGCGGGCAGTTCGGCGCCTACCTCGGGCCTGCGCTGAACGACCTGCCCGAGCTCGACAACGTGATCATCGAGAACCCATCGGTCGATGGTCCGTTCGGGGCGAAGGCGATCGGCGAGATGGCCAACAACGCGCAGCCTCCCGCGATTGCGAACGCAATTCACGATGCGGTCGGCATCTGGATGACCGAGATGCCGGCGACGCCGGACCGCATCCTTGCTGCGCTCGCCGAGAAGCGCGAGCCGACGCGGGACGGCAAGCGCGTGATCTTCGACGAGCACATCTCGATCAAGACCATCTCGTCCGACGGCGGAGCGGCGTACTTCGGGACCGATGCCTGAGCAGCCCTCCGAGTCAGGGCCCTTCCGCACCTGGACCGGCCGCGACTCCTGGGAGTTCGTGGACGGCGTGCGACTGCATGCGATCGGCGGCGAGCAGGTGCTGCTCTGCCGCGTGCAGTACGAGCCGGGCAAACAGGTGCCGTGGCACAAACATGACGACACCGAGCAGGTGATGTTCCTGCTCGAGGGCGAGCTCGAGATGACGATCGAGGACGCCACGACGACGGTGCGCGCAGGCGACGTCGTCGTCGTCAACCGCGGCCTGCACCACAAGCTCTACTCCGAGCACGGCGTCACGTTCATGGAAGCGCTCGCCCCGGTTCCGCTCGACCACGTCCCGGACCGCTCGCTCGACCTGGTCCTCGGCCCAGACGGCGGCGCACAGCACGTGGAGGCCTGACGGTTGCCGCTCGTGCGCGTCGAGCTGTTCGAGCGCCGGCTGACGCCGGAGCTCGAGTCGCGCCTCATCGACAGCCTGACCGAGGCGCTGCTCGAGACCCTCGAGGCGCCCGAGCTCCGCGACCACACGTGGGTGATCGTCGAGGGCCACGACGCGCACCGCTGGGGCCGCGGCGGCAAGCCGTGGGACGAGGCCGAAGGCTCCTGAGCCCGTCCTCTAAACCGGAGCCGGAGAACCGACGAACGCCAGGTCGACCGCAGCTGCACCGGGGACGACCTCCGCGGCCTCGCGCGCATGCAGGAGCGTCGTGCGCACGATCAGCTTGGCGCGGGCGTAGTTGTCGATCACCGTAGGGACCGGCGACACCGGCCGGCCGAGCGCGTAGCCGGCGGCGTTGGCGCCGATCTGGCGGTACGAAGCGAGCGTCAGGGACGGCGCCATGCCGAAGAGCTCGAGATTGTCGAGCGGCTGCAGGTCGGCGCGATGGATCAGCGCGGTTCCCTTCGACTGCAGTCCGACGGCGATGCCGGATCCCGAGAGCAGCGCGCCGTCGTGACCGATGAACGCGACGTCCGCGGAACGGAGGATTCGTACGAGCCGTGGCGTGGCGCCGGCGCTTCGAGCGCCGTCGATCACCGCCTCGAGCACGTCGGCGTGGAGCAGGCCGTTGATCGTCGCGCCGAGCGCGTCCCCGAAGGCAGGCCCGAGCGCGACCACGACCTCGTCGGGCTGATCCCCGCGTTGCGCAGGCCCCATTGCGGACACAACCGGTGTCGCAGACGGAGCACCGCCGAGCAGGCGCGCGTCGACGGCGTAGGGCAAGCGCCGGAGGCGCTCCCACCGCTCGCCCTCCAGCCGGTAGCCCGTCCCGGGGCCTGTGTACCGGTTCGGATCGTTGACGGCCGAGGCGATGGTGCCGTCGCGAGCGATGATCGCGGACGTCTGCAGGTAGTCGGCCGACACGCGCTGGCGCTGCATTTCGAAAACGGCGGCGGCGACATCCGGGAAGCCCCGGCGCTCGAGGGCGGTGGCGACTGCCAGCCCGCCGATCCGCTCGTCCAGCACGCGGTCGCCCGCCAGCACGTCGGCCGCCCGGTCGCGGTCGGGCAGGTCACGAGAGTCGAGGCACGTCGTCGCGAGCCGCACCTCCTCGTCGCTGATCGCCGGGAAGGCGAGCTCGGCGAAGACCGCCTGGACCGCTCGCGCCGCTTGCTCGCGCACCACGAGCGCGTCGGCCTCGGCGAGCGGCTCCAGTCCGGCGTCGACCTGCCAGTCGCGCTGCATGGTCAGCCACTCGTCGAAGTCGTGTGAGTCGTAGTTGCCGCCGCCGAACATGTTGTCGTAGCGCGGCATCGCCGAATAGCCCGAGGTGATGAAGTCGGCGCCCGGCAGGAACTGCCCCATCAGCTTGGCGGTCTTGCGGATCTCGGAGTGGCTCGCGATCGCGTCGTTGCCGGTCGCGACCTCGAGGTCGAGCCAGGCTGCGAGGACGTTCTCGGCGAGCACCTCGCGGGTCCCGCCGGGAACCGCGAGCGCCAGCGCGACGCACGAGATCGAGCCGTTCTGAACGCCCTGCGAGCCGGCCGCGCGGATCAGCGAGAGGCACCGCGCCTCGAGATAGAGCATCGACTTGCCTTCGGACTCGCCCATCAACGCCTCCGAGCCGCCACCGGAGGTGAACCGAACCTTCACGCCGCGCGAGGCGTAGGCCGAGGCGAGCAGGGCCTTCGACCACGGCGTGTCGTCTCCGTCGACGAACACCGATTCGGTCCCGTACACCGACAGTGTCTCCGCGTAGGTGACGAGACCCTGGATCGCGAGTCGCAGGTTCAAGCGCTCCTCGACCGCGCACTGGGTCATCACGCCGGGGCGCCCGGTCTGCGAGCCGATCAGCAGGGCGATCGCGTTCAGCGGCGCATACCGCGAGACGCCGACGGTCGTCTCGAGCTCGGCGAAGCCGCGCGCGGCTGCCTCGGCCGCGTCGGCGGCCAGCAGCGCCGGGTTTTCCTTCAGGTTCGTCACATGTGCCTGGTTCGCGGGCGCGCGTCGTGCTCGTAGCTTCTTCAGCGCGAACATCAGCTCGACCGGGTCGAGCATCGCGATCACGCCCGCGAGCCGGGCCGGGGTCAGGCCGCGTGAGAGGCGCACGAGCGCGCTGCGGTCGACGTCGACGTCGACGAGCTGCCGCGCAATCTCGGCGTCGCTCAGTCCAGCCGCCTCGTGCGCGACCTCGAGGTCGATCCCGTAGCTCGCGACGAAGTGGTCGAGCGCATCCCAGCCCTCACGGGCACGGCCGTCGATCTCGACGATCGCCCCGTCCGAGATCACGAGCGACGGTGCCGGGTCGTTCGGCCCGTTCATCGCGACGAGGCCGAGCTCGGCCAGCGGCTCGATCAGGACCTCGCGCCGAAGCGGACGTTCCTCACGCGCGACGTACCGGGCCGAGCGCTCGTCAGGCGGCAAGGAGGCCCCGCGTCGCATAGACGCGCAGTGCATCACGAACGAACGCCGCGGTCAGCGGCGCGTCGAGCGACTCGAGCCGTTCGGCCCACGACTCGAGGTCGGCCGCAGACGAACGGCCCGGGCGCAGAGCCGTATAGATCTCGAGGATCGTGTCGTCCGGCAACGGCGCCAGCTCGGCCGCGCGCCGAAGGTTGTCGGCGAGCTGCGACCGGCCTGCCGCAGCGGCCACCTCGGCTTGCAGACGGAGTGTCGCCGGCGTTGCACGCAGCTCCGAGGCATCGAGACCGTCCTCGAAGCGCAACTCTTCGAGTGAGAGCCCGCCGGGCGTCGTGACGAGGTCGGGCCGTTCGGACCCGAGTGGGTAGTCGCGCTGCGGGTCGAAGGCCACCGAAGAAAACGGTATACAAATGCGCCATGAGCAACCACTACGACTTCGCAGGACGCGTCGCGCTCGTCACGGGCGGCGCGAGCGGGATCGGGGCGGCGTGCGTCGAGCGCTTGCGCGAAAGCGGCGCCGACGTGCACGTCTTCGACCTCGCGAACGGGGACGACGTGCGCGACTCGGCCCAACTGGCGACCGCAGTCGAGCGTCTGCCGCGTCTCGACGTGCTCGTCTGCGCAGCCGGTGTCGGTGGTGACTCGCTGCACACGGAAGAGGTGAGCGACGAGGAGTGGGAACGCGTTCATGCGATCAACCTGAACGGCGTGTTCTACGCCAACCGTGCCGCGATTCCGAAGATGAAGGCCGGCGGCTATGGGCGAATCGTCAACATCGCGTCGATCGCCGGCAAGGAAGGCAATCCGATGGCGGGCGCCTATTCCTCGTCGAAAGGCGCGGTGATCGCGCTCACGAAGGCGATCGGAAAGGACGTCGCCGGCATCGGGCATCCTCGTCAACTGCATCGCGCCCGCCGTGATCAACACACCGATCCTCGGCCAGATCTCTGCCGAGCACATCGCCTACATGACGGCCCGCATCCCGCTCGGCCGCGTCGGCGAGCCGAACGAGGTGGCGGCACTCGTCAGCTGGCTCGCCAGCGAGGAGATGTCGTTCTCGACGGCCGCCTGCTACGACATCTCAGGCGGACGGGCAACGTATTGATCCGCTTCGTCCGCGCGCGAACCGACGAAGGAGGGGCACGGGTCGGACGCGTCGAGGGCGACCTCGTCAGCCTGCTCGACCACGACGAGCCACTCGCCGCGTTGCGCGGTGAAGGCTCGGTGGAGAGCGTTGTTCCGTTCGCGTCGCTCGAGCTTCTGCCTCCGATCGAGGCACCCGAGATCTGGTGCGCCGGCGTCACGTACGAACGCAGTCGCGACGCGCGCGTCGAGGAAGCGCAGACCGACGCGCGGGACGTCTACGCGCTCGTGTACGACGCAGACCGCCCCGAGCTCTTCCTGAAGGACGCCGCCATGCGCCGCACGGTCGGCCCCGGCGGGTCGATTCGCGTTCGCAGCGACGCCCGGTGGAACGTGCCCGAGCCGGAGCTCGGCCTCGTGCTCGGCGAGGACGGCACACCGGTCGCGGTGACGATCGGCAACGACGTCTCGAGCCGCGACATCGAGGGCGCCAACCCGCTCTACATCCCACAGGCGAAGATCTTCGCCGGAGCATGCTCGATCGGCCCCGCGCTCGCCGTGCCCGACGACTGGGACGCAGCGTTCGCGATCCGGCTGCGGATCACCGGGCCTGACGACAACGAGCTGTTCGCCGGCGAGACGTCGACCGGCAAGATGAAGCGCGCTCCGCGAGAGCTCGCAGAATGGCTCGTGCGCGACAACCCCGTGCCGCCCGGCTCGGTGCTGCTGACCGGCACCGGTCTCGTGCCGCCGGACGACTACACGCTCGAGGCCGGGCACGTCGTCGAGATCACGATCGACGGCATCGGAGTGCTCAGCAACCCGGTGGCCGCATGAGGTCGATACGGTGAGAGCGGATTCGGCCCGACACGAAAGGTGACCTGACGTGAGCGACGTCCTCGACGCACCATCCCGCGCGGCACGCCTGAACTATGTCAACGGCGCGTGGGTGCCGTCCGCCTCAGGCGCGACCTACACCAGGGTGAACCCGATGCGGCCCGACGAGAACGTCGGCGAGTTCTCCGCCTCCACGGAGGAGGACGCCCACGCGGCCGTCGCGGCTGCTTCGACGGCGTTCGCCAGCTGGTCGAGGCTTCCGGCCGCCCGGCGTGCCGCCTATCTGAACGCCGCAGCAGGCGCGCTCGAAGCGCGCGCCGAGGAGATCGCGCGCGACATGTCGACCGAGATGGGCAAGCCGTTGCGCGAGGCGCGCGGCGAGACGGCCCGCGCCTCCCAGATCCTGCGCTTCGCGGCAGGCGAGGCGTTCCGCGCCGTCGGCGAGCACTTCGAACAGTCGCTCACCGGCGCTCAGGTGTCGACCCGCAGGCGCCCGGTGGGCGTCGTCGGTCTGATCACGCCGTGGAACTTCCCGATCGCGATTCCCGTCTGGAAGCTCGCCCCGGCTCTGATCTACGGCAACACCGTCGTACTGAAGCTGGCCTACGAGGCGCCACTGACCGGGCTGCACGTCGCGGAGGCCTTCGCAGAGGCCGAACTGCCGCCCGGCGTTCTGAACGTGCTCACGGGCCGCGGCTCGACGGTCGGGGCCGCGCTCGTCGAGGATCCGCGCGTGCGCGCGATCTCGTTCACCGGCTCGGTCGCCACCGGCCATGGAGTGCGCGACCGCGCGACGAAGGGGGGCAAGCGCGTCCAGCTGGAGCTCGGCGGCCACAACCCGATGATCGTGATGGACGACGCCGATCTCGGGCGCGCAGTCGAGGCCGCATACGCGGGGGCGTTCTGGTCGGCGGGCCAGAAGTGCACCGCGACCCGACGCATCTACGTCCAGGATGCGGTCTACGACTCCTTCCGTGAACAGTTCCTCGCGCGGATCGATCGTGGCCGCGTCGGCGATCCACTCGACCCCGACGTGGAGGTCGGACCGATCGTCAACGAGGCCCAGTTCGACGAGATCGTGCTCGGCGATCGGGCGCGGCCGGTCCGAGGGAGGCACGGTGATCGCGGGCGGGGAGCCGGCCGGCGAGCAGGGGTTCCTGATCCCGCCGACCGTGTTCGAAGGCGTCGGCGACCAGGCTTTCCTCTCGTGTGAGGAGGTGTTCGGGCCGGTCACCTCGCTCTACCGCTTCGCGAGCCTCGACGAGGCGCTGACGCGCGCGAACGCGGTCGAGTTCGGGCTGTCGACGGCGATCTTCACGTCGAACCTGGCCAGTGCGACACGGTTCACGAACGAGGCGGAGGCGGGGTTGATCCACGTCAACTCCCAGACCGCGGGCGCCGAGGTGCACGTGCCCTTCGGCGGCATCAAGGCGAGCGGCTTCGGACCGCACGAGCAGGGTCGCGCGGCGATCGAGTTCTATACGGAGACGGTCACCGTCTACGTCGATCCGTGAGCGACGGCGACGAACGGTTTCTCGTCACGGGTGCACTGGGCTGCATCGGGGCGTGGACGTGTGCAGTCCTGGCTGAGTCCGGCGCCTCGCGTGGTCGGCTTCGACCTGGGCACTGACGACCGGCGGCTGCGGCTCGTCGGCGCAGGAGACGTGCCGGTCACGCCGCGGCGACATCACAGACCGCGCCGCCCTCGATCGCTTGCTCGACGAGCAGGCG
This sequence comes from uncultured Thermoleophilia bacterium, assembly GCA_963779535.1. Taxonomy (GTDB): domain Bacteria; phylum Actinomycetota; class Thermoleophilia; order Gaiellales; family Gaiellaceae; genus PALSA-600. The sequence goes on along the minus strand of CAVZYP010000001.1, from coordinate 86,828 downwards.
ATCACTCACGTCATCCACCTTGCGGCGTTGCTGATCCCGCAGATCAAGGCGAACCCGCCACTCGGAACGGCGATCAACGTCGGCGGGACCGTCAACGTGCTCGACGCGGCGAAGAGCCGCAACATCCGGTCGCGTACGCGAGCTCGGCGGCGGTCTACTCGCAGGTCGACGACCACGGTGGGCCGGTCGCCAACGACACGATCGGCCATCCGACCACGTTCTACGGCGTGCACAAACAGGCCTGCGAGGGTCTCGCGCGCATTTTCTGGCAGGAGGAGCAGGTCGCCTCGATCGGCATCCGGCCGTTCATCGTCTACGGCCCGGGCCGGGACTCCGGCCTGACGGCGTCGCCCAGCCTCGCGATGGCCGCTGCGGCCCGCGGCGAGGGCTCGCAGATCGCCTTCGGCGGGCGCACGCAGCTCCAGTTCGCGCCCGATACGGCGCGCGTCTTCGTGGCGGCCGCGCGGGCCGCAACCGAGGGCGCACGCGTGTTCAGTCTCGGTGGGCCTGCCGTTGCCGTCGCCGAAGCCGCCCGAGCGATCGAGGCGGCGGCGGACGTGACGTGCACGGTCGACGAGGCGACGTTGCTCCCGTTCCCCGAGGAGTTCGACAACGGCGAGCTCGAGGACGTCGTCGGGCCGATCAGCTGGACCCCGCTCGAGGAAGGTGTTCGCTCGACGATCGACCGGCTGCGAGCCGCGCCGGACTGAACGACGCGTCCACGACGATCAGGAGCGCCGACGCGACGACGAGCGCCCCGAGGACGGCGTCGAAGCCACCCGTCAGGTCGCGCAGGCCGCCCAGAAGGAGCGGCGAGAGCGCGGAGAGCGTGTAGCCGACGCCGAGCATCATCCCGGCGAGCGCAGCGACCTCGGCGGGCCGGCGTGCGGCGTCGAGCGGCAGTGTCATCGTCAGCGGGAAGAGGGGACCGACGGCGAGGCCGAGCAGGACGGCCCATCCCCAGCCGCCGGCAGGCCACAAGAGGATTCCGAGCAGCGCGAACGTTTGCAGCGAGGCGGCGCCGGCGAGCCAGCCCCGACGAGAGCCGTAGTGGTCTGCCGCCCAGGCGACGAGAAACCCGCACGGGATCGTCACAGTGTTCAGGACGGCGAGCAGCCCGCCTGCGGACGACTCGCTCCAGCCGCGTTCGACGTACGCGTCCGGCAACCAGGCGTTCAGGCCGTAGAACACCGACGACATGAAGAAGAACGCCGCCACCAGACGCCAGGCGAGCAGCCGGCGGAACGGCAGCCGCAGCGGCCGGATGTGTTCGCGGCGGTGGGCCGGCACGGCGCGCGTCAGCCAGAGCCACAGCACGGCGAGCCCGGTCGACACCGCGCCGAAGACGAAGAGCGGGGCGCGCCAGCCGTCTGCGAGATGCGCGAGCGGGACCGCCGTGGCCGCCGCGACCGCGGAGCCGACCGTGATCCCGGTGGTGTAGACGCCTGTCGCGAAGCCCGGGCGGTCCGCGAAACGCTCTTTCACCGTCACCGGCAGGATCGCCCCCGCGAGGCCCATCCCGATGCCGATCGGGAAGGTCAGCAGGATCACTCCGACGGCGCCCGGTGCGATCGCGCGGATGACGCCGAAGACGCCGATCAGCGCCAGCGCGAATGCAACGGCCATACGTGAGCCGATCCGGCCGGAGACGAACGGCGCCGACGGCGCGAACAGCCCCATACAGAGCACCGGGATCGTTCCGAGCAGGCCTGCGACCGCGTGCGTGACGTCGAGGTCGTCCTGCACGAGCGGCAGCAACGGGCCGATGCCGACGAGTTGCGGGCGTAGCGCCAGCGCAGCCAGAAACAGCGCGACGAGCAGCGGCGCCCGCTTCACGGACTGCTAGAGCGTCTCGTAGAACGTGCGCTCGCGCGACTCCATCAGCTCGAAGAGGCCGCCGACCGCGAGGCGCTGGAAGTGCTCGCTCGCGCCGTGCGCCTCAAAGGCCGCCTGGTCGCGGTACTGCTCGTAGATGAGGAACGACCCTGCATCCTCCGGGTCGCGGCACGGCACGTAGGCCTCGCAGCCCGCTTCCTGACGCGACGCCGCTGCGAGCTCGCCGGCGAGCTCGGCCGCGCGTCCCTCCTCGCCTTCCTTCGCCTTCATCCGCACGACCAGAACGAACGACATATCGCCTTCCTTTCCCGATGGATTTGGTGGCCGGCCTACCCGGTGACCGGGCTCGAGATCGATCCGACACCGTCGATCTCGATCGTGATCTCATCACCCGGCTTCAACCAGACAGGTGGATCGCGAAACGCGCCGACTCCGGCGGGCGTCCCCGTGATGATCAGGTCGCCCGGTTCGAGCGTGATCGCCTGGGAGATGAACGACACGATGTCGGCGACACCGAAGATCATGTTCGAGGTGTTCGAGTCCTGCATCACCTCGCCGTTCAGGATCGCGCGGATCGGCAGCGCCTGCGGATCGGGAACGGCGCTCGCCGGCACGAGCTCGCCGACCGGCAGGAAGGTGTCGAGCGACTTGCCGCGGACCCACTGACCGTCGGCGAACTGGAGGTCCCGCCCGGAAACGTCGTTGGCGACGACGTAGCCCTCGACGAAGTTGAGGGCGTCGGCGACCGTGACGCCGCTCGCCCGACGGCCGATCACGACGCCGAGCTCGGCCTCGTAGTCGACCTGCTTCGAGATCGCGGGGATCCGGATCGGCTCCCCGTTCCCGAGCAGCGTGTTCGGCCACTTGGCGAAGAGCAGTGGGCGCTCGGGCAGCGCCACACCCTGCTCCTCCGCGTGGTCGCGGTAGTTGAGGCCGACGCAGACGATCTTCTGAGGAAGGTCGATCATCCGGGCGAGCCTACTATTCCCCTCTGGATGAGTGCGGCGATGTCGTCGTCGCCGTAGCCGAGCTCACGTAGCACCTCGACCGAGTGCGCTCCGAGCAGCGGCGGCGGCAGACGATGATCAAGACGTTCGTCGTCGACCTGCAACGGCGAGGCGACCGAGTCGACCCCGCCGGTCTGCTGCAACATCCCGTTGGCGCGCGTCTGCGGATGAGCTCCGGCGGTGGCGAGATCCTGCACCGGCGCGACGGGGATCCCGGAGAGCTGCTCCAGCCAGTGGGCAGAGGTGCCGTGGGCGAGCCGTTCGCGGATCTCCGGCAGAAGCTGCTCGCGGTTGACGAGTCGGTCCGGATTCGTCAGGAACCGAGGGTCGTCGGCGAGCTCCGGGCGCTCGATGCGCTCGCAGAGCAGGCGGAAGAGGCGGTCGTTCGCGGCGGCGATCATCAACTCGCCGTCCGAGGTGGGAAAGACCTCATACGGGACGATCAGCGGGAACGCCGTGCCATGGCGGCCCGGCACGACACCGCTCTGAAGCACGGCGGTCAGCTGGTAGCCGACCAGTGAGAGCGCCGTGTCGTAGAGAGCGACGCCGACCTCGCGCCCGCGCCCGGTGGCCGTGCGCTCCAGCAGCGCGGCGAGGATCCCGAGCGCGGCCCAAACGCCGGTGCCGATGTCGATCACGGACGCGCCGACGCGCACGCCCGGCCGGTCCGGCTCGCCCGTGATCGAGATCAGGCCCGCGAACGCCTGCATCAGCGGGTCATAGCCCGGTTCGCTCGAGAGCGGCCCGGTCGGGCCGAACGCCCGAATCGAGCAGTAGACGAGCCGGTCGTTTCGTCCCCGCAGCGCGTCGCTGCCGAGGCCGAGGCGCTCTGCAGCGCCCTCGCGGAGCGACTGCACGAACACGTCGGCGCCGTCGACGAGCCGCAGCAGCGCCTCACGGCCCGCCTCATCCTTGACGTCGAGCGCGAGCGACCGCTTCGAGCGGTTCGCCGCGAAGAACATCACGCTGCCGCCCGCGAAGAACGGCGGCCCCCAGGCGCGCGCCTCGTCCCCACGACCCGGATGCTCGACCTTCACGACGTCCGCGCCGAGACCGCCGAGAATCTCCGTGCACGTGGGCCCGGCGAGCGAAGACGTCAGATCGACGACTCGGATGCCGGCGAGCGGCGCGAAGCTCATCGCCGCGAATCTAGCCGAGCGCTCCGGTTAGGATCGTCGGCATGACACGCTGCGAACGGGCAACCGAAGCTCGGCATGAACATGCTGCTCTGGTCGACCGACGTGACCGGGCCCGAGCACGACGCGACCTTCGAACTGCTGCGCGAGATCGGCTACGACGGCGTCGAGATCCCGATCTTCGACAGCGAGGTCGAGAAGTACGGCCGCCTCGGCCGGCGACTCGAAGAGCTGGGGCTCGCGGCGCTCGGTGTCGGCGCCCGCTCCGAGGACGACAGCCCGATCAGCGCAGACGCCGGAGGTGCGGGCGCGCGGGCTGGCGGCGACCAAGGCGGCCGTCGATGCCTGCGCCGCACTCGGCGCCCACACCCTCTGCGGGCCGCTCGAGGCACCGCTCGGCTTCTTCAGCGGCGCCGGGCCGACCGCGCGAGGAGCGCGAGCGGTCGGTCGAGAGCCTGCGGGCCGCCGCCGAGTACGCAGCGACACGTGACGTGACGATCGTCATCGAGTACCTGAACCGCTTCGAGATGTATCTCGTGAACTGCGCGGCAGACGCGGCCGCGCTCGTGCGCGAGGTCGACCATCCTAATTGCCGGATGATGTACGACACGTTCCACGCGCACATCGAGGAGGCAGACCCACGTGCGGCGCTGCACGCGTGCGCCGATGTGCTCGTTCACTTCCACGCGTCCGAGAACAACCGCGGCACGCCGGGCACCGGCCAGGTCGACTGGGACACCACCTTCGACGCGCTCGGCGAGATCGGCTACGACGGCTGGGTCGTGATCGAGGCGTTCGGCGACTCGCTGCCCGACCTCGCCGCTGCGACGAAGGTCTGGCGGCGAACGTTCTCGAGCGAGGAGCAGCTCGCGCGCGACGGCGCAGCGTTTCTGCGGCCTCGCCTGCAGCAACTCGGGAGGAGTGCCGCGCAGTGAACGCCGGGTCGCATCCGTCACACCGTCAGCTTCACACTGCGACACGCGGCCGGATCACCGGAGGAAACCGACTTCCTCTCGGCTGCGCAGGAGCTCGCAGCGATCGACGGTGTTGAGGCGTTCGAGCTGCTCCGGCAGGTCGGCGCGAAGAGCGAGTTCCGCTTCGGCATCTCGATGGAGTTCGGAGACCAGAGCGCCTATGACGGCTACAACGAGCACCCAGCGCACGTCCGCTTCGTCGCGGAACGCTGGATCCCGGAGGTCTCGGACTTCCTCGAGCTCGACTACGCCGACCTCGTCTGAGCGATCCGCCGAGCCAATCGGGACTGCGTTCTCGCCAAGGCTCCCGCTCTGCAGGGGGCCGTGATCCCGCGACCGTGCTGGATCGTCGAAGTAGAGCGTCCCCTCCGCGCGAGGTGAGCAGAGTCGACTCGAGCCTGCGAGAGCCGCTACTCGACGACGGCGAGCTCGAGCCCGAGCAGGTCCGCGACCTTGCGGATGCGCGACAGCTGGTGGCCGACGCCGAGCGCGACGTGGTGCGTCGGGCCCTCGGCGCACCAGGCGTCCATGAACGCGGCCGGGCCCGACGCGAAGCGGATCCGCGAGTTCGTGTTGCCGATCCGGAAGGTCGGCCCGGCGATCGACTCGCCCTCGGCCGCGATCAGCTTCAGCCGGCCGTCGGCGGTCTGCGTGAGGCCGAGGATCGTCACCGGGCCGAGCCGCACCTTCATCTCGACCGACAGCCCGGCGCCCGACTTGCCGTGGTAGAGCTTGAGCGCGCGCGCGACGGGCCGCCCGTCGGCGATCGCGACGTGGCCGGGGCCGTCGTGGCCCATCAGCACGAACTCCTCGTCGAAGTCGAGCGCGTAGAACTCGGTGTACGAGCCGCCGGCGCCGAGGCGGTCGAGCAGCAGCATCGCGACGTTCGTCTTCAGGTCGCCCTCGCCCGAGGCGGGGACGCCGCGCGCGGTGAGCAGCGAGTTGCCGACGATCAGGCCGGCCGTGACGCGCTCGTCGCGTTGCCGCCGACGCCGCGGTAGTAGTAGGTCAGCCCGTCGAGCGCGAAGTCCTCGACGAGCCGGTCGAGCCCGACCGCGACGCGCGCCGACCACTCGAAGCTCTCCGGCGTGATCTCGTCGGCGATCGGGTCGACGCCCGGGTCGGCGAGGTCGAACGGCTCGCGGATCTCCTCGCCCTTGCGCTCGATCGCCGCGGCGTCCGCCGCCTCGACCCGCGCGACGAGGTCGTCGATCTCGAGCACCTCGACGTGCGCGCCGGTCTGCGCGTGCACCTGCGTGAAGTCGGAGTACATGTCGAGCATCCCCGGGTACGTGTGGCCGAGGAAGCCGAGCGCGCGCCGGCGCAGGCTGCGCACCGCGCGCGCCGCGTCGACCCACTCGCCGAGCGCGTCCCAGGCCGGTCGCCGTCGAGCAGCGTGCCGGTCACCGTGCGATACGGGATCCGCGCCCGCGTGAACGCGCCGGCGAGCTCGGGCACGCAGCAGGCCGAGCAGTTCGCGAGCCACTCGCCGGTCGTCATCGCCTCGTAGTCGAGCGAGCGCGTCGGCTGCAGGTTGAGGATCACGACCGGCGCCCGCCGCCTGCACGGCCGGCAGCACCTGCGACGACGTCGCGTACGTCGCCGTGTAGAGCAGCACCAGCTCGACGCGCGCCGCGGCGAGCTCTCCCCGGCCTCCCGCGCCGCCTCCGGCGTGTCGACGAGCCCGGCCGAGACGACGTCGGCGCCGAGCGCCGCGAGCCGCGCCTCGAGCCCGCGCTGGTAGCCCTCGAGCCGCTCGCGCAGCCCCTCGAACTGCGGCCAGTACGCGGCGAGGCCGATGCCGAAGACGCCGACGCCGCGGGCGTCCGTCATGCGCCGCCGCGGCGCGGTGCGTGCGGCGCGCGCCGCGCTGCGCAGCCGCACCCGAGCGCGCCGGTAGAGGTCGCCGGCGTTCGGGACGATCACGCTCACGATCAGCAGCCCGCCGACGACGATGTTCTGGTCCTGCGCCGGCACGAGGTCGGCCGTCATCGCCGTCTGCAGGCAGCCGAGCACGGCGACCGCGAGGACGACGCCGACGATCGTGCCGCGCCCGCCGAAGATCGAGATCGCCGCCGAGCAGCACGATCGTGACGACGAGAGCTCCTGTCCCGACGCCGGAGTCGTAGCGCGCCGACGCGAAGCGCAGCGTCCAGAGGATCCCGGCGAACCCGCTCAGCATCCCCGAGAGGACGAAGAGCCAGAACTTGATCCGCTTCACGCGGATGCCGGCGAAGAACGCGGCCTCCTGGCCGGCGCCGATCGCGAAGATCGCGCGCCCGAGCGGCGTCGCGTGCAGCACGACCCCGAAGACGACCGCGAGCACGCGCGAAGAACACGATCGACCACGGGATCTGCGTGCCGGGGATCGGGACGACGCCGATGTTCGAGAGGCGCGCCGGGAAGCCGCCGATCGTGTCGGTCGGCAGGATCCCCTGCGCGATGCCGCGGTAGAGCGTCAGCGTCCCGATCGTGACCGCGAGCGACGGCAGGCCGAGGCGGGTGACGAGGAAGCCGTTGAACGCGCCGAGGACCCGCCCAGGACGACCGCCGCGAGCATCGCCAGCCAGATCGGCCAGCCGTGCTTGAAGAGCTCGGCCATGACGACGCCGGTGAGCCCGAGGATCGAGGCGACCGAGAGGTCGATCTCGCCGGTGATCACGATCAGCGTCAGCGGCAGCGCCATGATCGCGACCTCGCCGACGTTCAGGCAGATGAAGAAGAGGTTGGTCGACTGCAGGAAGTACGGCGAGACGGTTGCGCCGTAGGCGATCGTGCCGCCGAGCAGCACGACGAGGAGCGCCTCCCAGCGCACGACGAAGCCGCCGAGGCCTGCCGCGCTCGGCGGCCTGCTGCCGGCCTCGTCGTCCGGCTTGAGGTCGCGAGCTCAGACACGGGCCCTCCTGCGGGTGCTGAGCGCCGGCGCGACGCGCACCGCGATCAGCCGGTCGAAGGCGATCGCGGCGAGGAGCAGCGCGCCGGCGAGCGCCGGCTCCAGAACGACGAGACGTTCACGACGACGAGCGCGCTGTCGATCGTGTTCAGGAGCAGCGCGCCGAGCGCGGCGCCGAGCACGGTGCCGCTGCCGCCGAAGATCGCGACGCCGCCGACGACGACCGCGGCGATCACCTGGAACTCGTAGCCGACGCCGGCGATCGCGTCGACCGAGCCGTACTTCGAGAGCCAGACGGCGCCCGCGACCCCGGCGATGCCGCCGCTGAGGACGAAGGCGAGGAAGACGCGCGCGCCCGACCGGGATGCCGGCGAGCCGCGCGGCTTCGGGGTTCGAGCCGATCGCGTAGAAGTCGCGCGCCGTGCGGAAGCTCCGCATCGCGTAGGTCGCGATCGCGACGGCGACGATGGCGATGATCCCGAGGTACGGCACGCCCAGGAACGTCCCGTAGCCGATCTTGTTGAAGCTGTCCGGCAGCGTCGAGGCGCCGACCTGGTTGCCGCCGGCCCAGGCGCCGTCGATGCCGCGGATCACGTAGAGCGTCCCGAGCGTGACGACGAGGCTCGGCACGCGGGCGATCGTCACGATCGCGCCGTTGACGATCCCGCAGGCGAGGCCGATCCCGAGCGCGACGAGGAAGACGAGCGACGAGCGGGACGTGCGGGTGGTGCTCGAAGAGCGACCCCGTCGCGTAGGCCGAGAGGCCGAGCACCGAGCCGACCGAGAGGTCGACGTTGCGCGTGACGATCACCATCGTCTCGCCGATCGCGAGCAGGGCGATGATCGCCGCGCCCGACAGCAGCTGCTGCAGGCTCGTCGCAGCTGACGAAGTTCGGGTTGTCGATCGCGGTCACGACCGACGACGAGCACGAGCGCGAGCACGATCCCGAGCTCGCGGAAGCGGAGCAGCAGCTCGGCGACGAGGTGCGAGCCCGTGCGCGGCTCGAGCGACGCTGCGGCTCCTCGGCGAGCGGTCGTCACGCGGCCTCCTCGACGAGGCCGGTGGCGGCGCGCATGATCGCGTCCTCGTCGGCCTCGGCCCGCGCGAACTCGCGCGAGACGCGGCCCTCGAAGAGCACGACGATCCGGTCGGCCATGCCGAGCACCTCGGGCAGCTCGGACGAGATCATCAGCACGGCGACGCCCTGCGCGCGGCGAGGTCGGAGAGCAGGCGGTGCACCTCGGCCTTCGTGCCGACGTCGATGCCGCGGGTCGGCTCGTCGACGATCAGCAGCGTCGGGCCTGCGCGCGAGCCACTTCGCCAGCACGACCTTCTGCTGGTTGCCGCCCGAGAGCGTCCAGACCGGGTTCGTCAGCCGGCCGTACTTGAGCTGCAGCCGGAGCGCCCAGTCGGCGGCGAAGCGCCGCTCGGCGCCGGGCGGGATCAGCCCAGCCGCGGCGGACGCGGCCGAGCGAGGCGAGCGCGACGTTGCGCTCGATCGAGAAGTCCATGACGAGCCCCTGCTGGCGGCGGTCCTCGGGCACGAGCCCGATCGCCGGCCGGCCATCGCCGCCGTCGGCGAGCCGGGCGCGAAGCGGCCGGCCGTCGATCTCGACCGTGCCCGCGTCCCAGCGGTCGATGCCGAAGATCGCGCGCGCCACCTCGCTCCGCCCGGCGCCGACGAGCCCGGCGAGCGCGACGATCTCGCCGCTCCGCACGTCGAACGAGACGTCCGTGAAGACGCCCTCGCGCGTCAGCCGCTCGACCTTGCAGCACGACGCGGCCCGGCTCGGTCGGCACCTTCGGGAAGAGCGCGTCCATGTCGCGGCCGACCATCGCGCGGATGATCGACTGCGTCGTCAGCTCCTCGATCGGCTTGGTCAGCACGTGCCGGCCGTCGCGCATGACGGTGACGCGCTGGCAGAGCGCGAAGACCTCCTCGAGCCGGTGCGAGATGAAGAGCACCGCGTTCCGCGGCGCGCGCAGCGTCTCGGCGATGCCGAACAGCCGCTCGACCTCCGTGGTCGTGAGCGCCGCCGTCGGCTCGTCCATCACGATCACGCGCGCGTTCGTCGTCAGCGCCTTCGCGATCTCGACGAGCTGCTGGTCGGCGATCGAGAGCCCGCGCGCCAGCCGGTCGGGATCGAGCCGGACGCCGAGCTGCTCGAACAGCGCGGCCGCGTCGCGGCGCATCCGCCGCCGTCGATGCGGCGGCCCCGCTTCAGCGGCTGCGCGCCGACGAAGATGTTCTCGGCGACGCTGAGGTCGGGGAAGAGCGTCGGCTCCTGGAAGATGATCGCGATCCCCGCCGCCTGCGACTGCTTGGCGTTGTCGAAGATCGCCTCCTCGCCGTCGAGCAGCAGCCGGCCGCCGTCGGGCCGGTGGACGCCGGCGAGGATCTTGACGAGCGTCGACTTGCCGGCGCCGTTCTCGCCGACGAGCGCGTGCGCCTCGCCGGCGAACAGCTCGATGTCCCCGTCCTCGAGCGCGTGGACGGCGCCGAAGCTCTTCTCGGCGTGCTCGAGGAGAGGAGCGGGCCGGGCAGGTGTTCGTCACGGTCGTCGGGTCAGAGGGGGCGCCGCGACGCGGCGCCCCCGCTGTCCTGTTCTAGAAGTTGAACTTGGCGACGTTCTTGTCGTGAAGGTGAACGGAGGCCCGAGGATCACCTGCGGGCGGCCGTCCGGGCCCTTGATGATCTTGTACGTGCCGAGCTTGCCGGCCTTGAACGTCTCGCCGACCTTGCCCTTGATCGTGCCGTCCGCGATCGCGGCGACGGCGTAGCCGGCGAGGTAGCCGAGGTCCTCCGGGTTCCAGAGCGCGAACTCCTTCACCGTGCCGTCGAGCACGTACTTCTTCATCTGGCTCGGCAGGCCGAGGCCCGTGAGCACGACCTTGCCCTTGTACTTCGAGGTCGAGAGGTACTGCGCCGCCGACGAGATCCCGACCGTCGTCGGCGACTCGATCCCCTTCAGGTTCGGGTACGCCTGGAGCATGCTCTCCGTCGCCTGCAGCGACTGCGCCGGGTTGTCGTTGCCGTAGTAGATCTTGACCAGCTTCATGTTCTTGTACTCCGGCTTCTTCAGCTCGAGCTTCATGTACTTGATCCAGGCGTTCTGGTTCGTCGCCGTCGAGGCCGCCGAGAGGATCGCGAACTGGCCCTTGTAGCCCATCAGCTTCGCGAGCAGCTGGATCTGGCTGCGGCCGATCGTCTCGGTGTCCGCCTGGTTGATGAAGAGCTGGCGGCAGTTCGTGTCGGAGTCGAACGCGACGACCTTCGTCCCCTTCGCCATCGCCTGCTTGAGCGCCGGGCAGACGGCCTGCGGGTCGTTGCCGGCGATCACGATGCCGGCGGCGTGCGACTGGATCGCAGCCTGGATCGCCGGCTGCTGCGCGGCAGCCGTGTCCTGCGTGCCCGACGAGACGACCTGCTTGTCGCCGAGCTGCGGTCAGCGCGAGCTTGCCGCCGTGGTCGGCGATCACCTCGTACGGGTTGAGCGTGTCCTTCGGGATGAAGTAGAACGTCTTGCCGGTCGTCGGGCGGCTCGGCGCCGCCAGCGCGGCCGTGACGGCGACGCCTGCGACGAGGACCGCGCGCGACGACGACCGCCCATCTGCGCTTGTGCATGGATGGTTCCTTTCGCGTGGGGGTTGGACTGACGAACCGGTGCATCGTGCGCCTCCTTCGCACTACCGGGGGTACGCGGCGGTGACGCCGCCGTCGACGTTGACGACGTTGCCGGTCGACTTGGCCGAGCGCGGCCCGGCGAAGAAGGCGATCGCCTCGGCGACGTCCTCGGGGTAGACGTTGACGCCGAGCTTCGTGCGGCCGCGGTAGAAGCGCCTGCAGGTCGTCCTCGGTCGACGCCGTAGGTGCTGGCGCGCTCGGCCTTCCAGTCGGACGACCAGATGCTCGAGCCCTCGATCACCGCGTCCGGGTTGACGGTGTTGACGCGGATCCCGTGCGGGCCGCCCTCCTCGGCGAGGCAGCGCGCGAGGTGCAGCGACGCGGCCTTGGCCGACGAGTACGCGGCGGCGTTCGCGCCGGCGACGAGCGCGTTCTTCGAGCCGACGAAGACGATCGAGCCGCCGCGGCCCTGCTCGAGCAGCACGCGGAACGCCTCGCGGGCGGCGAGGAAGTAGCCGCGGGCGAGCACGGCGTAGTTGCGCTCCCAGTCGTCGAGCGTCGTCTCGGTGATCGGCGCGCTCGTGGCGAGGCCGGCCGAGGCGACGAGGATGTCGAGGCCGCCGTACTCGAGCACGGTCGCGGCGGGTCATCTCGACGACGGCCTCCTCGTCGGTCACGTCGACGTGGACGGCGATGCGCCGGCGGAGGCCGTGCGCGGCGACGATCTCGTCGGCCACCTCCTCGGCGCCGTCGACGTTGAGGTCGGCGACGACGACGTGGGCGCCGCGCTCGGCGAGCAGGCGCGCGGTGGCGCGGCCGATCCCGCTCGCGCCGCCGGTGACCAGCGCGATCCGGCCGGCGAGCTCGCCGCGCGGCGGCGCCTGCGCGAGCTTGTAGCGCTCGAGCGGCCAGTACTCGATCGCGAACGCCTCGCTCTCGCTCAGCGAGCGGAAGCCGCCGAGCGCGTCGGCCGCGTCCTCGACCGCGATCGCCCGGTGGTAGAGGTCGCGCGCGAAGCGCGCGCGCGCCGCGTCGGCGCCCGTCGTGACGATGCCGACGCCCGGGACGAGCACGACGCGCGGCCCGGCCGGGTCGATCGGGAACGGCCGCGTCTCGTCGTCGAGGTTGCGCTCGTAGTAGTCGCGGTACCAGTCGGCGTACTCGGCGACCCCGCGCCGGAGCGCCGCGGCGAGCTCCGCCGCGCCGTCCGTCTCGCGGGTCGAAGTCGACGACGAGCGGCTTGTGCTTGGTGTTGATCAGGTGGTCGGGGCACGGCGCGCCGATCTGGCTCACCTCGGGCGCGCGCGCCGACGAGGCGAACGCGACCGCCTCGGGGCTCCGGTCGACCTCGAGCACGAGCCGTCGGTGTCGGCGAGCAGCGCGCCGCGGAGCGCGGGCAGCGCCTGCGAGAGGAGGAGCGCGCGCATCCCGCTCCGTCGAGCTCCGCGACCCTGCGGCCCCCCAGGCCGAAGCGGCCTCGCGCTGCCGTGTCGATCGCGTCGCGCCGCGCGCGAGACGAACTCGATCGTCGCGTCGTAGCTCTCCTCGCCGGTCTCGCCCCAGGTGACGAGCCCGTGCTTCTCGAGCAGCACGGCCCGCGCGGCCGGGTTCTCCTCGAGCAGCTCCGCGATCCGCCGCGACATGTCGAAGCCGGGCCGCTGGTAGTCGAGCCAGACCGCCTCGTCGCCGAACGCCTCCTCGGCGAGCTCGCCGGCCGTTCGGCGTCGAGGTGAGCGCGATGACCGCGTCCGGGTGCGTGTGGTCGACGTGCGGCGCCGGGACGAACGCGTGCAGCAGCGTCTCGATCGACGGCCGCGGCTGGTCGGGGCGGACCGCGCAGCGGAGCAGGTACGTCGACCATCGTCGCGTCGTCCATCTCGTCCCGGCTCGCGCAGCGGCAGCAGCTCGTCGAGCCGCAGCCCGGCGAAGCCGGCGGCCGTGATCGTCGCGAGGTCGGTGCCCGAGCCCTTGACCCAGAGGACGCGCACCTCGCGGCCGGCGTGGTCGACGTCACCGTCTCCTTCGCGGAGGTGTTGCCGCCGCCGTGGTTCGCGAGCGCGCGGTCGGCGCCGAGCAGGTTCGAGCGGTAGACGAGCGCCGTCGAGCGACCGAAGCCCGTCCGCGGCGGCGCGTCCCAGCGGTCTCCGGCGCCGGGATCCCGCGCAGGACGCCGGCGTCACGCTCATGCGCCGACCTCCAGCCCGGACGCCGTCGGCGAGCGCCGCGAAGCGCTCGCGCGCCTCCTGCCACTCGGCTGCGGCCGTCGGGCTCGTAGACGTGCCGGCGCGAACGACGCGCGGACGACCTCGCGCGCCTCGCGCGAGCGACCCGAGCTCGCCGAGCGCCATCGCCTGCACGAGCAGGTTCCCGATCAGCGTCGCCTCGTCGGGACCGGCGAGCACCGGCAGGCCGGCGGCCTCGGCCGTCCAGCGCGCAGAGCAGCTCGTTGCGGGCGCCGCCGCCGACGACGTGGAGCTCGCTCGGGGTCGAGCCGGTGACCGCGGCGAGCAGGTCGACCGTCTCGGCGTGCTTCAGCGCGAGGCTCTCGAGGATGCAGCGGACGATCTCGCCGGCGTCGGCCGGCTCGGGCTGGCCGGTGTCGCGGCAGAACGCGCGGATGCGCGCCGGCATGTCGCCGGGCTCGGCGAAGACGCGGTCGTTCGGGTCGATGAACGAGCGCAGCGGCGGCGGCGGTCCGCGCGAGCGCGACGAGGTCGTCGAACGAGAGCTCGCGTGCCCTCGGCGGCCCACGCGCCGGCACTCGTGCAGCAGCCAGAGACCGGTGACGTTGCGGAGCAGCCGGAACGTGCCCTCGACGCCGCCCTCGTTCGTCAGGTTGGCGCGCGAAGGTCGCGTCGTCGATCACCGGCCGCGTCGACCTCGACGCCGACGAGCGACCACGTGCCGACGCTGAGGAACGCCGAGCCGGCTCGCCGGAGCGGCACCGCCGCGACGGCCGAGCCGGTGTCGTGCGTCGCGACCGCGACACCGCGCGCCGTGCCGAGCCCCGTCTCCTCGGCGACGTCGGGCGAGAGCGGCCGAGCGGCGTCCCGGGCGCGACGATCTCCGGGAACGACCGTCGTCGGCACGTCGAGCCGCTCGAGCAGGTCGGTCGCCCAGCCCCCGGCTGCCGGGTCGAAGCACTGCGTCGTCGTCGCGTTCGTGAGCTCGGTCGTCGCGCTGCCGCAGAGCCAGTAGTGGAAGCAGGTCGGGGATCAGGAGCAGCGTCGTCGGCCGCCTCGAGCGCCGGATCGCCGCTCGGCGGCCATCGCCGCGAGCTCGAAGACCGTGTTGATCGGCAGCAGCTGGATCCCGGTGCGCTCGTAGAGCTCGCGCGCCGGGACGCGCTCGAGCACGCGCGCGAACGCCGCGGCGCGGCGGGCGTCGCGGTAGTGCACCGGGTTCTCGACGAGCTCGTCCGGCCGCGTCGAGCAGGCCGAAGTCGACGCCCCACGAGTCGACCGCGACCGAGTCGATCGCCGTCGTCGCGCGCGGCGGCGCGGAGCCCGTCGAGCACGTCTCGGCGCAGAGCGCTCGACGTCCCAGTGGAGCGTGCCGCCGCGCTCGACACGGGCTCGTTCGCGAAGCGGTGCACCTCGTCGAACGCGAGCCGCTCGCCGTCGAAGCGGCCCGACGGCGACGCGGCCGCTCTGCGCGCCGAGGTCGACGGCGGCGAGCGTCGGCCATCAGTTGCGACTCCTCGTCGTGTGCGAACGGCGCGGCGGAGATCGCGCGGCCGGACCGGCAGCGGCTCGCGCGGGCCCCGGATCGACGACGATCACCTCGACGCCGGCCGCGCGCCAGGCGCTGCGACCTCGTCGGCGGGCGCGCTCGAGTCGGTGACGATCCCGGTGAGGTCGTCGGTCGGCGACGAACGAGAGCAGCGCGCTGCGGTGCCACTTCGTGCCGTCGACGATCCCGTAGACCTGCTCGCAGGCGTCGGCCATCTCCTGCTTGATCCGCACCTCGTCCGGGTTCAGGTCCATCAGGCCGCGCTCGAGGCTGAGGCCGCGCGCGCCGAGGAAGCCCTTGTTGATCCGCGTCGTCCGCAGCACGTCGGTGCCGAGGTCGCCGACGAGCGACATCGCCGACAGCCGCAGCATGCCGCCGGTGACGAGCACGGTGATCCCGGGCGCGTCGGCGAGCGCCGTCGCGACGAGCAGCCCGTTCGTGACGACGACGAGCTCGCGCTTCGCGCGCAGCTCGAGCGCGAGGTAGTAGGCGGTCGTGCTCGCGTCGAGCGCGACCGCCTCGCCCTCGCCGACCATCGCGGCCGCCGCGCGCGCGATCGCGCGCTTCCGCTCGACCTCGAGCCGGAGGCGCAGGTCGAAGCCGACCTCCGACTGGCCCTGCTGGAGCGCCCGCACGCCGCCGCGGACGCGCGCGACGAGGCCCTGCTCGCGCGAGCTGCGTGAGGTCGCTGCGCACCGTGACCTCGGAAACCGAAAACGTTTCCGAAAGTTCCGCAACCTGAACGGAATCGCGCGTCTCGAGCAGCCGGAGCACCTGCTGCATGCCGCTCTGTCTGCGAAAGACCGCGGAGATCACGCGGCGTCGTCGATGCGCGCGACCATACGCCCCGGCTCGCGACGTGTCAATAGTCGACCGCTTCGCTTTCGAAACGACCGACATCGAAAGCGATTCGCAATTCGGGCGCGGATGCGTCAGACTCCCGCGCCATGGACGAGAACGCGGTCCTCGACCGGCTGCGCCGCGCTCGAGATCGAGACGCCGTCGTGGGGCTACGGCAACTCCGGCACGCGCTTCCACGTCTACCCCTGGCCGGGCGCCGCTCGCGACCGTGCAGGAGCGGATCGACGACGCGGCGCTCGTCCACCGGCTCACCGGCTGCTGCCCGTCGCGTCGCGCTCCACATCCCGTGGGACCGCGTCGACGACTACGGCGAGCTCCGCGCGCTACGCCGAGGAGCAGGGCATCCGCATCGGCGCGATCAACCCGAACCTCTTCGGCGACGACGACGTACCGGCTCGGCAGCCTCTGCCATCCCGACGCGCGGCGTGCGCGCGAAGGCGCTCGACCACTGCCGCGAGTGCATCGAGATCGCGCGGGAGGTCGGCTCGACGTCGATCAGCCTCTGGCTCGCCGACGGCACGAACTACCCGGGCCAGGACGACCTGCGCGGCCGCCACGCGCGGCTCGCTCGACGGGCTCGAGCAGATCTACGCGTCGCTCCCGCCGGGATGCGGCTGCTCGTCGAGTACAAGTTCTTCGAGCCGGCCTTCTACAGCACCGACCTCCCCGACTGGGGCACGGCGGCGCTGCTCTGCCGGCGGCTCGGGCCGCAGGCGCAGGTGCTCGTCGACACCGGCCACCACCCGCAGGGAACGAACGTCGAGCAGATCGTCGCGCGTGCTGCTCGCCGAGGGCCTGCTCGGCGGCTTCCACTTCAACAACCGCAAGTACGCCGACGACGACCTGATCGTCGGCTCGATCGACCCGTTCGAGCTCTTCCGGATCATGCGCGAGATCGCGCGCGCCGGACGCGCGAGCGACGTCGCGTTCATGATCGACCAGTCGCACAACGTCGAGGGCAAGATCGACGCGATGATCCAGTCGGTGATGAACATCCAGACCGCGTACGCGAAGGCGCTGCTCGTCGACGAGGCAGCGGCTCGCGGCGGCGCAGGCGCGAGGGCGACGTGCTCGGCGCGCACCGGATCCTGCTCGAGGCGTTCGAGACCGACGTGCGCCCGCTGCTCGGCCGGCTGCGCGGAGAGCTCGGCGTCGAGGCCGATCCGGTCGAGGCGTTCCGCGCGCGGCGGCTACGCCGAGCGCGCTCGCCGCGCGAGCGCGGCACGGCGTCCGTCGAGAGCGCGTACGAGCAGCGTGACCTGAGCCGCGACCGGTGCGCATCGCCCTCTTCGTCACCTGCATCGGCGACACGATCTTCCCCGAGGCCGGGCGCGCGACGGTCGCAGGTGCTCGAGCGGCTCGGCCACGAGGTCGTGTTCCCCGCCGAGCAGACCTGCTGCGGGCAGATGCACCTGAACAGCGGCTACCGCGACGAGGCGCCGCGGCTCGGCGCGCCGGTTCGTCGAGATCTTCGGCGAGTACGAGGTCGTCGTCTCGCCGTCGTCGTCGTGCGTCGGGACGGTGCGCGAGCTCTACCGTGCTCGGCGAGCTGCGACGAGCGTCTTCGAGCTGTCGGAGCTGCTCGTCGCAGCGGCTCGGCGTCGACGGACGTCGGCGCGTCGTTCCCGCACCGCGTCACCTACCACCCGACCTGCCACTCGCTGCGCGTGACGCGCGTCGGCGACGCGCCGCTGCGGCTGCTCGCGCACGTGCGCGGGCTCGAGCTCGTCGAGCTGCCGCGCGCCGAGGAGTGCTGCGGCTTCGGCGGCACGTTCGCGGTCAAGAACGCCGACACGTCGAGCGCGATGCTCGCCGACAAGTGCGACGCGATCGAGGCGACCGGCGCCGAGTCTGCACCGCCGTCGACGGCTCGTGCCTGCTGCAGATCGGCGGCGGCCTCTCGCGGCGGCGGCTCGCCGCGTGCGCGCCGTCCACCTCGCCGAGATCCTCGCGTCGACGATGACCGACGCTTCCCGGACGCCGCGCGGCGCGAGCTCGCGAACACGCAGCTGCGCGCGAACCTGCGCAACGCGACCGACACGATCCGCGCCAAGCGCGCGCGGGTCGTCGCCGAGCTGCCCGACTGGGAGGAGCTGCGCGAGGCCGGCCGGGCGATCAAGGCCGACGTGCTCGCGCACCTCGACGACTACCTGCTGCAGTTCGAGGCGGCGGTCGAGGCGGCCGGCGGGCACGTGCACTGGGCGCGCGACGCCGCCGAGGCGAACGCGATCGTCGTCGGACGTCGCGCGCGCGCACGGCGTCGACGAGGTCGTGAAGGTCAAGTCGCTGACGACCGACGAGATCGAGCTCAACGACGCGCTCGCCGAGGCGGGCATCCACGCGCTCGAGACCGACTTCGCCGAGCTGATCCTGCAGCTCGACGGCGACTGGTCGTCGCACATCCTCGTCCCGGCGATCCACCGCAACCGCACCGAGATCCGCGACCTCTTCGCGCGCACGATCGCGCCCGGCATCGACCTCCGACGACCCGCGCGACCTCGCCGAGGCCGCGCGCGCTCTACCTGCGCGAGCGCTTCCTCGCGCGCGAAGGTCGGCGTCAGCGGCGCGAACTTCGGCGTCGCCGAGACGGGCACGGTCTGCGTCGTCGAGTCCGAGGGCAACGGCCGCATGTGCACGACGCTGCCGCCGGTGCTCGTCACCGTCCTCGGGATCGAGAAGCTCGCTGCCGCGCTTCGCCGACCTCGAGGTCTTCCTGCAGCTGCTGCCGCGCTCGTCGACCGGCGAGCGGATGAACCCGTACACGTCGCTCTGGACCGGCGTGACCGCCGGCGACGGGCCGCAGGAGCTCCACGTCGTGCTGCTCGACAACGGCCGCACGCGCGTGCTCGCCGACGAGGTCGGCCGCCAGGCGCTGCACTGCATCCGCTGCAGCGCCTGCCTCAACGTCTGCCCCGTCTACTCGCGCACCGGCGGCCACGCCTACGGCTCGGTCTACCCGGGCCCGATCGGCGCGATCCTGACGCCGCAGCTCGTCGGGATCGAGAACGCGCCGTCGCTGCCGTTCGCCTCGAGCCTCTGCGGCGCCTGCTACGAGGTCTGCCCGGTCAAGATCGACATCCCGACGGTGCTCCTGCACCTGCGCGGCGCAGGCGGTCGAGGCGAACGGCGGCTCGCCGGAGCGCGCGCGTGATGCGCGCCGTCGCCTGGGTCTTCGGCGGCCGCCGCCGGCTTCGCGCTCGCGCAGCGGCTCGGCCGGCTCGCGCCAGCGGCCGTTCGTGCGCGGCGGGCTCGATCCGCCGGCTGCCGCGGCCGCTCGCGGGCTGGACGCGCACGCGCGACCTGAAGCCGCTCGCGCGGCGAGAGCTTCCGCGACTGGTGGCGGCGAGAGCGCCGATGAGCGACGCGCGAGACGAGATCCTCGCGCGGGTCCGCGCGGCACCGCGGCGCTCAGCGCCGCCGGACGCCGGTCGCGCGCGCTACCGGCGCGCCGGGACGCCTCGACGCGGACGCAGCGGGTCGCGCTCTTCTGCGAGCGCGTCGGCGAGTACCGCGCCGAGGTGCGCCGCGTCGCCGACGGCGAGCTCGCGGCGGCGGTCGACGACGGTCTGCGCGGCGCGTGGCGCGCGACGGCTCGTCGTCCCGGCCGGGCTTCCGCGCGCCTGGCGTCCGCGCCGGCGTCGAGCTCGTCGAGGACGACGGCCTCGACGCCGCGACGCTCGACGCGGCTCGACGGCGTCGTCACCGGCTGCACCGTCGCGATCGCCGAGACCGGCACGATCGTCCTCACGGGCGGCGCCGGCACGAGGGCCGCCGCGCGCTCACGCTCGTCCCCGACCTCCACGTCTGCGTCGTCGAGCGAGCCGCAGATCGTCGAGCTCGTCCCCGAGGCGATCGCCGGCTCGCCGACCTCGTCGGCGCCGAGCGGCGGCCGGTCACGTTCATCTCCGGCCCGTCGGCGACCTCCGACATCGAGCTCAGCCGCGTCGAGGGCGTCCACGGGCCGCGCGACCTCGTCGTCCTCGTCGTCAAGGAGTCGTCATGACCCAGCGCACCGCGTTCGTCCTCCGCGTCCGGCCCGACAAGATCGACGAGTACGTCGCAGCGCACCGAGAGGTCTGGCCGGAGATGCTCGAGGCGCTCCGCGGCGCCGGGATCCGCAACTACACGATCTTCCGCGCGGGAACCGAGATGTTCGGCTACTTCGAGTCGGACGACCTCGCGGCGCGCAGGCGCTACCTGGCGGCGCAGGAGGTCAACGCCCGCTGGCAGGACACGATGGCCGAGCTGCTCGACGAGCGTGTGCCGGACGAGGGGCCGCCGGCGCTCGAGGAGATCTTCCGGCTCGACTAGGCATACCGTACGAGCATGGCGCGCTATGTCACGACGATCGAGTCGTCGCTCTCACCTACCGAGGCGTTCGCGTACATGGCCGACTTCTCGAACGCACGGCACTGGGACCCGAGCGTCGACGAAGCCTCGAGATCGACCGACGGCCCGCTCACGCGAGGTTCGACCTTCGAGCTCCTCGTGAGATTCGGGGGACGCAAGCTTCGGATGAGCTACGAGCTCGTTTCGTTCGACGAGCCACGTTCCTTCGTGGTCGAGTCCCAGAAGCCGAGCTTCACTTCGCGCGACACGATCACCGTCTCACCGGCCGATGCCGGCTCGACCGTGCACTACGACGCGCTGCTGGAGTTCAAGGGCGGCGTCGGAAAGTTGCTCGACCCCATCATGCAGCGGCTGTTCAACCGGACGGGAGCGAAGGCCGCAGCGGGCATGCGGGCAGCCCTCAACTCGTGAAGGCGGCACAGGTCGTCGACGTCGTACTCGAAGCCAGCGTCGTCGGGAGCTTCACTCGGCTCGGGTACGACGCCAGGCGACGGCTGTACGACTGGACACCGCTGGAGGAGCTCAGGCTGGACGGGAAGACCACGATCGTCACCGGAGCCACCTCGGGGCTCGGACGGGAAGCGGCCCACCTGCTCGCGGGACAGGGCGCGCACGTGTGCATCGTCGGACGCGACGCCGAACGGACGAAGCGCACTCGGGAACAGATACACGGCGCCGAAGCAGATGTCGTCGACCTCTCGTCTCTGGCAGCAACCCGCGCATTCGCCGAGCGGTTCGCAGCGACGCACGACCGCCTCGATGTGCTGGTACTGAACGCCGGAGCGCTGACGCACGACTTCACGCTGACCAGCGAGGGGTTCGAAACGACCCTGGCGACCCAGGTCCTCTCCCAGTTCCTGTTGATCCAGGCGCTTCGACCGCTGCTCGAAGCCGCCCAGTCGGCGCGCGTGATCTCCGTTGCCTCGGGCGGCATGTACCTCGAGCGGCTCGACGTCGACGCGCTGCAGCCGACGATGAAAAGCTACGACGGCGTCAGGGCATACGCCCGCGCGAAACGCGCCCAGGTCGTCCTTGCGGAAGAGTGGACGCGCGAGCTCGGCGGCACGAGCGTTACCGTCAACACGATGCACCCCGGCTGGTCGGACACACCTGGACTCCGCGGCGCCCTGCCAGGGTTCAGCCGGGCGCTGTCGCCACTCCTGCGCACTCCGCGGCAAGGGGCCGACACGATCGCCTGGCTCGCTGCCGCGCCGGAGGTCGCGGGCTGCAGCGGGCTGTTCTTCCTCGACCGCCGCGCGCGCCCGACCCACCGCAAACCCGGCACCCGCCGCCTGGACGAGGCTCGCGAAAGGACGCGGCTCTGGTCACTGTGTCAGTCCGCGACCGATTCGTTCAGCGGCCGCGTCAGCGTCAGCTGAACATCACGAAGCGCACGGACACGAAAGCCGGCCTCGCAGAAGGCGAGATAGAAGTCCCAGGTACGTTCGAACGTCGAGTCGTAGCCGAGCGCCCGCACCTCGTCGATCCGTTGGTGAACGTTCGCGCGCCAGCGACGCAGCGTCTCGGCGTAGTGGGGTCCGATCTCGTCCACCTCATGCAGCAGGAGCCGCGACGAGCGCGTCGCGGCGACGGCAAGCGAGGTCAGACGGGATCAGGCAGCCCGGGAACACGTAGCGCTCGATCCAGTCCGGTGTCTTCCGGTAGCGCTCCCAACGGTCGTCCGGGATCAGGATCGTCTGCACACAGGCGATCCCGGCCGATTCGAGCACGCGATCGATCGTCGCAAAGAACGTGCCGAACTGGCGATCGCCGATCGCCTCGAGCATCTCGATCGACGCGACCTTCGAGTAGCGGCCGTCGTGCTCTCGGTAGTCCTGCTCGAGGATCGTGACCCGGTCGGAGAGACCCGCGTCCGCAACGCGCTCGCGAGCCAGCTTCGCCTGTTCGCCGGAGATCGTGAGGCCCGTCACCCTGGCGCCGGTCAGCTGCGCCGCGCGGATCGCGAAGCCGCCCCAGCCGCAGCCGATCTCGAGCACATGGTCGTCGGGGCCGAGACGCAGATGTGCGCAGATCCGATCAAGCTTTGCTCGCTGCGCCTCAGCCAGCGTCATCTCCGGCGTCTCGAAGACCGCGCAAGAGTATGTCATCGTCTCGTCGAGCATGAGCTCGAAGAGCTCGTTGCCGAGGTCGTAGTGGTAGGCGATGTTGCGCCGAGCACGAAGGAGGCCGTTGCGACGATTCAGTCGCGGCCGTGCTTCCAGCAACCGTCGCAGCGCGCGGTGTCGCTGCGATGCGGCCTCGGCATTGCGCAGCAGCAGCTCGAAGAGCCCGACGAGATCGTTGCAGTCCCATTCACCGGCGGTGTACGACTCACCGAGCCCGAGCTTGCCTCCGGTCGCGAGCCGACGGAACAAGCGCGCGTCGTGAATGCGCAGCTGCACCGCCGGCCCCGAGCCGAACCGACGATGCGTCCCGTCCGGGAGCGTCACCTCGAGCGCTCCGCCCTCGAGTAGCTCGAGCTCTCGGTCGAGGAACGCGACCGCGACCCGATCGAGGAGCGGCACGCGGGCGGGCGGCGCCACGCGGACCGTGCGCCCGGCGGCTGACATCAACGCACCGAGCCTTCACCCGAGACGAATGCGGGCTTGTGGTGGAAGGGAACACCCTTCAACCAGAGCCGCAGCGCCTGGCGGTGGATGAGTGCCGTCACCTGCAGCGGCATCAACGGATACCGCGCGAGGGTCCGCGCGACGCTCGCATTCGTCGGCCTCGCGGCGGCGGGCATGGAGCACGGCGGTGAACGGCCGGACCGCCTCCTCACGCACGTGAATCCTGGCCCAGATCGCCTCTGCGGGCTCCGAGAAGGCCCACTCGTAGCTCTGATCAAGACCGAAGAACGGAGAGACGTGCAACCGCTTCGCGTGCTCATACTCGAGGGCCGACCCGCGCAGGACCTCGGGCAGGCGCTCGCCGAAGGTGTTGTTCAGCTCTGCGACGATGCACACGAGCGAGCCGTCGCTTCGGTAGCACCAGTAGAAGGAAACCGGGTTGAAGACATACCCGAGCACGCGCGGCATCGTCAGCGCCAGCACACGCTCGATCTCGGAGTCGCCCACGAGGTCGAGCACGGCCTGCTTCGCCGACGGCCCTCCGTCGAAGTGGTCGCGATCACAGAACGACGCGACGTTCGGCCGGTTGACCGAGAACAGAGCGAGCCGACGGTCGAGCTGGGGCAGCTCGTCGAGATCGAAGAGCCAGTAAGAGACCGGATAGCGAAAGACGTTGCGCACGGGCAGCCGGCGAACGTGGATCAACGTGCCTTCGTAGAGCGCAGATCTCACCAGTCCACTCCGAGCGACTTCGCCACCGCGACGCCCGACGCCAGGCCGTCTTCGTGGAAGCCGTTGCCGTGGTGTGCACCGGCGAACCAGGTCCGCCGCACGCCCGAGAGCGCCGGCAGCTCGCGCTGCGCGGCCAGCGTCCCAATCGTGAACAGCGGATGCTCGAATGTGACGCGATCGACGACTTCATCGTCGGCAATGTCGCCGTTCAGCGTGACGCACCAATCCTCATCCGAGTCGAGCTGCTGCAGGCGATTGAGGTAGTACGTGACCGTTGGCCGTCCGTCGTCGCCGAGCCGGTAGTTCCACGCAGCGCGTGCAGCGGGCGTCGCGGGCAGGTGCGATGCGCCCGTGTGCGGACCGTCTCGTTCCGGGTGTAGCGGAACGCGCCGAGCACCCGGCCTGCTCGTCGATCGACGGGTCCTCGAGCAACCGGAGCGCCTGGTCAGCGTGCGTCGCGATGACTGCCGCGTCGAAGTGATGCCGGTCGCCGTCGGCGGTGGTCAGGTCGATGCCGTCGAACCCACGACGGATCGAGCGCACGCCCAGCCCGAGCTGGAGGCGGTCGCCGAGCCGTTCGCCGATCCTGCGCACGTACGCGTCGTTGCCACCGGTCACCGACCGCCAGCGAAAGCGGCGGAAGCCGAGCATGCCGTGATTCTCGAAAAAGCGGATCGCTGACGCGGCGGGGAACTCGAGGGCACGGCCGGGTGCGGTGGACCAGCGCGGCGGTCAGCGGGACGAGGAAATGCCGCCGGAAGCGTCCCGAAAAGCGGCGTTCGTCGAGATACCTCTCGAGCGACCAGTGCTCGCAGTCCAATTCGTCGAGCGACCGGTTGGCGGTCTTGAGCCAACGTCCGATCTCCCAGAGCAGGCGCAGATGCCGAGGGTCGACCGACCGTTTGCGTTGTGCGAACGGTCGGCGACCGGAGTACTCGAGCCCACAAGGGCACCGACGGAGAACGACATCTCCGACTCCTGTGTAGCGACACCGAGCTCGCGGAAGAGTCGTGAGAGCAACGGGTAATTTTGCTCGTTGTGGACGAGAAAACCGAGATCGAGGCCGAGGCCGGCGCGGCGCACGGTCAGCGTGTGGCCCCCAGGCCTTGCGTCCTGCTCGAAAACGAGCACGTCGTGGGCGCGCGAGAGCAGATACGCGGCACCGAGGCCCGAGATACCGCTACCGACGACTGCGATCCGCATCGAACCTTATTCGCCTCCCGTACGAAGTCAGTTCGATGGTTGTGACCAATCGGGGACAAATGACGCGCGAGGCCGTACAAATTGGCACGGTTCGGCCGCGCAGCAGCACGATCAGCAAGCTCGTAACGCTCGTGGCTGTGATCGTCCCGCCGCTGGGACTGCTCTCGGCGATCGGGCTCCTCTGGGGGGTCGGCGTCCACGCGGTCGACCTCGTCCTCCTGGCGAGCCTCTACGTGGTCTGTGCCTTCGGGACGACGATTGGGTTCCACCGCTACTTCACGCATCGCAGCTTCAGCGCGCACGTCTCGGTCAAGATCGCGCTCGCGATCCTCGGCTGCATGACGATGCAGGGGCCGATCACCCAGTGGGTCAGCGATCACCGCAAGCATCACGCGTTGTCGGACAAACCAGGCGACCCGCACTCCCCCCATGCCGGCCACGGCGACGGCCTGCTGCCGGCGATCCGGGGCTTTCTGCACGCCCACGTGGGGTGGCTCTTCTCCAACCTCGGCATGGAGCAGGGCCGTGCGTACGCGAGGGATCTGTACGACGACCGCGTCATTCGCTGGATCGACCGGCTCTATCTCGCCTGGGTCGGCCTGACCCTCGGCATCCCGTTCGCGATCGGCTACCTCGTCGGGGGCACCTGGCAGGCGGGCGTGGAGGGCCTTGTCTGGGGCGGCCTGATCCGGATCTTCCTCTACCAGCACGCAACCTTCAGCGTGAACTCGATCTGCCACATGTTCGGCCGCCGCGACTTCGACTCGCGGGACGAATCACGCAATAACTGGTTCGTCGCGGCGCTCGTCTTTGGGGAGGGCTGGCACAACAATCACCATGCGTTCCCGGCGTCGGCGAGACACGGGCTTCTGCGCTTCCAGGTCGATATCTCGTGGCTGGTGATCCGCGGGCTCGAACGCCTCGGCCTTGTTTGGGACGTGCACGTCCCGAACAAGATGCAACTCGCGCGCCGCCAGAACCGAGCGCACGCTTCGGCCGGCGCCGGAGGGCGCTCCGCAGGGGTCCGCCGACGGCGAGCGAACCAGTCAACGTAGCCCCTCAGGGGAAGCCCTCGTTCGACCGATAGAGAGAGAAGTCATGCTGAAAGTCGTCATCGCGGATGATCACCGCCTGATC
Source organism: uncultured Thermoleophilia bacterium (assembly GCA_963779535.1). Classification (GTDB taxonomy): domain Bacteria; phylum Actinomycetota; class Thermoleophilia; order Gaiellales; family Gaiellaceae; genus PALSA-600. The sequence goes on along the minus strand of CAVZYP010000001.1, from coordinate 60,771 downwards.
CTGGCCGGGATCAAACGCGCGCTCGAAGACGACGGTGGATTCGAGGTCGTCGGCGAAGCGAGCACGGGAGAGAAGGTTCTCCCGCTCGTCGCGCAGACCACTCCCGACCTCGTCGTGCTCGACCTGCGCATGCCCGGGATGGACGGCCTGATCTGCCTCGACCAGATCAAGAAGCGTCACCCGACCGTGAAGGTCGTCGTGCTGTCCGTCTCGACCGACGAGAAACTGATCGAGAACGTCCTCAAGCGGGGCGCGAGTGCCTACATCGTGAAGAGCGTCAACCCGGTCGACCTGCCCGGAGCACTACGCCAGGCGGTCGAGGGGAACGTCTTCAGCACGATCGGGCTGCCCGACGCCACGGCGGCGGGCGCCGCCAAGGCAGCGGGCCTGACGGACCGCGAGGCCGTGATCCTCGGTGCGCTGGCACGTGGGCTCTCCAACGAGCAGATCGCGAAGGAGCTCTGGGTCGCCGAGCAGACCGTCAAGTTCCATCTCACGAACGTCTATCGGAAGCTCGGCGTGTCGAACCGGACCGAGGCGGCTCGCTACGCGTACCAGCAGGGCCTGGTCGACAGTCCGCTGTACGAGCACGAATAGCGCCGAGCGCTCGCGCCTCTAGACGAGGTCGACGTGGATCAGCCGGCCCGAAGCCCGCTGCGCCGCTTCCCAGGCACGGACGCGGAGATAGATCGCCATTCGCATCGCGTCGAGGTTGTAGGAACCGAGCAGCGACACCTCGATCGTGTCCTCGTCGATTGCGGCGACGACCAGATCGGGTCGCGACTGAAGATCGGCGATCAACACGTCCCGAAGCCCGGGGTCACTCAGCCGCAGAATCGTCACGGTCTCCTTCTCTCAGTCGGTTCCGTTTGCCGAACTGGAGGTGCGCGCACGTCGGACAGTAGAACGCGAGCGCCGGAGGCTCATCGGTTCCCGGTTCGTCGACCCGGTAGGCGCGCCATCCGTGCCAATCCAGGCCGCTCGAGGTGTGACACTCGACGCATTGGACGGTCGTGGCCTTGTCATGTTGATGATCCCGGCTACCCGCGCTCACTTGTCTCCCTCCCTGCGGGTCAGCTTGTCGCGGCGCGCGTGCTCGAGCCACCCACGATCGAGTTGACTAGTTGCGACCTACGGCGTGCCCCGAACGAGGGATTACGCTGCGCGCGCTTCGCGGCGGTGCGTCGAAAGGGCGGCGGCGATCTCGCCGAGTTGTGGATCGTGCAGCGCCAACCGTTTCAGCTCGCGTGCCTCGCTACGTCGCAACGCGACGACACGTGAGCTGTTGAGCGCCCAGTCGAGCACGAGCGCGAGGTCGCGAAGTCGCGACGAGGCGCCTGCCTGGGCATGCGCAAGCAACTGCGCACGCTCGACCTGCGCCCGCGGCAGCGCTACCTGCTGACCTCGAATCTCAAGCCTGACCATTTTCGCCCGAGGCACTGTAGAGAGGAGCGGACGGGCACGATCGCGGTCACCGACCTCAACTCGACACGTGCGTTCACGGCCGGCGCCTCACGCTGCGGCGACTCGTGGTGGATGCAGAACTCGCCCATCGTCAGCACTCTGCAGTCCTGCCGCTTGCATGGGTGGACCAGTGGCATGTCGGGGCCTCCCGGGCGCTTGATTCGAGCATCTCACGACGGCGCGCGAGATTGCAATCGACCGCAGGATTTGGCGCGCCTGCCGCGTAGGCCGGAGTTCGCGCCGGCGGCGAACTCCTCAAGACACGACGGCTGCAGGGGACGCCGCCGGCGCAACCTACGCCCTGCGTCGCGGCCTCAGCCGGCCCGCAAAAGTCCGCAATTTGCGGGGGCGTATTCGAGCCGCGCCGGCCGCGGCGCAGCCTAAGCGAGCGAGAAAGAGGGATACTCGCGAGGCGGCGTGCGGCTGCGGACTGTGCGGCAACTATCCCCTTCCGCGCGCCGCATCTTTCTGCGGGCGCAAGCCCTACCGGCCGGTCGCGAGTAACGCTGCGCGCACGGAGTCGTCGAACGTGGTCGGGCGCCGCCCAGCGAGCCCCCAGATGCGGTCATCCTGCGCGATCGTAGGAACCCGGAGGCCCCTCGACCAGCGGACGGGCGACCGACACGCTTCGCAGGAAGTGAGCGAGGTGACAGCCAGAGCGAACGACAGCCGCGGCGTGAAGCAGATGGCACCTCGATCAGGATCGGGTGCTTGCCGCGCAGGCGGGGCGGTTCGCTCCATCATCGTCCTGTAGGTCATCACCTCCGGGCCGCCGAGGTCGAGGAGTGTGCTCGCCGTACGCCGGAAGGTTCCCCGCAGAACGACCTGCGAGCACTTCGAGAACGTCGACGAGCACGACCGGAGCCGCGTCCTCGACCGAGACCCACCGCGGGCAGACCATCACGGGCAGCCTGTCGACCAATGCGAGGATCGTCTCGAAAGCGGCGCTGCCAGGCCCGACGATCATCGCCGCTCGCCCCGCTGGCACCGTGAGCGACTCGAGGTCGTCAGCGTCGTCGAGGCGGACGAGCTCACCGAGCTCTTCCGGGCCTACATCGTCGTCAGGCCGCTGGCGAGGCGCGCCGCGGGGCTTCCGCGGGCTGGAGGCGGGTCAAGGCAGGCAGGGCGCGCTCGATGAACGCCTCGACGAGCTCCGGATCGAACTGGGTGCCGGAGAATGCGCGCAGCTCCTCGACCGCACGCTCGCTGGAGCTCGCGTGCCGATACGGGCGTTCGGAGGTGATCGCGTCGTACGCGTCGCAGATCGCGATCATGCGCGCGGCGAGTGGGATCTGCTCGCCTCGCAAACCGTCCGGATACCCGTGCCGTCCCAGCGCTCGTGCGAGGAGCGAACGCGTGGGCGCGACGTGCACCGGACCCTCGGCCGCCGCGATGATCCGCTCCCCGATCAGTGTGTGCTGGCGGACGATTCCCACTCCTCGGCGTCGAGCTGCCCGGGCTTCTGAGGATCGACTCCGGCAGAGCGAGCTTGCCGATGTCGTGGAGCTGCGCCGACGGCGCGAACGAGAATTGCGTCGCTACCGACGAGCCCCAGGTCGGCGCGAGCGCCGCCGAGGACCGAACGACCCCGTTCGTGTGCGCCGCGAGGGGCGTCGCGCGCGGCGAGCGCCGGAGGACCGCGCCGCGGCCTCACCGCCGCGGACGCCGTGCCCCTTGTCCGCGTACATCCGGCGATCGACGAGCTGCAGCGCGTCGGGGGTGTCCTCCGCCTCCTCGGGGAGGAGCGACGTAGCCGACCGAGGAGCTGATCGTGAACCCGTCGCCCGACTCGAGGAGGCTTGCGGTGCGCAGCGAGGACGTACCCACGGCAGATTGACGCTCGAGCCCGGACGAGGACGCAGAACTCGTCGCCGCCGAGCCGATAGACCTCGCCGCGTGAGCCCACCGTGACGGAGCCGCGCCCCGAGACGCGGGAGCAAGGCGTCGCCCGCCGGATGACCGAAGCGTGTCGTTGTACGACTTGAAGCCGTCGAGATCGAACAGCAGCAGCACCGACGACTCGTCGTCGGCGGGCCGAAAGTAGTCGTCGAGATCCGCGCACCAGCGCGCGACGGTTGCGAGGCCCGTCAGGGCGTCACTCAACGATTCCACGCGCGTGAGACTGAGCAGCGCGAGGTACTCCTTGAATGTGAACATCAGCCGCCCGATCACGGCCAGGAGCCCGAGCGATGCTGCGACCAGCGCCACGGTCTGCACACGGTGGAAGTGATCCCAGTCGTCGATGCCGAGGCAGACGAGAGCCATGCCGACCGGCGCGAGCACGAGCGACATCCCGTCCAATCGGCCACGCGACCGGCGCAGCGGGGACGCCAGCGATCCCGCAGCGATCAGGACGAACCCGGCGGGCCAGCCGAGGTCGAGCCAGCTGCCGTATTCGAGACCGCGCCGTGCGCGAGCTCGACGAGATAGACGGAGTCCGCCACCGCGAAGACGACCAAACCGCTCCCGACCAGGAGCCACATGCGGTTCAGTCGCCAGCCGGAGAGCCCGAACACGCAGAAGATCAGTGCCAGCAGCAACGCATCGCCGGCCGGGTAGGCGAGGTTGGTGGCGACGGCTGCAAAGCTGCCGGTCGAGGTGCGCCACACGGGGCCCAACACGAGTCCGGTGGCCAAGGCGCAGACGGTGAACCCACCGATCAGACCGTCGAGCCAGACGACACCGCTGAAATCGACGACGGAGGCGCGCACGAGCAAGCCGAGCCCGACGAAGACCGGGATGTAGAGGCCGAGATAGCCAAGGTCGGCAAACGAGGGAAACGGCTGCGAGACGAGGTTCCTGCAGCGCGACCGTGTAGTAGATGTCGCCGAGGTCCACGCGAAGATCCCGGCAGCGATCCAGATCCAGGCCGCTCCCTCGCCTCCGCGGAGCCCGCGCAACAGACAGGTCGCGCCGGCGAGAAGGCCGACCGCGTTGTAGACCCAGTTGGTGAAGACGGAAGGACACGCCCGGGCCGCCGAAACCGGTCCGCAACTGGACGGCGAGGGCGCAGAAGAGCGCGATCGTCGCTGCCAGCCCGACGACGGACGACCGCCGAGCCCACACCGAGTCGGTCTCCCCCTCGCGCGGCCAGAGCCGGGCCACGGTATACGCAGTCACCCCTGTCGGTTTCGGCAGCGCTCAGCGGCGCGGCGTCCCCCGAAAGGGGGTAACCCCGGCCACGAGTGGGGCAGCGGGCGCAAGGGGCGAAACAGGGAACGAGGTGGCAACCGGGCGAGAGCGAAGAACAAAGCCCCGCCGCATCGGGCCTGAAGCCCTCACCCGGTCGCAGCCGCTTCATCGGCAGATCTCACCGTCACCTGAAGCCTCGAGATCGTCCGCCCCCTTCGAGTCCCCCAAACCGGGGAGGGCGCTCCGGCCCTCCGGCCTCTACGGTGAGGATCGAGCCGGGATCGAGAGCAAGGGGGCCGCAGCCTTAGTTCTCTCCCGGCTCACTTTCTTCCCTTCCCGCGACCGGGCAAGTCTTTCCGGTGAGCGAGCACGCGTCGGTCGGCGGCCGGCTCCAGGGGAGAGGGGACGGAGCCGGGCCGCCGGACCGCTGCGCGGTCTCCGACTCCCCCGGAGACTGCAGGGACTTTTCGTCGGCCACGCCGACTGTCCTGCGGACGGATGGCCGGGGAAGTCGCGGCTAACGAACGACGAATGTCCGGCTGACGACGACCTTCTCCCGGGCAGGGATCGAAACGCCGCGCGGAAGACGACCCGGTATGCGTACCGGCCACGCGGGAGGTAGCGGCTCGGGAATCGGACGAGCGGTGTCCAGTTCGCCTTCGCGTAACCAGCCGCACGCATCTTCGCGAGCGGCGAGACGGGAACATCGACGGTCGCGCGCGCGGGCCGGCTCGCCGGCACGATCGTCGCGACGTAGCGGGCATCTTCTGCCGTGCGCACCGCGAACCCCCAAGCGCGCTGCCTGGACGCCAGCTTCGGGATCGCGAGGCCGTGGAAGAGCGCCTTCGCGCCCAGGACGCTGCGCACGTGCTTCCAGACCACGCGACGCCCGACGCAGCGGCCGCCCGTCGAGGCAATCGCGTTCGTGACGGTGGTGTACGACGGACGTTCCGTTCCGTCCGCCCGCAGCAACCCGCTCTGGAATCCCGTGAGTGACGTCTCGTCGATGAACGGCACGAAGAACAGCGCCTTCAGCGAACTGTCGCACTTCGGCCCGAGCGAACGAGCTGCCCGTAGACGGTCGCCTGGTGCGCCTCCGTGGCGACTGGGACATTCTCGAGGCCGGTGTACGGACTGTCGACGGCGGCGGACGCGACGCGAACCTGCCAGCCCACCTCGTCGATCATGATCCCGAGCCCGTTCTCCGTCGTCTTCTGGCCGGTGCCGGCGAACGCATCCCAGAGCCCTTGCTTGACGCGATCGAGGTTCGCGTACCCCGCCATCGGCCACTCCAGACCTTTCTTGAGCGAGTCGAGTGACGAGCGCGGGTACGGGTGAAACGCGAAGAGATCCATCAGCGGCGCCTTACGCTTGCTGGTGCGGTACGCGGCACCGAGGTCGTAGAGGAACCGAAGCGGTGACGTAGAACCGGTTGGTCAACGCCCTCGCGTTGTCGTTGCCCCGCCCGGAGAGCGCACCGCCAACGACTTTGATCGTCGGATCCACCTTCTTCAGCGCGTCGTAGCAAAGGGCCAGAACGCGTTCGTAATCGCGACCGGCGACCGGCTTGCCGTTGCGGAACTGCGGCTGCCAGAAGCGCGGCTGGTTCGGCTCGTTCGCAATCACGAATGTCTTGACGGTCGGTATACGTCGTCGCGAGCAGCGCGACATAGGCCGCGAAACGCTTTGCCTGAACCAGATTGCCGCCGATCGCAGCTGCGCGCGACGGCCGTACCGAGAGAACGAGGTTCACCCCGAGCGACGCGGCTTCGGGGATCGTCCGGTCGAGAAACGGCTTCTCGGTGATCTCCATCGGGCTCGCCGGGTCCCACGTCACCGTCAGACGATCGTTGGTCAAGCCGCTCGAGCTGATCCGAGCGTAGAACTCGGCGCCCGAGTCACTCGGCGAACTTGCCGGCGTCGTCGGCGACGCCGAAGCTGATCGTGCTCGGCGCTCCCGGCGCGGCAACCGCGTGAGCGCACACCACGCAGAAGAACAACGCCGTGGCGACGACTGTCGCGCAGGTGTGGCGGCCCATCCGGGCACCTTTTAGCACACGACGCGGCTGGTTCTTTCGGCGTTGGAGTCGCAAACGACCTGGCCGCGCGGGCAGGAAGCCCGGTGTCGAGTGCGGAAATCACACCTCGTGATCGACGATCAGGAGGGCCTCGAGCCGACAGTTCGGCGTCGCGCCTCGGACCCCGCGCGCACCGGAGCGCGAACATCCGGTGGTCCACGGCTACGACACGGTGGACCGCGACCTGGAGCGGCTCGGGATGACGATCTCGCGGCTCCCCTCCGAAGCCGGAGTCGTCTGGCGGCTCACGCTGCCACGCGGTGAACAGTTCGAAGCGTGGGAGCCCGGAAACATAGGCCTCTCCCCGCCGGTGGAGATCATGCAGTTGATCCACGGAGTCGTCGGCTCGAAAGGCCTGGTGCCGTCAGCGCCGGTCAGCGCGACGACGGCGTGGCACGTCTGCGCGAGATGCTCGAGACGCAGCGTCGCGCACTGCTCGTTCACGATCCAGGTGCGCGGCTCGGCACCTGCGCCGAGAACGTCCGGCGACACCGCATCGCAGCGCGTCGCAGCCGTACGTTCCTGCGCGCCACACGCGCGTACGTCGATCCCATGTGGAGACGCAGCCTCGCGCAGCCGCTGCGGCGGCTGAGCGAGGCGACAGGCCCGATTCGCGACCTCGACGTCTTGCTCGAATATCTCCAGCCGCAACTCCACGGAGCTCGGCGAAACAGATCAGGCGGCGCGGCGGGCCTGATGGCGTGCCTGGCAGAGAGACGCGAAGACGCACGACGCGGGCTGCTCGAAGCGCTCGACGAGGATCAGTACCACTTCCTGCTGGCGCGTCTCCACCTGCCTCCACGTCTCCGGCCCGGCGTCGAATCGATTCCGCTCGACCGGCTCGCGCGGCACGAGTTCCGCGGACTGATGAAGACCACCGCCCGTCTCGGGAAAGCGCCGCGAGACACCGACCTGCACGAACTACGGATCGCGCTCAAGCGCGCACGGTACGCCGCCGAACTGTCGGCTCCCTCCGGCAAGGCGGGCAGTTCGTTCTTCGAGGCCGCGAAGACGCTCCAGGGTCTCCTCGGCGAGCACCAGGACGCGACGGTGGCGGAATCGCTCCTTCGCTCTTCGACCGTCGTCGACAAGTCGACCGCGGCGGCCTTCGTCGCCGGCAGGATCGCGGAGCGTCAGGTCGGGCGCCGTGCACGCGCCAGGGAGCAGGTCCCCGCCGCGTGGCGGCGGCTGCGCAAGCGCGGCTCGCGCCTGTACGACTGACCCCAAAAGGGCTGGTGGTGTCCGGCCCGAGACTGCGACCGGACACCAGCAGAGCAGAGATCAGCCGTCGGTGTGAAGCTGCCCGCGCAATGCTCCGCCCGGGTAGGTCGCGTTGTGCACGTTGACGTAATACGCGCTCGGGTTCTTCTTGATGGCCGCGACGATCTTCGCTGTCGAGTTGAAGCAGCCCTTCGACTTGTAGACCTTGCCGAACGGCACTACGACCGGGCCGGCGACACCCGCGGCGCCCTTGTGGATGTGCGCCGCGACGATCTTGCCGACGTTGGCCGTCTTGATCTCCCAGCAGACCGTCGTACCGGCGATCTTCACCTCGGCGGTGCCGGTGCCGTTCGGGTCGCCCTTCGGCACTTCCACCTTGCCGGTCAGCGTCGCGTGGAGCGAGCCTCCCTTCTGAACTGCGGCCGTCGCACTCGCAACCAATACGAGCGCCACGATGCCTGCCATGCCGACGTACCTCATGTGATCACTCCAATGTTCGACTAGGAAGCGATACTCCCGCCGGACGCCGATCGGATTCACCGACGACGCTAGAGTGACGTCGTGGAGCAGGAGTTCGTCGCCCTCGGTCACGCAGGCAGCGACGCCTACGCCGGCCTCGAGACGTTCCCGAACCCGGGCGTCACAAGCGTTGAAATGGTCAGCGACGAGCTGACCGCCGTTTGCCCGATCACGAACCAGGCCGACTTCTACACCGCGACGATCGACTACCGGCCGGGCGAGCGCTGCCTGGAGTCGAAGTCACTCAAGATCTACCTGTCGCGCTTCCGCGAGCAGGGGGCGTTCTGCGAGCAGCTGGCCGTGCAGATCCGCGACGAGGTCGCGTCGGCACTCGAGCTGGAGCGGTCGGACGTCAGCGTCAAGCTCGTCCAGAAGCCGCGCGGCGGGATCACCATCACCGCCTCGGTCTGACACCGTTCCGGTAACGCCCACGGCGGCACACGAAATCCGTTCGACCGGTCGACGCGTAGACCCGGTAACGCAATCGGTCGAAAGGACGTTCGTATGCCCTATCCATTTCGCTTCACAATCGTCGCGGCCGCGCTGCTTGTCGCCGTCGCCGCGTTCGCGGTTGCGGCACTCGCTCGCCCACAGGCGAGCAGCACCAAGCTGATCGGGGTCGTCGGCCAGAACGACGCCTACAAGATCACGCTCAAGACTTCCGCCGGGAAGCTCGTGAAGACGCTCAAGGCAGGCACCTACACGATCGTCATCCACGACGACTCGTCGTTCCACAACTACGAGTTGGACGGGCCGCACGGCAAGTCGTGGAGCTTCACCTCCGTGCCGTACAAGGGCACGAAGACCAAGACCCTGAAGTTCGTCGCAGGGCCGTACAAGGCGTACTGCCAGGCGCATGAATCGCAGATGTTCCAGCACTTCAAGGTCACGACATGACGTTCGCGCGAGCCACAACGAACCTGCGTTTTACGTTCGCGCTGGCCTGCGCCGCGGCGCTGGGCCTCGCCGGCTACCTGTTTGCCGGCACGAACGCACAGGGAGCGACGCACGAAAGCGCCAGCAGCGCATCCGTCTCGCTCCGCGCCACGAAGCTCGGTTCCGTCCTCGTGAACTCGAAGGGCCGCACGCTCTATCTGTTCGCGAAGGACAAGAACGCCAAGAGCGCGTGCACCGGGACGTGCGCGACGTACTGGCCACCTGCGATCGCACCTGCAAAGCTGACTGCAGGAGCAGGGGCCAAACTCAAGCTGCTGGGAACGACCAAGCGGAGTGACGGTCGCAAGCAGCTGACCTACAACCACCACCCGCTGTACGGCTTCGCGCTCGACAAGCAAGCCGGACAGACGAACGGGCAGGGCCAGAACGCGTTCGGTGGACGCTGGTGGGCGGTCGCGGCCAACGGCAGTGCCGTGAAGAAGACGGCCGGCACGACCACCACGAGCACCACGACCACGACGTCCGGCACGACGACAACGCCGCCGGATACGACGACAACGCGGTACCCCTACCCCTAAAGAGCCCCAGGGGTCGCTTGCCCAGACCGAGCGGCTGCGCAAGGGCGGTGGTTTCGCCCTCGCGCAGCCGCACCGGCCTTATTCGGTCGGCGTCGGAACGGTCGTCGAGGCGGTGATGTCCTCGATTCGCGTCGCCCGCAGGGTCGGCGGCGCGCCCTGGCACCTGACGACCCAGACATGCAGCTTGTCGCCCGGCTTCACTGCCGAGAGAGTCGCAGGACTGCCGTTCTTCACGATTGCCGTCTCGGCCGTGACGCCGACCGAGAAGGTCCTGAGCCCCTCCACACCGTTGGAGGTGAAGCTGACGCTGTCGGCGCCCACCACCGCGACCGGCGCGGTGAAGTCACCCCGGGCACACACCGCAGCCGGTGCCGGTGGCGCCGGGCTGGGAGGAGTGGGTGTCCCGTCCCCGGTCGGCTCGCCGGCCGCTCCGACCAGCCTGATCGAGACGAGTGCGACCTCGGTGGGCCCGCCACCGCCCTGGCACGTCCGAACTTCGACGAGGACCTTCTGCCCGACAGCGAGTGCCGTCACGGGGACCGGCCGGTCCTGTCTGCGAATCTGGGTCCGGGCAAGCAGCCGGAACGTCACGGCCCGGTCTCGGCCCTGGACCTTCAACGCTACGCCGTCGGTTCCCAGCGCCTGGATCACCGCCGCGAACCGCTGAGTGGTGCAAGAACGGCCGTCTGCTCGCCCGACCGCACCGGCGCTGGCCACAGCTGCCGCCGAGAGCGCGAGCACGAGGAAGCCGACCACGAACTGTCTCCGCATGTGTTCTTTCCTTCCGTGGTACGAACGTTGTCCGATCGGACATCGGCTGTCGTTGCGCTAGTCGCGATCCCTCGATCAGGATTCACTCTTTCGGGCGAGGTGCTTGCAAACTCACGTTTTTCCTGGTTATCTGGAGGCTGGGATGAGGGTGCGGAGGCCTGCGGCGGTCCGGGGGCCTCGGCGTGCGGCACGCCTAATCGCGTTCGCAGCCGTGGTCGTCCTCGGTGCGGTCCTGGTGCCGCAGGCGTTCGCGGACAACACGTACGTCGTCAATTCGACGAGCGACTCGGCCGCTGGGTCGTGCACCGACTTACTGCACCCTTCCCGACGCGATCGACTTGGCGAACAACGACGACGTCCCAAGCACGATCACGTTCGCCGACCAGATGACGGTCGTGCTCGACGTCGACCTTCCGGCCGTCACCGCGCCGGTGACGATCGACGGGGGAATCGCCCCCTTCCAGGTCGGGGTGACGATCCTGGCCTCCGCGACGTGCAGAACGGACTCGAGCTGCAAGCCGGATCCGATGGCTCCGTGATCCGCAACCTCGCGTTCGACGGCTTCCAGAGCGAGCCGGCACCGCGGCGCTACTCGTCGAATCAGATCTGAACACCGTCGCCGGCAATTACTTCGGCCTCGAGGCCGGACGGTGCGGCACCGCCGCGCGGAAATAACAACGGCATCATCGTCAGCGGCAGCAACAACACGATCGGCGGCAGCGCTCCCGCCGATCAGAACGTGATCGTGCACACGGGCACGCCGATCAGCATCCAGGCTCCGATCAACGCCGTGCCGGTGGAAGCAACGCGTCCAGGGCAACCTGATCGGTATTCGTCCAATGGTGCGCCGGACGGCAACACGATCGGGATCCAGGTCCTGAACGCAGCGAACACGGTGATCGGCGTAGACGCCGAATCCGAGCCAGCTGCAGGACGTAATCGATCAGCCCCAACTCGCGAACGTCATCGCGGCCTCGAGCAGCGACGGGATCCGACTCGGCGCCGGCGCGACCGGAACCGTCGTCACCGGGAACTTCGTTGGCCCTAACGGTTCTGGCGCCGGCACAGGCGCAAAGGGCAACGGGATCCACATCTCCAACGCTTCGAACAATCAGATCGGCCCGGGCACCACGATCTCCCATAACTCCGGTGACGGCGTTGCGCTCGACGGCTCCTCGATCAGCGACCGCATCGTCGCCAACTCGATCCACGACAATGCCGGCCACGGGATCTCGCTGGGGGCCGGGGCGAACAACGATCTTCCCGCACCGACGATCGACTCAATCGTCAGCGGTGCGGCCTCGGGCACCGTGTTCGGCCCTGCCACGACCGACGGAACGACGATCTGGATCGAGTTCTTCCTCAATCCATCGTGTGTAGGAACGGCGAACGGCGCCGGGACGACGTATTCCACGTTCGTGCCGGTGGACCTACCGGCAGGTGAGACAAGCGCGCCGTGGAGCGCACAGCTGGGCGGCCTCACCGACGGCGAGGGTGTGACGGCGACGTCGACGAATACGTTGTCGAGCGACACCTCGACGTTCTCGATTTGCGCGACGGTCCAGGGCAACTCCCCGGGGACCGGGATCCCTCTTTGGAGTGTCTCTTTGACCGGGGGACCAGAACATCGATCTGACGGCAGCTGGTAGCGAGGACTGGGCGATCTGGGGCTCAGCAAACGGCGGCACGAACACATCCCTCGCCCCGAACGTCCGCAAGAACGGTGCATCAGCGATCAGCGACCTGACAGACATCGACCCGACCGCAGCACCCCGTCGTGGCCTGGGCCAGTTCCCCTCCGAGAATCCCTTCACGTTCGACTGGTCGGATGGCAACGGCCCATTCGCGACCGGCGTCTTCGGAGGACTGCAGCACGACGGCACGAGCGCTCGCGCCGACAGTGGGCGACGGCTTCTCGCTCACGGTTCCGGCAGACACGACCGACCGGACGCTCACGCTCTACACGACCGCGCACTGGGCCTCGGGGACATTGACAGCAACGCTTTCAGACGGGAGCGCTCCGGCCTTCAGCGACCAGTCCGTCAGCAGTTGTGCGGGCTGCCCAACCAGCCGGGCATCTACACGATTCGCTACGCCGCCGCACATGCGGAAGCGCAACTGACCGTGACATTCACCGAGAACGCCGGTGTCTGCGGCGGCGTCCAACCACCCTTCTGCGACAACGTCGCTGTCTATGCCGCAACGCTGGCCACGACCGCGATCACCGGCGTAACGACCAACCTCAAGAGCGGTGCGAACATCGGCATGTCGGGCTCGAACGACGCGATCTCGACCATCCCCCTGAGTGCCTTCGCGCCCGCGCAAGACGGGGTGACACCGGCGCCGATCAACGGGCTGCCGATCAACGGGCTGCCGATCAACGGCCTGCCGATCAACGGCCTGCCGATCAACGGCCTCCCGATCAACGGGCTGCCCGATCAACGGCCTGCCCGATCAACGGGCTGCCGATCAACGGCCTCCCCATCAACGGCCTCCCCATCAACGGCCTGCCCATCAACGGGCTCCCGATCAACGGGCTGCCGATCAACGGGCTCCAGATCCCCGGCGGCTGGACCGCCGTGCTGGCCGGAACCGCGCTCGCGGGAAAGCCGCTGCAGACGATCACCCTGCAACAGGTGCTGGCGCTCAACCCGCAGCCCGCGGCGGTGCGCAACCTCACGCTCGGGAACCTCCTGGTCGCGGACAGCGCGCTCGGTCAGGTGACGATCGGCGCACTGGCGCTCGGCAAGACGCCGATCAACGGGCTCGGAACCGGGGCGCGCATCGATCGAGGCGCAGCTCCAGGCCTGGTGCACACAGGCGACCGGGTCGGCCGCGAACTGCACGCCCGCGGCGATCGGCAACCAGAGCCTCTTCGCGCTCAGTCTCGCCGGAGCGCCGATCAACGGCCTGCCGATCAACGGGCTCCCCATGAACGGGCTCCCGATCAACGGGCTGCCGATCAACGGGCTCCCGATCAACGGCCTCAACCTGTCGGCCTCGCCGATCAACGGGCTCCCGATCAACGGGCTCCCGATCAACGGGCTCGCCGAGTCGTCAACTGCCTGCGGTCACCCTCGACCATCCTCGCACCAAGGCCGGCGTCGCCTGCTTGACGAGCCAGACGCTCGGCCAGGCGGCAGCGCTCGGCGGGATCACGTCGACCGCGACCATCCTCGACCTCCTGAGGATCCTCCTGGCCGACGGCAGCCCGGTAAAGACCACGCTGACCGTCGGCGACGTGATCGGACTGCTGATCCGCAGCGCCGACGTCCCGTGGGAGACGCTCTCGCCCCGGCTGCTCTCGGTGTTCGACACGAGCCGCCCGCTGCTGCACATGAGCGCCGGCTTCACGCTGCAGGGGATCGGCCAGGGGAACGGCACGGCCACGGTCAAGGTGACGCTGCCGGCAGGCTTCGACTTCAAGCCGGGCTCCGCCAACCTGCAGATCGGCGACGGCGGCGCCGGTACCTTCGCCGACCCAACCGTCGACACGCAGGCGAACTCGCTGACCTGGACCGTCCCGAGCGTGCCCTTCAACACGGAGTCGACCATCACCTTCGACGCGTGGTCGGGGAGCAACGTCGGGCCGACTCAGGCAACGGAGAGCGTGACGTCGGGCAGCCTCGGCGGCTCGGGCACCGTCCCGTTCTCCGTCACCGACGCCTTCGCCAACAACACCCCCGGGAGCCGCAACGACGCTCGCTCCCGACACGAACGTGCAGATGTCCGCGATCGCGAGCGCAGGCGAGGTCGACTACTACAAGATCCCACTGCCCGCGGCCGGCACCCGCCTCCTCGTTCACCTGGCGAACCTTCCCGCCGACTACGACCTCGCCCTCTACTCGAGCCAGACGACTTCGGTGCGCACCGGGGCGACGAACGGCCTGCCGCTCCAGGACGGGACGATCGCCGACCAGTCGCTCACCCTCCAGAACGGCGGCTCGAACACGCAGCTGACGCCGACCGCGCTGCAGGACATTCCTGACCCCGGCATTCCCATCGTCCAGGTCTCGGCCAACCGGGGCACGGACCCAGAGGACGTCGGCATGGTCTCGCCGGGCGGCGGCGGGTTCGCCACGATCGCGGTGTTCGGCTACAACGGCGCCTCGAGCCCGCAGCCGTACTCGCTGCGCGTCACGACGCAGGCGCCCCCAAGCCTGAACTGCTCACCTCGCACGCTGACCGGCGGTACGGCCGGGACGGTGCCGCCGGACTCGTCGCTGCCGAGCAACCTCAACACCCTGATCCTCGTCAACGAGAAGCGCATCGGAGCCACCTACGGCGCGGCGGCCGAGACCAGTGTCATCTCGTCGCTGACCCACCTCGCCGGTGACGCCTCCCTCGGCGTCAGCGGCGCCGTGATCCCGGTCGAGGGGCTCGCCCAGAGCCAGTACAACACCTGGGACGCCAACCCGTGCAACGTCAACGCCGCCAACGCCGTTGCGAACGCGATCGCGAACAAGATCACTGCCGTCAAGTTGGCCCGCCCGAGCCTCAAGTACGTCGTCTTCGCCGGCGGCGACGACCAGATCCCGTTCTTCCGGGCCCCCGATCTCTCGCTGATCGCAAACGAAGCCGGTTTCGCCGGCCAGTTCAACAACAACGAGTACTACGGCGCGCTCGCGAGCGGCGACCTGCTCACCGACAACCCGTACCTCGACACCCGTCCCGTCCCCGCGAGCGGCCGGCAGCTCTTCATCCCCGACCTCGCCGGCGGCCGGCTGGTCGAGACGCCGGCACAGATCGCCGGCGCGGTCACGAGCTTCGAGAACTCGAGCGGAACGCTCCGCAGCTCGACCGCGTTCGTCTCCGGCTACGACTTCGTCACCGACGGCAGCCAGCAGGTCGCGCAGAGGCTGCGCTCGATTCTCGGCGGGACGTCGGTGAACACGCTGCTCGACACCAACGTCCCGTTCAACCCCGCCACCTCCTGGTCGAAGAGCGGGCTCTTCAACGCGGCCTTCCCGACCCTCGGGCAGGCGGCGATCAACGACTGGAACGGCCACTACGACAACACGCGCGCGCAGATGGCGAACGGAGACCTCCTCTCCACCTCCGAGCTCACGGGGGCCCACGCCGTCTCCGGCGGGATCTTCCTCACGATGGGCTGCCACGCCGGCTTCCAGACCACCGACGCGATCATCGGGTCGCCCGTGCTCGACTGGTCCCAGTACTTCGCCGGGACCGGCACCGGGTTCGTGGGCAACACCGGCTTCGGCCTCGGCAACACCGACAGCGTCGCCTTCTCCGAAGAGCTGATGGCGAACTTCGCCGGCCACCTCGATCACACCGTCTCGATCGGGCAGGCCCTCAACCTCGCGAAGGAGGACTACTTCCTCTCGCGCGACGCCTTCAGCTCCTACGACGAGAAGACCGTCTCCGAGGCCGAGCTCTACGGCCTGCCGATGTACGGCGTCGGCGCGCCTCCGACCCCGTTGGGGGCGCCCGACCCGGCACCGGCGCCGCTGCCCGACCCGGTGAACGGCGCGGCGAGCTCGACGAGCCCCGCACAAGGCCTGCTGGCGCCGTTCGCTGGAACGTCCGTGCAGGCCGCCGGCTTCTCGGTCACCCCGGCCTTCTCCGGCCCGCGTCACCGGCCAGCACGGCAGCTACTACACGAACGCCGGCCAGGTTCAGGCGCCGAACTACCGGCCGCTGCAGCCGTACGTGACGCTCTCCGCGAGCCGCCCGGGCCAGGTCGCGCACGGCGTCGTGATCGACAGCCTCACCAGTGAGGATCACACCGGGTTCAACCCGGACAACGTGCGGCCGACGCTCGACCTGACCGCAAATGAGCCCGAGCCGCAGTTCACCGACCAGGCCTGGCCGACGAAGGTGCCGACCCTCGTCTCGCTCAGCCACCCGAACAGACTTCAGCAACGGCTCAACCTGACGACCGGGCAGTTCTTCACCTCGGCAGCCGGCGGCACGCCGACCGAGCGGCTCTGGAAGCAGATCGGCGGCCGGGTCACCTACTCGGCGAGCACCGACTTCGTGCCGCCGACGGTCGACCAGATCGACGCCATCCTCAACGGCGGCACCGTGGCGTTCACGGGCCAGTTCAGCGATCGCACCGAAACGGGTGGAGTCGGCACCGTCGCGTTCGCCCAGGTGGTCTACGACGTCGACAACAGCGCTACCTGGAAGAGCGTGCAGTTGGTGCAGGGCGCGAACTGGCACCTGGTCGGGTGGCGCGCCGTTCACCGGCACGCATGTGCAGTTCTTCGCCGAGATCTGCGACGCCGCCGGCAACTGCGGCTACAGCTCCAACAAGGGTCGGTACTTCGACGCGGTGCCGCTGCCGACGTCAACGGGCTCGATCACGCTCAACCCGAGCGGCACGCAGGGCACGGGCGGCTGGTACACGACCAACGTCAGCGTCACCGGCTCGAGCTCGACCCCGGGCGTCACCATCACGGTGAGCGTGGACGGCGGTTCGTTCGACCCGATCCCGGCCGGCGGGATCATGCTCACCGGAGACGGCGCCCACACGCTGAAAGCCCTGGGCTCCGACGGGTCGAAGGCGACCGCCGTCGTCCTGATCGACAAGACGCCGCCCACGATCGCGTTCGCGCCGAGCACCGTGGCGTACGGCAGCGTCGTGCCCGCCTTCACGTGCCTCGACAGCGGCTCGGGCGCCGTACACGTGCACCGGAACACAGAACACTGTGGCGGCCAACGGCGGCGATCCGCTCGTCACGTCGACCGTCGGAACCGTTCACCTCGACGCGACCGCCAAGGACGTCGTCGGCAACCAGACGCACGACACGAAGGACGTCCAGGTCGTCAAGGCCACGCCGACCGTAAGTTGGCCCACGCCGGCGCCGATCAGCTACGGCACCAAGCTGAGCGCGATCCAGCTGAACGCAACCGCCTCGGCCAACGGCGCTTCGCTGCCGGGCACCTTCGTCTACAGCCCGCCGGCAGGAACCGTTTTGCAGCCGGGCAGCCAGCCCCTCTCGGTCACGTTCACGCCGACCGACACGGCCCACTACACGACCGCGACGGGCAGCACGACGATCTCGGTCGGGTTCAGCCAGGTCTGCCTGACGACCGGATTCTCCGGCTCGCTCACGATCAAGAACGGCCAGGCCTACTGCATCTCGACCGGCGGGAGCGTGAGCGGATCGATCACGGTCCAGAGCGGCGGCTCGCTGTGGATCAACGGCGGCTCGGTCTCGGGCCCGATCAGCGCAACCGGCGCCAAGTCGCTGACCATGTGCGGCGCCAACCTGAGCGGTTCGCTCAGCGTCAGCGGCTCGACCGGCGCTGTGCTGATCGGCGGGGCGCCGGGCACCTGCGCCGCCAACAAGATCTCCGGTTCCGTGAGCCTGTCCGGCAACACCGCCGGCGTGAGCCTGGTGAACACCACCGTGAGCGGCTGCGATCTCGATCTCGGGCAACAGCGGCGGCGTCGTCTTCACGGGCGACAAGCTCTCGTCCTCCGTCAGCGTGGCGAGCAACACGGGCGGCCTCAACTTCGCGACCAACACGATCAGCGGCGCGGTGACGATCAACAGCAACAGCGGTGGCGTCGCCGTCGTCAACAACAAGATCAGCGGCTCCGCGACGATCACGAACAACACCGGCGGCTTCACGTTCTCCGGAAACCAGATCAGCGGGACGCTGATTCTCAAGAACAACAGCTAGCCGGGTCTACGGCAGCGGCACGGCCGGCAGGGCGACGATGCCGAGCCGCGTGAGAATCGCCTCCGCCTCGCCCGCCTCGTCGTCCGAGGCGAAGCCGGTCACGACCTTGGCGTGCAGTGTGCGCCCGAGCTCGTACTGAGCCCCGAGCGACCGCGCGAGGCGCACGCTCTCGTCGAAGTGGGGCTCCGCCTCCTGCGGGGCGCGCGCCTGTACGGCGGCGAGCCCGAGCAGCCGCTCGAGCAACGCCGAGCGCACGCCGAGCTCGCCCGAGTTGCGCATTCGCGCGAGCGCCGTCGTCGCGAGCTCCACCACATCGGCGTGCCGACCCTCGAGAATGAACGCCTGTGCCCGCCGGGCATCGGCCTCGATCAGGAAGCTCTCGGCTCCCAGCGCCTCGAGCTCGCCCCGTGCGTCGTCGAGGTACCGGTGCGCCTCCGCAAACCGCCCTTCCTCTGCGGCCAGGCGCCCGAGGTTGATCATGACGAGCGCCACGCCGACCGGGAACTTCGCCGCACGATACGTGCGTAAAGCGACGTCGAACAGCTCCGCCGCCTCGTCGAGGCGGCCCTGGTCGAGCAGGATCTCGGCCCGGTTGTTCGTCGCGTGGCCACCGGTCAGGACGTCCCCGGCCCGCCGGACGGTCTCCTCCGAGCGGTGGTAGAGATCGAGGGCGTCGTCCCACGCCCCTTCGTAGTAGGCGCGAACGCCCATGTTGTTGAGCACAGTCGCCTGTCGATGCAAGAGGCCGAGCTCTTCGAAGATCGCGAGCGCACGATCCAGGAACTCCCGTGCGGGACCACCGCGGTCGCCCTCAGCGGCGGCGCGCACGTAGTACGCATCTGCGAGCGTCGCCCGATCGTCGAGCGCCGTCGCGCCGTCGGCGGCGCGCGCGGCATACGTCGCGCACTCGTCGATCTTTCCCTGCCGATAGAGGACGATGGCGCGGGCGAGCTCCAGCGCGACGGTCTCGACCTCGTCGGCGTCGTCCGCCGCGAGTTGGTACAGCTCGAGCGCCTCGTCGTATTTCCCGTGCCGCTCGCTGACCACTCCCCGCTTTCGCAGGAGGCGCGCTCGCGGCGCACCGTGCTCGAGCGCCTGACGGTACGCCGCATCCGCGTCGTCATATCGCGCCGCCAGCTCACAGACGTCGCCGAGGGCCTCGCAGACGCGGGCGATCTCCTCGCTCGGAGGCGCGAAGTGCCCGGCAGCGGCCAGAGCGCGGTTGTAGAACGTCGAAGCGTCGATGTTCGCGTACTTCGACCTCGCATCGTCGCCGGCCGCGACCGCGTAGTCCCAGGCCTTGTCGTACCGGCCGGCCTCGAGAAAGTGCAGCGAGAGAACGCCGGCCGCCCCCGGCCCGTCCACGGCACGACGTTCGATCGCATCGCCGACCCGGGCGTGGATCTCACGGCGGCGAGCGAAGGAGAGCCCGTCGTAGGCCGCGGTGCGCACCAGGTCGTGCCGGAACCGTAGGAGCGCAGGCCCCACCCAGTCGACGAAATCGGCGAGCCGCACCCACTGCTCGGGGTCGGTCGACTCGTCCGGCAGGATCTCGTCGAGCAGGTCGAGGTCGAACGTCGGCCCGATCACCGATGCGTGCCGAAGCAGCAGGCGGTCGTTCGGCTCGAGCGTGTCGATCCGGATCGTCAGCAGCGACTCCACCGTCTCGGGCAGGGCGTCGTCGTCCGTCGGCGCCACCGCCAACTCGCGGATGAAGAGCGGGTTGCCGGCCGCGCGGTCGGTGACTGCTGCGAGCTGATCCTCGGACAGGGCGATGTCGCCGGCCGCGGCGAGCGCCAGAGCCCGCGCGTCGTCCTCGGCGAGCGGATCGAGTTGAAGAGCGATCACCGCGGTCGCGCCGAGCGGCAGACCCGAGGGCCGGCGGGTGGCGACGACAAGCCAGGGCCGCGGGCCGGGCTGGGCGAGTTTCGTCAACACGAGCTGCGAAGCGTCGTCCAGCCAGTGCGCGTCCTCGACCACGAGCAGCGTTGGCATCAGCAGCATGCGGGACAGGAACTGGTCGAGGACGTCGTGCAGGCGATCGCGCCGGAAAGACGGCTCGATCTCGTCGACCTCGGCCGTGTCCGCGACGTCGGCATCGAACGGCAGCGCTAGCAGCGGCAGCCACTGGGCGAGGTCGGGCATCACGCGTCTGTACGAACGTCGTCAGCTTGGCGCCGGCGCTCTCGCGCGACTCGTCCGGGAGAGCGCCGATCAGCGGCCGGAGCATCGCCCGGAGCGGCCCGAAGGGCGTCGACGACGAATAGGGCTCGCAGTGCGCACGGAGGATCTGGAACCCGACGGCGCTCGCGATCACCTCCTCCACGAGTCGTGACTTGCCCGCGCCCGGCTCGCCGACGATCTCGACGGCGCGGCTCATGCGCATCCGAACGGCGTTGACCGACTCCAGGAGCGTCGCCAGCTCCTGCTCACGGCCGACCAGTGGCAACGACGGCCGGGCATCCTCGACCACCTCGCCGATCGCGGCGCCGACCGTGTGGCCCGTGACCGGCTTCGACTTTCCCTTCATCAGGAACTGACGGCTGGTCGTGTCGAACCTCGTCCGCGCCCGCTGCAGGACGTCGCCCGTCGCGAGGATCTCTCCCGTCGCAGCTCGTGCGGCCAGCCTGGCCGCAAGATTCACCGTGTCGCCCATCACGGCATAGGTGGTCCGGCTGGGTGAGCCGATCGGGCCGGCGAGCACGGGGCCGCGGTTCACCCCGACGGCGATCGCCGGACCGACGCCGGCGTCGACGATCCGGCGCAGCGCCCGAAGCATCCGGTCCTCGTCGTCACCGGCGCTCGCCGGGGCTCCGGCGACGAGGTAGAGCTTGCCTCCGTCCCGATCGATGTCCGACTCGAGCCACGTGATGCCCAGGTCGGCAGTCTCCAACGAGACGACGTCGCCGAGCGCGCTCAACGCCGCGGCGGCCGCCTGAGGCGTCTCGACCAGCTGGTCCGTTCCGGTGAACTTCACGAACGCCGCGGTCGCCTGCCGGTGCTCGGCCTCGATCGCACCCGCGGCGATCGAGCTCCGCAATGTCGGCGGCAGGAGTGGCGACAGGTCTTCCAGGTCCTCCGGCTCGTCGGGGAGCGGCGGCAGCTCCGCGTCGACGGCATCGCTGCGCAGCAGAAACGCGCCGTCTCGTTCTGAAGCGACCAGCCCCTCGAGGGCCGCCGCCGTGCGGGCCGAGACCAGAACTTCGCCCGACTCGGCCGCATCTTCGAGTTCGAGCGTGGCCGACGCGGACGGCCCGCACACGATCAGCTCGCGGTGGTGGTGGCCGACGAGGAAGAAGTGACAGGGCCCCGAGACGAGTCCCGCCGCCATCCCGAGCTGCACCGGCCCGACGCTCGACTCACCCGCTCCCGACTCCTTGACGAACGCCTGCATCGCGAGCGCGGCGCGTGCGGCGCGTTCCTCGTGGAGCTCGCCGTCGAAGAGGAGGAGCAGCGCGTCGCCGCGGAACTTGAGCACGTCCCCGCCGTAGCGCCTTCCGATCTCGATCAGACCGGAGTAGCACCTGCTGATCAGGGTGATCAGCTCCTCGGCTCCGAGCTTCCCGCGTTCGGCGAGCCGCTCCGAGAGTGCCGTGAAGCCCGAGATGTCGAGGCCGAGCAGCGACGCGTCGAGGACCTGTGCGATCTCGTCGCCCCGATCCCGCTGCCAGGCTGCGGCCAGGCGCGGGACGAACGGCCGGAGGGCCGAAGCGGTCGCAGTGGTCACACTTCCCTCCATCCCGAGAGGGTACGGCAGTTCGAGCGCGCGATCGACCCGCGGAGACGCTAGACGACGTCGGGCGGCAGTCGCTCGGCGAGCGCCTGGAGAACCTTTTCGTTCACGGACGGCATCGCCGCGGTCACGCGCCGGAAGGCGCGGTCGGTGAGGATGAGCAGATGGCAGGGCGAGGTCGACGTGACCGTGGCCGTGCGTGCACCTCCCGTGAGGAGCGCGATCTCTCCGAGGAAGTCGCCGCCGTGCAGCGTGTTGATCCGTTTGCCCTTCCGCACCACCTCCGCGTCACCGCTGACCAGCACCACGAACTCGCGGCCGCTCTGGCCCTCGACGGCAAGGTCGCGCCCGGCGGAGACGTCCAACTCGTCGGCCTCGACTGCGATCGCGGCCAACTCCTTCTTCGAGCAGCGCGAGAAGAGCGGCACCGTCTTCAGCAATTCCACCTTCGCGTTTCGACGTAGCGCCATCGCGCGATCGTAATCCATCATCCCGCTGTAAACGCAGCGCTCCGGCGCGTCGTCTACGGTTCGCCCCCGTGAAGGCGCGGATCTGGGGATGCCGAGGCTCGCTCGCCACGCCGGGAGCAGCCACGGTGCGCTACGGCGGCAACACGACGTGCCTCGAGGTCAGGAGCGCGGGCGGTGCCGTCGTCGTCATCGACGCGGGCACGGGCATCCGCAACCTCGGGCGTGCACTGGCCGATGAGTCCCTCCACCACCTCGACCTGCTGCTCACGCACCTCCACCTGGACCACATCGAGGGGCTCGGGTTCTTCGCGCTCCTCTTCGATCCGGAGTCGACGATCAAGATCCACGGGCCCCGGCCGACGAACGGAACGCTCAAGGAGAAGATCGCTGCCTATCTCTCCCCGCCCTACTTCCCCGTGCCGTTCGAGCGGATCGATGCCAGGCTGAGCTTCGAGGAGATCGAGAACGATTCCTGGGACATCAACGGCCTGCGCATCTCCTCGGCGCCCGTCTGCCATCCTGGGGCGACGCTCGCCTACCGGGTCGAAGAGCACGGTGCGGCACTCGCCTTCGTTCCGGACAACGAGCCCGGGCTCGAGCCCGATTCCGGCCTGGAGGTCGCCGGGGGTGCCGATGTGCTGCTCCATGACGCCCAGTACACCGACGAGGAGTACACGACCCGCGTCGGCTGGGGGCACACCTCGATGAGCGACTTCACCGCCTATCTGCGGGCAGCCGCGCCCGGGCGCGCCGTGATGGTCCATCACGATCCCGGGCACGACGACGACCAGCTCGAGGAGATGCTGGCGGAGGCCCGTACAGCGTCGGGGCACGACGATCTGTCCCTCGGCCACGAAGGGCTCGAGATCGAGCTTGCTTGATGCGGCGCGAACCCCGATCGTTTAGGATCGTCGCATGGCTGCGCCCGTCGATCTGCTGAAGCAAGTCCCGCTCTTCCAGGGTCTCGACGACAAGAGTCTCAAGCGACTCGCCGAGACGTTCGTCGATCGCAGCTTCGTCACCGGGCAAGAGCTCACGATCGAAGGCAGCGGCGGTGTCGGATTCTTCGTGATCGAGTCGGGCGAGGCACGGGTGACGGTCGACGGCGAAGACCGTCGGACGCTCGGGGCCGGCGACTTCTTCGGTGAGGTGGCCCTCCTCGACGCGGGCCTGCGCACCGCGACGGTGACGGCGGCGAGCGACGGCAAGATGTACGGGCTGACCCAGTGGCAGTTCCGGCCGCTCGTCGAGGAAAACGCATCGATCGCGTGGCCGCTCCTTCAGGCCATGGCCAAGCGCACTCGCGAGCTCGAACAGCGAAGCTGAGGTTCGTCGCGGAGGCGACGACGAGGATCGGCGCATGACGCCGGTCGACCGCCTGAGCGATGAGCTCCTGGTCGCGCGGTGCCGCCGCGGCGACTCCGAAGCGTGGGCGGTGCTCGTCGAGCGGTTCTCACGATACGTCTATGCGATCTGCGTTCGCGGCTTCCGCCTCCAGGCGGAGGACGCGGAGGACGTGTTCCAGGAGGTCTTCGCGAAGACGCACGAACGACTCGACCGGCTCCGCGACGACGCCGCGATTCGCCCCTGGATCGGGCAGCTCACCCGGCGCTGCTGCATCGACCGGCTCAGGAGCGCTCGCGACGAGCTCGCGACCGACGACGTCGACGTGGCAGATCCGACCGACGGGCTCGTCGATGTGGAGCGCGCCCTCGACGTCCAGCAGGCGCTCCGCTCGCTCGGCGAGCCCTGTGAGGAGATCCTCGACCGGTTCTTCTCGCGGGACGAGAGCTACCGGACGATCGGGGCCGCCCTCGAGCTGCCCGCCGGCACGATCGCAAGCCGCATTTCGCGCTGCCTCGAAAAGTTGAAGCTCGTGTTGGAAGATCCTGGCCCCGACGACCGTCCTGTAGACGAGTGATGAGCAACGAGACGATGGAAGAGCTGGCACGGCTGCTTGCCGTTCTGCCACCGGCCCCGCTGGGCTGGGTGGAAGCGGCACAGGAGCTTCCGCGCCTGCACGCCGAACTCGAGGGCCTGGTCGCCCGCGCCGAGCAGGATGCCGAGCTCCGCGCCCGGCTCAGCGCCGACCTCGAGTCGGCGCTCGCGGAGTCGGGCATCAGTCCCACTCCGCGCATCCTCGCCGAGGCTCGTCGCCGACTCGGAACCTGAATCGCATTGAGTCTCGACGGGGCCGAGATCTCCGCAGAGGGCGCGGTCAACGCCCTCGGTTCGGTCGACCATCCCGCTGCGGCGGGATCCGCAGCAGCATTGACCGGGGCTCACGCCGCAGCGATCGTCTGCAAGGCGGCGCGCGCGACGGCGAGGTCGGCGTCTGCGGCCCAGGCGATCGCTCTGCAAGGTCGCCTCCTCCGTCTCGCCCAAGCCGACGCCGACGTGCTCGCGGCCGCCCGCGCCGCGCTCGAGTCGCGGGACGGCCCTGAGCCCGGCGAACGGCGTGACTTCGCACTGGGGCAAGCGCTGCGCCATGCGTCCGAGGTCCCTACGGCGATCGCAGAGACCTGCGCCGATGTGGCGCAGCTCGCGGCGGCGGAGCACGAGCACGTCGATCCCGACTTCACCGCAGACGTCGCGGCGGCCGCGATCCTCGCGGCCGGGGCCGCACGCGCCGCCGCCTCCCTGGTCGCGATCAACCTGCTCGCCCACGACAACGAGGACAACGTCGTGGCCGCACGGCGCGCAGCGACGACCGCGGCCGAGGTTGTCGCCAAGCTCGGCGAGCCTTAGCATGCCTCGATGACAGGCGGCAACGAGCAGGCCGTTCGGCGTGAGGCGATGCCGGCCTGGTCGCTGACCAGCGCCGCGGCAGCCGAGATCGGGATCGTCAATGCCCTCCCGGAACGGGTCGATGCCGAGTGGGCCTTCGCCGGCGCCACCGGTGACGGCATCAAGGTGTGCATCCTCGACAGCGGCGTCGAGCCGGAGCACCCGCTCGTCGGGGGCCTCGCCGGTGCGGTTGCGATCACACTCGGCCCGGACGGCGAGCCGATCGCCGAGGACGACGGCGAGGGCGACCTCTGCGGGCACGGAACCGCCTGCGCCGGCATCGTCCGCTCGATCGCTCCCGCCGTCGAGCTCTATTCCGTCCGCGTGCTCGGCGCCGGTTACAAGGGCTCGGGCAAGGTCCTGCTCGCTGGCCTGCGCTGGGCGATCGAGCAAGGCTACGACGTCATCAACATGAGCCTCTCGACCACGAAGCGCGAGCTCGGGGATCACCTCCACGAACTGACCGACACGGCCTACTTCCGCCGCACCGTGCTGGTCGCCGCCGCGCACAACATGCCCGTTGAGTCGTTTCCCTGGCGCTTCTCGTCGGTGATCTCCGTGGGCAGCCACGAGGAGACCGACCCGCTCCTCTACTACGCCAATCCCGATCCGCCCGTCGAGTTCTTCGCGCGCGGGGTCGACGTGGAGGTCGCGTGGCTCGGCGGCGGGACGATTCGCGCCTCGGGCAACAGCTTCGCGACGCCGTGCATCAGCGGCATCGTCTCGCTGATCCTGAGCAAGCACCCGGGCCTGACTCCGTTCCAGCTGAAGACCGTTCTGCACCTGACCTCACAAAACGTCAAGGAGAGCCATGCCTGACCGTCTCTACGCCGCCGTCGCCGCTGGTGTCATGGCATCCGAGGAGGACTTCACGCGGCTCCTACGGTCGATCGTCGAGGTCGCCCGTGCGATCTTCGGCGCTCAGGGGTCGTCGATCTTTCTCCTCGACGAGGACTCGGACGAGCTCGTCTTTGCCGCCGTCGCCGGCGAGCAGGATCAGTTTCTCGTCGGTCAGCGTTTCCCGTCGTCCACCGGCATCGCCGGCTGGGTCGCCTCGACCCAGACGCCGCTCGTGCTGGAAGACGTGCAGGCCGACCCTCGCTTCGCACGCGACATCGCAGAGCGGAGCGGGTATGTGCCGAACGGGATCATGGCCGTTCCGCTCCTCGACGACGAACGCGTGCTCGGCGTGCTGCAGGTGCTCGATCGGCCGACGGACGCCCGATTCTCGCTTCAGGAGATGGAGCTCCTCGGGCTGTTCGCAGCGCAGGCTGCGATTGCCGTTTCGTTGCTCGCGACCGCGAGAAGCGCCCGAGCCGCACTCGCCGGTGACGACCGTGGGTCGCTGGTCGCCGAGCTGGCCGGCACGCTCGACGGGCTCGACGGCGAGCAACGGGACAGCGGCGGATGTGCTCCTGCGCAGCCTCACCGAACTGCTCGCCCGTCCGCGTCACTGAGGACCGCTCCAGAACGACGAGAGCCCCGCGTTGCGGGGCTCTCGCGTGCGCAAGAATCAGAAACCTTGGGGCTTAGTGCAGGCGATGCGCCTCGACGTCATCGTCGCTGTCGTCGCTGGCGGTCGGATCCTGATGCAGGCGATGTGCCTCGACGTCGTCGTCGGTGTCGCTGATGGTCGGATCCTGATGAAGACGATGAGCCTCGACCTCTTCGTCGGTGGTCTCTTCGTCCTCGTTGACGTGAAGGCGGCTGCGATCCTCGGACATGTGACCTCTCCTCACTTGAACAATGAACCCGCTCTTCGCGGATGACACCTACTAGACGGGCGGTGTGCCCAAAATCTTCCCTCACCCTTCCATAGGGCGGCAATGGATGCAATTGTCGGGCCGTGGACCGGCTCGGCGGCCAACTCGGAGAATCGCTCGCGGCGGTCCGCAGCGTGTTCCGCAACCCGAACCTGCGCCGCATCGAGCTCGCCTACGCCGGCTCTGCAATTGGGAACTACGCGTTCTCGGTGGCGATCGCGATCTACGCCTTCCACCAGGGAGGCGTAGCGGCCGTCGGAATCGTCACGGCTGTCCGGCAGACGGCCGCGGCCGCGGTGGCGCCGTTCGCTGCATCCCTCTCGGACCGGTTCCGCCGGGAGCGCGTGATGCTGGTCTCCGATGTGGGCCGCATCGGCTGCACCGGCGGCATCGCCGTCCTCGTCGCGAGCGGCGCGCCGAGGTTCTCGGTCTACGTGCTCGCGGTCGGCGCGTCCGTCTTCGGCGCGGTCTTCCGTCCGGCCGAGGCGTCGCTCGTCCCACTTGTCGCACGATCGCCGCAGGAGCTGACCGCGGCCAATGTGGCCGCGAGCTCGTTCGACAGCATCGGCGTCTTCGTCGGCCCTGCGCTCGGGGCGTTCCTGATCGCGTTCTCGGGCTACACGGCGGCCTTCGCCGTGATCGCTGCGACGTTCGCGTTGGAGCGCGCTCTTCGTCCTGCGGATCTCCTCCGGCGACGCGCGTGCAGCGGCCGGCCCGCCGGCGGACGAAAGCGAGCGCGACGCAGGCGGTTTGCGGTCGCTGCTCGACGGCTTTCGCACGATCGCCCACGAGCCTCGCCTGCGCCTTCTGATCGGTCTGTACGACGCCCAGTGCTTCGTCGCCGGCACGCTCGGCGTGCTGATCGTGGCGACCGCAATCGACGTCCTCGGAATCGGGAACGCCGGCGTGGGTGTCCTCCAATCTGCGTGCGGCGTCGGTGCGATCGCCGGTGCCGGCGTCGCGATCGCACTCGTCTCACGTTCACGCCTGGGCGGCGACCTGGCCCTCGGGCTCGTGCTCTGGGGGGTGCCGCTGATCCTCATCGGCGCCCTCCCCTACACCGTCGTCGCGATCGTTGCGCTCGCCGTGCTCGGGGTCGGGAACACGCTCGTCGACATCTCGGTGATGACGCTGATCCAGCGTACGGCCATCCCGGAGGTCGCCGGTCGCATCTTCGGCGTGCTGGAGAGCTCGATCGTCGCTTCGCTCGCCCTCGGGGCCTTGACCGCTCCCGCGCTGATCACGCTGTTGGGGACTCGCGGCGCGCTCCTCGCTGTGGGCGCGATCTTGCCGCTCCTCGCGATCGTCACGAGCAGGAAGCTGGCGGTGATCGACGATGCCGCTCAGGTTCCCCAGGAGCAAATCGCGGTGCTGCGCAGCGTCCCGTTCCTCGCCGTACTGCCGCTCCAGATGATCGAGTACCTCGCGGGCCAACTGCGGCAGATCGACCTGCCGAGCGGCGCCACGCTGTTCATGCGCGGCGATCACGGCGACTCGTTCTACATCCTCGAGCGGGGAACGCTCGAGATCGACCTCCCGGAGGGCGTCAAACGCGAAACGGCGCCGGCGTTCGTCGGCGAGATCGCACTTTTGCGTGACATCCCGCGCACGGCGACCGTGCATGCGGGGAGCGACGTTGCACTGTGGGCGCTCGACCGCGACGCGTTCCTGGCGGCAGTCTCCGGCCACGCGCGGGCCCGAGGGCACGCCGACAGCATCGTCTTCGCGCGCCTCGACACTGCGAACGCGAACGCGTTATAGATCGTCGCGGCGGCGCTCGGCGATCAACGAGCGGAGACGCTCGGCGGCCACCGGCGCTTTCCGCTCGAGCGCCCAGACCTGAGGCTTGAACAGTGCGATCAGCCGCATCGGCGAGGTGGCCACGACCGTCGCCGTTCGCCGCCCGGAAGCAAGTACGGCGATCTCGCCGAACACGTCTCCGGGACCGAGCGTTCCGAGCTTCATCCCGTCGGACGTCACCTCTGCCGTGCCGCTCTCGACCGCGTAGAGCGCGTGACCAAAATCGCCCTCGGTGGCCACGCTCTGCCCCTCGTCGGCCTCGACCTCGGACGCAGCCGAGGCGATGGCCGCGAGATCTTCATCCTCCAGACCGCTGAAGAGCGGAATCGCCGCGAGGCGTGCGGTCTCCATTGCGCAGGAACCTACACACCCGGCGGCTCGGATCGGTCGACGGCTGGTAGACAGACGGAGGCGAACTGGTGAACGCGGACGCTTGCCAGGCCGGGGCAATCCCGCGATCCTCTCCGTATGGCACCTCGCCCCTCGGGCACGGTCACGTTTCTCTTCACGGACATCGAAGGCTCCACGTCGATGCTCGACGAGCTTGGCCCTTCGGCGTACGCCGCCTCGCTCGAATTTCACCAGTCGGCATTGCGACGCGCCTTGCAGTCGCACGAGGGCGTCGAGGTCGACACTCAGGGCGATTCCTTCTTCGTCGCGTTCAGCCGCGCCGCCGACGCGGTGGGAGCTGCGCATGAGTCCCAGGCAGTGCTACGCGAGCACGGTATCCGCGTGCGAATGGGAATCCACACCGGAGAGCCGTTGCTGACGAAAGACGGCTACGTGGGCATGGACGTCCACCGGGCCGCGCGCATCGCAGACGCCGCTCACGGCGGGCAAGTCCTCCTCTCCCACGCGACGCGGGATCTCCTCGGCGAAGACGAGGACGTCGTCGATCTCGGCGAGCATCGCCTGAAGGACCTCACGAAGCCCGAGCGCATCTACCAGCTCGGCCGAGCGTCGTTCCCGCCGCTGCGGAGCCTGAACAGGTCGAATCTGCCGGAAGCAGCGAATCCACTCGTGGGGCGCACCGTCGAGCAGATCGAGCTCGAGGAGCTGCTTCGCCGCGACCGGCTGGTGACGATCACCGGGCCTGGCGGAACGGGCAAGACACGTCTGGCGTTGCAGATCGCGGCCGAGCTCTCCGACGACTTCCCCGACGGTGTCCACTTCGTGCCCCTCGCGGCCGTGACCGACCCCGGCCTCGTTCTGTCGGTCGCGCTGCAGGCCCTCGGTCTCTCAGCCGACGACGACGCCGACCGGCGCGCGTTGCTCGTCCTCGACAACTTCGAGCACCTGATCGACGCAGCACCGGCGATCGCCCGCTTCCTGCAGCGATCGCCCGGGCCGACGCTGCTCGTGACCAGCCGGATCCCACTGCACGTCTCGATGGAGACCGAGTACCCCCTCGACCCCCTGCCGCAAGGCGCGGCGGTCGAGCTGTTCCTCGACCGCGCGCACGCGGTGCGCAGAAGCGCGGAGCCGTCGCCGGAGATCGACGAGATCTGCCGGCGCCTGGACTGTCTGCCACTCGCCCTCGAGCTCGCGGCAGCCCGGCTGAAGCTGCTCGATCCGGCCGCACTGCTCGATCGTCTCGACTCGCGCCTGTCGCTCCTGTCGCGGGGGCCGGCCGATCTGCCGGAACGTCATCAGACGCTCGAGGCGACGATCGCCTGGAGCTACGACCTGCTGGATCCCGGAGGCGCAGAGCGTCTTCCTACGGCTGTCCGTGTTCGCCGGCAGCTTCGGCATCGAGGCGGCGGAGTCCGTCGCCGAGGCCGACCTGGAAGTATTGACGACGCTCACCGAGGCGAGCCTGTTGAAAGCCCGGGGCGACAGCCGCTTCCTCATCCTCGAGACGATCCGCGCGTTCGCCCGCCAGCGACTGCCCGTCGCGGAGGCGATGAGGCTCCCCAGCCGCCACGGGCATTACTACCTCTCGATGGCGGAACAGGCTGGACCGCAGCTCACCGGACCCGGACGCCGGAACGTGGCTCGCCGCGCTCGACGCCGACTACGGGAACTTTCGAGCAGCGCTGGACTGGTTCGCCCTCGAGTCCCCGCAGCACGTGCCGCGCCTGACCAGCTCGCTCTGGCGCTTCTGGCTGGTGCGAGGACGCTACGAAGAAGGCCAACGGGCGATCGAGCGAGCGCTCGGCCTGAGCCCAACGCCGATCGAGCACGCCGAGCTCCAGTACGAGCTCGGAGCGATCGTCATCTCACGCGGCGACACCGCGCGCGGGCGTGCGGTGTTCCAGGACGCCCTCGAGCGATTCAGGGAACAGGGGCAGCAGCACGGCGAGGCGCGCAGCCTCAGCGCCCTCGGGCACGTCGCGGCCGATGCGGGCGGATGGGGCGAAGCGATCGACCTCTACGAGGAAGCCGCCGCCGTCTTTCGGCGCAGCGGCGACCAGTTCGGTCTCGGCGGCGTCCTCGGTGACCTGGCCAACACCTATCTCCGCTCGGGCTCGCCCGGAGAAGCCCTGCCGTTGGCAACCGAGAGCCGCGTCATCCAGCACAGGCTCGGCAACCGCCAGGGTGAGGCGCTGGCGCTCGCGATCGAAGGGTACGGCCACCTCGGCCTCGGGAATCTGGAGCAGGCGCGACAGGCACTCGCCGAAGGGACCGGCATCGCCCACAGGCTCGGCTACCTGCACGGCCTGGTGTTCAGCCTGAACGGCCTCGCCGCCGTTGCCTACCGTTCCGGCGACGAGGCGCGCGCAGCGGCGCTCTTCGAAGCGGCACAGGCGCTCCGGGAGAGCATGGGCATCGAACACGACCCGGACGACATCCTCGTGGCGGCCGACCGGGCAGGGCTCGCCGACCGCGGCCGGCTCGAGCACGACGAGGACTTCGATCTCGACCGAGCGATCGCACTGGCGCTCGCCGAGTAGCTCCTAGTCCGTGACTTCGAAGAGACGGACGACCTGATGCGCGTGCAGGTCCTGCATGATCCCGTCGATGTCGCCGTCCTTCACGAGCACGTACGCAAAGGTCGGATCCTCGTCATCGTCGAACCACAGGTATTCGAGCGTGGCGTGGTGCTTGCGGCAGATCGGTTCGACGTTGGCGCGCGTCCGGCGACCCGGATTCGGTGAGGTCACGTTGACCTTGACGAAGTTGTGTGGCACTTGTCCCTCCTCGAGTTCACGCGATCATCGCCAGCCCGGGCCGGCGATGCAAGGCCCGAGAGGGCTAGTACGCGGGAAGCGGAGGTGGCAGCTTGTGATTGAGGTTGGCCGTGGGAGCCGCAACCGGCGCGACCGGCGACTCGCGAGAGTCAGTACGGGCATGCCAGAGGTCGATGTTCAGTCGCTCGATCTCCTCGACGAGCATCGTGATCGCCCGGCCGGCGGCGCGCACCTCTTCGCGCGGATCGGTCTGTAGGCCTTCTCCCCAGCTCCGAAGCGTCTCGACCTTCTGTTCGTCGAGCCGTTGCAGCGAGATGCTCAACTGGCCTTCGTGACCGGGTGAGTGAGCAAGACTGTCAACAGCTTTTCCACAATGCACCTACACGAATCCCTGCGCTGAACGCGGGGACCGAGACTCGATGTTGATAACAGGGCCTGCGCGCCATGGGTGTGTTGCCGGGCGCGTCAGGGCAAAAATTCACCGAGCCGGTGGCGTTTTCGTCCACCGCCCCCACGAACCCTCGGCTTGCGCCTGTGGCCCTCAGGAACGGCTTCGGTCTACTAACGCTCCGCGCTCGGTGCATTGAGAAACGTAGCGACGGCGCAGGAGTCGTTCAAGACCAGGTTTGCTGCGTCAACCGCAGTTTGCGGCAATTGGGTGGCGCCGTTGTGGGCCGAATCACCTGATCGAGGTAGGCCCCTCAGACGCTCCCCACCGGAGGTTGGCGCGCTTGCGCGGCGGCTCTAGACTCGTTCGGAACGCGATCGGAAGGGAGACCAAGATGGCAACCACGGCAAGTGTCGACGCCGAGCGGCTCGAGGCGCTCCAGGGCGCGGTTTCCGGCGGCGTTCTGCAGCCGGGAGACGGCGGCTACGAGGACGCGCGTCGCATCCACAACGGATTGATCGACCGGACGCCGGCGTTGATCGCGCGCTGCCAGAACACGGCGGACGTCGCAGACGCCGTTCGGTTCGCACACGCCGAGAGCCTCGACATCTGCGTTCGGGGCGGTGGCCACAATGTCGCCGGGCGCGCCGTGGTCGACGGCGCCTTGATGATCGACCTGTCGCCGATGAAGGGGATCTACGTCGACCCGGACGCGCGGACCGTGCGCGCGCAGGGCGGCGTCCTCTGGCGCGAGCTGAACCGCGAGACCGCCGTCCACGGCCTCGCCGTCACCGGTGGCGCGATCTCGACCACGGGCATCGCCGGCCTCACGCTTGGTGGCGGCCTCGGCTGGTTGATGGCGAAGTACGGGCTTGCGGCCGACAACGTGACCGCAGTCGAGCTCGTGACCGCCAACGGTGAGGTCCTCAACGTGACGCAGGAGTCGGACCCTGATCTGTTCTGGGCACTGCGGGGCGGCGGCGGAAACTTCGGCATCGCCACGTCGTTCGAGTATCGCCTCCATCCGCTGCAGATGGTCGTCGGCGGGCTGATCGCACATCCGATCGACGCTGCGGGCGACATGCTCCGCTTCTATCGAGACGCTGTTTCGTCGGTGTCGGACGATCTCACCGTCTTCGCCGGTCTCGTGCACGCGCCCGACGGCTCGGGAGTGAAGCTCGCGGCACTGGTCGTCTTCCACACCGGAACCCCCGAAGAGGCGGAGCGCGAGCTCGCGCCGTTCAAGGCTTGGGGCTCTCCGTTGATGGTCGAGGTCGGCCCGATGCCGTACCAGATCATGAACACGCTCCTCGACGCGAACTACCCGAAGGGATCGCTCAACTACTGGCTGTCGAGCTTCACCAGCGGGCTTCCCGACGGGCTGATCGACGCGGCGATCGAGCGATTCGCGAGCGTCCCGTCGACGATGAGCGCTGTGCTGTTCGAACAGTTCCACGGAGCGGTCTGCAGGGTCGGCGCCACCGACACCGCCGTTCCGCATCGCGAGGCAGGGTGGAACCTGCTCCTCCCTTCCGTCTGGACGGATCCCGCCGACACCGACGCCAACATCGCTTGGACGCGCGAGACGCATGCCGCCTTCGCGCCTCATCTGAGCGACAGGCGCTGGCTCAACTACCTCGGCGACGACCAGGACGACGCCGTCCGCGCCGCCTACGGGCCGAACTACGACCGGCTTGTCGAACTGAAGCGTCGTTACGACCCCGAGAACGTGTTCCGGCACAACCACAACATCGCTCCCTAGACCACGGCGTCAGCGGATGGGCTCGGCGATCCTCGAGGTCGACACGCCACACGGCCTCGCGAACGTCCACCTCCACCGGGTGGATGCGCCACGAGGCGCTCTGGTCCTCGGCCATGGAGCCGGCGGAGGGGTGGCGGCGCGGGACCTCGTCGCGGCGACGGCGGCTGCGAGCGCAGAGTCGATCACCGTCGCGCTGGTCGAGCAGCCCTACCGGGTCGCCGGACGGCGCTCGCCCGCCCCGGCGAACCAGCTCGACGCCGCCTGGACAGCGGTGATCACCCACCTCCTGGCCGGCGAGCTGAGTGGCCTGTCGCTCATCGTCGGCGGCCGATCGTCAGGGGCTCGAGTCGCCTGCCGAACTGCCGGGGCGACCGGAGCGAGCGGTGTCATCTGTCTCGCGTTCCCGCTGCAACCACCGCGCCGCGTCCGGCGGAGCGCCGAGCGTGAGCCGCCTGCCCGAGCTCGATGCCGTGACGGTGCCGACCCTGGTCGTGCAAGGTGCGCGAGATCGGTTCGGAATGCCGCCGGCAGGCACACGCCGCACGGTCGTGCAGGTGGCCGGCGACCACAGCCTGCGCACGGACCTCGAGTCGGTGGCGAACGCCGTGCGTGAGTGGCTGCCGACCGTGCTCGGTTAGTCCCACCCGCCGATCCTCAGACGACGGCGGCGATCCCATCGGCGACCAGCAAGAGGCCGATGATCGCGAGCGCAAAGAACATCACCCGCCGTTGATGGAGCTTCAGCCACCCCTGGGCAGCGTCGAGCGCGGAAACGGCCCGCTCGCCAAGAATCACGAACGCGAGCACCGGCGCCCAGACGAGCACCGTGGCAATGATCCCGTACCAGACGACGAGCCCCACCTCCGTCGAGGTTGCGACGCCGGCTGCTGTGATCGATGCGGCGGCGAGCACGGTCAAGACGAGCCGCTTCGGGCCTCCGATCCCGAGCAGCAGTCCGGCGGCGAGCGACGTCAGGACATGCAGATGCCGGAGTCGCTCGATGGCCGCCTCGGAGCGACGCCGGCCGCCGGGGTGGAGCTCCGCTGCCGGCGGCGGGCGCCGCAAACGCGCCGCGAACACCAGGAGAACCAGACCAAAGCCGAGCTCGAGCAGTCCGACGACCCCTGGGGTGCTTGACCTCGTGGTGAGGCACCACAGCGCCGCCGAGCGCGACGAGAACCGAACACGCCAGCAACTGGCCGCTGACGAAGCCAATCGCAAACCCGAGCGCCTTCAACCGACCGCTGCGCATCACGGCGGCAGTCACCGCGAAGCCGACCGGGCTCAGCGAGGCCACGAGGGCGTAGGGGATCAGTTGTAGAGCCGCGTTCAACATGAGGAGTCGCCTGGTTGCGGCACGCCTTTCCGCCTCCTCGGGAGACCGCAGGCTAGACCGACGGGGCTCGATCCGTAGAGAATGCGAAGTACATGTCCGTCGAGGGGAACGTCGAGCCGCGCCATACCGGTCGCCCGTGGGCGTGGTTCGCCTTTGTCGCCGCAGCTGCGTTCGTCATCGCCCTCGTCGTCCTGGTCTTCAGAAACGTCGTCACCCTGCTGCTCGTCTTGCTCGCTCTGGCGATTGCCGGCGCCGCCGGCTGGATCGCGGTCAGTCGACGAGGGACGGTCAGGGTGGTCGCCATCGTGTGCGCGGTCGCCGCACTCGCGGGCGGGGCGGTGGCGTTGATCGCACGCGGGGCGATCGACGAGCTGGTCGTCTTCGGCGTGGCAGGCGCTGTGTTCGCCTTCGCCACGCGACGCGCGTTCCAAGCCTCGAGCAGGCCCCAGCCCAGAGCGGTTCAGCCATCGACGCGCGCGGTCGGTTCGAACGGCCGCAGCCGTAGGGCAGTCCTGCTGATGAATCCCAAGTCCGGCGGCGGCAAGGTCGAGAAGTTCGCCCTGGTCGACGAGGCGAAGAAGCGGGGCATCGAGCCCATTCTCCTCGGCCCCAACGACGATCTGGCGACGCTCGCACGCGACGCCATCGGCTCGGCCGACGTGATCGGCATGGCGGGCGGAGACGGATCGCAGGCCCTCGTCGCGCAGATCGCGATGGAGCACGATGTGCCATACGTCTGCGTGCCGGCCGGGACGCGCAACCACCTCGCGCTCGACCTCGGCCTCGACCGCGCCGACGTCGTGGGAGCACTCGACGCGTTCACCGGCGAGGTCGAGCGGCGCATCGATCTCGCGTTCGTCAACGAGCGGATCTTCGTCAACAACGTCTCGCTCGGGATCTATGCGGAGATCGTCCAGTCCGACGCGTACCGCGACGCCAAGCTCGAGACGGTGCAGAAGATGCTGCCCGAGCTGCTCGGGCCACGGGCAACGCCGTTCGACCTGCGCTTCCAGGGACCCGACGGGGGCGAACAACGCTCGGCCCAGCTGGTGCTCGTCTCGAACAACCGCTACGTGCTCGACAAGGTCGGCGCGTTCGGCACTCGACCACGCATGGACACCGGTCGTGCTCGGGATCGTTGCCGTGCAGATCGATGATGCCGCGCAGGCGGCGACGCTGATGTCGCTCTCGGCCGTCGGACAGGTTCAGCGGTTCGGAGGCTGGTTCGACTGGGAGGCGACCGAGTTCGAGGTCGGCTCCGGCGCGGCCGTTGCGACCGGCATCGACGGAGAGGCGGTCATGCTCGACCCGCCGCTCCGGTTCAGGATCGTCCCGGCCGCTCTGCAGCGTCCGGCTCCCTCCGAGCGCCCCCGGCCTGTCACCCGCGGCGCTCCGGCCGGGCTTGACCCTGCCGGTGCTGCAGCGGCTCTGGAGCATCGCAGCCGGGCAGCAGTTGTCGTCCGACTGAACGAGGACGACTCGGCTACAGCAAGGTCGAGGCGTAATCGGGCACGTAGCGGAAGAGGTCACGCGGCGGCCGCTCGTAGTCGCTCTCCGGCGGGCGGGGCGGCAACTCGACCGGCGTCTCCAGCACGTCCTTGTACGGGACGACCGAAAGTAGATGGGCGATGCAGTTGAGGCGGGCGCGGCGCTTGTCGTCACCCTCGACGACATACCACGGCGACTCCGGAATGTCGGTGTGGACGAACATCTCGTCCTTTGCCCGCGAGTAGTCGACCCACCGGGCGCGCGACTCGAGATCCAACGGCGACAGCTTCCAGCGACGCAGCGGGTCCTCGAGCCGCGAGCGGAAGCGCCGCTCCTGCTCCTCGTCGCTGACCGAGAACCAGTACTTGACCAGCTGGATGCCGTCCTCGACGAGCAGCCGTTCGAAGATCGGGCACTGCTGGAGGAAGCGTCGATACTCGGCCGGCGTGCAGAAGCCCATCACGTGCTCGACGCCGGCACGGTTGTACCAGCTGCGGTCGAAGATCACGATCTCGCCGGCGCTCGGCAGGTGGGCGATGTACCGCTGGAAGTACCACTGACTCCGCTCACGTTCGGTCGGCGCAGGCAACGCGACGATGCGCGCGACACGCGGGTTCAGATACTCCGTCACCCGTTTGATCGCCCCGCCCTTCCCTGCTGCATCGCGGCCCTCGAACACGACGACGAGCCGCAAGCCGGTCGTCCGCACCCATTCCTTGAGCTGCACGAGCTCCCCCTGAAGTCTCAGCAGCTCCCGCTCGTACAGCTTGCGCGGCACCGTGGTTGCGTCGTCGTGCACCGACTAGGCACTGCGGGAGGTATTCAGGGCGACAGCGGAGCGAATGAGAGCCTTGAGAGCCCGCTCGTCGATCTTCTCGCCTTCGTGCACATCGATGGCACGCCTGGTGTTGCCCTCCAGGCTCGAGTTGAACAGGCCCGAGGGGTCTGCCAGCGATGCGCCCTTGGCGAAGGTCATCTTCACCACGCTCTTGTAGGTCTCGCCCGTGCAGATGATCCCATCGTGAGACCACACGGGAGTTCCTCTCCACTTCCACTCCTCGACGACTTCGGGGTCGGCTTGCTTGATGAGAGCACGGATCCGGGAGAGCGTCTCGCCGCGCCAGTCGTCCAGGTCACGGATCCTCTGGTCGATCAACTCGGAGGGCGACCCCTGGTTCTGCGGAACGTTCTTCTTCACCACATCCCTCTCATACCACACGGCCGGGCGTGTAACAGCACTACCGAATTCGACGGATCAGCCGCGACCCGGCGGCGATCAGCACGACGGCCGCGACGAGCGACGCGCCCGCGAAGAGGCCGTAGCGGCTGACCGCGTCGGCGAGCGCCTTGCCGCCGAAGTAGGCGAGCAACCCGACCGCCGCCGCCCACACGATCCCACCCAGCGCATTCCAGAAGAGGAACCGCGGCCACGACATCCCGGCCAGCCCCGCGACCCACGCGATCGTCTCGCGCAGGACCGAGACGAAGCGTCCGAAGAAGACGGCCCGACCGCCGTAGCGCGCCATCAACGCCTCGGCCCGCGGCAGGACGTTCCGAGTGCGGCGTTCGACCCAGGTGTAGCGCGCGATCAGGGCGCGACCGCCCCGCCGGCCGATCAACCAGAAGCCGAGGTTGTCGCCGACGATCGCGGCGACTGCTGCGACGGCGATCACGATCTCGATCGAGTAATGACCCTGCGACGCGAGCACGCCGAAGGCGATCAGCGCCGTCTCACCCGGAACCGGGGCTCCGAATGACTCGATCGCCACCGCAGCGAACAAGAGCGGCAGTCCGTGATGCGTGAAGAAGGACATCGTGGTCGGACGTCAGCCGTCGACACGTGACGCCGGGCGTCTAGCTGGGGTCAGCCGCTGCCGCGCTGTCGTTTCGAGCTTCGATTGCCTTGATCGTGTTCCCCAGCGCCTTGTCCAGGACGCGCTTGCCGAAGAGCCCGGCCGCGATCCCGAGCAGCCGCCCCTTGAAGTTCTTGCCCTCGCGGACCACGACGACATCCACCTCCGTCGTTCCGTCGGGCCGCCGCGTGAAGGTGTAGGTGTGGCCCGAGCCGTCTCCCCACACGTTGGAATCCGTGGTCGTGAGGACGACGCGGTTGGGATCGGACCAGTCGTAGTGCAGACGCTCCCAGACGCCACGCGAGCCTTCCGTGACGTCGGCCTGACCGGGGCCCTGGTCGTGAACCTGGAGGTAGTCGTCGGTGCTGTTGCCAAAGAGCTTCGAGCGGCCCGGACCGAAGTCGGTGAGCCCGGCGATGAACTGCTCGGGCGTCGCGGTGGTCGTCTGCTCGAGGTGAATCGTGGCCATGTCAATCTCCTCGCTTGGGGTTCGAGTGGACCGTCGCTCCTGGCGGCGGCGTCACGCTCGAACGTGCCGCAGGCACGAGTGACACGCCCGCTGACGTGTCCCGACGCGGCACGCCGGCGACCTTGTATGCGTCGTCCTCGTCGAGCGTCTCGTGCTCGAGCAGCGCCTCGGCTAGTGCATCGAGCTTGCTCCGATTCGTCCGTAGCAGCGCCACCACCTGCTCGTGTGCCGCCGCCACGATCCGCCGCACCTCGTCGTCGACGAGCTTCTGCGTCTCCGGCGAGGTCTCGCTGACCCCCGGGAACGGCGATCCGTCCCGCGGGAGGACCGCGATCGGCCCGATCGCCTCGCTCATCCCCCACCTGCCGACCATCTGCCGGGCGATCGTCGTCAGCTGGTCGATGTCCGACTCCGCGCCCGTGCTGATGTCACCGAAGACGACCTCCTCGGCGGCGCGTCCGCCCAGCGCGACCTTGATCCTCGCGTCGATCTCCGGGAGGAGGTAGTTGAAGCGATCCGCGTCCGGCGCGGAGAACGTGACACCGAGCGCGACGCCACGCGGGATGATCGAGATCTTGCGCACGGGGTCGGCGCCGGGCGTGAGCATGCCGACGATCGCGTGGCCGCCCTCGTGGTAGGCCGTGCGCCGCCGGTCCTCCGGGCTCATCATCACCTGACGCTCGGCACCGAGCACGATCCGCTCCAGCGCATCGGCGAAGTCGGCGGCGGTCACGACCTCGTGATCGCGACGGGCCGCGGTCAACGCTGCCTCGTTGACGAGGTTCGCGAGATCCGCACCGACCATGCCCGGCGTGGACGCCGCGATCCGGCCAAGGTCGACGTCAGTGCCGAGGGAAACGCTGCGCGTGTGCACCCCGAGGATCGCCTCGCGCCCTGCGCGGTCCGGTGGTTGCACCGCCACACGCCGATCGAAGCGCCCCGGCCGCAGGAGCGCCGCGTCGAGGACGTCGGGCCGGTTGGTCGCGGCGATCACGATCACATTCGTCTTGGAGTCGAAGCCGTCCATCTCGGTGAGGATCTGGTTGAGCGTCTGCTCGCGCTCGTCGTTGCCGCCGCTGAACCCGGCGACACCCGCGGTGCGCGAACGACCGATCGCGTCGAGCTCGTCGATGAAGACGATGGCCGGGGCGCTCTCCTTGGCCTGCCGGAACAGGTCACGTACCCGCGACGCGCCGACGCCGACGATCGCCTCCACGAACTCCGACGCCGCCATCGAGAAGAACGGCACGTCCGCCTCGCCGGCGACCGCGCGCGCGAGCAGCGTCTTGCCCGTCCCGGGCGAGCCGGACAAGAGGACGCCGTGCGGGATCCGCCCACCGAGCCGCTGGTACTTCTCGGGATGGCGGAGGAAGTCCACCACCTCGGACAGCTCCTCCTTTGCCTCGTCGATGCCGGCGACGTCGGCGAACGTCACCTTGTCGCCCGACGGCTGGTAGCGCCGGGCGCTCGACCGCCCAAACGCACCGATCACGTTCTGCACGTTCCCGGCGCGGCGCATCAACCAGAACAGAAGGAACACGAAGAGGATCGTCGGCCCGAACCCGAGCAGGAGGCTCACCCACCAAGCCGGCCCTGTGTCGAGCGGTTTCGCGTTCACGATCACCCGGTTCGCCTGCAACAGGTTCGAGAGGCTGTCCGTGTTCGCGAACGCCGGGATCTCGGTACGGAAGGTCTGGGTCGGCTTGGAGGTTCCGTAGCGCAGTTTCCGCGTGAACGTCCCCTGGATCGCCGTTCCCTTCGAGGTGATCGACGCGACATGCCCGGTGCGGACCTGGTCGAGGAAGAATGGGCTGTAGGGCACGCGCACCCGGGACGTGGGCTTCGTCGCACGGTTCGTGACGAACACGTTCACGCCGAGCACGAGCACGAACACGACCACCCACCCGAGGCCAGGGCGGAACGAGCGGCGGGACGGCCCCTTCGGCGCTTCGGGCTCGGGCGAACCAGCCACCGTCAGGCGATCATCCCAGACAGCCGGGGGTCGGCGGCACCGCCTGGTTCGTGCTCGAGCTTGCGTCGATCCCGTTCACTGTCCCGCTCATGTGACCTGGGTGGCGATCTGCACACCAAGCACGCGCAGCGCATCGAGGAAGATCTCCGAGAACGTCGGGAACGGCTGGATCGTGTCGCCGAGCACGTCGAGCGGGACGCGAGCTCGGATCGCGAGTGTCGCCTGTTGGAGCCACTCACCGGCCTCGGGGCCGAGGGCGTATGCGCCGGTCAGGCGCTCACCGTCGCTGAGCAGCGTCAGGAACCCGATGCTCTCGGCGTACGCGCGCGTATACGTCGCAGTCTTGGCCACGTCCCTCAGCGGGACAGTGCCGTTGAAGCGCGCGTCGGTGGCGCCGACCGCTGCCGCCTGCGGGTCGGTGAAGACCACCCGCGGCACTGCGTCGTAGTCGGCCTCGCGCGACCCGCCCAGGATGTTGGCGGCGACGATTCGGCCCTGGTACTTGCCGACGTGCGTCAGCTGCCAGATCCCCGTGACGTCGCCGATCGCCCACAGGCGCTCGCCGACCCGGAGCCGCGCATCGACCGGAACGCCGTGGCCGTCTGCGACGACGCCGACCGTCTCCAGGCCGAGCCCCTCCACGCGCGGCCGCCGTCCGGTGGCGACCAGGAGCCGATCCCCGCGCAGCTCGGTGCCGTCGTCGAGCTCGAGCACGTACTCGGCGCCGTCGCGACGGGCAGCCGTCGCACGCGCGTTCACAGTGAGCTCGACGCCGTCACGATGCAGAACCTCCCCAAGTGCGTCGCCGAGCGGCGCAGCCTCGCGCGGCAGCACGTGCCCGGCGCCCTCGACGAGCGCCACCTCTCCTCCAAGGCGCCGGACGGCCTGCGCCATCTCGACCCCGACCGGCCCCCCGCCGAGCACGAGCAGCCGCCGCGGGACCGCTTTCATGCCGGTCACCTCGCGGTTCGTCCAGATCCCGTCGAGCTCGCGCAGTCCCGGCACCGGCGGGATCACGGGATCGGCGCCCGCCGCGAGGACGACGTGCTCCGCTGTGAAACTCGCGCCGTCGACCTCGACGACCCCCGTGCCCGCGAGGCGTCCGGTACCGCGCAGGAGCGCGATGCCGTGGTCGGC
Organism: uncultured Thermoleophilia bacterium; assembly: GCA_963779535.1. Lineage (GTDB taxonomy): Bacteria > Actinomycetota > Thermoleophilia > Gaiellales > Gaiellaceae > PALSA-600. The sequence continues at coordinate 18,369 of CAVZYP010000001.1, read as the reverse complement.
CAGCCATCGTTCCTGCCCGGCGTCCGAGTACTCCGAGACCATGAAGTCGCGCCAGGCGAGCGCCGCCTCGACGTCGACCGTCGCCGGCGCAGCGGCGTCGTTCGCGGCGTGCGCAGCCTCACCCGGGCGCAGCAAGCGTCTTGGACGGGATGCACGCCCAGTAGGAGCACTCGCCGCCGACGAGCTCTCGCTCGACGACCGCCACGCGCAGGCCCCCCTCGGCCAGCGCCCCGGCGCAGTGCTCGCCCGGCGAGCCTGCGCCGATGACGATGACGTCGTAATCGCTCACTCCGGCAGCTCCGCGCCGGACTGCTCGGCCACCATGTACGCCGCGTACCAGTCGGGCCAGTTCTCGTCGCGCTCGCCACCGTGGCGCTGCTCGTGCTCACCGTGGGCGACCGACGCGCGTCGCATCGCGTCCGCGAGGTCGGCCGTCGACGCGAACGTCGTCTCCGCGGCGTCGATACGACCCGGGAACCGCGTCGTGATCTCTTGCAGGACCCAGCTGTTCCCGTCCGGATCGCTGAACAGGACGAACGACGCGTACGTGCGACGTTGCGGGTCCGGCCCGCTCGCGCGGACCGCGGGGTCGAAGCGGTTGTAGCCGCCGGTCGCATCGTGGTAGATCTCGCTCGGGTCGACACCGTTGGCGACGAGCTCGTCACGCGCCGCCTCGATGTCCGAGACGACGAGGTGCAGGAACTGCGCCGAGCCCGGGGCGGCCGACGTCACACCGGTGCCGAAGATGATCGAGGTCGGCGAGCCCGGAGGGGTGAACTGCAGGAGTCGGTTGTCGCCGTCCTGCTTGTCGGCGTCCTTCCGCCACCCGAGGCTCTCGTAGAAGTCTGCGGCGCGGCCCACGTCCGAGACGGGGATCACGACCACCTCGAGCTTCATGTCGACCTTGCCGGTGCTCATCTCAACCTCCTCGAGCTGCATCGATGCCGAACGGTAAGTCTGGCATCCCAGGCTGCAGTCCGGCTAGCGGCGTCCATGAGGTGGGACGATCAGCACCGGTCTGCCGGAGTGCTCGGCGACCCGGTGGGACGCGCTCCCATCGAGAACCTCCTTCGCACCATGCAGCCCGCGCGACCCCATCACGATGAGGGCGGCGTCGATCTGTCGTCGCGACGTTGACGCTGGCGACGGCCGGGCCGCGTCGCGCCGCAGGACGGCGTCCCCGCTCCTGCCTGAGCGCGAACTAGCCCTTGACCTTCCCGTGGGGGGAAGCTTCATGATCTCCCCATGAGGGTCGCGAACAAAGAGCTCCTCTCGATCGGGCAATTCGGGCAGCTCACAGGCCTGACAGCGAAGGCGCTTCGCCACTACGACGAGGTGGGCGTCCTCCGGCCTGCGTATGTCGATGACGACACCGGCTACCGCTGGTACTCACTCGAGCAGGCACGCGACGCCGTTGCAATTCGCCGTCTCCGCGGCTTCGAGCTGCCGCTCGACGAGATCGCCGAGGTTCTGCGCGGCGATGATGCGCTTCTGCGCGAGCGCCTCGCCGTCCAGCGTGCCCGGCTCGAAGGGCGTGCGGTCGTGACCGGGCGGATGATCGACGAGCTCGACCGGCTGCTGCGAGGCGAGGAGGAGCTGGTGTCTGCGCGCAGCGTCGACTACCGCGTCCAGGACGTTCCGGAGCTCGTGCTCGCGGCCATCCACCGGCCGGCGCGCCTCGGCGAGCTGCCGATTCCGGAGCTGATCGGCGAGACGGCGAAGTGGGCATTCGCGCATGACCGGGTCCCGGGAGCCCCGGTGGCGATCTGCCCAGCGGACGCCGACGGCGTCGTCGATCTGTGGGTCGGCTGGCCGGTGCGCGGAACGGTCCAGCCTGCCGCGCCGATCGAGCTCGTCCTGTGCTCGGCCGGCCGCGCCGTCGTGCATACCTATGTCGGCGACTTCATCGGCCTCTCCGATGAATGGCGGCTGCTCTGGGAGTCGCTACAGGCCGACGGGATCCGTCCTCGCGGCGAGCCGCGCGAGCACTACGAGACGAGCCCCGAGGAAGTGAACGATCCATCCGAGCACGTCACACGTCTCGTGTGGCCGCTCGCGCCAAAGGAGGAATGAGATGGACTACGAGATCGAACAGGTTCCCGAGGGGACGTATGCGGTGATCCGGCGGACGGTGGCGTTCTCGGACGTCCCGAAGGTGATGCCGGAGCTGATGGGGAAGGTGCAGCACTGGGCGGACTCGGTACCACACGGGTTGCACATGTGCATCTCGTCGACCACCCCCGACGGGCAGCTGAGCATCGCACCCGGCGTCGAGGTCGAGCCGGGCGCAGTCGAGCCGCCCGAAGACTTCGACCTGGTGACGCGACCCGCGCAGCGCGCGGCGGTGCACCTCTACGTCGGCCCGTACGAAGCGCTGCCGGGCGTCTACCAGGAGCTCTACGACCAGCTGCAGCGCGACGGGCACACCGAGAACGGAGAGCCGATCGAGATCTACGAGAAACACGACCCGGTGCCGGAGACCCGGATCATCTGGCCCGTGAACTGAGGGCGCTTCGCCCTCACTCGAGGACGGAATGCGATGGGAACCGTGGCACGTCTGAACCTGATTCGGCGCAGCCGAACCAGATTCACGAGTTTCGCGCCGAGAACAGCAACTCGGGAATCTGGTTCGCTTCGCGAATCAGATTCCGCTAGTCCGGGCGACAGGCCGGTATCGATCTACGTCTCGCTCGTCTCGCTCGAAGGCTTGCGACAGGAACCTGGTTCCGCTGCGCGGAGACCAGGTTCCGTTGCCGACGAAGCCGGAACCAGGTTTGCGTCGTACGCGGTCGGGCGACTTGTTCGAGCCGGCAGCTAGCCCGACCGCAGCAGCTTCGCCGAGGAACGCACCGAGCCGCATCAGCTCGCCGATCGCGCGGCTGCGGTCGTCGGGCGGAACGGCGGTCGCCCACTCCACCTGACGTCGCCTCGGCCGCTCACTTCACCTGGTCCCGGGCCGCGCACGGATACCTAAATTACTGTGCCGACGTCGCCTCTTCACACGAGCCGCTAGCGTCCCGCACATGTACACGCCGGCTCATTTTGCGGTCGACAGCGACCGTGCAATCGCCTTTCTCGAGAACGTCCGGGCAGCCGACCTCATCACCATGACCACGGATGGGCTCACAGCGACGTTCCTGCCTTTGCTCTTCGACCCAGATGCAGGCGAGCACGGAGCGCTCCTTGGGCACGTCGCCCGGAAGAACGATCAGTGGAGGCGGCAACCGGTTGGCGAGGCTCTCGTCATCGTTCACGGCGAAGACGCCTACATCAGTCCGAGTTGGTATCCGTCGAAGGCGGAGCACGGTCGGGTCGTCCCCACCTGGAACTACCTGACCGCGCACGTCTACGGCCAACTCGTCATCCACGACAACCCCGCGTGGGTCGACCAGAACGTTCGGAGTCTCACGGAACGGCATGAAGCACGACGTGCCGCACCATGGAGTGTCGACGACGCGCCGCCAAGCTTTCACGCAGGCCAACTCCGGGCGATCGTCGGAGTCGAACTGGTGATCAGCCGCGTCGAAGCAAAGTTCAAGATGAGCCAGAACCGTCGTGACGCAGACGTCGACGGCGTCGTTGCCGGGCTCGCTGCCGACGGTCTGGTCGCGGTCTCGGAGACTGTCGACCGCTTAAGGCGCACCACCCAGCAGCCGGGCAACCCAACCAGTAAAGAAGGAGTGAGCCGTATGGCGGAACGGGACTTTCACTTGCGTCGTGCCGGTGTCGCTCTTGGCGTCCTGGCCTTGGCGTTCATCCTCTGCGGCAGCCGTCCGGCAGCGACGAGTGCTGCACAGGCCGCCGGCTCGATGCGAGTGGCGTTCCTCCAGGGCGAGCAGCTCGCGGTGGTGGCACGCCCCGGGAGGAACTCCCACGGAGGCTGTGCGCGCACTCCTTGCCGGCCCGAGCAGCGCCGAACGAAAGCGCGGGTTCCGAACGTACTTGGCGACGGGCACGAGGGTCCACCGTCTCGGTGTCGCGGGTTCGCTCGCCACTGTCGATCTGAACCGGGCGTTTGCGGCGGGACCGCCGGAACGCAGGGCTGCACGTCTTGCTCAGTTGGTGCGGACACTGACCGGCCTCGACGGCGTCACCCGCGTCCAAGTGCTCGTCGACGGCTCACCCCCGATCGGCCTCGTCGCGGGTGTCTCGCTCGCGAGGCCGGTCACGCTCCGGCTGCTCGAGACGCCGAACGTGCGCGTCCCGGTCCCGCCGCAGCCGAGGCTTCCGGCACCAGACGGCGCTACGAAGACACTTCAGGAACAGCTGATCGACCTCGGCTACCTGTTGCCCGGGGACGACGACGGCCGGTTCGGCCCGGCGACCTCCGACGCACTGCTGACGTTCCAGAAGTGGGAGCACCTCAACCGCACCGGCATGTTGGATGCGACGACGAGCGCGCGGCTCACGACGGCGACTCGTCCGGTGCCGGTCTCGACACCGGCGCGCGGCAAGCGCGCAGAGATCCTGCTCGACCGGCAGGTCGCACTCCTGATCAAGGACAACGTGGTGGTGCGCGCGATCTCGGTCTCGACGGGGAAGGCGTCGACCCCGACGCCTCCGGGCGACTACCGGGTGTACGCGAAGATCCCGCGCTGGTGGTCGACGCCGTTCCGCGAGTGGCTGCCCTGGGCGATCCCCTTCGTCGGCGGCATCGCATTTCACCAGTACGAGGTCGTCCCGACCTACCCCGCCTCGCACGGCTGCGTCCGGCAGCACCCGAACGTCGCGCAGTGGACCTACGGCTTCGCATACGTCGGCATGCCCGTGAAGGTCATCGCAAGGTCGTGAATCAACCCTCCGCCCTAGCTGGTGTGGGGTCGCCACGGCTCGTGCTCGTGCGCGAGCCAGACCAGCTCGGGGTCGAGCGCGCGCACCTGCAGCTGGCCTTCGGTCTGCGGCTCGTCGAGCTCGCCGAACCAAACCGCCACGTCGCCGCCGACGACGACCGGACGCGCGCCAGTCTCGACGACGACCACCTGCATGCCGCGTGAGTGGCCCGGTGCCGGGACAAGCCGGAGCCCGGGAAGCAGCTCGAGCTCGCCGTCGACCGGCACGTACCGCACGCCAGGCGCCTCGACCCACTCGCGAATGGTGTAGTCGTCCTCGCGCGCGAGCGTCGTCGAGCTCGCGGCGCTGGACGTAGATCGGCCTGCCGGCGAAGAGGTGGTTGCCGCCGCAGTGATCGAAGTGCAGGTGTGTGTTGACGACGATGTCGATGCCGTCGAGGTCGAAGCCCTGCTCGCTCAGCGGACTGAGGCGGGGATCGAGATCGGCCACCGCCGGGTGCAGCTCCGTCATTCCGGTATCGACCAGCACCCGCGCCTCGGGATGGTCGATGACGTGCACGTAGACCGGCATCCGCTGGCCCTCGGCGAGCAGGTCGGCAACGAGGACCGGCGTGATGGTGATCGAGGCGGGGGCGTCTTGGTGGGTCACAGGTTCGCTCCAACGAGCCTAGATCGTTCTTCAAGGTCGGACAGGCTCACCCGTTCGTGTCGATTTCGTTAGCGTCCGCACCGTGTCGGTCGTCGTCGTCCTGATCATCATCATCCTGGCCCTGCTGCTGGCCGGCTCGCTCATCGGCTTGGCCTTCTCGCTGCTCTGGCTCGGGCTCACCGGCCTGGTCATTGGTGCGCTCGGGCGGCTCGTCCTACCGGGCAGACACGACATCAGCCTGCTCGCAACCGCACTGGTCGGAATCGCTGCGAGCCTGCTCGGCGGCATCCTCGCGGACATCTTCGACGTTGGACGGATCGTGCAATTCCTCGTCGCGGTCGCGCTCGCGGCGATCGGGATCACGCTGTTTGCGTCATCCGAGCACCGCAGAGCCGCCTAGCCAGTTCGAGCCGCGACCGGCGCACCGCCTCCTGCCACACGGTCGTCTTGCCGATACCGGGCTCCCCTACGATCGCAAGCGCGCACAACCCGGGTTCCGCATCCTCGAGGAACCGATCGACCACATCGAGCTCCGTCTCGCGACCCACGAGATCCGGCACATTTGGAGCGTACGCAACCGACGTTCGACCGCGCCGGGAACTGGCAGCTAGTGACGATTTTCGTCGTGCTGCGCCGACCCATCGACTGGCAGAAGCCAGCTCTCGCGGCGCTTCACCCAAATCTCGGCTTCCGGCTTCAGTTCGAAGGGCGCGTCATCCAGGCTTCCGAGCCGAATCTCGATGAGCGTGTCACCGGGATCCACTGGGTTGAGCAGGCGAGACCCACAGACAGCGCAGAAGCCACGTCCGTCATAGCTCGAGATCTCGCCACTCGCCTCGAACGCCTCGACCGGCCACTGCCCATATACCGTGAACGCGCTCCCAGATTCCTTTCTGCAATTCGCACAGTGACAGCGCCCGACATGAACAGGGTCACCGGAGACCCTGTAGCGGACGGATCCGCAGAGGCATCCGCCGGTGCGTACGGCCGCGTCCACGCCTAAATCGTACTGAGCACTGCGACGGGTCGGTCTTACCTTCGTAGTAGGTCGAGCAGCGGACCAATATCGAAGCCGAGCTGCGCTGGGTGGCGCATCTCGAGTCCACGGTTGATCGTGTAGTGGTTGCGGCGGCCGCTGCGTTGTCGTGTGACGTAGCCGGCGTCGACCAGGTCGGCGACGATCCGTTGCGCCGCCCGTTCGGTGATTCCAACCTCGGTCGCGATGTCTCGCAGGCGAGTCTCACGGTTCTGGGAGATGCAGAGCAGCACCTGGGTGTGGTTGGTGATGAAACGCCACGAATGTTGTGCTTCTTCTGCTCTTGACATATAGGACTCTGTTGTCGTATGTTTTGTTTCGTCTATTGTATTACCTCACTTTGTGACCCCCGGTACGTTACCAAACGGCGCTTCGGCAGGTCGTTGCCGGGAGAAGAGGGGGAACCCCGCCACAACCTGGATCGGCCAAGCACGACATTTCGGAATCCACTCGGGTCTCAGACCGGAGGAGCCTTCATGGGTATCGGAGTTAGCCTCATTTTGATTGCCGCCGGCGCAATCCTCGCGTTCGCGGTTCACGCTTCGTCGAGCACCTTCAACGTTCAAGCCGTCGGAGCCGTGCTTTTGGTGGTCGGGACGATCGGTCTAGTCGCCTCGATCGTGTTCTGGTCGAGTTGGGGCTTCGGCCGTGACCTCGAGACACACACGACGGCCGTCGAGCGGCCACGGTCGTGACCATGCCACTCGCAATCGCAGGAACCGGCTACGGCCTAATCGGGCTCCTCGTGATCATCTTGCTTGTCGTGATGATCTTTTACTTCGCGCGGCGCGCCTGATGTCGAAATCGGCCCTGGAGGCCGTGAAGGCCGAACCGCCCGCTTCGACCGCCAAGGTTGAGGACAAGCCGCGCCTGCTCTTTTTCTACTCGCCCACCAGCGGTCGAGACAGGCGCGTCGAAGGCTTCCTCGCCCAGGTCCTGCAGCGCAACCGCAACCAGCAGACCTTCTCGGTCCGCCGAATCGACATAGCTGCACGCCCTGACCTGGCCGCACGCTTCCGAATTCGCGACACACCAACAATCCTCATCGTGCAAGGAAACAAGATTGCGGCACGGGCACACCGACCCAAAGGATGCGTAGAGCTCACCGACCTCATGCGACCCTGGCTCCGCTTCTAAAGCACCGGCGACCATGGACAGGCCCAACCAACCGCCCGCCTACGTGCCGCCGGGCACATGGAGCGAAGGCGCGTCTCCCCTCACTCCGGAGGAGCGCACATTGCTCCTTGCCAGCATTGATCGCCAGATCGCCGAAATCGATGCACGTAGATCGGCTGAAGCGGAGTCCCCGGTGGCTGCAGACGTTTCGGTCCAGCCGCCTGCGGCAGACAGCAGCGACAGACGACGAGCTGCGGAAATGATCGAGCGGTCCTAACGCGGCGCCGAGCTCGACGTGTGACGAGAGAAGCTCGATGCGTTCGACCAGGCGGCCTTCACGCACGTAGCACTGCACAACGTCGCGGAAGAACAGTCCGACTTCATCGAGTTCGGCGCCCAGCTGCTGTAGCTCGAGCGTCGTCGGCAACGCTATTTCTTCGCGTTGACCGCACGCTCCAGTGATGCCTTATTCATCTTCGAGCGTCCCTTGATGCCGCGATGCTTGGCTTCAGCATAGAGCTGCTCATAGGTGCGGCCCTTCGGGCGGTTCGTGCCGGAACGAAGACCGCCACGCCGGCCGGACGAGATGTCGTCCGTCGATGTCCGCGAGCGATCGCGCGACTCGCCGGCGCGTGCCCGTTCCTTGTTGACCGTGCGCGCTGCGATCTCCTCGGCTAGCGACTCGGACCGCCCCTGCTCCAGCTCGCTGTCCTTGATGTGCTCGTACTGACGAGCTCTCTTCGTTCCCATCTTCACGCCACGCGGTGGCATTCTCTCCTCCTCGGTTCGACCGTCGAGTCTTACGTGTCCGCTGTGATTTCCGGCGCGGGTAGCGCAAAACCTGGCGGGTCGAACCCGAGCCTCCGTCTATGTGCGATGTCGCGCTCAGACCGGCACGACGCCGAGCTCCTCAACGAGCGTGAAGAACGACTGGGCGAAGGGGGAATCGGAGGTTCGCCGGCGCACCTCGTTCCAGTCGACCTGCTCGCGAACGGTGCGGGCGAGCTCCAACACGCTCTCGAAGCTCGGGTCCTGCTCGTTGATGGCCAGCAGCTTCGAGGTCAGCACGTCCTCGAGCGAGGAGACGCGAACGCGGAGCGCCATGACCTCGAGTACAGGCGCTCCCTCGATCCGCGCGGCGTCGACCTCACCGCCGGCTGGATCGAAGATCAGGTCGACGAGAGTGCCATTCTCGTGCCAGGCCTTGTAGAGCCAGCCTTCCGGTGGGCGCTCGACGCGGAAGCCGAGACGCTCGAGCGCCGCAAGCGCTGCGTCCGCATCGGAGCGGCGGAGGAGGATGTCGACGTCGTGCTCGGACTTCGGCCCGCCGCGCGCCCATACCGCCATCCCGCCGCCGAGCGCGAACGGGATCTCCGCGTCCTGGAGCACCCCGGCAGCGGCCTTGAGCGCCTCGACGAGCTCATCCATGGTCGGCTCGGGCATGGTGTCCGGGTTTCCGTTTCGTCCGTAGGTGCAACATCGCCCTCGTGATCCGCATCGCGGCAGCCGGAGACGTCCATGCCTCCGAGGCTGTCCGCGAGCGGCTGATGGCAGCATTCGCGCGGGTCCAGGTCGATGCCGATGTCGTGCTGCTCGCCGGCGATTTGACGACGACCGGGGAGGTCGAGCAGGCCCGCGTGCTCGCAGATGCCTGTCGGCAGCTCTCGATCCCGGTCTTCGCCGTGCTCGGGAACCACGATTGCCATGCCGGGCGGCCCGAGGAGCTCGTCGCGGTGCTCGCAGAGGCGGGCGTGCATGTACTCGACCGCGACTGGGCCACGCGCGAGATCAGGGGATTGACGCTCGGCGTCGTCGGCACGAAGGGCTTTGTCGGCGGTTTCCCCGGCAGCCTGCTCCCGGACTTCGGCGAGCCGCTGCTGCGCCGCGTCTACGACGAGACGGGCCGTGAAGCCGACGCGATCGGCCGCGGCCTGCAGCAGCTCGTGAACTGCGATCTGCGCGTGGTGCTTCTGCACTATGCGCCCACGGCGGCCACGCTCATAGGGGAGCCAGAAGGCATTTATGCGTTTCTCGGCAGCGACCGGCTTGCCCCACCGATCGCCGCCTTCGGTGCCGATCTTGTCCTGCACGGCCATGCACACGCGGGCTCGTTCGAAGGGGCGATCGGCTCGATCCCCGTTTACAACGTCGCGGTCTCTGTCACAGGGCGCGATTTCTGGATCTTCGACCTCGAAGGCGCGCGCGACCGTAGCGTCGTCGAGGTCGAGTGAACTCGCGCCGCCGTCGCGCCGCTTCAATCTCGCCCTCCGCTCTGGTCAGGATCCTGTCGGTGTGACGGTGGAACCGTCACACCGACAGGACGCTGCCTCACCGAGATCGAGCAGGAAGTGATGGCTAGGAGGCTGCCTTCGTCTCCACGCGTCGGCCGGCGTGCCTTCCCTCGCAGAACTCCTCGATCATCTTCTTGTTGAACGCTGGGATGTCGTCAGGCTTGCGGCTCGTGACCAGCCCCTGGTCGACGACGACCTCCTGGTCGACCCAGGTGCCGCCGGCGTTTCGGATGTCGGTCTGCAGCGTCGGCCACGAGGTCAGCTTCCGGCCCTTGGTGACACCTGCCTCGACGAGCACCCAGGGGCCGTGGCAGATCGCCGCCACGGGCTTGCCTGCTTCGAAGAACTCTTGCACGAACGCGACAACGTTCTCGTCGCCGCGCAGCTGGTCCGGATTGCCGACGCCGCCGGGGATCATCAGGGCGTCGTAGTCGGCCGCGTCGACCTCCTCGATTGTCTTGTCGACCTTCAGCTTGTCTGCCTTGTCGAAGTGGTTGAAGCCCTGAATCTCGCCGGGCTTCAGCGAGATCAGGTGTGTCTCGGCGCCGGCCTCCTTCAGCGCCTTGCGCGGCTCGACGAGCTCGACCTGCTCGACCATATCCGCCGCGATGATCGCGACCGTCTTGCCCTGAAGCTTCTTGTCCGCCACGGGACCCCTCCTCGAGAATCGACAATCGGTTCACGAGACAGATGGCCGCAGAGAGACGATAAGAAACCCCGTTCTTTATCGACAGGCGCTGAACGGCGGCTCTTAGTGTGGCGTTCGAATGGCGATCTCCTCGTCACGCCACGACCGCATCGCCAGGGGTCATTCCGGCGCGCGTTGCTACATCGAGCGCGGTGAGGCGGCGCCTGGCTGGGCGCGGCCTCACCGCGCATGCGTTGTGGTTAGTTGACGACGATGCCGAAGGTGTTGCACCGTTCGGACCGGCTGCCGCTGAGAGCGGAGTGAGCGTCCCTCCGTTTACCGAGAAACCGGTTATTGCGTTTGTTCCCGACTCGACCACCCAGAGGGTCGAGCCATCAGGAGAGAGTCGGGCGTCCTCCGCACCGGCGCCGATCGCCCCGGGCGGGGTGCTGTGGAGGAAGCTGAGTGCGCCCGTGGTCGTGATCGAGTAGCTGGAAATGGTCGCCGAGGCGGTGTTGACCACGAACAGGTATGCGCCGTCGTGGCTGATCTCGACCCAGCAGGATGCCCTCCCGTCATTGGTGAAAGGCGAGGCACCGATCGGAGTGAGCGTACCGTCGGCTGCGTCGGTGAAGCTTGAGACGAGGCCCGGAGCTGGACCGTTCGACGGCGGTGCGACGTGCGCATCCGAGACGAACAGCTGCGCGGGGTTCGTAGGACTGAACTCGCTACCCAGCTGGCCGAACCCCTGCGTCGGGGAGAACCCCTGGGCGGCGAACGGCGAGCCGCCCGCGGCGGTCAGGAGGCCCTTACCGCCGACGACGAAGCTGTCGATCTCAGAGCTCAGAATGCGCGTCCCGACGAGCTTGCTGCCGTCATTGTTGAAAAGGACGTCGCCGGGCTTGGAGTCGTTCGGCAGCACATACGTCGAACCGGCGAGAGCCCGCAGGTGACCCCCGGCGTTCAAGGTAAAGCCGGTGTAGTTGGTATCGCCAGAGTTGACGCCCGGCCCGGCGTTCGCGACGTAGACGAGTCCCCCGGACACCGCGATGCTGACCGGATCGACGCCGTTTGACGACACCGGAGATCCCTCCGCGGTCTGCAGCGAACCGTCGGGCTTGATCCGCAGCACCGAGACCTGATTGCTTCCCGCGTCGACGGCGAGGAGATAGCGCCCATCCGCGCTCAGCTGCAGCGAGCCCTGTGATGCATCCGGCTGCCCCAACCCCGCACCACCGACGACAAACGGCGAACCGGGCAGCGGCGTTACCGTCCCGTCCGCGTGGCGGGCAAAGCCAGCGACCGTATTCACCGGCGCGGTGTTGTCGTTGATATAGACGTGGCCCACAACGGCTGAGCCGGACCTACCCTTGGACGCGGCCGCGCTTCCGGCGACGCCAACAGCGAGCGCGCAAACGACCGCGACCACGACCGAGAAACGAACCTTGCTCATGCTCCAACCTCCCTGAAGACCGCCTGGGGCCGATTCCCCAGACAGATGCCAGACGACCGCAAGCACACACGCCGCTTACGCGCCGATGAGCGAGCCAGTCAGTCTCGGGCAAGGGTCAGTTCGTTACGCATGAGCACCGTTCAGCAGCCGAAGTTTTTTGAACGAGCGGCTCCGCACGCGCGCGGGCGCACGCCCGAACACTGGCCCAACCGACGAGTGTCCTGCCGGGAGAGGGTGAGCTTGCCTATCGGTCGACAAGCGGCAGCATGATGGCCCGCGCCGTCGAAACGCGGCGCCTCTCAGCTATGACTCATTACTGGTTTCCCCCACGAGCCGTTCAGTTACCTCGACGATCCAGGCCGCAGTGGCGGTGTTGCCTGTCGCCTGCCCCAGCGCATCAGCTAGCCCACGCCGTTCGTAGCCGCCCGGGTCGACACGCCAACGGCTACGCAAGCTGTCGTACTCAATCGTCAATGCGGTGCCTCCCGGCGATTTCACCGTCCAAGTCGGTCGAAGCTCACGCATTTGTTGGTCGACCCACCTTCCAGGTTGATTTAAGGGGGCCGGGGAGGGAGACAGTCATTAGACCCCAATCCCGACCCCGAAGCGCAGCGCAACCTCCTCCCCACAGCAGTTGCGCGCGCCGAGAGTGCAACGCAGTTGCGACGGCAGTGGATGCGCGGAGGCAGAGCCGGTCCGGAAACCGGCGCACCCGACAAGGGTGTTCGAGCGTTGTGAACCGGATTCCATGATTCACGAAGGAGGCAAGGTGGGCGTTCTGTGGATTGTCCTGATCGTGGTGCTCGTGCTCGTGCTGCTCGGCTTTTTCGGGCGTGGCCGTTTCTAGGAGCACCCTCGCCGGGTCATCCTGGGCGGGATTTCAAACAGTCGTGAGCGGAATGAAGGAGGAGCGATGCCGGGTTGGGGATGGGCAGTAGTCATCGTCGCGCTGGTCGTGGCGGTGGCGGTTGTGATGTGGAGGGCCTTGGCCGCGCGTCGGACGCGCGCATTGCGGGAGCGCTTCGGGCCAGAGTACGAACGCACCACGGCGGCCGTTGGCAATCGACGCGAGGCTGAGGCGGAGCTTGCAGGGCGCACGGAGCGACGTGAGCAACTCAACGTTCGGCCGCTGCCCGCCGAGGCACGGCAGCGCTACGCGCGCCAGTGGGAGACGGTGCAGTCACAGTTCGTCGATTCTCCGCCGACGGCGATCACAGCCGCCGATGGCCTCGTCAGTGCGGTGATGGCGGACCGCGGCTATCCGATCGACGACTTCGACCAGCGAGCGGCGGACGTCTCCGTCGACCATCCCGCTGTGGTCGAGAACTATCGCCAGGCGCATGAGATCTCGATGCGGTCGGCGCGCGGCGAGGCAACGACCGAAGAACTCCGGCAAGCGATGCAGAACTACCGGTCGCTCTTCGAGGAGCTCCTCACCGACGGCACAGCCGACAAACCACTCGCACGTGACGCCGATAGCGCTACTTACCCAGACCAAACCGCAGCCACTGAAAACGAGCCGGTCACCTCAACTGGAAGGACGGTGCAGCAATGACCCAGGAGCGCGAACTAACAACGGCCGACATCGCAAGAAGCACCAAAGACGACACCAACGCTCCAGCCGCGGATGCTCCGCAGCGAGCAACGACCGTAGACGGGACCGACCGTCAGGAGAGGACCAATCCACCGAGCCGCTCTTTTCACCAAGCGACACCGAACGCTATCGCGACCAATGGACAAACGTGCAGGGCGAGTTCGTTGATCAGCCTCGCGATGCAGTCGAGCAAGCAGATCGTCTGGTCGCCGATCTCATGCAGTCACTCGCGGCACAGTTTTCCGAGACCCGAACAGGACTGGAAAGCCAGTGGAACGACAGCGATAACGTCTCGACCGAGGAACTCCGCGTCGCGATGACACGCTACCGCTCCTTCTTCGAGCGGCTCCTCTCCGCCTAACAACCAACACGAGGGCCTGGGCGCACGTTCACCCAGGCCCTCGTGGCACAACCCGGGCGCCACAAGCCGAAAAAGAGCAGCCTCCAACCGGTCAAGGCGTACCCGATCGAGGCCGTCGTTCGTTGGCGAGTAGGAAAAGACCTTGTTGGACGGATCGGTTAGAGGAGGGGTCATGTTTGGACGAAACGAAGGAATGAAGGCTGTTGCCGGCAAGGCAGGATCGGCCAGGAGAGCGGCGACGGAGGTTGCAGACTCAGTCGCCGAGTACGTCGATCCTCTCGTCAAGGATGAAAAGCTGCGCGAACGGCTTGCGGCCGCAACGGTCGCCGCCATTGCGGCGCAGCAGAGGGTGCGTGCGCGGACGGGGCCGCCAGCGCTCCTTCGCCGGGCCGCGGCCGATCCTGTGCTCCGCGCGCAGTTGCTCGAGGTGGGGACCCAGTTGCGGGCTGCCCAGAGGCGCTCCAAGCGTGCTCGCAGTCATACGTTCCGGAACACGATCCTGTTCGTCAGCGGAGTCGGGTTGGCGGTCGCTGCGGTGCCTGCTGCCCGCAAGAGAGTGAATTCGCTGCTGCGCGAGTTCCGCCACGACCCGGCGCGGGTGGTCGGGATCGATCGCCGCGCCAAGCAGTCGATCGAGGAAGAGATCGAGGTCGCGGTGCCCGTTCAAACGGCCTACAACCAATGGACGCAGTTCGAGGAATTCCCACGGTTCATGGAAGGAGTCGACGAGGTGCGGCAGCTCGACGACACGCTGCTGCATTGGGCGGCGACCGTTGCAGGCAAGCATGCGGAGTGGGACGCCAAGATCATCGAGCAGGACCCCGATCGCCGCATCGCGTGGGAGTCGACGGACGGAAAACGGACACGCGGCACTGTCAGCTTCGAGGACATGGATGCCGGCCGCACGCGCATCCGGCTGCATATGACCTACACGGCCGAAGGTGTGAGCGAGCAGCTGGGATCGGCGATCGGGTTGGACAGCCGGCGCATTCAGGGCGACCTGGAGCGGTTCCGCGACTTGGTCGAGAAACGGCAGGTCGAAACAGGCTCCTGGCGGGGCACGGTCAAGGACGGCCAGAAGACCGACGGCCAGAAGACCACGGTCAAGCCGGGCTCGAAAAGCTGAGCCGCGCTCAATAGCTCGGCGGCGGGTCAAGAGACAGTGAGCGGCGGGACCAGATTCATCGATCGGACCGTCCCCGCCGCGTAGCTCCGATCGAGGGCGGCCCCTGTTAGAGGGGCCGCCCCTTTCGCCAAACGAGCACCATGGTGATCCCTGACTACGACGCGTTCGCGGGACGGGAGGAGCGCGGCGGCGGCTAGGTGGAGACGTGCCGCCTGTGATGATTGAGACACAAAAGCCCCGGGCTAGCGGGGCCTTTGTGAGTGGGCGGTACTGGGCTCGAAGTTTCCTGCAAATCAGAGGTTTAGCACACCCTCATCCGGCACCGACCCAGCACTCGCTCGCGCGAATCGCGGGGTCTGAGAGTCACCTGAGCATCAGGAGGTAGTCAAGCTCGGTCTCGTCGACGAGCACGTGGGTGTAAACGTTGGCAGTGATGCTCAAGTTGCGTTGGCCGACGAATTCACCAAATCCTCGCCCAAGGCACACCGCGCAGATGGAGAAGCGAGATACGCCGGTGACGGAGGTCGTGTGGGCTGAAGAGCGGAACTCCCGTGGCCTTGCAAGCCTTGGCGATCGCTGTCCGCAAAGCATCGGCGCCGCTGTCTGCGAACAAGCGAGCACCGGGACTACGATCCTCGCGCGGTCCGAGGCTCTCCTGCAGAGCGGCCGAGAGCGCTGGGTGCAGTTCTATCCACAGCGCCTTGCGTGTCTTCGTCGTTTTCGCACGCAACCTGACGCGTCGCCGCACCTCGTCGTAATCGCCGACGAGCGTCTGGTCGATGGATGAGACGCGGGCGCCTGACCAATCGAGAAAGAGAAGTGCAAGCCTGTGCCCTGGGGGCAACAGCCAGTACACGGATTCGATTTGTTCGGCCGTTGGCGGATTTGGCTCCTCGGGCGAGGCGGAGGTTGCAGCGCACCGGGCGGCCAGCTCAGTCTACGCTGGACATCCCAACCTCTACTGCGCGTTCCTGTTCAACGAGACGGCGGAGCCACTCCTCGCTAGCCCCTAGGTGCATCAGGTCGGCGGCACTCGCCATGTCGGCGTCGCGGGCGAGTAGCGCGTTGTAGATGGTGTGGTGGCTGGCCCGGGTCACCTCGACGGCGCCGCGCTCCACGAGCGAGTGCCAAAGTCGCGCACGCAACGTGCCACCTGACAAGTTCTGGATCAGGGAGGCGAGCGTGGCGTTGCCCGAGGCCGAGACGATAATGCGATGGAACTCGGTGTCGGCAGCGATGAACGCCTGTGTGGTCTCGGCGGAGTCGATGTCCGCAAGGCACTGGGCGAGGCTCGTGAAGTCATCATCTGTCAGGCGGGGCGTCGCAAGCCTGGTTGCCTCCGGCTCGAGGATGCGCCTTACCTGGTGAAGTTCGAGCAGCGATGAGCCTGCAAGCAGATCGCTGACGAACCCGATTCCGGTGAGTAGAAGCTCCGGCTCGAGGGTCGTGACGTAGGTCCCGTCTCCGACCTTCGCCTCGAGCACTCCGACAAGCGCCAGCGCCCGACAGCCTCGCGGAGGGAACTGCGCGAGAGCCCAAACCGCTGCGTGAGGGCGCGCTCGTTCGGCAGCTTCTCGCCGGCCGTGAACTCACCGGAGCTGATCAGATCCTTGATCTTGGCGATCGCCTGATCGGTCGCGCGTCCGTTTGCTTCCTTGCTGCTCATTGATGCTCTCCCGTGGATGCGGTACAACCGGCGCGCGTTCGCGCCCAGGATCTCGTCGGCATCGTACGGCGTGACGGTCTCCACGGCGGCAAGCGTTTCACGCCAGACGGCCTCGTAGGTCCCGTTGAGGAGGGCGACGGGCCAGTCACTTCCCCAGAGGAGCCGCTCGGGGCCGAACGCGTCGACCGCGATTCGGATCGCAGGTTCGAAGTCCTCGCGACTCCAGTCACTTCGTGCGACCGTGGTGTTCAGCCCGGAGACCTTTGCGTTGACGTTGGCCGCCGCGGCCGCGGCAGCGAGCTGGTCGGCCCAGACCGCCATCGTGGCAGCGCCGATCGGAGGTTTCGCGAGGTGGTCGATCACGATCGTCAGGTCCGGAAAACGCCTGGCGAGCTCGGGAACATCCGCGAGGTGACGAGGGAACTCTGCCGGAAGCTCGAGAATCAGCTTGCGCTGTTCCAGGAGGCCAATGCCTGCCTGAACTCCCGGCCGCAGGCTCCAGTGCGGGTCGGACTCGTTGTGGATCAGGTGCCGGATCCCGCGAAAGGCAGGCCTGCCGGCGAGCTCCTCCAAGCGCGTCCTCGCTCGAGCCGGTTCGGAGAGGTCGACCCACGCGACGACGGCGCCGACCACGGAGCCTCGGCTGCACACTCGAAGAGATAATCGGTGTCGTCGTCGGAGCACGCCCCTTGGACGAGAATTGTCGTGTCGACCCCGGCCTCCTCGAGCAGCGGCTCTAGGTCCCGCGGCTCGAAGGTCCTCGCGATGGCGTCGTGGGCCTCGGTCATCCAGGCTTGTGGCGCGGGGACCAGGTTCCAGAAGTGTTGGTGCGCGTCGACGATCGCTGCTCCTCCTCGCTGCACGAAGGGACGGCGGGGCCCGGGCCGGATCCCAGACCCCGTCGTCCGTGACCTACTTCGCGTTTGCCTTGGTGATGATCGCTGTCCCGGTATCGACATTCTTCGGGACCTTCTTGCCGAGGACGGCGTTGTAAAGCGTCGCGATGCCGAGCGACCCTATCTTCACGGGATGTTGGGCGACCGCGCCGCTTTCAGTGCCACCTTTCACAGCCGTCACCTCATCCGGAAGCCCGTCGAACCCAACCAGAATGATTCCGCCAGGGTCGATCCCGGCGTTCTTGATCGACTGGATCGCACCCAACGCAGGCGGACCGCCATGCCGAGTAGATCGCGGTCAGCTTCGGGTTTGCCGTGAGCATCGTCTGCGCGGCTGCTGCGCCCTTCGTCTGATCGCAGTCAGTCTCGCCAGCTTCGAGACGACCTTGATCTGCGACTTCAGAGTTCCGAGCCCTGCCAGCATTCCGGTGACGCGGTCGTCGAGTGCCGGGACCCCAGGTACTCCCTCGAGTATCCCGAGCGTGTCTCCGGCCTTGAGCTTGGTCGAGAGCCACTTGCCTGCGAGCTTCCCGCCCACCAGGTTGTTCGTTGCGACGACCGACGTCTTGCCCTTCCAGGTTGGTAGGTCATTGTCCATGAGCACAACCTTTACGCCGGCCTTCGTCGCCTTCTTGAGCTCCGGGATCACGGCCGCACTGGTCGGTGTGCATCGCGATGCCTTTGACGCCCTTGGCGAGCATGTCCTGGATCGCCGCGATCTCGCCGGCGTCATCGGTTGCGGACTTGCCCGGGCGTAGGTAAC